>NZ_JBVIZH010000002.1:0-1565657 GCF_055591765.1 Streptomyces sp. NPDC041205 | reverse complement strand
AGATATGGAAGCCCTGTAAGGGGTGGAGTTGACTGGTACTAATAGGCCGAGGGCTTGTCCTCAGTTGCTCGCGTCCACTGTGTTGGTTCTGAAACCACGAACAACCCCATGCCATGGTCACGGTGTGGTGCGGTTGAGAGTTTCATAGTGTTTCGGTGGTCATAGCGTGAGGGAAACGCCCGGTTACATTCCGAACCCGGAAGCTAAGCCTTACAGCGCCGATGGTACTGCAGGGGGGACCCTGTGGGAGAGTAGGACGCCGCCGAACTAAATTTAAGGGAAACCCCCGCACCTCATGGTGCGGGGGTTTTCTGCGTTTAGGGTCTAGGCATGCGATACGAATTGATCATCTTTGACAATGACGGTGTCCTGGTCGACAGCGAGCCGATCTCCAACACGATCCTCGCCGCGTACCTGACGGAACTCGGGCACCCCACCTCGTACGAGGAATCCCTGCGGGATTACATGGGTGGTGCCATGCACCGCATCCACGACCTGGTCCTGGAACGGTCGGGGCAGCGGTTGCCGGACGACTTCGACGAGGTCTTTCACGAGCGGGTCTTCGCTGCCTTCAAGCGGGAGCTCGAGCCCATGGCCGGGGCCGTGGAGGTGTTGGAGAAGCTGACCGCTGAGGGCGTCCCCTTCTGTCTCGCGTCCTCCGGCAGCCATGAGCGGATTCGGGTCGGGCACCGGAAGACCGGGCTCGACAAATGGTTCGACGACGGGCGGATCTTCAGCTCGCAGGACGTGGGACGTGGGAAGCCGGCCCCGGATCTCTTTCTGCACGCGGCGGAGCGGATGGGCGTCGCTCCCGACAAGTGCGTCGTGGTGGAGGACAGCCCGCTCGGGGTGCAGGCGGCGCTCGCGGCCGGGATGGATGTCTGCGGCTTCACCGCCATGACCCCGGCGGAGCGGCTTCGTGATGCCACTCGGCTCTTCAGCGAACTGCGTGCGCTGCCCGAACTGCTTGCGTGAGCGTGCGCTGAGGGAGCAGTCGGGACGGGAGGCTCTACGCGAGCGGCTGGGGAAAGTCGTGAGGTGATCTATCTACCCACGGGTAGAGCGGGGATCTACGCTTCGCGGTCATGACGGAAACGCTGCGGCGTGGCAGGGCCTCCCTTGCGTTCGGCTTCCTGGTGCAGGGTGTCACGTTCGCGCTGCTGGTGACACGGATACCCGCGCTGCAGGACCAGTACGGGATATCCGACGGACTGCTGCCCGTGTTCCTGGCGGCCGTGCCGATCCTGGCGGGGGTCGGGAGCGTGTGCACCGAGCGGCTGGTGCGGCGGGTGCCGCCCAGTCGGGTGCTGCGGTGGTCGCAGCCCGTGGTGCTGCTCTCCCTGCTCGGGGCGGGTGCGGGCGACTCGGTGTGGCAAGTCGCCGTCGCGCTCGGGGCGTTCGGGCTGGCCGTCGGGGCGCTGGACGCGTCCATGAACATGCTGGGGGTGAGCCTGCAGCGGGCGTACGGGCGCAGCATCATGCTCGGGTTCCACGCGGCGTACAGCCTGGGCGGGATCGTGGGGGCCTCGCTGGCGTGGGTGGGGGCGCACTGGGATCTGTCGTTGCTGGTGTCGTATCTGCCGGTGGTCATCGTGCTGTTGCCGGCCGTGTTGGCGGGGAGTCGGTGGTACGTCGACGCGGGTGGTGGTGGGGAGAGCGGCGGGGGTGTGGAGGCCGACGGGGGCTCAGGGGGTGCTGGCGGGGGCGTGGGGCTCAAGGTTCTGTGGCCGCTGTGTCTTGTGATGACGTGTGCGTACATCGGGGACTCGACCGTCTCCAACTGGAGCGCGAAGTATCTGCAGGACGTGCTCGGGAGTTCGGAGCAGCTGGCGACGGTGCCGTACAACGTCTACATGGTGATGAACCTGGTGGGGCGGGGAGTCGGGGACCTGGGGGTGAGGCGGTTCGGGGCCGTCGCCGTGGTGCGGTGGGGCGCGGTGGTCGGGGCGGCGGGGTTCGGTGTGGTGGCGGTGGCGCCGGGGGCCTGGACGGGGATCTTGGGCTTCACGCTGCTGGGGATCGGGCTGTGTGTGATCGTGCCGCAGACGTTCGCTGCGGCGGGGCGGCTGTTCCCGAGGGCGTCGGACACGGCGGTGGCGCGGCTGAACGTCTTCAACTACGTGGGGTTCCTGATCGGTTCGCCGTTGGTGGGCGGGCTCGGGGACGCGTGGAACTACCGCGGGGCGATGGTCGTTCCCATGGTGTTGGTGCTTGTGATCTTCTGGTCGGCCCGGTCGTTCGCTCCCGGACCGGACCGATACGGTGACGGTCATGAGCGGCCGCGCACAACTGATGTGGGACGAGGCAGTAACGGGCTATGACTTCGGTCCAGAGCACCCCATGGACCCGGTCCGGCTCGCGCTGACGAGAAGCCTGATCAACGCCTTCGGTCTCGACCGCGACCTGGACGTGGTCGCGGCGAAGCGTGCCGGGGAGTCGACGCTGGGGCTCGTGCACCGCGAGGACTACATCGACGCGGTGAAGGCGGCCTCCGCGGACCCCGCGTCGGCGCGCGGGGCGTATGGGCTGGGGACCGAGGACGACCCCGCCTTCGCCGGCATGCATGAGGTGTCGGCGCTGATCGCCGGGCAGTCGGTCGGTGCCGCCGAGGCGGTGTGGCAGGGGGACGCGCTGCACGCGGTGAACTTCGCAGGTGGGCTGCACCATGCCATGCCGGGGAGCGCAGCGGGGTTCTGTGTGTACAACGACGCGTCGTTGGCCATCGCGCGGCTGTTGGAGCTGGGGGCCGAGCGCGTCGCGTATGTGGATGTGGACGTGCACCACGGGGACGGGGTGCAGGCCACGTTCTGGGACGACCCGAGGGTTCTGACGATCTCGCTGCACGAGCATCCTCGGACGTTGTTTCCGGGGACCGGGTGGCCCGAGGAGACGGGGGCGGAGTCGGCGGCGGGGAGCGCGGTGAACGTGGGGCTGCCCGCGGGGACGGGTGATGAGGGGTGGGTGCGGGCGTTTCACGCCGTGGTGCCTGAGCTGTTGGCTGAGTTTCGGCCGCAGGTGCTGGTCACTCAGCACGGGGCGGATACGCACTTCGAGGATCCGTTGGCGCATTTGGCCGTCTCGTTGGACGCGCAGCGGGCTGTGCAGGTCGCCTGTCATGAGTTGGCGCATTCCTACGCGGACGGGCGGTGGGTTGCGCTGGGTGGAGGTGGTTACGCCGTGGTGGATGTGGTGCCGAGGTCCTGGACGCATCTGGTCGCTGTCGCGGCTGGGCGGGAGATCGAGCCTTCGGCTGAGGTGCCTGAGGGGTGGCGGCGGGAGGTGTTTGCTCGTACGCGGATGCTTGGGCCCGGGCGGATGACTGATGGGCGGTGGCCTGTGGGGTGGCGGGGGTGGGACGAAGGGTACGACCCCGCGGATCGGGTGGATCAGGCTGTGTTGGCTGCTCGGCGGGCTGTGTTTCCGTTGCGGGGGTTGTTGGCTTAGGGGTGTTCCCCAATCCCGCCCCTTCCCGAGACCGGGGCTTTGCCCCTGGACCCCAAGGGTGGGACTCGCCTTCGGGTGGGACGGGGATCCGCTGATCGGCGCTTCGCGCCTCGTCCTCAAACGCCGGACGGGCTGAAGACTTCGCCGGGGCGGGCTGGGACGTGCGGGCTGCGGCAGTTGAGGTCTGGCACGTGGCCCGTCGCCCCTGGGCCATGAGCTGTTGGCTGCGGGCCGTGAGCCTTGGACCGTGAGCTGTTGGCTGCCAGCCGTGAGCCGTGAGCCATGAGCCGTGAGCCATGAGGTTGGTGAGGTGGTGGGGGAAGTGGGTGGGGTTAGCCCGACTGTGGGGTGTTTTCTGGGTTTTCGGGGTTCCGTGGGGGTATGTGCGGCAACATCGGGGCGTGTTGAGCACCGGAGCGTTGCGCGCGCATCTGCTGGCGGCCCGGCTCGCCGGGCCCGTGGCCACGTCGCGGGAGGAGAGCCTGCGGAGCTACCGGCTCTTCGCGGCGCGGGATCCGCGGATACTTCTCGGGCTCGACCCCGAATGGAGTTGGGGCGCGGGAGACTTGCTGCGGCTGATGGCGGACAAGTGCGGGGTGTCGGACGACCCCCGGCACACCACGGGGGCCGATGTCATCGACCCGGAGCGGACGTTGGCGGCCCTGGACGCGTTCGCCGAGCGGCTGCGGGAGGCGGCCGGGCGCCGGGTTCCCGTGCTGCTCGGGACTGGACACCCGCATCGGCTCCTTGGCTTCTACGCCGCGTTGGCCGAGGCCTTGTCGGCGGCGGGATGCACGATTCTCACCCCCGCGCAGGGTTGTCGTGTCGACATAACGACCCGGTTCGGCCTACGCACGTACAACCTTGACTACGTACAAGGCGTCGCGCTGGTGCGCGAACCCGGCGTGCGTCCCACCGGGAGTGAGACCGGCGCACACAGCCATTCTCCACTCCCGGTTCGGCGGGCCCTGGCGGCCCAGGCCGAGTCCGGCGGGCCGCTGCCCGAGCTGGTCATCGGGGACCACGGCTGGGTCTGCGGGGCAGGTCAGCTGGGGTTTGAGGCGATCGGTCTGGCGGATACGGACGATCCGGCGCTGTTCGTCGGAGAGGCGGAGGGGCGGGTGTCCGTCGTCGTTCCGCTTGATGACGCTGTGCGGTCTGATTACTACCGACCGCTTACTCGCTATGTACTCAATCGAGCGTGTCTGTCACAGTAAACGGCCGATGGCAGCTCCTCTTCCCCACTCGCATCACCCGCCCCTACTCTGGGGAGTGAGCGCACAGCGACGAAGAGTCACCGGAAGGGGAAGCCGGTGCGCGTCATGTGCGGAAGGTTCAGGTGTGTCATGGCTGCTGACCAGAGGCCTCTCAGCGAGGTTGCGTTTTTGACCGTGGCGGAGGTCGCCGCGGTGATGCGAGTCTCGAAGATGACCGTGTACCGGCTGGTGCACAGTGGTCATCTGCCCGCAATTCGGGTCGGAAGGTCCTTCCGAGTCCCGGAGAACGCGGTTCACGAGTACCTTCGCGACTCTTACGTGGGGGTGGAGACAGCCTGATCGATGTCCCTCGATTACAGGCTCGGCGCCAGGGCGGGTAGGCTAGGCCGACGTAGGTCGTGTGGGCCCAGACGCCCCGCACCGATGTCCCCGCGATGTGGGGATGTTCCGAGAAGTGAGCGAGGGTAGTCGTGGGCTCTGTTATCAAGAAGCGGCGCAAGCGGATGGCGAAGAAGAAGCACCGCAAGCTGCTGAAGCGCACGCGCGTTCAGCGTCGCAACAAGAAGTAAGCGACCGCTGACGTCAGCGAACGCAAGTGAACGTACTGAGGCCCTCCCGTCGTCCGACGGGAGGGCCTCAGTACGTTCGGGCCCGGCTTCTCGAACCCGTGGGTTCGGGCCCGCGCGGTCGAGCCCGTATGTCGAGCCCGTACGTCGAGGCCCATGAGTTCAGGCCAGAACTTTCAGGGGCGGGTCGGGTCTTGTCGTTCATAGGGGATTCAACAGTTCAAAGCCGGGCGAACGGCTTGATCTTTGCGGCGGAGTGTGTCCGTCGTCACTTCGTACGTCCCGCGGTCATCACAGCGCAACATCCACCCGCTAGCGTGGGCCCACGGACGTAATGCTCAGACGTGCCGCGGGGCGGGAGCATGCTCGCGCCTCGCGGGCTGGGGAAAGGCGGCGCTGATCTTGGGCAAGGTCGTGCTCGTGACCGGGGTGGCCCGGCAACTGGGCGGCAGGTTCGTCCGGCGTGTCCAGCGCGATCCGGAGGTCGACCGGGTGGTCGCCGTCGACGCCGTCCCGCCCGAGCACCATCTCGGCGGCGCGGACTTCGTCCAGGCCGACATCCGGCAGCCCACCATCACCAAGGTCCTCGCCGAGCACCGCGTCGACACGGTCGTCCACATGGACGTGACCGGCACCGCGCTCGCGGGCGGCAGCCGGGGCTCGGTCAAGGAGACCAACGTCATCGGCACGATGCAGCTGCTCGGCGCCTGCCAGAAGTCGCCGGCGGTGAAGCGCCTCGTGGTGAAGTCCAGCACCAATGTGTACGGTTCGGCGCCCCGCGACCCGGCGGTGTTCACGGAGACCACACCGCCGAAGTCGCTGCCCAGCGGCGGTTTCGCCAAGGACACCGTCGAGGTCGAGGGGTATGTGCGCGGTTTCGCGCGGCGGCGGCCGGACGTCGCGGTGTGTGTGCTGAGGTTCGCCAACATCCTCGGGCCGGCCGCGGACTCGCCGCTCGCGGAGTACTTCTCGCTGCCGGTGCTGCCGACGGTCTTCGGCTATGACCCGCGGCTGCAGTTCGTGCACGAGGACGACGCCGTCGAGGTGCTGCGCCTCGCCTCGCACGACCCGCGGCGCGGCACGCTGAACAGCGGCACGTTCAACATCGCCGGGGAGGGGCTGCTGCTGCTCTCGCAGTGCGCCCGCCGCCTGGGGCGGCCGACGCTGCCGGTGCTGCTGCCGGCGGTGACATGGGTGGGCGCGGCCCTGCGTACGCTCGGTGCCACGGACTTCTCACCGGAGCAGATCCGGCTGCTCACCCACGGCCGGGTGGTGGCCACCCGGCAGATGCGCGAGACACTGGGGTTCAGGCCCAAGTACACGACCGCGGAGGCCTTCGCGGACTTCGTACGCAGCCGGGGTCCCGGCCTGCTGCCCCCGGCGGCGCTCGCCGGGGCCGTCGACAGGATCGCGGCGCTGCCGTTCGCGGGGGGCGGCACGAAGTCCGGTGCCGGGGGCGGCGGACGCGATGCCGACAACAGTGCCCACCACAGCGCCAACTGAGGAGATCGTCAACGATGGCGGACGCCAAGGTCATTCCGTTCGACGACGACCGGTCGCGCGGGGCCGGTCAGCGGCCGGGGCGTCGCAGGCCCGGGCCGCGCCGTCCGGGCGACGGGGCGAAGGTGCGCGAGGTCAAGGCGGTCCCCGGCCGGTTGAACGGGGATGTGCCGGAGGGTGCCGCTCCGGGCGCGGAGCCGCTGGACGCGGGGGCCGTCGGGTCGGTCGACGCGGGCGCGCGTCCCACCGGGCCCCGGAGCGCGGGGCAGGGCGCGGCGGCGGAGTCGGCTTCCGTGCCGGAGCCGCGCGGTGGGGGTGGCGGCGGCTGGGACCGGCGGATCGCGGGTGGCCTCGCGTTTCTGCGGCGGCGGCTGACGGGCGAGTATCACGTCGATGACTTCGGGTACGACGAGGAGCTCACCGATCAGGTCCTGATGTCGCTGCTGCGGCCGCTGTACGAGAAGTACTTCCGCGTCGAGGTGAAGGGCATCGAGAACATCCCCGCCGACGGTGGGGCGCTGATTGTCGCCAATCATTCCGGGACGTTGCCGTGGGACGGCCTCATGATGCAGGTCGGTGTGCACGACAACCATCCGCATGGGCGGCATGTGCGGCTGCTCGCCGCCGATCTGGTGTTCATGCTGCCGGTCGTCAATGAGCTGGCGCGCAAGGCCGGGCATACCTTGGCCTGCGCGGAGGACGCCGAGGCGTTGCTGGAGCGTGGGGAGCTCGTCGGGGTGATGCCCGAGGGGTTCAAGGGGATCGGGAAGCCCTTTGGTGAGCGGTACAAGCTGCAGCGGTTCGGGCGGGGTGGGTTTGTCTCCACGGCGCTGCGGACGGGGTCGCCGATTGTGCCCTGTTCCATCGTGGGGGCCGAGGAGATCTATCCGATGATCGGTAACGCGAAGACGTTGGCGCGGGTGTTGGGGATTCCGTACTTTCCGTTGACGCCTACGTTTCCCTGGCTGGGGCCGTTGGGGGCGGTGCCGTTGCCCACGAAGTGGACCATTCAGTTCGGGGAGGCGATTCCTACGGATGGGTATCCGCCTGAGGCCGCTGAGGATCCGATGTTGATGTTCAATCTGACGGATCAGGTGCGGGAGCAGATTCAGCACACGTTGTACAAGTTGTTGGTGCAGCGGAGGTCGGTGTTCTTCTAGGGGTGGGGCCCTGCCGGGGGCTCCCCAAGCCCGCCCCTTCCCGTAACCGGGGGCTGCGCCCCCGGGCCCCCGTTATCGGCGCTTCGCGCCTCGTCCTCAAACGCCGGAGGGGCTGAGACTTCGCCGCGGTGGGCTGAAGAGTTGCCGACAAACGCAGCCGTCCGTCGGGCTGGGGAGAGGTGCCCGACGGACGGTGGTTGCTGTGAGGGCTGTTAGTTCTGGTCTTCGCCCTCGATGCCCAGTTCTGGGAGCAGGCCGGGGAGCAGGGGTGGGAGTGTCACTTCCGGCTGTCCGGGCTTGGGGTGCCTGGTGGTGGGGTCCTTCTTTTCCTCGTGGGTGTCGGAGGGGGAGGAGGGGGCCTTCTCGGAGGGCGGGTCGAGGAGGCCGTCGGTGACGCCGGGGAGGAGGCCTTCTTGGCTTTCCTTGTGGCCGGGGGAGGACGGCTTCGGCTTGCGGGGGGACTGGTCGCGGCCGGATTCGCCGGAGTCCCGGGGCGCGGGGTTCTCGCGGTGGGTGCCGGTGGAGGAGCCCTGGCGGGGGCCCTGGTCCGGGGCGCCGCCCTTGTCGGGCTTGCTGCTGGGGAAGAGGGAGCGCAGCGGCTCGACTTCCTGCTCCATGGCGTCGAAGACGGAGCTGACCTGCTCGCCGACGTCGCCGAGCTGGACGGGGAGCCGCTCGCGCAGGGCGCTCCAACTGCCGCGGTGGGACTGGGAGAAGGCGGACAGGGCCTGGATGGGGCCGAGTGATCCGTCGCGTTCGTACGCTTCGAGGAGGAGGCGGTGGCCCTCGGAGGCGTCGTGGCGCATGCCGGAGAGGGCGCGGCGGACCTCGCCGACGGATTCGTGGTCGAGGTGGCCGGAGCGGGAGCGCTCCATCAGGCGGCGGGCCTCATTGAGCCGGGTCGAGGCCTGGTCGAGATAGATCTGGCCGCGGTCGGTGTCGCTGTCGGCCATGCCGAGCTTGAGGTCTTCCATGCCGCGCTTGAGGCCGTAGAGCGAGTCGCCCGGCAGGGCGTCTCCGCTCGCCGCGGCCACGCCGCCGAAGGCTCCGGCCGCGACGCCCACGGTGAGGCCGCCGGCGGCGATGCCTTTGGACAGGCGTGTGCGGGGCTTGAGTTTCCGCAGGGGGCTGGCCCGGTGGGCGCCCTTGGCGCCTTTTCGGGAGCGCTGCTCCGGTACGGAAGGGCCTGTGCCGTCGCCCGTCGCCGTGCCCTCCGCGAACATGGCTTCCATGGCGGCCACCAGCTGGGCCCGCTGGACCACTTTGACCTCGGGGTCCAGCTGGGGCGCGGGCAGCCGTGCGAGTCCGTCGGCGAGCGCGAGCATCTGGTCGCGCTCGGCCGCGCCGGGGGGCGCGGTGTCGGCTCGGGCGGCCACCGAGGTCGCGGCGGAATCTTCGGGCTGCTCGGCCGCCGGGTCCTGGTCGGACTGCTCCTCCAGGGCCTGGGCGAAGGCGTTCGCCCGCCGGTGTGCCGATACGTTCGCGATCACTGGCGGCACCTCCTCTCGTCATGACGGTCGACTCCCCAGGGGGTCCTGAGGGTTGCACGCCCTGAACACTTCCACACGTTCGAGTGAGCGCATGGCGCCTCCCTTCGCTCTCGGAGAGCTCGGGGAAGGTCAGGTCGCAACCACAGGGAGCCTGCATCCCGCACAACGAGCGTCGCGGCACTTGGGTTACGGACGAAAGATGATCGGACCGCGAAGGGCTCGGCAAAGTCCGTGACGGCCAGCAGGCCGTCACGGATGGTGAGTTGGGCGTCGCGCCCGGTGGCGGGACGCCGTGCGGGCGGCGCTAGCGGGCGTCGTCCGGGAGGAGTCGGGCGAGGGTGCGGACCGCTCGGTACTGGAGGGTCTTGATCGCGCCTTCGTTCTTGCCCATGACACGGGCGGTCTCGGCCACGGAGAGGCCTTGCAGGAAGCGCAGCGTCACGCACTCCTGCTGCTGGGGGTTGAGGCGGCGGACCGCGTCCAGGAGCGCGGCGTTCGAGAGGGACTCGAGGACGGAGTCCTCGGGGCTGCGCTCGACCTCGTTGGCGTCGAGCATCTCGCCGGTGGTGACCTCGAGGCGGAAGCGGCTCGACTTGAAGTGGTCGGCCACGAGGTTGCGGGCGATGGTGACGAGCCAGGCGCCGAAGTCGCGGCCCTGCCAGGTGAACGTACCGATCCTGCGCAGGGCGCGGAGGAACGTCTCGCTGGTGAGGTCCTCGGCGGTCGCCTTGCCGCCGACGCGGTAGTAGATGTAGCGGTAGACGGTGTCGCTGTACTGGTCGTAGAGGCGGCCGAAGGCGTCGGACTCGCCTGCTTGGGCGCGCTCGACGAGTTCCATCATGCGGGCGCTGTCACTGTCCGCCGCGGGGCGGCGGTGGGTGGTCGTGGCGGCGGCGGAGCGGGTCCGTCTGCTCACAGCCGCACCGCCGTCCGCCAGGGCGTAGCACGGCCCGGCGGGTGCCGGGACGGCGAAGGCGGGGACGGCGTACGCGGTGGGGACGAAGCCGCGCAGGCGGTCCACGACCGTCGCGCGCAGCGTAGCCAGGCCCGAGGCGTCAACCCCGACGTGTGGGTACACGGGACTCCCAGAGGCAGAGCTTCCATCACTTGCAGTACCGAACCGTTCACCCGTCGTAGCGACGTGCAAGGTCCGTTATGCGTCTGAGGAGAATAACGCTTCGTACAGGCAGCGCTACACCCAGTTGCTCAAATCATCGATTACGTCGCTTCTGTTACCGATCGGCGGTCGATCAAGCACCGGTTATTGAACGGTTGTTGATCGGATTAGCGCGCATTCGGGGTGGGCGCGGGGCGTGTTGTGGCCGAGTTGAACGAACGGGACTGGCGGGGGGCGTGGCGGGTAAGACAGAACGATTGCCGTCGTTTCCGCGCACGGCAGGCGGCGGAGGCCCGGATTCCGGGGCCTCCGCGCGAGATGGTCACCGTGAGTGGTCGCCCTGGGGGCGGCCTGCCGTCAGTGGCGGCGGCGGTGCAGGGCGATCGCGGCCGCAGTACCGCCCGCGAGGGCGCCGACGCCCGCGGCGGCCGGGATGCCGACCTTCGCGGCCTTGCGGCCCGTGCGGTAGTCCCGAAGCCGCCATTCGCGGGCGCGGGCGTGCTTGCGCAGCTTGGTGTCGGGGTTGATCGCGTACGGATGTCCGACGAGCGACAGCATCGGGATGTCGTTGTGGGAGTCGCTGTACGCGGCGCAGCGGGCCAGATCCAGGCCCTCGGCGGCGGCCAGGGCGCGGACGGCCTCGGCCTTCGCGGGGCCGTGCAGCGGCTCGCCGACGAGCTTGCCCGTGTACACGCCGTGCACGGACTCGGCGACGGTGCCGAGGGCGCCGGTCAGGCCGAGGCGGCGGGCGATGATCGTGGCCGTCTCCACCGGTGCGGCCGTGACCAGCCAGACCTTCTGTCCCGCGTCGAGGTGGGCCTGGGCCAGGGCGCGGGTGCCGGGCCAGATGCGCTCGGCCATGTACTCGTCGTAGATCTCCTCGCCGATGGACATCAGCTCGGCGACGCGGTGGCCCTTGACGATGGACAGGGCGCTGTCGCGGGCGTCCTGCATGTGCTCGGGGTCCTCGATGCCCGCCATCCTGAACCACGCCTGCTGCCAGGCGAACCGGGCGAGTTCGCGGCGCTGGAAGAACTTCCGCTTGTACAGTCCGCGGCCGAAGTGGAAGAGGGCGGCGCCCTGCATCACGGTGTTGTCGAGGTCGAAGAACGCGGCGGCCTTCTCGTCGCCGGCGACCGGGAACTCGGGGGCCTCGGGGGGGCCTGCCTCCTCGGGCGGGGCGTCTTCGGCCCGGTCGTCGAGCTCCTCCAGCTCTTGTGACGACTTGCGCGCTGCCTCCGCCGAGGCCTCGCCTGCCAGCACGCTGCGCGCGGTGGCGGAGCGCCTGCGGGGGTGGAGCCAACCCAGAGCGGCCATGCCGTCGAGCATAGCCACTCTGTTCGGTCCCCCTGTGAATGGAGGGATTCGAACCCGTCAACGATCCGTGTCGCGCTGGTCACACTGGGGTGCGGCGCGGGCCGGTGCCGGGCGGGCGGCGCCGCGTAGGAAGCTGGGGGTATGAGTCCTCTTTTCCGCCGTGGCGGCGGCGCAGCGAAGAAGGTGCCGGGTGACCGCCTGGTGACGTTGATCGGCAAGCCCGGGTGTCACTTGTGCGACGACGCGGAGGCCGTGGTGCAGAGGGTCTGCGGTGAGCTCGGGGTGGCCTGGGAGAAGAAGGACATCACCGTGGACGAGGCGCTGCACAAGGAGTACTGGGAGCAGATTCCGGTGGTGCTCGTGGACGGGGAGCAGCACACGTTCTGGCGGGTGGACGAGGGGCGGCTGCGGCGGGAGTTGCTGGGGTAGTGCGGGGTCGCCGGACCTGATGGCTGGTTATGACGTCCGGAGCTGTCCGGAAAGTCGTTTAGCATCGGGGGTCGGTTTTGAGGTCTCGGGGGCGAGGATCGTGAGGAGTGTGTGCGGTTTTGCCCCCGTCGGTTGAGTGTCGTTGCTGGCCGTGCGCCGGTTCCAGGAAAGCGCGCCGGGAGTGCGTGACCCCGGTCACGTTGGGCGGGCAAATCGGACACCATCTTTGTGCACGCGTTCACAAAGACATAGCCTGCTGTCGACGGGGCGGTCTTGGGACACAGCAACGGGTGCCAGCCCGCCTTCAGCCCCGCTCTACCCGCAGGAGCACCGTGGCAACTGGCCGAACTCACCGACCGGCGACCCGCAGCCGAGGGATTCCCGAGGCCACTGTCGCCAGGCTTCCGCTGTACCTGAGGGCTCTGACCGCGCTGTCGGAGCGCTCGGTGCCCACGGTCTCCTCCGAGGAGCTCGCGGCCGCCGCGGGGGTCAACTCCGCGAAGCTGCGCAAGGATTTCTCGTACCTCGGGTCCTATGGGACGCGGGGCGTCGGCTACGACGTCGAGTACCTCGTGTACCAGATCTCCCGTGAGCTGGGCCTGACCCAGGACTGGCCGGTTGTCATCGTCGGTATCGGTAACCTCGGCGCCGCGCTGGCCAATTACGGCGGGTTCGCCTCGCGCGGTTTCCGCGTGGCCGCTCTCATAGACGCCGATCCGGCGATGGCGGGCAAGCCCGTCGCCGGGATGCCGGTGCAGCACACGGACGACCTCGAGAAGATCATCAGCGACAACGGCGTCTCGATCGGCGTCATCGCGACCCCGGCGGGCGCCGCCCAGCAGGTCTGCGACCGGCTCGTGGCCGCGGGTGTCACGTCCATCCTGAACTTCGCGCCGACCGTCCTGACCGTCCCCGACGGCGTCGACGTGCGCAAGGTCGACCTCTCCATCGAGCTGCAGATCCTCGCCTTCCACGAGCAGCGCAAGGCCGGTGAGGAGTCCGCCGCGGACGCCGAGGCCGCGGCCGGGCCCGCCGTCACCAAGAACCAGCACCGCAAGGGACCCGACGGGGACGTTCCCGCCGTGATGCCGGCATGAGCCTCCTCGTCGTGGGCCTCAGTCACCGCAGCGCTCCGGTGAGCGTCCTCGAGCGGGCCGCGCTCACCGTCGACGCGCAGGCCAGGCTGCTGCACGACACGGTGGCCGCCGAGCCCGCGGCCGAGGCCGCCGTGCTCGCCACCTGCAACCGCATCGAGCTGTACGCGGACGTGGACAAGTTCCACGCGGGCGTCGCCGAGCTGTCGACGCTGCTCGCGCTGCACAGCGGCGTGAGCCTCGAGGAGCTCACTCCTTATCTGTACGTGCACTACGAGGACCGGGCCGTCCACCATCTGTTCTCGGTGGCGTGCGGGCTCGACTCCATGGTCGTCGGCGAGGGGCAGATCCTCGGCCAGATCAAGGACTCGCTCGCGCGGGCGCAGGAGCTGCACACCGCGGGCCGCCTCCTCAACGACCTCTTCCAGCAGGCCCTGCGCGTGGGCAAGCGGGCGCACTCGGAGACCGGCATCGACCGGGCCGGGCAGTCGCTCGTCACCTTCGGCCTGGAGCAGTTGGCCGGGCGCGAGCCCGTGCACGCCTGGGCCAAGGGCAGGCGCGCCCTGGTGATCGGCGCGGGCTCGATGTCCTCGCTGGCCGCGGCGACCCTCGCGCGCTCCGGCGTGGACGAGGTCGTCGTCGCCAACCGCACCCTGGACCGGGCCGAGCGCCTGGCCGAGATCCTCACCGAGGGCGGCACCGGAGTCGTCGCCCGTGCCGTGCCGATGGCCCAGGTGGCCGGGGAGCTGACACGTGCCGACGTGGCCGTGTCCTGCACCGGTGCGACGGGCCTCGTGCTGACCGCCGCGGACGTCGAGGCGGCGCTCGCGGGGCGCGTCGGTGACGTGCGTGACGGGTCGGCCGGTGACGTACGGGATGACGCGCGTGCCGGTCATGACGGGTCGGCCTGCGATGACGACGACTGTGTGATCGCGCCGCACTCCGCGGCCGAGCGGTCCGCCGAAGCCGCCGCCCCGGACACCGCCGCCTCCGCCCCGGACGCGGGCGGTCGCCCCGTCGGCGCGCAGGTCGGCGACGAGACCGCGTACGAGCAGCACGCCGCGCTGGTGGACAACAGCCCCGCCGTCGGCGGTGGTCCTGTGCGGGCGGGCCGGGTGGCCGCCGCCGTGGTGCCCGCGGCCCGCGCCGCCGCGCTGTACCTGCTCGACCTCGCCATGCCCCGCGACATCGACGCCGCCGCGCACCGCCTCACCGGCGTGCGCCTGGTCGACATCGAGTCCCTCGCGGACGCCTCCGCCGACGCGCCGATGGCCGCCGACGTGGACGCCGTGCGCACCATCGTGTCCGACGAGGTCGCCGCGTTCGGCGCCGCGCAGCGGGCCGCGCACATCACGCCGACCGTCGTCGCGCTGCGCACCATGGCCGCCGACGTCGTCAGCGGTGAGATCGCGCGGCTCGACGGCCGGCTGCCCGGCCTCGGCGACAAGGAGCGCGCGGAGATCACGCAGACCGTGCGCCGCGTCGTCGACAAGCTGCTGCACGCGCCGACGGTGCGGGTGAAGCAGCTCGCCAGCGAGCCCGGCGGCGCCGGATACGCCGACGCCCTGCGCACCCTCTTCGGCCTCGACCCCGAGACGGTGGCTGCCGTCTCCCGGGCCGATCTGCTGAGCAACGCGGGCGGCCAGCAGAACCAGCTCCACGAGAACGACGAACCCAAGCGAGGCCGCGCATGACCGAGAAGGCACTCAGACTCGGGACCAGGCGCAGCAAGCTGGCCATGGCCCAGTCCGGGCAGGTGGCGAGGAAGGTCACCGAGCTGACGGGGCGGCCCGTCGAGCTCGTCGAGATCACCACGTTCGGCGACACCTCCCGCGAGCACCTCGCCCAGATCGGCGGCACCGGTGTGTTCGTCACCGCGCTGCGCGACGCGCTGCTCGCCGGTGAGGTCGACTTCGCCGTGCACTCCCTGAAGGACCTGCCGACCGCGCAGCCCGACGAGCTGACGCTCGCCGCCGTGCCGGAGCGGGAGGACCCGCGGGACGTACTGATCGCGCGCGACGGCCTGACGTTCGCGGAGCTGCGGGACGGCGCGCGCGTCGGCACCGGCTCGCCGCGCCGCATGGCGCAGCTCAACGCCTACGCCCGCAACCACGGCATGTCCATAGAGGCCGTGCCGATCCGCGGGAACATCGACACCCGCATCGGATACGTACACGACGGGAAGCTGGACGCCGTCGTGCTCGCCGCCGCGGGGCTCAGCCGCGTCGGCCGGATCGACGAGGTGACCGACTTCCTGTCGGTCGACACCGTTCTGCCCGCCCCCGGCCAGGGGGCACTGGCGATCGAGTGCGCCGCGACCCACGCGTCACTCGCCGCCGCGCTCGCCGAGCTCGACGACCCGTACACCCGGGTCGCCGTGACCGCCGAGCGATCCCTGCTCGCCGCCCTGGAGGCCGGTTGCAGCGCACCTGTGGGTGCGTTGGCCGACCTTCCCCAAGCTCTCGACTTCGCTCGAGCAGGGGAGACCCCAATGGCCGACGGGCAGGTTGTCAAGGAAATGCGCCTGCGCGGCGTCGTCGGTGCCACCGACGGCTCGACGCTGGTGCAGCTGTCCACCACCGGTCCCGTGCCCGGGACACACGACCAGGCGCTGGCACTCGGGCGGGAACTCGCCGCCGAGATGCTCGCCAAGGGCGCGGCCGGTCTGATGGGGGAGCGAGCACTTTGAGCCCCACCTCGAACCTTCCCGGCCTTCCCGTACACGGGCACGTCACCTTTCTCGGTGCCGGACCCGGAGATCCGGGACTGCTGACTCTGCGCGCCGTCGAGGCGCTGGCCCGAGCGGATGTGCTGATCGCCGAGCCGGATGTTCTCGATGTCGTACGTGTGCATGCCCGAGGGGGTGTGGACACACCTCTCCCGCAGGCCGCTGACGGCACGTCAGCGGGCGGCGACGGGCCTTCGGCCTCAGCCGCGGCCAATCTTGTCATGGAGGGCGCGCGCGGCGGCAGGCGGGTCGTGCGCGCGGTGAGCGGTGATCCGGGCCTTGATGCGTACGCGGCCGGGGAGATGCTGGCCTGCGCCGCGGAGGGCATCCCCTTCGAGGTGGTGCCGGGCATCGCGGCCGCGGTCGGTGTGCCCGCGTACGCGGGGGTGCCGCTGCGGGACGCGCAGGGCACGGACGTCCGGTTCGTCGACGCGCGTACGGCCTCCGAGCGCTGCTGGGGCGAGGTCGGCGCGTCCGACGGGACCGTGGTCGTCTCCACGTCCCTGGACTCGGTCGCGGCCGCCGCCGGTGAGCTGGTGTCCGCCGGGCGCAAGCCCGACACCCCGATGACGGTGACCGTCGCCGGTACGACGACGCGCCAGCGCACCTGGACCGCGACGCTCGGCACCATCGCGCAGGTGCTCAAGCAGGCCAAGGTGCTGCCCTCGCCCGACGGCGGGCAGGCCGTCATAGCCGTGGTCGGTGAGCGCTCGGCCGCCGCGCAGCGCGACCAGCTGTCGTGGTTCGAGTCGAAGCCGCTCTTCGGGTGGCGGGTCCTCGTACCCCGCACGAAGGAGCAGGCGGCCTCGCTCTCCGACCAGCTCCGGTCCTACGGCGCGGTGCCGCACGAGGTGCCGACGATCGCCGTCGAGCCGCCGCGGACGCCGCAGCAGATGGAGCGCGCGGTCAAGGGGCTCGTCACCGGGCGCTATGAGTGGATCGCCTTCACCTCGGTGAACGCGGTCAAGGCCGTGCGGGAGAAGTTCGAGGAGTACGGGCTCGACGCCCGGGCCTTCGCGGGGATCAAGGTCGCCGCCGTGGGCGAGCAGACCGCCGCCGCGCTCGTCGCCTTCGGTGTGAAGCCGGATCTGGTGCCCAGCGGGGAGCAGTCCGCGGCCGGGCTCCTGGAGGACTGGCCTCCGTACGACCCCGTCTTCGACCCGATCGACCGGGTGTTCCTGCCGCGCGCCGACATCGCCACGGAGACGCTTGTCGCCGGGCTCATCGATCTCGGGTGGGAGGTCGACGACGTCACCGCCTACCGGACCGTGCGGGCGTCGCCGCCGCCGGCCGAGACGCGTGAGGCCATCAAGGGCGGTGGGTTCGACGCCGTTCTCTTCACCTCGTCGAGCACGGTGCGGAATCTGGTGGGCATCGCCGGTAAGCCGCACAACGTGACCGTGATCGCCTGTATCGGGCCCGCCACCGCCAAGACGGCGGAGGAGCACGGGCTTCGGGTGGACGTGATGGCTCCTGAGCCGTCCGTGCACAAGTTGGCTGCGGCGCTTGCCGAGTTCGGGGCGCGGCGGCGGGCTGCCGCGATTGAGGCCGGGGACGCCGTGACGCGGCCGAGTGAGCGGCGGCCGGGGGCGCGGCGGCGGAGGGCCGCTGCGCCGTAGGGTGCCCTCGCGGGGGCGCCCCGGCCCCGCCCCTTCCCGAAACCGGGGGCTGCCGCCCCCGGGGCCCCCGCCATCGGCCTGAACGGCCTCGTCCTCAAGCGCCGGACGGGCTGGTACCTCGCCGAGGCGGGCTGAAAAGCGCGCCCGAAGGGCGAAGCGCGCAGCGCGATTTACCGTGAGGTGGATTCTGCAATGAGTACGTACGGTTCGTTCCCCGGTTCGCGGCCCCGGCGGCTGCGTACCAATCCCGTCATGCGGCGCATGGTCGCCGAGGCGCGGTTGCATCCGGCCGATCTGGTGCTGCCCGCCTTCGTGCGGGAAGGGATCGGGGCGCCTGTCGCGATCGGGTCGATGCCGGGAGTCGTCCAGCACACCCGCGACACCCTGAAGAAGGCCGCCGTGGAGGCGGTCGAGGCGGGCGTCTCCGGGATCATGCTCTTCGGTGTGCCGGAGGAGTCGAAGAAGGACGCGCTCGGCACCGTCGGGACCGACCCGGACGGGATCCTGCAGGTCGCGCTGCGCGATGTGCGGGCCGAGGTCGGGGACGACCTGATGGTCATGTCCGACCTGTGCCTGGACGAGTTCACCGACCACGGCCACTGCGGTGTCCTGGACGAGCAGGGCCGGGTCGACAACGACGCGACCCTGGAGCGGTACGCCGAGATGGCGCAGGTCCAGGCCGACGCGGGCGCCCATGTGGTGGGCCCGAGCGGCATGATGGACGGCCAGATCGGCGTCGTCCGCGACGCGCTCGACCAGACCGGGCACGAGGACGTGGCGATCCTCGCCTACACGGCGAAGTACTCGTCGGCGTTCTTCGGGCCGTTCCGGGAGGCCGTGGGGTCGTCCCTCAAGGGCGACCGCAAGACCTACCAGCAGGACCCGGCCAACAGCCGTGAATCCCTGCGCGAACTGGCGCTCGACCTCGAAGAGGGCGCCGACATGGTGATGGTCAAGCCCGCGGGCCCCTACCTCGACATCCTGGCCAAGGTCGCCGAGGCGTCCGACGTGCCCGTGGCCGCGTACCAGATCAGCGGCGAGTACGCGATGATCGAGGCCGCCGCGGAGCGCGGGTGGATCGACCGCGACAAGGCGATCATGGAGTCCCTGATCGGCATCAAGCGGGCGGGGGCGCAGATGATCCTCACGTATTGGGCCACTGAGGTGGCGCGGCAGCTCTAGGCACGCCCGGCGGTTCGGACAGCGGTTGGAGTCTCTTGACTTCAACCGCTGTTGAGGTTCGAGAGTGGAGACATCGAATCGATCCCACATCCGGGAGGACCAGATGCACGCCGTTGTTCTTCATGAGTTCGGGCCCGCCGCGAACCTCTCGTACGAGAGCGTGCCCGACCCGGTGCCCGGGCCCGGGCAGGTGCGGGTGGTGGTGCGGGCCGCGGGCGTGCACTTCATCGAGACCGTGATGCGGGCGGGAGCCGCCAGTGATCTCGCGCCGCCGCTGCCGGAGTTGCCGGCGATCTTCGGCGGGGAGGTCGCCGGGGTGGTCGAGTCGGTGGGGCCCGGCGTCGGGCAGGAGTGGCTGGGGCGGAGCGTGGTGACGGCGCGGGGCGGCCCTGGCGGGTACGCGGAGCTGGCCGTCGCCGAGGTGGGGGAGCTGCACGCGGTGCCCGAGGGGCTCGGGTTCGAGGCCGCCGTGGCGATGGTGGTCACGGGGGCCACCACCATGGGGCTGCTCGATGTCGCCGGACTGCGCCCCGATGACGTGGTGTTGGTGACGTCCGCCGCCGGGGGCGTGGGTCGGCTCGTGGTGCAGTACGCACACGAGATGGGGGCCACGGTCGTGGGTGCGGCGGGTGGGCCCGGCAAGGTCGCCGCCGTGCGCAAGCTCGGGGGCGGGGGCGGTGCCGAGGTGATCGGTGTCGACTACGACGAGGACGGGTGGGGCGACGAGGTGCGCGCGCGGATCGGCGGGCGGCGCGTCACCGTCGTCCTCGACGGGGTGGGCGGGGAGAAGGCCGCCGCCGCGTTCGAACTGCTCGCCGACGGCGGGCGGTTCGTGTCCATCGGGTCCGCGTCGCAGGTGGAGTTCGTGCCGGGCGACGCGGTGCTCGCCGAGCGCGGCATCACGTACCGGAACGCCCTGTTGGAGCTCCTTGCGAGCCCCGAGGAGCGGCCCGACCAGGAGCGGCGCGCCCTCGCCGCGGCCGCCGCGGGGCGGCTCACCCCCGCCGTCCAGTCGTTCCCGCTGGCCCACGCCGCCGAGGTGCACGCGGCGCTGGAGCGGCGGGAGACGACCGGCAAGGTGGTCCTTGTCCCGTGATGCCGTGACGGCTCGGGCCTTCCTGCCCTACGGGGTCCTGACCGGCGCGGGAGCCTCGACCGGCTCGGGGGTCCTGAGCAGGTCGACGATCCTGGACAGGCCGTCGGCGCCGTGCCCCTGCGCGACCGCGCGCTCCAGGAGCGGCCGCAGCGGCGTGAACACCGGGTCGCTGACGCCGAGTTCGGCGAACGTGTCGGTGAAGTTGGGCAGCACCGCCAGGTTCATCTCCAGGTTGGACACGTCCGTGAGGTGCTGCCCGGACTCGATGGCCTCGGCCGTGCCGTGCGCGACCCCCTGGGTCATCGCGACGACCCAGTCCGCGAGGAGCGGCGCGAAGTCCTTCGCGGGCACGCCCGCGCTGCCGGTCAGCGCGTAGGCCTGGGCGACGCCGAGGGCCATGCCGTACATGCCGGTCAGCAGGGCCAGGTCCCACAGGGCGGCGAGGCCAGCGTCGGCGCCGACCCACTTGGTGTCGGCCAGCGCGGCGAGCGTGTCGCGGTGCCGCGCGTACGCCTCCTCGTCGCCGCTGTAGAGGACGTACGCGCCCGGGCCCGCGATCATCTGCGGTACGGCCATGATGCCGCCGTCGACGTAGGCGATCCCGTGTTCCCGCGCCCAGGCCGCCAACTCCCGTGCCTGGGACGGCGTTCCGTTGGTGAGGTTCACCAGGGTGCGGCCGCGCAGTTCCGCGGTGAGCGGCGCGAACAGCTCGCGCACGTTGTCGTTCGTCGTCAGGCAGGCGATCACGAGGGGGCTCGCGGTGACCCCGGCCGCGGGGGTGTCGGCCGGGGTCGCGCCCTGTGCGACGAGCGGTCCTGTCTTCGCCGCCGTGCGGTTCCAGACCGTCGTGGGGTGGCCCGCCTTCAGCAGGGCCGAGGCCAGGGCGGAGCCCATCAGGCCGAGGCCGAGGACGGAGACGGGGTGGTTGCTCGGGGTGTGGTCGGTGGCGGGCACGGGGCTCCTTCGAGGGTGGTGCGGAGAGGGCGCTGAGCGCGCCGGTCCCGCTGTTCTCGCTGAGGTGTTCCGGGGAACACCTCGATCCTCGCCGCGCCCGCACTCACCGACAAGTACCGACTATTTTGTGAGGTACTCACCAAAAGGTAAGTGAGTGGCGGCCGTTCGACGGCCGGGGGCTACCAGGCCAGCGCGGCGGCCGCCGTGGACTGCCAGTACGTGACGAACGCCGAGCTGTCCACGTACACGCCCCCGGCGGGCAGCTTCGGCTTGGCCATGCTGCCGGCGCCGCCGTTCATCGCGCGGTTGGAGAAGAGCACCCCGAGCTTCTTGGTCTTGAAGCCGTCGGTGCCCTCGGGGGACTCCGTGCGGATGCCCGCGTACGCCGACTTGCCCGGCTTCAGGGTGATCACGGACTGCGGCACGCTGTCGCGCAGGACGGCGGTCGCGGCGTGCGACTGGCCGAAGCGCAGGAACGGGGCGTGGTACGCGTAACAGGTCTTGGTGCCGGTGTTCTTGGCCCGCAGGAGCAGGTGGTTCACGGGGCGGTCGACCTTCTTCACCGTCACCTTGGTGTTCGCGGCCGTGCAGGTGACCGGGGCCGCCTCGACGCCGGTGCCGCTCGCGGCCGCGCTGCCCGCGAAGGCCGGGACGGAGAGGGCCGCGGTCAGGGCGAGGGCGGTGGTGACGGTGCGGGTGCGGAGAGTGGTGCGCATGGGGTGCCTTCTTCTCTTGGTTCGGGTGTGAGTGTGTGGGGTCGGTCGGAACTCGGGGCGGTGGTACGTCAGGACGGCGGTACGTCAGGACGTGAGCGCGTCCGCCGAGTCGCTCACCCAGTACGTGACGCGCAGCTTGTCGTCGATGTGCACGCCCCGGGCCTGGAGCGCCGCGTCGGTGAACTTGTCGCTGCCCTGGAAGCCGATCTGGAGGCTCTGCGCGGTGCGGCCCTCGCCGCCGCTGCCGTCGCCCGCCGAGAGGATCGCGGCCGCGTAGCCCTTGGCGCCCGGCTTGAGCGAGGTGACCGCCTGCGGCTTGCTGTCCTCGATGACCGGCGGCACCGACTGGGCGCCGTCGAACTTGAGGATCGGATAGCCGTTCAGGTCGCACATCTTGGAGCCGGTGTTGGTGATCGTGATCAGCATGTAGTTGAGGGGGCGCGACACCGGGGTGGCGGCGGCCGAGGTGTTGTCGGCGGTGCACGGGACGCGGTTCGCGGGGTCGTCCGGGTCGGAACCCGCGCCGCCGCCCGTGTTCTCGCCGGCGCCGGACGAGCCGGAGCCCTCGCTGCCGGAACTGCCGGAGCCGCCGCCGGAATCGGTGCCGCCGAGCGCCTCCCCCGACTCGCTCTTCCCCTTGCCCGCGGAGGAATCCTTGGCGGTGGACGAGGAGTTCGCGGCGCCTTCGTCCCGCGTTCCGGACGTGTCGTCGTTGCCGCAGGCGGTGAGCGAGAGCGCGGCGATGGCGAGCGTCGCGGCGGCGAACAGGCGGGTACGGGAGCGGCGGGCCGAGGCAGGCATGGGTGATCTCTTCCTTCGGAATGTGACGGGAGCGACGTGCGCCGCTCCGAGGACTTGGCGGGAGCGGCGTGCTTGGATGACCCAAGCTTGTGTGGCGTGTTGTCCCGGTGGCCAGAGCGGCTGGACAACGAGGGACGCTGGAACGCTCGCACCGGCTCTGACCTGCGGGAACAGGGGTTCCTTGGAACGGTCGGCTGGAATGGCGGACAGGGGTGGAGGAAGCGTGGGGTCGGGTGATCTCGCGGCGCTGCTGCGGGAATTGAAGGACCGGTCGGGGCTCAGCTACGGAGTCCTCGCCAAGCGGCTGCATGTGAGTACGTCGACACTGCACCGGTACGTGAACGGCACCGTCGTGCCGACGGAGTTCGCGCCGGTCGAGCGCCTCGGCAGACTCTGCAAGGCCAGCCCCGACGAGCTGGTGGAGCTGCATCGGCGGTGGATCGTGGCGGATGTGTCGCGGGGGCGGAAGGCTGAGGCCACTGAGGCCACTGAGGCCACTGAGGCCACTGAGGCCGACGAGGCCGACGAGGCACGTGAGCCCGTTGCGGCCGACGAGCCCGTCGAGCCCACCGCACCCACCGAAGCCGTCGCCGCGTTCCGGCCCGACCCGCCCGGCCCCGACCCCCACCCCGAACCCGAACCCGAACTCTCCCCCGTCTCCCGCACCCCCGCCCCTGCCCCCGGCACCCCCGCCACCCGGGCACGCCGAGGCGGCCGCCTGTCCCGCCTGCGCCGACGCCAGCTCGCCGTCGTCGGTGCCGTCGGCGTCGTCCTCGCCCTCGGCGGCACCGCGCTCGCGCTGCAGAACGCGTCCGGCGGCTCGGACGACGGGCACGACAAGGCGGTCGACCGGGCCCTGCCCACGGCGGACGAGGCTCCGTCCGGGACGGGGCGGAACCCGGACAAGAAGCCGTCCGCCACACCGTCCGCCAAGGAGGACCCGGACGACAAGGGCAAGAAGGGCGACAAGGACAAGGCGAAAGGGAAGGGCGAGGGGAGCCAAGGGAAGGACGACCGGGACAAGGGCGGCCCGTCCTCGGGCGGTGGCCGACCCGGCACCGGCTCGTCCGGCGCCGCGAAGGGCACCCCCGTCACCGCCCGCGTACGCCCCTTCCCCTACTACCCGAACCCGTGCGCCCAGAACTTCCTCATCGACCGGGAGCCGGGCGAGGTGCTCCAGCCGCCCTCCGAGCGGGAGGCGCCGACCTGGGTGCGGGCCATGGGCGGGGTCCAGGCCGCCGGCGGGTTCGTCGAGGTCACCCTCCAGGGCACCGGCGAGGACACCGTCGTACTGGAACGCCTCGACGTCGACGTGCGGCGCAAGAGCGCGCCGCTCAAGTGGAACAGCTACCAGTCGGGCAACGGCTGCGGCGGCCCCGTGGGCACGAAGTCCTTCGGCGTCGACCTCGACGCGGCCCAGCCCACGGCCGTCCCCAAGGCCGGGCAGCGGAACTTCCCGTACAAGGTGAGCGAGTCCGACCCCGAGGTCTTCTACGTCGAGGTCGACACCAAGAACTACGACGCGCTGTGGTCCCTGAACCTGCAGTGGTCGAGCGGCGGGCGCAGCGGGGTCCTACGGATCGACGACGCGGGCAAGCCGTTCCGCACCAGCTCGGACCGGGGGCGCCCGGAGTACAAGTGGCCGAACGGCGCCACGAAGTGGAGCAGGGAGGAGCCGCAGACGTCCGACCAGGGCTGAGCGGGCTCCGCCCGGGGCCCGTCGGAGGCCCCGGGCCCGGGGAGGCCGGGGCCGCGGTGGAGCACCGCCGTCCGCATTCCGAAAAGGGTGTCGCGGGCGGCGCTCCCATGTCTACCCTGCCGTGACCCACGTACCGGGAGGGACCCACGATGACCGTCACCAGCCGTGCCACCGCCGCCCCCACGCCGCCGCTCGCCGCGCGTGCCGCCGCGATCGGGGGCTCGCCGGTACGGGACATCCTCGCGGTCACCGCCCGGCCCGAGGTCATCAACTTCGCGGGCGGCCTGCCCGCGCCCGAACTCTTCGACGCGAAGGGCGTCGCCGCCGCGTACCAGGCCGTCCTCGCGGACGCGCCCGGCCGTGCCCTGCAGTACTCGACGACCGAGGGCGAGCCCGCGCTGCGCGGGGCCGTCGCCGAGCGGTACACCGCCCGGGGCCTCGCCACCGGCGCCGACGACATCCTCGTCACCACCGGATCGCAGCAGGCCCTCTCACTGCTCGCCACCGCCCTCGTCGAACCCGGCGACACCGTCCTCGTCGAGAACCCCTGCTACCTGGCCGCCCTCCAGGTCTTCGCCTTCGCCGGGGCGCACGTCGTGCCCGTGCCCGGGGACGCTGACGGCGTCGACCCGGACGCCCTCGACGCGCTCGTCGCCCAGCACCGGGCCAAGCTGCTCTACACCGTGCCGACCTTCCAGAACCCGACCGGGCGGACCATGCCTCTCGGGCGGCGGGCCGCCGTCGCCGAGGTCGCCGCCCGGCGCGGCCTGTGGATCGTCGAGGACGACCCTTACGGGGAGCTGCGGTTCGAGGGGGAGCGGGTGCCGTGGATCGCCTCCCGGGCGGGCGGTGAGGACCGGACCGTGGTCCTCGGGAGCTTCTCCAAGGTCATGGCGCCGGGGCTGCGGCTCGGGTGGCTGCGGGCGCCGGCCGCGCTGCGGCGGGCCTGCGCCATCGCCAAGCAGGCCGCCGATCTGCACACGCCCACCGTCAACCAGCTTGCCGCCGCTTGGTACTTGGAGCGGTACGACCTGGACGCGCGTGTGGGGCGGGTGGCGGGGGCGTATCGGGAGCGGCGGGACGCGATGCTCGCGGGGCTCGGGGACGCGTTGCCCTCCGGGGCGGAGTGGAATCGGCCCGAGGGCGGGATGTTTCTTTGGGTGCGGCTGCCCGAGGGGTACGACGCGACGGAGCGGTTGCCGGGGGTTGTCGGGCACAACGTGGCGTACGTGCCGGGGGCGCCGTTCTATGGCGGGGCGCCGGACGCCCGGACCCTGCGGCTGTGCTTCGTGACCCAGACGCCCGAGGAGATCGCCGAAGGCCTGCGGCGCCTTCGGCGGGGGCTGTCGTGACAACCCCCGCCGAGGTGGTTACAGGCGTTCCGGGGTGCGGATGCCCAGGAGCGTCATGCCCTGGTGGAGGGTGCGGGCCGTGAGGTCGCAGAGGAACAGGCGGTTCTCGACCTGGGCCGGGGTGTCCGCCTTGAGGACCGGGCACTGGTCGTAGAACGTCGTGTACAGCGACGCCAGTTGGTACAGGTACGCGGCGAGCTTGTGCGGGGCGTACTCCGCCGTGGCGTCCGCGAGGACCTCGCCGAACGCGTCCAGGTGCAGGCCGAGCGCCCGCTCCGCCGGGGCGAGTTCGACCTCGGCGTGGGCGACGGGGCCCGCGCCCTCGGCCCTGCGGAGGATCGACTTGATGCGGGCGTAGGCGTACTGGAGGTAGACCGACGTGTCGCCGTTGAGGGAGACCATCTGGTCCAGGTCGAACTTGTAGTCGCGGTTCGCCGAGGTGGAGAGGTCCGCGTACTTCACGGCGCCGATGCCGACGTACCGGCCGTTCTCGATGATCTCCTGCTCGGTCAGGCCGACCTTCTCGGCCTTCTCGCGCACGACCGCCGTGGCCCGCTCGACGGCCTCGTCGAGGAGGTCCTCCAGGCGCACCGTCTTGCCCTCACGCGTCTTGAACGGCTTGCCGTCCGCGCCGAGCACCGTGCCGTAGCCCATGTTGTGCGCGGTGACGTCGTCGTTCAGCCAGCCCATCCGGCGGGCCGCCTCGAAGACCATGCGGAAGTGCAGCGACTGGCGTACGTCCACGACGTACAGGAGCGACGTGGCGTGCAGCCCGACGACGCGGTCGCGGATCGCGGAGAGGTCGGAGGCCGCGTACCCGAAGCCGCCGTCGGCCTTCTGCACGATCAGCGGCACCGGCCGGTCGTCCTTGCCGCGGATCTCGTCGAAGAAGACGACGAGCGCGCCGTCGGAGCGGACGGCGACACCGGACTCCTCGAGGAGGCGGGCCGTCTCCGGCATCATGTCGTTGTACGCGGACTCGCCGACGATCTCCTCGTCGCGGACCTCCATGTCCAGCTTCTCGAAGACCGAGTAGAAGTAGACCTTCGACTCGTCCACGAACCGCTGCCACAGGTCGAGGGTCTCCTTGTCACCGGACTGCAGGGCGACGACCCGCTTGCGGGCCCGCTCCTTGAACGCCTCGTCGGCGTCGAAGACCGCGCGCGAGGCCTTGTAGACCCGGTTCAGGTTCGACATGGCCTGGTCGCCGTCGGTGTCGGCCGCGGGGGCCAGCTCGCCGGGGTGCTCGATCAGGTACTGGATGAGCATGCCGAACTGGGTGCCCCAGTCGCCGATGTGGTGGCGGCCGATCGTCTTCTCGCCGGTGAAGTCCAGCATCTGCCGCAGGGCGTCGCCGATCACCGCGGAGCGCAGGTGGCCGACGTGCATCTCCTTGGCCACGTTCGGCTGGGCGTAGTCGATGATCGTCGTGCCCGGCTCGTCCTTGAGCGGCACGCCGAGGCGGTCGCCGTCGGCGGCGCGGGCGGCGAGGGTCTCGGTGATCGCCCGGTCGGTGACCGTGACGTTCAGGAAGCCGGGGCCCGACACCTCGACGTCGGCCAGCAGGTCACCGTTGGTGATCTTCTCGACGACCTGCGTGGCAAGCTCCCGCGGGTTGGCCTTCGCCTTCTTCGCGAGCGCGAGGATGCCGTTGGCCTGGAAGTCCGCTCGGTCGCTGCGTCGCAGCAGCGGGTCCGCGGGGGCGGCCTCCGGCAGGGCTGCCGAGAGGGCGTCCGCGAGACGCTGGTGGACGGATGCGGCGAGGGACGTGACCGGGGCCATGAGCTTCCGTTCTGGTAATTGGCGTGCATCAGGGTGAGCGTCAAGTGTCCCATGGGGAGGGACGCCGGTTCGCCTCCATACTGCGTCTTCCCGGGGGATGACCCCCGGACCCCCAGCCGGAAAAGCAGGTCGGTCAGCCGCGCTGGGCGCAACCCCGGACCGAGTCCTTCCGTCTGGGACAATGGCTTACGCCAGATTCCCTGAATCCCGAGGAACAAGAGGACGTGCCGACCGTGGCTCAGAGCACCGATACCACCGACTGGGTCTCCCGCTACGCGGACGAGGTCATCGCCGAGTCGGAGCGTCGTGCCCCGGGCAAACCCGTTACGGTCGCCTCGGGTCTGTCCCCCTCCGGCCCCATCCACCTGGGCAATCTGCGCGAGGTCATGACCCCGCACCTGGTCGCCGACGAGATCCGCCGCCGCGGCCACCAGGTCCGCCACCTGATCTCCTGGGACGACTACGACCGGTACCGCAAGGTCCCGGCCGGCGTCCCCGGCGTCGACGAGTCCTGGGCCGAGCACATCGGCAGGCCCCTGACGTCGGTGCCCGCGCCCGCGGGGTCGGCGTACCCGAACTGGGCCGAGCACTTCAAGGCCGCGATGGCGGCGTCCCTGGCCGACCTCGGCGTCGAGTTCGACGGGATCAGCCAGACCGAGCAGTACACCTCGGGGGCGTACCGCGAGCAGATCCTGCACGCGATGCGGCACCGCGCCGACATCGACGCGATCCTCGACCAGTACCGCACCAAGAAGGACCCGGCCAAGGGCAAGAAGCAGCAGAAGCCCGCCGACGAGGCCGAGCTGGAGGCCGCGGAGGGCTCCGGCGCGGCCGGCGAGGACGACGGCAGCGGCGGCTCCAGCGGGTACTTCCCGTACAAGCCCTACTGCGGCCAGTGCGGCAAGGACCTGACCACCGTCACCTCCTACGACGACGACTCCACGGAGCTGACCTACGTCTGCACGGCGTGCGGCTTCGAGGAGACCGTGCGCCTGAGCGAGTTCAACCGCGGCAAGCTGGTCTGGAAGGTCGACTGGCCGATGCGCTGGGCCTACGAGGGCGTGATCTTCGAGCCGTCCGGCGTGGACCACTCCTCGCCCGGCTCGTCGTTCGTCGTCGGCGGGCAGATCGTGCGGCAGATCTTCGACGGGGTGCAGCCGATCGGCCCCATGTACGCCTTCGTGGGCATCAGCGGCATGGCCAAGATGTCGTCGTCCCGCGGCGGCGTGCCCACCCCGGCCGACGCCCTGAAGATCATGGAAGCGCCGCTGCTCCGCTGGCTGTACGCCCGCCGCAGGCCCAACCAGTCCTTCAAGATCGCCTTCGACCAGGAGATCCAGCGGCTCTACGACGAGTGGGACAAGCTCGCCGCGAAGGTCGCCGACGGCTCCGCGCTGCCCGCCGACGCCGCCGCGTACACGCGCGCCGTGGGCACCGCCGCCGGACCGCTGCCGACGACGGCGCACCCGCTGCCGTACCGCACGCTCGCCTCCGTCGCCGACATCACCGCCGGGGCCGAGGACCAGACGCTGCGCATCCTGTCCGAGCTGGACCCGGCCGACCCGCTGGCCTCCCTCGACGAGGCGCGGCCCCGGCTCGACAAGGCCGAGGCGTGGATCAACACGCAGGTCCCGGCCGACCAGCGCACGGTCGTGCGGGACGAGCCCGACAAGGAACTGCTCGGCTCCCTCGACGAGGAGGGCCGCGAGTCGCTGCGGCTGCTCCTGGACGGCCTGGACGAGCACTGGTCCCTGGACGGCCTGACCCACCTCGTCTACGGCGTCCCCAAGGTCCGCGCGGGCTTCGCCGCCGACGCCGGGCCCAAGGAGCTGCCGCCGGAGATCAAGGCGGCCCAGCGGACGTTCTTCGCGCTCCTGTACCACCTCCTGGTGAGCCGGGACACCGGGCCGCGCCTGCCCACGCTGCTGCTCGCGGTGGGGGCGGAGCGGGTGCGCAAGCTGCTCGGCGCCTAGGAGTACGCCTGGGGGCGCTCAGGCACAGAGCGAAGGGGGGCGGGTCCGTTTCGGGCCCGCCCCCTTCGCGCGCTGCCGCCCTGTGCATCCTTCGGACTACCCCGGATTCGGCCCCGGGCACGACGTCATGGCAGGTCGAGCCGGTGATCCTTGATTCATGAAGGAAATCATCAGCATCATCGGCTGGGTCGTCGGAGTGCAGGGCGGGCTCGGACTCGCGGGACGCCTCTTCGGGGAGAACCCCTGGGGCCTGATCCACAAGTGGTGGGACGTGCCCACCGCCGGGTACGCCGTGCTGCTCGCCGTCGGAGCCGCGCTGGCCTTCTACGCGGAACAGGGCAAGGCGCGGGCCCGGCGCTAGGGGCTGTCAGCGCGGCGCCGGTCGGCACGGCCGGTCAGCGGGACCGGTCGGCTAGGAGCGCCGCCCGCGCCGTACGACGAGGAAGGCGCCCGCGGCGGCCACGGCGACCGCGCCCGCCGTGACGGCGACGACGGTCGTCGTGTGCGACTCCTCGTCGGCCCGGGCCTCCTCGACGCACCGGGAGCCGTCGGCCGGCCCTCCCGCCTCGACGGTCACCTTTCCGGCCTTCGTGTCCTCGCCGGGGTGCACCGGTTCGGCGAAACGGACGGTGTAGGTGCCGGGTTCGGCGTCGCAGCGGACCTTGGCGTGGGCCTCCAGCGAGACCTTGCCCGTGGACTCCAGCTCCACCGTCCCCGTGAACGCCTCGGACCGCACGGTCGCGCCGTCGTCGAGTTCCGGGTTCACCGTCGACAACGTGACCCGGCCGCCGGGCGGTACCGAACCCGGCGCGATGGTCAGTTCGCCATTTCCGTCCGAATCCGCGACAGCGCCGGGAATGGCCGCCAGGGAAAGCGCGAGCGTGAAAGCTCCGACGGCGGCGGCGTATTTGCGTGTCATAGGATGCAGTCCTCGGGTTCGGACAACCGGAGTTGATTCCGGGTCGCAGGATCCGTTCGTCGCGATCCTACCCAGGGGGGTTTCCGCGCGGCCATTTGACCACGGCCGCGCGGTTATTCGGAACGTGCGCGAGTCCGTGCCGGGCGAGGTGTCCAAAATCCAGTAACAGAAGGTTTGTTGTGCGTATTTCTCGTCGGCTCCGTACGGTCGCCGTGGGGGTGGGTGGCGTATTGCTCGCCGCGCTGGCGACCACCGCATCCGCTGCGGAGAGCAAGGAACAATGGACAGTTGAGGCCGCGGAGGACTTCTGGACGTCCGCGCGCATGCAGTCGGCGACCCCGCCGCCGGCCGCCGAGGCCGGGACGCCGGGCGGCGCCGACACCGACGCCGTGAAGGAAGGCACCCGCGCCGACGGCCCCACCGAGGACGGCGCCCGTCCCGCGAAGCGCGGCGCCCGTGCCTTCGGCCCCGCGCGGTACGCGGCGAGTTCCGAGACGTACTACGAAGGCTCCAAGACCATAGGCGTGCTCTACTACGTCGACAACGGCATGGTCTCGCACCACTGCACGGCCAGTGTCGTGCACAGCCCCAAGGGCAATGTGATCCTCACCGCCGGGCACTGCGGAAACGGCAGCAAGTACGCCTTCGTGCCGCAGTACCGCACCGGCAAGCCCGCGTCCCAACAGCCCAACGGCATATGGGCGATCGACCGGGTCTTCAGGGACCCGCGGCACACCGACACCGGCCCCGGCTCGAACCTCGACTTCGCCTTCGCGACCGTCAAGCCCGACAAGCTCGGCCGTCAGGTCGAGCGGGTCACCGGCGCCAACACCCTCACGCGGACGCCCTCGTACAACGTGCGGGTCGACGTCATCGGCTATCCGCGGGTGAAGCACGACCCCAAGGACCAGGCGATCAAGTGCCGCACGAAGACCACGCGGCTGACCGGGTACAAGCAACTGCGCATGGAGTGCGGCGGTTTCCACGGCGGCACGTCCGGCAGCCCCTGGCTGCTGAACTACGACGAGAAGACCAAGACCGGCCAGGTCGTCGGCAACCTCGGCGGGGTGGGCGGCGGCGGAGCCACCTCCGACGTCTCGTACAGCCCGTACTACGACAACGAGGTGTTCAAGCTCTACAAGGACGCCGTCGACAACGTCGCCACGGTGAAGCGCCCGCCGCTGCCGTACACCCCAGGCACCGGCGAGACCTGGCAGCACGCCAAGCAGATGGCCTCCGGCGACTACACCGGCGACGGCAAGGCCGACCTGCTCGTCGTGTGGGCCGACGGCGAGGTCACCCTCTACTCCGGCAACGGCAAGGGCGGGTTCTCCGGCGAGCGGCGGCTCAAGGCCGCCAACAGCACCTGGAAGCACGCCACGACCATCACCGGCGGCGACTTCACCGGCACCAAACGCTCCGACCTCATGGTGCGCTGGTCCGACGGCGAGGTCACCCTCCATCCGGACGTGAGCCCCGCCGGATTCGGCCGGGAGGTCAAGCTCGCCGCCCCCAAGTCCGTCTGGAAGCACGCCGGCCAGATCACCGCGGGCCGCTTCACCGCCAACAAGCGGACCGACGACGTCGTCGTGCGCTGGAGCGACGGCGAGGTCACCCTCTACGGCGACGTCGGCGGCCGCGGCTTCAAGAAGGAGCACAAGCTCCAGAAGCCCAACGGCACCTGGAAGCACGCCACTCTGCTCACCAGCGGTGACTTCACCGGCAACAAGAACTGGGACGTCATCGTCCGCTGGACCGACGGCGAACGCACCCTCTACCAGGACGTGAGCGCCTCCGGCCTCGGCAAGGAGACGCGGATGCAGGCACCCAACGCCCTGTGGAAGCACGCCAAGGCGATGACCGCGGGCAACTACAACGCCAACGGACACCCCGACGACCTGATCGTGCGCTGGAGCGACGGAGAGGTCGCGCTCTACGCCGACACCGGCACCAAGCTCGGCGCCGAGCGCAACATCGTTCCGCCCAAGGCGACTTGAGGGGTTCTGGCTGTCCCGCGTCCTGCCCTAGGCCGCCCTGAGGCGGCCGACGGCGCCGTACCCCATGACCTCGGTGATCTCGGTGGCGTCGTCCGGGCGCCACTCGAAGAGCGGCACGAGGCCCGGCTCGACGATGTCCATGCCCTCGAAGAACCGCAGCAACTGCTCGATGGTGCGGGGCTGGTACGGCAGGGCGCCGGGCGCGGCGGAGTAGACCTCGCACGCCTTGATGATGGACGGCGTGGGGATGTCGTGGCTGAGCATGAGGCAGCTGCCGGGGGCGAGTCGTTCGAGGAGGCGTCCGATGACTCCGTGCGCCTCCTCGTCCGAGAAGTGGCCCAGGACGCTGCTGAAGGTCAGCATCACGGGCTTGCTGAGGTCGAAGCACTCGGCGACATGGCCCATGACGGTGTCGGTGTCGCGCATGTCGGCGTCGATGTAGCTGCTCAGGGGCGGGTCCTGGTAGGCGCCCTGGTGGGCGAGGACGACGGGGTCGTTGTCGACGTACAGCACGCGCGCGTCGGGCTGGTGGCGGCTGACGATCTGGTGGATGTCGGGCTCCAGCGGGAGACCGCAGCCGAGGTCCAGGTACTGGGTGACGCCCGCGTCGGCGGCGGCCCAGCGGACGGTCCGGCGCAGGAACTGGCGGGCGGAGCGGGCGTCGGCGGTGATGCCGGGCGCTATCTCCTCGACCGCCTCGACGGCCTGCCGGTCGCGCTCGTAGTTGTCCTTGCCGCCCTGGGCGGCGTTCCAGAACCGCGCGCTGCTCACCCCTCCGTCAGCGGCGGCCGACGGCTCGTGGCGGTCTGAGATGTGCTCGCTCATGGGGGGCTCCTCGGCGGTCGTCGAGTGCGGACGGCAGGGTGCTGGTGCCGTCAACTGCCGTACGACGACCGAGACTTGCCCGCACGTAGGCGACCGTACACCGCGGGATCACCTGCACGAGAGTCAGGTGCCGCCCGCCGACGTGCCCGCGCGGGAACGCCCAGGCGTGTGGATGACCCGCACTCCCGGCCTCGTAACTGCCCTTTCGGTAAACCCACTTGCGCGTCAAATGTATTGCGCCCGAGCCGAAGTCAGTACCCCCGGGGGGAATTCGCGATTACCTGACGGCATGGTGCGACGGGTGCGAGGTCGCGTACGTTCCACAATCCGTCCGTGAGGGGCGTCACTTTACGGAGAATTGAACTGTCACCTGAGGGGCGTTAACGTCTTTCACGCCCATCCCGGATGGTCCAGGCCAATTCGGGAATATGACGATGCGCGGGGGGAGGCCGGGCGATGCCATCAGGTTTCGCAGGCCACGAGAGCATCACCAGGCCTCACCTCGTGCGCATACAACGCACTAAGGACTGTACGTGAACCGCAGCGTTCTGCGCTTTCGCACGACTGTGATTTCCACCGTGGTGGCCGGAGCCGTCGCCTTCACCGGCATCGGCGCCGCGCACGCCTCCGAGGCACCCGAGGCCCGCACCACGGCCGGGGACGCCGACACCGGCGCCGTCGGCGAGCCCACCCCCGAGCAGGTCGACGAGCTGGCCCGCTACCTCCAGGCCCTGGAGAACGGCGACGTCCTCGACTCGGCGGGCGAGTTCGACTACGACAAGACCCGCGCCGAGTTCGGCGCGGAGTTCGCCGACGCGATCCAGGCCAAGATCAGCGGCGACATCCCCGTGGGCGCCTACGGCAGCTACACCTCGTGCCTGCTCAAGGGCGTCGGCCTCGGCGGCCTGGGCGGCGCCACCGCGGCCATCACGGCCAAGCTCAAGAAGAAGCACTTCACGGACGCGGCCAAGCTGATCATCAAGGAGGCCGCCAAGCGCGGCATCAAGGTGGGCGTCAAGGGCGGCGTCGCGGGCCTGGCCGCCTCCCTGGGCACCTACGCGGTCTGGTGCGCCACCCCGTGGGCCTGAGGGCCATGTGCTGAGCTAGCAGGCTGATCAGAAACTGGCGAAGGGGGCGCGCCCACCGGGCCGCGTCCCCTTTGTCGGCTTCCCGCCCCCCGCCTTCGGCTTTCCACCCTTCGGCCTTCCGGCTTCGGCCTTCCGCTCTCCGCCGAGCGGTCCGTCAGCCTTCGCCGACCACGGCCCGCAGGTGCGCGAGATACTCCTCGAAGCGGACGCGCCCGTCGTCGGACAGGCGCACGAAAGTGCGGACACGGCGTTCCTGACCGCCGCGCAGCTTGGCCAGCTCCACCACGCCCGCCTCCTCCAGCACCCGCAACTGCCGTGAGAGCTCCGGCGAATCCAGTTCGAGGGCCTCGCGCAGGTCGGCGAACGACGCGTTGTGCACGCGCCGCAGCGTGCCGAGGACGGCCAGGCGCACCGGCGAGTGCATCAGCGTGGTCAGCGCCTGCCGATGCTGCCCCCCTTCGCTCATCAGGCCCTCCACCGCGACACCAAGTAGCCCAGCAGGGCCAGCGCGGGAGCCGCGGCGGGAACCGCGATGCCGATGGTGGAGTCCGGGGTGTCCCACAGGACGTTGCCCGCAGGAAGGCCCAGCAGGAAACCGGCCGCGATCCCGACACCGCTCTCCAGCCGGGTATGGGGGCGGCGCAGCGCGCGCTCGCGGTGGAAGTAGTTCCAGCCCGCCACCACGGCCAGCCCCGCCAGACACACCGGGATGCCGAGCACGAGCGGCACCCTCTGCTCGGCAGCCCCCCACAGGGCGCCGAACAGCGCGAGTGCCGACACCACTCCTCCCACCCGTTCGCCCGCCGGGGCGGGCCGGTTGAGCGCGGGCGCCCGCTCGGCGACGGCGAGCTGGTCGGCGGCGGTCTGTGGGTCCATGCCGGGATCCCCCAAGGTCGTGCGGATCGTTCAGTTGCCACCTTCGCACTCAGTTGGCAAACATGCAACTAAGTGGGTGCCCTGCCGATCTTGCCCCCGACGAACCCACGGCCCGAGCATGGGCCGACCACGTCCGAGAGAAAGGCACGCCCACGTGACCGTCGAGCTGCGCCACTACCGCGACATCGAAGAGATCCGTCAGACCCTCGTGGACATCCACGTCGAGGTGAGACAGCGAGACTTCGGGCTCGTCGGGGACTTCTACAGCGCGGACCGGTTCAACGAGCGGCTGTCCCGCCACCGTTCGGCACCCGACTGGAAAGCCGTCGTCGGCTACGCGGACGGCGAGCCCGTCGGCTTCGCGTACTGCGCGCCGCTGGGCCCACACACCCGCTGGTGGACGGCGATGACCACGCCCCTGCCCGAGGGATACACCGAGGAGGACGGCACGCGCACACTCGTCCTCAACGAAATCGTCGTACGCCGCGCATGGCGAGGCAGAGGCATCGCCAGCCGACTCCACGAAGACCTGCTCGAGGACCGCTCCGAGCAGCGCGTGGCACTGCTGGTCAACCCGAAGGCGGGCGACGGGAAAGTCCAGGCCCGCTACGAGCAGTGGGGGTACGAGAAGGTCGGCGAACAGCAGCCCTTCCCCGACTCCCCGGTGTTCGCCGCCATGGTGCGCGCCCTGCCCTGACCCCGCTACGCGATGTGCTCGGCATCCTCGTCGAGGGAACGCTGGTAGCGGTCGCGGAAGCCGCGCAGGTACGGGCGCAGCGTGCTCTCCGTCAGCGGGCCGCCGGACTGGCCCGTCACGCCGTACAGATCCATCAGATACAGGCTGAACTGGCGGGCGTTGGGATAGTCGCCCATCTCGCTGACGTACTTGCGGAAGGCGTTGAAGTACGCCTCCTCGCGGGTCATGTCGTCAGGGAGGCCCGAGCCTTCCGCCGCGGCGGGCTCGGGCAGGGGCTCCGCCTCGGGCGCGGGCTCGGGAGCCTGCTCCTCGCGCGGGCCGGGGATCAGGTGCGCGCCCCCCGCCAGCGGCCGGGTGCGGCCGGGGCCCGCCGGGACACGGAAGCCCGAGCCGTCGTCGACCACCTCGGCCCGCTGGTCATGGGCCTGCCGGGCGTGCGCCTGCTGCTCGTGGAGCTGCTGCTCGTAGACCTGCTGGTCATAGGCCTGCTGGTCGGCGTACTGCTGCTGCTCGTACGCCAACTGCTCGACATAGCCCTGCTGCTGGGCCTGTTCCTCGTACCACTCGTCGTACGGGGCCTCCGGGTCGTACGACACCGGGCCTTCGGCGTACTGCTGCGGCGGCTGCGGGGCCGCGAACCACGGGCTCACATGGGCGCCGGGCTGCTGCTCGCCGGGGCCCGGGGGCTCCTCGGCGCGCGGGTGCTCCTCGGGGGCGGGCTCCGGCTCCGCGCCGGGCTGGGCCTCCGGGCGGGGCTGCGCCTCCGCGCCGGGCTGCGCCTCCGGGAGGGGGCGGGGCTCCGGGGACGGGTCCTTGGCCAGGGCCGCGGGCGCCGCGGGCTCGGCCTTCGTCAGCTCCGGCTTGTGGGGCGCGGCCTGGACGGGCGGCAGGACGGGCGGCTCGATCCCGGCCGCTGCGAGGCCCGCGGGGGCCGTCTCCGCGAGCGGGACGCCGTAGCGGGCCAGGCGCAGCGGCATCAGCGACTCCACCGGGGCCTTGCGGCGCCAGCCGCGGCCGAAGCGGGAGCGAAGGCGCGCCTGGTAGACCAGGCGCTCCTGCTCCAGCTTGATCACCTGGTCGTAGGAGCGCAGCTCCCACAGCTTCATGCGGCGCCACAGCAGGAACGTCGGCACGGGGGAGAGCAGCCAGCGCGTCATGCGCACGCCCTCCATGTGCTTGTCCGCCGTGATGTCGGCGATCCGCCCGATCGCGTGCCGGGCCGCCTCGACCGCGACCACGAACAGCACCGGGATGACCGCGTGCATACCGACGCCCAGCGGGTCCGGCCAGGCCGCCGCGCCGTTGAAGGCGATCGTGGCCGCCGTGAGCAGCCACGCCGTCTGGCGAAGGAGCGGGAAGGGAATCCTGATCCAGGTCAGCAGGAGGTCGAGCGCCAGCAGGACGCAGATGCCCGCGTCGATGCCGATGGGGAAGACCATCGAGAAGGTGCCGAAGCCCTTCTTCTCGGCCAACTCCCGCACGGCTGCGTACGACCCCGCGAAGCCGATCCCGGCGATGACGACCGCACCGAAGACGACGACCCCGATGAGTATCCGGTGCGTGCGTGTCAGCTGCATCGCGGCCACCCGCGAACCCCTCCCTGTCCATGCCCGTCCGGCTGTCCCAGTCCGGCGTGTTGCGAGCGACAGCCTGGCACATGTGTGCGTGCGCCTGTGTGCCGGTACGGCAGCCGAGGCGTGACCGGGCACGGCAGGAGCCCGGCCGCGCGGGCGGCCGGGCTCCGGTAACTCCTGGGCGTGAGCGCCGAGTTGGGCTCATCTCCTCGCGCGCGAGGGGGCTCGGGCCACTGGCTCTCGGGCTAGCTCTTGGGCTTCGCGTCGGTCTTCGGCTTCGCGCCGGAGCCCTCGGAGGCCTCGTCGTCCTTCGAGGCCTTGTCGCCCTTGTCGTCCTCGGGAGCCTTGCCGTCCTTGGGAGCGCCGGAGGACTTGTCCGCGCCACCCGCCTTGTTCGCCGCCACGACCGCCGCGACGGCCTCCTTCGCGGCCTTCTGCGTGTCCTTGGCGAGGGCCGCCTCGTCCGGGGACTTGTCACCCGCGAGACCCGCGCCGTTGTAGTCGACCGTGACGACGGCGTTCTCCACGCGGGCCACGAGCGTCTGCTGCTTGAAGGTGTCCTTCTCCTTCTTGACGTCGTAGCTCACCAGCGTCGCCTGGTCGCCCACACCCGGAACCGGCGTGGTCTTGACGCCCTTGGCGTCCTTGGCCGCCTGGGCGTCGGTGACCTGCTTCGCGAAGTTGCCCTGGGCGCGCTTGGCGCCGCTGCCGAGGGACTGGTCGGACTCGAAGCGGTTCAGCGAGACACGCAGCCAGCGGAACTGGGAGCCGTCGACGCCGTTGTTGTCGAGGCTGTCCCACGTGCAGTTGCCGCGCGTGGACACGTCGTCCGACGTACCCGTCTTGCCCGCCTTGTTCTTCGTGGCCGGGACGAGATCGCCGAGGGTCTTCTTCGAGAGCGTGGCGCAGGGCTCGGGCAGCTTGGCGAACGCGGCCTTCTCCACGGTCGCCGCCTTGTCGCCGGAGCCGCCGGAGCCCTCGGACCCGCCGGAGGCGGACGCGGAGGCCTTGTCGCCGCTGTCCTTCTTGTCCCCGTCCGACCCGGAGTCGCTGCTGCAGGCGGAGGCGAAGAGGATCACCGGTACGGCGGCCGCGCCCACCAGAACGCGGGTGAGTCGCTGACGCTGTCGCTGTGCGGGTCGGTGCATGGTTCCTTCACTCGTGTTCGCTCTTGGCGGCCGTGCCGTTCGATGGGGTCGTTGGGCCACCGTACGCGGTGTGCGACGCGGGTGACCCGGCTTCCGGGGAGCCCGTACGCGCTCGAAACAGCCCTCAGCCGTCGAACCTGTCGACCAGGTTTTCCGCCAGTTCGCGCGCGTTGTCCTGCATTTCCTTGGAGTCGGGGACCTCGGTCCTGCGGGCCGGCTGCTCGTCGTACTCCACCGTCACGATCACGTTCGACGTGCGGAACACCACAGTCACAGTGCGCTGCCGGGTCGCCGACGCGGCGGTCGTCAGCACGTCGTCGAGGAACGCCTCGTCGCCGAGGTCGTCCAGGGCGCGCGGCTCGTACCCGGCGGGAGTCCCCTCGTCCGCCACGGTCGAGTCGCCGTCCGGCTCGTCGTCGGCCGCGGCGCCGTCGCCCTTCTTCGCCGAGGCGTGGGCGGCGGCGGGGGCGCCCTGGGCGCGGGGAGAGCCATCCGGGCCATCCGATTTGTCCGAGCTGCCCGGCTTGCCCTTGGGGGAGTCGGAGCCCCCCGAACCCTCGGGCTCCTCCGTGTCCTCGCCCTCTTCACCCTCGTCGCCCTCGTCCGACCCCGAGGACGGCGGCTCCGCGATGCCCGCGTCCCGCAGCTTCGTCCGATAGAGCTCCTGCGCCCGGGTGTCGTCGCTGACCGTCCCGTCGTACGACACCACACGCTCGAAGTCGACCAGCAGATGGTGCGTGGCGTCCGCCGACTCGGTCTTCCAACGGCAGCCCACGCGCCGGTCGGTGTCGTACGTCACCGTCGGGGCGCCCGCGTACGCCTTCTCGCGCTGCTTGGCGTCCTCGATGTCCTTGATCCCCGGCAGCATCGAGTCGAGCGTCGAGCCGTCGACCGCGCCGCAGGGCTCGGGCAGCGTGCGGTACTTGCCGGGCTCGGCGGCCGACGTGGAGCTGCCGGAGTCGCCGGACTTGCCGTCGTCGCCCTCGCCGGTCCCCGAGCTGCCGGTGCAGCCGGCGAGCAGCGCCACCAGGAGCGCCGCTGTGCCCGGTACGTAGACCCTCCGCTGCACCGTGCTGGCTCCTCTCGACGTGGACGGGTCCGGCCGACCCGTGCGGGCCGGGCCACCGGGCCTGTCCGGCCTGGTTATTCGGTTGCCGCCGACGGACGGCCGGTGGACACAATGTGTATCGCACGCGCCGCTGTGGATGCCGGTCCGTTATCCCATACGTCGACCTTGGCACCGGTATTTGCGCTTCAAGTCTTTTGTTGTCGTACGGGGGAAAGAGGAAGTTATGTCGTACGTGGAGATGCCGGGGGCGAACGTCCCCATCCGGATGTGGGCGGACCCCAAGACGGTCGAGGGCGCCGCGATGCAGCAGCTGCGCAACGTCGCCACACTGCCGTGGATCAAGGGCCTGGCCGTCATGCCGGACGTCCACTACGGCAAGGGCGCCACGGTCGGCTCCGTGATCGCCATGCAGGGCGCGGTCTGCCCGGCGGCGGTCGGCGTCGACATCGGCTGCGGGATGTCGGCGGTCAAGACGTCGTTGACGGCCGCCGACCTGCCGGACGACCTGTCGCGGCTGCGGTCGAAGATCGAGCAGGCGATTCCGGTGGGGCGGGGGATGCACGAGGACCCCGTCGAGCCGGGGAAGTTCCACGGGGTGCCGACCGGAGGGTGGGACGACTTCTGGGGGCGGTTCGACGGGGTGGCGGATGCGGTCAAGTTCCGCCAGGAGCGGGCCGTCAAGCAGATGGGAACGCTCGGAAGCGGCAACCACTTTGTCGAATTCTGTCTCGACGAGTCCGGTTCGGTCTGGCTGATGCTGCACTCCGGATCCCGGAACATCGGCAAGGAGCTGGCCGACCACCACATCGGCGTCGCCCGCGAACTGCCGCACAACCAGGGCCTGGTGGACCGCGACCTCGCGGTGTTCATCGCGGACACCCCGCAGATGGCGGCGTACCGCAACGACCTGTTCTGGGCGCAGGAGTACGCGAAGTACAACCGCGCGCTGATGATGGCGCTCTTCAAGGACGTGGTCCGCAAGGAGTTCAAGAAGGCCGCGCCGACCTTCGAGCAGGAGATCTCCTGCCACCACAACTACGTGGCGGAGGAGCGGTACGACGGCATGGACCTGCTGGTCACCCGCAAGGGCGCGATCCGCGCGGGCTCCGGGGACTACGGCATCATCCCGGGCTCGATGGGCACCGGCTCGTACATCGTGAAGGGTCTCGGCAACGAGGCGTCCTTCAACTCCGCGTCGCACGGCGCGGGCCGGAAGATGAGCCGCAACGCCGCGAAGAAGCGGTTCTCCACGCAGGACCTGGAGGAGCAGACGCGGGGCGTGGAGTGCCGCAAGGACTCCGGTGTCGTGGACGAGATTCCGGGGGCGTACAAGCCGATCGAGAAGGTCATCGAGCGGCAGACGGACCTGGTCGCGGTGGTCGCGAAGCTCAAGCAGGTCGTGTGTGTGAAGGGCTGAGGCTCCGCTGCCGGGCTACTCCGCGTGCATGACCGCGTAGATCATGATGAACGCGACGATGTGGATGCCGAAGAGGAAGTACGCGAGGTACCACCACACCAGGCGTTCGTTCTTCTTCTCCTGGGCGAGGCGGCGGGACTCCTGTTCGTGGACCAGGCGGTCCAGGGGGTCGGGGGAGTCGGGGGAGCCGCCGGGGGTGCCGGGGTCGTCGGCGGCGTAGGTCATCGCTGCTCCCGGTGGACCTTCGTGTTGGACGCCTGGGCGCGGGGGCGGACCACGAGGAGGTCGATGTTGACGTGGGGCGGGCGGGTGACCGCCCAGGTGATCGTGTCCGCCACGTCGTCGGCGGTCAGCGGCTCGGCCACGCCCGCGTAGACCTTCGCGGCCTTCTCCTCGTCGCCGCCGAAGCGGGTCAGTGCGAAGCCCTCGGTCTTGACCATGCCGGGGGCGACCTCGATCACGCGGACCGGGGCGCCGACGATCTCCAGGCGCAGGGTCTCGGCGAGGACGTGCTCGGCGTGCTTGGCGGCGACGTAGCCCCCGCCGCCCTCGTACGTGCCGTGGCCCGCCGTGGAGGAGACGACGACCACGGTGCCGTCGCCGCTCGCGGTGAGGGCGGGGAGCAGTGCCTGGGTGACGTTCAGGGTGCCGATGACGTTCGTCTCGTACATCTGGCGCCAGTCGGCCGGGTCGCCGGTGGCGACGGGGTCGGCGCCGAGCGCGCCGCCCGCGTTGTTCACCAGGACCGCGATCTCGCGGAACGCCGTCGCGAAGGTGTCGACGGCCGCGCGGTCGGTGACGTCGAGTTCGTACGCCGTGGCGCTGTGCCCGGCGTCCGTCAGCTCGGCCGCGAGTGCCTCGACGCGGTCCTTGCGGCGGGCCGTCAGGACGACCCGGTACCCGGCCGCCGCGAGGCCGCGGGCCGTGGCCGCGCCGATGCCGCCGCTGGCACCCGTGACGATGGCGATGCCGGGCTTGCGGGGCGTTGCGGCGGCGGACATGCGGGCTCCCTGGGGGTCGGGCCGGGGCGGGCTGGTTCGGGGTGGTACGGCGTGGTGCGGGCCGGCCCGGGGCGGGCCGGTTCGTTTCGTACGTGCGTTCCTTGCTGCCTCGGTCAGCATAGGCGCGCCCCGCCCGGCCCGGATGGCCGACGCCTGCCTCGGCGAGGGCGGTGGAGCGGGCGGCGGGTGTGGTCAACAGGGTGGCATGTGGGGGGTTGGGGGGTCCGGAGCGGCGGCGGGTGGCATGTATGGCGCAGATGTGGACGCCGGTGGTGTGGATGTCGGCGCCATGGACGGGCAGTGTCGTGGTGGTAGTGGAGGTAGTCGTGCGGGTGCTCTGTGTGGGGGCCGTGGTCGCGGGGGCGGTGCTGTGGGGGAGCGGCGGCGCCGTGGCGGACGTGGACGCGGTGCCGGAGGCGGATGTCGCGTACCACGGGCAGGTGGCCATGACCCGTGGGCTCGCGGCGGTGTCCCTGACGCCGGAGAACCACGGCCCGGACGACGTCCCCGGCGCCACGGTCCGCCTCGCCTGGTCGGTGCCCCTGGAGGACGGCATGCGGCTTCCGGACACCTGTGTGCGGGCCGGTGAGCGCGGGGTGCTGTGCCGCACGGGCGCCCTGCCCGCGGGCGCGCGCGGCGAACGGCTGCACCTTGCCGTCCGGCTCCGCGGGGCGCCGCGCGAGGTGACGGTGACGGTGGGCACCGTCTGGAACGGCGGCGCGGTCGACCACAATCCGCGCAACAACGAGCATGCGGTGCTCGTCCTCGACACCGGGGACTCGTACTACTTCTGACCTGGCTGCTTCTGGCCTGGCCGGGCGCTGCTCCCGGGCCCCGGGGGGCGTTTCCCCGGGGCTGCTCCCGGCTACCCCTGCCCCGGCCCGGCCGTCTCCGTGTCCGTCAGGTCGAGGCGCCAGTCGTTGCATCGCATCCAGTGTCCCTTCGGGTACTCCATGTCCTCCTCCCCGAGCAGCGTGAAGCCCGCCTTGCGGCACACGCCGTTGGACGCGGGGTTGTCCACGGAGGGGAACGCGTGCAGGTGGCGGTGGAGGGCCGCGCGGCGGGCCTTGGCCACCGCCAGGCGGACCGCCGTGCCCGCGATGCCGTGGCCCTGGAACTCGGGGACCACGCCCCAGCCGGCCTCCCACACGTCCTCGCCCCCGTGGGTGGTCTCCCAGAAGCCGACGATGCCCGCCGACGCCCCCTCGGGGCCCGCCGCGATCCGGAACATCCGGCCCCGGCGGCCGTCGTCCAGGCCCAGATACCGGCGGTGCCGGTCGAGCAGCTTCTCGTGGGTCTCGGGGCCGCCCAAGTGCGCCGTCATCTCGGGCGAGTTGTGCCGTACGAGCAGCTCGAAGTCGCCCTCCGACCAGGGTACGAGCCGGACATCCTGAGCCTGTGTTCTCTCCATGACCTCACGCTAGGCGGAGGGTCTGACAATCCCCGGCGCCGACGGCCGCCGCACTCCCCGCCGCCGCCCCGCGCCCCCACCGCCCCCCTGGCCTCAGCCCGGCGCGTACGCCGTCGGGGGCACCCCCACGGTCGCCGTGAAGTCCCGTACGAGATGCGCCTGGTCGGCGTACCCGAGCCCCGCCGCGAGGTCCGCCCAGTCCACCGCCGCCGACTCCGCGCGCTCCAGGGCCTCGTGGATGCGGTAGCGCAGGACGACCCTTCCCCAAGCTCTCAACTTCGTTCGAGCAGGGGAGACCCCATCCGGGCCGACGCCGACGTACGCGGAGAAGAGCCGTTGCAGCGCCCGCACCGACAGGCCCGCCTCGCGCGCCAGGTCCCCGACGCGCCGGATCGTGCGGTCGGCGCGGATGCGGTCGACCAGCTCCATGGCGAGGTCGGCCTGCGGGTCGGGGGCGGGGCCGTGGCGCAGCAGGAAGGCGTCGAGGGCGGCCACGCGCGCGTGCTCGTCGTCGGGCCGGAGGACCGCGTCGACCAGCCCGGCCGCGTCGACCGCGTCGTCCAGCCCGGCCGCCCCGCCCGCGCTCACCGCCCCGCTCGTGCCCGCGCCCACCGGGCCGGAGGCCCCCGCTCGTCCCCCTCCGAACGCCTCGCCCAGCCCCACCTCCCGCCCCGTCAGCCCCGCCACCGCCCGCCCCGGCGCGAACGGCCGGAAGCCGCCCGGCCGGAACTGCACCCCGCACACCCGCCCGCGCCCGACCAGCTCCTTGCTGAACAGGCCGAGGCCGATGCCCGCCACCTCCCCGAAGAGTTCGCGCCCGGCCAGGTCCTGGAAGACGACGTTCACCGACGGGTGCGGCACCACGTGCGTCACGTACGGCTCGGTGAGGTCCCAGTCGACCAGCCAGTAGTGCTCCAGGTACGGCCGCAGGGGCTCGGCGGGGGCGTACCGCCGGAAACGTACGCGGGTCATGAGACCGGAGGCGTCGACGATGCCCCGGGTGTCGCGACGAGGCGTGCCAGAGGAATCAGCATGACCAGCAGGGCCAGCAGGGCCAGCAGGGCCAGCAGGGCCAGCAGGGCCAGCAGGACCGGGAGCGCGGGAGGAGCCGGGCATGTCGTGATCGTAGGACGGGGCACTGACAGTGGCCCGGGACCCGCCGCCCGCCGGGCTGTCGCGTTTGTTCAAGACGGGCCGTGCCCCCGCTGCCTACTGTCGCCCCATGAACACCACCCACAAGACCGGAGACCTCCTGGCCGTCGCCGCCGCCCACGCCCTGCCCGTGGTGCGGAGCCTCCCCGACGACCGCCTCGACGCCCGCACTCCCTGCGCCGAGTACGACGTACGGGCCCTGGTGAACCACCTCTTCCACGTGGTGGTGCAGTTCCAGGAGCTGGCCGCCAAGCGGAACGCCGACTTCGGCGGCGACACGCCCGACTATGTGGCCGAGGGCGACGACTGGCGCGAGCGGTTCGCGGCGCAGACGGAGAAGCTGGTCGCCGCCTGGTCCGCGCCCGGCGCCGACGAGGGCACGACGGGCGCGATGAACATGCCCGCGCGGACGGTCGGTTCGATGGTCCTGCTCGATCTGACGGTGCACGCCTGGGATCTGGCCCGCGCGACCGGCCGGGCGTACGGAACGGACGAGGCGGCCGCGACCGGCGTACCGGACGTCGTGGACACCTTGCGCGCGGCCGTCGCCGAGCTGGCCCCCACGGCCCGCGCGATGGGCGTCTTCGGGGAGCCGGTGCCGGTACGCGAGGACGCGTCGGACTTCGACCGGCTGCTCGCGGCGACGGGCCGGGACCCGTACTGGAGCTGAGCCCGGCCGCACGCCGAGCCCGACCGCACCCCGGCCGCCCCGGGGGACGCACCCCACCCCGACCGCCCCACCCTCACGACGACGTCCGCAGCGCCTCCACCGCGATCCGCGCCGCCGTCCCGATGACCGCGTCCGCCGACGGCAGCGTCGCCGCCGTGCGGGCGGCGCGGGTGAACACGGCGACGGCGTAGCGCCCGCCGTCGGGGTACTCGACGACGCCGACCTCGTTGCGCACGGTCGGCAGGCTGCCGGTCTTGCCCGCGACGTGGACGTCGTCGAAGGGGAAGCCGGCGGCGAGGCGGTGCGGCCATACCTGGAGGCCGAGGACGCGGCGCATGGCGGCGCCGTGCTCGGGGACGCAGGCCTCGTCCCGCCACACCGCGCCGAGCAGGCGGGTCATGTCGCGCGGGGTGCTGTGGTTGGTGCGGGCCGGGTCGAGGGCGCGCAGCCGGGCGATGACGTACGGGTCGGTCAGGGCCTGCGCGCCGCCGGGGCCCGCGTCCTCGCGCATGGACGCGAACATCTCGCGGAAGCTGTGCACGGCCCGGGTGCGGGTGAGGCCGAGGCGGGCTGTCGTGGCGTTGACGGCGTCCAGGCCGACGCGTTCCAGGAGGAGTTCGGCGGCGGTGTTGTCGCTGACGGCCATCATCAGGTACGCGGCGTCGCGCAGGGACAGCCGTACGGGGTCGAGCATCGCGGAAAGACCGGTCGGGCCGGACGTGCGGTCGGCGGGCGGGCACTCGATCTGTTCGGTGAGGTCGACGCGGCCCGCCGCGGCCTGCTCGTGCAGCGCGACGAGGACGCACAGCTTGTGGACGCTGGCGGTGACGACGGGCTGGTCGGCGCCGACGCCGACCTCCGCGCCGGAGTCGATGTCGACGGCGTGCAGCCGGCCCGTGACTCCGGCCTCGGCGAACGCGTCCTGGAGACGGATGGGGGTCGTGGTCACAGCCAGTACTCCGCGGTCGGACGCAGATGGAGCGGACGTGGGGGCGCGTCGGCGGTCAGGGCGGCGGTGTCGCGCAGGGCGCGCGTGACCGCCTCCGCGAACGCCACCACCGCGGTGTCGCCGCGCCCCTTGGGCCAGGCCACCGAGTGCCGCCAGGCCAGCGGGGCACCGGCGAGCGGCCGCCAGACGATGTCGGGGTCGGTGCCGGGAGGGGGCACGGGGTGGGCGTCCTTGGGGCTGAAGGCGACGGCGTGCGCGGACAGGATCAGGCCGCGCACGAAGCTGGCGCCCTGGCCGTGCCGGACGGCGGTGGGGGTGTAGCCGTCGCGGGCGCAGGTGGTGAGGAGGTCGTCGTGCAGGGCGGGGGCGGCGCCGCGGTGGAAGAGGACCAGGTCGTAGCCGGTGAGGGCGGGGAGGGGGACCTCGTCGAGGGCGGCGGCGGGGGCGCCGCGCGGCAGCAGCACGCCGACCTCGCGGCGCAGCACCGGGCCGAGTTCCAGGCCGGTGACGTCGCAGGGGTGGTGGATGAGGCCGACGTCCAGGTCGTGCGCGGCGAGCTGGGCGAGCTGCTGGGTGGTGGTCAGCTCGCGCAGCTCCAGTTCGACGCCCTCGTGGTGCCGCCGGAAGTCGGCGAGGAGCGCGGCGACGGTCTCGCCCGCGATGTCCGGCGGGAGCGCGGCCCGCAGCAGGCCGCTCTCGCCGTCGCGGATGCGGCGTGCGGCGGCGAGCAGCGCCTCGGACCGGGCGAGGAGCTCGCGGGCCTCGTCGAGGAGCAGCGTCCCGGCCTTGGTGATGGTGACCTGTCTGCTGGTGCGTTCGAAGAGGCGCACGCCGAGGTGGCGTTCCAGGCGCTGGACGCGTTGCGACAGGGGCGGCTGGGCCATGCCGAGGCGCTCGGCGGCCCGACCGAAATGTGACTCTTCCGCAACAGCCACAAAGCACTCCAGGTGCCGCATCAGGTCCACGAGCAGCGACGATATCGCAGATTAATGAATACGTAAGTGATATCGAACTTGGACATAGGGGGTGCGGCGCTGATCTGCTCCGTGCATGACCTCGCTCTCTTCGGCACGGCCCGCCTCCGCTCGCGTACGTCGCCGGAGCACCGTGCGCCGCTGGTCCGGCGCCCTCGTCGTGGGCCTCGCCCTCACCACGGGCTGCTCCACCGCCTCCGACTCCGGCTCGGCCGCGCCCTCGGACCCCCCGAAGCCGACGGCCGCCGCCGACACCCGTGAGCGGCTGCGCGTGGACGGCACGACCCGCGACTACCTCCTGCACAAGCCCACCGCGCCCGGCTCGGGCCCCCGCCCGCTCGTCGTCGCCTTCCACGGCCGCGGCGCCGACCCCGCCGAGATGCGCGAGCTGACCGGCCTGAACGAGGCGGCCAAGGCGCGCGGGATGCTGGTCGCCTACCCCAAGGCGCTGCGCAAGACGTGGGGCGCGGGCACGGCGCCGTCCCGGCTGCGCCCGGACCCCGACGCCGACGTGCGCTTCACGCAGGCCCTGGTCGACAAGCTGGTCCGCACGGAGCGGGCCGACCCGCGGCGGGTGTACGTCGTGGGGTTCTCCAACGGCGGCTCGATGGCGCTGCGGGTGGCGGCGGACCGGCCGAGGCTGGTGGCGGGGGCGGTGTCCGTCGCGGGGCAACTGCCCACCGGGCGGGACGAGGTGCGGCCGAAGGGGCCGGTGCCGGTGATGGTCGTCTACGGCGCCAAGGACCCGGTGCGCCCGGTCACGGGCCTGGCCCGGCCCGGACCCGCCCCCAAGGGTCAGGAGCCCATCATGGCAACCAAGTCGGCCCGCTCGAGCGTCAAGGCCTTTGCCACGGCCGGTCGTACGAAGCCTCCGGCCGAGCAGTCCCGCAAGGGCTACGACCGCACCGTGTGGCGTCCCGGCCCCGGCACGGTCCCCGTCGAACTCCTCGTCGTGCGCGACGCGGGCCACACCTGGCCCGGAACGCGCGTCACCCCGCCCAAGGGCTTCGGCCCCGCCAGCAAGGCGCTGGACACCACCGGCACCGTGCTCGGCTTCCTCACCGACCAGAGCCCGCGGCCCCCGCGCGGGACGGCCGACACCCAGGAGCGCAGCGACCGATGAACGAGAGCGACCGATGAACGTGAGCGACCTCAACGAGAGCGACCGATGAACGTGAGCGACCTCAACGAGAGCGACCGATGAACGAGAGCGACCGATGAACAAGACCGTCCGCCGCGCAGCCGTCTTCTGCGGGCTGCTCGTCCTCGCCCTGCTGGTGCGCGCCACCTGGGTGCAGTTCGTCAGCGCCGAGACCCTCGCCGAGCACGAGCAGAACCGGCGCGTGAAGATAGCCGACTTCGGCCAGCCGCGCGGCGACATCATCGTCGGCGGTGAGGCCGTCACCGGTTCCGTGACCACGCCCGGCTCGGACTTCAAGTACAAGCGGGTCTTCAAGGACGGCCCGATGTACGCGCCCGTCACCGGCTTCTTCTCGCAGTCCCAGGGGCAGACGTTCCTGGAGGGCGTGCACAACGACCTGCTCACCGGCAGGGACAGCAGGCTGCTCGGCTCGCCCCTGGACACCCTGACGGGCGAGCGGCCCAAGGGCGGCGACGTGGTCACGACCATCGACCCGAAGGCGCAGAAGGCCGCCTACAAGGGTCTGACGGACCTGGACGCCAAGGGCGCGGTGGTCGCCCTGGACCCGCGCACCGGCAAGATCCTGGCGCTGGCGAGCACGCCCTCGTACGACCCTTCGGTGTTCTCCGGGATCTCCGGCAAGGACGGCCAGGCGTTCGAGAAGCTCAGGAAGGACAAGGCCAAGCCGCTCAACAACCGGGCGTTCCGCGAGGCGTACCCGCCGGGGTCGACCTTCAAGATCCTCACCGCGGCGGCCGCCCTGGAGCACGGCACGGTCAGCGACATCAACAAGCCCTCGCGCGCCCGCGCCCCCTACCGGCTGCCGCAGAGCTCCACGGAGATCGGCAACGTGGTGCCGAACGACATGTGCGACAAGGCCTCGATGCGGACCGCGATGCAGTGGTCGTGCAACAACGTCTTCCTGGACGCGGCGCTGCGGACCGGCAAGGACAAGATGCGGGAGACGGCGGAGCGGTTCGGCTTCAACGAGGAGCAGTTCATGCCCGTACGGACGTCCGCGAGCGGCTATCCGGAGAAGCTGGACAAGCCCGGGACGGCGCTCACCGGCATGGGCCAGGGCAGCGTCACCACCACCCCGTTCCAGATGGCCATGGTCACCGCGGGCCTCGCCAACGACGGCAAGGTCATGAAGCCGTACCTGGTGGAGGAGTTGCGCGGCGCCGACCTCTCGACGGTGGAGAAGGCCGAGCCACAGGAGCTGGAGCAGGCCGTCTCGCCGGAGACCGCGCGCAAGGTGCAGGACATGATGGAGTACACGGTCACCGACGGCACCGGCGACAAGGTGGCCATCGACGGGATCACCGTCGGCGGCAAGCCCGGGACCGCGCAGCACGGCTCGAACGTGCGCGACGCGCGGCCGTACGCGTGGTTCGTGTCCTACGCCAAGCAGTCCGACGGCACGTCACCGGTGGCGGTCGCCGTGCTCGTCGACCCCGAGGACATGGACATCACCCGCTCCGAGATCGCGGGCGGCAAGCTGGGCGCGCCGATCGCCAAGGCGGTGATGAAGGCGGTCCTGAAGAAGTCCTGACCGGACGTGGACCGTGCCTGGTGCGGCCGCCGGTGCGCGGCCCGGACCGTTCCTGGTGTGGCCTACTGTGCCTGGTGTGGCCGCTCTCGGCGGCTCAGGGCCACACCAGGCAGTACGCCTGATGCCCCGCGTCGTGCAGGCGGTGGCTGAAGTCCTGCCACTCGTGCAGCAGTTGGTAGACGTTGAAGGCGTCGCGGGGGCCGCCGCGGTCGGGGACCGTGGACCAGATGAAGGCCGCCGCGCCGACGGACTCCTCGCCGATGCCGCGCAGCGGGTCGACGACCGTCATGGGGAGCTTGACGACGGCGTAGTCGGGGTGGAGGACGACCAGCTCCAGCGGGGGGACCTTGTGCAGGGGTATGCCCTCGATGCCGGTCAGGACCATCGCGGCCATCGTCTCCGGCTTGATCTTGGTGAACATGCCGCCCATGCCCAGCTCGTCGCCGCCCAGCTCCTCGGGGCGCATCGAGATGGGGACCCGGGCCGCCGTGGCGCCGTCGGGGGCGCCGAAGTATTTGTAGGTCACCCCCACCCCGCCGCTCCTGTTTCCCGCCCGCTCACGCTGCACCCTGTCCGGCGTCCGCTGCTCGGGGGCCGGGACCGCCTCTGCCTCTCGCCGGTGCTTGCCCCGCCGGGCACGCCGGGGACCCAGGCCGTCGGTCCCCTCGCCCAGTCCGCCACCGCGCTGCATATCTCCACCCGACTGCTTTTCTAGAGCGCGCGGACCCCGCCGCGCAACCCGATCATCGTGTCAGTGACCTCCCCCACGGTCACCCGCCGAAACGTGGGGTGAAACACCAGTCCACAGGATTTCCGCACAACGGCCCCACGGCGAGGCCGACAGCGCGGAAAGCCGCCGCACAGGAGGCCCGGCCACGATGTCCGGACCCTCTGACACCATGGTTCATGTGAGCTTCCCGTATAGCGCCCCAGTTTCGCAGACTCTTTTCGACCGCGCGGCGGCCGTGACGCCCGGCGGTGTGAACTCGCCCGTCCGCGCCTTCCGAGCCGTGGGCGGTACGCCCCGTTTCATGGTGTCCGGTACGGGTCCGTACCTGACGGACGCCGATGGCCGCGAGTACGTGGACCTCGTGTGTTCATGGGGACCCATGATCCTCGGGCACTCCCACCCCGAGGTCACCGCCGCCGTCCAGGAGGCCGTCGCCCGTGGCACGTCCTTCGGCACGCCGGGCGAGGGCGAGGTCGCCCTCGCCGAGGAGATCGTCGACCGGATCGCCCCGGTCGAGCAGGTCCGCCTCGTCTCCAGCGGCACGGAGGCGACGATGTCCGCCATCCGGCTCGCCCGCGGCTTCACCGGGCGCGCCAAGGTGATCAAGTTCGCCGGGTGCTATCACGGGCACGTGGACGCGCTCCTCGCCGCGGCCGGGTCGGGCGTCGCGACCCTCGGCCTGCCGGACACGCCGGGCGTCACGGGCGCCCAGGCCGGCGACACCATCGTCCTTCCGTACAACGACCTGGAGGCCGTGCACGAGGCCTTCCACACCCACCCCGGCGAGATCGCCTGTGTGATCACGGAGGCCTCGCCCGGGAACATGGGCGTCGTGCCGCCGCGCCCCGGCTTCAACGAGGGCCTGAAGTCCGCGTGCGCGAAGAACGGCGCGCTGTTCATCTCCGACGAAGTCATGACCGGATTCCGGACAAGTAAAGCCGGATGGTTCGGAGTTGACGGGGTGACGCCGGATCTCATGACCTTCGGAAAGGTCATGGGCGGCGGATTCCCGGCGGCCGCTTTCGGTGGCCGCGCCGATGTCATGGGGCATCTCGCGCCGGTAGGGCCCGTTTATCAGGCGGGCACGCTGTCGGGGAATCCCGTCGCCACGGCCGCGGGTCTCGCACAGTTGCGCCTCCTTGACGACGCGGCGTACGAGAAGGTGGACGCCGTCTCCGTCGAACTGCGCGGCCTGGTGACCGAGGCGCTGAACAAGGAAGGCGTCGCGCACCGCGTGCAGAACGCCAGCAATATGTTCTCCGTGTTCTTCACCGACCGTGAGGTGCGGAATTACGAGGACGCCAAGTCCCAGGAGTCGTTCCGCTTCACCGCGTTCTTCCACTCGATGCTGTCGCAGGGCGTCTATCTGCCGCCGTCGGCCTTCGAGTCCTGGTTCGTTTCCACCGCCCATGACGAGCGTGCCGTCGAGCGCGTCGCCGCCGCCCTGCCGGCGGCCGCGCGCGCGGCCGCCGAAGCCACGAACACCCCGGAGGCCACCGCATGACCGCGGGCAGCACGAGTGCCGGCAGTGAGATCACCGTCGTCCATCTGATGCGCCACGGCGAGGTGCACAACCCCGACGGGATCCTCTACGGCCGCCTTCCCGGCTACCACCTCTCCGACCTCGGCCGGCAGATGGCCGACCGCGTCGCCGAGCACCTGTCCACCAGGGACATCACGCACGTCGTGGCCTCCCCCCTGGACCGCGCGCAGGAGACCGCGACCCCCATCGCCAAGGCGCACGGCCTCGACCTGGCGTCCGACGGGCGGCTCATCGAGGCGGACAACGTCTTCGAGGGCAAGACCTTCGGCGTCGGCGACGGCGCCCTGAAGAACCCGGACAACTGGAAGCACCTGGTCAACCCGTTCAAGCCGTCCTGGGGCGAGCCGTACGTCGAGCAGGTCGTGCGGATGATGGGCGCCCTCGACGCGGCCAAGGACGCGGCGCGCGGGCACGAGGCCGTGTGCGTGAGCCATCAGCTGCCGATCTGGATCGTGCGCAGCTTCGTGGAGAAGCGGCGCCTCTGGCACGACCCGCGCAAGCGGCAGTGCACGCTCGCCTCTTTGACGACGTTCACCTATCGCGGCGACAAGATCGTATCCGTGGGTTACTCGGAACCTGCCCGAAATCTTGTCCCCAAGCACCTTCTCGCGGGCGCCAAGCCGGTGAAGGGGAAGAGCAAGGCATTCGGCGCGTGACGCTTGCGCTGTGCCTGTAGGACGGGGTTCGGCTAAGGGGCTTGTGTTTGCGGGGAAACTGCGGACCGGCTGTGGCTGGTCGCGCAGTTCCCCGCGCCCCTTTCGGGCGCCTGTGTGTCCGCTGTGTGCGCCGGGTAATTGCGTGAGCACCCTATGGCGTTGAATGTCTCTTCTCTGTAATAGACCCCATATTGATGCTCCTGTTCGGAACCCGGGTCTTCGTCGCACCCTCTAAGGGGTTGTCCTTCAGCCAGGAGGACCAAAAGCGCGACGAATGGGGTTGGAATGCGCGACGACAGCCGCACGGACCGGGGACGCGGAGTACCGGCGATGCGCCGGACCTCCCTGAGTCGCCGGGGCGCGCTCGGCCTGGGGGCCGGCGCGGCGGCGGCCATCGGCCTTTCGGCCTGCGGCTCCGGTTCCGGCGACTCGGGATCGGCCGCGGACAACGCCAAGGGCGCCGGGAAGCCGGGTACGCCGAGCCGCCCGGCCAAGCCGATCGGCGACGGTTCCACGGCCTTCACGGGCAAGCAGCCGAACCAGCCCGAGAAGCCGCGCCCGCTGGAGCCCGGCGAGACCCCGCCCCAGTTCGTCGTCTTCTCCTGGGACGGCGCCGGTGAGGTCGGCAACGGCCTGTTCCCGCGCTTCCTGAAACTGGCGAAGGAGCACGACGCGGGGATGACGTTCTTCCTCTCCGGGCTCTATCTGCTCCCCGAATCCAAGAAGCGGCTCTACCGGCCGCCGAACAACGGCGTCGGCGCCTCCGACATCGGCTACCTCACCGACGGCCACATCAAGGACACCCTGAAGTACGTGCGCCAGGCCTGGCTGGAGGGCCATGAGATAGGCACGCACTTCAACGGCCACTTCTGCGCGGGCACCGGCTCCGTGGCCAACTGGACGCCCGCCCAGTGGCAGTCCGAGATCGACCAGGCGAAGTCGTTCGTGACGAAGTGGCGCACCAACACCGGCTGGGACGACCTGCCGCCGCTGCCCTTCGACTACGAGAAGGAACTCGTCGGCGGCCGCACCCCCTGCCTGCTCGGCCAGGACAACCTGCTGCCGACCGCCAAGAAGCTCGGCTGGCGCTACGACGCCTCCTCGCCGGGCGGCCGCCAGAAGTGGCCGGACAAGAAGATGGGCATCTGGGACCTGCCCCTGCAGGCCGTGCCGTTCCCCGGCCACACCTTCGAGGTCCTGTCGATGGACTACAACATCCTCGCCAACCAGTCGAAGAACTCCACGAAGGCCCCGCCGGCCAACTACCCGGGCTGGCGCAAGCAGGCCACCCAGGCCTACCTCAAGGGCTTCCAGCGCGCCTACGAGTCCAACCGGGCGCCCTTCTTCATCGGCAACCACTTCGAGGAGTGGAACGGCGGCATCTACATGGACGCCGTCGAGGAGGCCCTCAAGGGCATGGCCGGGAAGAAGGACGTACGCCTGGTGTCCTTCAAGCAGTTCGTGGACTGGCTGGACGTGCAGAAGCCGGACGTCCTCGCCAAGCTGCGCGGCCTGGAGGTCGGGCAGAAGCCGGCGGGCGGCTGGAAGAGCTACCTGTCGGGCGGCTCATCGGCCAACCAGGGCGACGCCGAGAAGGACACCGGCAACGCGGCCTGAAATGGGACTTTCCGCTACCGCGGGGGGCGTCGAAGATCCCCGAAGGGGGCATGCGAAACTTTTCACATGAGTGCCGCCTTCTGCGCCCCCCGCAGCCCGAACCGCAGCCTCCGCAGCCGTCGCCGCGCACCACTCTTGGCGGCGGGCGCCGCCGTGGCCGCGTTGGCACTCTCCGCATGCGGCTCGGGCGGCACTTCCGGCGGTTCCGGTCAGACGAACTTCGTCACCGGCAAGGAGGGCATCTCCACGGTCAAACGGGGTGAGCGGCATGACGCGCCGAAGCTCGATGGCACCACCCTCGAAGGCAAGAAGCTCGACGTCGACGACTACAAGGGCAAGGTCGTCGTCTTGAACGTCTGGGGCTCCTGGTGTGCTCCATGCCGGGTGGAGACGCCGAACTTCGTGAAGGTGGCGAATGCCTCCAAGGGGAAGGACATCCAGTTCATCGGCATCAACGCCCGGGATCCCCAGAAGGGGCCAGCGATTGCCTTTGAAAAGGACTACAACGTCCCCTATCCGAGTCTGCACGACCCGATGGGCAAGCTGATGCTGCGCTTCCCCAAGGGCACGCTGAACCCAGTGCTCATCCCGGCCACGGTTGTTCTGGACAAGGACGGCAAGATCGCGGCACGGTCGCAGCAGGCACTCAGCGAAGAAAAGCTGCGCAAGATGATCGACCCACTGCTTGCGGAGAAGTGAGCGCCTTGTCCGCCTCCGTCTCCCTCGCCACCACGACGCTCGCCGTGACCGGCCAGAACGACACCGTCCTGAACGGGGCACTCCTGTTCGCCGTGCCGGTTGCCATCCTCGGTGGGCTCGTGTCGTTCTTCTCGCCCTGCGTCCTGCCGCTCGTGCCCGGATACTTGTCGTACGTCACCGGCGTCAGCGGCACCGACCTCGCCGACGCCCGGCGCGGCCGGATGGCGGCGGGCGCCACCCTCTTCGTGCTCGGCTTCACCGTCGTGTTCGTCTCCAGCGGCGCGCTCTTCGGGTTCTTCGGCCAGAACCTCCAGGACCACCAGAGCGTCATAACGCGGGTCCTCGGCGTCCTGATGCTCGTGCTCGGGTTCTTCTTCATGGGCCTCATGCCCTGGCTCAGCCAGCGGGAGTTCCGCTTCCACAAGAAGCCCGCCGTCGGTCTCGCGGGTGCGCCGCTGCTCGGCGCGCTGTTCGCCGTCGGCTGGGCGCCGTGCGTCGGGCCGACGCTCGCGTCCGTGAACCTGCTCGCCATGGACCAGGCGAGCGCCGGACGCGGGGCGCTCCTGAACGTGGCGTACTGTCTGGGACTCGGGCTGCCGTTCATCATCGCGGCGGTCGCCTTCCGCAAGGCGCTCGGCGCCTTCGGCTGGGTCAAGCGGCATTACGTATGGGTGATGCGCGTCGGCGGCGGCATGATGATCGTGACCGGGCTGCTGATGCTGACCGGCGTCTGGGACAGCGTGCTTCAGCAGATGCAGGTCTGGAGCAACAGCTACTCGGTGGGGATCTGATCCATGAGCAAGACCACTACCAGCGCCGACCACGACACCACCGGCGCCAGGGACGACCTCGGTGCCGCGGGCGCGCAGCTCTCCACCGCCCCCCTCGACGACACCGCGGGCCCCACGCCCGGGCCCGGCATGCCCGCGCTCGGCGTCATCGGCTGGGTCCGCTGGTTCTGGCGGCAGCTGACCTCCATGCGGGTCGCGCTGCTGCTGCTCCTGCTGCTCTCGCTCGGCGCGATCCCCGGCTCGCTGATCCCGCAGCAGGGCACGGACGAGCTGAAGGTCCAGGACTTCAAGGACACCCACACCACGCTCGGGCCGCTCTACGAGAAGCTCGGTCTGTTCCACGTCTACAGCTCGGTGTGGTTCTCCGCGATCTACATCCTGCTCTTCGTCTCGCTCATCGGCTGCATCGTGCCGCGCACCTGGCAGTTCGTCGGCCAGCTCCGCGGCCGCCCGCCGGCCGCGCCCAAGCGGCTCACCCGGCTGCCCGCGTACACCACGTGGCGCACCGAGGCCACGCCCGAAGAGGTGCACGAGGCGGCGCAGCGGCTCCTGAAGCAGCGGCGCTTCCGCGCGCACCAGGTCGGCGGCTCCGTCGCCGCCGAGAAGGGCTACCTCCGCGAGGCCGGGAACCTGGCCTTCCACATCGCGCTCATCGTGCTCCTGCTCGCCTTCGCCGCCGGACAGCTGTTCAAGTCCGAGGGCGGCAAGCTGATCATGGAGGGCGACGGCTTCTCCAACACCCTCACGCAGTACGACGACTTCAAGTCGGGCAGCCTCTTCGACACCGACGACCTCGCGCCCTTCAGCTTCAAGCTGGACCGCTTCGAGGGCTCGTACGAGATGTCGGGCCCCGAGCGCGGCACGGCCCGCACGTACAAGGCGCACGTCACCTACAGCGAGGGCGCCCACGGGCCGGAGAAGAAGAAGGCCATCGAGGTCAACGAGCCGCTGGAGGTCGACGGCTCGAAGGTCTACCTCATCGGCCACGGCTACGCGCCCACCGTCACCGTCCGCGACGGCAAGGGCAAGGTCGTCCAGCGGGTCTCCGTGCCGCTGCTCCCCATCGACTCCATGGGCACGGCCACCGGCGCCATCAAGATCCTCGACGGCTACCGGAACAAGGACGGCAAGAAGGAGCAGCTCGGCTTCAACGCCTTCTTCGTGCCGACCTTCGCCGGTGAGGGCAACGGCCAGATGTTCTCCCAGTTCCCCGCGCCCTTCAATCCGCGGCTCGCGCTCTCGGCGTACCACGGCAGCCTCGGTGTGGACTCCGGTGTTCCGCAGAACGTGTACCAGCTGGACACGCGGAAGATGACGAAGTTCAAGGACGCCAAGGGCGAGCTCCTGAAGAAGCGGCTCAAGATCGGCCAGACCATGAAGCTGCCGAACGGCGCCGGGTCGATCACCTTCGAGAAGGAGCTCAAGCAGTGGGCGACCTTCCAGATCTCGCAGGAGCCCGGCAGCCGCTGGGCCCTGGGCGGCGCCATCGCCGCCATCGCGGGCCTCGCCGGGTCCCTGTTCATCCAGCGCCGCCGCGTGTGGGTGCGGGCCACGGCGGGCGCCGACGGCGTCACCGTCGTGGAGATGGCGGGCCTCGGCCGCAGCGAGTCCGCCAAGGTGCCCGAGGAACTGGGCGCGCTCGCCGCGCAGCTGCACGAACAGGCACCGGGCGCACTCGACGCGGACTCGGACACCGAGCCCACCGCTGACGCGGACGTGCCCGCCGCTGACGCCGACGCGGCCCCCGAGCCCGCCGAAGCCAAGACCGACCCCGAGGCCGACACTCCGTCCGACCCCGACCCCACCCCCGATGTTGTTCCTGCCGAAGGGGCTGAGAAGTGACTCTCGCCACCACCCTCGCCGCCGAGCCGAACGAGAACCTCGCGCACATCAGCAATGTGCTGATCTACTCCGCGATGGCCGTCTATCTGCTGGCCTTCTTCGCGCTCATGGCGGAGTGGCTGTTCGGCAGCCGCAGCAAGGTCGCCCGCACGGCCGCCGCGCTCACCGAGCAGCCCGAGCGGGCCGACGAGTCCGCCGCCAAGGCGTCGGCGCCCGCCGTCACCGTGCGGGCCAAGGGCGGCACGGCCACCCTGGAGCGCCCGAAGGCGGCGGCCAAGGAGGCCCCTAAGGTCGTCACGCGCGCCGCCGCGGGCAGCCGCGACGTGCCGGACGGCCCCGGTGCCGCCGCCGGTGACGCGCAGGGCGACCTCTACGGCCGGATCGCCGTCTCGTTCATCGCCCTGGGTTTCCTCATCGAGGTGGGCGGTGTCGTCACCCGCGCCCTGTCGGTGCAGCGCGCGCCGTGGGGCAACATGTACGAGTTCAACATCACCTTCTCCTCGGTGGCCGTCGGCGTCTTCCTGGCGCTGCTCGCGCTGAAGAAGAACGTCCGCTGGATCGGCCTGCCGCTGATCACCTCGATCCTGCTCGACCTCGGCCTCGCGGTCACCGTCCTGTACACCGAGTCCGACCAGCTGGTCCCGGCCCTGCACTCGTACTGGCTGTGGATCCACGTGTCCACGGCGATCTTCTGCGGCGCCGCGTTCTACGTCGGCGCGGTCTCCACCGGCGCGTACCTCTTCAAGGACAGCTACGAGGCCAAGCTGCAGGCCGGCGGGAAGCCCGGCCGCTTCGCCACCTCCGTGATGGAGCGGCTGCCCGCGGCGGCCTCGCTCGACAAGTTCACGTACCGCATGAACGCGGCGATCTTCCCGCTGTGGACGTTCACGATCATCGCGGGCGCCATCTGGGCGGGCGACGCCTGGGGCCGCTACTGGGGCTGGGACCCCAAGGAGGTCTGGTCGTTCATCACGTGGGTGGCGTACGCCTGCTACCTGCATGCCCGCGCCACGGCAGGCTGGAAGGGCCGCAAGGCCGCCTATCTGGCCCTGATCGCCTTCGGCTGCTGGCTGTTCAACTACTACGGCGTCAACATCTTCGTGAGCGGCAAGCACTCGTACGCCGGGGTCTGATCCGGCGGCCGGAAGGGGCCGGTTTCTGTGGCGCGGGTCACAGGAACCGGCCCCTTTCGTACGGACAGACAAGAGAGCGTGGAGACGAATCAGGGGGAACTCGCGGCACAGCGGCGTCGGGCGCGCGTACGGATCCGGGGCTCGGACCCCGACGCGTTCGGAGAGCTCTTCGACACCTACGCCCGCTCCGTCTACAACCACGCCTACCGCCTGACGGGCGACTGGTCGGCGGCCGAGGACATCGTGTCGCTGACCTTCCTGGAGGCGTGGCGGCTGCGCGGGAAGGTCGACGCCGACGGCGGCTCCCTGCGCCCGTGGCTGCTCGGCATCGCCACGAACGTGACCCGCAACCAGCGCCGCGCCGCCCGCCGCCACACGGCCGCGATGGCCCGCCTCCCGCGCGGCGAGGCCGTCGCCGACTTCGCCGACGAGGTCGCCGGGCGCGTCGACGACAAGGAACAACTCGCCCTCGTCCGCACGGCCCTCGCGAAGCTGCGCCGGGCCGAGCGGGAGGTGCTCGCGCTGTGCGTGTGGTCGGGGCTCGGGTACGAGGCGGCGGCCGCGGCGCTGGACATCCCGGTGGGGACGGTGCGTTCGCGGCTCTCCAGGGCCCGTACGAAACTCGCGAAAGCGATGGAACCGCCCACGGGGCGCGGACAGGTGAGAGGTGACCGCGCAGCAGCGGTCAGGCCCATCCAGGAGGGAAACCGATGAAGTCCGAAGCCGAACCCGACTTCCCGACCTTCCCGTCGCCGAGCGAGCGGGACCTTCCGCCGGGCCGTCACCTTCTGCTCAAGGAGCACCTGATGACCGAGATCCGGCAGTCCGAGGCCGAGGCACCCGATGCCGTCGTCCCGAGGCGGCGCACGCCGTGGCTGCGGCCCGTGCTCGTCGTGGGCGCGGTGGCCGCGTCCGTCGCGGCGGGGCTGCTGGTCGCCTCGCCGTTCGGCGGCGACTCCGCAGAGGCCGCGCCGTCCGAGGAGACGGTGGCCGTGCTGAAGGAGATCGCGGAGGCCGCGAAGCGCTCGCCCGCGCCGACGGACGTCCGGGACGACCAGTTCACCTACATCAGGAGCAAGGTGGCCTACAGCTCCGACGAGGGCCTTGATCCCCTGCACCAGCGGGAGATGTGGATCTCCGTGGACGGCAGGCACACAGGGCTGCTGCACGAGCCCGGCAACGGCCACAAGAACGAACGCATGAAGCCGGAGCTGCCCCTCGTCGCGACCGACACCAACTACCGCAACCTCCAGAAGCTGCCGACCGACCCGGTCAACATGCTCGACTGGCTGCACAAGGAGAGCGACGGCGAGAAGAGCGCGGACCAGCAGGCCTTCACGCTCGTGGGCGACCTCTCGTACGAGTCGCTCATGCCGCCGAAGCAGGCTGCCGCCCTCTATCTCGCCGCGGCGAAGATCCCCGGCGTCGAACTGGTCGAGGACGCGTTGGACGCCGAGGGGCGGCACGGGGTCGCCGTCGCCCGCGAGGACGACGGGGTGCGCGAGGAGCTGATCTTCGACAGGAAGACCAAGCGGTTCCTCGGCGAGCGGGAGGTCACGACCGAGGACAAGCCGTACGCCGAGAAGGGCGAGGTCCTCGCCAACACCGCCGTCCTGGAGCGCGAGGTCGTCGACAAGGCGGGCGAACGCCCGTAGCGGGACGCCGCGGGTGCGTGACCCCAGGGGGCGTGTGCGTGAGGCTTGGCCCATGACCGAAAGCAACGAAGCTGTCGAACAGGGGACGAGCCGGACACGCGGGGACACGCACACGCTCCACTGGGTGCTGAACCTGCGGCACCCCGTGGAGGAGGTGTGGGCGGCGGTGGCCACCCCGGAGGGACTGTCGGAGTGGCTCGCCGCCGCCGACGTGTTCGAGCCCCGGCTCGGCGGGGCCGTGACGCTGCGCTGGCTCAACGCGAGCGACGCGGCGGCCACGCACTCCGGGCACATCACCGCGTGGGACCCGGACGTCGTCGCCGAGTACACGGTCGACCTGCACGGGCGGTGCCGGTTCCACCTGGAGCCCGCGGGCACCGGGCGGACGGCGCTGCGGTTCACCAACGAGATGGTCGGCGACGACTCGCTGCGGCGGGACTGCCTCGCCGGGTGGCACCAGCACTTCGAGTACCTGGCGGACGCGCTGGCCGGGCGGCCGGTGGACTGGTCGACGTGGAGCGCGGAGCGGTTCCGGGAACTGCGGCGCAGCTACGACTAGTCGACGCGGGCCCGGCCTCCTAGTTGCTGTCGTCCTGGTCGCCGCCGATCGACGCGTCGACGCGCAGCAGCAGCTTGCCCGTCGTCGTGCGGCCGCCCATCAGCTCGTGCGCCCGCGCGGCCTCCGCCAGCGGGAACTCGGCGGTGACCGGCAGCGTCACGGTGCCGTCGGCGACCGCCCGGAAGGCGCGCCCGGCCAGCTCCCGCAGCACCTCGGGTGCCGTCTGGGCCAGCGTCAGGATCGAGAACCCGGCCACCGACCGCGCCCCCGGGTACAGCTCGGCCTGTCCCACCCGCCACGGCTCGGCGGAGCTCGCGTTGCCGAAGGAGACCAGGCGGCCGAAGACCGCGAGTGCCGCAAGGCCCGCGTGGAACGTGTCGCCGCCGACCGGGTCGAGGACGAGGTCCACGCCCCGGCCGCCGGTGGCCGCGCGGGCCGCCTCGGCGAAGCCGTCGCCGACGAACACCTCGTCGTAGCCGTGCTCGCGCGCGTAGGCGGCCTTCGCCGTGCTCGACACCACCCCGAACACCCTGGCCCCCGCCGCCTTCGCCAACTGCCCGGCCACGGTGCCGACACCGCCCGCCGCGCCCTGCACCAGGACCGTCTCGCCCGCGCGCACCCTGCCCACCTCGTGCAGCAGGGCGTGGGCCGTGGGCAGCACGGTGGGCAGGGTGGCGGCGGTGCGGAGGTCCACGCCGGGCGGCAGCGGGAAGGTGGTCGCGGCGTCGGCGAGCGCCACCTCGGCGTAGGCGCCGCCCGCCGTCAGGGCGGCCACCTCCTGGCCCACGGCGAGGCCCGCGACACCCGCGCCCACCGCCCGGATCCGGCCGGACACCTCGAGGCCCGGCACGAACGGCAGCCCCGGCACGCGATAGCCCTCGGCGCGGGCCTTGAGGTCGGCGAAGTTCACGCCGGTGTACGCGACGTCGACGGTGACCTGGCCGGGGCCGGGCTCGGGGACGTCCGTCGCGACGGCCCGCAGGACGTCGGGGCCGCCGAATTCGTGGAGCTGGACTGCGCGCATGGGGGTGCCTCCGGGTGTTCGATCTGCATTGAACACTCGGGACTGTATGGTTTGGATCGAACACTCGGCAAGTGGGGAAGTGGGGAGGTGCGGGTACGTGGTGAGTGCGAAGGGCGCGAGTCACCGTGCGGCGCCGGTGCACGCGCGGCTCGCGGACGTCACCGTGCAGGAGGCCCTCGCCGCCCTCGCCGATCCCGTACGGATGCATCTGGTACGGGAGTTGGCGTCCTCGCAGGACTGGACGCGGGCCTGCGGCAGCTTCGACGTGCCCGTCGGGAAGGCCGCGCTCAGCCATCACTTCGCCGCGCTGCGGGCGGCGGGGCTCGTCGAGCAGCGGGACGAGGGGGCGCGGCGGGTCAACCGGCTGCGGCGCGAGGAGTTCGCCGCGCGGTTTCCGGGGTTGCTGGAGCTGGTGCTGCGCGGGGACTGAGGCCGGTCCGGGCCGAAGGGCGCTCGGCCCGTCCTCGCCGGTCCACCGTCCTCGCCGGTCCACGTCCTCGCTAGTCCACCGTGATCGCGTCCAGTTGGGCCCGCAGATACGCGTGCGAGTCCGTGCCGCGGACGTCCGTGCCCGGGTCGCACTCGTAGAAGTACACCAGTGACATCAGCTCCTCGGCCGGGGCGTCCGCCGGGGGCGGGAGCACGCGATGGCGGCCCGAGCGCCAGCGGCCCGACGTCCAACGCGCCATCAGGTCACCGACGTTGATCGTGAACGCCTCCGGGTCGTGCGGGGCGTCCTGCCAGCCGTCGGCGTCCGTGAACACCTGCAGGCCGCCGCGGCCCGCCTGCCGGTCCAGGACCGTGACCGTGCCGAAGTCCGTGTGCGGGCCGATGCGGAACTGGCCCGGTTCCGGTTCGCCGATGACGTCCCTGCCGGGGTACCAGTTGATGTTGAAGCCCCAGGTGGGGTTGGTCGTGTGCCGGGTGAAGAAGTCCTCCGGTTCGTCGAGGACGACGGCGAGGAGTTCGAGGAGCGCGTCGGAGAGGGCGCGCATGCGGGCGAGGTACGTCTCCACGTCGGCGCGCAGGCCCGGGGTTTCCCGGGGCCAGGTGTTGGGGGCGAACCACTCCGCGTCGATCTTCGGGTCGCCGGTGGGGGTGTCGGCGGCGAAGGAGAGGGATTCCTTCAGGTCGGGTGGGGAGGCGGCGCCCTCCGCGTAGCTGTTGGCCTCCGCGCCCGGGCCCAGCCAGCCGCGGCTGCCGACCTTTACCGCGTACGGCTCCTTGGTGGTGGGCGGGAGGTGGAAGAAGGCGCGGGCCTGCTGCCGGATGGCGGCCCGTAGTCCCGGGTCCACGCCGTGTCCCGCCACCAGCAGGAAGCCCGCCGTGCGGAGTGCTTCGTCGATCGTTTCCCTGGCCTCGGCGGCCATGCGTGTACGGGTGTCCGGGGCGCCGGAGAGCCAGGGCCGCAGGTCGATCGTGGGGATCGTCATGCCTCGATGTTGCCCTCGCGGGACGCCCCAGTCCCGCCCCTTCACCGAAACCGGGGCGCTGCGCCCCCTGGACCCCAGCCGGCCGCCGACGTCCCCTTCGGGTGGGACGGGCCTCCGCCGGATCGGCGCTGCGCGCCTCGTCCTCAAGCGCCGGACGGGCTGAGATCTGCCCGGGCGGGCCGAGAGGCGCTGCGCGGGGGCGGGTCGGAGAGGTGCTCTGGGCGGGGCTGTTTCGGGGTGGAGGTGCCGGGCTGTTGGGTTGGTGGTGACAGTTCGGGCGGGTGGGTGGGAGAGAGCCCGTCCGGCGATTGAGGACCCGGCGCGGAGCGCCGGAGAGGGTGCGGTCAGAGCGTGCGGTCAGGCGTCGTCGCGCGGGTCGCGGTCCTTCTCCAGGCCCTTCAGGAACTCGGGGTTGTCGTCGGGGGCGACCCAGCCGCCCCGACGCCCACGCCCCCCAAGTCCCCCACGTCCACCATGTCCCCCGACGTCCCCCCGCCCGGCCGCAGGCCGTTTCTTGCCGGTGACGAACCACGCGATCGGCCCCAGCAGCACCTCGCCGAAGAGAAGCACGATGATGACCCACACCACCTTCGGCAGATGCCGGACTTCCTTCTCGGGCGTGTTCAGGACGTCGATGAAGGCGTAGATCCACACGGCCAGGACCAGCAGGAACGGCAGATACCTGAGCATGTGTAGGAGATCCCCCAGGGAGCGGAGTGGGGGCGCCGGACGCCCCCGGTGACCTGGCCAGGGTAGCCGGTGACCGATACTTGACCGCATGGCTTATGACGATCTCCGCTCTCTGCTCCGGGCCCTGGAGCGCGAGGGCGATCTCAAGCGCATCAAGGCCGAGGTCGACCCGTATCTGGAGGTCGGCGAGATCGTCGACCGCGTACAGAAGGCCGGTGGCCCGGCGCTGCTGTTCGAGAACGTCAAGGGCAGCGCGATGCCCCTTGCGATGAACGTGTTCGGCACGGACCGCCGGCTCCTGAAGGCCCTCGGCCTGAAGTCGTACGGCGAGATCAGCGAGAAGATCGGCGGCCTGCTGAAGCCGGAGCTGCCGCACGGGTTCGTCGGGGTGCGCGAGGCTTTCGGGAAGCTCGGCGCGATGGCGCACGTACCGCCGAAGAAGGTGAAGGACGCGCCGGTGCACGAGGTCGTGCTCACCGGTGACGATGTGGACCTGGACCGGCTCCCGGCCCTCTTCACCTGGCCGAAGGACGGCGGCTCCTTCTTCAACCTGGGCCTCACCCACACCAAGGACCCCGAGAGCGGCGTCCGCAACCTCGGGCTCTACCGCCTGCAGCGCCACGACAAGCGCACCATCGGCATGCACTGGCAGATCCACAAGGACAGCCGCAACCACTACCAGGTGGCGGCGAGGAGGGGCGAGCGGCTGCCGGTCGCCATCGCCTTCGGCTGCCCGCCCGCCGTGACGTACGCGTCCACCGCCCCGCTGCCCGGCGACATCGACGAGTACCTGTTCGCGGGCTTCCTCCAGGGCAAGCGCATCGAGATGGTCGACTGCAAGACGGTGCCGTTGCAGGTGCCCGCGCAGGCGGAGGTCGTCATCGAGGGCTGGCTGGAGCCCGGCGAGATGCTGCCCGAGGGGCCGTTCGGCGACCACACCGGCTTCTACACGCCGCAGGAGCCGTTCCCCGCGCTGACCATCGACTGCGTGACGATGCGCAAGCGCCCGCTGCTCCAGTCGATCGTGGTCGGCCGCCCGCCGACGGAGGACGGCCCGCTCGGCCGCGCCACGGAGCGGTTCTTCCTGCCGCTGCTGAAGATCATCGTGCCGGACATCGTGGACTACCACCTGCCCGAGGCGGGCGGCTTCCACAACTGCGCGATCGTCGCGATCGACAAGAAGTACCCGAAGCATGCCCAGAAGGTCATGCACGCGATCTGGGGCGCGCACATGATGTCCCTGACCAAGCTGATCGTGGTCGTGGACTCGGATTGCGACGTGCACGATCTGCACGAGGTGGCGTGGCGTGCGCTGGGCAACACGGACTACGCCCGTGATCTGAGCGTCGTCGAGGGGCCCGTCGACCACCTCGACCACGCCTCGTACCAGCAGTTCTGGGGCGGCAAGGCGGGCATCGACGCGACGAAGAAGTGGCCCGAGGAGGGCTACACCCGGGACGGAGGCTGGCCCGACATGGTCGAGTCCGATCCCGAGACGGCGGCGAAAGTCGACCGCCGCTGGAGGGAGTACGGCCTGTGAGTTCCGCTTCCGCCGCGCTGCCGCAGCCGGGACGCACGAAAGCCTTCCTGCGGCTCGTCATGATCGAGCACTCGGTGTTCGCGCTGCCCTTCGCCTACATCGCCGCCCTGACCGCGATGTTCCAGTGGGACAAGAACATCCACTGGGGGCGCCTGCTGCTCGTCACCGTCTGCATGGTCGGTCTGCGTACGTTCGCCATGGCCGCGAACCGGATCATCGACCGTGAGATCGACGCCCGCAATCCGCGCACCGCGCACCGCGAGCTGGTCACCGGCGCCGTCACCGTGAAGTCCGCCTGGACCGGCGCGCTGATCGCGGTCGTGGTGTTCCTGGGCTCCGCCGCGCTGCTCAACCCGCTGTGCCTGGCGCTCGCGCCGGTCGCCGTGATCCCGATGGTCGTCTATCCGTACGGCAAGCGGTTCACGAACTTCCCGCAGGCCATCCTCGGCATCGCGCAGGCCATGGGCCCGATCGGCGCCTGGCTCGCGATCACCGGCGAGTGGTCGTGGACGGCCGTGATCCTGGGGCTCGCGGTGGGCGTGTGGATCGGCGGCTTCGACCTGATCTACGCCTGCCAGGACGTGGACACCGACCGGGAGGTCGGCGTCCTGTCGGTGCCCGCGCGCTTCGGCATCCCCGCCGCGATCTGGGGCGCCCGCGGCTGCCACCTGATCACCACGGCGCTGTTCGTCTGGTACGCCCTGGAGACCGGCGCGGGCGCGTTCTTCTGGCTCGGCCTCGTCGTCGTCGCGGGTGCCTTCCTCTACGAACACAGCATCGTGCGGCCGCACGACCTCTCCCGCCTCAACCGTGCCTTCTTCCAGGTCAACGGCTTCATCGGGATCGCCCTGTTCGCCTGCGCCCTGCTCGACCTGCTCGTCCGCGGCCTGACTGTCTGACGGGCCGTGGGCGGGCGCGGGCGCCCATGGATAGGCTTCACAGTGTGAATGCAGGAGATACGCAGCGTAGGCCTTGGATCGTGGGGGTGTCCGGCGCGTCCGGTACGCCGTACGCCGCTTCGGTGCTTCGGGGGCTGCTCGCGGCCGGGGAGAGCGTGGACCTCGTCGTGTCGCGCGCCTCGCGGCTCACGCTGCTCGACGAGACGGGCATCTCGTTCCGGGACGCGCACTGGCGGGACGACCTCGGCGAGTGGCTGGCGCGGGGCGCCGACGGCAAGCCCGGGACGTTCCGGGTGCGCACGGACGACGTGCGGTACTGGGCCGCGGGTGATCTCGCGGCGGGGCCGTCGTCGGGGTCGTACGCGACGAAGGGCATGCTGATCGTCCCGGCGTCCACGGCGTGCGTGGCCGGGGTGGCGCTCGGGCTCTCGAAGGATCTGCTGCAGCGCTCGGCGAGCGTGACGCTCAAGGAGCGGCGGCGGCTTGTCGTCTGCGTACGGGAGACCCCGCTGAACGGGCAGACGCTGAAGCACTTGGTGGGCCTGGACGAGGCGGGCGCGGTCGTGCTGCCCGCCTCTCCGGCGTTCTACGCGGGGGCGACGCACATCCAGGATCTGGTGGACTTCGTCGCCGGGCGGGTGCTCGACGCGGCGGGGGTGCCGCACGAGCTGTACCGCCGGTGGGAGGGCGAACTCGGCGGTGCGTCGGGAGCGGGTGGCTCCCGGTCGGCCGAGGACGGCTCCGGTGGCGCTTAGCGCTTCTTCGCGGCGCGCGGCTTCTTGCCCGCCTTGCGCGCGGCGGTCGGGGACTGGTGGGCACGCGAGCGGTTGGCCAGGTCCTGCAGCTCGCGCATACGGGCGTAGGCCATCTCGATCGTGTACACGGGGAAACACTCTCCTGAAGTTCGAAGGATCGTCGTTGATCTGCTGAGTTTCCGAAAGATTCACAGGGGTTGAACCCTGTTACGCCTTAGATTCTACACGTAGACTCGGAAAAACGCTAAATAATGAAAGGCTTCGACCTATGGACGCCGTGGACAGGCAGCTCATCCAGGCTCTGCGCGAGAACGGCCGCGCCTCCTACGCCGAGCTCGGGCGCCTCGTCGGCCTCTCCGGCCCCAGCGTCACCGACCGCATCAACCGCCTGGAGGCGGCCGGCGTCATCACCGGCTACCGCGCGACGGTCGACTCCGCGTCCCTCGGCCTCGGGGTCATCGCGCTGATCGGCATCTCGCTGTCCGACGCCGCCGACCACGAGGACGTGGCGCGGCGGCTGCGGGACCTGCACGAGATCGAGGACTGCTGGTTCATCGCGGGCGACGACTCGTACATGCTCAAGGTGCGGGCCTCCGACGTGGACGGCCTGGAGAAGACCATCCGCCGCCTCAGCGGCACCAAGGGGGTCTCGCGGACGCGGACCACGATCGTGCTCTCCACGAAGTGGGAGAACAGGGTCGGGGAGCTGCCCGAAGAGGTCTAGGGGAGGCCCGGGGGCGCGGGCGGGCGGCGCCGCGTGGGGGCAGCTCCGGCCCGTCGGGCGGGGCGAGTACGGTTGGTCGGGTCTGTCGCAGGTCGTCGGAGAAACAAGAGGTACGGCAATGGACGCAGGGCTCAAGCGCGACCTTGAGGAGAAGGTCCGCTCCGGCGAGCGGCTGTCCCGTGAGGACGGCATCGCCCTGTACGAGTCCGACGACCTGGCCTGGCTCGGCGGGCTCGCCCACGAGGTGCGCACCCGCAAGAACGGCGACGTCGTGCACTTCAACGTCAACCGTCACCTCAACATGACGAACGTGTGCACCGCCTCCTGCGCCTACTGCTCCTTCCAGCGCAAGCCGGGCGAGAAGGACGCGTACACGATGCGCATCGAGGAGGCCGTCCGGCTCGCCAAGGCGATGGAGGGCGAGAACCTCACCGAGCTGCACATCGTCAACGGGCTGCACCCGAACCTGCCGTGGCGCTACTACCCGCGCTCCCTGCGCGAGCTGAAGGCCGCGCTGCCGGACGTCTCCCTCAAGGCCTTCACGGCCACGGAGATCCACCACTTCGAGACCATCTCGGGGCTGAGCGCCTCGGAGATCCTGGACGAGCTGATCGACGCGGGCCTGGAGTCCCTCACCGGCGGTGGCGCGGAGATCTTCGACTGGGAGGTCCGGCAGCACATCGTGGACCACCGGACCCACTGGGAGGACTGGTCCCGGATCCACCGGCTCGCCCACGAGAAGGGGCTCAAGACCCCTTCCACCATGCTGTACGGGCACATCGAGGAGCCCCGGCACCGGGTCGACCACGTCCTGCGGCTGCGCGAGCTCCAGGACGAGACCGGGGGCTTCCAGGTCTTCATCCCGCTGCGCTACCAGCACGACTTCGTCGACGTGAAGGACGGCAAGGTCCGCAACAAGCTGCAGGCCCGCACGAAGATGGCCTCCGGGGCCGAGGCCCTCAAGACCTTCGCCGTCTCCCGCCTCCTCTTCGACAACGTGCCGCACGTCAAGGTCTTCTGGGTCATGCACGGCGTCGCGACCGCCCAGCTCGCCCTCCAGCACGGCGCGGACGACATGGACGGCTCCGTCGTCGAGTACAAGATCACTCACGACGCGGACAACTTCGGTACGCCCAACAAGCTGACCCGGGACGACCTCCTCGACCTCATCCGCGAGGCCGGGTTCCGCCCCGTCGAGCGCAACACCCGCTACGAGACGATCCGCGAGTACCCGGGCCCGGACCGCGCCCTGCGCGAGTCGCCCCAGCCCATGCGGTTCTGAGGGGCGCACCCCCCTCCTGCCCGGTCGAGGGATCGTGCTTCACTGGATGGGCTCGTCCAGTCCGGGTACGGCCGGGCTATTTCGGAACGGAAGAGTGGATTGACATGCTCCGCTACACGCTGATGCGCCTCGGGGTCTTCGCGGGCTGCTTCTTGGTCGTCTGGGGCCTCGTCTACTCCGGCGTCGTACCGCGCGGCCTCGGTGGCTCCAACCTCCTGTGGGTGGCCCTGCTCGCCCTGGTGGTCTCCGCGCCGATCAGCTTCGTCCTGCTGCGCAAGGAGCGCGACCGCGCGTCGGCGAAGGTCGTGGCCAAGGTCGAGGACGTCAAGGCCGGCCTGGAGCGGAACCGCACGCAGGAGGACGGCGCCGACGACGCGGCGCGCACCGCGCAGTCGTAAGGTTCGTCACACACGTCACGTACGCAGAAAACCCCGGTACCGGAGCATGCGGCTCCGCTACCGGGGTTTCGTCGTTCCTGAGACCCTTGGGGCTCCCCTTACCTCAAACAAGTCCTTTGATGAACTCAAAGTTCAAGTGTTAACGTGTTCGACATGAAGACAGCAGCCGCACCCCGCATCGCCATGAGCGTCCCGCTCGTGGCGCGGCTGCATGTCGATCTCTGCCGCTGCGTGTCCGCGGCCTGTTGCCGCGTCTGAACCACCGAACAGACCCACAGCAGACCCCCGAACAGACCCACAGCAGCGGTGCCCGCCGGCCCTTCGCGGTCGCCGCTCCTCACGTCCCCCGTCTTTACCCGGAGTGTGTCCGTGTCCGCGAATTCCGCGTCCCCCACCGGCGAGCCCCGATCCGGCTACCGGATACCGAAGTTCCTGAAGCTGCCCTTCTGGGCCCAGATCCTCGGCGGTCTGGTCCTCGGCGTGCTGCTCGGCTGGCTGGCCCGCAGCCAGGACATCGGCTGGCTGGTCACCACCCTCTCGAAGGTCGGCGACACCTTCATCGGCCTGCTGAAGCTGGCCGTCGCCCCGCTGGTGTTCTTCGCCATCCTGATCTCGATCACCAACCTGCGTAAGGTCAACAACGCCGCCAGGCTCGCGACCCGCACGCTCCTCTGGTTCATGATCACGTCGCTGATCGCGGTCGCCATCGGCCTCGTCATCGGCCTGGTCACCAACCCGGGCGCCGGTACGGGCCTGACCCCGAAGGACGGCGCCAAGCCCGAGCGCGAGGGCTCCTGGATCGACTTCCTCACCGGGATCATCCCGACCGACGTCATCACGCCGTTCACCCAGCTGAACGTCCTGCAGATCGTCTTCATGGCCGCCGTCGCCGGCGTCGCCGTCCTGAAGATCGGCGACGCGAAGGCCAAGCCGATCCTCGACCTCAGCGAGGCCGTGCTCGCGCTGCTGCAGACGGCTCTGTGGTGGGTCATCAAGCTGTCCCCGATCGGCACCATCGGCCTCATCGGCTTCGCCATCGCCGACTACGGCTGGAACCTGATCAGCAAGTACGCGACGTTCACCGCCGACATCTACATCGGCTGCGCCCTGGTCCTCTTCGGCGTCTACCCGCTGCTGCTCGCCTTCGTGGCCAAGGTCAACCCGCTGCAGTTCTTCAAGGGCGCCTGGCCCGCCATCCAGCTGGCCTTCGTCTCGCGCTCCTCGGTCGGCACCATGCCGGTCACCCAGAAGGTCACCGAGCGTCTCGGCGTACCGAAGGAGTACACGTCCTTCGCGGTGCCCTTCGGCGCCACCACCAAGATGGACGGCTGCGCCGCGATCTACCCGGCGATCGCCGCGATCTTCGTCGCGCAGATCTTCGACGTGCACATGGGCATCAAGGAGTACCTGCTCATCGCGTTCGTGTCCGTGGTCGGCTCCGCCGCCACGGCCGGTCTGACGGGCGCCACGGTCATGCTGACCCTGACCCTGTCCACGCTGGGCCTGCCCATGGAGGGCGTCGGACTGCTGCTCGCCATCGACCCCGTCCTGGACATGATGCGCACGGCCACGAACGTCGCCGGCCAGGCGCTCGTCCCGGTCGTCGTCGCGGCCCGCGAGAACATCCTCGACAAGGAGGCGTACGACAGCGCGTCGGCCTCCCCGCTGGACTCGCTCGACGAGCCGCTGCCCGCCACCGCGTGACCCCGGCCCCATAGCGCCATCGGGCCGAAACCGTGCCCCGCACCGGAAATCCGGTGCGGGGCACGGTCGTTGCGGGTAGGGCTGGGGGCGGTGCGCCGCGGTGGCCTCAGGGTGACCTCCGGGCGTCGGGGAGGGCCGCCGTAGGCTGATCCGTGGACGGATGGTGCGGGAGGCGGGGGCCGGGGTGTCGGATGTGAAGGTCGTGAGAGCCGTGAAGGCCGTGCAGGCTGCGAAGAACGGGGGCAAGCCGGTGCGGCAGAAACGGATGCCGCGGGCCGTGCGGGAGCGGCAGATGCTCGACGCGGCCGTGCACACGTTCGGGCAGCGGGGCTACCGCGCCGCTTCCATGGACGAGATCGCCGAGCTTGCCGGGGTCTCCAAGCCGCTGGTGTACCTGTATCTGAACTCCAAGGAAGACCTGTTCACCGCCTGCATCCGGCGGGAGGCCGCCGCCCTCATCGAGGCCGTCCGGCACGCCGTCACCCCGGGCGACCCCGCCGACCGCCAACTCTGGGACGGGCTGCGGGCGTTCTTCACCCACACCGCCGAACACCCCGACGCCTGGGCCGTCCTGCACAGCCAGGCCCGCACGGTCGGCGAGCCCTTCGCCGCCGAGGTCAACGTCATGCGCGAGGAGATCGTCGCCTTCGTGACGCAGCTCATCGCGGAGGCCGCCCGCGCCGCCCACCACAACCCCTCCCTGCCCGACCGCGAGGTCGCGGGCCTCGCCCAGGCCCTCGTCGGCGCCGCCGAGTCCCTCGCGGGCTGGGCCATCACCCAGCCGTCCGTGTCCGCGAACCAGGCCGCGGCGACGCTGATGAACTTCGCCTGGGCGGGTCTCGGCGATCTGATGGAGGGGCGGTTCTGGTCACCGACCCCGTGACATGGACCCGGCCCGTCGGCCCGCGCAGCTCGTACGCGGCGCCCTCGGCCGCGTACGTCACCGTGCCGGGCAGCAGCACCGGCGCCCTGAACTCGGCGGAGAGGCAAAGGGGTTCGTCGCCGCCGACGATGCCGCTGTGCTCCGCCACGCAGCGCGCGAACGTCCACATGCCGTGCGCGATGGCGCGCGGGAAGCCGAAGAGCCGTGCCGCGGCCGGGTGCAGGTGGATGGGGTTGCGGTCGCCGGAGACGGTGGCGTAGCGGCGGCCCAAATCGGCGGGGAGGTGCCACTCGGCGCGGGCGGGGAGCGGTGTGCCCGGCGTGTCCGTGGGGGTGCGGTGCGGGTGGTCGGCTGTCGTGCGGTGGCGGGAGAGGTAGGTGCTGTGGGACTCCCACACCGTCTCGCCGTCCACCGTCGCGCTGGTGGTGACCGTCACCTCGGTGCCGCGCCGGTGGGGTGCCAGGTTCCGGGCGTACGTGGTGAGTTCCAGGTCCTCGGCGGGCAGCGGGGCGCGGTGCTGGACGATCTCCACGGACGTGTGGACGAGGCCGAGCAGGGGGAGCGGGAAGTCGCGGGCCGCCATCAGGCGCATGGTCTGGGGGAAAGCGAGGAGGTGCGGATAGGTGGGCGGTAAGGGGTCGCCGCCGGTCGGGCCGTCACCGTCCGTGCTTCTGCCCGTGCCCGTGCTCGCGCCCTGTCCGGCGGCGAAGCCGCAGAGCCGTTCGTACGCCACCAGGTGGTCGATGTCGGTCCGGACGCGGGCTGTCGTGGGGCCCGGCAGCGGTGCGTCCGGGCGGGGCCGCTTGAACGGGGACAGGGCCGCTCCCCGGAGCAGGGTGAGCGCGAGCGTGGCCATGACGGGACCCTTCTTGTCGCTGGGAGTCGGGCGCGGCCCGGGGGTGCGCGGGGCGGCCGGGTGCCCCGAGGGCTACGCGCCGAGCAGGCTCTGGCCGCAGACCCGGATGACCTGGCCGTTCACCGCGCCGGTCGCCAGCCACGCCGTGGTCTCCGCGACGTCGACGGGGAGCCCGCCCTGGGCCAGGGAGTTCATGCGGCGGCCCGCCTGGCGGATGAGCAGCGGGACGGCCGCGGTCATGCGGGTCTCGATGAAGCCGGGCGCGACCGCGTTCACCGTCACGCCGTACTCCGCCAGGGCGCGGGGTGCCAGGGAGCGGACGAAGCCGACGATGCCCGCCTTGCTCGCCGCGTAGTTGGTCTGTCCCGCGTTGCCCGCGAGGCCCGCTATGGACGCCGTGGCCACGATCCGGCCGCCGCGCCGCACCGTGCCGGACTTCAGCAGGAAGTCCGTCGTGCGCAGCACGCTCGCGAGGTTCACGTCGAGGACCGAACTCCAGCGGTCCGCCGCCATGTTGGCGAGCCTGCGGTCCCGGGTGACGCCCGCGTTGTGCACGAGGACGCCGAGGCCGTCCGGAAGAGCGGCGGCGATCCGCTCACCGGCGTCGTCCGCGGTGATGTCGAGGGGCAGCGCGGTGCCGCCGACGCGCTCGGCGACGCGGCACAGGTCCGGTTCGGCGGCCGGTACGTCGAGGACGACGACGTGGGCGCCGTCGCGGGCCAGGACCTCCGCCACGGCCGTGCCGATGCCGCGTGCGGAGCCGGTGACGAGGGCGGTGCGGCCCGCCAACGGGCGTGCGGGGTGCGGGAGTTGGATGACGGTGCCCGGCGGTGCGTCGGCGTCCGGGGCGGGCGCCGTGTCCTGCGCGCCCCCGCCGCACTCCGCCTCGCCGGTGTCGTCCGCGTACTCCGACAGCCCCCCGACCTCGACCACCTGCCCGCTCACGTACGCCGACTTCGGTGACAGCAGGAAGCGCAGCGTCGCCTCGGCGGCGGGCGCCGACGGGGTGCGGACGAGCTGGGCCGTCCTGCCCCCGCCCAGCTCCTTGCCGAGGGAGCGGACGAAGCCTTCCAGGGCCTGCTGCGCCGCCGCCTGGTGGTGGTCGGCGGGGGAGAGGGGCGCGCCCAGGATCACCACGCGCCCGCAGGGGGCTATGGAGCGGACGACGGGGTGCAGCGTGGCGTGCACGTCCATGAGCGCGGCAACCGTGCGGACGCCGGTCGCGTCCAGTACGACGGCGGCCGGGCGGCGGCTGCCGAGCGGGCCGCTGTGCGGGGGCAGGCCGGTGCGGGTGAGGCTCTCGTGCAGGCCGGGGAGCGGGATGTCGCCCGCGGTGAGGAGCAGCACCGGGCCTTCGAGCGCCGGGTGCCGGGGCGACCAGCGGCGCAGCGGGACCGGCTGGGGCAGGCCGAGTCTGCGGGTCAGGAAGCGGCCGGGGGCGGTGTGGGTGAAGGTCGCGTAGCGGTCGGCCATGGGGCAAGCTCCCGGCTCGGTGCTGGATCTGGTGCGCGGTCCTGCGCGCGTGGTCCCGCATGCGCGGTCCTGCGTGCGCGATGCTGAATTTACTTCCGAGTAAGGTTACTTGGGGGTCAGGGGGCTGGTCGAGGGGGCGGCCGGTGCCTGATCGAGGTGGTGAGAGGGCTCGTACCGGCGTGTTTCCGGGGCGGGCGCCGGGTCCGGACGAGCCGTCGACGGTCACGGAGCGTGACTGGGCTGAACGGGCGGAGTGGGCCGGGGGCACCTAAGGTGACCGGAGGGGAACCGCACCTCTTGGAGGTCGCCGTGCGCAGCACACCCGCGCTCACCGCCGTCGCAGCCCTGGCTCTGGCCGTCGCCGGCCTGCCCGCGGCGGCCGACCCGTCCGGGCCCGCGCGGCCGGACCTGAAGCGCTTCTACACCCAGAAGATCAAGTGGGCGGCCTGCAAGCCCGACGCGCAGAACCTGTCGGAGGACGTGACCAAGGACAAGGACGTGACCTGCGGCGAGGTCAAGGTCCCGCTCGACTACGCCCACCCCGGCCGCGGCACCATCCGCCTCGCCCTTCTGAAGATCAAGTCCAGCGGCGACAAGCGCGGCTCGCTCCTGGTGAACTTCGGCGGCCCCGGCGGGGCGGGCGTGGCGGGGCTCGCGGACGCCAAGAAGGACTTCGGCTACGTCGGCAAGGGCTATGACGTCGTGGGCTTCGACCCGCGCGGCGTGGGCCTGAGCGAGCCGGTGAGCTGCGGCGGGGACCCGGAGCCCGGCGACGACGTGGAGGGCCCCGGCGACGCGGCGGCGATCCTGAAGCAACTGCGCGAGACGGCCGCGGAGTGCGCGAAGGAGTCCGGCCCCGTGCTGCCGCACATCGGCACCGTGAACGTCTCCCGCGACCTGGACGTCATGCGCCAGGCCCTCGGCGACAAGAAGCTCAACTACCTGGGTTTCTCGTACGGGACGCGGCTCGGCGCGGTGTACACGGCGCAGTTCCCGAAGAAGGTCGGCCGGATGGTCCTCGACGGCGTGGACACGCTGACCGAGGACGTGGCCGAGCAGGCCCTGGTCGGCGCGGAGGGACGGCAGACCGCCCTGGACAACTTCCTGCTGTGGTGCACGAAGAACGCGGGCTGTGTGTTCGGCGAGGACTCGCGCAACGCCCGGCACGCCATGACCAAGCTCATCGACGACCTCGACGCGTATCCGCTGCGGGCCATGGACGGCCAGGAGTTCACCGGCCAGGACGTGGTGAGCGTGCTCGGCAGCGCGCTCTACAGCAGGCAGGCCTGGCCCGCCCTGTCCCAGGCGCTCGGCGCGCTGCTCGCGGACGGCGACCCGCGCGCGCTCCTTCGGATGGGCGGCTCGATGGGCGACGAGCGGGCTCCCGGCGGGCGTACGGAGATCCCCGCGGACAACTCCTCCGCCGCGCTCATGGCCGTCAACTGCGCGGACGACCCCGACCGGCCGGACGCCAAGCGCGTCGAGCGGGAAGTCGGCCGTCTGGAGGAGGAGTTCGAACAGGCGTCGCCCGTCTTCGGCAAGTCGATGCTGCTGCCCGTGCTGCTGTGCTTCGGGCGGCCCGCGGGCACGGACTACATCCGCAAGGACGTGCGCGACGTCGACACCCCGAAGTTCCTGCTCGTCGGCACCCGCGGCGACCCGGCCACGCCGTACCGCTGGACCGTGGAGACCGCCGAGCGGCTCGGCTCCTCCGCCGTCGTCCTCGACAACAGGGGCGACGGGCACACCGGTTACTTCGGCTCGAAGTGCGTGAAGGACAAGGTGGACGCGTTCCTGCTGTACAAGCAGATGCCGAAGAACGGGAGTTCGTGCGCGGCGGAGTGACCGGGGGCGACCGGGCGCGGGGGCGGGTGCCGGTGCGGCTAGGGGCGCGGCGGTGTCGTGCGGGCCGCCGGGTCCAGGCGCAGCATCGCCGCCTCGTCCGCGCTGTCCGGCTCCGCCTGGTAGGTCACCAGGCGCTGCCCGCCCGTCCTCGCCAGGCGCATCACCTCGTACGTGAGGGACATCGCCCCCGCCTTGGGGTGTGCGAACGACTTCATGCCGCCGCCGCGCTCCCGCACCTCGTACCGGTCCCACATGCGGGCGAACTCCGGTGACTTCAGGCAGAGTTCGCCGACCAGGGCGGCCAACTGCGGCGAGTCCGGGTCGCGCCCGCCGACCGCGCGCAGGTGCGCCACCGACTTGGCGACGGTCTCCTCCCAGGGCACGTACAGCTCGCGGCCCACGGGGTGCAGGAACATATAGCGGGTGATGTTGCGCTGCTCGGCGGGCCAGTCGAAGAGGCCCGGCATCAGACGGCGGCCCGGGGTGTTCGCGGCGAGCAGGTAGTTGTGCGGGCTCACCACGTACGCGGGCAGCGGGCGCAGGGCGTCCAGCATCCGTACGACGGAGTCGCGCACCGTGAACTCGGTGGTCGGCGGCGGTTCGCTGAGACGGCCCGAGGCCAGCTCGGCCAGCTCGTGCAGGCGCTCGTGGGCGTCGCCGCACAGCCGCAGGGCGCGGGCCAGGGAATCGATCACGGCCGGTGAGGGGTTGGTCTCGCGGCCCCGCTCCAGGCGTGTGTAGTAGTCGACGCTCACCCCGGCGAGCGTCGCCAGCTCCTCGCGGCGCAGCCCCGGCGTGCGGCGCAGGCCCGTCCCGGCGGGGAGGCCCGCCTCCGCGGGGCTGACCTGGGCACGCCGGGCGCGCAGGTAGCGGCCGAGCTCGGTGCCGTTTCTCTCCGGGGCAGTGCCGTACGTCATGGGTCCAGTGTCCGTGAGACGGCGGAGAAGTGGGGGGCCGTGTCAGGGCCAGGAACGCCGCGGTCTGCCGGGGCGCGCGCCGTCGGCGGAGGGTGGAGGCGGCCCACCCGGCCGTTCCCCGTACCTCCGGCACGCCCCCTCGTAGCGCTGCGTGCCCCTCCCGTACCCAGGAGATTCCGCATGTCGTCCACTGTCCCCTGCGCGGAGCGGAGTGCCGCGCCCGCGGAGCAGGCGCTGACCCCGGCGCCGAACGCGCCCGCGTCCCCGGCGCTGAAACGGTCCGCGCCCCCTGCGCCGAACCCGTCCGCGTCCCCGGCGCAGCACCCGGCACCCACCCGCCCCGCCCTCGCCCTCGTCGCCGCCCTGCTCGGCTTCACCGTCATCACGATCGACGTGTCGGCGGTGAACATCGCGCTGCCCGGCATCCGGGCCGACCTGCACGGCGGGATGACCGGGTTGCAGTGGGTCGTGGACGCGTACACGCTGATGTTCGCGGCGCTGATGATCTCCGCGGGGGCGCTCTCGGACCGGGCGGGGGCGCGGCGCGCCTACGCCTGGGGGACGGCCCTGTTCGCGCTCGCCTCGCTGGCCTGCGCGCTCGCGCCCGGCATCGGGTGGCTGATCGCGGCCAGGGTGGCGCAGGGCGCGGCCGCGGCGGTCGTCATGCCCGCCTCGCTCGCGCTGATCCGGCAGGCGTACGACGATCCGGGGCGCCGGGCCCGCGCGATCGCGCTGTGGACGGTCGGCGGCTCGGTCGCGATGGCCGCGGGGCCCGTGCTCGGCGGGGTGCTGTCCGAGACGGTGGGCTGGCGCGCGGTGTTCCTCCTGAACCTGCCGGTGGGCGCGCTGATCCTGGCGCTGCTCGCCCGGGTCGCGCCGTCCCCGCGCCGCCCGGCGCCGCTCGACGTACCCGGCCAGCTCACCGCCGTCCTGGCCCTCGCCGGACTCGCGTACGCGGTCATCGAGGGCGGCCACGCGGGCTGGACCGACCCCGGGGTGCTGGCCGCGGCGGCCGTCGCGGTGGCGGCGGGCGTGGGCTTCCGCGCCGCCGAACGCCGGCATCCCGCGCCGATGGTGCCGCTCTCGCTGCTGCGGCGGCGCGAGGTCGGGGTGTCGCTCGCGGTCGGCTTCGCGGTGAACGCGGGCTTCTACGGGGTGGTGTTCCTGCTCGGCCTGTACTGCCAGCAGCTCCTCGGCATGTCGGGCATCGCGACGGGCCTGATGTTCGTGCCGCTCGCCGCGCTCATCACGTCCACGAACCTGGTCTCGGCGCCGCTCGCCGACCGCGTCGGGCGCCGCGCGGTCATCGTCACAGGGCAACTGATCCTGTCCGGCGCCATGTTCGCGCTCCTCCCGCTCGGCGCGGGGACGCCGGTCTGGCTGGTCCTCGTCCTCCTCGTCCCGACCGGAATCGGCGGCGCCCTCGCCGTCCCCGCCCTCACCGCCCTCCTCATCGACGCCGTCCCCGCCCACCGCGCGGGCACGGCCTCCGGCCTCCTCAACTCCCTCCGCCAGACGGGCGGCGCGCTGTCGGTGGCCCTGTTCGGCGCGCTGATCGCCTCCGGCGAGGGGTTCGCGGTGACGGGGATGCGGGAGGGGCTCGTGGTGGTGGGCGCGCTGCTGGCGGGGACGGCGGGGGTGTCGTGGCGGCTGTTGGCGGGGGGTGCGGGGCGCTGAGGGCGGCGCCGCTCCTGGGGTGGGGCGGCGCCGGTACGGGCGGGGGCCGCACGAGGCGGATCTCCTCGGGGACGCCCCGCCCGTGGCGGAACGTCACGCGCCCCCGGTCGGGCTCCTCACCTCCCCGACCCCTGCCACAACGTCACGGCCAGTGCCGTGCACGACGTCACGGCCGCGAGGGACGGCAGCGGCCAGCGGGTGCGTTCCAGGGCGTCGAGGCGTTCCTCGTGCTCGCCGAGGGCCTTGTCGGTCTGGTCGGCGCGCTGGAGCAGGAGCGCCAAGTCGCCCCGGGTGGTGGCGAACCCCACGTCGACGGAGCGGTGCAGACGCTCCAGTTCCAGGGCGATGCCGTCGGTGTCAGAGTTGGTCATCCGTGGCCTCCGCACTCGCCCCGGACCGGCCCCGGCCCCCGTCCGCGTCCCGTAGCCAGGCCGGGAGCAGCCGTTCGACGGCGGGGGCGGACATCAGACGGCTGAGCGCCCCGGCGACGGCCACCGCCAGGGCGACGCCCGGGAGTTCGCGTACCGCCGGATCGTCCGCGAGCAGCGGCAACGCGGCGGCCAGGGCGAACAGGGTCTGCACCAGGGTGCGCAGGGAGCGACGGCCGGCGTCGGACATGGCGGCCCCCCTCACGTGCGCGGTACGCGCAGCCGGTCCCAGCTGGCGCGCCCGGGTATGCCGTCGGCGTCGCCGCCCGCGTAACCGAGCTTGCGCTGCCAGGCGGCGTACGACCGCACGTCGGCCTCGCTCCACTCGGGCCCCGGCCCCACGGCGTACCGCCCGCAGCCCTCGGCGACCAGGCGCCGTCCCACGGCCGTGACCAGCGCGCTGCGACGGCCGGGGACGAAGAAGGCGGCGCCGGGGAACGGGGCGTGAGCGGAACCGGGCTCGTCGGGACGCCCCGGAGGGCGCGACCCGAGGCGGCGCCCGATCCGAGCCCGCATCGCCGCCATCGAGAACGACGGGTCGATCTTGCGCCGGGTCCACTCCTTGTGGCCGATCACCGAGGCCTCGGACCACCCGTGCGCCCGGCACAGCGCCGCCGCGAGCCGTTCCACGGCGTCGAGCTGCGCGGCCGGGTAGGGGTCACGGCCGTTGCCCAGGTTCTCGATCTCGAAGCCGTAGAACCGGGCGTTGCCGTCGACGGCGTCCGGGCCCGGCCGCGCGGGCGGCGCCTGCTCGGCCCGCACGGCGGCGAGCGCGGCGGCGGAACCGTTCCCGGCGTGGTTCGTCCGGCCGTGGCCGAGCAGGTGGACGGTGCCGTCCTTGGTGACGAGGCCGAGGCAGAGCGGGCCCGGCAGGTCGGGCAGGCCGTGGCGGCAGGCGGAGAGGCTGTTGGTCCCGGCGGTGTGGTGCAGCATCACGCCGTGGACGGGGCCCCAGGGGCCTTTGTGGTTGCGGTTGTGGGTACGCCAGTTGGGGTGCTGCTGGGTGGTGGTTCCTTCCTGATGGAGGGCGGTGAGGAGGGTGGTGGAGGTGAGAGGGGTGGCCATGGGGTGCCTCCTTGGCTCACGTCGGTGTGGGCGGCCGCGCGGCGCGGTCCGTGCTCACTGCTCCCAGGGCGGCGGCAGCATGTGGTCGAGGTCCATGCCGTCGTCCCCGGCGCGCGCGTCCGGGTCGTCGATCGGGACAGGGGTGACGGGGCGCGGCTCGGGCGCGGCTGCTGTGAGCGCCCGGACGGCGCGCGGCGCGGCGGCGCCCCGGGGCGTGCCGGTGTCGACAGGGCCGTCCGGGGTGAGACCGGCGTCGACGGGGACGCCGTTGTAGGACGTGCCGCGCAAGGTGAGGGTCTGCTGCGGGACACCGCCGGCCGTGTGTGTGGTGCGCAGGCCGACGACCCAGGCCAGCGTGTTCAGTTCGGCGCCCGCACCGTCGACGACGCGGACGACGTCACCGAGCTGGATCCTCGGGTCGTGCAGGACCTCCACCGCGTCGAGCACGGGCACCGGGTAGCGACCGGCGTCCAGCACGGTGGAGGCAAGAGCCCGCGCGATGGTGGCGCTCTGCACCCACGGGGATTCCGGGGCGTGGTACTGCTGCTTGCCGTAGTGCCCGTGGCTCGGTGTGCTCCAGCGGGCCCACTTGCGCTTCTTGGGGTCGACCAGCCGCTGGATCGGAACGATGGACACCGAAGGCTTGCCGTCCTTGGTGACGGTCCACAGCGGTGTCGTACCGCGGTTGGTGAACCGGACGACGTACGACGGTCCCTCGCGCCAACTGCTGACCGTGACCTTGCCCTTGACCGAGCGCCCGCCGTCCTCCGCGTCGCCGAACCGGACCACGTGCCCCGCCTTCGGGTCGGCGTCGTCCACGACCTGCAGCGGGCCGATGTCGTTCTCCTCCTCCACCATCGCGTAGCTGACCTCGACGGGGACTCCGGGCATCAGTTTGCGCACGGAGGTGTCAAGGACGGGCTCGGCGTCCTTGTAGCCGGACTTCTTCCAGTCCTCGTAGGGCTGCACGCAGTAGTTGCGGCAGGCGTCGATCTCCTCGGTGACCGTGAGCGCGGCGATGTCCCTGCGGGTGGTCACCGTCAGATGGGGCTTCGTCGGCGCCTTCGCGAACCGGCCGGGGCCGCGCCACCGGAAGATCCCGCGCTCGTCGAACTCCGCTGTCGACATGCTCACGCGGGCGATCTCCGAGATGACGTCCCACTGCGACCCCGAGACCTTCGGCACGTCGAACAGCGGCAGTTCGGGCGTGTCCAGCTCCGCGCCCTTGACCCATTCGCCGCGCTGCTCCCACGCCGCCTGGGTGAAGGCGCTGGCCTTCGCCGCCACGCGGTCGGTGACCTGGACGCACTCGACAGCCATGTCGGTCGTCACGTCGACCTGCCGCAACTCGGACGGCTGCTGGGACGCGGCCGCCTCCGTGAACTCGATGTCGTCGCTGTCGATGTACTCACCGTCCGGCGCCGTCATCCGGATCTGCATCGTGGGGCGCGGGCTGGACGGCTTGGTCGTGACGAGCAGTCCCAGGTGCCAACGGCCCTTCAGCGCACCGAACTTCGTGGGGATGAAGGCCTGGCTCTCCGAGGTGCCGCCCAGCGTTCCCGACCGCATGGTCACGTACGACGTCTTGGCGTCGAACGCGACGGAGATCACCCCGAACTTCCCCGCGCTGCGGTCGAACAGCGCCGACAGGGTGATCGTGTCGCCGCGGGCGAGAGCCGTGTTGACCCAGCACTCCATCAGGAACACGCTGCCCGGCAGCACCATCCGCGAGCGCGGCATCCACGACGTCCTGAACCCCGGCTCGTTCGGCACCAGCGCCATCTCGAACGGCGCGCCCTCGCGCTCCCAGGTGTACGTGGTGGGGGCGGGCAGCGCCTCGGGCTGGCCGTACGTGGAGTTGAAGCCGCCGTGCAAGGAGGCGTAGATGATCGACAGGGGGGCCTTGTCCTCGTCGTCCGCGACGGGAGCGCGCGGCGGCGGGCAGCTGTGGATGCCGCCCTGGCGCAGGAGTTCGTCGACGCACCAGGTCGCGGTGGCGACGGGCTTGCCCCAGAGATAGCCGTGGTACGGGCGGGGCAGTGCGGCGGGACCGCGCAGCCGCTCCGCGCCGTCCAGCGCCTGCACGGTCACGGTGTCGCCGCCGGACGCGGCCGAGCGGGAGCGGACGGTGCCGCGGAAGGCGGGCAGGGTGTGGCCCGCCGCCCCCACGGTGTGGACGACGGACTGGCCGGGCCGGGTGACGTCGCCGGTGGCACGGTCCGCCCAGGCCGAGTACAGCCGCGGCGCGGGCACCCCGTCGTGTCCGCCGAGCTGGAGTTCCAGCTGCGCGGACGCGCTCCCGGAGAACGCCCGTACGGCCTCCGGCAGGTCGGTGGCGTACGCCCGCTCGACCGTCCAGGCCTGCACGTCCGGCCCCACCTCGCGCCCGCCGAGGCGGGTGGAGTGGGCCGGTTGGCGCTCGGGGGCCGCGAGCGCCGCGTCAAGGGCCGGGTCAGAGGGTTGCACGGGTCACCTCCACGAGGTCGATGCCGATGTTGCGGTACGGAAGGCGGGCGGCCGGCACGTCGGAATAGCCGGTGACGGACATCGCGGGGCAGCCGTCGCCGACCGCGAAGGCCTCGGGGGCCTCGCCGATGGACAGGCAGGCGCCGCCGAGCGGGATGACGCCGGTGCTGTTCAGCAGGCCCTGGGGCGTCACGAAGGCCGCGTCCACGGGAGCGGCGCCGGTGACCGAGATGTTGGTGCCGCTTGTCTCCCGCAGGGCCTGCCCATCGGCGTCCTTCCAGGCCAGGCGCGCGACGGCGTCCTGGCCCCAGCCCGGCGGAAGCAGCCAGGACACGCGCATGCCGGGGGCCACCGGCCAGCCGGGCCAGGTGCCGTGCACCCAGCCGACGACCGAGGGCACCGTTCCGCCCACCGCCCACCCCTCGCGGACGAACCGCTTGAAGGTCGGCTTGCCGCTCACCGCGAACCAGTGGTCCAGGCCGTCCGCCCGGCCGCTCTGCCCGGCGGCCTGCGCGGGGCCGAGCAGGTTGACGGAGACCGGGTCGAGCACGGCCACGGGGCCCGCCGCCCGGCCGGTCCGGCCGTCGGGGGCGCGGCGCGCGAGCCGCGCCAAGTGCTGCGCGTCCGCGGGCTCCAGGCCCTCGAAGGAGAACTTCAGCCTGCGCGTGGTGTGGAAGGGCGCGAAGGTCGTGACCTGGCCCTCAAGTGCCCTGAACTCACTGACGTTCAGCTCGGCGCCGCGGTCCCAGCTCTTGGCGGCCTGGGGGATCTCCCGGAGCAGTCCGGGGCTGCCGATCCAAAGATTCCTGGCCATACGGCTCACCTCCGTGCGAGCTTGCGCTGCCCGCTGAAGACGGCGCGGGCGATGGTCTGGGCGTCGACGTCCACGTGCACGGGGCGCTCGGCGAGCCGCTCCAGGGCCTCCGCGAGGCGGCGCAGCGCTGCGCCGCTGTTCTGGTTGCCGAGCATCCGCTCCAACCTGCTGAGCGGGATCACCGCCTCGCTCTCCCCGCGCTCCGCGACGAGCGCGAGCGTGCCGCCGGGCCGGGCCCGCACCACACCGCCCTCGGCGAGATGCGGCACCGGAATCCGCGGCAGATCGAACCCGAACCCCTTCCCGCCGAGCCCCGGCACCCACCCCGGCACCTTGAACTTGATCCGGTTCATGGCGCCGATGAGGACGTTGAGCCCGCGCACGAGCTGTACGACGGGGGAGCGGAAGGCGTTGACGACTCCTGCGAGCAGCGGCTTCAGGAACCGCGAGGCTCCCGACGAGGCACTCCTGATGCCGCTCCAGGCGGCGGAGACGCCCCGGCGGACGAGCCTCGCGACCTTGTCCATGTCGACGAACTTCGTGATCAGCGGGGCGAGCAGCGCCATCACGAGGCCGAACGGGTTCGCCGCCATCGCGAGGTTGAGCCCGCGCTGCGCGGCGGAGGCCCCTCTGGCCCCCTTCCCGAGCTGCCCCATGGACTTCCCGCCCCGGTCGGCGTTCCGCCCGGCCTTGCCGACGGACCGCTCGACGGCGTCGGCCTGCCGCTTCACGCCCTGCAACGCGCTCTTGGCCCGGTCGGCGGACCGGCGCATCCGGTCGAGCGACGACCTGAGCTTGTCGGACCCGCCCTTGGCCTTGTCGAACGCGCCGTCGGCGCCGCGCACGCCGGAGCGGAGCTTACGGACGGCGTCGTCGCCGCGGCCCGCCGTGGAGCGGAGCTTGCCGAGGGACTCGTCTCCTCGCCGCGCGCTGGTGCGGAGCTTGTCGAGGGCCTCGCTCCCGTTCTTCGCGGCGGTACGGAGCTTGCCGACGGAGGTACCGGCAGGACCGGCCGACTTCTTGATCCCGTCAACTGCCTTGGAGGCATCGCCCGTCGACGTACGAAGCCGGGTGAGGCCCGTCGCCGTCTGCCCCACGGATGTCCGCATGCGGTTGAGCTGGGTGACGGTCGTTCTGAGGGATGTGTTCAGTGCCATGAATGCTCCTCTCGGGACACGGTCCGGCGTCGGACCGGGACGCGGTCCGGCGTCAGAACTGGCCGTCCAGGCGGGCCACCGCGCCGTAGAGCCGCTGCAACTCGTCGTGCGCCCGGCTCGCGCTCCGCTGGAGGTCCCGGATCTGGTTGTTCTGCCGGGTGTTCGCGTCACCGACGGCGGACCGGTCGGCCTTGCGGCGGATCTTCTGGTTGAGGTCGCGGTTCATGTCCCGGAGTCGGCGGTCGGCCCGTCGGTCGACCTCGGTGACTCGGTCACTGACCTTGGTCACCCCCTCACGGAGCTCTGTGATGCCGCGGAACAACTTGTGAGGGCTCATGCCGGCTAGATCCAGCTTTGTCTTTTCTCGCTCCGCACGGACGTCGTACTCGTAGTTCCACAGCTTCAAGCCGCCGCTCAGCCCCGTGAACTCTCCCGAGACCGCGGTGGCGGAACCCGAGACGCCAGTCACGGACTGAGATGTTCCGGTTGCCTCGGCTTTCCATATCCCGGCTTCCAGCCTCTTCTTGAAGGTCTGGAACTCCGAGGTGAGGTCTGCAATGCTTGCTTTGATGCTGTGTGTTTCGGCATCGGACATTTGTGTCTCTTCTCGCGGAAGGTTGCTCATGAGTGAGGGAACCGGTCACGTCTTCTCCGGTCGCGGTGAGTCCGAGTTCGACATACCCAAGGAACTCGTCGGCCGCGTGCTGCTTGCCGAGTTATGGGGAGGAATGCTCCATCGGAAATTTGTTCTCAACGGAGAACGGCGACGAGAGGGCTTCGTCCGCAGTGTGTACATAGGCTGCTCGGCCGGCGGCAAGAGAAGATCCCACTTGCTTATACCCGCGGAGTACAGTCGACTCGAAATAGCCCGAGAAATGCGCAGCGTGGGGGCATGGAATGTGTCCCTGAGTGAATTGTCTGCGGTTCCGGAGATTAAGGGGGTCGAGACCGGTGAGGCGTCGAGAGTCTTTTCTTACGCGGGTGGCTCCAGGCAGGCAGATGTCGAATTCGCGAGCATGGGATGCGTCAAGATGCTCGACCTCGAGGGTCGCGAGAAAGGGGTTCTCGTCTCTCACGACAGCAAGTTCAGTGGGACGATTTCCCTTCCGGAAAAGCCGGGACTGATCGTGGTGAGTGGCTCCCAGTGGGAGAGCGGCTGGGGGCTCATGGGTCGCTGGCGCATCAAGCAGCACCCTGGGTGAAGAAGCTGGTGATCACTTCCAGTCAGAAGGTGAGCATCGAAGGGCGTTCGGTAAAGTAGTGGTGCCGATTTGTCGCCCATTCGTGCCCCTTTCCTGAATTGTGGGGCAGTGGAATGTCTGAGGAGTCTGTGGTCGAGTTTTCTGGACGCGGCGAGTCCGAATTTGAGATTCCTGATCATTTGGTCGGCAGGGTGCTCCTTGCTGAAACGTGGGGAGGGTTACTCGGTAAAGGTTTCTCCGTCAACGGTGTAGGGGGTTCTCGTAACTCGTGGAAGCGGGAGAAGATAGGGGATTCCGCGTGGGGCAGAGAGAGAACCAGCATGCTCATTCCGGCGAATTATTCACGTCTCACCATCAGTGGTGGCGTGCGCAGCGTCGGAGCGTGGAATGTCGTGTTGCGGGATGTGTCCGAGGCCGACGAGTTGGGAGACGCCCGGTCGGCGACGGCGTCGCGCATCTTCTCGTACCCGGGAGGGAAATGGCAGGCTGACGTCAAGTTCGGCTGCAGAGGGTGTATCGCCCTGTACTCAGTTGACGGCAGTAGAGGGCAGAATTTGATTTCCCATGGAGACAAGTTCAGCGGGACGATCGATCTGCCGAAGAAACCGGGGCTTCTCGTCGTCAGTGCGACGAGCAACAGCCTGGGCTGGGGCAGCATGTGCCGCTGGCGCATCAAGCTTCGCCCGCGCTAGGCCTTTCCGGAGGCCGCCGCGATGTCCTGCGCGCTGTCACAGGGCGAAGAACGCTGCCACATCGCTCTCTGTGGTGACGTGCGGGGTCCCGGTTTCCTGCCGATGTTCGTCGCCCGGTCGCCGTAGGGGCGTCGGATACTCCAGCGGCTCGGTGTCCTCATCCCGGTTGACCATCGCGAACATCCAGTTGGACTCGGCCAGTTGGTCCACCGCGTGCGCCAGCAGGTAGTCCGTCACCGACCACTCCGCCGCCTCCCCGTGCAGCTCCCGGTGCAGGGCGCTGTCGCGGGGCAGGTGGCGGACAAGCACCGCGAGACGCCGTGAAGAGAGGCGGCCGCGATGCCAGTCCAGGAGGTCGATGCCGTAGTGGCGGAGGAGGTCCGACTCAAGGGCCTCGGCGTGTTCGTCCACGAGCTCGCCGAGGCTCAGTCTTCCCCCAGGCCGAGCCCCGTCTCCTTGCCGTAGGCGTCGAGGATCGCGGCGATGTCCTGCATCGTCGTCTCGTGCCGGGCGAAGCGGGCGAACTGGGCCTCTCCGAGGAGGAGTTCGAGCAGGCCGTCGACGTCGTTGTCGTCGAGGGCGCGGAGTTGGCGCGCGGTCGCGCGGGTCAGCTCCGTGGGGAGTTCGAAGGCGTCGCCGTCGAGCTCGAAGGACCAGGTCCGGCCGAGCGCTTCGAGGCGCTGGGCGCGGGCCGCGTTGACGTTGAAACCAGGCATGGAGGCTCCAAGGGGTGGGAGGGGGGAGTGGGGCGGCCGGACGGCCGCCCCACGGGCCTGAGGACTTACGCGTACGCCTTGTCCTTCATGATCCACTTGGCCAGCTCGCCGTTCGGCCCCTCGAGGGCCGTGAAGGTCACGCCGAGCTTCAGCGCTCCGGTCCGGGTGAGCCCCAGCTCCTCGGTCTCGGTGACCTGGCCGCGCGGGACGATGAAGCGGTACGTGATGTCCGCGCCGTCCTTGAACTCGATGCCGAGGGCCCGCTCGTCCTTCTGCGGGTTGCTGGGCAGCTGGAACTCGTAGGTGCCGTCGACCGGCTTGGGCGGGGAGTCGGCGGTCGTGGTCTGCTTGATCTCCGACGCCGGGATGCCCATGAAGAACGCGAGCGTCTGCTTGTTCATCTGGAGCAGCTGGAACTTCACGGTGAGGTCGCGGTCGGAGTAGATGAACCGGGCCGGCGTCGCCGACTGCCAGGTGTCGACGGGGTCGATCTTCTCCTTCTTGTTGAACTTGATGCCGTCGGTCGTGGTGAATCCCAGGTCCTGCCAGTGCGCCACCGGCCAGTCGTCGGTGGTCGTCCGGGGGGCCGGGACCGGGACGGGCTCACCGGCACCGGCGGGCGGGAGGGTGACCGGGGCGACCAGGATGCGGCCGGTTCCCGCGACGCGGATCTGGCCGCCGTTTCCGGAAGTGCTGGGCATGTGAACTCCTCGGGGTGATGGGTGGGTTGCGGGCATGACGAAGGCCCCGCCGGACGTCGACAGGGCCCATGGGTGAGCAAGGAGGTGCGGGGTCAGGCCAGGCGCAGCCTGAGCTGGACGGTGGCCAGATAGCGGTTGCCGCGCGGTCGGTTGAAGTCCGGCAGCCAGCGTGGTCCGTCGGACTCGGAGACGTCGGTGACGACCGCGGTGCCGTACGTCGTGCCGGACAGTTCCAGGACGCAGGCGCGGGCCGCGAGGGCCACCGCGTGCGCCGTCGTCTTGTCCGGGCCGTACACCTCCAGGTCGAGCAGCGGCTGGTCCAGGTGCTGGTCGTCGAGCCAGGCGCCGCCGACGCGGGAGACGAGGACGGCCTTCTCGGTGCCGTCGAAACCGGCGGGCGGACGGTTGTCGACCGTCGTACCGGCCAGCTCGGGGCGGTTCTTCAGGAAGTCGACGACCAGCCGTTCCGCGTCGGGGAAGGTCAGGACGCTCACATGGATGCTCCCTTCTCAAGGGTGCGGGGGCAGCAGAAAGCGGCAGGTCCGTCGCCCCGGGGTCGGGGCGCAGCTCTGCCGCTGCCTCAAGTGTGAAGGGTGCCGGTCACGTCCGCAACTCACGTACTGGGTAGTGGAGTTGGCGTAAACGCGCGAAGGCGGGGTCACCGGTCCGCACCGGTGACCCCGCCTCCAGCTGAAGAGCGACGAGCTACACGCCCCGCCCCCGAACCACCCGCTCCGCCGCGAACACATCCTCCAGGCGGTACAGATGCCGCCGCCCCTGCCGCCCCGCCGCCGCCAGATGCCCGAGCTGCACCCACTTCCGGATCGTCGCGGCCGCCACCTGCACCTCGGCCGCCGCCAACTCGCCCGTGACCAGGGCTCCTCCGTGTCCGCTCATCCGCCTGTCCCCTCCTCGCCCTCGAGTACGTGCCGGCACACGGGGTTCACGCACATCACGAGCGCCCGCTCTGGGAGGGCCCGCAGGGACACCGAGTCGCAGGCGGGGCAGCGGCCCGCGACGCGGACCAGTTGCTCGGGGTCGCCGAGGACGCGGGAGCAGCGGTGGACCATGCGGCGGGCCTCGTCGGTGACGTGCGCGGTGAGGTCCGCGTGTGCGGTGACGCGGTCGAGGAGCCCCGCGATGCGACGCAGGCGTACGGGTACGGGCGCGGGCGCCACCGGACGCAGGCCGAGCCGGTCCCGTACCGCCTCCTCCAACTCCACGACCCCGTCGGTGACATCACGGATCGCGTCCGAGACGCAGAGCCGCACGGGGGTGGAGGTGCCGCCGACGCGGGCGGCGCCGGGGCGTTCGCGCAGGGCGCTGCCGGGGCTCGGCGCGAGTTCGCCGAGGAGGTCGGGGAAGCGGCGGGCCAGTGCGCCGAGCCACACTGCCGGGCCGTCGCTGGCGGGCATGGGCGGAGGTGTGCGGCGGCTCACGCGGCAGTCACCTCGCGCCCGTTGCGCCATAACCGGCCGCCGCTGACCCCGTCGAACCAGGTGTGCGCGGGGTTCACCACGGCTTCGCACTCCTTACGGATGGGGCACTGGTTGCAGGCGCGCAATACCTCGGCCGCTTCGGAGGGGACGCGTGCGAATACGGAACGTTGCGGAAGTTGGGCGCAGGCGGCGGACCTGCGCCAGTCGAGCCGCTCGCCCGTGGGGGCGGAGTCGGGGGAGTCGTTCCAGGTCAGGGCGGGTGGCTGCGACGTTGTCCGAGCAGGCATGTGTAAGCCCTCCCAAGAGGTGGGAACAATCGTTCGAGTGTGGCGAACGAGCTCTCAGCGTTGCATGGTGCGTGTGCGCACGCAAGCGGATGCCGGTCGGAGTGGAGGGGTGCCGTGCCGTACCAACTGTCCTGTGCAGCAGGGCTGTTGACAGGATCTCCACGAATGCGTGCGAGCACGCACACACGAGGGTGCGTGCGCGCTCGGTACGCTGCCCTCGCTACGAGGGGAGAGCGATCACATGCGTTCGAGCGTGGGGGAGGGCGCGGGCCGCGGCCGCGGCGACGGACTTGACGAGTTCGCCGCGTGGGTCGAGGAGCTGATGCGCCGGCGCGGCTACGACATCGACAGTCCGCGGGGCGGCGGCAAGTCCAAACTTGCCGACGACGCGGGCGTGCACCGCGCGGGCGTCAGCCGCCTGTTGCAGCGGCAGAGCATGCCGGACCTGGAGACGATGCGTCGCCTGGCCGTCGTCCTCGACGTGCCGCTGCGCGACATGCTGATCCGGTCGGGGCGGCTCACGGAGGACGACCTTCCGCTGTCCGGAAACCGGCGGTACGACGGTGCGGCGGCTGAATCCCGGATGAGTCCCGAGGAGGCGGCCTGGAGAATGGAAGTTCCCGTGGAACAGCGGGAGTTGTTCGTGAGAGTGGTACGGCAGTTCCTGCCGGAGGGCGGCGGTACGTAGGACCGGACGGTCCGAGGGGGCACTGAGGAGGGGGAGATGGACAAGGCGGGGGACGGTCCGGCTGGGCCGGACGGCGCGGCGGAGCCCGGTCGGCGGCTCGTGGCCGAACTGTTGGCCGAGCTGAGCCGCAAGGTGGCCGACGTGGGTGCGGAGCACGTGCGCGTCGTCACCGACGAGGAGATCGAGTGCGAGCGCGCACGCTGGTTCCGCGAGGGCTGGCGGCACGCCGGGGCCGCGGGGTCCGCCCGCCACGAGGCGGGTGACCGCGTCGGGGGCGGCGGGCGCGAGTCCGCGCGGGGTGCGGGGCACCCCGATACGGAGGGGTTGTCGGGGCCGCCTGTCCGCGTGCCCGGGGTTCCGGGGGCGGCCAGGGCCCCGGGCGCGAGGGCTCGGGGTGTGCCGGGCGCCGACCCGGGTGACCCGGCCCGCCCCGCTCGCGTACCGCGCTTCCCGTACGCGGAAGACACCTGACGGCACCGGTCGGCGCCCGACCCGGCGCCGCCCCGTCCGGTTGCTGGACGCCGAAGGCCGGGCAGGCGCCGTTGCGGGCGCCCGCCCGGCCTGGGTGCCCCGGCGCCGACGCGGGCCGTGCCGTCGGCACCGCGCCGTCAGCGAGGGGCCGTCAGCGAGAAGCTCTCACCGAGACGCTGTCGGTGAGGGGCCATGAGTGAGGCGCCCTCAGCGGCGCCCTCGGCGAGGCGCCCCCGGCGGAGGCACCCCCAGCGAGGCACCTCAGCGACGCACCCTCAGCAGTTCCCCCGCACAGGCTTCCCCGCGAACCGTTCCGCCAGCCACTGCGCCGCCAGCGGCGACTGGGTGATGACGCCGGTGACGTGTTCGCCGAGCGGGACGGTGTGCCACTCCACGTTCGCCTTCCGTGCGCACCAGTCCTTGCGGACCTGGGCGCCGACGCCGTACGGGATCAGCTCGTCGGCGAGGGCGTGGTAGAGGTACACCGGCGCGTCGGGGGCGCGCGTGCCGACCTGGGACTCGCGCAGGCGCTGCTGCCAGTCCGGCTGGTCGAGGGGGTTCTTGACCGTCATGTCCTTGATCCGTTTGAACGAGCCGAGGAGCGCACCGTCCGCCACGCAGGTGTTGCGCAGCGCGCCGATCAGCGCCTTGCCCGCCGGGTTCAGGTACGACTCCAGCTTCAGCTCGGGGAACGCCGCGTTCTGGCCGATCGCCGCCATGAAGATCAGCCCCGAGCCGTACGAGCCGTCGTTGAAGGCGGCCACCTTCTGCAGGTCCCCGGGCACGCCGCCGGTCGCCGTGCCCTTGACCTTGAGGTCGGGAGCGTACGAGCCGTGCAGTTCGGCCGCCCACGAGGAGGCCTGGCCGCCCTGCGAGTAGCCCATGATGCCGACCGGCGAGTCCTTCGACAGGCCCGCCTCGGGCAGCCGAATCGCGGCGCGCGCGGCGTCGAGGACCGCCTGGCCCTCCGCCCTGCCCACCGTGTACGTGTGGTCGCCGGGCGTCCCGAGGCCCTCGTAGTCGGTCACGGCGACCGCCCAGCCGCGCAGGGTGAGCTGCTGGATGAGGTTCGCCTCCATCGTGGTGCCGCGGGGGAACCCGGCGCTCGGCGCGCAGTGGTCGCCGACGCCGACCGTGCCGACGGCGTACGTGATGAGCGGGCGCGGGCCGGTGCGGCCGTCCTGCGGCACGATGACCGTGCCGGAGACGGTGTTCGGGGCGCCCTTGGCGGTGGTCGAGCGGTAGTGGATCTTCCAGGCCTTGGTGTTGGTGGGCTGGCCGGGGAGGGGGTGGAAGGCGCTCGGCTCGGAGCTGACGATGTCGCCGGGGGCGGCGGCGACGCGGGCTTCGGTGTCCTTGGCCGTGTCCTCCGCGTGCGCGGTGGTCGTGAGGGTCGCGGCCGAGAGGCCTGCCGCGGCCATCAGGGCGAGGGCTCTGAAACCGGTGCGGGTGCGTACGTGCATGCGGCTCTCCCAACGGATCGTGGGGGACGGGAAGTTCCAGCGAACGGGACGACGTGCAGGCGTCGACCGTAGTGACTCGTGAGTAAGGTCTGTGCTGACGCGAAAGCTCAGCTTCGTTGACCTGGTGTATCAGCCCCGGCCGGGCGGGGCGGTGAACCCGCGCCGCGCGCCCCCGGCGCGTCGGCGCCGACGGCCCCGGGCGCCTCCGCCCGGTACGCCCCCGGCGTCGTCCCCGTCCACCTGCGGAACGCCCGGTGGAACGCCGTGTCCTCGGAGAACCCGAGCCGCGCCGCGAGCCGCGCGATCGGCTCGCGCCCCTCCGCGAGCCCCGCGATCGCCGCGTCCCGCCGCACCGCGTCCTTCAGCCGCTGGTACGACGTCGACTCCTGCGCGAGCCGGCGGCGCAGCGTCGCCGGGCTGACCGCGAGCCGCGCCGCGATCTCGCCGAGCGACGGCAGCCGCGGCGAGTCCCGCAGCGCCACGGCCAGCGCCCGCCGCACCTGCTCGGCGACCGTCGTCCCGTACTCCCGCCGCGACAGCAGGTCGAACGGCGCCCGCCGCAACATCGCCGCCAGCGCGTCCTCGTCCCGCACCAGCGGCGCGGCCAGCCAGTGCGGGGCGAGCCCGGCGCCGGTGCGCTCCGCGCCGAACCGGACGGGGCAGCCGAACAGCTCCTCGTACTCGTCCTTGTGCGGGGGCGGCGGATGCCCGAAGTCGGCCCAGCGCAGCTCGATGCGGCGGCCGATCAGCCAGCTGCACAGCCGGTGCCAGATGATGACCAGGCACTCGGCGAGGAAGAAGTCCTGGTCGAGGTCGTTGCGTACGGTGAAGACGACACCGTCGGCCGTGCGGGTCAGGGCGAGGTCCGGGCCGCCGGGGAACAGCCCGTAGAACGTCACCCCGCGCTCCATCGCCGCCCCCAGATCACGGCAGCCGAGCGCGGCGTAACACATCATCGCGAACGTCCCCGGCCTGCTCGGCGACGACCCGAGCCCCAGGAACTCGTCGTCCGTCGCCCGGTACAACTCCCGGAACAGCCAGGCGAATTGCGTCGCCGTGATGCGCGCCCGGTCGTCCCCGAGCAGCAGCGGTGGAATCTGCGCGGCCTGCAACAGCGGCACGGTGTCGACACCCGCGCGCTCGGCCCCGCGCAGCACGGCCCGCACATGGTGCACGGTGATCGTCCGCCTGGCCATGGCGTCGACGGTAGCTGGCGGGGACGTGGTCAAGAAGGGGACGGGGGCGTGCGGCGGGGGAGCTCGGGGGGTTGGCTGAATCTCAGTGGACCTCAGTGGACCTCAGTGAACTCACTGGACTCAGTGGATCTCGTACTGCTCGTGCGGGACGGCGCGGTCCCAGACGGCTTCGAACGCGTCCACGCATTGGTCGACGATGCCCGGTTCGGAGCGCAACTCCATGTCGGGGTCGGCCCAGTTTCCGTCACCGGTGAAGTGGTTGAACAGCACGCGCGTCCCGTCGAAGATCCACAGGTCCGCGCCCGGCAGCATCAAGTCGACGGCACGCGGGCGGGGCAGCCATCTGACCTGTTCCCCGGCTGCGACATTGACGACAGCCCCGGTGTGCTCGTAGCGGATGTAGTCGGTGACCGGTTCGGACACGATCCGCGCACGGCGCACGACCACGCCACGGGCGACCGCTCCGGAGATCATGTCCACCCAGGGCGCCCAGTACGCCGAGCCGGGATCGACGTCCCGGCGGCCGGTTCGCAGCCAGGAGCGGAAGTCCTCGGCCTCGTCGCCGACGGCGTACTGGTCACGCATCTCCAGGTGCACCGCCGAGTGCTGCGCGGCCTCGAGGAGTTCGTCGAAACTGAGCGTGTTCTGCGGCATCGCAGGCCTCCCTCAACCGCCCTGACCTTTCGGTCCTTTCACACCTCACCACACCCCTCCGGAGCGTGCCGCCCGATGGGCGCGCAGGGAAGCGCTCTGAGTCGCCTTCCATGCCCGGCGCATGCGGTTGCCGTCGTCGCAGTAGTGCGCCGTCCGGCAGGAGGGGCACCCCCACAGGTGGCCGAGGTAGCCCCGGTAGAGCTTCGTCGCCCGCTCGTCGAGGTCGGCCGTCGTGGGGTTCACGGCTCCACCGTCCGCAGCGGGTCGGCCGTCATGAGCAGGGCGCCCAGGTGCCCGGGGTCGCACAGGTCGCCGGGCGCCGACGGCGGGACCACCCAGCGGGTCAGCGTAGTGAGGGGGCGGCCGAGGCGGGGCACACCGAGGAGCGTGTTCGTGCCGAGCCGCTCCTCGGTCCCGTGCCACGGGGCGTCCGTGGCGATGAGGACGTAGTACGGGCCGTGGGTGCTGCGGACGTCGCGGATGACGGGGCCGTCGAGCCAGTCGCTCAGGAACGCCGCGACCGCCTGCGGCTCGCCGCTACCCACGGCCGCGTGCACGCGCTCGGCGGCCACGCGGATCGCGTCGAAGCGACGGCCGAGGGGGATCAGGGCGAGGCCTTGCTGCGCCCAGGCGAGGTGGACGAGGTCGGGGCGGGGGTCGGCTCCGGCGAGCCATGCGGCGATGGGCTGCCGGTTGCCTTGGGGTGGGGTCATCCGAATGCCTCCCCGGAAAGCAGCGGGCTGCCGCCGACGCGAGGGGTCGGCTTTCTCCCTTCCTCACGGTCGGGCGAGATGCGTTCTACGGCGTTCATGGCGTCACCAATCCCACTACTCTGAGTTGCCGGTCATCACTCCTTGACCGTAGGCAGCGGAGATCGTCGCCAGAAGTGACCGTAGGTACGGGTAAGTGCCCGCTGGACACGGGCGAGGGGGCGCCATGAAGCACCACGCGCGGTCAACCCTGACCGGTGGTCGGGGAACGCCCGAACGCACCCGTGCGGGCATCGTGTCGGGGTACGTCTTTCGCGTGATCCGCGAGCAGTTGGGGCACACGCAGGACGGCTTCGCCGAAGCCTTCGGGGTTTCCCCCGACACCATCGCGGGCTGGGAGTCGGGGCGCCGCCCGCTCACATCGGTGCCGGTCGGACAGATGCTCGTCCACCGGCACCGGCTGATGCACATGGGCACAGCCGCGAAGCTTCTGAGCGCCCTCGACCGGGCCATGGAGGCCGACGTCCTGCTGTCCAGCGCCCTCGACGACGAAGCGGCCGCCGACAGCAGTCCGCTGGGCGCCTGGGTCATGCAGCGCGACCTCATCGAGGTCCTGACGTGGCCGCTCAACGGCGTAGCGCCCGCACCCGTACGCAACCTCCCCGCGCCGCCGCGCCCCCGCCGAGGCCCCGTGCCGACGGCGCCGGAGCTCGCTCCCGAGGATCGCACTCGGTTCTTCACCCGCATGCGGCAGACGGCCGAACAGGCCCGGGGCGGCAGGGACTTCCTGCTCCGACGGCAGGCCTTGTACCTCGCTGGATTCGACCGGGCCACCGACACCTCCGAGTGGCTGGCCCACCAGCAGCGACTCGAACGACCGGGCGACTGGCTGAGCCGCTGGCTCAACTCCCGTTCTGTCGCCGCCTTCGAGGCCCGCCAGGGCGACCGGGACCGGATGGTGCATTTCATCACCCGTACCCTCGGCGACGACGACATGGCCGAGGCGGCGAACCTGAACTACTGGGCGTACTGGATCGGGGAGTCGACTCACATCCAGTTGTCGGACGACTTCATCGCCTCGCCCACGCCCGGCCCCTGGCAGGGCGACCGCCTTCTGGATCACCTGGTCCGCGGGCTCACTCCCCGACACGGGTTCTTCGACCTCAACGTCCACACGCTGTGGACACTCGTGGCCGTCCGTCCGAAGTTGCTGCGCACGCCATCGGCCACGAGTGCCGCCCTGCGCGAGCGACTCCCTGTGATGTTGGATGACTTGCAGCTCGCGCCGCAGGCTCGGCGTGAGCTGGAGGGCATTCGGTACGCAATCCGCCTCGCCGAGGCGTGAAAGGGGACACCGTGGCTGACCAGGACCTGAAAGAGGTCGCCCACTTCCTGTGGGAGGCGGGCACGCTGAAGTCCGCGCGCCGAACGGGCTGGTGGATGGCAGGCGTTCGGGACCCCGAGAGCGTGGCCGAGCACGCGTGGCGCACGTCCGTCATCGCCTCCGTCATCGCGACGCTGGAGGGCGCCGACGCGGCACGCGCGGCTCACATGGCGGTGTGGCACGACTCTCAGGAGACGCGCACGGGCGATGTGAACCACCTGGGCAAGAAGTACGCGGCCCCAGGAGACGCCGAGGCGGTGACCGCCGACCAGACGGCCGGGATGCCCGAGGTTCTGCGTACCGCTGTGCGCGCTCTGGTCGCCGAGTACGAGGCGAAGGAGACGCCCGAGGCCATCTGCGCGCGGGACGCCGACAAGCTGGAGTGCATGCTCCAGGGCCTGGAGTACAGGGGCCAGGGATACGCCGGCGCACAGCGGTGGATCGACAACAGCCGCGCCCGCATCGTCACGGAGTCCGGGCAACGGCTGGCTGACGAACTGCTGGCCCAGACGCCTCTCGACTGGCTCCGCGCGGCCATGGGCGAGAAGGGCTGACCCTGGGAGTACCCACACCCCTGAGCACCCCGGCCAACCCCGCTGACGTTTCGCGTCATCCCGCCCGCCCCCCCGTCCTCCCTAGCGTCGAGCCATGACTCCCCCTTCCGCGCCGCCGCAGGCCGAACGTCCCCGGACCCTGTCCGTCCTCGCGGAGTGGGCGGCCGACCGCCACGGCGGGCTGCCCGCGCTGCGGTTCAAGCGGGACGGCGACTGGCAGGAGGTCTCGTACGAGGGGCTGCGCGCCGCCGTACGTGATGTGGGCCTCGCCCTCCTCCGCCTCGGCGTCGCCCCCGGCGACCGCGTCGCCATCCTCGGCGAGACCCGCGCGGAGTGGACGTACGCCCACTTCGGCGCCTTCGCGGCGGGCGCCGTCGTCGTGCCCGTGTATCCGACGGCGGGCGACGACGAAGTGGCCTGGGTGCTCGGTGACTCCGGGGCCTCTGTGGTGCTCTGCGAGGACGCGGCGCAGGCCGCCAAGGTGGAGCGGCTGCGGGGGAAGCTGCCGGGGGTGCGGCGGGTGGTGGTGATGACGGGGGCGGAGGCGTATGCGGGGGCCGGAGTGACCGGCGGCGGCGGGCCCGGGGCGGCCGTCGGGTCCGGGGCGACCGTGGGGTCCGGGGCGGCCGTGGGCGCCGGGGCGACCGCCGACGCCGAGTCCGGGGCCGCCCTCCTGGAGCGGGCCGAAGCCCGCACCCCCGGCGACCCCGCCACCATCATCTACACCTCCGGCACCACCGGACCCCCCAAGGGCTGCGTCCTCACCCACGGCAACATCGGCGCCGTGCAGGACGCCTCCCTGCCGCTCATCGAGGGCGGCCCGGGCGACGCCACGTACCTCTACCTCCCCCTCGCCCATCTCCTCGCGCAGCTCATCGAGTTCACCACCCTCATCGAGGGCGGCACGCTCGTGTACTTCGGCGGCCGCGTCGAGGACGTCGTCGCCGAGCTCGCCGAGGCGCGGCCGACCCATCTGCCGTCCGTACCGCGCCTGTTCGAGAAGATCCACTCGGTGGTGCTGTCGCTCGCCGAGTCGCAGGAGGGCGGGCGCGAGCGCTTCGAGGAGGCGGTGCGGATCGGCGTACTCGCGGCCGAAGGGGCCCTGCCCGACGAACTGCGCGACGCGCACGAGGCCGCCGACAAGACCCTGTACGGGCCGGTCAGGCAGGCCCTCGGCGGGCGCGTGCGGTGGGCGCTGACCGGCGGCGCGCCGATCGCCCCGCACGTCCTGGACTTCCTGCGGGCCTGCGGCATCCGGGTCTTCGAGGGGTACGGGATGACCGAGTCCGGCGGCGTCATCAGCCTCAACCACCCGGCCGCCGTGCGGTACGGCACCGTGGGGCGGCCCATCGCGGGCTGCGAGGTGCGCATCGCGGACGACGGCGAAGTGCTCGCCCGCGGCGCCAACGTCTTCCCCGGCTACCACGCCGACGAGCCCGCCACCCGCGCCGCCCTCGACGACGACGGCTGGCTGCACACCGGCGATCTGGGCGCCCTCGACGAGGACGGCTATCTGCGCATCACCGGCCGCAAGAAGGACCTCATCATCACCTCGGCGGGCAAGAACCTCACCCCGTCCCTCACCGAACTCGCCATCCAGGCATCCCGGTTCGTCTCCCGCGCGGTGATGGTGGGCGACCGGCGGCCCCACCCTGTCGCCCTGATCACCCTCGACGCCGAGGAGGTCACGGGCTGGGCGTCCCGGTCGGGCCTGACCCTCACCGAGCCGGTGTCGGCCGACCCGCGGGTCCGCGCCCTCGTCCAGGAGGCGGTCGACGCGGCCAACGCCCGGGTGTCGCGCCCGGCGAGGATCCGCGCCTTCGCCGTCCTGGAGGAGGACTTCTCCGTGACGGACGGGCTCCTGACACCGAGCCTGAAGGTGCGGCGGCGGGCGGTGGTGGAGCGGTACGGGGCGGTGGTGGAGAGGTTGTACGAGGAGGGTCGGAACGCCTAGGGCCGGTCCGGGGGCGTGTCCGACGGCCGGTCCGACGGTCGGTTCGACGGCGTGCTCGGTGGCGTGTTCGGCGGGGGCCCGTCGGGCGCGCCCCGGCCGCGCCGCAGGGCCGGGTTCAGCCGGATCTCGATGTTGTCCGACGTCGTCTCCGGGACGGGCTCGGCGGTCACGCGTACCCCCATCGCTCGGCCGGTGTCGGTCTCGACGAACTCCAGGGGCGGGCGGCCGTCCTGCAGATGCTTGTCGCCCCACTGCATCAGCGACAGGAACACCGGCAGCAGGTCCTCGCCGGCCTCGGTCAGGCGGTACTCGTCGCGGGCCCGCCTGCCCGGCTCCCGATAGGGGACGCGCGCGACGACCTGCGCGGACTCCAGCTGCTTGAGCGCCCGCGACACCGCCGGGGCGGAGGTCCCGATCCGCGCCACGAAGTCCTCGAACCTGGTGGTGCCGTAGAAGCACTCGCGGACCGCCAGGAACACCGTCCGGGTGCTCAGCAGGCCGAGCACCCGCTCCGCCGAACACCCGTCGCCGATCGACCAGGCGTCCCGGTCGCGCAGCCGCTCCTCGAACTCCATCGCCATGCGCCCCATTGTAACTAACGCTTGCGTTATCCAGGGGTGCGTGCTTGCATCTCACTAACGACATCGTTAGTCAGGTGGAGGATGCTGTGGTTGCAGTAGCGGGCAAGGTGGCTGTGGTCACCGGCGGCCGACGTGGGCTCGGGGCGGCACTGGTGGACGAACTGCTGGCGCGCGGGGCGCGAAAGGTGTACTCCACCGCGCGCTCGGCGTACGTCGACGACCGCCCGGAGGTGGTGACCGCCGAACTGGAGGTCCGCTCCGCGGAGTCGGTCGCCGCCCTCGCGGAAGTCGCCGCCGACGCCGAGATCGTGTTCAACAACGCCGGGGTCCTGCTGCCGGCCGCGCTGCTGACGGGCGACATCGAGAACGCCACGAGGACCTTCGACGTCAACGTCTTCGGGCCGCTGCGGGTGGCGCGGGCGTTCGCGCCGATCCTCGCCGTCAACGGCGGGGGCGCGCTCGTCAACATGCACTCGGTGCTGTCCTGGCTGGCCGGAAGCGGCGCCTACGGAGCGTCCAAGGCCGCGGCGTGGTCGGTCACGAACTCGCTCCGGGTCGAACTGGCGGCCCAGCACACCCAGGTCGTGGGCGTGCACGCCGGATTCATCGACACCGAGATGGTCTCCGCCGTCGAACGGCCGAAGGCCTCGCCCGCCGAGATCGCCGCGCGGATCGTCGACGGCCTGGAGGCGGGGCGCGCGGAGGTGCTCGCCGACGACGTCACCGTCACGGTCAAAGCGGCGCTCTCCGGTCCTGTGGAGCACCTGACCTTCTCGGCCGCCTGACGTCCTGACGTCCTGCCGTTCTGGCGTCTTGCCGTCTTGCCGTCCCGTTCCCGTACGCGAGGAGTGCCGAACCGCCATGCCCCTGTGGACCATTCACCACACCCCCGGAACCTTCACCGACGACGAGAAGCACCAGCTCGCCGCCCGCGTCGCCGACCACTACGAAGCGGTCGGACTGCCCCGGTTCTACGTCGTCACGCTGTTCCACGAGACCCGGCCCGAGGACTTCTACGTCGGCGGGGAGCCCGCCCCGGCCGGGGTCCGCGTCACCATCGACCACATCGCCCGGCGCAACCCCGACCAGGAGGCCCGCCGCCGTACCGCCCAGTGGATCAGGGGCATGCTCCAGCCGCACCTCGAACGGCACCCGGGACTGCACTGGGAGTTCCACGCCGACGAGACCAGCGAGGACCTCTGGATGATCAACGGAATCGTGCCGCCCCCGGGGGGCTCCGACGCAGAGAAGAAGTGGGCGGAGCTGAATTCGGCGTCCGCGTACTGATCGGGTGGGGGGCTGCTGTCGCACGTCGTCCCTGGCGGGGTCCTAGGACAGCCCCACCAGCCGCAGCAAGGCCGTCGCCCCCGCCGCACCCATCACGACCAGCGCGAACGGCGCGCGCCGCCACGCAAGTACGCCCCCGACCAGCACCCCCAGCGGACGCGCCCAGCCCGCGAAGTCCTGCCCCTCGGTGAGCGCACCGGTGGCGAGCAGCGCGACGAGCAGCACGGTCGCGCCCACGGTCAGCAACTCCTGTACGCGGGCGGGAAGTTCGACGCGGCCGTGCAGGAGGGGTCCGGCCAGGCGGAAGGCGTAGGTTCCGGCGGCGAGGGCGAGGACGCAGGCGAGGTAGGCGTTCATGAGGGGGTTCCCGGGGAGGCGGGGGCGGGCTCGGGGGTGGGATCTTCGGGGGCCTGGGTCTTGGCCTGGGTCTTGGCCTGGGTCTGGGCCCGATCTGGATCCTGGGCCTGGGCCTGGGCCGGAGGCGCGGCCGTCTCCGGCGCCGCGGCCGCGGTAGTCGTCGCCTTGCCCGGCCGTCGCCGCATCGCCACCAGCCCGACCAGCGCGAGCAGCACCGGCGCCCCGGCGGGCAGGACCGGAGTCGCCGTCACCGCGATCACCGCGCCGAGCGCCCCGGCCCTGCGCGCGTTCCCGCTGTCCCGCACCGCGGGCATGACCAGCGCGAGCAGCACCGCGGGGAACGCCGCGTCGAGCCCGAACCGCCCGGTGTCGCCGAGCGCCGACCCGGCGAGCGCGCCCGCGAGCACGCTCACGTTCCACACGGCGAACAGGCCGAGCCCCGATATCCAGAACGCGGCCTTGCGGCTTCCGCGGTCCGGCTGGGCGAGGACGAATGCCGCCGTCTCGTCGGTGATCAGGTGCGCGCCCACGAGGCGGGCCGCCCAGGAGCGGCCCAGGCTGTCGGCGACGGCCAGGCTGAAGGCCGCCGTACGGGAGTTGAGCAGCAGCCCGGTGGCCGCCGCGGCCGCGGCGCCGCCGCCACCCGCCAGTACGGCGACGGCGCTGAACTGGGCGGAGCCCGCGTACACGAGCAGGGACATGGTGACCGGCACCCAGAGCGGCAGGCCGTCCGCGACGGCGATCGCGCCGAAGGAGATGCCGACGACGACGTCGGCGGCCCAGACGAGCGCGATGTCGCGCAGGACGCCCGGGGGCAGGTCGGAGAGGCGGACGAACCCCGTCGTTCGCTCTGAGGGGTCATCCGTTCGGTGTGGCGAACGCATGCCGCGTAGCATGTGCAGACGGCGAGGCGTTCGTCAAGTCGAACGATTGGTACCCTGTGCCGAACGAATCGATCGGAAGCCCGTATCGGAAGCCCGTATCGGAAGCCCGTATCGGGAGTCCGGGCCGGGAGTCCGGACCGGCAGCTCAGACCGGCAGCTCAGGGAGTGTGCAGCGCATGACCGACCTCGGCGACGGCGCCAGGGACCCCCGGCCGGGCGGCGCGCGCCCGCCCGCGGGCCTGCCCCGCGAGTGGATCGCCGCGTCCCTGCGCCGGGAGCGCACCCGCGCCGGACTCTCCCTCTCCGAGCTGGCCAAACGCGCCGGAATCGCCAAGTCCACGCTGTCCCAACTGGAGGCGGCGACGGGGAACCCGGGCATCGAGACGGTCTGGGCGCTCGCCGTCGCCCTCGGCGTGCCGTTCAGCGTGCTCGTCGAGTCGCCGGGCCCCGCCGTGACGGTGATCCGCGCGGGCGAGGGCCCGACGATACGGGCCGAGGAGGCCTCGTATGCGGGCACGCTCCTTTCGGCGGGCCCGTCCGGCGTGCGGCGCGACATCTATCACGGCGCCATGGAGCCCGGCTCCGTGCGCGAGTCCGAGCCGCACATCCCCGGCTCGGTGGAGCATCTGATCGTCAGCACGGGCCGGGTGCTCGCGGGCCCGTCCGGCGAGCGGGTGGAGCTGGGCCCCGGTGACTACATGTCGTACCGGGGCGACGTCCCGCACGCGTACGAGGCGCTGGTGCCCGGCACGACGTTCGTGCTGGTGATGCAGCACGTGTGAGGCGTCCGGCCGGGGTGCCCGGGGCCTGCGTCCCGCGAGTGCGTCCGGTGCCTTCGTCCCGTGGACGCGTCCAGCGCGCGGCCGGGCCCCGCGCCTGCGCCCCGCGGGCGCGTCCCGCGCCCGCGCTCAGCCCCTGCGCCGCTTGTGCCCCAGCAACTGCTCCCGCAGCGCGGTGAGTTGATGTGACGTGTCCACGGCCCGCGCCTCGTCCAGCGTCGTCAGCGCCAGCAACAGCACGTCCGCGACCACGAGAGCCGTGAGCGCCTCGGTCGTTATGCCGGTGGGCGTGTGCGGCGCCGTCAGGACCGCGTCCACCCGCCCCCCGAACACCTCCGCCAACTCGTCCGTCACCAGCACGATCCGGGCCCCGACCGCCCGAGCCCGGTCGATCAGGACGTCCAGCTCGGGAAGCGCCCTGCCCGGCTGGAAGATCACCACCGCGTCCCCCCGCCGCAGCGCGAGCAGGTCGTCGGCGAGCGCGAACCCGGTCGCCCCCACATGCCGGGCCCGCCGCCCGATGCGGCCGAGCGCCAACGCCAGGTGCCGCGCGGCCAGTTCGGACGCGGCGACCCCGAAGCAGTGGATCTCGCCCGCCTCGGCGAGCACCCCGACCGCCGTGCGCAGCGCCTCGTCCGGGGTGAGGCGGCGGGCGTGCTCGATGCGCTCCTGCGCCTCGTCGAACACCTCGTCCCAGATGCCGCCGAGGTCCCGCCCGACGTGCGCGATGCGCTGGGCGAGGCGCACCTCCGGGGCGACGCTGGAGGTGAAGTCCGCGGTGAGGTCGCGCTTGAGCGCGGGCAGGCCCGCGTACCCCAGGCGCTGGAGGGCGCGGACGACCGTGGCGTTGCTCGTCCCGCTGGCCGAGCCCAGCTCCTGCGCGGACGCGAAGAGCAGGGACTCGGCGGGCGCCCCCGCCAGATACTGCGCCACCGCGCGCTCCGACGCGGACAGCGTCTCCCACTGATCCCGCACGGCGGCCCGCAGCCGGGCCAGGCCGCCCGCGCCGCCGTCCCCGCCGGGCCCTGCCTCGCCCGCCCCTGCCGCGCCGCTCCCGCCGCCCGCGCCGCCGTCCTCGCCCTCCGGCATCCCTGAAATCTTCATTACAGCTATTGACTCCCGTGTGATGCCCGTTACTCTCCTGGACAACGCATTCCAAGGAGAGAGAGTTCCGTAACCGACGTTACAGGACGGCGGTCCCGGGGACCTCTCCGTCGCGAGGAGAAGCATGGCACCGCGCACCGCCCCCGCAGGCCCGACCGACCCGCTCGTGGCCGACCCGTCCAGAACGCTCCCGGTCGTCGAGATCGCCGGCACCCCCACCGCCCGCGGCCGCCAGTACGGCGAGGCGGTCCGCCCCCAGCTGCACGCGGCGCTCGCGTACTACGAGGCCGCGTTCGGCCAGTCGGCCGGGCTGACCTGGGACCAGGTGACGGCACGGGCCGCCCGCTGGCTGCGGCCCGTGCGGGAGTACGCGCCGGACCTGGCCGAGGAGATGGCCGGGATCGCCGAGGGCGCGGGCGTCGGCCTCCTCGACGTCCTCGCCCTGAACGCCCGCGGCGAGGTGATCTACGACCGCTCGTTCAAGGACATGGTCGGCAGCGCCGCGCCACAGGCCGCCGCCGAAGCCGCCGAAGTCCCCGACGGCTGCACATCCTTCGCCGCCTACGGCGAGGCCAGCGGCGACGGCCACGTCTACGCCGGGCAGAACTGGGACTGGCGCGCCGGAGTCGCCGACACCGTCGTGATGCTGAGGATCGTCCAGCCCCCGAAGCCCACCCTGATCATGCAGGTGGAGGCCGGCCAGATCGGCCGGCAGGGCGCCAACTCCGCCGGGATCGCGCTCAACGCCAACGGCCTCGGCGGCCGCTTCAGTGACGCGGTCGGCCTGCCGCAGACCGTCGTACGCCGTCGCGTCCTGGACCAGCACGCCATCACCGACGCCGTCGACGTGCTCTGCCGCGCCCGCGCCCACATCGCCTCGAACGCCCTCCTGACCTGCCGCGAAGGCTTCGCCATCGACCTGGAGACGACGCCCGCCGGGCACGGCTGGATGTATCCGACCGACGGACTCCTCGTGCACGGCAACCACTACCAGGCCGGTGTCCCCGCCGCCCTCGCCGCCGAGTACCGACCGATGTCCCCGGACTCGCTGATCCGCGTCCCGCGCGCGGAGCAGGGCCTGCGCGCCCTGCGCGCCGCCACCGGACCCGACGAGTCCCTGAAGATCATCAAGCAGGCCATGTCCGACCACCTGGGCCACCCCGAGTCGCTGTGCACCCACCCCGACCCGCGCCGCCCGCCCCTCAAGCACTGGGCCACCCTCGTCTCCTCCTGCGTGGACCTGACGACCGGCGACTACCGCGTCACCGCGGGCACCCCCTGCGACCGCGACTACCAGCACCTTCCGTGGAACCTCTACGACGGCCCGTACGGAGAAGCCAGATGACCACGAAGCGCCCGCAGCGGCCCTCGCGCCGGATGCGGCCCCCGCGCCCGATGCGGCCCCCGCGCCCGCGCGCCGTCGGCGCCGGGCTCGCCGCCCTGGCCCTGCTCGGCGCCGCGGGCTGCGCCGGAGCCGACACCTCCGCCCTCGGCGGCAAGCCCGCCGACGCCGCGAAGCTCAAGCTGTCCCCGACCACCCCGCCCGCCCGCGGCCAGCTCGACCGCGCCGACTGGCTCCTGGAGGACGAGCCCGACTCGCTCGACCTCGACACCCAGGGCACCAGCGCGGGCCGCGTCGTCCTCACCAACGTCTGCGAGCGGCTCTACCAGCTCCAGCCCGACATGAGCGTCAAGCCGTTCCTCGCCGAGAAGGCCCGCACGCCCGACGACCGCACCCTCGTCCTGACCGTCCGCGACGGCGTCACCTTCCACGACGGCTCGAAGCTCACCGCCGCCGACGTGCTGTGGAGCCTGAAGCGGCACGCCGACCCGGACATGGAACAGGCCGACGAGTTCGGCAACGTCCTGGCGATGAAGAAGACCGGGCCGCGCGAGATCACCGTCCGCTTCAAGGAGCCCGACGCCCTGTTCACCAAGGCGCTCGCCGGGGACGCTGGGATCGTCTGGAACCCCCGCCAAGTGCGGGCTGCGGGCAAGGAGTTCGGCACCCCGGGCCACGGCGACGCCTGCTCGGGTCCGTACCGCCTGAAGAGCTGGAAGTCCGGCGACTCGCTCACCATCGAGGCGTACGAAGGGTATTGGGGCAAGCAGCCGCTGACCCGCCGTGTCGACTTCCGCTGGGCCTCCGACAGCGCCCTCGTGAACGCCCTGAAGACGGGCGCCGCCGACGGCACGTACGCCGAGTCGCCCAACACCGCCGCCGCCCTGCGCACCACCAAGGGCCTCAAGCAGTACTACGGCCCTTCCACCGCCTCCCTCGTCCTCATCCCGACCGCCCGCGGCGGCCTCAAGGACCCGGCGATCCGGCGCGCCCTGTCCCTCGCCCTGGACCGCGAGGGCATCGCCAACTCCGGGTACGGCGGGCTCGTGCAGCCGTGGGCGTCGCCGGTCGGGGCGGGCGCCTGGGGGTACGAGAAGCGGCACTTCGCGGCCGCCCAGCGGAAGCTGACGGCGGTCGCGCCGGTCTCGCCCTCCTCCGACGACATCGCCGAGGCCCGGAAGCTGGTCAAGGAGGCGGGCGCCCCGGACGACCCGATCGTCATCGGCACCGACAGCAGCCAGGGCCGCACGGTCGTCGCCAACGCCACCCGCGCCGCCCTCCAGCGCATCGGCCTGAAGGCACAGATCAAGACGGTCCCGCCGGCCCAGTTCGAGGAGTTCTACAGCGACCCCGGCGCCCGCGCCGACATCGACGCCCTCGTCGGCGACTGGTACATCTCCAAGTCCGACCCCATGGGCTTCTACGACAACGGCCTGTCCGACTCCTCCAACAACTGGGTCGGCTTCAAGGACGCCACGTACGACCGTCTGACGCGCCGCGCCCTCGGCACGCTCGACGACGAGCGCCGGGCCCGGCTCACCACCGACATCCAGCGGCGGTTCGTGAACGCGGCCGTCTGGATCCCCGTGGCGCAGGTGCCGACCGCGCTCGTCCTCAGCGACGAGCTGACCGGACCGCCCGCGTCCCAGGCGTACCTCTACTACCCGTGGGCCGCCCAGCTCGGCCCGCGAAAGGCCGGGTGAGCCCCATGGCACTTCGCCTCGCACTCCGCGTCGGCCGCCGCGTCACCGGCGTGCTCGCGACGCTCCTCGCCGCCTCCTTCGTCATCTTCGCCGCCGTGTACGCGGCGCCGGGCGACCCCGCCGTGTTCCTCGCGGGCGGCCGCGACAAGCTGACACCGGAACGGCTCGCGCAGGTCCGCGCCGAGTACCACCTGGACGAGCCCCTGTTCGTCCAGTACGGCCGCTGGCTGTGGGACTGCGTCCACCTGGACCTCGGCCGCTCCTTCAAGTACAGCGACCAGGTCGCCGACCTGGTGGCCGCCCGCTTCCCCACCACCCTCCAACTCGTCCTGTACGCCACGGTCCTGTTCGTCGTCCTCGGCGTGGGCGCGGGCGTCCTCGCCGCCGTGAAGCGGTCCACGTGGGTGGACTCGGCGGTGGTGGGCGCGACGACGCTGGCCGCGTCGGTGCCGTCGTTCGTCGCGGCCATCGCGCTGGTGTCGTTCTTCGGGGTGCGGCTCGGCTGGTTCCCGGTGACCGGGAGCGGGTCCGGATTCCTGGACACGGTCCGCCATCTCACGCTGCCCGCCCTGTCGTTGGCGCTCGGCGCGCTCGCCCTCGTCAGCCGGGTCACCCGGCAGGCGATGGTGGACGCGGCGGCCTCCGACCACGTGGAGGCGGCCCGCGCCTCCGGCGTCCCCGAGCGGGACATCGTCCGCCGGCACGTCCTGCGCAACGCGCTCGGCCCCATCGTGACCATGTGCGGCCTGGTCATGGCGGGCATGCTCGCCGGAACCGTCGTCGTGGAGACCGCGTTCGGCCTCAGCGGCATCGGCTCGCTGCTCGTCGGAGCCATCAACACCCATGACTTCCCCGTCGCCCAGGCCGTCCTGCTCCTGATGGTCACCGGATACATCGTGGTCACGACGCTGGTGGACGCCGTCCACCCGCTGCTCGACCCCCGCGTCGAAGGAGCGGCCCGATGACCGCGATCCTCACCGAAACCCCCGCCCCGGCCCTCGCGGCCGTACGCGGACGCCGTCCCGTCGGCGTCCTCGTCGCGGGCACCCTCCTCGCCCTGGTTGTCATCGCGGCCGTGTGCGCCCCCCTCCTCGCGCCGTACGCCCCCGACACCATCGACCTCTCCTCCTCCCTCGTCGGCACCGGCCGCGACCACCTCCTCGGCACCGACTCCTCCGGCCAGGACCTGCTCTCCCGGGCCCTGTACGGAGCCCGCAGCAGCCTCATCGCCCCGCTCGCGCTGCTCGCCGTCGCCGGGGTCCTCGGCGTCACCCTCGGCGTGCTCGCCGCGTGGCGCGGCGGCTGGGTCGACGTCCTCGTCTCCCGCCTCACGGACGTGATGTACGCCTTCCCGGGCCTGCTGTTCACCGTCCTGATCATCGCGGTCTTCGGCGCGGGCATGACGACCTCCGTCCTCGCCCTAGGCCTCGCCTTCACGCCGACCGTCGCCAAGTACACGCGCTCCCTGGCCCTTTCGGAGGCCCGCAAGCCGTACATCGACGCCTACCGCGTCCAGGGCATGGGCGGCCCGCGCATCTGCGCCGCCCATGTCGTCCCGAACCTCGCCCGCGCGATCCTCGGCTACCTGGTCGTCCTCTTCGGCGAGGCCCTGATGTCCCTGGCGACCCTCTCCTACCTGGGCTTCGGCGCCCAACCCCCGTCCTCCGACTGGGGCTTGATGGTCCAGGAGGGGCAGGCCGCGATCGTCCAGGGCGCGATGCTGCCCGCACTCGTGCCCGGCACGGCCATCGCCCTGGTGGTCGTGTGCTTCAACGTCGTCGGCGTCTGGGCCGCCGACCGTCTGGGGAGGCAGTGATGAGCGAATTCCGTCCCGGGGGTACGTCCGCTCCGGTGGCCGAGGCCTCGATGGAACCCGGCGTCACGGTGGAGTCCGGCGCCTCGGCGGAGCCCAGTGCCCTGCTGGAGGTCGTGGACCTGACCCTGCGGCTGCCCGGCGCCGCCCGGCCTGTCCTCGACTCGGTGTCCCTGACCGTCGCGCCCGGCGAAGTCGTCGCCCTGGTGGGGGAGTCGGGCTCGGGCAAGTCGACGACGGCGAAGGCCGCACTCGGGCTCTTCCCCGCCGGGGCGGTGGCCTCCGGTTCCGTACGCTTCGACGGCACCGAAGTGCTCGGCCTCACCGGCGAACGGCTGCGCGCCCACCGCGCCGACGGTGTCGCCCTGGTCCACCAGGACCCGCGGGCCGCCCTCAACCCGGTGCGCCGCATCGGGGACTTCCTGGTCGAGCGCGGCGCCAGCAGGTCGGAGGCGGTCGAACTGCTCGCCTCCGTGGGGCTGCCGGACCCGGCCCGCCGGGTGCGGCAGCGGCCGCACGAGATGTCCGGCGGGATGCTCCAGCGCGTCGCCATCGCGGGCGCCCTCGCGGCCCGCCCGCGCCTTCTCCTCGCCGACGAGGCGACCAGCGCGCTCGACGTCACCACCCAGGCCGACATCCTCGCCCTGCTGCGCACCCTGCGCGCCGAGCACGGCCTCGGGCTCCTCTTCATCACCCACGACCTGCATCTGGCGGCCGCGTACAGCGACCGCGTGTACGTCATGTACGCGGGCCGCGTCGTCGAGTCCCGCACGGCCTCCGCCCTCTTCACCACCCCCGCCCACCCCTACACCCAAGGTCTCCTCACCTGCTCCCCGACCCTGGGCGACACCCTCACGCCCCTCCGCCCCATCCCGGGCCGCCCCCCGTCCCTCTCGGACACCTTCACGGGCTGCCCCTTCGTCACCCGCTGCCCCGAGTCCCACCCGACCTGCGAGACCTGGACACCGGAGCCGGTGCACCTGCCGGACGGCGGCATTGCGGCCTGCGCCCTCGTGAGCGCCGAGCCGGGTCCCGCTTCCGGCGCTGTGGGCCATCGTCCCGCTGGGCGAGTGGGGTCTCCTCTGAGCGAGCCGAGTCGAGAGCTCGGGGACGGGCGGGCACAGCCCCAGGCCGACGGCGCCGACACGGACAAGGTGAACCACGCATGAAGCCCCACCTGCTGGAAGCAGACAGCCTCAGCAAGACCTACCCCCTGCCGGGCGGCGGCTCCCACCGGGCGGCGGCCGATGTGACCTTCACCGTCCCCCCGGGCGGAGCCCTCGGTATCGTCGGCGAGTCCGGCTCCGGCAAGACGACGGTCGCCAGGATGCTCGTGGGCCTGGTCCGCCCGGACCACGGCACGATCACGGTGGCGGGCAGGGCGAGGGAGCCCCGCCCCCCGCGGGGCAGGGCGGCCCGCCTGGCCAGGGCGAGGGAGATCCAGATGGTCTTCCAGGACCCCTACGTCTCCCTGGACCCCCGGCTGACGGCGACCCAGTGCCTCCGGACGGCGCTGCGCCTGCACGACCGGGGCGAGGCGAAGGCGGCGGAGCTCCTGGACCGGGTGGGCCTCGGCCCGAGGGAGGCGGACGCCCGCCCGAGGGACCTGTCGGGCGGTCAGCGCCAGCGCCTGGCCATCGCGCGGGCCCTTGCGGTGGACCCCAGGATCCTCGTCCTGGACGAGGCGGTGGCGGCGCTCGACGTGTCGATCCAGGCCCAGATCCTCCAGCTCCTGGCGGAGATCAGGGCGGAGACGGGGGTGGCGCTGGTGTTCGTGAGCCATGACCTGGCGGTGGTGCGGCACGTGACGGACGAGGTCCTGGTGATGCGCCGGGGCAAGGTGGTGGAACGGGGACCGACACCCCGGGTCCTCTCGTCTCCCGAGGACCCGTACACCCGCCTCCTCCTGGCCTCCGTACCCACCGAAGGCTGGGACCCGACCACCGCGGCTCGCGCCCGCGCGTCCCTGGACCCGACATAGCCCTGGCAGCACGCCCCGCGCGGGCGGGGCACCTCACCCCCGATCGGCCTTCGGCCTCGTCCTCAAACGCCGGACGGGCTGAAAGATCCCCCGTCGGACGGGCGGCGTCCCAGCGCAACCAGGGACATCTCAGCCTGTCCGGCGCTTGAGGACGAGGCCGAAGGCCGATCCACGCCCAGCACGGCGCCCCCGCCAGAAAAGGCAGGAGCCCCGCTGCTCCCACGAACGTGGGAGCGCAGGGCTCCTTGGGTACTGCTTCCGTCCGGATCAAGCCTCCCTTGTGGGAGGCAAGCCGCCCCTTAGATGGGGGTGACGTTCTCCGCCTGCGGACCCTTCGGGCCCTGCGTGACGTCGAAGTTCACGGCCTGGTTCTCCTCGAGGGAGCGGAAACCGCTGGCGTTGATCGCGGAGTAGTGTACGAAGACGTCGGGGCCTCCGCCTTCCTGGGCGATGAAACCAAAGCCCTTTTCGGCGTTGAACCACTTCACGGTTCCGGTAGCCATAAGCCCTCCTTGGGCCAAAGGGTTGCCCTGCTCCAGAACCTGCGATTGTTGAAACAACTGCAAAAGTCTGAAAACGACGAGAGCCCGCGGGTCACATGCTCCGCAGGCTCTGTACTGCAAGGGAAACCAAACTGCAACTTGCGGTGAGCTTAGCACGCAGGCACCCGGAAGCAATAGGGATCAAGATCACGTCACCCGGAGGTTTGACGGGATCTTCAGCAGGGTTGACGGAGGGCGCTCCGGGCCCCCGGCGACAGCGCCGCGCCGCGACGGGTCTAGCCTCACCGATGTGGACAATTCTCCCGCTGACACCCCGGACGGGGGGCCCTCGGACGGGGCCGCCTCAGCCCGCACCGCGAGGCCGCGCGTCGGCCACATCCAGTTCCTGAACTGCCTGCCCCTGTACTGGGGCCTGGCCAGGACCGGCACCCTGCTCGACTTCGAGCTCACCAAGGACACCCCGGAGAAGCTCAGCGAGCAGCTGGTGCGCGGGGAGCTGGACGTCGCCCCGGTGACCCTGGTCGAGTTCCTGAAGAACGCCGACGACCTCGTCGCCTTCCCGGATCTGGCCGTGGGCTGCGACGGCCCGGTGATGTCCTGCGTGATCGTGTCGCAGGTGCCGCTGGACCGCCTGGACGGGGCGCGGGTCGCCCTCGGCTCCACCTCGCGCACGTCCGTGCGCCTCGCGCAGCTGCTGCTCGCGGAGAAGGTCGGCGTACGTCCCGACTACTACTCGTGCCCGCCCGACCTCGGCCTGATGATGCAGGAGGCGGACGCCGCTGTCCTCATCGGCGACGCGGCGCTGCGCGCGAACCTCATCGACGGCCCGCGGCTCGGCCTGGAGGTCCATGACCTGGGCCGGATGTGGAAGGACTGGACGGGCCTGCCGTTCGTCTTCGCGGTGTGGGCGGCGCGGCGCGACTACCTGGCGCGCGAGCCGGAGGTCGTACGGGAGGTGCATCAGGCGTTCCTGTCCTCGCGGGACCTGTCCCTGGACGAGGTCGCGAAGGTCTCGGAGCAGGCGGCGCGCTGGGAGGCGTTCGACGCGGGCGTGCTCGAGCGGTACTTCACGACGCTGGACTTCCGCTTCGGGGCGGCGCAGCTCGCGGGGGTGGCGGAGTTCGCGCGGCGCGTCGGGCCCTCGACCGGGTTCCCGGCGGACGTGAACGTGGAACTGCTGCGGCCGTAGGGCCGGTGGCGGCCCCGGGTGCGTGCGCCCCGGGGCCCGGCCGGTCAGGCGGCGGGCACGGGCGCCTTCATGTGCTTGCTGATCCACTGGATCGGCCCGTTCCCCATCCCGGGCACGTACGAGTGGGCGCTGTGGGTGCCGCCCTGGATGACGTTCAGGCGCGTCTTGACCGGGCCCTTCCCGTACTCCTTCATGAACGCCTCCAGGTTCGCCTGCCCCTTCTCCGCCGTCCCGACCTGGAAGGCGATGTCGACCTCGGGGCCGCCGCGCGCGATCAGGCGCCGGGCGAGCCGCTCCGGGTCGTTGGCGAGCCGCTCGGTCTCGTGGCCCCGCCACAGGGGCGAGTCGGGCACCGTGTCGGGGCCGCTCGCGATGACCGCCCGGAACCGGTCCGGGCGCTTGAGGACGGACTTCAGGCCCACGAATCCGCCCGAAGAGGAACCCATGAAGGCCCAGCCGTCACGCGAGTCGAAGGTGCGGAAATTCGCCTTCACGAAATCCGGTATGTCCTCCGTCATCCAGGTGCCCATTCGCGGCTGCCCCGGTATGTCACTTCCGTCGTAATAGAACTTGTCATCGGGATTGAGTACGGGCATCACGACGACGAACGGGAGGCTCTTTCCCTGGCGTGACCACTTGGCGATGGAGCTCTCCAGCTTGAGGTCCGTGCCCATCCAATAGTTATTGGGGTAGCCGGGGCCGCCGGGCAGCGCGATGAGCACCGGGAAGCCGCTGTGCGCGTACTTCGGGTCGAAGTATTGCTTGGGCGCCCAGACCCATACCTTTCCGGTGAACCCCGACTTCTTGCCGCGCAGGGTCGTCACACCGATCTTGGTGCCGTCTTCGAGGGTGCTTTCCGTGGTGAAGTCCGCGCGCGGCCCCGTCGGCATCCGGCTGCCGTCGGCCTTCGCCCGCCGGGCGGCGCCCGCGTCCCCGGACGAGGACGCCTTCGGGTTGTCGAACCTGACCGGCTCGGGCTTGTCGGACGAGCAGCCGGTGAGGGCGGCCGCGGCCAGTGCGGCGGCCATGAGGGCGGCGAGGCGGGTCGGGCGGCGGTTCATGGCGCTCCAGGGAGTCCGGACAGGCGTACAGGGGCAATCTGGTCATTTACGGATGGATAGATGGCGTGGGGGCGCGCTGCGTTCCCGTCCGCGCGCCCGTGTGCCCCACCGCATTACGCTGGCCGTCGACACGGGCACGCGGCGGACACCGGCGGACGCCGGGGCACACACCGGCGGGCGCCGTGTGGGCATGCGATCAGCGCGTCTGGGGGAGGCCTTCGCCATGCACCCGCTCGAAGCGGACGAACCCGCCGTCATCGGCCCCTACCGACTGCTCGGACGCCTCGGCGCCGGCGGCATGGGACGCGTCTATCTGGGCCGCAGCGCCGGCGGCCGCACCGTCGCCGTGAAGGTCGTCCACCCGCACTTCGCCCTCGACGAGGAGTTCCGCGCCCGCTTCCGGCGCGAGGTCGACGCGGCCCGGCGGGTCGGCGGCGACTGGACCGCCCCCGTCCTGGAGGCCGACCCGGAGGCGTCGGTGCCGTGGGTGGCGACGGCGTACGCGGCCGGGCCGTCCCTGACCGAGGCCGTGCGGGACGGCGGCGCGCTGCCCGAGCACTCGGTCCGCGTCCTCGGCGCGGGCCTCGCCGAAGCCCTCGCGCACGTCCACGGCCTCGGCCTGGTCCACCGCGACGTGAAGCCCTCCAACGTCCTGCTCACCATGGACGGGCCCCGCCTCATCGACTTCGGCATCGCCCGCGCCACCGACGGCACCGCGTCCCTCACCTCCACGGGCGTCTCCATCGGCTCGCCCGGCTACATGTCCCCGGAGCAGATCCTCGGCAAGGGCGTCACCGGCGCCGCCGACGTCTTCTCCCTCGGCGCCGTCCTCGTCTACGCGGCGACCGGCGGCACCCCCTTCCCCGGCGACTCCTCCGCCGCGCTGCTCTACAAGGTCGTCCACGAGGAGCCCGAACTCGGCGCCCTCACCGGCGACTTCCGCGACCTGGTGGCCGCCTGCCTCGCCAAGGACCCCGCCGCCCGTCCCACCCCCGCAGACCTGGCCCGCCACCTCGCCCCCGAGGGCGCGGCGCCGCTGGTGGCGGCGGGCTGGCTGCCCGGCGCCGTGGTGGAGCGGGTGAGCCGGAGCGCGGTGCGGCTGCTCGACCTGGAGGTGGACCACGCGGGGGGCGTGAACGGCTCGGGCGGAGCGGCGGTGCCGCCGTCGGGGCCGGTGCCGTTCACGGGGGCGAGCGCGGGGGCAGGGGCGGAGGCGGGGGTGTTCGGGCCGCCGGACGCGTCGTACGCGCCGGGAGGCCCCTCGACGCCGTCGGCGCCGCCGACGCCGTCGGGCCCTTCGGGCTCCCCGGCGCCGTCGGCCGCGTACGATCCGGGCCCTTCCGCGCTGTCCCCCGCGTACGAGCAGAAGAGCGCGTCGGCGCCGCACGGAGCCGGGACCCCCGCGACCACCGACACGGCCCCGTCCGACGCGCCGCCCTCCGGCGGGCTCTCGCTCTCCGTGGCGGCGACCTCGGCGCCCGCGCGGCCCGACGGCCGTGGACGCAGGGTGAGTTGCACGGTCGCGCTCGCGGTGGCCGGGGCGCTCGCGGCGGTCACGGTGGGGTCGGTGTTCGTGTTCAACCTGCTGCCGGGGGGCGACGGCGGCGCCAAGGACTCGGCGGGACGGCCGCCGAGCGCGACGGGGGACGCGGGCGACGACTCGCAGGTCGAGGGCGCAGTGCCCGCGCGCTACGTCGGCACGTGGCGCGGCAAGGCGTCGGCGCGCGACGGTCTCGTACCGCTCGGCACGTTCGAGGTGACCGTGCGCCAGGTGCCGAAGGCCGGGGACCGCGTCGGCGCGGTGACGCAGACGGACCTCATCGGCGACAAGTGCGTGGACAACCTGACCCTGAAGTCGGCCACACCCAGGGAACTCGTCGCCACCGGCGTCGGCGACAAGTCCAACCCGAAGCAGTGCTCCCAGGCCTCCCACACGGTGCGGTTGCGACCGGCCGGCTCCGGGCTGCGGTTCACCTCCGAGGACCCGAAGGCGGGGGATCCGGCTGCGCGGTTGGTCAAGGTCGGGTGACATATGTGCACCTGAAGGGCTATGGGGGATTAGTCGTTGGGTGGGAATTGCGGGGAACTCGGGGGCGGTAAACCTGGGATTGACAGGTGCGGTAGCGTCCCACGTGGCAGTTGAGATTCTTTACTTTCGTGATACGGGGAGGTACCGATGGCTGACGACATCGACCGCGGTGCAAAACTCGAGAAGCTCCAGAAGCTGTACGAGGCGTTCCAGAAGAAGGAGGGCGAGGTCCGTGACCTCATCCACCTCCTGGACGGTCAGGCCAACGACAGCCACGGCTTCTGGAAGGGTCCGGGCGCCGACCGGTTCCGCGACGACTGGCGTGAGTTCAAGCCGCAGCTGAACCGCCTCGCGGACTCGCTGGGCGACGCCTACAAGTCGGCCAAGAACAGCCACGACCGGATCGAGCAGGCGACGTCGGTCTGACGTCGCACACTCGCTCCGACGTGGCGCTCTGACGCCGCGGTACGCGCATGAGGGGGGCCACCGGCAACGGTGGCCCCCCTCACGTGCGTTGTGGGTCCCGAAGCGGGCGCCCCGTCGCTCAGGCGTCGAGGATCGCCTGTACCGGCATCATCTGCCCGCCGCGCACGAGGATGCCGCGGCCCGTGGGACCGCCGCCCGAGCCGGTCGGCACCCGGACGTTGAACAGTTCGCCGTCCGACGCGCTCTGCGGGGCCAGGATCAGGCCCTGGCGGGAGCGGCGCGCCTCGACCACGAAGCCGCGGTACTGCGAGCTGAGAGTGTCCGTGGCCCCCGCCGCGATGACCGCGATGCCGCCGTCCCTGCCGTTCTGCGCGACCTCCTCCAACGGCCGGTCCAGGGAGCCGTCGTAGAGCATGTCCGCGTCGTCGGCCACGACGGCGTACTTGCCGTCCGCGCGCTCGATCAGCTCCTTCAGGTCGCGTTCCGAGCTGTCGGCGGTCAGCACGCCGAGCACCCCGGCCTCGCCCTCCAGTGATCGCAACGGCGAACGGCGGGGCGTGACGAGGATCAGCGGCGTCCGGCTCGCGAGCAGGGTGCGCGCGGCCACGAGGAGCGCCGTGGAGCGGCCCGACTTGGGCGGTCCCGCGATCACGAAGCCGGGGCCCGACTCCTCCAGGTCGATGCCGATCGGCTCCAGTTCGTCGCCGCCCACGCAGAACAGCGCCCACAGCGGCGACGGCGGCACGAACGCCGGGTCGAGGGCGCGGGTCTGCTCCAGCGTGATGCGCATGGGCAGTTCGTCCACGCGCAGCGGGCGGCGGTCGCGCGGCGGCGTCGGGTGCCCGCGCTGTGCCTCCTGGGCGATCTCCCGCAACGCGGCGACCTGGGCCTGGCCGGAGGGGTCCGGGGCCAGGAGGGCGATCTGGCTCTCCTGGACGCCGTGGTCGGTCAGGCGCAGGGCGCGCCCGGACGGCATGTCCTTGGGCACCTCACGGGCCGAGAGGCCCGCCAGGGAGTACTCGTTGGCGTCCGTGAGCCGCAGGATCAGCTTGTCGGCGAACGACGGTGAGATCTGCCCGCTGAAGCCGCTGCGGTCGGCGGTCATGACGACCTTGACGCCGACCGCGGCGCCCTCCCGGAAGATCTTCACGATCATGTCGACGAGCTTGCCGTAGTCGATGCTCTCCAGGGCCGCGACATAGCCCTCCCAGTTGTCGACGAGCAGCACCATCCACGGCAGCCGGTCCGCGGGCGCGGCGGTGGCCCGCTGCTCGGCCGCGCTGGACAGGCCCTCCAGGGCGAGGAACTGCTGCCGCCGTGAGATCTCGGCGGAGAGCCGGTCGAGCAGGCGGCGCACCCGGTCGGGCTGGTCGCGGGTGACGATGGCGCCGCAGTGCGGCAGATTGGCCAGCGGGAGCAGCGCGTTGGCGCCGCAGTCGATGCCGTACATGTGCACGTCGGAGGGCGAGGTGTCGCGCGCCAGCGAACCGGCGAGGCTGCGCAGCGCCGTGGACCGGCCCGAGCGGGCGCCACCGGCCAGCATGATGTGCTCGCCGTGCACCAGGTCGAGCGCGAGGGGCGTGCGGCGCTGCTGCGCGGGCAGGTCGGTGAGGCCGATGCGGATGGGCGCCACCTCGTCGGCCGCGCGGGGCTCCTCCTCCGGTGCGTCCGGCAGGTCGCCCAGCCACAGCAGGTCGGGCAGCGGGGGCAGCCACGGGCTGCGCTGCTCGCCGAAGCCCATGAGCTCGGCGCCTTCGCGGATGGCGCCGACCAGCACGCTCAGGTCCGTGACCAGCGTGCCGTCGTCGTCGTTCGTGGCGAGCCGGGGCGCGGGGCGGCCGACGGAGGCCCAGTCCACGGGGAACGCGGTCGCCTTCGGCCGGTCGGAGTCGTTGCTGGGCCTGCGGCCACCGATGCGCGCCGACTGCACGGCCACCAGGGACTGCGCCCCGGACCGTACGTAGGCGCGGCCGGGCGTGGACTTGGCGATGGCGCCCGCGTCCGGCGCGTCGATCACGTCGGAGGACTCGCCGCCGTCGGTCACGCGCAGGGCGATGCGGAGGTTGGTGTTGGCGCGGATGTCGGCGCTCACCACACCGGCGGGCCGCTGGGTGGCCAGGATGAGGTGGACGCCGAGGGAGCGGCCGCGGCGTGCGATGTCGACGAGGCCCGCGATGAAGTCGGGGAGTTCGGCGACGAGGGACGCGAACTCGTCGATGATCAGGACGAGCCGGGGCATCGGCTCCAGGTCGGGGCGGATCTTGCGGGTGTCGTTGTAGTCCTCGAGGTCCTTGGTGCCCGTGTCGAAGAGGATCTCCTCGCGCCGCTTGAGTTCGGCGGCGAGCGAGGCCAGGGCGCGCTCGGTGAGGTGGGCGTCGAGGTCGCTGACCATGCCGACGGTGTGCGGCAGTTGGGCGCAGTCCTGGAAGGCGGAGCCGCCCTTGTAGTCGATGAGGACGAAGTTCAGGGCGTCGGGGCGGTTGGCGAGCGCGAGCGAGGCGATGATCGTCTGCAGCAGCTCGGACTTGCCCGCGCCGGTGGTGCCCGCGACCAGGGCGTGCGGCCCGTCCTTGCGGATGTCCAGGGTGAAGACGCCGTCGGCGGCGATGCCGATGGGCACCGATGTGGTGGAGCCGCCCTGCCGCCAGATGTCGGCGACGTCCGCGCCCGCCGGGTCCGGCATGCCGAGCAGCGACAGCAGGCGCGCCGCCGTCGGCAGGGCGGCGTCGGCGTCGTCCTGGCTGACGTCGCGCACCGGTGCCAGGGACCGCGTCACCAGCTCGCACCACGCGCCGGACACCTGGTCGGCCAGGACGTCCCCGATGTCCTCCAGGCCGCCGCCGCTGATCCGTACGTGGCTCGGCCGGTCCGGCAGGCCGATGACGGCCGCCTTGCACTCCTCCGGAAGCAGCCGGTCGTCCTCGTCGACGCAGATCGCGAAGATGCCGTGCTGAGGGCCCTCCTGGAGCAGCTGAGGTACGCCGGGCATCCGCCGCAGCAGCCGGGCCCCGTCCAGGACGACCAGCGTGAACGGGTCGGGGCGCAGCCGGTTGGACGCCCCGAAGTCCGACGAGCTGGCCTTGCGGCGCTCCAGCTCGGCCTGCAGTTCGTGGATGCGGCGGCCGACCAGCTCGGGCTCCGCGCCGACGAGGGACAGGCAGTCCTGGCCGCTCTGGGGCGCCGTGTGCGGCAGCCAGTGCGCCCAGTCCCAGGCGTCCTTGGCGTCGGGGGCGGCGGAGAGCACGACGAGGGAGAGGTCGCGCGGGCTGTGCAGGCCGGTGGCCTGGGCGAGGAGCCAGCGGGCGACGGCGAGGCCGATGCGGCGCTCACCGGCCACGCCGATCACGCCGAGCTCGGGCAGCGGCAGGACCACGGGGACGTCGGCGATGAGGGGCGGCTGCGGCGGGTCGTCGAAGCTGCTGCCCTTGGCGGCCCGCAGCTCGATCTCGGCCTGCTGCTCGGCGAGGCCGACCCGCAGTTGCAGCACGTCCGGGTCGACGAGGCGCCGCTCCCAGAGGCGGCGGCGGGGGCCGGTCGCGTACAGGAGGAGTTCCGCCGGGTCGGGGTGGGCGGCGCGGCGGGCCCGCTGGTCGGCCTTGCCGAGCTCGATCACCTGCGCGTCGAACTCGACGAGGGCGCGCCGGTACTCCTTCACTTCCTGCTTGTACTTCTTGCGCGTGTGGCGGGCCTCGCTGAACCAGTAGCCGAGCATCATCAGCGGGCTCATGGCGCAGAACAGCAGCGTGTAGACCTGTCTGGTCATGAAGTACATCGTCAGACCGAACAGGGCGGGGATGAAGGAAGTGATCAGCTGCAGCCGCGGCCCCTCGCCCTTGACCGGCTCGGCGGGCACGGTGAGCCTGGGGCGGTGCCGCAGCGGGGAGAAGCGGGGCGGGCGGTTGTAGGCGTAGCCGCCGTCGTCCGTCGGCGCCAGGTGCGCGTCCGGCGCCTCGGCCTCCGCCAGGACGAGCCGGGTGTCGCCGACGCGGATGAGCTGGCCCACGGGCCAGGGGCAGTCGGTGGCGACGGGCGAGTCGTCGAGGACGAGGGGCACGCCGTCCTGCGGGTGCAGCGTGACCTCGCCGCCGACGTTCACCGACAGGCGCAGGGCGAGGGCGGGGACGGACGGGTCGGCCACGGGGAGCGTGCAGGTGGGGGCGGAGCCGACGCTCACCGTGCCCGCCTGGACACGGGTGATGCGGCCGGTGTCAGGGCCGCCGCACACCCGCAGTTCGTACCGTCCCGCGGGCTCGCCGGCCCGCAGGAACGGGCCGATGGAGTCGTCCGTGGTGACGCGCACGCCGTCGCGCAGCGCGGAGGACGCGGGGGCCGCGGGGTCGTGCAGGGTCCCGTCCACCCACAGGCTCGGTATGCGCCCCGTCCCCGTCGCCTTGGGCGTGCCGGGCCCGACTCCGAGGGTCCCGGGGAAGCGCCCCGTGACCACATTGCTGGAGTCGGCCGCGACGGTCAGGCAGGCCGCGGCGTCGGCGACCGTCGCGTCCTCCTCGACCGCCAGGAACACGTCCTGCGCCGCCGCGCCCTCCCGCACGACGGTCACCATTACCCGCATACCGACAAATTCCTCTCGGCCTCAGCCCGCACTCACCACAAACACGACAAAGCCCCGCGAGAACTCCCGCGCGCCCTGAATCGCCCCTGCTTACCCTTGCATACGCCTACTCGCCCTTACTCGTCTTACTTGTCCTTCTTGGCGTCCTTGACGGCCTGGTCGCATTGCCGGGCCACTTCCCGCAGCGCCTCGGCGACGTTCTCGCATTTGGTCTTCCAGCCCCCCAAGTCGCCGCGCACATCGTCCGCGTGCGGCCCGGCCCACTGCTTCATCTGCTTCGTCGAGAAGTCGCGCGTGGCCTTCGGAAGGTCCTCGATATGATCCGCGAGGCTACGCAACTGCCCCGCCCTTTTGGCCTGTTCCTGCAGCTCTGGATCCGCCACCGCGGCTACCTCCCCGTTGGACTGCCGATACCGGTACGAGAGTACTCAGAGGGTCTCGACGGTGTCGAAGGGCAGGCGCGCGAAGGCATGCGGGCGGGAGTTCTCCGGGGAATTCGAGAGAGCACATGGAGTTGAGTTGCCTGCTTTGAGGGGCTTGGCCGCATATCGCCATTGGCGGAACTGCGACCCCTGTGGATAGCGTCAATCCGTCGGACGAGTCCGAAAACCGTAAGCCAGCGGTTCAGCGGTACAGAGGTTCAGAGGAGTAGAGAATGCCTGCGATGGATCCGGCCCGGCGGCGACTGCGCCTCGCGGACGCGCACATCAGTGTGCTTGGACTCCTGGTGGAGGAGGGTGAGGTTCCGGACGAGCTGGCGCAGGCGCGGGCGGAGTTGCGGGACGCGGGGATCCTGGACGCGGACGAGAAGATCTCGGCGGAGCTGTATCCGCTGGTGTCGACGCTGATGGAGCCGCACGTCATCGCCCGGGTGGAGACGACGGGCCCGCAGGGCGTGTCGACCAGCGGAGCGGTGGTCGGCAACGACTTCGTCTTCGCGCACGAGGGCTGGCCGGGCGAGGAGGAGTCGGAGTACGTACCGGTGGAGCCGGAGATGCTCGTCTTCGCGCTGTCCCGGATGGTCGACCTGCACAAGGACAACGCCGACGCCGCCGACGTCGGCGAGGAGATCGTCTCGACGATGGGCGTGCTCGACGCCGTCCTCGACCGGATGGAGTCCGAGGGGCACGAGGAGTACGAGGCCGTCGCGGAGGCCGTGCAGGCCCCGGTGCGCCTGGCCGAGGTCCTGTCGCACCTCAACTGCATGTGGCGGATGACCGTGGCCTGGCCCGGCGGCGAGGACGTCCCGGACGGCCTCGGCGTCTCCGCACTCGCCGTGTGGGACTGCGGCCTGGAGGGCTACTGGGTCCGGGAGGCACCGGCCGAGCCGGTCCGCGAGGGCCAGGTGGACGAGAGCAGCGAGCTGAAGGTGCGCCGCGTCACCGCCAAGGAGCTCTGGGAGCGGATCACGGACCTCCTGCCCGATCAGGATCAGCTCCTCGTCGACCCGGCCGCGTAGCGCCCGACGGTCGTCCGAATGGAAGCCGAAGCGGCCGTCCGCGGGGCAGTCGCCGAACCAGCGAACGCGATGCAGTCAGGTTGGACTCAGGGGGACAAGTGACGGACAGCTCCATGCGCTTGGCCAAGCCGGCGGATCTCGAGCAGTTGGCGAAGCTCATCGACGGCAAGGGCAACTTGCAGGACCGCCTCGACGAGGCCTTCACGCGCGCCTCGACGCTCGGCGTGCGGGACAAGCTCGCCCCGATCAACCCGATGACGTCCTGGGTGACGAAGACGGCCCCCGACCTGCGCAGGCGGGCGGCCATCATCAGGGCGGGGGACGGCGACCCGCTCGCCGCCGCCCTGTACGCGGGCTTCACGCAGGAGCAGCTGAAGGACGCGAACCTGCCGCCGGACATCATGCTCATCGCGAACGCCTCGGTGGCCAACGGCGGGAAGTTCGACCCCAGCTGGCTGAAGAAGGGGGAGCACGAGACCCTCAGCGACTGGGTCACCCGCATCAAGGGCGAGGCCGTCGCGAAGGTCACGGGCAACGAGAACCTGGGTGAGGTCGTCAGCGACTACATCGAGCTGACGGCGTTCGCCTCCACGGTCCCCGGGGCCTTCAAGGTGGCGGCCGCCGGCACGCTGGGCCTCTACAAGTACTTCAAGAAGGGCGAGTTCCTGAAGGCGCCCGGAACGACGCTCGCGCAGATCCTCAAGGGCAAGGCGCCGAGCTACATTCCGTCCGGCATCGCCCGGCAGGGCGCCGCGATCGGCGCCAGGACACCGTCGGCGATCCTCAACGTCCTGACGGGAGCCGACAACTACGCCGCCCTCGCCGGCAAGCAGTGGGCGTGGGAAGCGAGCCTGCTCAAGGTCGGGAAGAACGCGGCCGCCCTGAAGACGGCCACGGGCGGCAGCCGCCTCGCGGCCTTCGCCTCCGGTGCGAGCGCGGCGGCGAGGACCTCCGGCTGGTGGCGCGCCACCGGCATCGCCGGCAGCATCGCCGCCACCGGCATCGGCGCGTTCGACCTCGTCCAGCAGGGCAACCCGATCGAGGCCTTCAAGCGGGACAAGGCCGGGTACATCTCGGACGTCTCCGGCGTGGCCTTCAACGCCTCCCTCACCGCCGCCATGATCGCGCCCAACCCGGTGACCATCGGCGCCGCCGCGGTCACGGGTGTCGTCTACGGCGTCTCCTCCGTCATCGACAACTGGGACAAGGTCAAACAGTTCCCCGGCAAGGTCGCCGAGGCCGGGACCTGGGCGAAGAACAAGGTCGGTGAAGGGGTGAACAAGGTCAAGGAAGGCGGCAAGAAACTTTTGAAGTCACTCAATCCGTTCGGTTAGCGCGGCCACCCGGCCGCGGTGTCCGTACGCGGCCGGTGTTGAGCGGCCGCGGCGTGGAGAAGTGGGGAAGGTCGGGAATGGTGAGCGGCGGGTTTTCCTTCGAGCTGCGGCGCGGTGAGCCGACGGGCCAGGTCAGGCTCCGCGACCGGGTCTACTGGTGGACCGGCGAGGTCGGCAACCTGGGAGGCGTCGAGCTGGCCTACCCGGCGCGCGAGGTGGTGCCCGTGGCCGACCAGGGGTTGTACGTCGGCACGGCGGTACGCGGCGACAGCATCCCGCCGTCCACCTTCCAGGGCCTCGGCTACACCGTGCAGCCGCGCCTGGCCCGCGGCGTGCTGACCGTCGCGGGCCAGACCGCGACGTTCTCGCGCAGCGCGTGGAGCACCGACCGTCGGGGCCGGGCCCTGCGGATCGCGGCGCTCGGGCGGGAGTACACGTACCGCGAGGACCGGAACAAGAGACATCACACGCTGGAGCGCGCCGGCGCCTCCGTCGTGATGACGCGCTCCGGGTGGAAGAACCCGAAGACCATCTCCGGCACCACCGCCGGGGCGACGGACTCGGTGGACCTGAGCCTGGCGATCCTCTTCGAGGGCGTCTACACCCGCAACTTGTCGCTGGGCGGAGCGATGATCTCCGCCCCCGGGCGGATCTTCTCCCGCGTCGGTTCCTGAGCGCGCCCGCCCGTTCGGCAGGGGCCGCCCGGGGCGCGGGCGGCCCCCCGCCGCGCCCCGGCGACTCCACCCTCTCGACACCGCACCCACCCCGCCATCAGGGGCGGGACCCGCGCAAGCGAGACTGAGGGGCATGCCTTCACTCGACAGCTCCCGCGGCCGCTTCAAGTTCGCCGACCGCCACATCGCCGTCTTCGCCCACCTCCTGGAGAAGGAGACCCCGCCCGCCGAGCTGCACCACTCCCTCGGTGAGCTTCAGCAAATCGGCCTCGTGGGCGCCGAGGGCGAACTCTCCCCGCTGCTCATGGAGTTCCTCACCACCCTCGCCCGGCCGCTGGTGATGATCCAGGCCGAGGTCACCGGCCAGCACGGCACGCTCGTGCACGGTGTCGTCGTGGGGCAGGACGCCGTGTACTCCCACGACGCGTGGCCCGGCGACGAGGAGTCGGAGTACGTACCGATCGAGCCGAAGACCCTGGTGTGGGAGCTGGCCCGCAAGGTGAAGCTGCGCCGGGGCGAGCAGGACGAGTCGGCGTTCGCGGGCGTCACCGAGATCACCACGACGATGGGCGCGCTCGACGCGGTGTTCGCCGCGCTGGAGAGCGGCGCGAGCGACGACCTGGACGCGGCGAAGGCCACGGCCGTCTCCGCCCTGGCCGCGGCGAGCGACCTCACCGACCCCGAGCTGACCGCGCTCGTCGACCTCACCCTGTCCCTGGACTCGACCTGGCGCGTGACCACGGCCTGGGGCGACGAGCGCGCGCAGGCGGCGGGCGAGTCGGTGCGCAGCGTCGCCGTGTGGGACTGCGGCCCGCACGGGCACTGGCTGCGGGTGCAGCCGGAGGAGCCCGTCAAGGAGGGACAGGTCGGCCCCGAGAGCACGCTGCGGCTCGTCCGCTCCAGCGCCGGCGAGGTCTGGGACAAGCTCGCCGACCTGCTGCCGGACAAGGCGGAGCTGGTCGGCACCGGAGCGTCGGCCTAGCGCACACGGTCACGCACGTACTCAGGGGGATGAGAAATGCGGAACGTCAATCCGGATGACCTGGACCAGCTCGCCAAGCTCATGGACGGCAAGGGCGGCCTCGCGGACAAACTGGACGAGGCCTTCACCCGTGCCTCGACCCTGGGTGTCACCGACAAGCTGGGCCCCATCAAGCCCATGCGGTCCTGGGTCACCACGACCCCGCCCGACCTGCGCAAGCGCGCGACCCTCGTCCGCGGCGAGCAGCTCTTCGAACGCGGTCACCGGGAGACGTACAGCGACTGGCTGGCGCGGATCGAGGCGTACTACCTGGCCAAGGTGCCCGGGTTGAAGGAGTTCGGCGAGAAGGACATCGAGACGTTCATCAAGACCGCCATGGAGGTCACCGGCGCGGCCAAGATCGGCGGACTGACGCTGGCCGCAAGCCTCGGCATGGGCAACGTCTTCCTCAAGAACTCCTGGAAGCAGGGCCTGCTGCGGGCGGCCGTGGAGTCCTCCTGGCTGGGTAGAGGGTCCTTCCGCGCCGCCCTGCAGCGCCGCCTGCTGCAGATCCCCGCCGGTGAGCTGCGGTCGCTGTCGGCGCCGGGCAGCTGGCTGCCGGGACAGCTGGGCAACTTCTTCACCCGCAGCAGGCTCTACCAGCAGGCCAGCCGCGTTCCGTTCACGGCGGGGCTGCGCGCGGACCTGCTGTCGCGGGGCTGGGACGCGTTCCGCACCCTGCCCGGGGTGCGCTCACCGCTCGCCACCCGGGGCATCAACTTCCTGGTCGGCTCGGACGCGCTCGCGGCCCGGTACGGCGGGCTGACGCACTCCGGGGCGTTTGTGACACGCGCGGGGCAGGCCAGCCTGTTGCGGATCGGGCGTTCGGCCGCGTACTTCCAGCGGCTCAACAACGCCCGCCCCGCCGTCATCGCGGCGGGCAAGACGGCGTCCCCGTTCCTCAAGGGCCTCGGCGCGGCGAGCAAGGCGGGCGGTTTCCTGCGCGTCGCCGGTGTCGGCGCCAGCGCCCTGTCCACCGGCGTCAGCGCGGCCAACGTCTGGGCGCAGGGGAATCCCGTCGAGGCATTCAAGAAGAAGGGCGCCGGCTATGTCGCCGATGTGGCGGAGGTCGGCTTCAATGCGTCCTTGACGGCGGCGATGGTCGCGCCCAACCCGTTCACCATCGGCGCGACGGTGGTCACCGGCGTCGTCTACGGCGGGGCGAAGGTCGTCGAGCACTGGGACGACATCAAGGAAGGCGCGGGCAAGGCCAAGGACTGGGTCGGGGACAAGGCGAAGGACTTCGGAAAGAGCGTCGCGAAGTCAAAACTGAACCCCATGAACTGGTAGCCGTGCGAGCTGTCGCAGGCCCTTGCTCCACCGTCAGCCCTCTGCACCACAATCCACAATGAGGAATCATGTCGGACTTTCAATTCGAGCTGGAGTGGTACCGGGGCAAGAAGCTGCCCGGCCACGCCGAGAAGGTGCACGGGCTGACCGGGACGGTGGGCTCTTTCGGGGACGTCACCGTCGAGGTCGAGTGGCGCAAGCCCGGCCTCAAGGGCGGCAACCGGCAGTACGAGACGCGGTTGTACGGGGAGCGGATGCCCGACGTGGTGTTCCGGACGGTGGGGCCCGCACGGCCGAACCTGCGGAACGCCCGGTTCGACGTGGCCGGTGAGCGCGTGCCGCTCGACTTCAACGCGAAGGCGCTCCGGAACAAGGCGCGGGCGCTGCGGATGACGTGCCAGGGGCGGTCGTACACGTACGTGGTGACGGGCTTCGAGCGCGGGGCGGTGCTGAGTCGCCCCGGGGTGGAGATCACCATGACCCGCGGCAAGAACCCGCGGGGCAAGGGGAACGGCAGCTTCGGCGCCGTGACGGGCGAGGCGGAGGCGGACGCGCTCGACCTGGCCCTGGCGATCGCCTTCGAGCACATCGACACGCGTGAACTCACGGCGTCGGAGCGGGTGTCGGGGCTGCTCGGCAAGGTGCTGGACCCGCGGCCCGGAGAGTCCAGCTACTAGCCGGTGCCCGGGCCGGGCACCGGCTTCAGCGACGTGGCCGCACGCCAGTGGCCTCAGTGACGTGGCTTCACGCCGAAGGGCCTCAGCACAGCGGCAACCCGTCGAACTGCGCCGCGAGCCCCCGCTTGGTCTTGAACTTCTGCCCCGGCTTGAGGGTGTTGCAGCCGGAGTCCGGGGCGAAGGACCACCTGACCTTGACCCGCTTCGTCGACGAGCACTTGTTCGTGACGTACGCGGTCTGCGAGATGATCCCCTTGTCGACCTTGACCTTGACACACGAGGGGGCGGCGGCGCGGGCCTGCGCCGGTGCCGCGTGGGCCGTTCCGGTCATGGCGAGCACGGCGAGGCTGGTGGCCCCGACGGCTATGGACCGCTTTGCGAGCGAAAGCTTGCGCAACTCGATGTCTCCGATCGGTGAACGGGTCCCGGCCCGCCACCCGACCCTGTTCGGGACAGGGACGTCTGCGGCAGCGAACCGGCCTTGGCCCGCCAGACTCTACTGGCCGGATTCCAGCGACATCGAGCCACTCCTCAACAGCTGTGCATCAGTACTGCTGCGGTGGAGCGGCCGGGTGCAGCGGAGCGGACAGGGCCTGCAGGAATGCGGCGCGGTCGCGGGTGGCGACGGTCAGGAACTCACCGCGCCGGGTGGCGATGACCACGCTGTCCATGCCCATCGGCATGCCCCAGGCGCCGCCCATGAGCCGGGGGTTGGCGTGGCTGCCCCGGGCGTCGGGGGAGAGGGCGTTCGGGGTGTTCAGGGAGGTGGCGTAGCGCTGCGGGGCGCTGGGGAGCTGGCCCTGGGCGGCGGCGCGGACCGACGCCGGGTCGATGTCTGTCAGCGGCAGGCGCTCGCGGCCGACGCGCAGCGTGGTCGCGTCGATCTCGATGCGGTGGTAGATCCGCTTCGATATCGGTACGGCGAGACACGGCAGCAGCAACAGGAGGAACAGCCCGGAAACGCCGAGCCAGACGCCGAAGTCGTCGGGCAGGGTTTCCACCCCCATGTAGCCAATTCCGGCCAGATAGACACCGATGCACACACCGGACCAGGTCTTGGGGGATTTCTCGACGTACGTCATGTTCCATTCCTTGTCGGATCCGGCCGGGTGAGAGGCGCTACGGGCGATACGACGCTACTCAAACGGCCGACTGTTTCGCCAGAGCGAACGCTGTGAACGGCGTGAACGGCACGGCCGAGAGGTGACGGTCGGCCGACGCCGACGTGGGCGTACCGTCGCCCCATGCTTCTCTGGCTCAACGGCCCCTTCGGCGGCGGCAAGACGCAGACGGCGTTCGAGATCCAGCGGCGGCTGCCCGGGAGTGTGGTGTGCGACCCGGAGTACGTCGGGTTCGGGCTGCACCGGATGATGCCGCCCGCGCTGCGCGGGGACTTCCAGGATCTGCCGGTGTGGCGGCAGGCGGTGTACGACGTGCTCGATCTGACGCTGGCCAAGCACGAGGGGACCGTGATCGTTCCGATGACGGTCGTGGAGCCCGCGTACTTCCAGGAGACCGTCGGGCGCCTTCGTGAACGCGGTCACGACGTACGGCACTTCGCGCTGCTCGCCGACCGGCACACCGTCCTGAAGCGGCTGCGCGAGCGCGGTCTCGGGCATGTCGTGCGGGTCGTCGGCGGGCGGGACGCCCCGCTGCGGCGCGAGAGCTTCGCCGTCTCGAAGCTCGACCTGTGCCTGGAGCGGCTGCGGGAGCCGGAGTTCGCCGAGCAGATGTGGACGGATCACGTGTCCGTCGCCCGGAGCGCCGAGCGGATCGCCGCGTCGGCGGGACTCACCCTCGTACCGAACACGGACAGCGCCGTGCGGGGGCGGCTGCGGCGGGCGTGGACGGGCGTCAAGCACATGCGGTTCGACTGAGGGGGCGGGGAGGGCAGGGCAGGGCGGGGTGAGGCGCGGGTTTTCGCGCCGCGAGGGCCGGATTTCGCGTCGCGCCGTCGTCGCCGCCCGCTGGCTTGCGCGTCGCGCCGTCGCGGCCGCCCGCGGCTCACTGGAGACCGCGGGCGGCCACGACGTCACTTCGTCACCGGCGCCCCAGCGCCCGCTTCAGCCGCTTGCCGGACGGCGACTCGTCCAGCGTCTTCCACAGCTTCGCCGAACTGGTGGACGTGTAGACGCCGGGAGCGCCCTGGTCGCCGCAGCCGTCGCCGTAGGAGACCACGCCGATCTGGATCGGGTCCTGGCGGCCGGGCACGGTGCGGAAGATGGGGCCGCCGCTGTCGCCCTGGCAGGAGTCCTTGCCCTCGACGCCGGCGCAGAAGTTGACCTTCGAGCTGTAGCCGTTGTAGCTGACCTTGCACTCGTTGTGGGAGAGGATCGGCACCTTGACCTGGCGGAGCCGGTCCGGGGTGTGGGTCATCGCGGTGTCCGTGTTGCCCCAGCCCGCGACGGTCGCCTTCTGGCCGGGCCGCAGCAGCGAGTCGGTGCCCTGGGTGGGCAGCTTGACCGGGCTGATGCCGCGGACGGGCTTGTTCAGCTGGATGAAGGCGATGTCGTACGCCTCCTGCCCCTTGAGGTAGCGGGGGTGGACGACGATGCTGCCCCGGCTGCCGGTGCCCGTCGTCCTGGCGTTGCGTATCTGGCCCTGCCCGCTCTTGGAGAGGACGGTACGGCCGACGGCGACCTGCACGGTCTTCGCCTTGACCGGCTTGCCCGCGTCGTCGACGAGGCAGTGCGCGGCCGTCATGACGACGTCCGGCGCGATGAGGCTGCCGCCGCAGAACTGGCGGTCGAGGGCGCTGCCGGAGCCCTTCTCCAGGACGGCCACCATGAACGGGTAGGCGTCATTGGAGACTTCGGTGCCGCCGACGATGGCGTTGGCGGCGGGCGCGCTGGTCGCCACCAGGGCGAGGGCGGTCGCGGCCGTCGCGGAGGCGAGGGCGGCGCGGGCCGCGCGGCTGGTGCTGGTGGTGTCGTCGGCCGCGCGGGTGGGACGTGAGGGAAAGGAAAGTCTCATGGGGGTTGAATTTCTCTTTCGATGGATTTGTTGAGTTTTGCAGCGCCTTGTGGAGTCGGTGAGGACCCGCATACGTGGAGATTCGGGCGCCGCAGAAGGAGAGGGCGTCGCGCGAGGGTGGGTTCATCCCGGCGCACGGTTCTCCCGGCAATGGTTCGAGCAAGTCGGATAGTTCGGGCATGTCGCCCTGTCGACCGGCCTGTCCGGCAAATTTGTGCGGAGGTTCTGAGGAGGTGTGGCGATCGTCCGGTGCGGCCGCCCGTGCGCCACGGTGACCTGTGCTCGTCGGCTCATGTTCCGCTCTGTGCCCCGGGAACCACTCCCGTCCCTCCTGACGTCGTTCTGGTGCCTGACGGATAGGCGTTCGGGGTGCGGAGGGGTGGGCGGGGCGAAGGATTCCGTTGGCGGGATGTCGTCGCCCGAAAGGGTTGCGCGTAAAGCGAGTTGGTTCGCAATTGCATATCGGGATGCGTTGACGTACTCCCGGTGTGACGTCGGAACCAAGGGGCCCGCATTGCGCGTGAATAACGATGAACCGTGTGAGCTTCGCGATCCATAACGCGCCTTGAGGGGCTTATGTGCTGCTGATACGGTGCGATGGCTTGACACCGCGCCTGGGGCTGACGGGCCGATGGAACCCCGGCCGAGGCGTATGCGGGTGTCTCAAATGACGGATTTTTCTGGGTCGTACGGGGAGCGGTTGCGTGAAGATCCAAGAGCGTACGGGGGCGGGCAACAACCGTTCCGCCGTGTCGGCTCCGGCAGGCGTCGGTGAGCGCCTTCCCACTGCGCCTCGCGAGCGCAAACCGGCGCTGGCCGCTCTGGCCGTCCTGCTGATCCTGGTCGGCGCGCTCGGCGCCACGGTGCTCGTGCTGCGCGCGGGGGACCGGATCGAGGTCCTGAAGGTGACGAAGGACATCTCGGCCGGTGAGTCGGTCACGCGGGACAAGGTGGACACGGTCCTGGTCAACGAGGACTCCGGCCTGCACTACATCAAGGAGTCCCAGCTCGGCGCGCTGAAGAAGCTCAAGGCCAGGAGCACCATCTACAAGGGATCGGTCATCGTCGGCGAGATGTTCGACGACAAGGGCGGACTCCCCACCGGCAAGGCCTCGGTGGGCCTTGCCCTGAAGGAGGGCCAGTACCCCTCCACGCTGAAGCAGGGCGACAGGGTCGCCCTCTACCGCGTCGCCGCCAACGGCTCCTCCAGCTCCAACGACGACGACAAGGGCACCGGTGGCGGCAGCTCGTCCGGGCGCACCCCGCTGGTCGCGGACGCCCGCGTCGGCCTCGTGAACAGCAAGTCGGACGCCACCATCAGCACCGGCAACCTGAGCATCACCGTCCTCGTCGACAACGAGGACGTCGCCGCGGTCACCAGCGCCGCGTCGCTCGGTGAGGTCGCCGTGGCGGTTGTCCCCGGCACCGCCAACTAGAGGGCGGGCAACGGACACATGGCCCTCATCGCTCTCGCCGCCGACAAAGGCTCCCCCGGAGTCACCACCGCGGCCGTGGCGCTCGCGGCGGTGTGGCCCCGGCGGGTCCTGGTCGCGGAGACCGATCCCGCGGGCGGCGACCTCGTCTACCGCAGCGCCGCCGCGCACGGCGGCCCGCTCAACCCCAACACCGGCATGCTGTCCATCGCCGCGACCGCGCGCCGCGGCCTCGTACCGGACCAACTCTGGGACCACACCCAGCCGCTGTCCGGCGGCCTCGAAGTCCTCGTCGGCCTCGGCATCTCCGAGCAGGCCGCCGGGCTCGTCGGGATCTGGCCGACGCTCGGGCGCGCCTTCGCCCAGCTCGCCGACTCCCCGCAGGCCCCGGCCGACGTCATAGCCGACTGCGGCCGCGTCGCGGGGGACAGCCCGGCGATCGAGCTGTTCCCGCACGCCAACCTGGTCCTGCTGATCTCGCGTACGGAGCCGGAGGCCATCGCCCGCGTACGGGACCGGGCCGCCGCGCTGTCCGCGAAGCTGCACGGCGGCCCGCGCGGTGCCGCCACCCTCGCCACCCCGCTCATCGGCGTCGTCCTGATCGCCGACCCGGGCAACTCGGGCAAACTGGTGCACCAGGTCAACGAGATGCTGATGGCCGCGCAGACCGGCGCCCGCGTCGTCGGCACCCTCGCCGACGACCCGGCGGGCGCCGACCAGTTGGCCGGGCGCAAGCGCGGCCGGCTCGACAAGTCGATGCTGATCCGGTCGGCCCGCAAGGTGACCGTCGACCTGTACCAGCAGTACGGCGCGGCCTGGGCCAATCCGGCCGCAGGCCCGGCCGCGGGCCCGACGGCGGGTGCCGGGCGATGAGCGCCGTCGACCACCAGCTGGTGAAGCGGTTCCGGCAGGACGCCGGTGACCGCATCGCCGAGCAGCGCCGCCTCGACCAGGTCTCCGGCGTCACGCCGATGACCAGCGAGGACGAGCGGCAGTACGCCCGCGCCGTGATCGCGCAGATCCTGGAGGAGTACGCCCGCGGCGAGATCAACGCCGGGCGCACCCCGCTGGACGCCGAGACCGAGGAGCAGTACGCGGCCGCCGTGCACGCCGCGCTCTTCGGTGTCGGCCGCCTCCAGCCGCTCCTGGACGACCCCGAGGTCGAGAACATCGACATCAACGGCTGCGACCAGGTCTTCGTCGGGTACGCCGACGGGCGCGAGGCCAAGGCCGAGCCGGTCGCCGAGACCGACGAGGAACTGATCGAGCTCATCCAGATCCTCGGCGCCTACTCCGGTCTGTCGTCGCGGCCCTTCGACTCCGCCAACCCCCAGCTCGACCTGCGCCTGCCCGACGGCTCCCGACTCTCGGCCGTGATGGACGTGGCCCGGCGGCCCGCGCTCTCGATCCGGCGCGCGCGCATGGGCAAGGTGTTCATGTCCGACCTGGTCGGGAACGGGACGCTCACACCGGACGTCGCGCACTTCCTGGCCTGTGCCGTGCGGGCCCGCAAGAACATCATGATCGCCGGGGCCACGAACGCCGGGAAGACCACGCTCCTGCGCGCCCTCGCCAACGAGATCCCGCCGCACGAGCGCCTCATCACCGTCGAGCGCGCCCTGGAGCTCGGCCTCGACACCTTCGCCGATCTGCACCCCAACGTGGTGGCGTTCGAGGAGCGCCTTCCCAACTCCGAGGGGCAGGGCCAGATATCCATGGCGGAGCTGGTCCGCCGGTCGCTGCGCATGAACCCCTCCCGCGTCATCGTCGGTGAGGTCCTCGGCGACGAGATCGTGACGATGCTGAACGCGATGTCCCAGGGCAACGACGGCTCGCTCTCCACGATCCACGCCAACAGCTCCAGCGAGGTCTTCAACAGGATCTCGACGTACGCGCTCCAGGCCTCCGAGCGGCTGCCCATCGAGGCCAGCCAGATGCTCGTCGCGGGCGCCGTGAACTTCGTCGTCTTCATCCAGCGGCGCAACAACTACCAGACCGGCGGCAAGCTCCAGCGCATGGTGACCTCCGTCCGCGAGGTCAACGGCGTCGACGGGCGCGTGCTCTCCAGCGAGGTCTTCGCGGAGGCGCCGGACGGCCGGATCGTGCCGCACGCGCCGATCGCCTGCATGGACGACCTCGCCGCATTCGGCTACCGGCCCGCCGGGCAATGGGGGTGAGCACGACATGAACGCACTCGGCTCCATGGGCGGCGTGTTCTCGCTGCCCGTGCTTTACGGCCTCGCCTGCGGTGTCGCCGTCGGCGGCGGACTCGCGCTGCTGCTCGTCGCGATCCGCGGCCTGCCCGTCAAGGCGGCCCACGAGAAGCAGCGCGCCAGCCAGCGGATGAACGAGCTCGTCCGCTTCGTCGGGCAGCGCGGCTCCCTCGCCATCGGCGTCGGCCTCGTCGTGCTGCTGCTCACGCGCTGGGCGGTGGCCGGCATCGCGTCCGGCGTCCTCGTCTTCTTCTGGGACAAGCTGTTCGGCGGCGCCGCCGAGGAGCGGCTGCAGATGAAGCGGGTCGAGGCGCTCGCCGCCTGGACCGAGTCACTGCGCGACACCATCGCGGGCGCGGTCGGCCTCGAACAGGCCATCCCGGCGTCCGCGCGGGCGGCGGCCCCCGTGCTTCGGCCGCACCTCGACGCCCTCGTCGACCGGCTGCGGGCGCGCACCCCGCTGCCCGAGGCCCTACAGGTCCTCGCCGACGAGATCGACGACGCCTCGGCCGACATCATCGTCGCGGCGCTCATCCTCAACGCCAAGCTGCGCGGCCCCGGCCTGCGCCAGGTCCTCGGCGCGCTCGCCAAGTCGGCGCGCGAGGAGGTCGACATGCGCCAGCGCGTGATGGCGCAGCGCGCCTCGACCCGGCGCTCGGTGCAGATCGTCGTCGCCGTCTCCATCGCCTTCGTACTCGGACTCTCGATCTTCAACCGCGAGTTCGTGTCGCCGTACAGCACGCCCGTCGGCCAGCTCGTGCTCGCCTGCGTGTGCGGTCTGTTCGCGCTCGGCTTCTGGTGGCTGCGCAAGCTGTCGACGGTCGAGACGCCGGATCGTTTCCTCGTCCGCGACGAGCCGGGTGTGCAGTTCGTACGTCCCCGGGGACCGGGCGGCACGCCGCCCGGCGCCGTGGGCCCCGAGGGCGCGCCGGGACAGCAGCCGCTGCCGCCGCACGCCAACTCCACCGAGGGGGTACGCCGGTGAACCTGACCATGCCGATCGTCATCGGCGCGACGCTGGGCCTCGGCATCTTCGCCCTCGTCCGCGCCCTGATGCCGTCCAAGCGCAGCGCGGTCGCCACGGTCGCCCGGATCGACGCGATGCGGGCGCGCGGCGCGGCGTACGAGTCCTCGCACCGCACCGCGGACGCCGAGGACACCGGGCGCCTCGGCTCGCTGCGCGCCCGGGTCGGCGCGCGGGCCGCCGAGTTCTACGTCCAGCAGGGCTGGGAGCTGCGGTCGCTGCGGGCCGACCTGGCGGTGCTCGACCGGAGCTGGGAGAAGTTCCTGGCGACGAAGGTGCTGCTCGCGGCCGCCGGCATCTTCTTCGGCCCGTTCCTGTTCGCGATCATCTGGACCCTCGGCTTCGGCCGCAGCCCCATCATCCCGGTGTGGCTGGCGCTGATGTTCGGGGTGCTCTTCTTCTTCCTGCCGGACCTCGAAGTGCGGCGGGACGCCCAGGAGAAGCGGCGTGACCTGCGGCGCGTCATCGGCGCCTATCTGGACCTGGTCTCCATGAGCCTCGCGGGCGGCCGCGGCCTGCCCGAGGCGCTGATGGCGGCGGCCGAGGTGTCCGACGGCTGGGCGACGCAACGTATCCGCAACGCCCTGTCGGACGCCCGGATCACCGGCATCAGCCAGTGGCAGGCGCTCGGCTCGCTCGGTGAGCAGTTGGGCGTCGAAGAGCTCAAGGACCTCTCCGCGTCGCTCGCCCTGGTCGCGGACGACGGCGCGAAGGTACGCGAATCGCTCGCCTCCCGCGCCGAGACGATGCGCCACCGCGAGCTCGCCGAGATCGAGGGCAGCGCGGGCGAGAAGTCACAGTCGATGCTGGTGGCACAGCTGTTGCTGTGCGCGGGATTCCTGGTGTTCCTCATCTTTCCGGCGGCGATGCGCGTGTTCCAGGCCTGAACCCCTGAACCCCGCGACGGGGCAAAAGTCGATCCACAGACCCGTACATCCCCCCACACACCCTGTTTTCGAGAGGACAACTCACCATGAACGGACGGAACTTCAGCACCGGCATCCCGGCGGTCGACTTCCTCGTGACCTTCCTCCAGGGCCGCGTGCAGCGCGCCCGCTCCGGCGAGCTCGACCGCGGCGCGTCCGCGGTCGAGTGGGTGATCATCTCGGCGGTCGTCGTCGCGATCGTCGGCGTGGTCGCCGCGATCATCAACAACGCGCTCAAGGGCGGCGCCGACAAGGTCAGCGACTGCATCGAGGGCGCCGACGCCAGCAAGACCTGCTGACCGGACGGCTGCAGCGGACATGAAGGACGACGGGGGTGGGAGCGGGCGAGGGGTGAACCGCGACCGGATGCCGGGATTCGTGCGCCGAAGAGTGGAGGCCGCCTCCACCCGCGGCGAATCCGGCATGACCGCGATCGAGTTCGTGCTGCTCACCCCGGTCCTCTTCTTCCTGATCTTCGCGACGGTGCAGTTCGCGCTGTACTTCTTCGCGGACCACGTGGCCCAGGCCGCGGCCCAGGCGGGCGCGCGCAAGGCCCGCGCCACGGCCGACGGGAACCCGGGCGGCTGGCGGGGCGAGGCGACCGACGTCGTCGACGCCTACATCCGTCAGCTCGGCCCGAAGCTCGTCCTCGGCCCCGACGTGCGGACGCTCCAGCCGGAGCAGAACACGGTCGGCGTGGAGATCACGGCCGACGTGCCGTCGGTGTTCCCCGGGCTCGACCTGAAGGTGCACGCGCAGTCGTCGGGGCCGGTGGAACGGTTCGTCGAGGAGGAAGGGTGATGCGGGGGGTGCGAGTGCGGGTGCCTGTGCGGTGTGTGGGGCTCGGGAGGCGGGTCTTGGCCGCGGGCCGGCGGCTGTCGGGCGACCGGGGACTGTCGGGCGACCGCGGGCTCTCGACCGTCGAAGTCGTCATCCTGGCGCCGGTGATGATCCTCTTCATCCTGGTCCTGGTGGCCTTCGGGCAGCTCGTCGACGGCCGGGGGGCCATCGACGGGGCGGCCCGGGACGCCGCCCGCGCGGGCTCCATCCAGAAGGACCAGGGGACGGCGATGGCCGAGGCCCGCAAGGCGGCCAAGGCGGACCTGGAGGACGTCTGCTCGGGCCCCGTCCACGTCGTCCAGAAGAGCGCGGGCTTCCAGCCGGACACGCTCTTCACGGTCGAGGTGAGCTGCGAGGTGCGGGGCCTGGAGATGCTCGGCCTGGACATCCCGACGACGTTGGAGGCGAGCTTCAGCTCTCCGCTGGATCCGTACCGGAGGTCGGCGTGAACGCGGCATGCGCGCGGGTACGCGGCTGGGCCGGCGCCCGCCGATCCCGCCTGGACGACCGGGGCTCGGGCGCGGGCGCCGTCATCGTCTTCGCGCTGGTCTTCCTCACCCTGTCCGCGTTCGTGATCGACGGCGGCCTGTCCATCTCCAAGCGCGAACGCGCCGCCGACATCGCCGAGCAGGCCGCCCGGTACGCCGCGCAGGACCTCGACACCGAGGGCCTGTACGAGGGCGCGAAGGGCGCCCCCATCAACTACGAGAACTGCGACGCCCGGGTCAAGAAGTTCGCCCGGGAGATGGGGCTGACCGGCCCCGACGTGGCCGCGACCCACTGCGTCACCGCCACCGCCGAACAGGTCGAGGTCGAGGTCGAGATGACCTACAGCCCGGTCTTCACCGGGATGTTCTTCGGCGGCGACGTGACGGTGCACGGGCGTGCGGCGGCGGAGAACGAGATCGGTTAGGCGGCTGCCGAGAGTTATCCACAGCCCCTGCCAGGGCATCGGCACCTTCCGTAACATCGCCGAGTACGAACCCACTCGGCCCACACAAGGATCAGGACCAGGACACCCGCCATGGCGCGACGAACCACCCCAAGCTCGACGGGTCCGCGGAACCGGACGCCTCAGCCCCTGCCGGGGCGTCGGCGCTCGGCAGGGGACTTCGTCAAGGCGTTCCTCGCCTTCGTGGCCCTCGCCGCGCTGGTCGTCGGCGTGCCCGGCGCGCTCGCCTACTTCGTGGGCTGGCCGCTGCCCGGCGGGGCGCCGTCCCTCGACTGGCTCCAGCAGGAGATCACCGTCGGCACGTTCGTCAACGTGCTGACCGTGGTGGTCTGGCTGGCGTGGGCCCAGTTCACCGCGTGCGTCCTCGTGGAGGTGAAGGCGGCGCTGTCCGGCGTCGGGATGCCGGGGCGGGTGCCGGGGGCCGGGGCGAGCCAGGTGCTCGCGCGCCAGCTCGTCGCGGCGCTGCTGCTCGTGGGCGCCACGGCGGCCAGCTTCGCACCGGGGCTCTCGCAGTTCGGGCAGTCCCTGGAGGGCAACCAGAAGCCGGCCGCGGCCGCCGCGCAGCAGACGCCGGGTGTCCTCGGACAGGACCAGCAGTCCGCCGCGGCCGGCGCCGCGGGCGCCCTCGCCGAACAGGCGGGCCAGGCAGCGGCCCAGGCGGGCACGGGGCAGGACGGGGACACGAAGTTCTACCGGATCCAGCCCCCGGAGGGCCGCCACCACGACTCGCTCTGGGAGATAGCCGAGCGCCACCTGGGGGACGGGCGGCGGTACAAGGAGATCTACCAGCTCAACAAGGACCGTGAGCAGCCCGACGGTTCGCGGCTCTCCGAGGCCAGCCTGATCCGGCCCGGCTGGATCATGGAAATGCCTGCCGACGCGCACGGCGGCGAGCTGGTGCAGATGCCCGACGAGGCCCCCAAGGTGTCCGAGGAGGTCCGCGAGCAGATCTCGGACTACGCCAGGACCGGGGACCAGCGGCAGGGCGGCGGCGCGCAGGAGAGCGGCGGCGACCGGCAGGGCAGCGGCGACCGGCAGGGCGGCGGGGGTTCCGTCGACCAGGACACGGCGCACATCACGATCCCCGAGCAGCGGCCGGACGGCGGCGGGCGCGAGGACGGGAAGGACGGACAGGGCTCCCAAGGCGGCGAGGAGACCGGCCGGGAGAGCGGTACGCCCGCCGCGGCCGAGTCCGACGACTCCGGCTTCGGGCTGCCCGAAGCGCTCATCGGTGCGCCGCTGCTCGCCGCCGGACTGCTCGGCGCCCTCGGCCGCCGCCGACGGCACGCGCTGTGGCAGTCGGCGATGGGCGCCGTCGGCCTGCGCCGCGGCATGGAGCCGCCCACGCCGACCGGCTCCGCCGCCGACGCCCAGGACGCGCTGCTCGTCGGCGCCGACCCCGAGGGCGTCCGCCTGCTCGACCGGTCGCTGCGCGGGCTCGCCGCCGCGCTGACGGAGGAGTCCCGCCCACTGCCGACGGTGTACGCGGCCTGGCTCAGCAACGGCGATCTGCACCTCCAGCTCGCCCAGGCCTCCGGTCGGCCGCCCGCGCCCTGGCAGCTCGGCCAGGACGAGACGTTCTGGACGCTCGCCCGCGCGGACGCCGAGCGGTTCGGAGACGTGGACGCCGCCGCGCCCTACCCCGGTCTGGTCTGCCTCGGCACCATGGACGACTCGCGCCTGCTGCTCAACCTGGAGGCCGTGCCCGGCATCGTGTCGCTCGGCGGCACCCAGGCCGACCGGGCGGCCGTGTTCGCGTCCGTCGCCGCCGAACTGGCCACCAACGGCTGGTCGGACCGCATGACCATCACCCTCGTCGGCTTCGGCGAGGACCTCACGGCGCTCGCGCCGAACCGGCTGCGCCACCTCGAGGACGTCGAGGCGCTCATCGAGACGATGGAGGCCGAGACCCGGCAGCGGCGCGGCGCGCTCGGCGCGGCCGGGCACGACTCCGTGCTCACCGGCCGCACGGGCCCCGCCCAGCACACCCGCTGGGCCCCGCACCTGGTGCTGCTCGCGGACGGGCCGAGCCCCGAAGACGCCGTCAAGCTCGCCGAGCTGGCCGCCGACGCCAGCCGCCTCGGCATCGGCTACGTGGTCGGCTCCGACTCCGGCGAACTGCCCGGCGCCGCCTGGGAGATGAAGGTCACCGGCGAGGGCAGGCTGCTCGCGCCGCTGCTCGGCCTCGAACTGGAGGCCCAGCTCCTGCCGGACGCGCTGCGGCGCGCCGTCGTCGAGCTGTTCGTCGCGGCCGACCCGCGGCCCGAGGGCGGCGGCGACGGCTCCGACGGCGGGGCCGCGGCCCCGCCGCCGTTCCTCGTCGACGTCAGCGAGCAGGGGCGGCCCGCGGTGTACGCGCGCCTCGTCGGCAGCTACGAGATCATCGGCCTGGAGACGCCCGACGGTGAGCGCAGCCCGCTCCTGCACGAGGCGCTCGCGCTGCTTCTGCTCCACCGGGAAGGGGTGCACCCGCGTGTGCTCGCCTCCGCGCTGTGGCCGCGGGGTGTCACCGACGACGTGCGGGACGCCCTCGTCGACCGGCTGCGGGACTGGCTCGGCAGCGAGCCCGACGGTTCGCCGCGGCTGCGCGTCGACGCGACCGGGCGTCTCACCCTCGCCAAGTCGGTCGTGTCCGACCTGGACGTCCTGCGGTCGCTGTACCACGAGGCGACGCAGGGCCGGGGGTCCGGCAACCGCGCCGTGCGCGGGCGGATGCTCACCGACGCGCTCGTCCTCGTCCGGGGGCCGCTGCTCGCGGACCGGGCCGAGGGGCGGTACGGCTGGCTCACCCACGAGATCATCGACGCCCAACTGCCGTTGCTCGTCGCCGACATCGGGCTCGCCCTGTCGGAGTTCCACCTGGAGAAGGACCGTGCCGAGAAGGCCATCGAGGCGCTGAACGCGGCGCTCGGCTCCGCGCCGGGCGACGAGCGGCTCTGGAACGAACTGCTGCGGGCCACCCACGCCGTGGGCGACCCCGCGCGGCTCCAGGCCCTCGCCGTGGACCTCGTCGCCCGGAGCGGGGCCCGCGGGGTTCCTCCCCGGACGGAGGCCCTCCTCGACGAGTTGCTTCCGGGGTGGCGGGCAGGCCTCGCCTCGGCGGGGTGAGCCCGCCCGCGGCGCCGCGGCGACCCTCGCCACCGCCCCGCAGACCTCACGACCCGACCCCGAACCGGAGCGCACCGTGCAGCAGACCCTGATCGTCGTGGGGGCCGTCCTCTGGGGCGCCGCCGCGGGCCTGCTGTCGCCGCGCGCCGCGTACCGCTTCTCCGTCCCGCCGGGCGAGCCGTGGCAGACCCGCTGCCCGAGCGGCGAGCACGAGGTCAAGGGATGGCTCGGCCCCTGGCCGGACGGCTGCGGGAACGAGGGGTACCGCAAGGGACGCGCGCTGCTCCTCACCCTCGTCACCGCCGCGGCCTGCGCCGCCCTCGCCACGGCGACAGGACCTCGGCCGGAACTCGCCGTGTGGCTGCTCCTCACCCCGCCCGCCGTCGTCCTCGCGGCGGTCGACTTCGCCGTGATGCGCCTGCCGGACGTCCTGACCCTGCCGATGGGCGCGGCCTCCCTCGCCCTGCTCGGCGTCGCCGCGGCCCTGCCGGACCACGGCGGCTCCTGGACGACCGCGGCGCTCGGCGCGCTCATCCTGAGCGGCGGGTACTTCGTGCTGTTCCTGATCAATCCGAACGGCATGGCGTTCGGCGACGTGAAGCTCGCGGTGGCGCTGGGCGCGGTCCTCGGCTGGTACGGCTGGGGCGTCCTGCTGCTCGGCACGTTCGCGGGCTTCGTCTTCGCGGGCGTGTACGGCGGCTGGCTCGTCGCCGTGCGCAAGGCGGGGCGCAGGACGGCGATCGCGTTCGGCCCGTTCCTGCTGGGCGGCACCTTCGCCGGTCTGCTGCTCGGGGCGTACGCGGCCTAGCCTCCGCACCGCGCCCCACACGAGCCACGCGTACCGCACCCCGCCCGGCGCGAGCCGTCCACCCGCCGCCGCCCGGAGGCGCCCCGCTCCCCACCGCAAGAGGCCCAGGGGCCTGGCGTACGCTGAAGAGGATCTGTCCGCCCCATTTGGACCTTACGAAAGGGACGCCCCGGTGACCGAGAAGGCCGACCTTCAGTCCGTTCTCGACCGCGCCGCCGCCGGCGGACGGATCAGCGCCGAAGAGGCGCTCGACCTCTACCGCGACGCCCCGCTGCACGCGCTCGGCGCCGCCGCCGACGCCGTACGCCGCCGTCGCTACGCGGGCACCGAGCGCATCGCGACGTACATCATCGAGCGGAACATCAACTACACGAACGTCTGTGTGACGGCGTGCAAGTTCTGCGCCTTCTACGCCGCCCCGAAGGACACCAAGAAGGGCTGGACCCGCGACCTCGACGACATCCTGCGCCGCTGCGCGGAGACGGTCGAGCTGGGCGGCACGCAGATCATGTTCCAGGGCGGCCACCACCCGGACTTCGGCGTCGAGTACTACGAGCACCACTTCAGCGCCATCAAGAAGGACTTCCCGCAGCTGGTCATCCACTCCCTCGGCGCGTCCGAGGTCGAGCACATGGCCCGCATCTCCAAGGTCTCCGTCGAGGAGGCGATCCAGCGGATCAACGCCGCCGGGCTCGACTCCTTCGCGGGCGCCGGCGCCGAGCTGCTGCCCGAGCGCCCCCGCAAGGCCATCGCCCCGCTCAAGGAGTCCGGCGAGCGCTGGCTGGAGATCATGGAGACGGCGCACGGCCTCGGCGTCGAGTCGACGTCCACGATGCTCATGGGCACCGGCGAGACCAACGCCGAGCGCATCGAGCACCTGCGCATGATCCGCGACGTACAGGACCGCACGGGCGGCTTCCGCGCCTTCATCCCGTACACGTACCAGCCCGAGAACAACCACCTCAAGGGCCGCACGCAGGCCTCGATCTTCGAGTACCTGCGCATGATCGCCATCGCCCGGATCTTCCTCGACAACGTCGCGCACATCCAGGGCTCCTGGCTCACCACCGGCAAGGAGGCCGGCCAGCTCACCCTGCACTACGGCGCGGACGACCTCGGCTCGGTCATGCTGGAGGAGAACGTGGTCTCCTCCGCCGGCGCCAAGCACCGCTCCAACCTGGCCGAGATGATCGACATGATCCGTACGGCGGACCGCGTCCCGGCCCAGCGCGCCACGACGTACGAGCACCTCGTCGTCCACGACGACCCGGCGAACGACCCCGTCGACGACCGCGTCGCCTCGCACATCTCCTCCACCGCGATCGAGGGCGGCACGGCCCACCCGGAGCTCAAGCTCCTGGCCGCGAACTGACGCCGTCGTGCTGACGGTTCACCGGGTACGCGGGGTCGCGGCCGCCGCGGGCGACATCGTCATCGGACACGCCGTCGCCGTCGACGGCGCCCGGTTCGCGGCCGTCGGGCCGTACGAGGAACTCCTCGCGGCGTACGAAGGGCGGGCCCGCGTCCGCGACTGGGGCGACGGGATCCTGACCCCGGGCCGCTTCGAGCCGGACGCCGTCGCCCTCCTGGAGTCCACGTACTGGCCCGACCCCCGCGAGGCCGAGGCCCTGGGCACCGAGCCCCTGACCGGCGAGGCCCTCGCCGCCCTGGACATGCCGGAAACCCGCTGGGGCGCGAGCGCGAGGCGGGGCGTGCGGCGCCTGCTGGCGGAGGGCACCACCGCCCTCGCGGGCCCGTTCACGCACCCTGCGGTCCGCACAGCCGTGACCCGCTCCGGCCTGCGCACCCACCCGGTCGCGGCACCCACGGCCGGGGGAGACGCGGACTTCGCCGTGATGACCTCGGACGGCACCTGCCTGGCGACGTCGATCGGCGGCCGCCTGGTCCATCGGAGCCGCTGAGGCGCCGGTCGAGATGGCGCCCCCTAAGGGGCGCGGGGAACTGCGCGAGCAACCCGAACCAACCCGCACCCGTCAGAGCACCGCACACGGCAGACGCTTTCGCGGGAAGCCCGCCGCAGGCGAAGCCCACCCCCAGGGAAGAAGCCGGGCCTGACACAATGGGCCGGGTGACCCGAGCCTCCTTGGACAAGCAGCCGCACGAAGTCGCCTCGATGTTCGACGACGTGGCGGAACGGTACGACCTGACCAACGACGTGATCTCGCTCGGCCAGGCCAGGCTCTGGCGCAAGGCGGTCGCGCAGGCGGTCGACGCGCGCCCCGCGCAGAAGGTCCTCGACCTCGCCGCGGGCACTGCCACCTCCTCGCAGCCCTTCGCGCAGGCGGGCGCGTACGTCGTCCCGTGCGACTTCTCGCTCGGCATGCTGAGCGTCGGCAAGCAGCGCCACCCGTGGATGCCGTTCACCGCGGGCGACGCGATGAAGCTGCCCTTCAAGGACGACACCTTCGACGCCGTCACCATCTCCTTCGGCCTGCGCAACGTCCAGGACACCGGCGCCGCGCTGCGCGAGATGTACCGCGTGACCCGGCCCGGCGGACGCGTCGTCATCTGCGAGTTCTCCGAGCCCACGTGGGGCCCGTTCCGCACGGTCTACATCGAGTACTTGATGCGCGCGCTGCCGCCCGTCGCGCGCACGGTCTGCACCAACCCGGACGCGTACGTCTACCTCGCCGAGTCCATCCGCACCTGGCCCAACCAGCCCGAACTCGCGGCCCTGTTGCAGGACGCGGGCTGGTCGAAGGTGGCCTACCGGAACCTCACGGGCGGGGTGGTCGCGCTGCACCGGGGGTTCAAGCCGAACTAGCCTCCTCGCAGGAGAGTTGACGGGAACCGTTCGCCGGAGAAGATGTGTCAGTTGATATGTCCCGGCCACTTGCCGTGGTCGGGGCGTGACGGTCGGCACACGCCGATCACGTCCCCTGATATATCTCCCCATAACGGAGCGTCCCGATGGCGTCGAACTGCCCCGACTGCGGGGCTCCAGCTCCCGACGAGGCCCGCTTCTGCATGAGATGCGGGCGCGAACGCACACCGGTTCCCGCGGAGCCGGAGGACGCGGTGCCGGAGGATGCGGTGCCGGAGAACGCGGTGCCGTCCGAGGCTCCTCCCTCCGACGAAGCCGCCAGCACCGAGAAGCGCGTGAGCACAGAGAAGCGCGTGAGCACAGAGAAGGCCGCCAAGGCTCCCAGTACCGAGAAGGCCGCCAAGGCCGAGAAGGCCATCAGTACCGACAAGGCGCCCCCGGCCGACGCACCCGAAGTCCCCGCTCACCCCGCGACCCTGGTGGTTCCCCCAGCCCCTGAGTCGCCCGCGGCCCCCGCTCCCGCCACCCCGGCCGCACCTCCGGCCCCGGCCGCCACCCCCGCTCCCGCGGCCCCGCCGCACACCCCGCCTCCGGCCGTCGCGCCCCCGCTGGCCCCGCCTCCGCCCGCCCCGCCGCCAGGCCCCGCCGCGCCCTCGCCCGTGGGTGCCTTCATCGGGCGGGCCGTGCGCGGCGACTGGGCCGGGGCGGCGCAGGCCGCGCTCTGGCCGCTCGCGCTGTTGCTGATCACCGCCGCGGGGTGCGCCATCCCCACGTACGGCCAGGACAGCGACGACATCGTCGTCGGCTTCGCCGACCGGATGCGGATCTCGCTCGCGGCGGCGCTCCAGGCCGTGGGCGGCGACGTGACCCTGAGCGGCCGCGAGGAGCGGGGCTTCGACGGCTCCTCCTCGTCCTCCTCGTACCAGTCGTCGGAGTCCGCGATCGACGGCACCGTCTCGGTGCATCTGGTCCCGCTGACGGTCACGGCGTTGTTCGTCGTCGCGCTGCTCATCGGCGTACGCATCCTCCACAACCGGCTGCGGCACCGCGCCGCCGTGTACGGCACGGGTGGTCCCGGTACGACGGCGGGGCTCGAAGCGGCCGTCCGCGTGGGCGTGTTGACAGCTCTGGGCGTGCTGGTGCTCGGTCTCTTCGCGCAGCCGGAGATCCGGGACGTCGAGGTGTCGTCGGCTCCGTTCCTCGCCATGCTCGGCGCGCTCGGGCTCGCCCTCGTAGTGTCCGCCGGGGTCCTGCACCGCGACGACCTCGCGCACTGGCTGGCCGTGCGCCCCGGCGCGCAGTCGTTCGTGCGCGCCGCGGGTGTGGCCCTGCGCGCGCTCGCCATCGTGCTCGTTCTAGCCTCCGCCGTCGGCTACTTCGCCTTCACCCAGATCGATGATCTGTCGGACTCGTCCGACACACGCGACTCCGGCGTCTCGCCGTACCTCGTCGCGCTCCTGGTGCTGCCGAACCTCGGCATCGCGGCGCTCGGCGTCGGCTGGGGCGCGCCGCTGGAGGCGGAGGTGGACGGGAGGCGCTCGGCGTACGGCGACAACTCCGAGAGCCGCTCCTTCGCGCTCTCCGAGCTCGGTGACCTGTTCAACTCGGGCGCGGTCGTGGGTGTGTTGGCTCTCGGCCTGGCGTGCGCGCTGACGATCGGTGTGCTCGCCGCCCGCCGGTGCGCGGGCCGTGGCGAGCAGATCCTGGCCGGAGGGCTCTTCTTCGGCCTGTACCTGCTGCTCGCCGCGATCGGCGGCTTCGGCGTGGAGACGTCCGCGAAGGAGGTCGGGTACGGCGGCGACTCCGCCACCGCCGGTCTCGAAGGCGGCGTGAGCCTGCCGGACGTGCTGCTGTTCGGGCTGCTGTGGGTGGCCGGTGCGCTGGTCGTCGGGCCGCTGCTGGTGCGGATGGCCGGGCAGGGGGGTGGGGTGGGCGGGCCGCCGACTCCGCCTGGGCCGCCTGGTTCCGGTGGGTCGTCTGGTTCCGGTGGGCAGTTCGGCTCCGGTGGGTCGTCTGGTTCCGGTGGGCAGTTCGGCTCCGGTGGGCTCGGTGGTCCGGCCGGTGGTCCGGGGCCGGTGCCCGACCCGCACGCCGCGCCGACCCAGAGCGGCATCCCGGCCCAAGGGCCCCCGGCCCCGGGCGCCCCGCCGCACGGCACCCCGCCGCACGGCGCCGCCCCCACCCCGTACGACCCCCACGCCTTCCAACTCGGCCTCCCGGGGGCGCCCCGGCCCGGTTCCGGTGGGCCGCGCGGGCGGACCGGCGTCTGGGTGGCCACGCTCGTCGGCGCCCTCGTCATCGGCGGCGGCACCGCGGCCGGGCTGCTGATCTGGCAGGACGACGGCGGCGGCAAGGGCGACGCCAAGGGCAAGAACGAGAGCCCGGCCGTCAGCCGCACCGACGACACCGTCCCGTCGCCCAGCTCGGAGGAGCCCACCGGCGACACCGTCGGGCCCTCGACGCCCGATCCGACGACGGACACCGGCAGCACGGAGGGGACCACGGACGGGAGTTCGGCAGGGAGTACGGGCGGCGGCTCGGACGACAGCACCGACGACAGCCCCGTGCCCGCCGGTTCGGAGCGGGTGACCGACATGAAGGGCTTCTCGTTCGCCGTGCCCGACGGCTGGAGCCGTGAGCGCGGCGACAACCCGACCCAGATCACGTACGCGGGGCTGACCGGCCCGGAGAACTTCCAGATCGGCGTCATCGACAACGCCGACTACACCTCGTACGGAAACATGAAGGACATGGAGGAGCACGCCAAGAAGGACCCGGACAAGTCGGACTACCGGCGCCTCCGCCTGGAGGACACCACCTTCCAGGGGCGCCCGGCCGCGGTCTGGGAGTACACGTACACGGACCGGGCCGACCGCACGATCCACGCGATCGACCACAGCTACATCGCGGACAACGGCACCGAGTACGCCCTCCAGCTCTCCTGGCGCGAGGACTTCTGGCCCGCCGGGCACGGCGCGAAGACGCACCAGACGGCGCTGGACACCTGGCACCTCACCAGATAGGGCTCCGGCGCACGGAGCACCGGACAAGGCTCCGGCGCACGGAGATCGAGGCGGCGCGCGCCCCGTGGCGCGCGCCGCCTCAGCCGCTTCCGGGGCTTCCGACGCCCACCTCCGGCTGACCCGGCTCGTCCAGCTCCCGCCGCAACCCGCCACCGGGCGGGCCCGGGAGCCGCGGCTCGCGTACGCCCGCGCCGCCCCCGCCCTCGTGCGGCCCGAGGTCGAACCACACCGTCACGACGGCTCCGCGCGGGACCTCGGCGTCGGGCGGCGGGTGCTGGCGTACGACGTGGTCGAGGACCAGGTCGCGGAAGCCGGGCCGGTCCGGGGCCGTGAGCACCACGCCGTGCTCGGCGGCCGTCTCGCGCGCGTCCATCGCCATCAGCCCGACGAAGCGCGGTACGCGCACCGGCGGCCCGGCGGGCCCGGGTGTACTCAGCACAGGCGTCACCCCCCAGCGGTATGGGCAGGGTAACTCCGGCACGCGCGAGGGCAACCCCGGCCGACCCGCCATCCCTGCCGGGACGAGGGCAACCCCGGCCGAGGGCAACCCCGGCCGGGCGCGCGCTACAGCGAGAGCCGGTAGCAGTACGCCGTCACGCCCGTGCTGGGCGACGTGAACGTCTCCGCCCGCTCCATGCCGAGGCGCCGCGCGACCGCCATGGACCGCTCATTGCGTATGTCGATCATCGCGACCACCGACCGCACGCCCGCCGCCCGCACCCGCTCCAGGGTCGCTCGGGCCGCCGCGGTCGCGTAGCCGTGCCCCCACGCCGTGCGCGCGAGCCGCCAGCCGATCTCGATCTCGCCCGTCGGACCCCACTCCCGCGGCCACGGCATGGCACCGGCGAAGCCCACCGGATCGCCCTCGGGGTCGAGCAACGTCCACAGACAGAAGCCGAGTTCCGCGTCGTGTCTGCGCTGGCGCGCGGTCAGCTCCTCGTACGTGGACCGCTCCGAGCTCCAGCCGCCGACGTACCGCATGACCTCGGGGTCGTCGAAGAGGCGGTGCCAGACGAAGGCGTCCTCGTCGGTCGGGACGCGCAGCCGGACGGCCGGGCCCGGGGCGCGCGCGGCGCCCGCGTCGTTCAGGGGGCTCGCGTCGCCCCTGGGGCCCGCTTCGCTCACGTCGCTCACATCGCTCACAAGTGGCCCTTCGCCTGGTTGATCGGTACCGCCTCATAGACTGCCCATATCCCGTGCCGGTCGGCACACAGATTTCGAGCCTTGGGGAGAACCCGCCGTGACCGAGCCCCTCTCCGAACACACCGCTGACGTCATCGTCGTCGGGGCCGGGCCAGCCGGTTCGACCACGGCGTACTACCTGGCGAAGGCCGGCCTCGACGTGCTCCTCCTCGAAAAGACCGCGTTCCCGCGGGAGAAGGTCTGCGGTGACGGGCTCACGCCCCGCGCCACCAAGCAGCTCGTGTCGATGGGCATCGACATCTCCGAAGAGGCGGGCTGGCTGCGGAACAAAGGGCTCCGCATCATCGGGGGCGGCGTACGGCTCCAACTGGATTGGCCGGATCTCGCCTCTTACCCGGACTACGGCCTTGTCCGCAAACGCGACGACTTCGACGAGCAGCTCGCCCGGCAGGCGCAGAAGGCGGGCGCCCGGCTGCACGAGCGCTGCAACGTGGGCGCCCCGATCATCGACGACCGCACCGGCCGCATCACCGGCGTGCACGCCAAGCTCGGCGAGGACAAGACGCCGGTGACCTTCCACGCGCCGCTGGTCGTGGCCGCGGACGGCAACTCCACGCGCCTGTCGCTCGCGATGGGCCTGCACCGCCGCGAGGACCGCCCGATGGGCGTCGCCGTGCGCACGTACTTCACCTCGCCGCGCCACGACGACGACTATCTGGAGTCCTGGCTGGAGCTGTGGGACCGCCGCGGCGCCCAGGACCGGCTCCTGCCCGGCTACGGCTGGATCTTCGGCATGGGCGACGGTACGTCGAATGTCGGCCTCGGCGTCCTGAACACCTCGGCCGCCTTCAAGGAACTCGACTGGCGCGAGATCCTCAAGGCCTGGTGCGCCTCGATGCCCGAGGACTGGGGCTACACCCCCGAGAACATGACGATGCCCATCCGCGGCGCCGCCCTGCCGATGGCCTTCAACCGCCAGCCGCACTACACCCGCGGTCTGCTGCTCGTCGGCGACGCGGGCGGCCTCGTCAACCCGTTCAACGGCGAGGGCATCGCCTACGCCATGGAGTCCGGCCAGATCGCGGCCGACGTCATCGTGCAGGCCCACGCCCGCGCCACGCCCGCCCAGCGCGAACTGGCCCTCCAGGACTACCCGAAGACGCTCAAGGAGGTCTACGGCGGCTATTACACGCTCGGCCGCGCCTTCGTGAAGCTCATCGGCAACCCGAAGGTCATGAAGATCGCCACCCAGCGGGGCCTCACCCACCCGATGCTGATGAAGTTCACCCTGAAGATGCTGGCGAACCTCACGGACCCGCGGGGCGGCGACGCGATGGACCGCATCATCAACGGCCTCAGCAAGGTAGCTCCGCGTTCATGATGATTCAAGGCGGTCGCTCTCAGACCTGCTGATTCCGGCTTGATACACCTACGGGACGACCGTACCGCCCCGTGGGTGTATCGCTGGCTGCCCAGGCTCTGCTGTGCCGTTGTGCCGTGGCATCGACGGATGCGTGTTCGGCCCGGATGCATGATCCTGGACGTGTGTCCGTCCACCCGCCTGTGATCGTTCACCCACCGTCCCCCTCAGGAGGTCGGCGGGTGACCATTGGTGATCAGATCGTGGGTCTGGCGATGGGGCCGGACGACCTCTTGGAGTTCTTGCGTCGCGCAGGCCTGGACCCGGATGCGGTGGACTTGTCCGATCCGGCGTTGATCGAGTGGCGTGGGGGTGACTTGGGTGAGTGGGGGCCGGGGGCGATCGGGTGATGCTGCGCGTGCATGACAGAGGCGTTGGGGGAGGAATGTCCGTTTCTCTGCAAGTGGTCGAAAATCGCGGTTCGCTCGGCTAACGTGCCTGGTCAGTTCCGGTGGTCCCCGCGCATGCGGGGGTGGTCCCAACACGACACGCAACCACACACGTTCCCTGCTGTGGTCCCCGCGCATGCGGGGGTGGTCCCGGGAGCGGGAAGCCGAAGAGCCCTGCTGTCTCGTGGTCCCCGCGCATGCGGGGGTGGTCCCCAGTACGTGCGCGACAACCTGAACGCGACAGCGTGGTCCCCGCGCATGCGGGGGTGGTCCCGCCACCCCGTACCCGGTCGACCTGCACCCCGAGGTGGTCCCCGCGCACGCGGGGGTGGTCCCCCGAAGGACCCCTTCGACAAGCTCTTCGGCGAGTGGTCCCCGCGCATGCGGGGTATTCCGACGTTGATCGAATGGCGGGGCGGGGGACCTGATCACTGGGGGCCTGGGCGCGGTGCTTAGTGCCTGTGCTCGTCGCGGGTGGCGCCTGCTCCCCCCGCCGGGCGACAAGGGCGCCGACGGGTGGAGTGTGCGGGCAGTCGTGGGTCGTTCAGACGGGGAGTGTCCAGCTCGGCCCCTGCGGATTTCGGAGCCAGACGCGTTGGGCGTCTGGTGTGATGGTCAGCCCGAACTCGGACAGGTGCGGGGCGCCCGCGCCCTGCCATGTCTTGATGGCGTCCTCGACCTTGTCCCACAGCTTGAGCGGTCCGCGCTGGATCACGGTCCAGCCCTCGCCGTTGTCGGCCGTGCGGACCCGTGCCTGTGATCCGCTGGCTACGTCGAGCAGCACCTGTTCGGCTCCTGCGCCGAGGTGTTCCGCCGTGGGGGCGGCGAGCTGGGCGACGAATCGGCCGGTCCAGTCGTCGAGCAGGGCGGGGTCGATCCGGCTCGGGCGCTCGTCCCCCGGCAGCAGCTCGAAGGGTCCGTGCGGTGGGTGGTCGTGGGGGCGGGCGATCATGAATGAGGTGTAGCCGGGCAGGAAGCGGCCCTGTGCGTTCCCGCTTCCCTCGGCTGTGAGGTGGACGAGTCCGTACGCGGTGCCCCAGCCGGAGAGGGTGGTGAGCAGGGTGCCGCCGGGGGTGATCTGCTGGAGCAGGCCGTAGGGGATGTGGCGCATCGAGCAGAACGCGATCACGACGTCGTACGGGGCCTGTTCGGGGTGGCCGCGCAGGCCGTCGGCTGTGATGAGGGTGGGGGCGTAGCCCGCTTCGCCGAGGGCCTTGCGGGCGCGCTCTGCGGCGTCGGCGTCGGTCTCGATCGAGGTCACGTTGTTCTCGCCGGTGATCTCGCAGGCATAGGCGGTGGAGAGGCCCGTGCCGGTGCCGATGACGAGTACGCGTTTGCCCCGGGTGATGCCGGCCTGCTCGATCATCCACAGGATGACGCCGGGCAGGGTCGAGGACGAGGTCGGGCTGCCTCCGGTGACAGGGCCGGGGGCGTTCTCGGCGAGTACGCCGTCGATCTGGGTCACCCACGTCTGGTTCTGATACGTCAGGCGCAGCCACTCGTCGGCGGGAGTGTCGTCGCGGCGGGTCGGTGTCCAGATGGTGACGCCGGGCTGACTGCTCGGCTTGTAGATCGCGCTGCCGAGGAACAACTCGCGGGGGACGGTCTCGGCCGCGTGGTGCACCTGCGGGTCGTGCAACATGTCGTCGGCGACGAGTTCCTCGACGAGGCGGCGGCGTAGTTCGGCGGCGGTTTCCTGGGTCATGTGGTGTGGCCCTTCTGGAGGGTGTCGGCGAGTGCGCTCGTGATGGCGCGGGTCGTGCCCTTGTCGACGAACGCCCATTGCCCGTTGGGGTTGCATTCGAGGAACCACCATTGGCCCTGGGCGTCGAGGGCGAAGTCGAAAGCGCCGAAGTGGAGCCCGAACGTATGAAGGAAGGCCCGCGCGGTGTCGAGTACGGGGCCGGGGACAGCGATGGGGGAGCAGGTGATCAGGCTTTGGTCCTGGCGCCAGTCGAGGTGCGGGCCGTCGGTGTCGATCCGGCTCGCGAAGGCTTCGCCGCCGACCATGGCGAGGCGGACGTCGGCGATCTTCGGTACGCAGGCTTGGAAGAGGTGAGGGCAGAGTGCGATCGAGTCGTCCAGCTCGTCCGCCTGGACCGTGCGCACCCAGACGGTTCGGTTCCGGCCGTCGTCGCACGCGAGGTGTACTCGGTGCACGGGTTTGTAGATCACTGTCTTGTGCTGGGCGACGAACCGCGCGGCGTCCGACGGTACGTCTGTGATCAGCGTGTCGGGGAGCATGAAGCCCAAGCGGGCTGCGGTGGCGAGCTGAAGCGCCTTGTTCTCGGCATCGCGGTTTCGCGTGGGGTGGTTGACGTACAGGGCCCCTGGGAGTACGTGCAGCACCCCCATGTAGCCGCGCCGTGACTGCTCGATCGCGAACCGATGCTCGGGAGTCTCAGCCTCGTGCGGGGCGCTGAACGATGTCGGGCGACGCCAGAAGACGGCACGGACCCTCGACAGGTCGAGGTGCCGAGTCGCGGTGGTGACATCCCCAGTGAAGGCACCGCGTTCGATCCGGGCACTCATGGCGGCGGGGCCGGAGAAGTCGGCAGCAGGATCGAGCCGCACGGCCGGGACACCCCGGCCGTGCAGCTCTTCCAACACCAGATCTGCCGTGACGTCACCGAGCGCGGTGACGACGAGGACCGGTGCGTCGGCCATGTCAGTCCGAGTCGCTGTCTTCGGTGAGGTCTTCGTCAGAGGGCGGGGGCGGGTTCTTGCCTCCCCCGTCGGATGACGTCGCCGTCCGGTTGGCTGTGGTTGTCCCGGTGCCGTGGCCGTTTCCTTCGACGCGGTTTCCGCTCGCGTCGAGGTATCGGGTTGTCTGCGTGTCCGGATCAATTTCCGTGTGTGCATAGGGCACTTGGGTGACGTCGGGGTACAACGCCAGCCGCTGGACACCCCAAGGCGCCGCTGTGGGAGTGGGCACGTTCTTCCTCCGAGATTGATGGGTCGTCGGGTCGTGCGCTCCGTCCTCGCGTAGTGCGTGGAGGGAAGTCTGACGCAGGGACAGGTGCTCTAGGCGGGGCGTTGGCGGGTGGCGAGGGTGGGGGAGCCGGGGGCGCGGTGGGAGCGTTGGTGTTCGGGGTGGTCTGCGGGGGCTCCACGGGGTGGGTAAATGCTGGTGACGGCGGGTTTCGCGCTGTGCTCGCTGGGGGCTGTGGTGATGTTCCAGATCAGGCCGGAGCGGTCTTGCACGAAGTGGTGGCCCGGTGTGTTCTCCCAGCGTCCGTAGACGGTCGCTGCTTCGTCGGCCATGGCGTGAAAGGTGTGGGCGAAGGTCGCGGCGGCGATGTCCTGGCGGTCGAAGTGGTAGCGGCCGTAGAAGGCGACGGCGGTCGGCAGGAAGGTGAGGGGGAGGGCGGCGGCGCGGCGCAGGATGCCGCGCCATCCGTGCGGTGTGCCGGGCTCGGGCAGGGGCGGGCGGTTGTCGAAGTGGGGGAGCCAGGCGCGGGTTTCATGCGGAGGGTCGGTGAGTTTGGGGCATTGGTTGTCGGGGTGGCCTGCGTCGTAGTGCTGGACGATCTTGCCGGTGTTGTTCCAGAAGAAGGTGTGGCACTGGTCGTCGCTGAGCCGGTAGTAGCCGCCGGTGGTGTGGCGTTCCCACAGGCCGGTGGTTGCGAGGTCGTAGAGCATGGGGCGTAAGAGGCGTGGCGCGACGCAGAACTGCACGTCGTGGTGGTCGTGGAATTCGTGGGTGACGCGGCCGTGGATGGGGCTGTTGAAGGCCTGCTGCGGGGTCATGGGGGCGCCGATCAGCTCCCAGCGGGTGTACCTGGTGCCCTTGGAGCGCTTCAACGGAGGGTCTTCCTTCCGGGGAGGTGTGGGCCTGTGGGGGCCTGGCGGTGGGGCGGGAGGTCTGTGGCGAGGGGGCCCGAGGGGGTGTGGGGTGCGCAGTCCGGGCACGCGAACTGAGTTAAGGCCTGGCCGCTGGGGCTGGCGATGTCGCGTACGGGCACCGCGGCGGCGGACACGCGTCCGCATCTGCAACAGGTGGCGCTCATATCGCGACGGCGGTGATGTCGTAGTCGATGCCCATGCTGGCCAGGGCCGCGGCCGTCCGGCGCTCCCGCTGAAGGTGCCGTTCGCGTTGGACGTTTTCGCGGTGCGTGCGGTGTTCGTGGGCGAGGAGGTAGGGCCGGACGAGGGCGACCTCCTCGCCGGTGAGGTGGCCGCGCCGCTCCTGCACGTGTCGGGGCAGAGGTATGGAGGAGGTGGGGGCCGGTACCGGTGCGGATCGAGCTGCCAGAGACGCCGGGGGATGGCGCCTGGGGGTGCGGGGGCTGAACAGGGCTCTTAACGTGCGGGCGATAAGGTCGCGCATTGGGTCGTCAGCTCCTGTGTAGCTGGTGGCCTCGCCTCGGCGGCCGGTCCTACGCGGTCGCCGAGGCACTCTTTTTGGGTGGACCCGCACCCCTACTGCGGGGTGTCCGGCCGCGTGGGGAGGGCCGAGACAGGGCGTCCGCGGTAGGGGGCGGGGGCATAGGGCGCGCAGTCGTGGGGGCCGGCGCGGGTGAGGAGTGGGCGGGCCGAGAGGCTGTAGCAGCCGTGCCGGTCCATGACCGCGAGGCGGAAGACCGCGCCCTCGCCGAGGACGTCGAGCGCCTGGTCGTGCAGCTCGATGTCGTAGGGCCACGCGCGCAGCGGGGTGGCCGGGTCGGACGGGTCGTGCTCGACCACGCGTATGGCGCCGATCTTGTGGGGTCCTTGGAGCCACACCGTGTCGAGGGGAGGGTCGATGCGGTCGGCCAGACGCGGCGCCCACACGTCGAACCACCGCATCGCGAGACGCGGGGACGGAGCGACGTAGCCGTCGAGAACCCACTCCCGGGCCGCGGCGAGGGTGGCGGGACCTCCGCCGATCGTGACCTCGCACCACACCGCCACGGGCCGCACCAGCGGCGCGGGAGCCGTCGGCGGTACGACGGCGGGGTTCACAGCCACTGCCCGGGGCGCACGCGGTAGGGCAGTGTGACGTGTTCCCGGTAGTCGAGATGCGCGGGAAACTCACGAACGTGGTCCAAGACCCAGTCCTGCGGTGCGACGTGGTCCTCGCTGACCGGGCTCGTCGCACCACACACCATGCATTCCATGGACCGGGCGATCGGCTCGGCGTCCGGCTCCCGGTTCGGTGCGATGGTGTGCTCACGAGGGCGGTAGATGGTGCCCATCACTTCCGCTCCTTGCCACGCAGGACCACCTCGTGCGCGGCAAGCTGACGCTGCAACTCGGCGGAGCGGGCTAAGAGTTCGTCGGTGGAGGGCGGCGAGGTGCTGGGCGCGGCCTGCTCGGCCGAATCCTGGTCCGACATGCGGGGCCCCTCAACAGGTGAGCTGGGCGGTCATTAACGCCACTCCGTGGCCGGTGTGGCTGTCATCGCATGCTGGACCCACGTAAAAGCCCTGACTATCACGGGGTGTTGATAGTCAGGGCCAGAGGGTGACGGTTGGTTATGCTCCCAGCCAGGAGCCGTAAGAAAGGAAGCTGTCGGGTAGCTGGCGCTTCGCGGCTTCCAGCCCGGCGTACGTCTCGCGCACCGTGGGGTGATATCGCGCCTGTTGAGGTGCGGCCTTGCGGGAGGCCAAGAGGTTGGTGAACGCGGCGTCGATGTCGCCTGTCCACATCTGTGCACGAGCGAGCTCGGCGTAGTGGTGGCTGCGGCGCGAGGCCGGCCAGTCCTTCGGGAAGCGGACGGTGCGGCCTGATGTGACGGCATCTCCGTACTCGTCGAGTTCGGCGGCGACGCTCACCCGGTGTACGGCCACGTTGGTCGGACCGAAACTCAACCAGTGCACCTTGACGGCCTCGCCGGTCTGCCCGGCCATGCGCTCGGCCTCCGCCAAGTGCCCGTCTGCGCGGCCCTTATCGTGTGCTCGACCGGCCATAACGGCTGCACCCAGATGCAGTTGCCCGGTGACGACGTCGCGTTCGCGGCCTGGGTCTGCCTGTTCCAGGATGCTCAGCCCCATGTCCACGAGGCGTTCACCGGTGCGGAATTGTCCCTCGCGTAGGTACGTCAGGGCGCGCATGTAGCGGTACATGCCGCCGAATACGGCGTCCGAGGCGCGGTGGGCCGCCCAATCCATTCGGGATAGGGCGATTGCGGCGAGGTCGGCGAAGCCTAGCTTCGTCGCAACGTCGTAGGCCGTGCGGTAGGTGCTCGCAAGGAGCAACCAGCCTTCGGACGTGGCGGAGCTGTGCGCTGCGGTGGTGACCTCCTGAATCAGCCCTGACACCCGACTCGCAACGTGCTTGATCTCCCCGGCGCGGACCGCAACGAGGAGCTCCTCGGCATCGTCTGCGAGGAGTTGGTGCGGTCGTGGATGGATGTCCGGGTCCGGTCCTAGGTCGTAGACGTCAAGTGCCTCGCGAATGGGGCGTATCAAGACGTCCAGCTCATCGGCTCGCAGCTCGGTCATGTACGGCTGGCCGGTGATGGTGGAGACGTCCACACGCATTGCGCGGGCCACGCTGGCAATGACGTGAGGACTGGCAGCGATTACGCCCTGCTCGGTCTTCGTGAGGGTGCTGTATGGCACCTGAGAGAGGTCTGACAGAGCGCGTTGGGTGAGGTGGCGCTCTAGTCGCAGACGCTTGATGCGAGTGCCGGTGTGGTCATGAGGTAGAGCGTGCATGCTGGCTGGCTCCTGTCTGACTCGACGCTTGAACGGTACCCGTTCGGCTTCGCAGAAGGCTTGCCAGCACAGCGAAAAGCCCCCTCCGCCCTGAGGCGGAGGGGGCAAGAGTTCAGTGGAGGAGTTGCCAGGCGGTCAGGGACAGGCTGATGACGGCGACGAGTGCGGTGAGAGAGGGGAGCGGCCAGCGGTTCCGCTCCAGGGCCTCGACGCGGGTGTCGAGGTCGTCGAGGGCGCGGTCGGTCTGTTCGCCGCGTTGCACGAGGAGGGCGAGGGAGCCGTCGACGCGGGCGAACCCCTCGGCCATGGTCCCGCGCAGTCGCTCCAGCTCGACCGCAACGGACGGGCCCGGCGAAGGGTCGCTCACCGGCTCCCCCCTCGCGTGCGGTCGAGGCCGAGCAACTCGTCGTCGCGGTGTGGAACCGCGCGCAGCCACCGGGGCAGTAGGTTCTCGACCACCGGCAGGGCCATCACACGCGTGATGCCACCGGCGACGGCAAGCGCGACACCGATGCCGGCTGCGGTCTGGGGGATGCCTGCGGCCTCGATGATGAGCGGGAGTCCGGCGGCGAGGGCGAGCACGGTCTGCACCACCGTGCGGATGGTGCGGCGAGCGGCGTCGGTCATGGGGGTACCTCATTCCGTAGAAGGTGAAGGGGGGAAGTGGGCCGCCCGCGGGCGGCGAGCGGCCCGTCGGGCGACGGCAGGAGTCAGGCCTTGGGGACCTTGAGGGCGGCCCACTGCTGCGGGCCGGGCCACCCGTCGCAGTACTCGGGGGCGTCGCCGAGCTTGCGCTGCCACTTCCGGAAGGAGGCGCGGTCGGCGGCGGTCCACCGGGGTCCGGGACCTTCGGCGTAGGCGGAGCAGCCTTCGGCGACCAGGCGGTGGCCCATGGCGGTGACGATCGGCGAGCGCGGACTCGTCTTGAACCACTTCTCGCCGGGGAACGGCTCGAACTGCCGTGGGGGCTCCGGGTTGCTGCCGCCGGGGCGCGGGGCGCCCTGCTTGACCCACGCGTACAGGGGTCCGCCGGGGCATGCGGTCGGGTAACCGTCGCGGTGGCCCTTGATCTCGCGTCCGGCGTCGCCGCTGGAGCGCAGCCACTCGACGGCGTCGCGCAGTCCGGCGAGTTGGGCGTCGGTCGGCTTGGTCAGGCCGGAGTTGCCGAGCATGGCGCACACCGCGTAGTGCGCCGAGTTCAGCGTGGCGTTGCCGTTGGCGCCAGTCTTCTTGTGGGTGCCGCGTCCCTCGTACACGTAGCCGTGCGGGCAGACGAGGGCGTTGTACGCGATGTCGGAGTAGTTCTCCTGGGTGTTGGCGAGGTGGCTTGCCTGAAGGGCGCGCATCCGGGCCGCGCACTGCTTGTGGTTCTCCGGGCGCGCGAGGGACGCGGGGACGGACGTCCCTTCGTAATGGATCTTCACGCCGCGCGTGCTGCGTATGTAGGTCAGGTCGTAACGGGAGGGTCGGGCGCGCCACTGGGCACGCGTGACGAACTTCAAGGGCACTCCTTGGAGCAGGCATGAAAGAGCCCCCGGGCGCGGCGCGCGGGGGCGTACGGACGGTGCGGGTTCAGGTGAGGTCGGCGGCCGACGTGCTCGGCGATGTCGAGCTGTCGTTCATGGCGGCGTTGCCGGTCCATGTGGAGCCGCGGAAGTCGTTGCCGTAGCGGTGCACGAAGGTCACGCCCGCTTCGGCAGAGAAAGCGTGGATGGCCTCGGCGCCGCTGCCGTAGGGCCTCACCTTGTTGCCGGTGACGGTGACCGACGATGCGGGTGACGAGATCCGGATGCCGTAGTACGTGGCGTTCTTCGCCCGGCCGGGCGCGCGGACGTAGTTGGTCTTGAGGTGGATGTCGTTGCCGTCCGAGACGAGTAGCCCGGTCTGGCCGATCTCGCGGACCTGGTTGGCGGTTGCGCTGGAGTGGTCGCAGCGGGTCAGGGCGATGCCGTTGGCGTCTATGCCCCACGCCTGGTTGCCGGTCACGGTCAGGTTGCCGCTGTCACCGGCGGATATGCCCGTGCCGGTGACGTTGGTGATCACGTTGGGGCCGATGGTGGCGCGGCTGGTGCGCTGGACGCGGATGCCGTTCTGTCCCTTGGCGTTGCCGTCGAGCGTGTTGCCGGTGACGGTCAGGTTCAGGATCAGGCCGGAGGTTTCGCCGAGTGCGGTGATCACGTCGTCGTAGCCGGTGCCGCCGCGGAAGGTGTTGCCGGTGACGGACAGATTCCTCATGTCCTGCGAGGCGTTGGTCTGCGTGCCGTCGGGCAGCTTGGTGTCTTCCTTGTCGGTGAGGATGACCGTGCGGAGCCGTACTCCGGAGCCGCACCCCTGGAACGTGCAGGCGGTGACGTTGGAGTCTTCCCAGTTGTAGGCCGAGACTGCGTACTGCGGGATGTCCTCGAACGTGCACCCAATGATCTTGATGCGGCGGTGCCACCGGGTGATCGTCGCCGAGTGCGAGCCGATCCCGCGCGGCCATGCCGTCGTGCCCGCGGTGCCGGACGCCCCGAAGTAGCAGTTACGGATGGTGATGTCTTCGGCGGCCGCGTGATCGTATGGGCCGAAGCCACCGAACACTCCGCTGCTCTTGGCCAAGTCGACCTGCACAGCCTCGCTGAAATCCCGCTGGCCAGTGTCGACGTACCCGAGGAAGCGGCAGGTGTCGATGGTGCCGCGCTTGGTCGAGTTGAGCTCGATGGCGTGGTACCCGGCAACGTCACGGATTTCGAGGTCGCGGATGGTGATGTCGCGGGCGTGGCCGATGCTGATGCACATGGCGGGCGCCTTCAACCCGGGGGCGGAGCCCTGGCAGTCCCAGATGCCGCCCTCCACCACGATGTTGCCGTGCCCGGTGTACCCGCCGAAACCTTGCCCCGGGTCACCGTTGATCAGCATCGTCTCGGCGATGCCGCGCACGAACCTGGCGCCCGGCAGCAGCGTCAGCCTTGTGTTGCGGTAGATGCGCAGGGGGAGGCTGGCGAGCAGGTACGTGCCGGGTGGCACCACGATCCATCCTCCGCCGAGCAACTTCGCTGCGGTCAGGGCGGCTTGGATGCCGGGGGCGTCGTCGACCGTGCCGGACCCGGTTGCCCCGTACGAGGTGACGGTCAGCGACTCCGACAGCCGCTCCAGCATGTATTGCAGGCGCCCGGCGGTGACCTGCATGCCGGGCACCCACTGATCGATGGGCGTGGACAGGGGCGACTTCCCTTCACAAGGCGACGAGCGCGGGGCGGGCGAGCTGCACGGCGGCGCCCGCGCGGTGGGGCAGTGCGACGTCGTTGGTCGCGCGGGTCACGGTGAGGACCTGCTCGCCGGGGCGTGCCCCCGGGCCAACTGCGGTGATGTCGAGTTGTTCGCCGCCGATGCGGACCGGAATCGGGTACAGGGCCGGGGCGGTGGCGCTGGTGGGCCAGGGCGGGCCCGCGGCGGTGCGCACGGTGATCTGTGTGGTGGTGGTGTCGGCGTCGGCGGTGAGCTCGACGGCGTCGGGCCCGGCGGTGGCGTACTCGGCGTGGTCGGTGGTGGCGACCAGCCACGGCCCGCCGGGCGAGCACGAGAACTCGATCTCCCAGGCGCGCGGGGCGAGCACTTCGGTGTAGCCCTCGACGATGAGCTCGACGCGCTCGGGCGGGAGCCATGGGGGCGGGTGGGTGATGGTGAGGCGGTCGCCGACGTCGACCGTGGCCACCGGTCCGACGAGGTGCGGTGCCTCGTGCAGGGCGACGGACACGGCCGGGTAGCGGGGTGCGTCCCAGGTGCCGCGGTGCAGCCGCCACCACGCCATGGGCGCGCATTGCACGTCGTCGGCGAGGGCCAAGGAGACCTGTTCGGCGTACCGGCCGATGCCCTGCGGCGGTGGCTGCACCGAGAGAGGGCCGTCCTCGCGCACCGCGCGGGCGAAGCTGCCTCCGGTGCGCTGCACGGTGATGTCGTTACGCGTGGCCTGATCGTCGTCGACGGGTTCGAGGGGAGCCTCGACCTCGCGCTCGGCGTAGTCCAGGGTGAGCGCGACGGGCTGTGTGTAGTGGGTGGCGCGGGTTCGGTAGGCCAGGCCGAGACGCTCGCGCGGCTCGTAGAGGCGGCCGTCGTCGGCGTCGGCGACCTCCTGCCACAGGTCGAGGAGCGCGGCGACGCGCTGCGCGCCCACACGTGTGGCAAGGGCGCCGGTCCGGCCGGTGGAGTCGAGCGGGATCTGTTCCTCGCGGGCGAGGCGCTCAAGGCGCGCTCCCGCGCCCTCACCTGCCCACGCGATCATGGCTGACCCGGTGTTGGCGTAGGCGTTGAGGCGGGTGGCGAGGACGACGTGGCCGACCGCGAGCTCGCCGGAGGCGTCGCCGCCCATGCTGATGTGGGTGATTCGGCCGGACGCGCCGCTCACGGTCGTGCCCGACCACTGCGGTACACCGCCCCCGCCGGTCATCGACCAGGTGTCGACGTCGAGGTAGTACAGGCGCCACCCGGTGGAGATGCCGCGGTCTTCGAGGTCGAGTCCGAGCGTGAGGCGGCGTCCGGCGAGGGTGTCGCCGCCACCGACCAGGCGCACCAACTCGACGCCCCCAAGCGTCCGGCCGTACAGGCTCAGTCGTTGGTCGGGGCGCAGGGTGATGGTCCAGCGGGCGACGAGCCCGGTCGAGGCCACCGTGCACAGCGGGATCTCATGCTCGGGCGGCGTCTGGGGGATGACCACGACCACGCGGAGCGCGGTCTCGGTGGTGAGCTTGTAGCGGGGCACGGTGGCGGTGAGCGCGCCCTCGCCGAGGGTGGGCAGCGCATCGGAGGCTGCATACCCGCTGTAGGCGGCCGGACGTACCCCGGGGACGCTGATGCGCATCGGGGCGGCGCCGGGCAGAGCGGAAGCGAACTCCGAGGCTTCTGCCCCGTCTTCGAGCGGCCAGTACGCCACGATGCTCGTGCGCGAGGGGTGGGTGAATTCGCGGCGCATCGACGAGTGCAGGGGTGCGGCGCCTTGGCCCAGGCGGCGCAGGATGCCGGCCGCTTGTACGGGCACGGTGACGTCGTGCGGGGTGCCCCAGCGCATGGGCCATGCCGGGACCTCGCCCACGAAGCGGATCAGGCGCGGGCTCGCGGGGTCGGGCTGGATGGAGACGCGTACGGGGGTGTTGCGGCCCAGGAGCCCGTATAGGTCTGAGCGGGGATTGCGGGGCGAGTAGCGGCCCGACCTGTTGTCGAGGACGAAGGAGCACGTTGACGCGTCGGTGCGGGCGCCTTCGTCCGGGCGCCCGCGCGTGATCGTGATCGGCGACTGGGTGAACACGTGCGCGGTGATGTCCACCCACGCGGCGCCGAGCAGCAGTTCGACGCGCGCGCCGAGCGCGGAGTCGGGGAACGCCACAGGCTCACCCCCGCTCATGTGCCGAAGGCTGTCTGTACGCTGCCGCGGCCGTCGACGCGGACCATGCGGCGGATGACCCTCTTGAACTCGGCGTCGGCGCCGGTGACGTCGAGGACCAGGCGCCCGCCGTCGGCTCCCCCTGCTGTACGCGGTGCGGTGGCTGCGTAGGCGGCGGCGGTGGCCTGTCCGGGGGTGGGGGTGGCGACGAGGGTGCGCATGGTGCGGTCGATGGCGGGGGCGCCTGCCTCGATGCCCTCGACGATGCCCGCGGGAATCCAGCGCCCGACTTCATCCGCCATGAGGCGTGAGGGGCTTCCGATCCGCAGGGCCCGGGCGACCGGGCCGGGGATGACGGATTTCGCCCATCCGGTGATCGTGCTCTTCAGCCACCCGCCCATGGAGCGGATGCCGGCCCATAGACCGCGCACGACGTCGCGGCCGTGCCCGCGGAGCAGTCCGCCGAGGGAGCCGATTCCGGCGGCGATGCTCCGGGGGAAACCGCGCGCCCACGCCAGGAAGGCGGTCGCCTGTTGCCCGGCGGCCGAGCGGAAGGCACCGAAGCCTCGGGAGGCTGCGCCGCGGAGCGTGCCGGGCAGGCCAGCGAGCGCGGACGCGGTACGGCTCGGCAGTCCGCCGAGCCACGACGTCAAGCTGCTGATCTTCTCGGTGGCGGTGTCCTTGACTCCGCCGAACCAGGCGGCGGCTTTGCCCGGCAAGCTGCCGAACCACGCGAGCGTGGTGTCGATGGCGGCGACCGCCGCACTCGCCGCGGACCGGATGAGCCCCCACGCGGCCGACCACGCCTGTTGGAACCAGTCGGTTTTGGTCGCGATGATCACGATGGCCGCGACGAGGGCGACAATCCCGGCGATGATCCAGAACACCGGCGAGGCATACATGGACGCGTTCAAGGTCCACTGAGATGCGGTCCAGATCCTGTTGCGGACGGCGACGACGGTCTGCGCGATGGCCCAGGCCTTCGAGGCCACGGTCACCGCGCCGATCGCCACCGCAAGCGCGGTCAGGACCGGGGTGGGGGTGGCGCTGACGATCTGCGCCAGGACGAGCGCGATCTGCGTTCCCACGCCGATGAGCGGGCCGAGCGCGACGAGCAGATCAAGGGAGGCCCCGGCGAGACTGCCGAGGGTTTCGCCGCCCTCGTCCGCCAGATTGAGGAAGTGCTCGAACCCCTCGGACCCGGCAAGGCTGCTGCCCCAGTTGGCGAACGCCCCGGACATGTCCACCAGTCCGCCAGTGATCCCGGCGGAGGCAGGCAGGAAGGCTTGCAGCAAGCCACCGAAGCCCACGCCGAGGTTCTTGACGACGGCCAGCAGGTCCCGCAGTGCGGGCCCGGAAGCCGCGGCCGTGTCCGTGGCCCACTCCTTGAAGCGGGCAGACTCGACCCCTTCCTCGACGTCGTCGAGGAAAGACGAGAACGCCCCAGACGCGGCCTCGACGAACGGGGTCAAGGTCGGGAGCAGACCACGCAGGGTCGTGATGCCCTTGGTGACGACGGGCATCGTGGTGGCGCTGAGCGCGTCCGACCACTGCTGATAGTCCGACTTCAGGCCGAGGAACGCGCGCGCCGTCTGCTGTGTGGCGGGCGGTAGTTCGGCGAGCGCCGCGGTGTAGGCGGCCTGTTTCTCGGCGGCATCGGCCGCGCCCTCGGCCGCCGCCTTCTCGGCTTCCTCGGCGAGCTTGGCGACCTCCTGTACGCCATCCATCTGCGGCCCGACCGCAGCGGAGAAGGCTTTGACGGCCAGCCCTGCGGCGGCGGCGCCCGCGGCCAGCCCGCCGAGCGCGGCCGTGGCCGCGGCGACCGCGGGCACGGCCGCGCCGAGCACTCCGAAGCCAACTGCAGCACGCAGCGCACCGGAGCGGACGCCGTCGCCGAGCTCGCCGCCCATGGCCGCACCCTGGGCGGCAAAACGCCCCCGAAGATCCCGAAGCCATCCGCTGGCAGACCTGGCGAGGTCACTGAGACCGGCCTCGGTCCGGGCGATCCCGCGCCGCGCGCCGGAGTCGTCGAGGTTGATGACTCCGAACAGTTCGCCGATACGCAAGACCACGGGCGCCCACCTCCCGTCGGGTGTCAGGACGTGGGCGCAGTAATTCCTACATGCGGTCCTAGCAGAGTGGCGCGTGGAGAGATTGGCCCCGATTTACGGGGGTGAAGCTTCCCCTTATGAGTTATCTCAGATCGTTGCCGACTCTAAGAATATAGGAGTATGCAGTGACAGGGCGAGGTGCGGTAGAGAGTGTGGCGGCCGCAGCGGAAGCAGCGAGCAAGGCGCCTATAAGGTCGCCTTGCTTCGCAGTCCATGTTGCACCAATGGCAGCCAGGCCAGTCGCGACAGATGTCCGTCGGAGCCACTGACGTGTGGCTCGTTTCAGCCCTTCCTCCTCTTCCTGAATCTGCCGAGAGCGCTCTCGAACCTCTTGTTGAAAGTGCGAGTCGGAGAGGTTGCCGTGCATATGGACTAGTTCGCGCAAGCCCTTGGCGTAAGCGCGAAATTCTGTCCTGTGCTGAGCTCGGAAATCTAGTACTTCGTCGAGAGGGACGGTGGATAAATCTGCGCCAGCCCCACGTAAATCCGAGGTTATTATCTGGCCGGGACGAAAAGGTCTGTTAGTGCTAGGTGGGTGTTCAAATGGGCGGCTAAGAGAGCAGTGAAGCCATCTGGAGGCTTCCGAGTGCCCTGAATCGGAAACTGGCGAGAGTGTAATTTCGCCAAGCGACTGAATGTCGCTTTGGAGAGCTTTACAGTAGGCCATGAAGATCAAGAGTCGGGCGGTTGGCTCGACGTCGTAAAGTCGCGAATCTATCCAGAACCGATCTGCGTCATAGGTGTGGCGCGAGGCGATTCCTCGTCTGATCAGCATCTGAGTTAGCCGATCTGCTTCGGTTCCCGAATTCACCCCCCAGTTGAAATGCCCGATCTCGCTATATCCGGCATCTGGGTCCGGTATGAAAGTTTCTAGGATTCGATAAAGATCTTCCGATAGATTGCGGGCTGTGGACGGCTGGAGCGCTGTTTCTGGCGGCAGATTTACCAGAAGTCGCTTTTCGTGTAGCGGCTGCGCGAGATCGGGGCTCATGCGTATAAGCCGCTCTGCGATGTCGTGAGGCAGTGATAGTGCGACGCCGTCAAAGAATAGAAGCATCGATTTCATGAAATTAGATGAATTCGAAGGCCATAGCCAGCCGTGTGGATAGTAGGCATATTCTTTGGAGGCGTCTCGCTGTAATCCCAAGGTGTCCTCCGTGGAATTTGCGAAGCCCGTCGATAGCCGGAGTTGATCTGGGGTTTCTGCCTTAGATTCTATGGTCTCGATGCGTCTTCGTGTTAGGGTTCAGCAAAGTATCTTGCTCGGGAACTAGTGCACGGGGCTACCGGTCGGTGCTCGGTGCGAGGTGGCGGGCGAGTCGGGAGTCGGCCGACAGCAGACCGAGGACGCGCACGCGGAGCCATCGCCAGGAGCGGGAGCGCATCATGTGCGGGTCGCCGAGATCGATTCCGTATGTCTCGTGCAGGTCCGCCTCGATCAGCGGCCATTCGTCGAGGAGTTGAGCCCAGGTCAGCGACGGCGCTTGCGCGCGCGGGGCCGTGCCGGGCGGGTACTCGTACCACTCGTAGAGCCCTGAGGCTGCGTCGTATTCGCCCCGTCCGAGCGGCGCTGCTGCCGGTTGGGCGGGGTCAGGCGGTTTGGGTCGCCGCCCGCGGACCAGACGCGTTCAGCCGTCGCCTTGTCGTGGACGATCCACGTGATGACGGTCTGCGCGGCTGCCTTGAGGGCGGGGAAGTTGACGTTGTCGGCCCGCATCGTGTCGTAGGCGGTTCCGAGCAGGTCGCGGTACAGGGCCTCTTCGTCGGCGTCGCCGAGGAGTTCGGTATCGACGTCGGCACCGTTGGCGACCTTGGCGGCGGCCCGCATGAGGCGCTGCACGCGCACCCCGGTGTCGGCCGACGGCGGAGGAATGGTGTAGCTGCGGTTGCCGATCGGCAGCACAAGAGGTTCGTTCAGGAACTCGTCGATGGCTTCACATGCCACTACGCGGCCCTCCTCGTCTTGTCCGTGGTCGGCGGCTCGTCGGCTGTCGGGGCGAGCGTGCCGCCGGAGGGCGGGGCAACGGGGTTGGCGATCTTCCGACGCGGCCCCTTACCGGTCAGCGTGGCCTTGACGGTGTCGAGGTCGTCCGGGGCTCCGCCTTCCGGCTCCCAGGTGACCAGGGCGAACCCCTCGTACGCCTCGTCGCGGCCCTCGCGGTCGAAGTAGCGCACGTGCACGCGGGAGGCCGCACCGAACGACTCGGACGCGAGCCGCAGCCGCTCTTGGGCGGGGTTGAAGACGCGGGTTTCGGGGTGGCAGCGGTGGGCGAGCTTGGTCTCGATGGACCATGCGAGCTCGGTCACCGTGGAGTCGGCCCACCCCTCGTCGTCGTAAGTGGTGCTTTTCTGCTGCGTCGGCTCGACCTTCGGCGCGAACTCCAGAACGCCCGGGATGAGGGTCCACGCCGGTGTGGTGGTACCGGTGTTGAGTTCGAGCCGGTAGCGCCTGGCCAAGGCGGTCTCGGTCTCAGCCGGTGGTGTGGGCGTACTCAAGGGGGAGGGTCCTCCTATTCGAGGCGTGAGTGCGGCCGGTGGCCGCGAACGCGGTAGTTGCTGGTGCGCTCAAAGCGGCCGACGGGATCGGCGCCGAGCGAGGCGGCAGAGACGCGGTGCGCGAGCGTGATCCGGACCGTGGCGAGGGCGAGGTGCCGCAACCCGTGCAGGACGGCGAACACCTGCTCGTCGAGGGCAGCGGCCTCGCGCGGATCGGTCCCGGCGCGGGTGCGCACCTGCACGGCGAACGCGGTGTCGGTCAGGGCGGGGGATTCCTCGGCGGCGTAGACGGTCAGGCAGATGACGCGGTCGGGCTGCTCGGGCATGACGGTGTCGGTGAGCGCGGTCTCGCCCGCCGCGTACACCCCATCGGGCCGGTAGGCGGCGACCTGGTGCTCGGCGAGCAGCCGCGCGAGACCGTCGACGACTTCGGCGACGGCGCTCACCGGAGCGCGCGCCGTACCTGCGCGGCGATGATCGCCTTGACCGTGGCGGCCTCGTCCGCCATCGGGCGTTCGAGGTACTTCGCGGACCGTCCGGGCGCGTGCCGGTAGGTGAGCTCTTCGTGCTGCCGGATCGCGTACGGGGTGTCGAAGGAGACGGCGGAGGTCAGGTCGGCCTCGTCGACGGATGCGGTCCCGGAGCGTTCCAGGGTGGCCTCGTCGAGGGGGACGAGCTTGCGTGCCTCGGCGAGGACGTGCTCGGCGGCGAGCCGCAGTCCGCGCACGGCACCCTCGCGGGTGGCGCGCAGGGCCGCGTCGCCGCTGAACGTGAGGCGGGTGCGCTGGGGGCTCATTCGCACATCACCTCCGTGCAGGCCGGGACCGGCAGGCCGGGCGCGGTGTGGTGCGCGACCGTGATGGCGGTCGTGGTGCGCCCGGTGGGCAGGGTGAGGCGGGAGCCGGGCGGGCACACGAGGCCGGGCTTGGCGATCACCTGTGCGGTCGAGGTGACGTGGCGCCCGTCCGGGGCGCGGACTTGGCGCACGGTCTCGGCGACGAGCGCGGGCACATCGGCAACGGCCGGCCCGAACCTTTTGCCGTACGCGGAGTCGCCGAGATACGGCTCGACGACGACACGGTGCCGCAGCAGAAACCGCGGCACGCTCACCACGCGATCACCCGCCCCGGGGTGAGTCCGGCCCGGCGCAGCGCGCGCACGGCCCGCGGGGCGAGCTCAGCCTCGCCGGTGGCCGACGAGGTCCTGCTGCGCCCGGACAGGGACACAGGGCCGATCGAGACGGAGTCCCAGACCCCGCCCGCTCCGGTCCCGTCGTCCCCACTGGTGATCCAGTACTCGACCTGCGCGCAGACGGCATCGCTGAGTGCGGCGGCGATGCGCGGGTCAGTGGGGTTGCCGTCGTCGTCGCCCTGATAGACGGCGGTCAGCAGTGCCGAGTCGAGGTCCTCGCCCGCGCGGGCGAGCAGCCGCACGGCGTCCGCTGGGGCGGGGGTGCCGAGCCATGCGGCGAGCTGTTCGGGGGTGGCGTAGGGGCGGCGGACCAACGGCTCACCCCCTCTTGGAGCGGGCAGCAGAGCGGCCCGCCGGTTTGTCCGGTGGGCCGTCGGGAACCTCCTGCACGATGGTCGGCGGCGGGTCGTCGCCGAGTGGCTCAATGCGGTATCCGGCGCCTTGGCAGTAGCCGATGACGGCCGGGTCGCTGGTGGTGGCGGTGCCGTCGACGAACAGCAGCCCGCCCGGCCCATCGCCGGTGTAGTCCTCGATGGGAGCGGTAATGCGCATCGTGTTCACGAGCATCACGCGCTCTTGATGTTGCGGAAGACACCGGCCGCCTTCGTCGCCTTGAGTACCGGGGCGAGCGGACCCATTTCGACTTCGCCCGTCTTCACAGCGCCCGCCTGGCCGAACTCGGGCAGCCACGTGGACACCAGCGGGGCGCCCCCGCCGACACTCGCCCCGTGGAACCCATCGAGCCCGTACCGCACGGCGTACAGGTCACCGAGTCCGGTCACGTTCCCGCCGCTACCGGCGCCGTCCGGGTCGCGGGTGACGAGGCCGATCACGTCGGTGTTGCTTCCCGCCTTGCTCTTGAGGTCGGTCAACGGGATGCCGTTGTAGGCGACCACGGGGCGGCCGAACGCATCGGTCGTGCGGTCGAGTTGGTCGCACCAGGCGGCGATGCGCTTGAACAGCGCGAGCGTCTTGCGGTTGCCGTAGATGACATCCGGGGTGTCGTCGAGGGTGGCGAGCCAGTTGTCGATGTGCGTCTGCGCGACGAGCGCGGCGGCCTTGTCGTTGATCGCCGTCCAGTCGACGAATCCGGCGGGGACGCCGTTGTTCAGCGGCAGGTACTCGGTCGAGCTCCCGGTGAGGATCTTCGACAATCCGTCGAACCCGTTGGTCTCGACGGCCTTGTCGCCGTTGATCACGGCGTCGGCGAACTTGGCGCGGCTCGCCTTGATGAGCTGCTGCATGTTCAGCGTCACCGCGCCCGAGGCGGCCGGGCCGATACGCGAGATCACCCGGTCGATGCGGAAGCTGCCGCCAAGCGGCGTGAGCTCGGTGTCGTAACGCCGGGTCTCCACCTCGGCCGGGGCGTACTCGGTGTTCAGCGCACGGAACTCCGCGGTGCGCTGCGTGATCAGGCGCCGGTACCCGTACGTCAGAGTGTCGCCGCCGGTCGGGGAAACGACGTTGTCGAAGGTGAGGCGGTCGAGGATGTCGCTCGACTTCCGGAACTCGTCGATCACGTTCACGTCGACGTCGTCCTGCGCGTTGTTGCGCGCCTCGGTAAGGGATGTGGGCAAAGCGTTTCTCCTAGGTCGTTCAGGCGCCGCTCATGTGGGCGGCGACGGCGTCGTGCAGGGTGGCGGCGCGGCGCTCGCCCGCAGGGGCGCCGTTGAACTCGGCTCCACCACGGGTCGGTTGTGCGGCGGGGCGGTACAGGTCGGGGTCGGTGTCCACGGCCGCTTTGATCGCGGTGGCGAGCTGTTCGTCGAACTTCCCGTCGCCTGGGTCGAGGGCGGCGAGGGCGGCGGCGAAGCTGCGGGAGTTGAGCAGCCGGTCGGCCCGCGCGCCCTGTGCTGCTGCGGCCTTGTAGGCGGCGAGCTCGACCTGCGCGGCGCGCAGATCGGCGGCGGCCTGGCCGAGTTGCTTGTCGCGGTCGGCGACCGAGGCGGCGAGCGCGGCCGGGTCCTGCCCGCCCTGCTCGGCGCCCGGGTTGAGCGCCTTGTTCACCGCGTCGAGTGCGGCGCGCAGTTGGTCGCGCTCGGCGGCGGCCTCGTCCGCGCGCTTGGTGACGTCGGCGAGCTGCTGCTCGGCGGCGGGCGGCTCCGGGGGACCGGCAGGCGGGGCGCCGGGGGCGGTGCCCGGGTCGCCGCCCTCGCCCGAGCCGCCCTGGATAGGCCAGATCGGGCGGCCGTCGCGCCGATAGCCGAGGGCACGCAGCCCATTGCGGGGGTGGGTGGGCAGGGAGTTGACGAGGGAGCGTTCAGGCATGGTTGGTTGTCCCTTCGAGGCAGGGATAAAAGGGATTTGAGTTATTTCGAGTTAGCTGAGTGAGGGCTTTTTTTCGCCAGTAAAGTGTCGAGGTTGACGTGGTCTCTAATGCGCAGTAAAAAGACCTAAAAGGCACATTCGGGTTGAGGGGGGAGTGATCAATGGTGAGTAGAATTTCCGCAGCTCAGGAAGGGCCCCTTTGGGATCTGGCGGTCCAACGCGGAACGGTGGACCCTGAGTTTCGCAAGAAACTTGTAGAGCGGCCTGGCGAGGCACTGCAAGAACTGGGGATCTCGGTCGAAGGGCTCGAAATCACCGTCCACGAATGGGATGAACGCACGCGAATCCTCGTACTTCCCCCGCTCGTGCCAGGGGTAGAAGAAGCGGCGGAGGCTCCTCGGGAGCCCTTATCGCCAATCGGTGAGAATCCACCCTCGGCCCCAATGGTCGGAATCGCTGCTTGCGCTCTTTCTGATCCCAGCGATGACCGCGTCAACTATGGCCTCGAAGTGCCAGTTGGAGGCTGAGTGATGGCGCAGTTGACGAACAACGTCTGGGGTGTCGTCCTCATACTCGAGCACGAGGATGTAGCGGCCGCAGTTGAAACCTCCAACCGGGGCGGCGATTTATCTGCTCTATTGGCAAGCAAGGTGCCAGGAATACCGGCACTCGTGCTAGCCGTCGTCGCAGCTTACCTTCGCGGTCAAGCTGCCCTTATGCAGCAACTCGACAGGGGTAACGGCGTCTATCTGACTATGCCCTACTTTGCCCCGGGCCTCGTGGTTCCCACCACGCGTCCTGTTCAAGCAATCGGGCTGCCGGCGGACTGGGCGACTCGCCCTTCTGGAGATTTCAAGACCGAAGATTCGGCCGACCTGATCTCCTACACGATCACCCCCAACGCCATCGGCGCTGACGCTATTGAATTCGTGCTGACTTCTGACAGCTCGGCTATGTGGCGGAAGACTCTCGTGATTCGAGACGGGCTGGGCTCGCAATGGGACGTGACAATTGACCCCAGTCAAGGAAACTTTACAGCGCAAAACGGCTTGTGGTCCGATCAAGTGAAGAACAATCAGCAATTCTCGCTGTGGAAGGCCAAGCAGTTCAGGATAATGGTCTGGGTTCTTGATTTCGGGAACCTGGATAATCTTCAGCCGGGGAGTCGAGTGACTTTCAAGTGGCTGCGAGACTGAACGCGGGTTTAGGGGTAAGTGCTCGGCATGTTTTCGTGAATATGCTGCGCGCTTGCCCCGTCGCTGTCTTAGCGTTCCTGTTGTTGTCATTGTTGATCTTCGCTCGCGACGTAGCCACGTATCCAGGCGAGGCGTAGCAGGCAGTCGGTGGGGTGTGGGCAGTCGGTCGACGGGCGGCCGCTCGATGCGGCCTCGCGGCCTGCTTGCTCGGCGTTGAGCATGTCCTCACGGAATCCCAACGCGCCCCCCTTTCCTAGCGTTTGCGGCGCTGGTCGTGGACGGCGTGCCGGGCGGTCTCGGCCGCGTCGCTGCGCACCCCGGTGACCTGCTCGGTGAACTCGGCGAGAGTGATTCTCGGGCTCACCTCGTCCCAGAACCTGATCAAGTCCTCGGACGCGCGGGCGTAGGCGACGTGTGCGGGGCCGGAGAACAGGCTGTACGGGTCGATGCCTGCGGCGGTGGCCTTCTTGTTCAGGAGGAATCCGCGGGTGTAGTCCTCGGCGGCGAGCAACTGCAAGTGCACGTGCTCGCGATACATCTCGCGTATCTCCTCGCGGGAGTAGGCGAGTTTGGCCTCGCGCTCGGCGAGCTCCTTCTCGTACGCCCAGCGTTCGGCGGCGGACATGTCCTCGGTGCCGTCCGGGCCCTCGGTGACGTCGGCCCCGTAGGCGCCCCACTGGTCGGGGTCCTCGGGCTGTGGATCGCTCAGGCGCGCGGGCCGCATGGCCTCGTCGAGGGCGGTCCGGTTGGCGAGGTAGTCGGCGACGCTCGCCCCGGTGGCCATGACGGGCGGGACGACCGGGTACCGGCGGTCGAGCTCGGCCGCCAGGCGGGCGGCCTCATCCGGGCGCGCGTACCGGATCGCCCACGCAAGCACCTCGTCGCCGAAGGGCGAAATATCCGGGGCGAGCTGCCCGCTGGGGAAGACGGCGGCGAGCAGTTGGCGGCGGTCCGCCTCGGCGGCGAGTGCGGCGAACTCCGCGGGGCCGGTGGCGGTACGGGCGCGGTGCGCGAGCTGTTCGTCGGACAGGCCGACGAGGTCGGGCCGGACCCCGGGCAGCGCGGCGGCGACGTCGCGCCGGTCCATCTCCGCCGTGACGCGCAGCACCTGCTCGTCGCCGAGACGAGCCAGGACGCGCGCGAGCTCACGATCCGAGAAGGGCGTCAGGTCCTCGGCGAGTTGCCCGCCGGGGCGGATGCGGTCGAGCAGCGCCTGCTCGTCGCGCCGGTCGAGCTCGGCCGCAGCCCGGTCAAGGTCGCGTCCGTCGAGCAGACCGGTACCGACCGCGTCGGCGACCTGCTGCTCGCTCATCTCCCCCGGGGTGCGCTCGTCGCCCGCCCGTAGGCGCGCGGCCTCGACCGCGGCGGCGGGCGGCGCGGGGCGGCCGTAGGGGAGGTTCCCGGCGCCGATGGCCTCGCGTTCGCGCTTGCGGCGTAGCTCGGGATGGGCGGCCAGGTGGTCGCGCATCTTGGACTGCCACAGGCGCACGCGGGCGTCGGCCGCGCGTTTGGCGGCCGGGTCGACCGCGGCGGCACTGCGGACCTTCCATCGTCGGATGGCGCGCTCGATCGCCCGCTGTCGCTGCGTGGCCTCGTACCCGTCGAGGTCCTGCGCCTGCTCGACGGGCAGCACGGTCACACCAGGCAGGTACGCGCTGATGCTGTGGCGGCAGTTGGGGTGTTGCAGTCCGGCGAGCCGTGCCTCGTCGAGCGATCCGGCGATGCGCACGCGTATGGTGCGGCCGTCCTCGACGGCGTGCTCGGCCTCGATCGTGCGGGCACCGTCGGGACCGTCGAGGGCGAGAATCGTGCCTTCCCAGCGTTTGCAGAGCGGGCACTCGTGTGGGGCGTCGGAGACGACCACGAGGTCGAGGTCGGCGGCGCGCAGCCGGTCGGCGTGCGCTTCGACGGCGGCACGACCGGTGCTCGTGCGCACCGCCATTTCGGCGTAGGTGGTCATCGACCATGTACGGCCCGCCTTGTCGGTGAAGCTGCCGATGCCCCGGTCGGTGAACTGCTGCACCGCGCGCTGCGTCGCCTGCCTGCGAGTGTCGATGCCGAGCAGCGGCGTGCCGGAGACAGCAGCGACCACCTTCCGGTAGACGTCCTCCACGGCCCGGAGAATCCCGCGGTGCGTAGCGGTGACGAGCTGCACCGCCTCGGCCGCGAGCCGGTCAACGCTGCGCGTGTTCGGGGTGGCGTCGGCGGCGCGCCGGGCGTCGGCATCCGACAAGGCGCCGAGCTCAGCGAGCCCCGCCCGCGTCCCCACGTCGTACGCCTCGGTGACTGCCTGGAAAACGGCGAGCTCCATAGCGCTCGCGAGGGCGTCGACAACCGACTGCGCCGCGCGCCGCAAGGGCTGCACCGCGGCGAGCTTGGCCACGGCCCACCCCGGGGCGTCGAACCCGTCGGCCAACTGCCGGGCGATCAGTTCGAGCAGCCGCAGCTCGGCGTCGGCGTACAAGTCCCGCACGCCAGAGGAAAGGCTCTCCGCCATTCCAGGGTGAATCGGCACGCTCACCCCCGCCAGATATTTCGGCTAAATGCCGAAAAGCCTGCAAGTGGGGGTTAGATAAGAATGCATGACGTGAGTCACATTGGAATCCGGTGATCCGGCGTCCCGAATCCGTCACGCTGGTGGAGCGGGCTTAAGGGGGAGGGTCGGGCAGGGCCTGTGAGCTGCGCGTTTATCAAGGAATGGCGTTGATGAAAGTACACATTGAAATAACAATACGCAATACCCTGAGGCTGTGTGTACCCGGGTACCCGGGGCCCTCCATGTGTGATGTCGAGTAACGTCCCGGGGCTATGGAGCAAGTGCAGATCTTCTCTGGCCCGTTATTCGCGTATGCCCTACTGCTGGCCATGCTGATGGCTGTAGCGCTGGTGCACCCTGACCCGGAGGTGAGGGCGCGGGCGGAACAGCTCCTAGCGCTACTCTTCGGCGCGCGGTGACGACCTATGCGAGGGCACCGGTCTGCATGGGGTCGGGCACGGTGCGCCCGGTCTCGGCGAGGATGCGGTCGGCCTCTTCGCGCACGGCGGTGTCGTCCCACTCCGGGTGAAGGGCACGGACACGGGTCTCAGCGCTGATGGCCTCGGCCTGAGTCAGCAGGGCGAGGGTCTGCGCGGTGCTCGCCGGGTCCTCGCTCACCACCGGGGCGAACTCGATGCGGGGCCGCTCGGGGATCACGCTCGGGGTGTAGAGGCGCCGGTCGAGCATGAGCAGGGCGTGCAGCATGTCGGCCAGGGCGGGTGTCCAGTAGCGCACCTTCTTGGCGCGGGTGGTGAGACTGCGGCGCTCACGGGCTTTGATCTCGGTGGCGGTGACGGCGGCGCCCTGGTCGCCAAGCCCGAAGGTCTGAGCCGAGTATCCGGCGCTGCGGATCGCTTGCCGGGTGATGGCCTCGGCGGTCTGAGTGTGCTCGGCGACCCTGATCTCGAACTGCGACAGGGTGATGCCCGCGCCCTGTTCGGTCGGGGGGATGGAGAGGGCCTGCCAGATTTCCCGGTCGTCGTCGAAGCTCGCGCCGCGGCCCGGTCCGTGATCGCGCAGGTACGCCTCGGGCACGAGCAGGCGTGCGCGGGCGAGGCGGAGATCGCGTATCCACGAGGTCCATGTCGTATCGAGCGCGTCGAACAGGTCATACAGCGGGGCGGCGTAGTCCGAGCGTCCGAACGGGCTGCCGCGGTGGCGCCGGTTCGGCCGGATGTTGGGGACGTAGGCCGCGGTCAGCAGGCTGATACCGGTCTCGATGGTGTCGCCCTGGGGGCTGAGGGAGTGGGCGAGGTCGGCGACGTCGGGGTGCTCGGTGAGCGGCACGCGCTCGCCGAGGCGGTCCGGCCCGCCCTGGTAGAGGGCGTGCTCGATGCGGCCGGGGGCGTGTCGTTCGAGGTGGCGCCATACGGTGGCGGAGTCCGAGGCGAGCTCGTGCCAGAACGTCACCGCGGCGAGGCGCCCCCAGCGCCATTCCGGCACGGCGGCATCGGCGTGCATGACGGTGAGCAACGGCCGGTCGGCCAGCGCCCGGTCCCAGGTCGCTCGGAGGTAGACCCCGCCGAGTGCCGAGGCGACCTCGGCCGCCTCGATCAACGTGTTGGCGATGCCGTCGGTCTCGGTGAGATCGTCGAGCCGCGCCTGCGTGCCGGTGTCGGCGACGGTGAACGTGGGCGGCTCGCTGAACAGCAAGTCGGCCGAAGCGGTCGCGATGTCGCCCGCAAGCGGAATGTGCAGAGGGGTCTCGCGCGCGCCCTGCTGCGCATGACGGTTGCGCCCCCACAGGCGGCGTCGCCCGTCCTTGCGCAGTGCGTTGTCGTGGTAGACCGTAGCGAGCTTCTTGTGATCGCCGGAGTACCACGCATCATCGACTGTGATCTCGGCATACGGTGCGGCGAGTTTAGGCGGTGGCCACGGGGCGCCGTTGGCAGGCAGGGGCACGCTTCACCCCCCGCCTGCGGTCGGCGCGGCATGTGCGGCAGTTGCGGGCGCCGTTCGGGGCGACGTAGGTGTTCGCCGCATCGAAGGCATGGCCGCGCAGACAGTGCGTGCGCCGCGCGTTGCGCGCGGCCGGACCCTCGCCGCGCAGGACGTTGGTCCGCGTGGTGACGGGTTCGAGGTGATCGGGGTTCACACAGGCCCGGTTGCGGCACAGGTGATCAAGTACGAGTCCATCGGGGATCGGGCCGCGCACGGCCTCATAGGCGACGCGGTGCGCGTGCAGCGGGCGGCGGGCGATCCGGACCTGGCCGTAGCCGTTGGGCTTGATGTGCCCGGTCCATTCCCAGCAACCCCGGTCGGCGGCACGGACCTTGTCGAGGAACCGGTCGACCCAACTACGCATGGCGCCCCCTCGGTCATGGCGGAGCCCGGGGCCCCGGCGGGGCGGCCGGGGCGGTGATAGGTCGGTTACGTGTGGGTGGCGAGTAGCGGGCGCCACTCCTGCGCGGTGGAGTGGACGGCGTAGCGCAGCGCGTCGAGTGAGTGGTCGTCCTTCTTGACGGGCTTGTCTTCGCCGCGCGCGGCGGCGGTGTCATCCCACACGTAGCCGGGCAGTTCCTCGCGCAGGGCGGTGCACGAGCGGTGGATGCGCAGCAGGCCGGAGTCGAGGGCGACCGATACCGAGCGGATGCCGTCGAGGACGGTGTTGCTCGCGCCGGCCACCCCGGGGTGTCCGTCGGTCCACATCTGCACCAGGAAGCTCGCGGCCGAGGGGTCAATGAACGTCCACTCCGGCGTGATGTCCTGCTCAGCGAGCCACGCGCGCACGGCGCGGGAGTAGGCGGCATCCGTCATCTGCCGGTGTGCCTTGCGCGCGTTGTGGCGCCACTCGCCCGTGACGTACAGGCGGTCGTCGTCGCCGAGGCCGAGCAGGAGCGCCGAGAAGGGCGCGGTGGTCCCGTAGTCGATGCCGCACCAGTAGCGGCGCATCGGGGGCAGCTCGTCGACGACGTGCTGCTGCTCGTCGTAGCAGTCGTAGATCGCGCCCTCGGCGACGACCCACTCGCCCAGGATCATGCGGCGGCGCCACAGGCCGGTGAACTCCGTGGCCAGCGCGGCGACGTACTGCTCGGAAAGGCTCGGGTTGTCGGCGAGCTTAAAGTGAAACGCGGCGAGGTCGAGCTCGTGCGCGCGGTCGAGGTAGTCGGTCCGTAGCCAGTGTTTCGGCGAGTCCGGGTTCGTGGACCCGAGCAACATGGCACCGGGGACAGAGAGGCGGGCGAGGAGTTGCCGGAAGAATTCCGGCGGGAGCAGGGTGACCTCGTCGCAGTAGGCGAGGGCTGCGGTCATGCCGCGCAGCCGTCCCTCGGCGCGCGCGTCCGAGGCACCGACGAGATGCACCACGCGCCCGAGGATGGTCGCGGTGGTGGCGCCGCGGGTGTGGTGCACTTCGGAGGCGACGTTGCCGAACAGCGACGGATCGGCGAGGACGTCGAGGCAGTTCCGCTCGATGGTCTGCAAGCTGCGCCCGCAGATGACGACGAGGCCCGAGGCGGGCGCGCGCCGCAGGGCGAGCAGGAAGCGCACAAGGCTCGCGATCGTCTTGCCCGACCGCACCGAGCCGTGCCAGATGTTGATCCGGGCCGTGGCACGGCGGATCGAGCCGAGTTGCTTGTCGGACAGCGGCAGGGGGCCGGTCATCAACCCCCCTCGCCATCACCCCCGCTCTGCCCGAGCAGGGCGTCGGCGAGGCGGTCGAGCATCGAGCCGCCACTCGTACCCGTGCCGATGTGACGGGCGAGCTCGGCGACACGGGCGTGCACGTCGGTCAGGGCACGGGCGGCGGTGGCGTGGTCGCGGGCATCGCGTGCCGACTCGGCCCCGGTCGTCTTGGCGACTTGTCCGAGGGCGCCGTCGAGGGCATCGTCGGCGAGCTGCTCGCGCCGTACGGCAGCGTCCGCCCGATGGGCTTCGGTGGCCGCAGCAACGCGGGCGCCACCGGAGAAGGTGAGACCGAGCTCGTTCGCGATCTTTGAGACGCTCGCGGCGCCGCGCCCGATGGTGCGCGCGATCTGGTTGCGGCTCTTGCCCTCGCCGTGCAGGCGCCGCACCGCTTCGCGGTCGCGGTCGGTGATCGGCTCGGCCACGCGCTCACCTCCGGACTGCGGGCATGCGTACGCCCCGCCGCGGGGGGGGGCGGGGCGTACGAGTTGAGGGGCCGAAGTTTCCGGGCACGCCGGAGGCGCCTCCAACATTAGGTCACGAATTGATAACGGCGCAACCTGTCTGGCGGGTCACCAAGACGGTTCCTCGGGTGGACCAGATCAGCAAGGGCGAGTAGCCGTGCGGCCCGAGCTGTACCCCGGGCCGCACACCTCGCCACTCCCTACGCCGCGGCGGCGAGATCCACCCCGAGCGCGACGACCAGGGCGGGCAGATCAACCCACGCCCACACGCGCCGCCCCCGCTCGTCGACCGGGACGGGCGCGGTGCACTCCGGCCCGGTCGAGCAGGTCACCCTCGGCTCGGTGTCCGGCCCGGTATGCAACTCAAGGTCGCCGCCGCACCACGGGCACGCCCGATCCGGCACCAGGGTGCTGCGGGTGTCGAGGCCGAGGGTGCGCAGCAGGCGGCCCTCTGCGATCCGAGCCGTGCGCCTCGCCTCGTGCAGCAGGTACGAGGGCAGAGGAGCGAACGGCGGGGCAGCGAGGGTCCCGTCGAGCTGCTGCTCGGGGGTGGTGTCCTCGTCGAGCACGCGGCCCTCGACCCACACGCACGCGAAGTGCAGACCATGCGCCCTCGACCCATGGGCGCGCCGGATGTCGGCGGTGCCCGGGTCGGGGAACTCCCAGCGCCGCGCGTCACGACTGCTCGGTGCGGTGTTCTGGACGGCGGCGGCGAGGGTGTCGGCGAGGTCGAACACCTGCCGCTCGATGGCGATTCCGGTGTCGAGGGCGTCGAGGTTGGGCGGAGCGGGGTGTTCGCGCAGTACGAGCGGCGCACGGTCCTCGACGACGAGCTGCTCGTCGGCGGCGCGCATGGTGTGGGCGAGCTGCCGCGGGGGCCACACGTCGGCGGGCGGGGTCTCGATGGCGAGCAGCAGCTCGGCCCACTGCTCCCGGATGGTGCGCAGGGCGGCGACGGTCTCATGCACCGTGCGGGCGTAGGTCATCGGCGCCCCTCTGCGTCGAGGTCCTGCTCGGCCTCGCCGGTGCACGCGTGTCGTATGTCCTCGACGAGCTGCTGCTCGCTGACGGGCAGACGGGCGGCGAGGGCGTCGACGAGCTGCTCGACGTGGGCGAGGCGGGCGGCGTACAGGTCGCGGTCGGTCTCGGTCTCCACGAGGCACTCGTCGGCGGCGGCCACGGTGCGGCGGAGTCGCTGCGCGGCGACCTGCTGTCCCCCGGCGCTGCGCTGGAACGTGTCGCATTCGGTGACCTCGGCTTCGACTGCGCCGCGCAGGGCTGCGGAGTCCGCGGGGGTGAGCATGCCTCGATCGGCGCGGGCGAGCAGCTCGCGCAGGTGGTCACGGCGTGCGGTGCGCTCGGTCTCGCGTGCGGCACGGCGGTTGCGGCGTGAGTCACGGTGGGCGGGCGCGGTGGTCATCAGGCAGGCTCCCTTGCGTGGGGTGACAGGGATTGGGCACGTACGGCGGCGGTGCCGACGGGGGGCGGGGACGACGAGGGCGAGGTCGTCACGACGCCAGGGGTCATGGGCGAGCCAGGGGTAACCGGCAGACAGGACAAGCACGGTCCCTTCGGGCTCGTCGGCCGCCAGACGGCACACGTCGCACAAGCACGTCGGGTCGTACGCGGCGGGCGCGGCGGGGTACGCCTCGGTCTCGTACCGGGGCCGGGCCAAGCCGGGCGGGCTCGGGACGATCGCGGCGAGGATCACGTCACCAGCGCGGACCTCCCGCGCGCGCAGGATGCGGGCCGCGCCCGGATCGGTGCCCGTGGGCGCGTACTCGGCGTCGTCCGGCCGCAGGGTGACGAGGACCGGGAAGAACTCAACTTGCACGCCGCGCCCCCGGGGTGGAGCCCTTGTCGAGGCCGTCGGGAAACGGCAGCACGCCTTGCGCGAAGCGGGAGCGGGACAGGTCGAGGTAGGCCGGGTTGAGGTCGATGCCGACGAAGCGGTGCCCAAGCTGCCGCGCAGCCACGCCTGTCGTGCCACTGCCGCTGAAAGGGTCGAGCACGACACCGCCGGGCTTGCACCCGGCCTTGATGCACCGCAGGGGCAGATCGATGGGGAACACCGCCCCGTGCGCCTGCGGGTTGGGGCGCGTGGCGATCGTCCACACGTCCCCCGGGTTGCGCCCCTTGGCGCCGTCCGGCGTCCACGGGGCGGCGCCGCTCGTCGGTTTGTTCGCCCCCTTCCGCGCCCGCCGCGACGGCGCCCGGTCGCCGGTGTACGGCTCGCGGATCGCGTCGAGGTCGAACCAGTACCGCGGACCCTTGCTGAACATGAACACGTGCTCATGACGGCCCGAGAGACGGTCGGTGACGTTCTCCGGCATCGCGTTGGGCTTGACCCAGATCACGTCATTGCGCAGCGTCCACGGCGCGGCCAACTGCACAGCGAGTGCCACGCGCCACGGAAGCCCCAACAGGGCTTTGGTCGGCATGCCCTTGACGCGCCTTCGCTGCGCCGGACGGCCGGTCTCTTGCTTGCGCTGCCCGCTCATGCCGGGCCCGTGCCAGCGTTCGTTGAAGCCAGTGTTCGGGGTGCCGCGGCCGGTGCTGTAGGAGTCGCCGAGGTTCAGCCACAGTGTGCCGTCGTCGGCGAGCACGCGGTGCGCCTCGGCGAACACGGCGGCGAGGGTGGCGACGTACGCCTCGGGACTCTCCTCCAAGCCGTACTGCCCCGGTACGTCGTAGTCCCGAAGGCCGTAGTACGGCGGCGACGTCACGATGCAGTCGGCCACGCCGGTCGTCATGGTGGCGAGCACGTCGAGGGCGTCGCCCTGGTGCAGGGTCACGGTGTCGTCCGCGTAGTGGGCGGCGGTCATCGGGCGGTGCCTCCGTTCACCTGGGCACGGCGGGCGCGGCGGGCGCGGCGGACGACGAAGCGCCGAGCGGCGCGGGTCTCCCGCGCGCGAGGCGCGACCGGTCGCGCGAGCCTGTCGGTCTTGATCTCCCACCCGTCCGTGCTCAGTCGGTCGGTGAGGGACTGCGCAGTGCGCGCGGCGACGTCGGGGTGAACGTCGAGTTCCTCGGTCAGGTGGGCGGCGAGGGCGTCTCGCGCGGCGGCGGGGGTCATCGGTGCTGTCCTCCCGTCATGTGACGGGCGCGGCGCTCGCGTGGGGCGGGTGGCTGGCACATGAGGCGGGCGAGGCGGACCTGCTCGGCCTCGGCCTGCTCGTCCTGGTCGCCGAGTTGGGCGACGACGGCCTCGATCCGGGAAGGGTGCACGCCGCTGATCTCGCGGTGTCGTCGGTAGCCGCTGCGGCAGCGGGTGCCGGCATCGGCGCGGCAGTGCGGGCACTTGGCGCCGAGCGGGTCGGGCAGCCCCTCGGCGACGAGGGCCTCGCGCCGGGCCTGCGCGGGCCGGAAGGCGGCGAGGTCCCGGGCGACGTGCTCGGGTATGTACCGGCCTGGCCCGGTGCCGACACCGGCGACGAGCGCGGCGAGACGTTTCTGCTCACCGGTGTTGATCTCGGCGTGGTACTGGGCGGGCGGGGCGTGCCCGGTTGCGACGGCAGCCCGGGTGCCGAGGAGTTCCTCGCGCCATGCCTGCGGGTCGTCGGGGTCGGCCGCGGGGACCGGGTCGGTGTGCCGGTTCATGAGCGCGGAGCGGTGCGGAGCCCATGCGGCGAGCAGGTCGTGCGGCTCTACGGGCCGGTACTGCGCGCTGTGGTCAGAGCCGTGCCGTTCGTAGTAGTGCTGGACGGCGCGCGCGGCGTCCCAACCGGTCGTGCCCAAGGTGGCGGGGACATCGGCGAGGGCGGACGTCCACTCGCTGATGGTGCGGGCGGCCTGTTGCGGGTCAGCCAGAGCGCGGCGCACACGGGAGTCGAGACGCCCGGCAAAGGCGAGGAGGGCAGTCAACTGGGCGTCGATCACTGGGCGTTCTCCTTCTGCGCGTGCAGCAGGGCCAGTCCCGCCGCGAGATGGTCGGTGTAGGCAGCGGGCGCGCTGCTGCGGAGTGGTACGACGTTCGGGCTGGGGCGGGCGGCCGGAGTGCGGTCGAGGTCGCCCCAGACCTTGAGCCAGTAGCGGGCCGGTTTGGCCTCGGTACCGGGGGTGGTGCGGCGGGCGGCGAGGTCGACGAGGGACTCGACGCCGTGCTGCTGCACGAGCCGGTAGACGTCGCGCTGTTCGCCGAGGCCGAGCGTCCAGCGGACGTGGATTCCAGCGGCGGCGAGGGCGTCGCCGAGCGGGTGCAGCTCGGGTGTCAGCGGGGACCGGGTCGCGCGTGGCTGCTGTTCTGCTTGATGCTTGCGTTCATATGCGTTCTGGGGTCTCAAATCGCTACCCCTGGGGGTCTCGTTTCGCGACCCCTCCGGTCTCAGATCGCTACCCCCCGGGGTCTCGTTCTCGGACCGGTCCGGATTTGCTACCGGTCGCGGTTTCGGACCCCCATACGGGGGCGTATCGGACTCCGCTCGAACGTGCCCAACGGCGTGCGGCAGCTTGTAGACGGTCTCGCCGCGCGGCCCCCGACTGTCCTCGGAGACCTTGAGCTCGCCCGAGATGACCAGCCGGTCGACGGCACGGATCACGGACGAGCGGGCCGCTCCGGTGCGCTGCACGAGCATGGTCGTGCCCGCGTAGGCGGTGCACTGCCTATCCGGGCACTTGTCCGCGATGGCGAGCAACACCATGCGGGCGGTGCCGCGGGCGGTTGACCGCGTCCATACCCAATCCATGGCGTCGAGGCTCAACAGTCCTTCTCCTTACGGGCATTGGCGACCCTGGAGGCTCGGGCCGGTGGGCGAGGGCGGCGGGGGAGTGCAGCGGGCAGCGATGGCCGATCACGTAGCGGCGCACACAGTCGAGGGCGCGGCAGTAGCGGCCGGTGCCGCCGTCCCAGTGCCCGCACAGGACAGGGGCGGCGGCTCCGTGGCTCACTGCTTGTGTGCTCGCTGCGCGGTGGTCACTTCGCATCGCCCACGTACCGGGCGTAGACCAGGTGCTCCTTCCGCTTCTCCCTGCCCTTGCCGACGAGGACCGTGCACGCGACGGCCTCGAACGAACCCGCGGGCGCGTATGCAGCGAGCCGCGCAGACTTGATGGCCTGCGCTGCGGACGAGGCGCGGCTGATCGATTCCGGCCTGCGCACTACGCCCCACACGAGGGGCCGCTCGCGCAGCTCGTCAGCGATGCGGGCGTGCTTGGTGTTCTTGTGCTGGGGCGGCGGCCCGATGAACTCAATGTCGCTCACGTGCTGAACTCCCTCATGCTGCGGTCGCCCGCTGCCCGGCCTTGTCGGCGCGGGCGCGGTGGATGTGCGGGGCGAGGACTCGGCGGACGAGGTCGAGCTGCTCGGGCGTCGGCTCCGGCCACTCGTCGGCATCGGGCGACGTGATGTGTGGCACTCGGTCGGCCATGGCTCCCCCTTCCATGTGTGCGAGAACTCGAACAGCTACAGGCGCAGACAGCCCACTTATAGGCCGTACGTCTGTTTCTGTTCTCGAACGCGATCAACCGTAAGTGGGGTAGATGCGCACGTCAATGCACATCTTGGGGTGTTCAGTACAGGTGATGGCTGGTTAGATGAGCCTGTTTGTGTTTCTCGACGAGAACAGGAGCGGGAACGTGACGGAGCCGGAAGAGGGCGCCGGAACTCCCTTCGCCGATCTTGTGCGCGAGGCGCTCAGGCCCAAGGGGATGACCTTCCGGAAGCTGGCCGCGGGCGCAGTGGACTCCGCGAGCGGACACACGATCTCGCCGTCGACAGTCTGGAAGGTGGCCGACGGCCAGCCGATCCGGATCGAGCGCAAGGTCGTGCGCGCTTTCGCCGCAGGCCTAGGGCTGCCGCTGCGCACGGTGCAGCTCGCCGTCGCCGAGGAATACATCGGCCTCGTCGCGGACGACCCGCTGAACGCCTCGACTTCACAGGCGACGGTCGTGGTCGCGCACGTCCCGGGCCTGGCGGCGGAGGACATGCCGAAGGTGGGGGAACTGCTCAAGCGCTTTGCGTCCGGGGAGGGGCCGGCGCCAGAGGAGACGTCCCGCGGTGCCTAAGGCTGTCCCGTAGCGGCTGGCGGGTACGCCGTCGGAGCCGGCCGTGGAGTTTGCCGCTCGCGGACCGGGTGCTGCTGGGCATGGTGTACTGGCGCGCCGGCCTGGCCCTGCGTCAACTCGCCCCGCTCTTGGGGATCGCGAAGTCGGCGGCTGGCGGACGTCACCGGGAGCGGGTGTACGTCTGCTTTGGCCTGATCCCGTCGGTGCGCCGCAGCTTGTTCTCGCCCACCAGGGTCAGCGTCGAGGGGCTGCCCGCCGTGCAGTGTCTATCCGGTTTTGAGGCCACTGTAGAGCCGCTCAGTCGGACGCTGCCAAGCATGACGGAGTCCAGCCGTGCTTTGAACACACAGTGGTACCAGTCTCCCGTTTCCGTCGGTCCGTCCGCCGTCATGGTCACCACTGTGTCGCCCGCGTATCCCTGCCGAATCACCATCGTCCGGGTGCTGAGGCCGCCGTCACCTTCGACCGGCATCTCCCAGGTACCGAGGTACTTCTCCGGCACCACGCCCGCCGGGCTGGTGGCCGGGGGCTGCTCCTCCACGGACGAGTCCTCGTGGTGGACGTAGGCGCCAAAGGCAATGGCTATGACGGCAGCGGCCGTAGCGGTGGCCAAGACGAGTCCACGGCGTGGCCGTTCTCTGGCCGGAGGCCTTTCGGGCGCGCTGAGTATCGCCAACGGGGGCAGCGCGGACAGTGGGCTGCCGCCCGCACTTTCCGCTTCCGCCCTCTGCGCCGGAGCCTCGGCTTTCGCGGCTGGAGGCAGGCGGTATGCGCGGACGCCGATGACCGCGGCGGCGGCCCTGCGCGCCAACGTGAGGTCTTCCGCAAGGGGCAGGGTGCGAGCGTGGCTCGGGCGCCGGTCGACTCCGATCGTGGCCGCGGCGGCCCGACGGAGCAGCGTGGGCCGAGTCATTCGGCGCCCCTCGGGCCTGCGGCCGGACGCCGGGGGCCGGCCTGCTCGTTCGGCGGCGCGGTCGCCGGTGGCTGGGTGCCTTGCGGCTGGGGGTCCTGCGGTGCGTTGGAGCCACCGATGACGACCTCCGCCAGCCGGGTGTGCTTGAGCTGGACGAGGATCAAGGGCGCCGACGCCCCGACGGCGAACGTCGCGAAGCCCCCACTTACCTGGCCCCAGGCCGTCATGAACGCCGCCACTCCGGCCCCCAGCACGATGTGCACTACGGCCGCGATGCTCTGGCCCGCGATGTCGTAGAACGCACCGAACGAGGGAGGCGTATCCTCGGCCTCGTGCTCCTCGGAGAGCCGGAACTCCTGCCGTCGCAGGAGCCATTCGGACATGCAGTCGTATGCGTGCACGATGCCGCGCACTGCTCCGCCGGCCGCGCCGATCAGAAGCAGAGTCGCAGTGTCCACGTGTCCTCAGCCCATGCAGAGAGACTTAGACGGTCAATATAAAAGCTACGGACCTCCTCACTGCATGAGAAGAGGAGCGCCCAAGCCAGGCGGTCTAGGGCCTGCTCCCGGAGTTCTGCTGCCAGGCATGCCTGACGTCCGTCAGCGCCACGACAGCCACATCGGTTACGTGACAACCGCTAGTCGAGTTCTCGCTCAGCGCTCGCGGTCGGCGAACCCCACCAGGCCATGAGCTGATACACCGTCTTCAACTCCAGCCGCCTGCACAGGCGGCGCAAATGCGTGTTGACCGTCTTGGTGCTGTAGCCGAGCAGCGATGCCGCCTGCTGCTGATCATGACCACCTTGGAGCATGCGTAGGATGGTGCGCTGAATCTGCGTCGTCACCGTGCCCGACTCAGGCGCATCGGTGTACCACTCTTCGGCCCGCGTCCACTCCAGCTCGACATAATCGGCGATGAAGGCGCAGATGGCCGGTGAGCGCACGACATACCCACCCTCAACGACCGCTCGGCCCTCGGCGTGGTCGGCGATGACGGCGAACTTCCTGTCCATGACCACGCAGCGCATGAACATCTGCGCCCGGGTGCGGTAGCCGCCGCCGAGCGGGGACATGACGTCGACCCTCTGCCGTACGGCCGGGTTGCTGCGCGCGCTCACGTGGTACAGCGTCCGCATCGTGACGCCGCGCCTCAGAGCGTCAGCGTCGCGGTACATGCTCTTCTCCAGCACTGTGCGTGGGCGCTCCCCGGGCTGCGCGGCCAGGATCTCGGTAGCGGCGGCGTCGACCGCCGTGGCGATGGCCTCGTTGACGGCGTCCACGCCGTCCAGCCACTGAACGGCCCTGTCCCCTCGCGGTTCTTCGCGCGGGTTCATCGACCGCAGGTCGGCCAGCAAGGCGGGTATCTCGGCGATCCGGGCGACGGACTGCCCGAGCGCATCGCTCTCCGTCTTCAGCAACCGCCGGGCGACACGCCCCACGGGCACCAGCAGGTAGCGGCCCTCTTGCAGAGGCTCACGGATGACCAGGCCCACGGCGAGCAGCTTGTCGAGCTCGGGCGTGCGCCGGTCGACGAGCCCCCCGTCGGCGATGTGCCGGTACAGGTCGCGTTCGCGTTCGGACATTGCGAGAGAGTCGTGAAGGGCATGTGCAGTCGAAGTGACCACCGGATTGTCCACTTTTAACCCTTCGCCTTCTTGAACTTCCGGTCTTGCACCAGGCAGTTCACTTGAACGTTGACCCATTGGTCATGGAGCGTAACCCTTCGTAGGCGCATATGACGCACGACTGTTCGATAGGCAACATCAAACCGAAGGGGAGGCCAAGCATGGTCCGTACCAAGAGATTCCGGAAGCTCCTCGCACCCCTACTTCTCGCCGCTGCACTTGCAACCGGCTACTCCCTCACAACCTCCGACGAGCCGAGCCACCGCGTCCGCGCCGACACCTCTTGGGGCACCACCACCGACGACACTTCCTGGGGCTCCCCCGGTTCCGACGTAGATCCGGCCGCAAGCACTGCCACCCCCCAGACCGTCGAACGCGCCCCGCAGGTCAGCGGCGACACCTCGTGGGGCTGAGCAGCCACCACACCGCATCAAGCACGCCATGAACGCGCACGCCCCTCCACCGAGGCGCACCGCGCAAGGGGGGGCGAACGTGATCACCGTGATTCGAACCCGCCTCGACGACGGCGCACCCGCAGTCGTACGAGCAACCGCTGAAGACCTCACCATCGCTCTGGACGACCGGCACATCACCCCCCACGGTGCCGAAGCTCTGGAACTCGCGCTCAACGGCCTGGCCGGCCCCGGCGCACAGCAGCCCCTCACGTAGCCGTGACGGCACACCCGTCCGTGGGCATCAGGCAGTGCCGTACAACTCGCGAGGGCCGCGCGGTCGGTTCCGCGCGGCCCTCGTGACTTGTGGTGTTACGCCGCAGAAGGCAGACGCGGAACCACGGTTACATGCTCCTCGACCGGGATGTGTCCTCCTCGTGGGGCTTTTCTCAAGCGAACATCGAGTAGGGTCTCGGCGATGAGTCGCCGCTGAGCAATGGGCACCTCAGCCCACGCTGCGGCAACTTCCTCGGGCGTCGTGGCAACCAAGTCCCGCACCATTGAAGGGGCCTTCAACGACTTGGCCGCCTTCTCGGCTTCGTCGATCTTCGGCAGCAGCCCCGCCTCGATCACAGCAAGTGTCTCCGCAGACGTCTTGCCATCGATTGCACTCTTGCGAAACTCCTGCAAACGCCCTCGCAACAACGTGACCTCGGCGTCTGCCTCTGCTGCCTGCTTCATCAGTTCGTCATCACCCTTGGTGTAGGCCTCGACGAACTGCGGCGACGACAGCCACTCGAACAGCTTCCGCTCTACGTACTCATCTATCGGCGCAGTCGTAGCGGAGACGTGATAGCCCTTGCCCCCGAACTTGCCCTCGACCTTCGGCTGCATGCAGCGGTAATAGGGCCCGTATTCATTACGCCCTGAACCAACCTCGACGGAGCACACGTCACAGACCATGCTCCCTGAAAGCCAGTTCACGGCACGCCCTGGCCGCGAGTTGTGCGGCTTCCCCTTGCGCTCCTTGATGATCGCCAGGCAACGTGCATGGGTGGACTTCTTCACGATCTTCGGCCAAACACCTTCGGCCGTCGCCTTACCGTGATGGGTGCGGACACCGATGTAGCGCGGGTGGCTGGCGTAGTCCACGATCGTCGCCGCGTGCCACCGGGCGAGCAGCAGGGGCTCTTGCCGCTCATTGAAGTCCTGCGAAATGGAGAGCTGTGCCTCGCCTTCCTTGAGGCGCTGCTGCACCTCAGACTGCAAGTGGGCATGCTCCTTGATCCGCTGAACCCAGGCGGCATGTATTGAGGCATTCTCGGGCAAATCTTCACGCCACTCGGCCAGGCGCCCGATGTGCTCTTTGCGCCACTGCCGAGCAGGGGGCGTCACGCCCCGCAGGTTGAAGTCGCGCGCGATGACGGAGTAGGCGTCACCTGCCGCAACCCGCTTGCACAACTCACCAATGACCTTGGCCTCGGTCGGCTCAACCTCGATCCGCAGTAGGGCGCGGGTCCGTGGGTCGTAGACACGTCGGTACCCGTACCCTTCCTGTCCATGAGGGCGCCCGTTTGCAGCGTTGGCTCGCAACGTCCGTAGGACGTTGTTCCTCATCTCCTCGACTTCGTTCTCGCCGAGCAGAGCATGCAGGCCGGTTTGGAGGCGATCGTCCTTATTGGTCAGGTCGTAGACCTTGCCGCCGTAGCACCACAGCACCCCATTGGTGGCGCAGGCGTCGCGGAGTCGCGCGTACACGGCTAGGTCGCGCTGAAGGCGAGTGGATGCCCAGGCGAACACGATGTCGAGACGCTTTTTATTGATCCACTCGATCATGCTCTCGAACTCTTCGCGCTCCTGGGCGCGGTAGATCGAGGCGGAACGGTCGTCGTCGACGAACTCCTTGACGATGGGGACCCCAAGACGATCCGCGTCGGCCTGCCCGGCGTCGAGCTGCTCGCGTACGGATCGGCCTTGGCTCTTCGTCTTACCGCGGTACGCACTCTTCCGTGCGTAGAGCCCTCCCCTTAGCCCCTTCAAGCTCTCCAAGTTCATCGGCACCCCCTAGTTCCCTCAGTATGTCCCTAACTAGGAAGAACCAAGGTAGCCCCCAAGGCCTGACCCGGCCCCTCTGGGCCCCGCGTGGACGCGCGTGGGGCCCGGGAGCCCTTGGCCCCACCGGTGCCGCACGTCGAAGGGCCGGAACCCCGCTGGGGGTTCCGGCCCTTCGCGCGTACGTCGTGGACGTACGCGAAAGCGTCAGAGGACGCGCACCGCTCCCGAAGCCGGGTAGCCCGACAGGTCCTGGATCACGACGCCCTTGCTGGGGTTCGCGGCGTCCAGGTACTGGCCGTTGCCGATGTAGACACCGACGTGGTACGCGGAGCCCGCGCCGCCCCAGTAAAGGATGTCGCCCACCTGGATGTTGGAGAGCGAGACCGGGGTGCCGGCCGTCGACTGCGCCTGGGAGACGCGCGGCAGGTCGACGCCGACCTGCTTGAACGCGGCCTGGACGAGGCTGGAGCAGTCCCACGCGTTGGGGCCCGAGGCACCCATGACGTACGCGTCGCCGAGCTGCGCCTTCAGGAAGCTGATGACGGTCGAGACGCTGCCGCTGGAGGGCGCGGAGGCGTTGGAGGACGACGAGCCCGCGGACGAGCCGCCGGAGGAGGGCGCGGAGGACGTGCTGAGCTGGGTGCGCTCGGAGTCCCGCGCGGCGCGCTCCTGCGCGGCCTTGCGCTTGGCCTCGGCGTCGGCCTTCTTCTTGGCCTCCGCCTTCTTCTTGGCCTCGGCCTGGTCCTTGGCCGCCTGCTTGGCGGCCTTCACCGCTGCGGCGTCCTGCTGGGCGCGAGCCTCGTAGCTGTCGGCGGTCTGGGCCGTCGCGTCAGCGGACTGGGCGATCTGCGCGGACAGATCGGCGGTCAGGGTGGGCAGCTCGATGGTCTCGGTCACCGGCTCGGCGGCGTTCGCCGTACCAGCGGCGGCGGCCACTGCCAGGGTGCTGAGGACGCCACCGGCAACTCCGGCGCGCAGAGCCATCTTCGACGCGCTGCGGCGGGGCTTCCGGTGGCTGGGTATGTGAGCGGTGTGGGACATGAGAACAACCGCTATCAGGGACACCCGGTTCCCTTCAAGAAACGTGTGCTGCGCCACAGTTGCCCGGCGCGCGACCGAATCCCGGGCGTGTCGCATCTTATTGACGCCGTAACGGGCAATGCGGACAGTGGTGATCACGCCTGTGATCATGGGTTTTCCGCGTTACGTCCGAATTGCCCCTGGGATACCACCCCCTACGTCGGTTGGCCAAGCCCGGTTGTTTGGCCGGTAGTTCGTGTGTGGCGCAGGTCACCTCGGGTGGCTCGATGAACCTCCCCGAGACCTCGCCGAGACCGGCCTGAGATCTTCCGCTCGCGCATCGGTGCCATCGGCCCCTCTCGCGCGCACGTGCACGCGTGCGGGGTGCAAGGTGCACGCGTGCCGGGTGGAGAAGGTGCATGCGTGCCGGATGAAGCGCGTGCGTGCGTACGTGGTGAAGCTGATGTCGGCGCCCTCGCGCGCGCGGGTGACGCGGTGCCCGACTCGTGAATCGATGCACACGTCCACACCCGTCCACATCTCTGCCGCCAAAGTGTGAACGCGCTCCTCTATCAAGCGCTCGTGTCCAGCGCCAATTTGCCTGTAGCGGCCATCTCTTGATAGTGCAACCCCGCCTCGACCAGGCCTTACGCGTCAGGATGTCACCTCTGGTGATCACTCAGGCGCTTCGCGTGCGAAGATCACCGCTCATCCGACTTCATGATCCTTCGTCAGGTGGTGGAGATCACAAAGCCGTTGTCGTACCCCGTGTCGCAGATCACAGACCGGCAGGCATAAGATGCGGGGCAGTTGGGCTTGTGACCTGCTTCACATGTGAGCGATCTTCGCGTGCGAGTGATCTTCGCGAGTCCGATGCAACCGCCAGCAGTCAGTGCCGACTGAGAGGAGCGAGGAGCGGTGAACGCCTATGCGCCCATCCTCGTACTGGGAGCCCTCGGGGCAGGCTTTGCGATCTTCTCCGTGGTCATGGCCACGCTTATCGGTCCAAAGCGGTACAACCGCGCGAAGCTCGAGGCCTACGAATGCGGGATCGAGCCGACCCCCACGCCGGCCGGCGGCGGGCGCTTCCCCATCAAGTACTACCTGACGGCGATGCTCTTCATCGTCTTCGACATCGAGATCGTCTTTCTCTATCCCTGGGCCGTCACCTTCGACGCCCTGGGGATCTTCGGGCTCGTGGAGATGCTGCTCTTCGTGCTCACCGTCTTCGTCGCCTACGCGTACGTCTGGCGGCGCGGCGGCCTGGAATGGGACTGAGGAGCCACTGAGCATGGGACTCGAAGAGAAACTCCCGAGCGGATTCCTGCTGACCACCGTCGAGCAGGCCGCCGGGTGGGTGCGCAAGTCATCCGTCTTCCCCGCCACGTTCGGCCTCGCGTGCTGCGCCATCGAGATGATGACGACCGGCGCCGGGCGCTACGACCTGGCGCGCTTCGGCATGGAGGTCTTCCGCGGCTCGCCGCGGCAGGCGGACCTGATGATCGTGGCCGGGCGCGTGAGCCAGAAGATGGCGCCCGTCCTGCGCCAGGTCTACGACCAGATGCCGAACCCCAAGTGGGTCATCTCCATGGGGGTCTGCGCCTCGTCGGGCGGGATGTTCAACAACTACGCGATCGTGCAGGGCGTGGACCACGTCGTCCCGGTCGACATCTATTTGCCCGGCTGTCCGCCCCGGCCCGAGATGCTGATGGACGCGATCCTCAAGCTGCACCAGAAGATCCAGACCTCCAAGCTCGGCGTGAACGCCGAGGAAGCGGCCCGCGAGGCGGAGGAGGCGGCTCTCAAGGCCCTCCCCACCATTGAGATGAAGGGTCTGCTGCGGTGAGCGACGCGCACGTGAACGGCACCGGTGAGCACCCCGAGGGCGCGGTGCCCGCCCCCCGTGAGACCTCCGGCGACGTCATCGGCGTCCGCAGGGGCATGTTCGGCGCCGACAACGGCGGCGACACCTCCGGGTACGGCGGCCTCGTCCGCACCATCACGCTGCCCGGCGCCTCCTCGCGCCCCTACGGCGGCTGGTTCGACGAGGTGGCCGACGAACTCGAAGGCGCCCTGGAGGAACAGGGGCTCGTCCCCGAGAACGCCATCGAGAAGACGGTCGTCGACCGCGGCGAGCTGACCTTCCACATCGCCCGCGAGCACCTCCTGCGGGTCGCGCGGACCCTGCGCGACGACCCGGCGCTGCGCTTCGAGCTGTGCACCGGCGTCAGCGGCGTGCACTTCCTCGAGGACAAGGGCCGCGAGCTGCACGCCGTCTACCACCTGCGCTCGATCACCCACAACCGCCTGATCCGCATCGAGGTCAGCGCCCCGGACGCCGATCCGCACGTCCCCTCACTGGTCGCCGTCTATCCGACGAACGACTGGCACGAGCGCGAGACGTACGACTTCTTCGGGCTGATCTTCGACGGCCACCCGGCCCTCACGCGGATCATGATGCCGGACGACTGGCAGGGCTTCCCCCAGCGCAAGGACTACCCACTCGGCGGCATCCCCGTCGAATACAAGGGCGCCCAGATCCCGGCTCCGGACCAGCGGAGGTCGTACTCGTGACTGCCCACCCGTCTCCCGGCCACCACCCCTCAACGACTCCCTCCGGGAGGCCCCTGTGACGCACTCAGCTCCCCACGCAACCCCTCGCGCCACGACGGAAGGCACCGTCTACACCGTCACCGGCGGCGACTGGGACGAGGTCGTCCAGTCCGCGGCCAGGGCCGACGACGAGCGCATCATCGTCAACATGGGTCCGCAGCACCCCTCCACACACGGCGTGCTCCGGCTCATCCTGGAGATCGAGGGCGAGACGGTCTCCGAGGCCCGCTGCGGCATCGGCTATCTGCACACGGGCATCGAGAAGAACCTGGAGTACCGCACCTGGACCCAGGGCACCACGTTCGTCACGCGCATGGACTATCTGACGCCGTTCTTCAACGAGACGGCGTACTGCCTGGGCGTGGAGAAGCTGCTCGGCATCGAGGACCAGATCCCCGACCGCGCCACGATCCTCCGAGTGCTCCTGATGGAGCTGAACCGGATGTCCTCGCACCTGGTCTGCATCGCCACCGGCGGCATGGAGCTCGGCGCGACGACGATCATGATCTACGGCTTCCGCGATCGTGAACTCATTCTCGACATCTACGAGCTGATCACCGGCCTGCGCATGAACCACGCGTACATCCGGCCCGGCGGACTCGCCCAGGACCTGCCGCCCGGCGCGGTGGACCAGATCCGCGAGTTCGTGAAGAAGATGCACAAGAACCTTCCGGAGTACGACAAGCTCGCCACCGGAAACCCCATCTTCAAGGCCCGCATGCAGGACGTCGGCTATCTCGACCTGGCCGGCTGCATGGCCCTCGGCGCCACCGGCCCGGTCCTGCGCTCGGCCGGCCTCCCGCACGACCTGCGCAAGGCCGAGCCCTACTGCGGCTACGAGACGTACGACTTCGACGTCCCCACCGCCGACACCTGCGACTCCTACGGGCGCTTCCTGATCCGCCTGGAGGAGATGCGCCAGTCGCTGCGCATCATCGAGCAGTGTCTGGACCGCCTGGAGCCGGGCCCGGTCATGGTCGCCGACAAGAAGATCGCCTGGCCCGCCCAGCTGGCCCTCGGCCCCGACGGCCTCGGCAACTCGCTCGACCACATCAAGAAGATCATGGGCACCTCCATGGAGGCCCTGATCCACCACTTCAAGCTGGTGACGGAGGGCTTCCGGGTACCCCCGGGACAGGCCTACGCCGCCGTGGAATCGCCCAAGGGCGAACTGGGCGTGCACGTCGTCTCCGACGGCGGCACCCGCCCCTACCGGGTCCACTTCCGCGACCCGTCCTTCACCAATCTGCAGGCCATGGCGGCGATGTGCGAGGGCGGCCAGGTCGCCGACGTCATCGTCGCCGTCGCGTCCATCGACCCCGTGATGGGAGGCGTCGACCGGTGACCACCAGTTCCCAAGAGGGCGTCAGCCTGGGCATGCCCCAACTGCCCCCGCCGGACTACCCGGACGATGTCCGCGCCCGCCTCGAAGCGGACGCGCGCGAGGTCATCTCCCGCTACCCGGACTCCCGCTCGGCGCTCCTTCCGCTGCTGCACCTGGTGCAGTCGGAGGAAGGCCATGTGACCCGCACCGGCATGCAGTTCTGCGCGGACATGCTGGACCTGACCACCGCGGAGGTGACGGCGGTCGCGACCTTCTACACCATGTACCGCCGGGGGCCCTCCGGTGACTACCAGGTCGGCGTCTGCACCAACACGCTGTGCGCGGTCATGGGCGGCGACGCCATCTTCGAGGCCCTCCAGGAGCACCTGGGCGTCGGCAACGGCGGGACCACCGACGACGGCAAGGTGACGCTCGAGCACATCGAGTGCAACGCCGCCTGCGACTTCGCCCCCGTGGTGATGGTCAACTGGGAGTTCTTCGACAACCAGACCCCGGGCAGCGCCAAGCGCCTCGTCGACGACCTGCGCTCCGGCGCCCGGGTCGAGCCGACCCGCGGCGCCCCCCTGTGCACCTTCAAGGAGACGGCCCGGATCCTCGCGGGCTTCCCCGACGAGCGCCCCGGCGCCGTCGAGGCGACCGGCGGCGCGGGCCCCGCCTCGCTGATCGGACTGCGCCTGGCCAAGGGCGAGGCGCTCCCCGCGCGCGTGGTCCACCCGCGTGCGGGCGGACCGGAGAGCACCCAGCCGCACGACCCGTCTCCCAGCGAGCACCTCAGCTCGCACGACGCGCCGCAAGAGACCTCGGCATCCGACCCGGCCCACCCGGCCGGACCGAGCGCCGAGGAGGGGGAGTGATGACGTTGGCCGCCGAGATCGACAACGAGACCAGCCCGGAGAAGCTGCTCGCGCCCGTCCTCTCCGCCTTCTGGGACGAGGACAAGTCCTGGACGCTGGACACCTACCGCCGCCACGACGGCTACGAGGGGCTGCGCAAGGCCCTCGCCATGGCCCCGGACGACCTGATCGCCTATGTGAAGGACTCGGGCCTGCGCGGCCGCGGCGGCGCGGGCTTCCCCACCGGAATGAAGTGGCAGTTCATTCCGCAGGGCGACGGCAAACCGCACTATCTAGTTGTCAACGCCGACGAGTCGGAGCCGGGGACCTGCAAGGACATCCCGCTCCTCTTCGCGAACCCGCACAGCCTCATCGAGGGCATCGTGATCGCCTGCTACGCGATCCGTTCTTCGCATGCGTTCATCTATCTGCGGGGTGAAGTCGTCCCCGTGCTGCGGCGGCTGCACGAGGCCGTCCGTGAGGCCTACGCGGCGGGCTATCTCGGCAAGAACGTCCTCGGCAGCGGACTCGACCTCGAACTCACCGTGCACGCGGGCGCGGGCGCGTACATCTGTGGTGAGGAGACCGCGCTGCTCGACTCGCTCGAAGGCCGCCGTGGCCAGCCGCGACTCCGTCCCCCTTTCCCTGCGGTCGCGGGCCTCTACGCATGCCCCACTGTTGTCAACAACGTCGAGTCCATCGCGTCGGTTCCCGCGATCCTGAATCGCGGAAAAGACTGGTTCAAGTCGATGGGCAGTGAGAAGTCGCCCGGCTTCACGCTCTATTCGCTCAGCGGGCACGTCACCTCGCCCGGCCAGTACGAGGCACCGCTCGGCATCACGCTGCGCCAGCTCCTCGACATGAGCGGCGGCATGCGCCCCGGCCACCGCCTCAAGTTCTGGACGCCCGGCGGCTCTTCGACGCCGATGTTCACCGACGAGCACCTCGACGTGCCGCTCGACTACGAGGGCGTGGGCGCCGCCGGATCCATGCTCGGCACCAAGGCCCTGCAGTGCTTCGACGAGACGACCTGCGTGGTGCGGGCCGTGACGCGCTGGACCGAGTTCTACGCCCACGAGTCCTGCGGCAAGTGCACGCCGTGCCGCGAAGGGACGTACTGGCTCGTGCAGTTGCTGCGCGACATCGAGGCGGGCAAGGGCGTCATGTCCGACCTCGACAAGCTGAACGACATCGCCGACAACATCAACGGCAAGTCCTTCTGCGCCCTCGGTGACGGCGCCGCCTCGCCGATCTTCTCCTCGCTGCAGTACTTCCGCGAGGAGTACGAGCAGCACATCACCGGCCGGGGCTGCCCCTTCGACCCCGCCAAGTCCACGCTCTGGGCCGACCGGAGCGGCCGGTCCGACACCCACACGGAGGTGAACGCATGACAGTGACCACCAATAGCGCTCCCTCCGGGGGCGGGGAAGCGGCCGTTCCGCCGGAGGACCTGGTCTCGCTGACGATCGACGGCATCGAGATCAGCGTCCCCAAGGGCACCCTGGTGATCCGCGCCGCCGAACTCCTCGGCATCGAGATCCCGCGCTTCTGCGACCACCCGCTGCTCGACCCCGCCGGTGCCTGCCGCCAGTGCATCGTCGAGGTCGAGGGCCAGCGCAAGCCGATGGCCTCCTGCACCATCACCTGCACCGACGGCATGGTGGTGAAGTCGCAGCTGACGTCGCCGGTCGCCGAAAAGGCGCAGCGCGGTGTGATGGAGCTGCTGCTCATCAACCACCCGCTGGACTGCCCGGTCTGCGACAAGGGCGGCGAGTGCCCGCTGCAGAACCAGGCCATGCAGGTCGGCGACCCGGACTCGCGTTTCGAGGGCAAGAAGCGCACGTACGAGAAGCCCGTGCCGATCTCCACACAGGTGCTGCTCGACCGTGAGCGGTGCGTGCTGTGCGCGCGCTGCACCCGCTTCTCCAACCAGATCGCGGGCGACCCGATGATCGAGCTGATCGAGCGCGGCGCGCTCCAGCAGGTCGGCACGGGCGACGGTGACCCCTTCGAGTCGTACTTCTCCGGGAACACCATCCAGATCTGCCCGGTGGGCGCGCTCACCTCGCACGCGTACCGCTTCCGGTCGCGCCCCTTCGACCTGGTGTCGTCGCCGTCGGTGTGCGAGCACTGCGCGGGCGGCTGCGCGACGCGGACGGACCACCGGCGCGGCAAGGTCATGCGGCGGCTCGCGCAGGACGACCCCGAGGTCAACGAGGAGTGGATCTGCGACAAGGGGCGCTTCGGCTTCCGGTACGCGCAGAAGCCGGACCGGCTGACGACGCCACTGGTGCGGGACGCCGACTCCGGGCAACTGGTACCGGCTTCGTGGCCCGAGGCGCTGGAGACGGCTGCCAAGGGGCTCGCCGCCGCCCGCGGGCGGGCCGGAGTGCTGACCGGCGGACGGCTGACCGTGGAGGACGCCTACGCGTACAGCAAGTACGCGCGCGTGGCGCTCGGTACGAACGACATCGACTTCCGCGCGCGGGTGCACAGCAGTGAGGAGGCCGACTTCCTCGCGGCGCGTGTCGCCGGGCGCGGCCGGGACCTCGACGGCACCGGCGTCACGTACAGCACGCTGGGGAAGGCCCCGGCCGTGCTGCTCGTCGGGATGGAGTCCGAGGAGGAGGCGCCCGGCGTCTTCCTGCGGCTGCGCAAGGCCTGGCGCAAGCACGGCCAGCGCACCTTCTCGCTCGCCACGTACGCCACCCGCGGCCTGGAGAAGGCCGGTGGCACGCTGCTGCCGGCCGCGCCAGGTACCGAGACCGAGTGGCTGGACGCGCTCGCCGCGGGCGTGGGCCTGGCGGACGACGGCGCGAAGGCCGCCGAGGCGCTGCGCTCCGAAGGCGCCGTGATCGTGGTCGGGGAGCGGCTCGCGGCGGTGCAGGGCGGGCTCACCGCCGCCGTGCGGGCCGCGTCCGCGACCGGCGCCCAGTTGGTGTGGATTCCGCGCCGCGCGGGCGAGCGCGGGGCCATCGAGGCGGGCGCCGTCCCGTCGCTGCTTCCGGGCGGCCGCCCGGCCACCGACCCGCGCGCGCGGGACGAGGTCGCGGGGGCCTGGGGTGTCGCCGAACTCCCGCACCGCTACGGCCGGGACACCGGCCAGATCATCGAGGCCGCCGCGACCGGCGAACTGGGCGCGTTGCTCGTCGCGGGCGTGGACGTCGCCGACCTGCCCGACCCGGCACGCGCGCGTGCCGCACTCGACGAGGTCGGCTTCCTGGTCTCCCTGGAGCTGCGGCCGAGCGAGGTGACGGAACGTGCCGACGTGGTCCTTCCGGTGGCCGCCGTCGCCGAGAAGCCGGGCACGTTCCTCAACTGGGAGGGCAGGGCCCGGCTTTTCGAGGCCGCGCTGAAGCCGGACCAGATGACCCGCAAGTCGTCCCCGGCGGACGCCCGTGTCCTGCACATGCTGGCCGACGCGGGCGACATCCACCTGGGCCTGCCCGATCTGCTGACCATTCGGCGCGAGCTGGACCGACTCGGTGGCTGGGACGGGCCGCACGCCACCGAGCCGCTGGAGACCGGCGCCCAGCCGCCCCGGCCCGCCGCCGGTGAGGCCGTCCTCGCCGGTCACCGGCTGCTGCTCGACCAGGGCCGCCTCCAGGAGGGCGACGACGCGCTCGCCGGGACGCGGCACGCCGCGGTGGCCCGGCTCTCGGCGGCCACCGCGGCCGAGATCGGCGTCAAGGGCGGCGACACGCTCACCGTCACCGGTCCGGCGGGCGCGACCACGCTGCCGCTCCTTGTCACCCAGATGCCCGACCGGGTGGTCTGGCTTCCGCTGAACTCGACCGGGGGAGGCGTCATTTCGGACACCGGCGCCCGCCCGGGCGATCTGGTCCGCGTCGGCCCGGCCGGCCTGGTGGCCCCCGCCGAGGCCACGGAGGTGACGTCGTGATGCTTCAGGCAGTGCACACCGCGCAGGCATCGGTGCCGCTCGCGGCCGAGGACCTGTCGATGTTCGGCAGGGACCCCTGGTGGCTGATCGGCCTCAAGGCCGTCTTCTGCTTCGCGTTCCTGATGCTGACGGTGCTGTTCTCCATCGTGTGGGAGCGCAAGGTCGTGGCCTGGATGCAGCTGCGCATCGGCCCGAACCGGCACGGCCCCTGGGGCATGCTGCAGTCCCTCGCGGACGGCATCAAGCTGATGCTCAAGGAAGACCTGATCGTCAAGCGCGCGGACAAGGTGGTCTACGTCCTCGCGCCGGTGGTCGCCGCCATCCCCGCCTTCATGGCGATCGCGGTGATCCCCTTCGGGCCCGCGGGCAACGAAGTGTCGATCTTCGGGCACCGCACCACGATGCAGCTCACCGACCTGCCGATCGCGATGCTCTACATCCTCGCGGTCGCCTCGGTCGGCATCTACGGCATCGTCCTCGCGGGCTGGAGCTCCGGTTCGACGTACCCGCTGCTCGGCGGTCTCCGCTCGTGCGCGCAGATGATCTCCTACGAGATCGCGATGGGCGCCGCGTTCGCCTCCGTCTTCCTGTACTCCGGGTCGATGTCGACGTCGCGGATCGTCGAGGCGCAGGAGGGCCGCTGGTACGTCCTGCTGCTCCCGGTGTCGTTCCTGATCTACATCGTGACGATGATCGGTGAGACCAACCGCGCTCCGTTCGACATGCCGGAGTCCGAGGGCGACCTCGTCGGCGGCTTCAACACCGAGTACTCGTCGATCAAGTTCGCGATGTTCATGCTCGCCGAGTACATCAACATGGTCACCGTCTCGGCCGTGTCCGTGACGCTCTTCCTGGGCGGCTGGCGGGCCCCATGGCCCATCAGCACCTTCTGGGAGGGCGCGAACCACGGCTGGTGGCCGATGGCCTGGTTCGTGCTCAAGGTCCAGCTGTTGCTGTTCTTCTTCATCTGGCTGCGCGGCACGCTGCCCCGTGTCCGCTACGACCAGCTGATGAAGCTCGGCTGGAAGGTCCTCATCCCGGTGTCGGTGGTGTGGCTGATGCTCGTCGCCACGGTGCGGGCGCTGCGCAACGAGGACTACGACTTCAGCGAGATCGCGCTCTACGTAGGCGGCGGAGTGCTCGCCCTGTTGTTGCTCTCCGTACTCGTGGACATCTTCCGCGACAAGCGCGAGAAGCAGGAGGCGGCTCAGACGTCCGAGTCCGAGGCGTCCGGTGCCTTCGACCCGATGGCCGGGGGATTCCCGGTGCCGCCGCTGCCCGGACAGACCCTGCCACCGGTGCCGCGCCGACGCTCGCGCCAGGAGCGGGAGTTGATTGTCAGTGGTGGGCCCGATACTCAAAGTGACGGAAAGGAGGCGTCCGATGGCTGAGCAGTCGAACATGCCGGACCGGCCGAAGCGCTCGCAGCTGCCCGAGCAGCAGCAGGCGGCCGACCCGCAGCAGTCGAACCAGTCCAACCAGGGGTTCCAGAACCCCGTCGCGGGCTTCGGCGTGACCTTCAAGGCCATGTTCAAGAAGCGGCTGACCGAGCAGTATCCGGAGCAGCAGAAGACCACCGCACCCCGGTTCCACGGCCGGCACCAGCTCAACCGCCATCCGGACGGCCTGGAGAAATGCGTCGGCTGCGAGCTGTGCGCCTGGGCCTGCCCCGCGGACGCCATCTACGTGGAGGGCGCGGACAACACGGAAGAGGAACGCTACTCCCCGGGCGAGCGGTACGGCCGCGTCTACCAGATCAACTACGCCCGCTGCATCCTCTGCGGCCTGTGCATCGAGGCGTGCCCCACGCGCGCGCTGACGATGACGAACGAATTCGAGCTCGCCGACAGCAGCCGCGAGAACCTGATCTACACCAAGGAGCAGTTGCTCGCCGGCCTCGAAGAGGACATGGTCGACTCGCCGCACGCGATCTACCCCGGCATGGACGAGGGCGACTACTACCGCGGTCTGGTCACCCAGGCCGCGCCGGGCACGGTGCCCCAAGTGGCCGTCTCCAAGGGCGAGAAGCCCGCCCCCGAGGACGAGGCCTTCGAGGGATCCGGTTCCGGCGAAGGGGCCGGGGCCTCGCGCGAGCAGGGGGTGGACGCATGACCGCCCTCGCGGCCTACACCACCTCCACCGGCGAGGCCTTCCAGTTCTGGGTGCTCGGCACGGTCGCCGTGATCGGCGCGCTGTGCACGATCCTGATGCGCAAGGCGGTGCACAGCGCGCTCTGCCTCGCCGGGACCATGATCATCCTCGCGGTGTTCTACCTGGCCAACGGCGCGTACTTCCTGGGCATCGTGCAGATCATCGTCTACACAGGCGCGATCATGATGCTGTTCCTCTTCGTGGTCATGCTCGTCGGCGTCACCGCCGCCGACTCCCTGAAGGAGACCATCAAGGGCCAGCGCTGGCTGGCCGCCCTGTGCGGATTCGGCTTCGCCATCCTGCTGTTCGCGGGCATCGGCAACGCCTCCCTGAAGGACTTCAACGGCCTGGCGAAGGCCAACGAGGGCGGCAACGTGGAGGGCCTCGCCTCCCTCATCTTCACGAAGTACGTCTTCGCCTTCGAGATCACCGGCGCCCTGCTGATCACGGCGACGGTCGGCGCGATGGTCCTCACCCACCGTGAGCGCACGGAGCGCGCCAAGACGCAGCGCGAGCGCGCCGAGGAGCGCGTGCGCGAGGGCAAGCACCTGCCGCCGCTCCCGGCCCCGGGTGTGTACGCACGGCACAACGCGGTGGACATCGCGGGCCTGCTCCCGGACGGCACTCCTTCGGAGCTCACGGTCAACCAGACGCTGCGTGAGCGCGGCCAGATCCGCGACGTCTCCTCCGAGGCGCTGAACGACCTGCGGGCCCTGGAGCAGCGTGCCTCGGACCGCCTGGAGCGGCCAGGACCGCTCCGTACGGACAGCGGCAGGGCCGGCGAGTCCGCGTCCGATCCTGTCGCCGCCGCGGCGGGCGAGCAGACCGAGGAGGCGTCGAAGTGAATCCGGTCAACTACCTGTATCTGGCGGCCCTGCTGTTCGCCATCGGCGCCACCGGCGTGCTGATCCGGCGGAACGTGATCGTCGTCTTCATGTGCGTCGAGTTGATGCTGAACGCCTGCAACCTCGCGTTCGTCGCCTTCGCCCGGCTGCACGGCAACTTGGACGGCCAGATCATCGCCTTCTTCACGATGGTCGTCGCGGCGGCGGAGGTCGTGGTCGGGCTCGCGATCATCGTGTCGCTGTTCCGCTCCCGTCACTCGGCCTCGGTCGACGACGCCAGCCTGATGAAGCTGTAAGGGGTCGCTAGAACCGTGAACACAGAGAACTTGATTGCGCTGCTTGTGGCGGCGCCTCTGCTCGGAGCGGCCGTACTGCTGTGCGGCGGGCGCCGCCTCGACCGGGTGGGCCACTGGCTCGGCACGGCGCTCGCGGCCGTCTCCTTCGTGATCGGGCTTGTGCTCTTCACCGACATGCTGGGCAAGGGGGCCGAGGACCGGTCCCTGCGCCAGCACCTGTTCAGCTGGATCCCCGTCGAGGGCTTCCAGGCGGACGTCGCCTTCCAACTGGACCAGCTGTCGGTGACGTTCGTCCTGCTGATCTCCGGCGTGGGCACCCTGATCCACCTGTACTCGATCGGGTACATGGAGCACGACGAGCGGCGCCGCCGCTTCTTCGGCTATCTGAACCTGTTCCTCGCGGCGATGCTCCTGCTGGTCCTCGCCGACAACTACCTGCTCCTGTACGTCGGCTGGGAGGGCGTGGGCCTCGCCTCGTACCTCCTGATCGGCTTCTGGCAGCACAAGCCCAGCGCGGCCACGGCGGCCAAGAAGGCCTTCCTGGTCAACCGCGTCGGCGACATGGGCCTGTCGATCGCCATCATGCTGATGTTCACCACCTTCGGGACGTTCGCCTTCGAGCCCGTCCTGGGGGCCGCCGAGGAGACGAGCGAGGGCAAGCTGACGGCGATCGGCCTGATGCTGCTGCTCGCGGCCTGCGGCAAGTCCGCGCAGGTGCCGCTGCAGTCCTGGCTCGGGGACGCGATGGAGGGCCCGACCCCGGTCTCGGCCCTGATCCACGCGGCGACGATGGTGACCGCCGGTGTGTACCTGATCGTGCGCTCCGGAGAGATCTTCAACGGCGCGCCGGACGCGCAGTTGGCGGTCACCGTCGTGGGCGCCGTGACGCTCCTCTTCGGTGCGATCGTCGGTTGCGCGAAGGACGACATCAAGAAGGCCCTGGCCGGGTCGACGATGTCCCAGATCGGCTACATGATCCTGGCCGCGGGCCTCGGCCCCATCGGCTATGTCTTCGCGATCATGCACCTGGTGACGCACGGCTTCTTCAAGGCCGGGCTCTTCCTCGGCGCCGGTTCGGTCATGCACGGCATGAACGACGAGGTGGACATGCGGAAGTACGGCGGCCTCCGGAAGTACATGCCGGTGACCTTCGTGACCTTCGGTCTCGGCTATCTCGCCATCATCGGCTTCCCCGGCCTGTCCGGCTTCTTCTCCAAGGACAAGATCATCGAGGCGGCGTTCGCCAAGGGCGGCACGGAGGGCTGGATCCTCGGCTCCGTGGCGCTGCTCGGCGCGGCCATCACGGCGTACTACATGACGCGCGTGATGCTGCTGACCTTCTTCGGAGAGAAGCGCTGGCAGCCCGACGCCGACGGCAAGCACCCGCACCCGCACGAGTCCCCGAAGTCCATGACGATCCCGATGATCCTGCTCGCCTTCGGCTCGGTGTTCGCCGGTGGCTTCTTCAGCATCGGCGACCGCTTCATGCACTGGCTGGAGCCGGTCACGCACCACGACCACGGCGACTCCCCGCTGAGCGCCGCCACGGTCACGGGCGCCACGATGGTGGTCCTGGTGATCGGTGTCACCCTGGCCTGGTTCCAGTACGGCCGCAGGCCGGTCCCGGTGGTCGCCCCGCGCGGCTCGCTGCTCACCCGCGCGGCCCGCCGCGACCTGCTCCAGGACGACTTCAACCACGTGGTCCTGGTGCGCGGCGGCGAGCACCTCACGCGCTCCCTGGTGTACGTCGACCACACCCTGGTGGACGGCGTGGTCAATGGCACGGCGGCCTCGGTCGGCGGGCTCTCCGGACGGCTGCGCAAGCTGCAGAACGGCTACGCCCGCAGCTACGCGGTCTCGATGTTCGGCGGCGCGGCGGTCCTCATCGCCGCGACCCTGCTGATGAGGGCGGTCTGATACCGATGTCGTTTCCTCTGCTGACAGCGACGGCCGCGCTTCCCGCGGTCGGCGCGATCGCCACGGCGGCCGTCCCGGCCGCCCGGCGGACCGCCGCCAAGTGGCTCGCGCTGTTCTTCTCGCTGGCCACACTCGTGCTGGCCGTCGTGGTCGCCGTCCGGTTCGACCCGGACGGTGACCGCTATCAACTGACCGAATCGCGCGCCTGGATCAAGGACTTCGGGGTGCGGTACGAGCTGGGCGTCGACGGCATCGGCGTCGCCTTGATCGCGCTCACCGCCCTCCTGATCCCCTTCATCATCCTGGCGGGCTGGCACGACGCGGATCCCCTGGAGACGAAGTCGTCGCGCTGGCGGCCGACTCAGGGCTTCTTCGCCCTGATCCTGGCCGTCGAGGCGATGGTGATCATCTCCTTCGAGGCCACCGACGTCTTCCTCTTCTACATCTTCTTCGAAGCCATGCTCATCCCGATGTACTTCCTCATCGGCGGCTTCGGAGACCGCGCCCACGCGGGCAGCGACGAGAACGCCTCTGCACAGCGCTCGTACGCGGCCGTGAAGTTCCTGCTCTACAACCTGGTCGGCGGCCTCATCATGCTGGCCGCCGTGATCGGGCTCTACGTAGTCGCCGGAAACTTCTCGCTCCAGGAGATCGCCGAAGCGCGGGCCAACGGCTCGCTGGACATGGCGACCAACACCGAGCGGCTGCTGTTCCTCGGTTTCTTCTTCGCCTTCGCGGTGAAGGCCCCGCTGTGGCCGCTGCACACCTGGCTGCCGAACGCGATGGGCGAGGCCACGGCCCCGGTCGCCGTGCTGATCACGGCGGTGGTCGACAAGGTCGGCACGTTCGCGATGCTGCGCTTCTGCCTCCAGCTTTTCCCGGAGGCGAGCAAGTGGGCGACGCCCGTCATCCTCGTCCTCGCGCTGGTGAGCATCGTCTACGGAGCGCTGCTCGCCGTCGGCCAGCGCGACATCAAGCGCCTGGTGGCGTACGCGTCGATCTCGCACTTCGGGTTCATCATCCTCGGCATCTTCGCGATGACGTCCCAGGGGCAGTCCGGCGCGACGCTCTACATGGTCAACCACGGTCTCTCCACGGCCGCCCTGATGCTGGTCGCCGGCTTCCTGATCTCGCGCCGCGGCTCGCGTCTGATCGCGGACTACGGAGGAGTGCAGAAGGTCGCTCCGGTGCTCGCGGGCACCTTCCTGATCGGCGGTCTGGCCACGCTGTCGCTGCCGGGGCTCGCGCCGTTCGTGAGTGAGTTCCTGGTCCTGGTGGGCACGTTCGCGCGCTATCCGGCGGTCGGGATCATCGCGACCTTCGGCATCGTGCTGGCCGCGCTCTACACCCTCGTGCTCTACCAGCGGACGATGACGGGCCCGGTGAAGCCGGAAGTCGCGTCGATGCCCGACCTGAAGGTGCGCGAACTGGCCGTGGTGGCCCCGCTGATCGCCCTCCTGATCGTCCTCGGTGTCTATCCGAAGCCGGTCACGGAGCTGGTTAACCCCGCGGTCAAGCACACCATGTCCGACGTCCAGAAGAAGGACCCCAAGCCCGAAGTGGAGGCCGCCAAGTGAGTGCGACAGCCGTCCACAGCCTGTGGACAACGGCGGCCGAGCCGATCGACAAGATCGACGCGCCGAACATCGAGTACGGCCAGCTGGCACCGACCCTGATCGTCATCGGTGCCGCCGTCATCGGAGTGCTCATCGAAGCCTTCGTGCCGCGCAAGTCCCGTTACTACGCCCAGCTGTTCGTGTCCGTCGTCGCCCTCGCCGCCGCCTTCGCCGCGGTCGTCGCCCTCGCGGCCGGGGGCTACGGCACCACGAAGGCCCGCATCGCGGCGATGGGCGCCATCGCCGTCGACGGTCCCGCGCTCTTCCTCCAGGGCACCATTCTCCTCGCCGGTCTGGTCGCGATCTTCACCTTCGCGGAGCGCAGGCTCGACCCGGTGGCGCACGGCAACCGCGTCGACTCCTTCGTGGCGCAGGCCGGAGCCGTGCCCGGCAGCGCGGGCGAACAGGCCGCAACCAAGGCCGGGTTCGCCACCACCGAGGTGTTCCCGCTGGCGCTGTTCGCCATCGGCGGCATGCTGGTCTTCCCCTCGGCGAACGACCTGCTGACGTTCTTCATCGCGCTGGAAGTCTTCTCGCTGCCGCTGTACCTGCTGTGCGCCCTGGCGCGCCGCAAGCGGCTCATGTCGCAGGAAGCGGCCGTCAAGTACTTCCTCCTCGGCGCCTTCGCCTCCGCGTTCACGCTGTTCGGCATCGCGCTGATCTACGGCTACGCGGGCTCGGTGTCGTACGGCACGGTCGCCAAGGTCGTCGACGGCACGATCACCACGGTCGACCCCGCCCTCGCGGGCACCATGGGCAACGACGCGCTGCTCCTCATCGGCTCCGCGATGATCGTGATGGGCCTGCTCTTCAAGGTCGGCGCGGTGCCGTTCCACATGTGGACACCCGACGTCTACCAGGGCGCGCCCACGCCGGTGACGGGCTTCATGGCGGCGGCGACGAAGGTGGCCGCGTTCGGCGCGCTCCTGCGGCTGCTTTACGTCGTGCTCCCTGGCCTGCGCTGGGACTGGCGGCCGGTGATGTACGGCGTCGCCGTGATCACGATGCTGGGCGGTGCGATCGTCGCGATCACCCAGACCGACATCAAGCGGCTCCTCGCGTACTCGTCGATCGCGCACGCGGGCTTCATCCTCGCGGGTGTCATCGCGACCACGGAGGACGGCGTCTCGTCGGTGCTGTTCTACCTGGGCGCGTACTCCTTCGTGACGATCGGCGCGTTCGCGGTGGTCACGCTGGTGCGGGACGCGGGCGGCGAGGCGACACACCTGTCGAAGTGGGCGGGGCTCGGCCGCCGCTCACCACTGGTCGCCGCGGTGTTCGCCGTCTTCCTCCTCGCCTTCGCGGGCATCCCGCTGACCTCCGGGTTCTCCGGGAAGTTCGCGGTGTTCAAGGCGGCCGCCGAGGGCGGCGCTGGCGCGCTGGTCGTGGTCGGTGTGATCTCGTCCGCGATCGCGGCGTTCTTCTACATCCGCGTGATCGTCCTGATGTTCTTCAGCGAGCCGAAGGCGGACGGCCCGACGGTCGCCGTGCCGTCGCCGCTGACGATGACGGCGATCGGGGTCGGCGTGGCGGTGACGCTGGTGCTCGGTGTGGCGCCGCAGTACTTCCTCGATCTCGCCAGCCAGTCGGGAGTCTTCGTCCGGTAGGCGGGGCTTCGGCTCCGTCCGCCTCGTGTACGTGCCGCCCGGTGTCCCGCAAGCTCGCGGGAGCCGGGCGGTGGCGTGTGCGGGGCCTGGCGGGGCACGGGCCTGGCGGACGGGCGTCTGGCGGGGCGACGCGGGCTGCCGGGCGGCGCGGCGGCGGGGGCGGCGCATTCCTCACACCGCGCCGCCCGGCCTGTGGATAACTTCGTGGGCTGTCGGCGCGGCCCCCTATCGTGGACGCAGTGGTGGAAGCACGCGGTGGTCGAGGCGTGACGTACGGGGGCTGGGCGATGTATGGGATCGGTGGCATGACTGAGATGGACGAGGGCGCGAGTCGGTTCGCGGAGCCGGACCCGTTCGACGACCCCTTCGGGGCCCCGGAGGAGGACCCGTTCGGCGACCCCGGCGAGGATCCGTTCGCGGACGCGCACCTGGGCGCCGGACCGGGCGCGGGCCCCGGTGCGGGCTCAGGCCCGGTCGCCACGGGCAACGCGCTGGAGACACTGCACCGCGTCTTCGGGTACGACTCCTTCCGCGGCGAGCAGGAAGCGATCATCGACCATGTGGTCGCGGGCGGCGACGCCGTCGTCCTCATGCCGACCGGCGGCGGCAAGTCCCTGTGCTACCAGATCCCGGCCCTGGTCCGCCCCGGCACCGGCGTCGTGGTCTCCCCGCTCATCGCGCTGATGCAGGACCAGGTGGACGCGCTCAGGGCGCTCGGGGTGCGGGCCGGGTTCATGAACTCGACGCAGGACTTCGACGAGCGTCGGGTGGTGGAGGCGGAACTGCTCGCGGGCGAGCTCGACGTGCTCTACCTGGCACCGGAGCGGCTGCGGCTGGACACCACCCTCGACCTGCTCTCGCGGGCCACGATCTCCGTCTTCGCCATCGACGAGGCGCACTGCGTCGCCCAGTGGGGCCACGACTTCCGCCCCGACTACCTGGCCCTGTCCGTCCTCGGTGAGCGCTGGCCGGACGTGCCCCGCATCGCCCTGACGGCGACGGCGACGGACGCCACCCACCGCGAGATCACGCAGCGCCTGTCCATGCCGGACGCCAAGCACTTCGTGGCGAGCTTCGACCGGCCGAACATCCAGTACCGGATCGTGCCGAAGGCGGACCCGAAGAAGCAGCTCCTGACGTTCCTGAAGGAGGAGCACGACGGCGACGCGGGCATCGTCTACTGCCTCTCGCGCAACGGCGTGGAGCGGACCGCCGAGTTCCTGAGCGCGCACGGCGTGCGGGCGGTGCCGTATCACGCCGGTCTGGACGGCGGGACGCGTGCGCTGCACCAGTCGCGGTTCCTGCGCGAGGACGGCCTGGTGGTGGTCGCCACGATCGCCTTCGGCATGGGCATCGACAAGCCCGACGTCCGCTTCGTCGCCCACCTCGACCTGCCCAAGTCGGTCGAGGGGTACTACCAGGAGACGGGCCGCGCGGGCCGCGACGGCATGCCCTCCACGGCCTGGATGGCGTACGGCCTCCAGGACGTCGTCCAGCAGCGCAAGCTCATCCAGGGCAGCGAGGGAGACGAGGCGTTCCGGCGCCGGGCCGCCGCGCACCTGGACGCCATGCTGGCGCTGTGCGAGACGGCCCAGTGCCGCCGCGCCCAGCTCCTGACCTACTTCGGCCAGGACCCCACCGCCCAGTCCTGCGGGAACTGCGACACCTGCCTCACCCCGCCGGAGACCTGGGACGGGACGGTGGCCGCGCAGAAGCTCCTGTCGACCGTCGTGCGGCTCCAGCGGGAGCGCGGCCAGAAGTTCGGCGCCGGCCAGATCATCGACATCCTCCTGGGCCGTCGAACCGCCAAGATCATCCAGTTCGACCACGACCAGCTGTCCGTCTTCGGTATCGGTGGGGAGCTCGCCGAGGGCGAATGGCGGGGTGTGGTCCGGCAGTTGCTCGCCCAGGGGCTGCTCGCGGTCGAGGGGGAGTACGGCACGTTGGTGCTGACCGAGGCGAGCGGCTCCGTGCTCGGGCGGCAGCGGGAGGTGCCCCTGCGCAAGGAGCCCAAGAAGCCCGCTGCCGCGGTGCGCTCCGGGGGCAAGGGCGAGCGCAAGGCACGGGCCGCCGCCGCGGTGGCCGAGCTGGCGCCCGAGGCCGTGCCCGTTTTCGAGGCGCTGCGGGCCTGGCGGGCGGCGCAGGCTCGGGAGCTCGGGGTGCCTGCCTATGTGATCTTCCATGACGCGACGTTGCGGGAGATCGCCACGGTGCGGCCCGCCTCCGTCGGGGAGCTGGGGGGCATCGGCGGGGTCGGTGAGAAGAAGCTCGCCACGTATGGGGAGGGTGTGCTGGAGGTGGTGGCGGGGGTGGGGGAGTAGGGCCTCGCGGGTGCGCCCCAGTCCCGCCCCTTTCCCGAAACCGGGGGCTCCGCCCCCAGGCCCCCGCTCCTCAATCGCCGGAGGGGCTGTATATCTCGCCGGTGCGGCAGGGTTTCAGCCCGTCATGGGAGTACCCCCTGCTCCTTAAGAGCTTGGGGGAGTTCGAGGACGAGGCGCGGAGCGCCGACAACGGGGTCCGGGGCGGAGCCCCGGGTTCGGGAAGGGGTGGGGTTGGGGAGCCCCCGGCAAGGCCCCCAGCCTCAGCCTCGCGCAGCCGCGATGCGCCCCGTGACCTCGCCCAGGCCCACCCGGGTCCCCCCGGGGCCGGGGGCCCACGCGGTCATCGTGACGACGTCGCCGTCCTCCAGGAACGTCCGCTTGCCGTCGGGGAGTTCGAGCGGATCACGTCCGTTCCAGGTCAGCTCGATGAGGGAGCCGAACTGTTCGGGGGAGGGCCCACTGACGGTGCCGGAGCCATAGAGGTCGCCGGTGCGCAGGGAGGCGCCGTTGACGGTCATGTGGGTGAGCTGCTGGGCGGCGGTCCAGTAGACGGTGGAGAAGGGGGGTTCGGAGATGACGTGGCCGTTGAGGGAGACGGTGATGCGGAGGTCGTAGCCGCCGGGCTCGTCCGCGACGGACTCGGCGGAGTCGTCGAGGTAGGGGAGCAGGGGCTCGGTGCGCGCGGGCGGGGCGACGCGGGCGGCGTCCAGGGCCTCCAGGGGCGTGATCCAGGCCGAGACGGAGGTGGCGAAGGACTTGCCGAGGAAGGGGCCGAGGGGGACGTACTCCCAGGCCTGGAGGTCGCGGGCGGACCAGTCGTTGAGGAGGCAGAGGCCGAAGACGTGCTCGCGGAAGTCCGTGAGGGGCACGGGGGTCCCGAGCGTGGACGGCGCGCCGACGACGAAGCCGACCTCGGCTTCGATGTCGAGCTTGGTGGACGGGCCGAAGACGGGCGCGGTGTCGGCGGGCGTCTTGCGCTGACCGGTGGGCCGCACCACGTCCGTGCCGGAGACCACGACGGTGCCGGACCGGCCGTGGTAACCGATGGGCAGGTGCTTCCAGTTGGGGGTGAGCGGTGTGGGCGCGTCCGGGCGGAACATCCGGCCCAGGTTCGACGCGTGGTGCTCGGAGGCGTAGAAGTCGACGTAGTCCGCGACCTCGAAGGGCAGGTGCAGGGTGACGTCGGAGAGGGGGTGGAGCAGCGGTCGGACGGTGTCGCGGTGGGCGGGGACCGTCACCCAGGCGGTGAGGGCGCGGCGGACGTCGCTCCAGGTGCGGCGGCCGGCGGCGAGCAGCGGGCCCAGGGTGGGCTGGGCGAGCAGCGAGACATAGGGCGAGCCGAGGGCGGCGGCGGCCGCGCCCGCGTCCAGGACGTACGAGCCGACACGGACGCCGACCCGACGGCCGTCCGAGGCGGCGGAACCGGGCGCTGATCCGGGCGCCGACCCGGATGCGGAGTCCGTGGCGGACCCGGCCGGAGAGAAGACTCCGTACGGAAGATTGTGCGGGCCGAAGGGGTCGCCCTCGGGGAGGTCGAGCGGGTTCTGCTCGGACATGCGTGCCTGCCTCGCTTTCCAATCTGAGTGCTCCACACGTTACGTGGGAAGCCTCGCCGGGGGCAGTGTCTAAAGAGTTCGCAATGTCCGGATAAACCAGGAGTGGAATGACCCATTCCTGCATAGCTTCCTTTGGGGGACACGGACAGGGGTGGGTCCGGTTCGGCGCAAACGGACACGTGGGGGGACCCGTGACCATGGCAAGCGGCGGCGTCGGGTTAAGGCCGGACCGTGAAGTGCCCGGACTGATAGTCAAGTTCGGCGACTATCCGTTGCACCACGGCGGTGTGGGCGCGATCCGCAGCCTGGGGCGGCTCGGCATCCCCATGTACGCGATCACCGAGGACCGGCACACGCCCGCGGCCGCGTCCCGCTACCTCACCCGTGCGTTCCCGTGGCCGACCACCGGCGTCGAGGATCCCGCGTATCTGGTGGAGGGGCTGCTGCGCATCGGGCGGCGGATCGGCAGGCCGACGGTGCTGATCCCGACGGACGAGGAAGCGGCGGTGCTGATCGCCGAGCACCAGCGGGAGTTGAGGGACGCGGACTTCGGGGGGTTCCTGGTCCCGCCGGTGGCGCCCGCGCTGCCGCGGCGCCTCGCCAGCAAGCAGGGGCTGCACGAGCTGTGCGTGGAGCACGGCCTGTCGTCGCCCGCCTCGGTGTGCCCGCAGAGTCAGGAGGACGTGGAGAAGTTCGCCGCGACGGCCCGGTTCCCGGTCGTGGCCAAGAACAGAGAGGCGTTCCGGCGCCGTGAGCAACCCGCCGTGAACGGCACCACTCGCATCAACACGCCCGAGGGACTGCTGAAGCTGGCCTGCGGCTGGGGCGAGCGGCCCGGCGTGATCCTCCAGGAGTATCTGCCGCGCGAGCAGGCCGAGGACTGGGTCGTGCACGCGTACTTCGACGCGGACTCCACCCCGCTCGCCCTGTTCACCGGCGTGAAGGTCCGCTCCTGGCCGCCGCACGCGGGGATGACGGCGATGGCGTACGTCGTCGACAACCCGGAACTCGCGGACCTCGCCGCGCGTTTCATCAAGGAGATCGGATTCACCGGCGTCATCGACCTCGACCTCCGCTTCGACCGCCGCGACGGTCAGTACAAACTGCTCGACTTCAACCCACGCATGGGCGCCCAGTTCCGCCTCTTCGAGAGCGAGTCGGGGATCGATGTCGTCAGGGCGATGCATCTGCATCTGACCGGCCGTCCCGTCCCCGAGGGGGAGCAGCGCGCGGGACACCGCTATGTCGTGGAGAACATCGACCTGCCCGCCTATCTCGCCTACCGCCGCAGCGGCTATGTGACACCGCACGCGCCGTCCCGTGCCAGCGGCACGGAGCTGGCCTGGCTCGCGGCGGACGACATGCTGCCGGTCTTCACCATGCTCGCGCGCTTCGTACGGCCAGGAGCGAAGCATCTGTTCCAGCTGTGGCGGACCAATCGCCGCGGCGGCACGACCACGAAGTGACGGTGCGCCGTGCGACGGCACGGCGCACACAACGTCCTGGGGAGGGACTTCGTGAACCAATCAGTGCAACCCGTCGCCGTCATCGGAGCGGGCCCCTACGGTCTGTCCACAGCGGCGCATCTGAGGGCCCGGGGCATCCCGGTGCGTGTGTTCGGCGAGCCGATGGTGAGCTGGCAGGCGCACATGCCCGCGGGAATGCTCCTCAAGTCGACACCCGTGGCGTCGAACATCGACGCCCCGCAGCCCGGCCACACCCTCGTCGACTACTGCGACGCGGCGGGCCTGCCCCGGCTGATCACGGACGAGGACATCATCCCCGTCGAGACGTTCGTCGGGTACGGCCAGTGGTTCCAGCAGAAGATCGTGCCCGACCTGGAGCGGGTTCGGGTGGTCTCCGTCGACCCCCGGCCGGCCGGGGGCTTCGAGTTGAAGCTCGACTCCGGGGAGCAGTGCACCGCCCGCGCGGTCGTCGTCGCCACCGGCCTGTCCGGCCTGTCGAGGCTGCCGTTCGAGCTGGCCGCGGCCGTGCCGGACGGCCCCTCGCCCGCGGGCCCCGTCTCGCACAGCGCCCAGCACCACGACCTCACGCGGTACGCGGACCAGGACCTGCTCGTCGTCGGTGCCGGGCAGTCCGCCCTGGAGACGGCGGTGCTCGCGGCGGAAGCGGGCGCGCGGGTGCGCGTGGTGGCGCGCGGGCGGCGCTCGGTGGCGTTCGGCGGGCCGCCCTGGGAGCAGCCGAAGCTGCGCCCGGAGTCCCCTTTCGGCCGCGCCTGGTCGCTGTACGCGTTGAGCTACTACGCCGGGGGGTACCGCCACCTTCCTGCCACCGCCCGGCACTTCCTCACCCGCCGTGTCCTCGGCCCGCTCGGCGCCTGGTGGCTGCGGGAGCGGTTCGAGCGGAAGGTCGAGGCGCGCGAGGTGCGGCGCATCGTGACGGCGGGCACCCGCGACGGCCGCCCCGTCCTCAGCGTCGAGACCCTGGGCGGCCGGGCCCGGGAGCTGGCGGCCGACCACGTCATCGCCGCGACGGGCTATCGCGTGGACCTCGCCGCCCTCAGCTTCCTCGGCCACGGCCTGCGCGCCCGCATCGCCACCAGCCGCGGCACGCCCAAGCTGGGCGCGGGCTATGTCTCCTCGGTCCCCGGCCTGTACTTCACGGGCATGCTCGCCGGGTCGTCGTACGGACCGGTGATGCGGTTCGTGTGCGGCACGGAGTTCGCCTCGCCGCGGCTCGCCCGGCATCTGGCGGCGGCTCACCAGGGGGCGTGAGGGAGGCCCCGGCGCGCAGGGCTCGGCGGTCGACCATCACCGTCCGGGCTCGGTGCCCGACCATCACCGCCGGGCTCGGTGCCCGGCCAGCACTGGACGACTGACATCCGGGCTGTCCGGGCTCAGCGCCCGACCATCGCCACCCGGCCTCAGCGCTCGATCACCGGCATGGGCGCGGGCTGGGCGTCGCGCATGCGCTCCGGCGTCCAGTACTCCGCCGCGGCGGTCCCGCCGTGCTCGACCTCGCTGCTCGTGGTGTCCGAGTTCGTGGTGTCCGGCCCCTTGCCGGGCGTCTTGCCGGGCGTCGCGGGGGACTCCTCGCCGGTCTTCGTGTCCGACACCGCGGCCCCCGCGCCCGGGCGTGACTCCCGGCCGGTGCTGTCCGAGTCCGCGGCCGATGCCTGCCAGGTGAGCAGCGCTGTGAGCAGCGCGGCGGAGGCGGTGGCGGTGAGGGCGAGCTTGCGGGCCGGACGGAAAGTCATGTCGTTCCTTCGTGCCAGGTGACGTACGGAGGCCTTCCCGCGTACGGAAGACCGGCTTGCCCCTGTGCGACGTGCGCGCGGCGCGAACGGTTCCCCGCCGCTACTGCTGCACCTCCCGCACCCAGGCCCGCAGCCCGGCCATGAACCCCTCCCGCTGCTCGGCCGGGAGCCCCGCGAGGGCGCGGAGCAGCGGCTCGCCCCGGCGGGCCACGAACGACTCGAGGAGCGGGCGGTACTCCTCGGCGAGGGACACAAGGACCCGGCGGCGGTTCGTCTCGTCCGGGGCACGCGTGACGATGCCCGCCCGCGCGAGGCCGCCGACCAGTTCGCTCGCCGTCGGCAGGGACACCTGGAGCCGGTCGGCGATGCCGCTGACGGTCAACGGCCCGTCGGCCGCCAGGAGCTGGGGCAGCACCGCGCCATGACGTGGGGTCAGGCCATGGCTGTCCATGGCCTCGCGCAGCGGCTCCGGCATCAGCGCGCTCACCGCCGCCCCCCGGAAGTACGGCTCGAGCAGCGGCACGAGTCCCACGATCCGGATCTCGACGGAGGTGAGGGGGTGGGCGGATCCGGCCCCCGGCTTCGCCGGTTCCCGCCGCTCCGCTCCCTGCCGCTCCGCTCCCTGCCGCTCCGCTCCCTGCCGCTCCGCTCCCTGCCGCTCCGGTTCCCGCTTCTCCGGTCCTTGCGCGCTCTGCATTCCGCGAGTGTAGTTGGTTTGGATACTCGAACTGTTTGGGTATCCAAAGTGTTACGAGCCCTGTGGGGACCACGAGCTTTCTGAAGGTGAGCGAGACATGCCGTCGATCAGCTACTACGAAGCCGTCAATGACGCGTTGGAACGACTTGAGGACCTCGGGTACGAGCGCGGTGTGGGCGTAGACCTCGCCAACCACGGGCCCATGGGCGCAGAGGCCGTCGCGGTGCTCGGGCGCGGCGACGAGGTGGCCCGCTGGATCGGGCGCTATCGCCGCGCGCTCGACCACCACGAGCCGCCCGCCGCGCGCTTCGCCCTCGATCCCGCCGACGAGGCGTCGTGGCGGCCGGCGCTGGGTGATTTCGGTCGTGCGGGGGACTGGGAGCGACTGTTCGCGCGTGAACTCGCCACAGCGCCCTGGCGGGACGTCCTCGCCCGCTGGTGGCCGCGCCTGCTCCCCGGCCTCTTCGCAGGTCTGACGCACGGCCTCATCCGGACGGCGCACGCGGTGCGCGGTCTCTCCGTCGCCGGGGAGGCGCCGACGCGGCTGCAACTCGACGAGCTGGCCAGGGGCCTGGCGTACTGGGCAGCCCGGCACCGGGCGCTGCCCGGAAGCCCCGCCCTGCGCGGCTCCCACTCCGTCCCGGCGGCCGTCGCCGCGCTGCCCCGGGTGCCACAGGACGGCCCGCGCGGACCGTCCGTCGCCCTCGGCCGCATCGATGCCATCGAACGACTCCCCGGGTACACGGAGTCGTTGGAGTGGCTGGCGCCGCACCCGGCGTCCCGCCTGCTCAGCGACATGACGCTGCAGTTCGCGGACGTGTATCTGGGCCACCCCGAGGTCTTCCCGGTGCCCCTCGTCCACGGCCTCACCGCACCCGCCGCCACCCGCCTCGTGCTGCCGCACCTGCCACAGGAGTTGTACGAGCCGACGCTCGCCCGGCTGTGGCAGGTCCAGTCGGCCTTCCTCCTCGCCTTCACCACCGACCGGCGGGACGAGGAGTCGACGGCCTGGCGGGCCGAGACGGACGACCTGCCCCCGCTCGACGAACTCGGCGCCCGGGCCGTCGAGCACGGCGACGAGCACGTCATCAAGTTCACGGAAGCCTGCCTGCGGGAGTACGCGCTGCGGCCCGACCCCCGCTATCCGGCGGCGGCGCACGCGGCCCAGCGCCGCATACCTCGGCTTGACGCGGGCGGGGGCGTGGCGGGGGTGTCGGCGGGGAGGGCGGACTAGTCGGCGGGAGTGAGCCCATCGGCGGGGTGAGCCCAGGGGAGGCGATGGTGAGCGAGAAGTGGCGGTGAGGCGAGAGGGGGCGTCGAGGCGGGCAGGGGCGAGTCGGTGAGAGGGGTGGCGGGCCAAGGCGCGGCGGCACCCAGCGCGGACTGCCCGCCCGCGTGGGGGAGTTCGGGCCCGGCGTGAAGGTGTGCGCGCGGCCGTGGGCCGGTGCGGCGCGAATCGGGTGATGCGGGGCCTGTCCGGGTGGGGCTGGTGCGGGCCGGTGCAGGCCGGGTGGGAGCCGGTGCGAGCCGGTCCCGGTGGGGTCCGGTGTGGGCCGGTCCGGGGCGGTCCGGGTGGGGCCGGTGCGAGTTGGTCCGAGCCGCTCCAGGTGGGGCCGGTGTGGGGCCGGTCCGGCTAGGGGCGATCCCGGGCCGCCTCGTTCCGGTGAACCGGGGGCGGGCCGACAGGGCCAGCGCGCAGATGCGCTCCGGGCGCGTGTCACCGGGCGTATCCGGGCCCACACCCCGGTGTCTGCCGGGAGTGCGCCGGGCGCACCCGAACCGTCACAGCTCCTGCCACACGGCTTACCGACCGGCGTCAGATCCGTATTCTTCGGATCATGGCCGTTCCCCTCGCATATGCCCTCATCGCCACTGACCTCGACGGAACCTTGCTGCGCTGCGACGACACGGTGTCCGACCGGTCGCGCAGGGCGCTGGCCGCCGCGAGCGAGGGCGGCGCACGGCACCTCGTTGTCACCGGACGCCCCGCGCCCCGCGTGCGCCCGCTCCTGGAGGAGCTCGGCTGCGACGGGCTCGCGGTGTGCGGACAGGGTGCCCAGCTGTACGACGCCGGGAGCGGCCGCATGGTGTGGTCGGTGACGCTGGACCGGGAGCTGGCCGAGGCCGCGCTCGGGAAGATCGAGGCCGAGGTCGGGCAGGTCTTCGCGGCGGTCGACCAGGACGGCGTCGACGGCCTGACGCTGATCGAGCCGGGCTACGAGATGCCGCACCCGACGCTGCCCGCCGTGCGGGTGCCCCGGCGCGATGTGCTGTGGGAGGAGCCGATCAGCAAGGTGCTCCTTCGGCATCCGGCGCTGGCGGACGACGAGTTGGCGGAGGTGGCCCGGGGCGCGGTGGGGTCGCTCGCGACCGTGACGATGTCCGGGCCCGGCACCGTGGAGCTCCAGCCGTGCGGAGTCACCAAGGCGACGGGTCTTGCCCTCGCGGCGGAGCGGCTGGGGCTGACTGCCGCCGACACGATCGCCTTCGGGGACATGCCGAACGACATCCCCATGTTCGTGTGGGCCGCGCACGGGGTGGCCATGGCCAACGCCCACCATGAACTCAAGGCGGTGGCGGACGAGTTGACCGCGTCCAACGAGGAGGATGGGATCGCGGTGGTGCTGGAGCGGCTGTTGGGGTGAGGGCGGTCGCGTGGCCCGCGCGGTGCCGCGTCCCGGCCTCCGGGGTCCTGTGTCCCGGCCTCCGGGGCTCTGTATCGCGGCCTCCGGGGTCCTGTGCCCCGGTCTCCTGGGTGCCGCGCACCGGCGGTCCCCGGGCCCCGTACCCGCCGGTCTCCAGGCCCCCTGTCCCGGCCGCCTCGCCCGCCCCCGGCCCTCGCCCGCCCCCCACCCCCGGGCCCTCGCCCACCCGAGCCCTTGGCCCCCGCCCACCCCGGGCCCCTGGCCGCCGCCCCCGTCCGGACCATGGCCGGAAACGTACACACGCCGGATCTCTGGCCGGATGTCGTCAGCGCCCTCCGGCGGGGTCCGGGGCCGGGTGGGTGGGGCGCGCCGGTGCCGCACCGGCGGTCAGCCCCGGCTCGGCTCGGGGGCCGACGGCGTGCCGGGAGTGAGACGAGGGGCGGGACGGGTGGTGGTCGGGCGTCCGATGGGGGGAGGCATCACTCCCTTCATGTGGGGCACATCGTTCTCTGTGGAGTATTTCGGTCATTCCATGTCTATCGGGCACGCTGGTCTCCTCTGCTCGGGCAGGCGCTCGCTGTGATCGAAAGGCGACCGGATACGCTGACTTGAGTGATGGCAGCGACACATCGACAAACCGTGTCATCGACGAATGATCGACCGAGTGATCGACTTGTGATCGTCAGCAGACAGGAGAACCCCTCGTGACCGTCGTCGGGCCCTTCGGGCTGAGCGTGCGGGACCAGGCTCTCGAAGCCGATGTCCAGGCCGGGTTGGCGGCTGTCGAGGAAGGCCTGCTCGAGGCCACCAAGAGCGAGGTCCCCTTCATCACCGAGGCCGCGCAGCATCTCGTGCGCGCGGGTGGCAAACGTTTTCGGCCACTCCTGGTGATGCTCACGGCGCAGTTCGGCGACCCGTACGCCCCCGGTGTGGTGCCGTCCGCCGTGGTCGTGGAGCTGACGCACCTCGCGACGCTGTACCACGACGACGTGATGGATGAGGCCGATGTGCGCCGCGGGGTGGCCAGCGCCAACCAGCGCTGGGGCAACTCCGTCGCGGTCCTCACCGGCGACTTCCTGTTCGCGCGCGCGTCCCACACGCTGGCCGACCTCGGCCCCGAGGCCGTCCGGGTCCAGGCCGAGGCGTTCGAGCGGCTCGTCACCGGGCAGATCCTGGAGACGGCGGGACCCTCGGACGGGCGTGACCCCGTCGATCACTACCTCGAAGTGCTCGCGGGCAAGACCGGCTCGCTGGTCGCGGTCGCCTGCCGGTTCGGCGCGATGATGTCGGGGGCCGACGAGACGGTCGTGGACGTGCTCACGCAGTACGGGGAGCGGCTCGGGGTCGCCTTCCAGCTCGCCGACGACGTCCTGGACATCGCGTCCGAGTCCACCGAGTCCGGGAAGACGCCCGGCACCGATCTGCGGGAGGGAATCCCCACCCTGCCGGTGCTTCGGCTGCGGGAGCGGGTCGCGCGGCTCGGGCTCGCGGAGGATGTCGCGCTGTGCGAGCTGCTCGACTCCGACCTCACGGATGACGCGCGGCACGCCGAGGCGTTGGCCCGGCTGCGGGTGCATCCGGCTCTTGAGCTGGCCCGGCGGGACACGGTGCGGTACGCCGAGGAGGCGCGGGCCGCGCTGGCCCCGCTGCCCGAGTGCGACGCCAAGGCCTCGCTGGTCGAGCTCTGCGACCTGGTGGTCCACCGCGCGGGGTGAGGCTCGGGGCCCCGTCCCCTGCCGCGCCGGGTGGCGTGTGACGCAGGTCACGTGAAAATGCTCAGCCTGGATTGAGTCCAGGCTGAGATCCGTTCCGTACTCATGCCCAGAAGCTGACGCAGGGGGCGTCGGCTGAGGAACGGGGAGATTTCACGTCATGGGCACAATCAGTACTTCCACGAAGGACCGCGCTTCCACGAAGAACCGTCGCCGCGCCCTGCTCGTCACCGGTGTCGCGGTCGCCGCGGCCGCCGGGGTGGCAGCCGCCGTCCTGCCCGCGACGGCGGACAGCGGGAGCGGGTCCCAGGGCTCCAAGAGCGCCGCGCACGGCACCTCGCACGGCGGCGATGCCGTCGAGGTGCGGAGCGGCACCGCGAGCCGCGGCGGCGCCCTCTTCGTGGCCAGCATGAACGGGGCCAACGAGGTGCCCGTGCAGGGCGGCCCCGCCGTCGGGGACAAGGACGGCGCGGCCCTGCAGTTCGTGAAGGTCAAGGGCGACAAGGTCAGCGTCACCGTCAAGTGGCGCGGCACCGCCAAGCCGACCGCGCTCCACATCCACCAGGGCGCCAAGGGCACCAACGGCGGCATCAAGGTCGACTTCACCAAGCTGCTCGCCAAGGCCGAGCACCAGCGCGTGACCGGCACGGTCAAGGTCACGGACGCCGCCCTGCTCGAGCAGCTCAAGGCGGACCCGAACGGCTTCTACGCCAACCTGCACACCGCCGAGTTCCCCGGCGGAGCCGTCCGCGGCCAGCTCCACAAGGTCACCGCGAACGTCTCCCTGGACGCGGCCGCGCGCAGCTTCCAGGCGTCCGTGGTCAAGGGCAAGCAGATCTACGAGTGCAAGAAGGCCGAGGACGGCTCGGGCGGCTTCACCTTCCAGCAGCGCGACGTCCGCGCGACCCTCGGCGGCCACATCGCCCACGACTTCGTCGCGCCGAACTCCGGCACCCCGCGCTGGGTCGCGCCGGACCGCAGCGGCGTCACCGGCAAGCTCATATCCAGGACGCCCAACGGCGCGAAGAACATCGCCGAACTCGACCTGGAGGCCAAGCAGGTCGGCAAGGAGCGCGGGCTGCTCGCCGGTACGACCGAGATCCTGCGCCTGAACACGGTGGGCGGCGTCCAGCCGTCCGGCGGCTGCGCCGAGGGCAAGGTCGTGGCGGTGCCGTACGGCGCCGACTACGTCTTCGTACAGCGCTGAGACCTGCGGAGACGGGCTCAGGGGCAGATCCGGGCCATGTGACGTACGTGTGCGGAACTCCCCCCGTGACGCACGGTCGTCACCATCCCGGGCGGTGCCTCCCCCTACGGGACGGGGGAGGCACCGCCCTTTTTTGTCATCCCAGAGCAGTACGCGGAGTTGCTCCCGGGGTCTGACGCTTCCGCGTGGCCGATTTGGTCGGATGGAGACAGACGAAGACAGGTACCGACAACCACATCCTGACCAATTCGGGTGAGAATGGCGGCGCGGGGTGGACGAGTGCACGCGAGGAACGAATCGCCGCCGCCGACGACGGAGGTAAGGCACACAATGGCACCGTACGAACCGGAGCAGGACACCACCGAGGCAGACGAGCTCAGCGCGGGCCGCCGCAAGGCCGTGCGCTATGTCGTCCCGCTCGCGGTGGCGGGGGTGGCCGCGGCGACCATCGGGCTCGTCCCGGCACTCGCCACCTCGGGTGACCCGGATCTGCCGGACATCACCGCACAGGAACTCATCGAGAAGATCGCCGCGTCGGACACCGAGCAGCTCTCCGGCACCGTGAAGATCAGCACCGACCTGGGCCTGCCGTCGTTCGGCTCCGGCATGACCGGCGGTTTCGCGCCGGGCGCCGGGGGTGGCGGCGGGGACGACGAGGGCGGCAAGGGCGGCAAGAGCGCCGCCGACCCGAGCGCCAAGCTGATGGAACTGGCCTCCGGCACGCACACCCTGCGGATCGCGGCCGACGGCCCCGACAAGCAGAAGCTGTCGGTCCTCGACGACGCCGCCGAGTACAGCCTGATCCACAACGGCGACGACGTCTGGGCGTACGACAGCGCGTCGAACGAGGCGTACCACTCCAAGGACGGCGGCAAGGCCGGCGCCCGCCCGGGCAAGGGCGACAGGGGCGACCGGAAGGACCTGCCGAAGGAACTTCCCGCCACGCCCAAGGAGTTCGCCGAGCAGGCGCTGAAGGCGGCCGACAAGTCCTCGACGTCCGTGAAGGTCGACGGCAGCGCGCAGGTCGCGGGCCGGGACGCCTACCGCCTGGTCCTGAAGCCGAAGGACTCCGGTTCGACGGTCGGCCAGATCACCATCGCGGTGGACGAGAAGACGGGTACGCCGCTGAAGTTCACGCTGTCCCCGGCCGGCGGCGGCGCCGCGGTCGTCGACGCGGGCTTCACGAAGGTCGACTTCGCCAAGCCGTCGGCGTCCACGTTCGACTTCAAGCCGCCGAAGGGCACGAAGGTCACGCGGGCGGACGACGAGGCCAAGAAGCCCGGGCACCCCGGCGGGGACGTCAAGGGCGAGGGCCCCGAGGGCCTGAACGTCATCGGCGACGGCTGGACGTCCATCGCCGAGCTGAAGCTGCCGGGCGGCCAGGGCCTGCCGACGTCGGCCGCCGGTTCCGACGAGGTGCCGCAGGAGGCGGCGAAGTTCCTGGACTCCCTCGGCGACAAGGTGAACGGCGACTTCGGCTCGGGCACGGTCTTCAAGACCCGCCTGATCAACGCGCTCGTCACCGACGACGGCAAGGTGTACGTCGGCGCGGTCACGAAGGACGCACTGGTCAAGGCGGCGAACGCGGCGCAGTAGGGCCGGGAGCCGTGAGCACACGCACATGAGCACGTGAGAGCGGGCGGCGGTTGGGAGGTACCGGACCGGTACCTCCCAACCGCCGCCCATCGTTCAGCCCATCGTTCAACGGGAGGAAGCCGGTGCCGAGCACCAACGGCGGGGCCAGGGGCAGCGTGATCGAGACGTCCGGGCTGACCAAGCGGTACGGCAAGCACCTCGCCGTGGACGGCCTCGACCTCAGCGTCCCGGGCGGCAGCGTCTTCGGCTTCCTTGGCCCCAACGGCTCCGGCAAGACCACGACGATCCGGATGCTGATGGGCCTGATCGAGCCGACTTCCGGCCGCGCCAAGGTCCTCGGCCGCCCCATGCCGTTCGAGACCCGCAGGGTGCTTCCGCACGTGGGCGCGCTCATCGAGGGCCCCGCGCTGTACGGCTTCCTGTCGGGCCGCGACAACCTCCTGCGGTACGACTCCGCCGACCCGACCGCCGACCCCCGCACCCGCCGGGCGCGCGCCGACGCGGCCCTGGACCGGGTCGGCCTGACCGCCGCCGCGGGCAAGAAGGCCAAGGCGTACTCGCTCGGCATGAAGCAGCGCCTCGGCCTGGCCGCCGCCCTGTTGCAGCCGCGCGAGCTGCTCGTCCTCGACGAGCCGACGAACGGGCTCGACCCGCAGGGCATGCGGGAGATCCGCTCCCTGGTGCGGGAGCTGGCGTCCGACGGCACCACCGTCTTCCTCTCCTCGCACCTCCTGGACGAGATCGAGCAGGTCTGCACGCACGCGGCGGTGATGGCCCAGGGCCGTCTGATCACGCAGGGCCCGGTCGCCGAACTCGCGGCGGGCGCGCGCGGACGGCTCACGGTGACGACCCCGGACACCGGTGACGCGGCCCGCGTCCTGAAGGAACTCGGCGTGGCCGACCTGGTCGTCACCGAGGACCGCGTCACGGGCGAGCCACCCGGCACGGACCTCGCCGACGTGAACGCCGCACTGGTCGAGGCGGGCGTCCGCGTCCGTGGATTCGGCGTCGAACGTGCCTCCCTGGAGGACGCGTTCGTCGCGCTGACGGGAGAGGGATTCGATGTCGCGGGCTGAAGTGACGGCCGGGGCGGACGGAGCCGACGGGGTGAGGCCCGCGACGGCGGGGGCCAAGGGCGCAGGACAGCCGGGCGGCCCGCGTCCCACGAAGGCGCACCACCTTGCCGAGGGGCGACCCGCCGGCCCGCGCCCCGTGCGCCTCGCCTGGACCCTCGGCCTGTTCCGCAGCGAGCTGGCCATCACCTTCCGCCGCTGGCGCACTCTCGCGCTGCTCGCGGTGCTGGCCGCCGTGCCCGTGCTCGTGGGCATCGCCGTGAAGATCGAGACGAGCGACGGCGGCTCCGTCGGCGGCGGCGGGCCGGACGGGGGCGGCGGGCCCGCGTTCATCGCGCAGGTCACCAACAACGGCCTGTTCCTGGTGTTCACGGCGCTCGCCGCGACCCTGCCGTTCTTCCTGCCGATGGCGATCGGCGTCGTCGCGGGCGACGCCATCGCGGGCGAGGCGAGCGCGGGGACGCTGCGCTACCTCCTGGTGGCGCCCGCGGGCCGCACCCGCCTGCTGCTCGCCAAGTACGCCACCGCGCTGACGTTCTGCCTCGTCGCGACGCTGGTGGTGGCGGCGTCCGCGCTGGCGGTGGGGGCGCTGCTGTTCCCCCTCGGGGAGGTCACGACGATCTCCGGGACGCGGATCGGCTTCGGTGACGGGCTGCTGCGGGCCCTGCTGATCGCACTGGTCGTGGCCGCCTCACTGATCGGGGTCTCGGCGCTCGGCCTGTTCGTGTCGACGATGACGAGCAGCGGCATCGCCGCCATGGCGACGACCGTGGGCCTGCTCATCACCGTCCAGATCGTCGACCAGATCCCGCAGTTGCACGCGATCCACCCGTATCTGTTCTCGCACTACTGGCTGTCCTTCGCCGACCTGATGCGCGACCCGGTCTACTGGGACGACCTGGTGAAGAACCTCGGCCTCCAGGCGCTGTACGCCGGGGTGTTCGGCTCGGCGGCCTGGGCGCGGTTCGGGGCGAAGGACATCGCTTCCTAGGGCCGACCGGCGGACAGGCCCTGGGCCCCTGGCCTCCGCGCGAGGTCACTCCTCCTCGTACGAGGACTCGCCGAACGGGAACCGGGCCAGCGGGATGTCCTCCTGGGCGAAGAACGTCTTGGCGCGCGCCAGGGCCTCGGTGTCGTTCAGGACGTGCCCGGGGCGGGTGCCGTTGCCGAGCAGGACGCCGCCGAAGCGCATCGGGAAGAACGCGGCGGTGTTGCGCAACGTGCCGACCAGCGGGTCCGCGGCCGCCTCGTTGCGGTCCGCGAGCGCCGTCACGCCCCACAGCGTCCGGCCCGCCAGGGTTGCCTTGAAGTCCAGCTCGGGGACCTCCAGCCAGGCGTCCCAGTAGTCCAGGTAGCGCTTGACGGTGGCCGACACCGAGTACCAGTAGAGCGGCGACGCGATGACGATGTCCGTGGCGGCGAGGGTGGCGTCCAGGAGCAGCGCCTCGGTGTCGCCCTCCGGACGGGGCCGGGCGCGCGGGACGTTGTCGTCGTGCCGCAGGTCCTGGAAGTCCGGGAGCGGGTGGTCGGCGAGGTCGATCCAGCGCTGCTCGACGTCCGACGGCAGCTGTTCGGCGGCCTTGCGGGCCAGGATCTCGGTGTTGCCCCGCGGGCGGGCGCTGCCGTGGACGAAGAGGAACGAGCGGGTCATGGGTGCCCCCTGGGCGCATATGCTTGCGTACGAGGAATGCTTGCGTGCGCACTATATGCACACGCAAGCATTCTCGTCCAGGGAGGCAGGGGGAGGCTAGGAGGACAGCCCCCACACCGCGTACGCGACGGCGTCACTGTTGCGGTCGATCGCCGTGTTGTTGATGTTCGCCGTGGTGTCGCACGACGAGTGGTAGCAGCGGTCGAACGCCTGGCCCGCCGTGCCGCCCCACTTCTGGGCCTGGGCCGAGGACTTGGCGGTGCTCGCGCCGGAGAAGATGCCGCCGACCGGGATGCCCGCGTTCTTGAACGGCGCGTGGTCGGAGCGGCCGTCGCCCTCGCGGTCCGGCTCGGTGCTGACGTTCAGGCCCGCGTAGTACGTCTTGAAGGTCCGCTCGATGGTGGGGTCGTCGTCGTACACGAAGTAGCCCGGGTTCGGCGAGCCGATCATGTCGAAGTTCAGATAGCGCTTGATCTTCGTGCGCTCGGCCGACGGCAGGCCGCGGACGTAGTTCGAGGAGCCGATCAGGCCCAGCTCCTCGGCGCCCCACCAGGCGAACCGCAGGTGCTTGGCGGGCTTGTACTGCTCACGGGACACCGCGAGCGCGGTCTCCAGGACGGCGGCCGAGCCGGACGCGTTGTCGTTGATGCCCGCGCCGCGGCTGACGCTGTCGAGGTGCGAACCGGCCATGACGATCTGGTTGGCGTCGCCGCCGGGCCAGTCGGCGATCAGGTTGTAGCCGACGCGGCCGCTGGTGGTGAACTGCTGCACGGTGGTGGTGAATCCGGCGGCGTCCAGCTTGCCCTTGATGTAGTCGATCGAGGCCTTGTAGCCCGCGCTGCCGTGCGACCGGTTGCCGCCGTTGGCGGAGGCGATCGACTGCAGTTGCGAGAGGTGGGCCTTGACGTTGGCCACGGGGATGTCCGGGGCGGCCGCGCGCGGTGGCGCGGTCGTGCCCGTGGATCCGGTGGCCGCGGTGGATATCGCGCTGGTCGTCAGAAGTGCGGCGGCGGCTATGACGGCCGCGGCCGCGCTGCGTCCGGTGACGGAGAGTCTCATGTGGGGGGCTCCGGCTTTCCGTGAGTTGAATTCCGAATGAGCCTGGAGTGCCCGATGGTGGAGTGGTGTTGAGTTCACGTCAAGAGCGGGATCCGGACGGGGTGTTCCGCATACCGGTTCGCCGACTCACCGCGCCGGGCCCCCAATCCCCGCCCGCGCGCCGGAAGTTCACAGGTCAGGCGGTACGAGAACGCGCCAGCCGCGGGCGTACGTGTCCGGCACCGCGACCCGCTCCCAGTCCCTGGCCCAGGCCGGCGCCGGATGCTGCCGAAGCACCAGCACGCCGGGCCGTCGTCGGTCCCCGGGCCGCCGCTCGTTCGCGCGCGGGGCGGGCTCGCAGCCGGCCACGTACGCCAGCGGGATCACCGACGTGTTGCCGCCGAGCAGACAGGGCGGCCGCACCCCCCGCTCGCGCACGACCGCGGCCACCCGCGCCCAGTCCTCCCGCGCCTCCGACTGGATCCGGGAGGTGGAGCTGACGAGGGAGCCCTGCATGGCCAGATGCCCGGCGACGAGCCCCGCGAGCACGCCCCCGGCGAGCGCGGGCCGCCGCGCCGCCCGGGCCCACCGCACCGCCGCGAGCACCCCGAGCCCCGCGGGCACCGCGAGCAGCGCGTGGGTCGGCAGCAGGAACCGGGGCGCGGTGTACGGCACCACGAGGACGTAGGGCAGCGCCGCGCACAGCCCCACGGCCAGGGCGAGCTGCCCGGCCGTGGCCGTCTGCCGCAACCGCCGCGCCGACCACAGCCCGAGGGGCACGAACGCGGCGAGCAGCACCCACCAGGTCAGTGAGGGCACCCGCACCCCGTCGCCCTCGCACGGACGGCACAGCAGGGGCCCGTCGATCGCCGTGAACTGGTGAAGGAGCGAGTCCGTGAACCGCAGCCCGCCCTGCACTTCGCTCGCGTCGCTGAGCCGTTCGCGTACGCCACCGAAGCGAACGTACGCCTCGATCGCCCACGGCAGCAGACCCGCCCCGAGGCCGCCGAGCACGGCGAGCGCCCGGCCGCGCGAGCGCCACAGCGGCACCAGGACGGCGGCGGCGAGCAGCGGCGCGGCCACGGAGACGCCGTCGTTGGGCCGCATCAGGGTGGCGACGAGGATTCCGGCGGCGATGCCCGCGTACGTGCGCGGTCCGGGGCGGCGGCGCAGGAAGAGGCCGACGGCGCCCGCCGCGCCCATGGCCGTGTAGTGGTTCGGCATGGCGGCGTCGGCGTAGAACACGGCCGTCCACAGGCTGCCGTACAGCGCGGCCGCGACCCCCGCCACGTACGGCAGCCGCGGCACGGACCGCAGCCACGGCCGGAAGCCCAGGTACAGGGCGGCCGTCGCGAGCGCCGTCAGCCACATCCGCAGCAGTACGACCGAGTCGCTCCAGGAGGCGACGGGCGCGAGCAGCACGGGCACGCCCCGGGTGCGGGGCGCGCTGAACGGCACGCCGGGCGCGTGGTCGGGGGCGTAGGGGCCGAAGCGGCTCGCATAGACGAGTTCGTCCCAGCCGAGCCGCAGGTCGAGGGGGACCAGGGCCAGGGAGGCGAGCGCGAAGAGGGCGCACACGGCGACGAGCAGCCGGTGGGCCACCTGTTCGCGGTCGCGATGGACGGGGCGGTGGCGCTGCGGTTTCCACTGCTCGACGACGGACACAGGACCACGGTAGGAAACGGGGGCGCGGTGGCGGCAGTACGCGTGCCGCCGGGCGTGGCGCGGGGCGGTCCCGTGTGGCGCGATGACGCCGGTGCGGCGGGCGTGGCGCGGCTCACGGCGTGGGCTGTTCGGGCGAAGGACCCCTGCGCCGCCAGGATGAGCCCATGCACATAGGTATCGCGCTGCCGCAGTACGGAACCCACGCCCGCGCCGAGGTCATCGCCTCCTTCGCGCGGGACGCGGAGGCCGCCGGGTTCGACTCGCTCTGGGTCGGTGACCGCTCGCTGACCCCGGTCGAGCCCAGTGACCTCTACCCCGGGCACACCCCGGACCACCCGTATCCGGCCGAGTACAAGACCTTCCTCGACCCGCTCGTCGTGCTCACCGTCGCCGCCACCGCGACCACCCGGGTCCGGCTCGGCACGAGCACCCTCAACGCCCCCTGGTATCCGCCCCTGTTGCTGGCGCGCTCGCTCACCTCCCTGGACCAGGTCAGCGGCGGCCGCCTGGACGTCGGCATCGGCATCGGCTGGCTGCGGGACGAATACACGGCCGTGAACGCCGACTTCGGCAAGCGCGGGGCCCGCCTGGAGGAGATCCTCGACGTCCTGGAGGGGATCTGGGCGCAGGAGGTCTTCGGGCACAAGGGCGAGCACTGGGAGATCCCGCGCTCGTACGTCGGGCTCCGCCCCGCGCAGCCTGCCGGACCGCCGCTCTACCTGGGCGGGTTCAGCCCGGCCGCGATGGCGCGGGTCGGCCGCAGGGCCGCCGGGTGGGTCGGCGTCTCGCTGCCCGCCGAGGCGCAGGCGGGGCTGTGGGGGATCGCGCGGCGCGCCGCCGAGGACGCGGGCCGGGACCCGGACGCGCTGCGCCGCCAGATCCGGCACAACCCGAGGCCCGGGGCGACGGGCGAGGAGATCGCCGCCGTGCTGCGCGGAGTGCGGGACACGGGGGCGGAGAGCTGCTTCGTGGACCTCCAGCAGTGCGTGCGGGAGCCGGAGGAGGCGCTGGAGCTGGGAAGCGCGGTGCTTGAGCGGGTGCGGCGGGCTTAGGGGGCTGCCGCACTGGCCTGGCCCTCGTACCGGCCTCCGGTGGGACGGCCCCGTACCGGCCCCCCCGCGGTGAGGCCCCGTACCGGCCCGGTCTCGCGGCCGGTACGGGGGAGTCCTCAGGCCGCCGCGGGGCGGCGCATCGCCCACAGGGTCGGGCCGCCGCCCGGCAGCTCGACCTCGCCGAGCACGGTGAAGCCGAAGTGCTCGTAGACCGGGAGGTTGGTCGGCTTGGACGACTCCAGGTAGACCGGCAGGCCGTCCGCGTCGGCCTTGGCGAGGCCCGAGCGGAGCAGGGCGGAGCCGTGGCCCTTGCCCTGGGCGGCGGGGTCGGCGCCGACGACGGCCAGGTACCAGTGCGGCTCCTTGGGGCCGTGCTCGGCGGCGAGCTCGACGGCCTCGCGGAACAGCGGCGCGCGGTCGCCCAGGATCTCCGTCAGCTCCTGGATGGTCTCCGCGCCCGGAACGGCCTTGTCCTGCGCGCCCGGCGGCACCCAGAACGAGGCGGCCGACTCGGTGCGCTCGCAGACGCCGTGGCGGCCGTACTGCCGGGTGAAGATCGTGGCGAAGTAGCGGCCGAGACCCGCCTCGCGCGTGGCCTCGTCCGGGAAGAACCAGCGCATCATCGGGTCGTCGTCGAAGGCGAGCGTCAGGGTGCGGCTGATCGCGGCGGCGTCGTCGAGCGTCGCGGGCCGCGGGGAGTTGGCCGCACCGGCCGCATTCGTTGTATTGGTCATCGACATGCGGCTCATTGTGCACTCGGTGATCTTCGGTGCTCTGGCCAGGGGTATCTCTTCGCGTCTCGTTCGACGCCCGGTGTTGAACGACACCATGCCGCCAGCGCTATGACGTCATGGCGATGTTGGTCTTGGACGGCTCAACTCGCTGGTCATAGCGTCGAGTTGTTCGTACACGCAGATCGCCATGAGGAGTTTCCAGCATGGGGAAGAACAGTAACCGGCCCCTGTTCAAGAGAATCGCCGCCCTGTCGCTGGCCACCGTGGCGGTCGGCGTCTTCGCCGCGGGGGGCGCGAATGCCGATGCCTCGAAGAAGAGCCGGGTCGAGGTCATCGAACTCCAGCTCAAGGACCTTGAGTACGAGTCCGTCGATCTCGGCGACCCGGGGCCGAGCCTGGGCGACATGAGCGTCTACTGCGCCACCGCGGTGGAGAACGGCCGCGACGTCGGACGGGGGGCCGGGACGTCGCAGGTCGTGAACGTCGGCGGTGGGAAAGTCACGTCGCAGGCCGTGATCACGATAGAGCTCAAGCGTGGCTCTCTGACGATGCAGTCGCTGCGGCCGGACGAGGCGAGTTCGCTCGACATGGCCATCACCGGCGGCACGGGCGCTTTCAAGGACGCCCGGGGCAGTGTTCGCTACTGGGACATCAACACGCCGAAGGAGAGGCTGCGCGCCGAGATCCTGCACTGACGGAGAACCGGATCACCGTGCCCGCAGCCCCCGCACCGCCAGATCGACCACCGCCGTGAAGGCGTCATCGAGTGCGAACGGTTCGACGACGCCTACGACCGCACCGAGAGTGCTCTGACCCTCGTGTCACCGGCAGGCCCCGTCGCCGAGTTCCTCCTCTGCGTCGACCAGGACCGCGCCCGGTGCCGCTGGGACGGAGCAGCAGGTTGAGACTCAAGCTCAGGGGCCGAAGCGGCGGCGGTACGCCGAGGGGCTGAGGCCCGTCTCGCGGCGCAGCCGGGCCCGCAGGTTGGCCGCCGTGCCGAGGCCGCTGCGGTGGGCGACCACGTCGAGCCGCTCCTCGCCGCGCTCGATGAGGCGGCACGCGAACGCGGTGCGCTCGCCGTTCAGCCAGGCCAGCGGGGTCGTGCCGAGCTGCGCGCGGAAGCGCCGGTGCAGCGTCGCCGGGCTGACGGCGGCGCGCGCGGCGAGGTCGGGGACCGTGAGGGGTTCGCCGAGCCGCTCCTGGGCCCAGGCGAGCAGTGGCGCGAGCGACTCGTCGGGTACGTCGGGGACGGGGCGCTCCACGAACTGGCGCTGGCCGCCGTCCCGGTGGGCGGCGAAGACCAGGCGCCGCGACACGGAGTTGGCGACCTCGGCGCCGAAGTCGCGGCGCACGATGTGCAGCCCGAGGTCGAGCGCGGCGGCGCTGCCCGCGGCGGTGAGGATGTCGCCGTCGTCGACGAAGAGGACGTCGGGTTCGAGCCGGACGGCGGGGAAGCGGCGCCGGAAGTCGTCCGCCCACTGCCAGTGCGCGGTGGCCGGGCGCCCGTCCAGGACCCCGGCCTCGGCCAGCGTGAAGGCGCCGCTGCAGAAGCCGACGAGGCGGGCGCCGCGCGCGTGCGCCCGGCGGACGGCGGCGAGGACGGCGGGGCGGCGGGGGACCTCGGTGTCGGGGCGGTTCGGCACGATCAGGGTGTCGGCGGTGTCGGCGGCGTCGAGGGCGGCGACCTCGGTGAGGGTGAAGAAGCCGTCCCGCATCAGGGTGCGCGGCTCGGGCGAGCAGAGCGTGAACTCGTACAGCTCACGGCCGAGTTCGGGCCTGCGCAGGCCGAAGATCTCGGAGGCGCAGCCGAGCTCGAAGGGGTTGGAGTTCTCGTCGACGATGACGACGACGCGGTGGGGGCGGTCGTCGGAGGGGGCGGCGGCGTGGGCCGGGCGGGCTTCGGCGCGGGGCGGGCCGCCCGCCTCAGCCCCATGAGAGTTTCCTTGCGCCATATGCGATTTCTAGCACTCGTGACGGCCCCGGCCAAGGCCCACGATGAGTCCATGACCCACGAGTCCATGACCCACGAAACCGCCGCCCACAGCCGCGAGCCGATCGACCTGCATGACGCCCTGGCCTCCTTCGACGCGCTGTGGAGCCCCCGCGTCGTCACCCGCGTCAACGACTACGACGTCCGCGTCGCCAAGGTCGAGGGCGAGTACCTCTGGCACGTCCACGAGGACACCGACGAGTTCTTCCTGGTCGTGGAGGGCGAGCTGGACATCGCCCTGCGCGACGCCGCGGGCGAGCGCACCGTCACGCTGCCCCGGGGCTCCGTCTTCACCGTCCCGCGCGGCACGGAGCACAAGCCGATCGCCCGCACCCGCGCCTCGATCCTGCTGTTCGAGCCCACGGGCACGCTGACGGTGGGGGACCGGCACGAGGAGGTCCCGGACTACGTGGACGCGACGACGGGGCACGCGCTGGGCTGACAGCGGGCCACGCCGGCCGCCCCGCCGTCCCCCGACTCCCGCGCCCCCTCCCGCCCTACTGCAGGCAGAACTCATTGCCCTCCGGGTCGGCCATCACCACCCACTCGCCCCCCTGCTCCTGGACGTGCCGCAGCGCGGTCGCGCCGAGCGCCTCCAGGCGGGCCTGCTCCTTCTCGCGGGTGCCGGGCGCGGCGTGCACGTCCACGTGCAGCCGGTTCTTGCCGGACTTCGCCTCCGGGACGCGCTGGAAGAGCAGCCGCCGCCCGAGGCCCGTGCCGGTGTCCTCGTCGTACGGATCGTCCGGATGCCGTACGGCGATGAGATCGCGGAAGCTGCGGCGCCCCCGGAAGTCGACGGTCTCCGCCTCCGTCACGGCGCCGAAACCGAGCAGTCGCTCGATCAGGGCGCTGTTGTCCTCGACCTCGTACCCCAGCGTCTCGCCCCAGAAGGCGGCCTGGGCGTGCGGGTCCTGTGCGTCGATCACGAGTTTCCAATGCAGGGTCATGCCCTCATGGTAACCACTTATACTGGTTACGTGGTGGACGAGAAGCGAGAAAGCCGGGAAACCCGAGAGAGCACGGAGGCGGGCGGGGAGGGGCGGCCGCCGGGCGTGATCATGCGGCCGCCGGACGGGCAGGTCTACCGCTTCGACCCGGGGGCGCTCTGCCTGGAGCTGCTCGCGACGGGCGGCCCCGGCGAGTTCGCCCGCTTCGAGACGCTGCGCGAGCCGTCGGACCTGGCCGCGTGGGCGGCCGCGAGCCGCCTCGGCGGGTGCCCGGAACTGACCGTCACGGAGGCGGAGTTGGCGTCGGTCAGGGACCTGCGCGACGCGCTGTTCCTGTTCACGGCCGACCACGCCCACGGCCGCCCCTGGAACCCCCGCCACCTCGCGGCGCTCAACGCCGCCGCGGCCGAGCCCCCGCTCACGGCCCGCATCGAACCGGACGGCACCCGCGCCTGGACCCCCGGCGCCACCGGAACCCAGCTCCTCGCGACGGTCGCCCGCGACGCCGTCGACCTCTTCACCGGCCCGTACGCCCCGCGCGTACGCGAATGCGCCGCCCACAACTGCTTCCTGCTCTTCGTGGACACCTCACGCCCGGGGCGGCGGCGCTGGTGCGCGATGGAGCGCTGCGGGAACAGGGCGAAGGCGCGCACGCACCGCGCGACGCGCGCCGCCGCGGCGGACCCGGACAAGCCCTAGGGGAGCCCGGCCGCCGCGTTCCTCAGGTCCACAGGCCCTTAGGGGAGCCTCGACTCCTCCTCCGCCTCCCGCTCGTCGTACGCCGTCCGCGCCGCCGCGATCTCCCCCTGGTGCTGTTCCGTCCACGTCACCAGTGACTGGATCGTGTGGTGCAACGTGCCGCCGAGGGGCGTGAGTTCGTACTCGACGCGCGGCGGGACCACCGGATGCACCGTGCGGAGCACCAGGCCGTCGCGCTCCAGTTGGCGCAGGGTGACCGTCAGCATGCGCTGGCTGATGCCGTCGATCTCGCGGCGGAGTTCCGTGAAGCGCAGGCGGCGGCGGTCCAGGAGCGCGATCACGAGGAGCGACCACTTGTCGGCGACGCGGTCGAGGATCTGCCGGACCTGGCAGTCCTCGCGGGTGTCCCACTGGAAGGGATCGGCGTCCCCGTAGTCCACGGTGCCTTTGGAGTTACTCGGTGACTTCAAAGTGCCTTCTTCCATACCTGTCGATGGTGCCCCACGATTCCCTTGGTTACAAGAAGGAACCGGCCGTCGGTTGAGTAACCGACACCCGAGGCCGACACCCCGAGACCAAGGAGTCCTCATGGGCGCCCGCGCCTGGGCACTGCTGCTCGTGCTCTGCGGAACGATCTTTCTGGAGGGCATCGACATCGCGATGGTCGCGATCGCGATCCCCTCGATCAGGTCCGACCTGGGCCTGTCGACCGGGATGGCGGCCTGGGTCGTCAGCGCCTACGTCCTCGGCTACGCGGGCTTCACCCTGCTCGGCGGCAGGGCGGCCGACCTGCTCGGCAGGCGGCGGATGTTCCTCACCTGGCTCGGGATCTTCATGCTCTTCTCGGGCCTCGGCGGCTTCGCGACCGAGGGGTGGATGCTGGTCGTCGCGCGCTTCGTCACCGGCGTGGCCGCGGCGTTCATGACGCCCGCCGCGATGTCGATCATCACCACCTCGTACGCGGAGGGCCCCGATCGCGACAAGGCGCTCCTTGTCTTCGCCGGGACCTCGGCGGGCGGCTTCTCGCTCGGCCTGGTCGTCGGCGGGCTGCTCACCGAACTCGGCTGGCAGTGGGTGTTCTTCACGCCGGTGTTCTTCGCGGCCGCGGTCCTCGCCGCGGCGCTCCGGCTCATCCCGGCGGAGCCGCCCCGCACCGGTACCGGCCCCTCGCGCCGATTCGACCTGCCGGGCGCCGCGGCGGCGGCCGGGGCCATGCTGCTGCTCGCCTTCGGTGTCGTACGGCTCGAACACGGCTTCGCGGACTGGCCGTTGACGGTCGCCGCGGCGGCCGCGGGGCTGCTGCTCGTCGGGGCGTTCGTACGGGTAGAGCGGCGCACGGCGGACCCGCTGGTGCGCCTCGGGATCTTCCGTACGGGGTCCGTGGTGCGGGCCGGGCTCGGGGCGCTGCTCTACCTCGGGGCCTTCATGGGCTTCCAGTTCGTCCTGACGCTCTACCTCCAGGACCTGCGCGGCTGGTCGTCCTGGCAGACCGCCGTCGCGATGATCGTCCTCGGCTGCGACGTGATCCTCTCGCCGACGCTCACCCCGCGCCTGGTCCGGCGGTTCGGCAACGCGCGCGTGATCCTCGGCGGCTTCCTGACGGCCACCGTGGGGTACGGACTCTTCCTGCCGGTCGGCGCGGACTGGCCGTACCTCGCGATGTTCCCGACCCTGCTGCTCGCGGGCACCGGCTTCGCCCTCACCCTCGGCCCGCAGATGATCGCGGCGACGGACGGGGTCGCCGAGCGGGAGCAGGGCCTGGCCAGCGGACTGCTCCAGACCGCCACGCAGTTCGGCGCGGCGATCGGCATCTCGGCCGTGACCGCTGTCCACGGCCTGGTCTCCGGGGGCGCGCACGCGGGCTCGGGCGGGGGAGCGGACACCGGGGCGGACCTGGCGGCGTTCCGCTGGGCGCTGGTGGTGCCGGTGGTCATGGCGGCGCTGGGTGTGGTCGTGGCGATGGTCGGGGTGCGGACGAGTCGGGGTGGCGGGCGGACCGGCCGAAGTGGCGGGCGGACCAGCCGGGGTGGTGGGCGGGGCGCCGTCGCCCGGCCCGCCGCTGCTCAGGCCGCTCGGCCCGCCGCTCAGCCCGCTCAGCCCGCCGCCCTGAGCGCCCCCGAGTCCCCCCGACGCGCCGTCAGGGAGGCCCGGTAGCCGCTCGGCGTGACCCCGCGGATCCGCTTGAAGGCGTCGCTGAAGCCGAACCCGTCGGCGTACCCCACCCGCGCGGCCACCGCCGCGACCGTGGCGCCCGGCTCCGCGAGGAGGTCGGCGGCGAGGGCCATGCGCCACTCGGTGAGGTACGCCATCGGGGGCACTCCCACCAGGTCGGCGAAGTTCCGGGCGAAGGCCGCGCGGGACACCCGGGCGCACCCGGCGAGGGATGCCACCGTCCAGGCCCGGCCGGGGTCGTCGTGCATGGCGCGCAGGGCCGGGCCCACCACGTCGTCGCCGAGCGCCCGGTACCAGGCGGGCGGCCGTGCCTCGGGCAGGTCGAACCATTCCCGCAGGGTGCAGGCGAGCAGCCAGTCGAGCATCCGGTCCATCACGTACTGGCGGCCCGGCCGGTCGGCGGCCACCTCCTCGGCGATCAGCTCGATGATCGTCAGGCACTCCTCCCCGCCCGGCACGACGAGCAGCGGCGGCAGCGCGGTGAGCAGCCGCCGCCCGCCGGCCCCGTCCCACTGGTAGGCGCCGGTGACCAGCTCGGTCTCGCCGCTGTCGGCGGCGGCGACGCTGTACGGCGCGGACGTGCTGACGGCGGCGGACCCGGCCGTGACCGTCCTCGGGCCGCCGACCCCGCAGACTCCGGGTCCCGGTGTCACCCGGGCCTCGCCCCGCAACACCATCACCAGCGTCAGCGCGGCGGGCTCCGGCGGCTCCGACTCCCACGGCCCGCTCAGGACCGTACGACTGAACCGTGCGCCGTCGGCGCGGATGCCACGCAGCAGATCCCCCAGAGCGTCCATGCGGTCCACCGTAATCGCAGTGCCGCGGCGGCGGGACGGGCTGCCGTGCCCGTGGGGCGGGGGCCGGCGGCCGCCGGACGGGCTCCCGCGGTCGTGTGAGACGGACGCCTATGGGGCCAAGACGCGCGCCCATGTCACCAGGAACGGCACGGAGGTTGGCTTGCCGCATGACGACAACACCTCACTCCGACCGCACCGAACCCCTCCTCCTCGTCCTCGGCGCCACCGGCAAGACCGGCCGCCGCGTCGTGCCCCGGCTGCGCGCCGCGGGCCACACCGTGCGCGCGGTGTCCCGCTCCGGCGAGACCCGCTTCGACTGGCACGACCGGACCACCTGGGCCCCGGTCCTGTCCGGCGTGACCGGCCTCTACCTGATCGCGCCGGAGGACCCGGACCCCGTCGACGACTTCGTGGCACAGGCCGTGGCGGCGGGCGTGCGCCGCTTCGTGGTCCTGTCCGGGCGCGGCGCCGACGTGTCCGGCGAGTCGTTCCTGCCGGGCATGGCGCGGGCCGAGCGGGCCGTCGCGGACGCGGGCGTCGACTGGACGGTGGTCCGGGCCAACAACTTCGCGCAGAACTTCTCCGAGGACTTCTTCCACGCGCCGCTCCTCGCCGGCCGCCTGGCCCTGCCGGTCGGCGAGACGGTGGAGCCGTTCGTCGACGTGGAGGACATCGCGGACGTCGTGGTGGCGCTGCTCACCGAGGACGGCCACACGCACCGCGTGTACGAACTCTCGGGCCCGCGCGCGCTCACCTACGGCGCGGCGGTCGCGGAGATCGCGGAGGCGTCGGGCCGCCCGATGCGCTACGAGGCGATCACGGCGGAGCAGTTCCTGGCGGAGCTGACCGCCGACGGCGTGCCCGCGGCCGCCGCCCAGGAGTTCACCGACCTCTTCACGTTCGTCGCCGAGGGCCACCTCTCCTCGCTGGCGACCGGCGTACGGGACGTGCTCGGCCGTGAGCCGAAGGACTTCAGCGCGTACGTGAAGTCGGCTGCCGCGGCGGGGGCCTGGAGCTAGCGGGAGGCGGCCGAGGCGGTCGAGCCGGTCGCGTCGGCCGAGCCGGTCGCGTCGACCGGGGCCGTCGCGGCGGCCGACGCGACCTGGGTGGCCAGCGCGGCCGCCCGCACCGCGTTGCGCCGCGCGGTGCGAAGCCCGTCGAAGGTCAGCAGCACCAGCGCCAGCCACACCAGCGCGAACCCGGCCCACCGCTCGGGCGGCATCGCCTCGTGGAAGTACAGGATGCCGAGCAGGAACTGGAAGACGGGCGCCAGGTACTGGAGCAGCCCGAGCGTGGACAGCGGCACCCGGATCGCGGCGGCGCCGAAGCAGACCAGCGGCGCGGCCGTCACCACACCCGTGGCGGCGAGCAGCGCGGCGTGCCCGAAGCCCTCGCCGGCGAACGTGGCCTCGCCCCGCGAGCCGAGCCACACCACGAAGGCGAGCGCGGGCAGGAACTGCACGGCGGTCTCGGCGGCGAGCGACTCCAGGCCGCCGAGGTTGACCTTCTTCTTGACCAGGCCGTACGTGGCGAAGGAGAAGGCGAGCACGAGGGAGATCCACGGCGGGCGGCCGTAGCCGAAGCCGAGGACGAGGACGGCGGCGAGGCCGACGCCGACGGCCGTCCACTGCACCGGGCGCAGCCGCTCGCCGAGCAGCAGGACGCCGATCGCGATGGTGACCAGGGGGTTGATGAAGTAGCCGAGGGAGGCCTCGACGACATGGCCGGAGTTCACGGCCCAGATGTAGACGCCCCAGTTGAGGGTGATCACGGCCGCGGCCACCGTCACCAGGCCCAGCTTGCGCGGCTGGCGCAGCAGTTCACCGGCCCAGGCCCAGCGGCGCACGACGAGCAGGGCGACGCCGACCACGATCAGGGACCAGGCCATGCGGTGGGCCAGGATCTCGCCCGCGCCCGCGGGCTTGAGCAGCGGCCAGAACAGCGGCACGAGGCCCCACATGCCGTACGCGGCGAAGCCGTTGAGCAGCCCTATTCGTGCCTCGGCCTTCGCCTGCGCTGGGGTCACGGCTCCTCCTTCGTGCGGGGCAGGCGCTCGCTGCCGAGCACGAAGGTAGCGCCCCCGGGGCACGGCTGTCATGTCCGTATCGCAATACGGTCATGACAGCCTGCCCGCGGGGTGAACCGGGAGTGGTCCTGGTGGGGTTCAGCCCTTGAGCGCCGCCGCGATCGCCTCGCCCATCGGCGTCGTCGGCCGCCCGATCAGCCGGGCCAGATCGCCGCTGCCGCCGACGAGCAGACCGCGCCCGATCGCCGCGTCCACGTCCACGAGGATCGCGGCGATCGGCTCCGGCATCCCGGCGCCGGTCAGCACGGCGAGGTGCTCGGCGGGGGAGACCTCCTTGTACGTGACGGGCCTGCCGGAGTGCGCGGCGACCTCGGCGGCGTACTCGGCGAAGCTCCACGCGGTGTCCCCGCTCAGCTCGTACGCGGCGCCCTCGTGGCCCTCGCCGGTCAGCACCGCGACGGCCGCCGCGGCGTAGTCGGCGCGGGCCGCCGAGGCCACCCGGCCCGCGCCCGCGCTGCCGATGACGGTGTCGTGGGCGAGCACCGGAGCCAGGTGCTCCGTGTAGTTCTCGTGGTACCAGCCGTTGCGCAGGAACGTGTACGGAAGGCCGGAGTCGAGCACCGCCTGCTCGGTGACCTTGTGCTCGGCGGCCAGGTCGAAGTCGGCGTCGGGCCCGCCGAGCACGCCCGTGTAGACGAGGTGGGCGACCCCGGCGGCGCGCGCCGCGTCGATCACGGCGCGGTGCTGCGGCACCCGCCGGCCGACCTCGCTGCCGGAGATCAGGAGCACCTTGTCGCCCGCGGCGAAGACCCCGGCGAGCGTCTCGGGCGCGCTGTAGTCGGCGACGCGCAGCTCCACGCCGCGCGCGGCCAGGTCGGCGGCCTTCTCCTTGTCCCGTACGACGGCCGCGATCCGGTCGGCGGGCACGCCCGCGTCCAGCAGGCCCGCGACGACGAGGCGGCCGAGGTGGCCGGTGGCTCCGGTGACGACGATGCTCATGGCGAAATCTCCTATTTACCCTGGTCAGGGTCGTTGCGATGCGGTATGCCACTCACTCTAGCTCCGGCACTAACTATCCGTAAGTACCCACTTTGAAGTAAGGTACTGGCATGGCCGTAAGTACCAGCATCCGCAACGCCCAGGGCGAGCAGATGTGCCCGCACCGCCTCGTCCTCGAGCACGTCACCAGCCGTTGGGGCGTCCTCGTCCTGATCGCCCTCGCGGAGCGGTCGTACCGCTTCAGTGAGCTGCGCCGCGAGATCGGCCGCGTCAGCGAGAAGATGCTGACCCAGACCCTCCAGACCCTGGAGCGCGACGGCCTGGTGCACCGCGACGCCAAGCCGGTCATCCCGCCCCGCGTCGACTACTCCCTCACCGAGATGGGCCACGAGGCGGCCGCGCTGGTGCGCGCGCTCGGGGGGTGGGCGGAGCAGCGCATGGACGACGTGCTCGTGGCGCGCGAGGAGTACGACGCGGCGCGGTCCTGAACGCCGAAGCGGCCCGGTCCTTGGATCAGGACCGGGCCGCTTCGGTGTTCGGAACCGGGCGCTCGCGCGCCGAACGGGCGGGGCTAGCCGACGACCGTCCAGGTGTCGCCACCGGCGAGCAGCGCCCCGAGGTCGCCCTTGCCGCGCTGCTCGATGGCCGCGTCGAGCTGGTCGGCCATCAGCGTGTCGTACACCGGCCGGTCCACGCTGCGGAAGACGCCGATGGGCGTGTGGTGCAGCGTGTCGGGGTCGGCGAGGCGGGACAGCGCGAAGGCCGTGGTCGGGGACGCGGAGTGGGCGTCGTGGACCAGGATCTGCGACTGGTTCTCCTCCGTCACCGCGACGACCTTCAGATCGCCCGTGGCCGGGTCCCGCACGACGCCCTTGGAGCCTTCGGTGCCGAAGCGGATCGGCGCGCCGTGCTCCAGGCGGATCACGGCCTCCTCGGCCTGCTGCTTGTCCTTCAGGACCTCGAAGGCGCCGTCGTTGAAGATGTTGCAGTTCTGGTAGATCTCCACCAGCGCCGTGCCCGGGTGGTCGGCGGCCTGGCGAAGCACCTCGGTGAGGTGCTTGCGGTCGGAGTCCACCGTCCGCGCCACGAAGGACGCCTCCGCGCCGATCGCCAGGGACACCGGGTTGAAGGGCGCGTCGAGCGAGCCCATCGGCGTCGACTTGGTGATCTTGCCGACCTCGGAGGTCGGGGAGTACTGCCCCTTGGTGAGGCCGTAGATCCGGTTGTTGAACAGCAGGATCTTCAGGTTCACGTTGCGGCGCAGCGCGTGGATGAGGTGGTTGCCGCCGATGGACAGCGCGTCGCCGTCACCCGTGACGACCCAGACCGACAGGTCGCGCCTGCTGGAGGCGAGGCCCGTCGCGATGGCCGGGGCGCGGCCGTGGATGGAGTGCATCCCGTACGTGTTCATGTAGTACGGGAAGCGGGACGAGCAGCCGATGCCGGAGACGAAGACGATGTTCTCCTTGGCCAGGCCGAGCTCGGGCATGAAGCCCTGCACGGCGGCCAGGACCGCGTAGTCACCGCAGCCGGGGCACCAGCGCACTTCCTGGTCGGACTTGAAGTCCTTCATGGACTGCTTGCCCTCGGCCTTGGGCACGAGCTTCAGAAGCGTCTCGGAACCTGTGGGCCCCTCGAGCGTGGTGTCAGCCATCGATGGCCTCCTTGAGAGCCGTGGCGAGCTGCTCGGCCTTGAACGGCATGCCGTTGACCTGGTTGTACGAGACCGCGTCCACCAGGTATCGGGCGCGGACGAGCGTGGCGAGCTGACCGAGGTTCATCTCGGGGATCACCACCTTGTCGTAACGCTTCAGGACCTCGCCCAGGTTCCTCGGGAACGGGTTGAGGTGGCGCAGATGCGCCTGCGCGACGCTCTGCCCGGCGGCGCGCAGCCGGCGTACCGCAGCCGTGATCGGCCCGTACGTCGAGCCCCAGCCGAGGACGAGCAGCCGGGCGTCGCCGCTCGCGTCGTCGACCTCCAGGTCGGGCACCTCGATGCCGTCCACCTTGGCCTGCCGGGTGCGGACCATGAAGTCGTGGTTGGCCGGGTCGTAGGAGATGTTGCCCGTGCCGTCCTGCTTCTCGATGCCGCCGATGCGGTGTTCGAGGCCCGGCGTGCCCGGGATCGCCCACGGCCGGGCGAGGGTCTTCGGGTCGCGCAGATAAGGCCAGAAGACGTCGGTGCCGTCCTCCAGGGTGTGGTTGGGGCCGGAGGCGAACTGCACGCGCAGGTCGGGCAGTTCGTCGGTGTCCGGCACGCGCCACGGTTCGGAGCCGTTGGCCAGATAGCCGTCGGACAGCAGGAAGACCGGCGTGCGGTACGTGACGGCGATCCGGGCCGCCTCGATGGTCGCGTCGAAGCAGTCCGCCGGGGTGCGCGGGGCGACGACGGGCACCGGGGCCTCGCCGTTGCGGCCGTACATCGCCTGCAGCAGGTCCGCCTGCTCGGTCTTGGTCGGCAGGCCCGTGGACGGGCCGCCGCGCTGGATGTCGACGATCAGGAGCGGCAGCTCCAGGGACACCGCGAGGCCGATGGTCTCCGACTTCAGCGCCACACCGGGGCCGGAGGTCGTGGTCACGGCCAGCGAGCCGCCGAACGCCGCGCCGAGCGCCGCGCCGATGCCCGCGATCTCGTCCTCGGCCTGGAAGGTCCGCACGCCGAAGTTCTTGTGCTTGCTCAGCTCGTGCAGGATGTCCGAGGCCGGCGTGATCGGGTACGAGCCCAGGTACAGCGGCAGGTCCGCCTGGCGCGCGGCCGCGATCAGGCCGTACGACAGGGCCAGGTTGCCCGAGATGTTGCGGTACGTGCCCGTGGGGAACGCCTTGGCCGCGGGCGCCACCTCGTAGCTGACCGCGAAGTCCTCGGTCGTCTCGCCGAAGTTCCAGCCCGCGCGGAACGCGGCGATGTTCGCGGCCGCGATCTCCGGCTTCTTGGCGAACTTGGTCTTCAGGAACTTCTCGGTGCCCTCGGTCGGCCGGTGGTACATCCACGAGAGCAGCCCGAGCGCGAACATGTTCTTCGACCGCCCCGCGTCCTTCCGCGAGAGGTCGAACTCCTTCAGCGCCTCGACCGTCAGCGTGGTCAGCGGCACCGGGTGCACCTGGAAGCCGTCCAGCGAGCCGTCCTCCAGCGGCGAGGTCTCGTACCCCACCTTCTGCATGGCCCGCTTCGTGAACTCGTCCGTGTTCACGATCACCTCGGCGCCGCGCGGCACGTCGCCGATGTTCGCCTTCAGGGCCGCCGGGTTCATCGCGACCAGCACGTTCGGCGCGTCGCCCGGGGTGAGGATGTCGTGGTCCGCGAAGTGCAGCTGGAACGACGACACACCGGGCAGCGTCCCGGCGGGGGCGCGGATCTCGGCGGGGAAGTTCGGCAGCGTCGACAGGTCGTTGCCGAAGGATGCCGTCTCGGAGGTGAACCGGTCACCCGTGAGCTGCATGCCGTCACCGGAGTCACCCGCGAACCGAATGATCACCCGGTCGAGACGGCGCACGTCCTTCTCGCTCGCAGCGGCCTTGCGCTGCTCCCCTACGACGGCTTCGTCGGCCTGCTCGGCCGGGCTACTGACCTGGCTGGTCACTGAACTGGACCTCCCTCGAGGCGGCTGTGCGGGAGCGGCAGGCCGCCCTGCCCTCCCATCGCCCACCCTACGTCTGTAAGGGTCACCTTCTTAGGGCCGCTCGCATGGTGGACGCACCTTTGAGACGGCTGGATGCCCTGGTTTGTCATGCTGTGACTCGCCCCCCGGCCTTTCATGAAGACGCTCTCCGCTCATCCTTTGGTTCTAGGACCGTGCTGCGGTGGTGCGGTGTCGCTGTGCGTGACCTTGTCCCGGTGGCGGGACGAAGGGCCCCTCGGTTCAGGAGCCGGGATCAGGAGCCCGGTGCAGGAGCTGGGGTCAGGAATTGAGATAGGTCAGGACCGCGAGTACCCGCCGATGGTCCCCGTCACTGGGCGAGAGCCCGAGCTTCAGAAAAATGTTGCTGACGTGCTTCTCGACCGCCCCGTCGCTCACGACCAGCTGGCGCGCGATGGCCGAGTTGGTCCGCCCCTCCGCCATCAGACCGAGGACCTCCCGCTCGCGCGGGGTGAGCCCCGCGAGGACGTCCTGCTTGCGGCTGCGCCCGAGCAACTGCGCCACGACCTCCGGGTCGAGCGCGGTGCCGCCCTGGGCGACGCGCACGACCGCGTCCACGAACTCCCGGACCTCGGCGACCCGGTCCTTGAGCAGATAGCCCACGCCCCGGCTCGACCCGGCGAGCAGCTCCGTCGCGTACTGCTCCTCCACGTACTGCGAGAGCACGAGCACGCCGAGCCCCGGATGACGCTGGCGCAGCAGCACCGCCGCGCGCACCCCTTCGTCGGTGTGCGTCGGCGGCATCCGCACGTCCGCGACCACCACGTCCGGCAGCGTGCCCTGTGCCGCCAGCTCCGTGATCGTCTTGATCAGCGCCTCCGCGTCACCGACCCCCGCGACGACGTCGTGCCCGCGGTCGGTCAACAACCGGGTCAGGCCCTCCCTGAGCAGCACTGAATCCTCGGCGATGACCACCCGCACCTTGTCCTCCACGATGTTCTGGACCCCCACAGCCTGTCCCCGCCCCATTGACAGGCTCCAGCATCCCAGCATTCGGACGAGCCCGCGCCGGGCTGAGGTGAAGAGTGTCGTACGACTCCGAGAAGGGCTCCGCCAAAAGCCGGGGGCGACCGATCAGCCCGTCCGGCGTTTGAGGACGAGGCCGAAGGCCGATCGGCGCAGGCTGTCCCACCCGCACGATCGGCCTGCTCCGGCAATTCTCAGCCCGTCCGGCGTTTGAGGACGAGGCGCGAAGCGCCGGTCGGGGGCGGACTGTCCCACCCGAAGGGGACACCCACCCCCGCGGTCCAGGGGCGAAGCCCCGGTTTCGGGAAGGGGCGGGCCTGGGGCGCCCCGCGAGGGCTCAGCCCCGCCAGGGCAACTCGGCCGTGATCAACGTAGGCCCGCCCACGGGCGACTCGACCACCAGAATCCCGTCCACCGCGTCAAGCCGCTCAGCGAGCCCCGCGAGCCCCGACCCGGCGGAGACATCGGCCCCACCCCGCCCGTCATCGCCGACCTGCAACATCAGCCGATCCTCGACCTTCCACACATCCACAGAGGCCCGCCCCGCCCCACTGTGCTTGCTGATGTTCTGCAGCAGCTCGGACACGGTGAAGTAGGCGATCCCCTCGATCGCGGCGGCGGGCCGCGCCGCCAGGTCCACCTCGACCTCCACCGGCACGGTGCACCGCGCGGACAGCGCGGACAGCGCGGCGTCGAGCCCCCGGTCGGTGAGGACGGCGGGATGGATCCCCCGCGCCAGATCCCGCAGCTCCTGCAGCGCGACCTTCACCTCGCCGTGCGCCTCGTCCACCATCCGCGCCGCCGCCTCCGGGTCCTCGGCCAGCTTCTCCTTGGCGAGGCCGAGGTCCATGGCGAGGGCGACGAGTCGCGCCTGCGCGCCGTCGTGCAGGTCCCGCTCGATGCGCCGCAGGTCCGCCGCGGCGGTGTCCACGACGACCCCCCGGTCCGACTCCAGCTCGACGACACGTGACACCAGGCGCGAGGGGCCGAGGAGGCCGAGGACGAGCAGCCGGTCGACGGTGGTCAGGGCGCGGACGATCCAGGGCGTGGCCAGCGTGACGAGAAGGCCCGTACCGGCGGTGAGGCCGATTTCAAAGGGGTTGTCCAGGTATATCCGGTGGCCGTCGTCGCCGTAGAGCTGGATCCCGTCCTGCCCTCCGTAGACCGGGAACAGCCAGAACCACAGCGGGTACGTCAGCATCGCCCAGCCGTACGTCCAGAAGAGCGCCGTCACCACGAACGAGAACATCGCCCAGGGCATGTGAAGGAGCGAGTACAGGACGTGCCGCCAGGAGACACCGCTCTTGAGGACGGCCCCCATCCATGCCATGGCGCCCTTGTCCCGGGGCTTCAGCGGGTGCGGGTCCTTGACGTCCACGCCGAGCAGCGTCCGGGCCCGGATCCGCTCCAGGGCGCCGAAGCCGCGGCAGGCCATGAGCCCCAGGGCGAGCACGGGGATGCCGACGAACGTGATGAGCAGCCCCACCCCGACCGACAGCATCGTGATCGCGAAGATGAAGCCGATGATGCTGATCGGGAACGACAGGAGCACGTACAGGAGTTCGCGCCAGGTGCGCCCCTCCAGCGGTGCGCGCAGGGCGACCGGGAGGCGGTGCAGCCGGCCCTCGCCGCGCCCGTCGCCCCGGTGGCTGCCGTGGCTGCCGTGGCCGCGGTGGCCCTCGACGTCGGCTTCCATGACGTGTCCGTACCCCTGTCCGTAATCCGTGGCCATCAATGTCATCCGTTCTGCTCGGCCCCGCGCGGGTTCTTGCCCGCTCCGCGTGAGCTTCCCCTTGTCGTACCCCCAGAGTGCGCTCCGGCGCCCGGTTGCGACCATGGAGTGGGTCGGCGTCTTGAGCGGGGGGTTTTCCCTACCTCGCGGGGGTGCGCGGCACCCTGAGGGCCCTCAGCCCTCGCTCCGGTCGCGCCACGGCAGCTCCGCCGTGATCGTCGTCGGTCCGCCTGTCGGCGAGTTGATGACGAACAGGCCGTCCACCGCGCCGAGCCGGTCCGCGAGGCCCGCCATGCCGCTGCCGCCGTCCAGGCTCGCGCCGCCGCGGCCGTCGTCCCACACCTGTATCAGCAGGCGCTGCTCGGAGCGCCACACCTCGACGCTCGCGGTCCGCGCCCCGCTGTGCTTGCTCACGTTCTGCAGGAGTTCGGAGACGGTGAAGTACGCGATGCCCTCGATCGCGGCCGCCGGGCGCGTCGGCAGGTCGGCCGTCACCTTCACCGGCACCGTGCACCGGGAGGCGACCGACGAAAGGGCGGCGTCGAGGCCGCGGTCGGTGAGGACGGCCGGGTGGATGCCGCGCGCCAGGTCCCGCAGCTCCTGGAGGGCCAGCTTCACCTCGCCGTGCGCCTCGCCGACCATCGCCGCCGCTGCTTCCGGGTCCTCGAGGAGCTTCTCCTTGGCGAGGCCGAGCCCCATGGCGAGGGCGACGAGCCGCGCCTGCGCGCCGTCGTGCAGGTCCCGCTCGATGCGCCGCAGGTCGGCCGCGGCGGTGTCCACCACGACTCCGCGGTCCGACTCCAGCTCGGCGATGCGCCGCTCCAGTTCGTCGGAGCGCGACAGCAGGCCCCGCACCATCGCCCGGTCGGCGTTGGCGAGCAGCCGCGCGATGAACGGCAGCACCGGCCACAGCACGAACACGCCGACGGACATGACGGTGAACGTCACCAGGGCCCACGGCAGCCGGATGAAGCAGTACAGCATCGTGCGCCAGCCCACCGGGTCCTTGAGGGTGGACCAGAGCCAGGTGAGGAAGCTGCCGTCGCGCCGTGACGGCGACGGCATCGGGCTCGGCTCCTCGATTCGCACGCCGAGAAGCAGCCGCGCCCGCCAGCGCTCCGCCTTGCCGAGCAGGCGCGCGCCGAACAGCGCGAACGCGAGCAGCGGCAGACCGATCACCGTGACCGACAGCGCGCCGCCGATGCCCAGCGCCGCCACCACGTACACGAAACCGGCGATCCCGATCGGCAGGTTCACCAGGAGATGCACGATCTCCTTCCAAGTGTGCACGTCATAGGCGAAACGGGCAGGCGGTGGGCCCTGTGACGGGGCTTCCGAGGTCGTGGTGCTCGCGGTCATACCGCAAAGGGTGCCCGGCTCGCCGCGCTCGCGCCATGAGGGGGACCGCCGGATCGCACTGTGGATAACCCCACCTCGCCAGTGCTTGGCCATGACGGTCTGCTTACCGCGTCTTTAGCAGGCCCTAGACTCCCGTGCGTACAGATCGTCGAACGGACGTGACGGCAAGCTGCTTCGTGGACCCGGTGTGACGGCGAATCGGCGAGACACGGGTGAGACGTGAGCGATACACGCGTGAGTTTCGGGAGTGAGGGGCTGAGGTGCCAGTGACGACGCACCACACGGACGTCGCGGCGAGCTACTTCGAGTCGTACTCCGTCGTCGGGCTGCTCGCCGTCGTGGGCGTGCTGTTCGTCGCCGTGGCCTTCGGCGCGGGCCGGCTCCTGCGGCCGGTCGTGCCGACCCCGGAGAAACTGCTCACCTACGAATGCGGCGTCGACCCGGTCGGCGACGGCTGGGCCCACACCCAGGTCCGCTACTACGTCTACGCGTTCCTCTACGTCATCTTCGCCGTCGACTCGATCTTCCTCTTCCCGTGGGCGACGGTCTTCGCCGCGCCCGGATACGGCGCCGCGACCCTCGTCGAGATGTTCATCTTCCTCGGCTTCCTGGCCGTGGGCCTGCTGTACGCATACAAGAAGGGCGTCCTCGCATGGACGTGAACCAGCAGCCCGCGGCGGAGCCCGTGCTCCTCCCGGAGCCGAAGCGCCTTGGCGTCCTGTCCCGCCTCGCCCCCGAGCCGATGAAGGTGGTCCTCAACTGGGGCCGCCGCTACAGCCTGTGGGTCTTCAACTTCGGCCTCGCCTGCTGCGCCATCGAGTTCATCGCGGCGTCCATGGCCCGGCACGACTTCATCCGCCTCGGCGTGATCCCGTTCGCGCCCGGCCCGCGCCAGGCCGACCTGATGGTCGTCTCCGGCACGGTCACCGACAAGATGGCGCCCGCGGTGAAGCGTCTGTACGAGCAGATGCCCGAGCCCAAGTACGTGATCTCCTTCGGCGCCTGCTCCAACTGCGGCGGCCCCTACTGGGACTCGTACTCCGTCACCAAGGGCGTCGACCAGATCATCCCCGTCGACGTGTACGTCCCCGGCTGCCCGCCGCGCCCGGAGGCGCTGCTCCAGGGCATCCTCAAGCTCCAGGAGAAGATCGCCCGCGAGTCGCTCGGCGAGCGCTACGGAGCGAACGGGACGCGGCCGTCCACGACGGCGCTGCGAAGCGGCCTGGTCGCGCCGCCCGCGCCGGGCGCCGCGCCGGTGACGGGGGAGGACGCCGGATGACCGGCTGGCTGCCTGCTCCCGTCGAGGAGCTGTTCGGCGCGGAGGCGAGCGCCGAGGAGTCGTACGAGGTCCTGACGGTGGACGTGCCCGTGGCCTCCTGGCTCGACGCCCTGCGGACCGCCCGCGACGACCTCGGCTGCACCTACTTCGACTGGCTCAGCGCCGTCGACGAACCGGGCACCGGCTTCCGCGTGTCCGCCCACGTCGTCGCCCTTGCCCCGGTGCGGAGGCTGCTCGTCCGCACGACCGTGCCGCACGAAGCCCCTGCCCTGCCGACCGCCGTCGACGTCTACGCGGGCGCGGCCTGGCACGAGCGCGAGACCCACGAGATGTTCGGCGTCGGCTTCGACGGCCACCCCCATCTCGTACCGCTGCTGCTGCCCGAGGGCTTCGAGGGCCATCCGCTGCGCAAGGACTTCGTGCTGGCGGCGCGGGTGGCGAAGGCGTGGCCCGGGGCGAAGGAGCCGGGGGAGTCCGCGGCGGGAGCTGCGCACGGTGGGCCCAAGCGGCGTCAGATGCTGCCGCCGGGCGTGCCCGACCCCAACGAGTGGGGCCCGCTGAAGGGGCAGCTTCCGGCCGCTCCCGCACGGCCCGCGCGCGGGGCGGGGCGGGCCGCGGGGGAGCGCCCGGCTCGGCGCACGCGGACCGCGGGCGAGGGGTCCGCAAGCCAGGCGGAGGCGGCTCCGGCACGGCGGGCACGCAGTGTCTCGCAAGGGTCGGCTTCGCAGCGGGCGGAGGGTGCCGCGGGGGAGGCTGCGGCTCCGGTGACCCCGGCCGGCCCGGCGACCCCGGCCGACTCGACGGCCCCTGCTGCTCCGGCGACTCCGGCCGCGGAACCTGCGGAGCCCCCGAAGGCGAAGGACGAGGCCCCCTGGCACAACGCCCGCCCGGCCTTCGACGAGACCGAACCGGAAGCCGCGCAGCCCTCGAAACGAGAGGCTCCGGGAGCACCGAAGACTCCGGGAGCACCGGAGGCTCCGGAAGCATCGAAGACTCCGGAAGCACCGAAGGCTCCGGAAGCATCGAAGACTCCGGAAGCACCGAAGACTCCGGAAGCACCGAAGACTCCGGAAGCACCGAAGACTCCGGGAGCACCGGAGGCGCCGGAAGCACCGAAGACTCCCGGCGCCGCAAAGGCTGCTGAGGCCGCGGAGGCTCCCGAAGCCCCCGAAGCCCCCGAAGCCCCCGAAGCCCCCGCCGAGCCCACCGCCCCCGACGACCCTGACAACCGCCCAGGAGGCCCGCAGTGAACGACGCCCTCGACGTCACGCTGCGACTCCTCGTCGTCTTCGTCGTCTTCCTGACGTTTCCCCTGATCATCGGCCAGACCGAGCACAAGGTGATGGCCCACATGCAGGGCCGCCTCGGCCCCATGTACGCGGGCGGCTTCCACGGCTGGGCCCAGCTCGTCGCCGACGGCGTCAAGTTCGCCCAGAAGGAAGACATCGTCCCGGCCGACGCCGACCGCCGGGTCTTCCAGCTCGCCCCGGCCGTGGCCCTGCTGCCGTATCTGCTCGTGCTGCTCGCCATCCCGATCGGCCCCGGTGAGGGCGCAGTCGGGCAGGTCGTCGACGCGGGCATCTTCTTCGTACTCGCCGTCATGGGCGTCGGCGTCCTCGGCTCCCTGATGGCGGGCTGGGCGTCGGCCAACAAGTTCTCCCTCCTCGGCGGCCTGCGCACCGCGGCCCAGCTCCTCGCGTACGAGCTGCCGATGCTGCTCGCCGCCGCGTCCGTGGCGATGGCCGCGGGCACGGTCTCGCTGCCCGGCATCGTGGACGCCTTCGAGTGGTGGTGGCTGCCCTGGCAGATCGTCGGCGCGATCGTCTTCTTCGTCGCCGGACTCGCCGAACTCCAGCGCCCGCCCTTCGACATGCCGGTCGCCGACTCCGAGATCATCTTCGGCGCGTACACCGAGTACACCGGCCTGCGCTTCGCCCTCTTCCTGCTCGCCGAGTACGCCGGGATCGTCGTCCTGTGCGGCCTGACCACCGTCCTGTTCCTCGGCGGCTGGCACGGGCCGTGGGGCGCCGACGGGCTCGGCTGGGTGTGGACGCTCCTGAAGACCGCCGTCCTCGCGTTCATCGTGATCTGGCTGCGCGTCACCTACCCCCGCCTCCGTGAGGACCAGCTCCAGAAGCTCGCCTGGGTCCTCCTCGTCCCGCTCGCCCTCGCGCAGATCGCGCTCACCGGAATCGTGAAGGTGGCGATCAACTGATGCCCCCGGTCCCCGGTTCAGGCCTCGCCAAGGGCCTCGCCGTCACCCTCCGCACGATGACGAGGAAGACCGTCACCGAGCAGTACCCCGAAGTGCAGCCCGAACTGCCGCCCCGTACCCGCGGCGTCATCGGCCTGTTCGAGGAGAACTGCACGGTCTGCATGCTGTGCGCCCGCGAGTGCCCGGACTGGTGCATCTACATCGACTCCCACAAGGAGACGGTCCCGGCCGCCGCCCCCGGCGGCCGCGAGCGCAGCCGCAACGTCCTCGACCGCTTCGCCATCGACTTCTCCCTCTGCATGTACTGCGGCATCTGCATCGAGGTGTGCCCCTTCGACGCGCTGTTCTGGTCCCCGGAGTTCGAGTACGCCGAGACCGACATCCACGAACTCACCCACGAGCGCGACAAGCTCCGCGAGTGGATGTGGACCGTCCCCGCCCCGCCCGCGCTCGACCCGGGAGCCGAGGAGCCGAAGGAACTCGCCGCCGCCCGCAAGGCCGCCGAGAAGCTGGCCGCCGAGGCCGCGAAGCCGGCCGCCGAGCCGGAGACCGAGGCGGCCCCCGAGCCGAAGCCGGCCCCCGAGGCCAGGCCGGAGGGGGACGCGTGAACCTCCACATCGCCGCCGACGCCCCCCAGGGCTTCCTCTCCCCGACCGGCGTCGAGATCGCCTTCGTGCTCGTCGGGCTCGTCACCCTGGGCGCCGCGATCATCACCGTCACCACCCGCCAGCTCGTGCACGCCGCGCTCTGGCTGGTCGTCGCGCTCGGCGGCCTCGCCGTCGAGTACCTGCTTCTGACCGCCGAGTTCATCGCCTGGGTCCAGGTCCTCATCTACGTCGGTTCCGTCGTCGTCCTCCTCCTCTTCGGCCTGATGCTCACCAGGGCGCCCATCGGCCGCTCCCCGGACGCCGACTCGGGCAACCGGCCCGTCGCGCTCGCCGTCGCCCTCGCCGCGGCCGGCGCCCTGGTCTGGGTCGTCGTGGACGCCTTCCGCACCCAGTGGATCGAGCTCGACAAGCCCCAGGGCACCACCGACGTCACCGGCTCGATCCTGTTCCGGCACTGGGTTCTGCCCTTCGAGGCGCTCTCGGTCCTGCTCCTCGCCGCCCTCGTCGGCGCGATCGTGCTGTCCCGCAAGTCCAAGGACGAGCAGGACGACAACGGCCGCCAGAACCGACACGGCCCCAAGGCCCCTGAGGCACCGGCCGACCAGAAGGACCAGAAGGACCAGAAGGAGAGGACCCGCTGATGCACCTCGCCTATCCCGCCGTCCTCGCCGTCCTCCTCTTCTGCGTAGGCCTGTACGGAGTGCTCGCCCGCCGCAACGCGATCCTGGTCCTGATGTCCGTCGAGCTGATGCTCAACGCCGTCAACCTCAACCTCGTCGCCTTCGACGTCTGGCTGCGCGACGCCCTGCACTCCGGCCAGGCCCTGACCCTGTTCACCATCGCCATCGCCGCCGCCGAGATCGGCATCGGCCTCGCGATCGTCCTCGCCGTCTACCGCAACCGCGGCACCTCCGCCGTCGACGACCTCCGCGACACCGCCGAACTGCCCGACGGCGGCGACGGCGATGACTACGGCGACTCCGAAGGCGCCGCCGCCGAGGAACCCGACGAGCCCGCCCCCGGGGCGTCGCAGAAGGCTGAGGCCACCGCGTGACCACGACCACCCTCGCCGTCCTCGTCCCCCTCCTGCCGTTCCTCGGCGCCGTCGCCGGACTGCTGCTCGGCCGCACGGTGCCCGGCCTCGTCCGTCCCCTCGCGGTGCTGCCCGCCCTGACGTCGCTCGGGCTCGCCGCCGTCGTGGCCGTGCGCCAAGGCGGCGACGCGGCCGTGGACGCGGCCACCCAGCTCACGCCCACCGGCTCGGTCCCCATCGACCTCGCCCTGCACATCGACGGCTTCGCGGCCCTCGTCGCCGTCCTCGTCGGCGTCGTCGCCTCCTGCGTGCAGATCTACTCGACGGCCTACCTGCACGGCGACCCGCGCTACCCCTCGTACGCCGCCCTGGTCTCCCTCTTCACCTCCGCGATGCTGCTCGTCGTCTACTCCGGCGACCTGATGGTGCTCCTGGTCGGCTGGGAGATCATGGGCATCTGCTCGTACTTCCTCGTCGGCCACTACTGGGAGACGCCCGAGGCGCGCGCGGCCTCCCTGAAGGCCTTCCTGGTCACCAAGCTCGGCGACGTCCCCTTCCTGATCGGCCTGTTCGCCCTCGCCGTGGACGCGGACTCGTTCCGGATCACGAAGATCCTGGCCACCGTCGCGAACGGCGACCTCGACCACCCCACCCTCATCGCCCTGCTGCTCCTCGCGGGCGTCGCGGGCAAGTCCGCGCAGTTCCCGCTGCACACCTGGCTGCCCGACGCGATGGCGGGCCCGACGCCCGTCTCCGCGCTCATCCACGCCGCGACGATGGTCGCCGCCGGCGTCTACTTCATCGCCCGGCTCCTCCCGGTCTTCGCCGCCTCGGCCGCCGCCCTGGTCGTCCTCGCCGTCATGGCCGCCGTGACCATGGCCGGCTCGGCCCTCGCCGCGCTCGCCCAGGACGACATCAAGCGCGTCCTCGCGTACTCGACGATCGGCCAGCTCGGCTACATGACCGGCGCCCTCGCCGTCGGCGACCGCGGTGCCGCCGTCTTCCACCTCCTGTCGCACGGCGCCTTCAAGGCGCTCCTGTTCCTCGCCGCGGGCGTGATCATCCACGCCGCGGGCACCAACTCGCTCGCCGCCATGTCCCGCATGAAGGACCTGCGTGACCGCGTCCCCGACGCCTACTGGACGATGACCGTGGCGCTCCTCGCGCTCGCCGCGATCCCGCCCTTCAGCGGCTTCTTCTCCAAGGAGGCCGTCCTCGGCGCCGCCGAGCACACGGCCACCGGCCACGCCGAGTCCGCCCCCGCCGCGGCGGGCTGGATCGTCCTCGTCGCGGGCCTGGTCGCGGCCCTCCTGACCGCCGCGTACGCGACCCGCCTGTGGCTGCTCGCCTTCCGCTCACCCGTCGCCCACCGCCCTTCCGACGAGGCGCTGCGCGCCGCCCCGTCTGATGGGGGAGCGGAGGCACCGGACCACGGCAGGCAGCCGGTCGCCATGACCGCCGTGCTCTGGGTGCTCGCCGTTCCGTCGCTGGCCTTCGGCGTGACCGTCGGTGTCCTCCCGGACTGGTTCGACGGCCACAAGCTCGCCCCGACCCTCACCACCTCCGTCCTCGGCACGGGCGTCGCCCTCGTCGGCGCCCTGGTCACGTACGGCGCGTGGCGGCACACCACCGCGCTCGCCGCCCGCGTCCCGATCGGCGCGGTCGCCGCGCACCCCGACGCCGACGCGGGCCAGGTCGAGGCGGAGGCCATCGCGGCCCACGCTCCGGCGTACGGAGACGTCGCGAGCGCCCCCGACCCGGCGGACCCGGGCCGCCTCCTGCTCGGCCCGCTGCACCGCCACGCCGCCGTCGGCTTCCACCTCGACGCCCTCTACGCGGCCCTGTTCGTCCGCCCCGTCCAGGCCGGCGCCCGGCTCGTCCGCTTCCTCGACCGCGAGGTCGTCGACACGTACGTACGCGGCGCGGGCACCGCACCCCGCTGGCTCGGCGCGGCCGTCCGCCGCGCGCAGACCGGCAACGTGCAGACCTATCTGAGCGCGCTGCTCGCGGGCACCGTCGTCCTGGCGGTCGCCGCCGTCCTCGTCGCCACCGCCGGAGCGTGAGCAGCCGTGATCGGTATCAGTGAGTCAGTGATGCAGTTCCTTCTCGCGTTGATCGTCGTCGGCCCGCTCATCGGCGCCGTGGCCGCGCTCCTCCCGGCCCCGCCCGGGCTGAAGGGGAAGTCCCCGGACCAGGCCGTGCTGCGCCACGGCGTGACCGTGACCGGCGCGGTCCTGCTCGCCGCGATCGTCCTCGCGCTCGGCTTCGACCACGACCATCCGTCGAAGATGCAGGCCACGACGGACATCAGCTGGATCCCCGCACTCGACGTGCGCATCCATCTCGGCATCGACGGCATCTCCCTCCCCCTTCTGGTCCTGACCGCGCTGCTGACCTTCCTCTGCGCGCTGTACTCCTACTTCAAAATGCCGACCGGGCCGTCCCCCAAGGCATTCGTGGCGCTGATCCTCGTCCTGGAGTCCGGCACCCTCGCGACCTTCGCCGTCCTCGATCTGCTGCTGTTCTTCCTCGCGTTCGAGATGGTCCTCATCCCGATGTACTTCCTCATCGCCCGCTGGGGCGGCGCCCAACGCACGCAGGCCGCCTGGAAGTTCATCCTCTACACGCTGCTCGGCTCCGTCGTCATGCTGCTCGGCCTGCTCCTCATCGGGCTGAGGGCGGGCACATTCGACATGGTGGCACTCGCCACTGACAACGACCGGCAGTTGAGTACATCCGTGCAGGTCATCGCCGTTCTGGCGATCGGGATCGGGCTCGCGGTCAAGACGCCGATGTGGCCGCTGCACAGCTGGCTCCCCGACGCCCACACCGCCGCGCCCACCGTCGGCTCGGTCCTGCTGGCCGGTGTCCTGCTGAAGATGGGTACGTACGGGTTCGTCCGGATCCTGCTGCCGATCGCGCCCGACGGAATGGAGACGTTCGCGCCCTATCTCGCCGCGTTCGCCGTCGTCGGGATCATCTACGGATCCCTCGCCTGCCTCGCCCTCGCCAGGCCCGGCGCGAAGGGCGACCTCAAGCGCCTCATCGCGTACTCCTCCGTCGGCCACATGGGCTTCGTGCTCCTCGGCATCTCGACCATGACGCCGACCGGCGTGAACGGCGCGCTCTTCGCCAACATCGCCCACGGCCTCATCACCGGCCTGCTGTTCTTCCTGGTCGGCGCGCTCAAGGACCGCACGGGCACGAGCGACCTCGACGCCCTCTCCCTCCCGTCACCCGGCCACCGCCCCTCAACGAGCGGCTCCGCCGCGCAGGACTCCTCCCAGTCCGGCGCCGCCCTGTACGGCAAGGCGCCGCGCCTCGGCGGCCTGCTCGCCTTCGGCGCCGTCGCCTCGCTCGGACTGCCGGGACTCGCCGGGTTCTGGGGCGAGATGCTCGCCCTGTTCGGCGCGTTCAAACCCGCCGACGACCTCAGCCGCCCCGCCTTCCTCACGTTCATGGCCATCGCCGCGTTCGGCACCCTGCTCACGGCTGCGTACATGCTCATCGTCGTACGCCGCGTCTGCATGGGCCCGATGTCCGCGACCCAGGAGGCACCGCGGCTCACCGACGTCCAGGGCTACGAGTTCGCCGCCTGGACCCCGCTCGTCGCCCTCACCGTCCTCGCCGGCCTCTGGCCCGCGGCCCTCCTCGGCCTCACCGACCCGGCCGTCCAGCAGCTCCTCGCAGGAGGCAAGTCGTGATCGCCGCCGAATCCACCGCGAGCCTCATCCAGTCCGTCGACTGGGTGGCCGTCGCGCCGCCCACGATCGTGGCGGTCGTCGGCCTCGCGGTCCTCGTCGCCGACCTGTTCCTGAGCGAGCGCAACAAGCACCTGCTCGGCTGGGTCTCCCTCGCGGGCCTGACCGCGGCGGGTCTCCTCCTGCTGCCCCTCACCGACTCGCACCGTTCGACGTTCTGCCTCAGCGGCCCGCGCGCCACCGCCTGCAGCTACACGGTCGACGAGTTCACCCTCGTCATCCAACTCCTCGTCATCGGCGGCGCGCTGCTCACCGCCCTGCTTTCGATGACCGCCCTCAAGGACGCGCGGAACGCCGACAAGGAACTCCCCGAAGGGGAGTACTGGTTCCTGCTGCTCTCCTCGGCCGCGGGCGCCGCCCTGCTGCCCGCCTCCCGCGACCTCGCGACACTCGTCGTCGCCCTGGAGGTCGCCTCCCTGCCCGCCTTCGCTCTCGTCGGCCTCAAGCGCGGCGACAAGCGGTCCTCCGAGGCGGCCCTGAAGTTCTTCCTCTCCTCGGTGACCGCGACCGCCGTGACCCTCCTGGGCGTCAGCTTCGTGTACGCCGCGACGGGCACCATGCACCTCACCGAGGTGGGCGAGAAGCTCGGGAAAGTCGACGGACAACTGGACACGCTCGCGCAGACCGGCGTCGTCCTGACCCTGGTCGGCTTCGCCTTCAAGGTGGCCGCCGTCCCCTTCCACTTCTGGGTGCCCGACACCTACGTAGGCGCGCCGTTGCCCGTCGCCGCCTACCTCTCCGTCGTCGGCAAGGCCGTCGGCTTCACCGGCCTGATCCTCGTCACGGTCGTCGCCTTCCCGGAGTACGCCGACGTCTGGGGGCCCGCACTCGCCGGGCTCGCCGCCCTCACCATGACCGTCGGCAACGTCGCCGCCCTGCGTCAGCAGTCCACGCGCGCGTACAGCGCGGTCCGGCTGCTCGCCTGGTCCTCGGTCGGCCAGGCGGGCTACCTCCTGGTGCCGATCGCGGCCGCCGGGTACGCCGACCGCCACTCCGACGTCCTGGAGACCACCGGCGCGACCGTCGCGTACGCCCTGATGTACGCCGCCGTGAACCTCGGAGCGTTCGCCGTCGCCGCCCTGGTCGGCCGCACGCAGAAGCTGAACCGTGTCAGCGACTACCGGGGCCTGTACGCCAAGAGCCCCCTGTCGGCCCTGGTCCTCGCCTTCTTCCTGCTCTGCCTGGCCGGTCTGCCGCCGGGCATCATCGGCCTGTTCGCGAAGGTCACCGTGTTCTCCACGGCGGTCGACGCGGGCCTGGGCTGGCTCGCCGTCGTCATGGCGGCCAACGTGGTGATCGCGCTCTACTACTACCTCCAGTGGACGGCGCTGCTGTTCCGCGCCCCCGAGGGCGAGCCCGCCAAGCACCACGTCCCGGCCCCCCTGACCGCTGCCATCGCGGTCACCGCCGTGCTCGGCGTCGCCCTCTCCGGGGCACCCCAGCTCGTCCTCCAGTTCGCGGAACACGGCGTGCGCTGAGCCCGGACGTACGGCCCGGACCGCCGCCGTCACCCGCGCGGCCCACACCGCTCCTGAGCGCACAAGGGAACTAGCACCCTCCGCCTGGCGTTGACCAGTAAGGGAGGGTCCACTGAACAGTGGAAGCACCAGCAAGCAGAGGGTTCCCCCGCGCACCACCAGGAGGGCGTACCGTGCACCGCCGGACCAACGGGCTGAAGACCGCCGTACTCCTCGGGGGACTGTCCGCACTCATCATCGTCATCGGCAGCTTCTTCGGGCGTATGGGCCTGATCGTCGCGCTCTTCGTGGCGGTCGGCACGAACGCGTACGCGTACTGGAACAGCGACAAGCTGGCCCTGCGCGCGATGCGGGCACGCCCGGTGAGCGAGTTCGAGGCCCCCGAGCTGTACCGCATGGTGCGCGAGCTCTCGACGCAGGCGCGGCAGCCCATGCCCCGGCTCTACATCTCACCGACCGAGGCGCCGAACGCCTTCGCGACCGGCCGCAACCCACGCAACGCCGCCGTCTGCTGCACGGACGGCATCCTGCGCATCCTCACCCCGCGCGAACTGCGCGGCGTGATCGGCCACGAACTGAGCCATGTCTACAACCGCGACATCCTGATCTCCTCGGTCGCGGGGGCACTCGCCTCCGTCATCATGTTTCTGGTCAACTTCGCCTGGCTGATTCCGATCGGACGCTCGAACGACAACGAAGGACCCGGCATCTTCGGGATGCTGTTGATCATGCTGCTCGGCCCGCTCGCCGCGTCCATCATCCAGCTCGCCATCAGCCGTTCCAGGGAGTACGAGGCCGACGCGTCCGGCGCGCAACTCACCGGCGACCCACTGGCTCTGGCCAGTGCCCTGCGCAAACTCGACGCCGGTACGAAGCAGTTGCCGCTTCCGCCGGAGCCCCGGCTCGAAACGGCGAGCCATATGATGATTGCCAATCCGTTCCGGCCCGGCCAGGGCATGTCGAAGCTGTTCTCCACCCACCCGCCGATGGCGGAGCGCATCGCCCGGCTCGAGCAGATGGCAGGTCGTCAGCAGTGAAGACAGTTCTGAACGTCATTTGGCTCATCCTGTGCGGCCTGTGGATGTGCTTGTTCTATCTGTTCGCGGGCGTGCTGCTGTGCATCACGATCATCGGCATTCCGTTCGGCCTCGCGTCGTTCCGCATCGGCCTGTTCGCGCTGTGGCCCTTCGGGCGCAAGGCGGTCGAGCGCGGGGACGCGGGCGCGCCCTCGCTGATCGGCAACATCCTCTGGCTGATCCTCGCGGGCTGGTGGCTCGCCCTCGGCCACGTCTTCACCGGCCTGCTGCTCTGCGTCACGATCATCGGCATCCCGCTGGGCCTCGCCAACTTCAAGATGATCCCCATCTCGCTGCTGCCCCTCGGCCGCGACATCGTGCCCACGGACGAGCCGTTCACGGCCGCCGGCCCGATCGGCGCTCCCGCCCGCGCGGGCGCCGGACCGTCCCCGTACGGCGCTCCGGGCGGCCAGCCGCCGTCCGGATCCCTGCCGCCCGGCCGGGACTGACCAAAGCCCACCGCACCGCACCCCACCCGCACCCCACAGCCGCCGCCCTGCCGCGCCCGCTGCGCTCCCGCACGCCCCGCGCCTCCGCTGTGTCCTGCGCCGCATCCAGCGGGCACCCGGGAACCGCGCACGCCCCTCACCACGTCCTTCAGGACAACACTCCACGAAAAGGTACGAAGAGCCACTCGCACGCCAGCACGAAAAGGCAGGTCACCATGGGCATCATCAGCTGGATCGTTCTCGGGCTGCTCGCCGGTGCCACCGCCAAGCTCCTGCTCCCGGGCCGCGATCCGGGCGGCTTCATCGGTACGACGCTGATCGGCGTCGCGGGAGCCTTCGTGGGCGGCTGGATCTCCGCGCGCTTCCTCGACCGCCCGATAGCCGACCACTTCTTCGACGGCGCGACCTGGGCCGCGGCCATCGGCGGCTCCCTCGTCCTTCTGATCGCCTACCGCATCCTCTTCGGCCACTCACGCCGCTGACGACGGCACAGACTGCAGCCAGCAGCAAGGGCGGGCACCCGATCCGGGTGCCCGCCCTCCGTCGTACGTCGGCGAGCCGAACGGCCCACGAACTACCGATAGTTCACGAACTGCAGGGCGAAGTCGAAGTCCTGGCCCTTCAGGAGCGCCTGCACGGCCTGCAGGTCGTCACGGCTCTTGGAGCTGACGCGCAGCTCCTCGCCCTGGACCTGCGCCTTGACGCCCTTCGGGCCCTCGTCGCGAATGATCTTCGCCACCTTCTTCGCGTTCTCCTGGGAGATGCCCTCCTGGATCGTGGCGAAGATCTTGTACTCCTTGCCGGACAGCTGCGGCTCGCCCGCGTCCAGCGCCTTCAGGGAGATGCCACGCTTGATCAGCTTGGACTGGAAGACGTCGAGGATCGCGTTGACCCGGTCCTCCGAGTTGGCCTCCATCAAGATCTTCTCGCCGGACCAGGAGATCGAAGCACCGACGTTCTTGAAGTCGTAGCGCTGCGAGATCTCCTTGCCCGTCTGGTTGAGGGCGTTGTCGACCTCCTGCCGCTCGACCTTCGAGACGATGTCGAAACTGGAGTCGGCCATGTCCTGTGGCTCCTTGTATCGGGGTCTGCGTACTCAGCGGGTACACGGCCTTCTAGTCGCCGACCGCATCCGTAAAGCCTAGCCACTGCCTCCCCGCCGGGTGCCGATCAATCGGGTGGCGAAGCACCCCCGGTCATCAGGTATCGTTTACGTCGTTGCCACGGAGCACCGCGAGAGCGGCCAGCCCCGGAGCAGCATCCCCTGGCGGTGTGCCCGAGCGGCCAAAGGGAGCAGACTGTAAATCTGCCGGCTTCGCCTTCCCAGGTTCGAATCCTGGCGCCGCCACATGAAGGAAACCCCCTTCGTCCTGCGACAACGCAGGCACGGAGGGGGTTCTTCGTTTTTCTGGTTCCGGGGCCGGTTGCCGCAGGTCCGGGCTTCGGCGTGGGCACACTGGGACGTATGTCGTCGTCCAGTTCGTCCCGTCGCAGACACTGCCCCGTGTGCCGTCGTGAAATCGCGGTCGTGGGAGGGAGGTTCGCCCGCCACGATCCGCCCGGGCCGCGTGGCACCGGGGATCTCGTCTCGTGCCCCGGGTCCCGGCAGCACGCCCACCTCGGCGCCGCGCAGCCCGCGCTCGACGGGTACGTGGTGCCGGAGTTCCCGGGGCAGCTGCCGCTGTTCTGACGCTTCGGACAGGACAGCGGCGCGCGTCAGTTGCCCGCGACCGACTTCGCCGCCACCGAGACCGGTGTCGAGCCGCTGATGAGTTCGAGGGTGAGCCCCGCCGTCGCCGGGGTCTCCAGGAGCTCCGCGAGCACCGCGGCCACGTCGTCGCGCGGGATCGGGCCCCGGCCGGTCGAGGCCTCCAGGCGTACGAGACCCGTGCCGGCGTCGTCCGTCAGCATGCCGGGACGCAGGACCGTCCAGTCCAGGGCGGTGCGGCCGCGTACGTACGCGTCGGCCTCGCCCTTGGCCCGCAGATAGGCGTCGAAGATCTCGTCGCCGGGGTGGTCGGGGTCCGCGCCCATCGACGACACCACGATGTACCGGCGGGCCCCGGCGCGCTCGGCGGCGTCCGCGAACAGGACGGCGGCGTCACGGTCCACCGTGTTCTTGCGGTCCGCCCCGCTGCCGGGCCCCGCGCCCGCCGCGAACACCGCCGCGTCCGCGCCCTCCAGATGCCGGGCGACCTCCTCCACGGACGTCGACTCCAGGTCGCACAGCACCGGTTCGGCGCCGGCGTCCCGGAGATCGGCCTCGTGGGCCGGGTTGCGGATGAGCCCTGCGGCTTCGTCACCGCGCGCGGCGAGCAGTCGCTCAAGCCGCAGCGCGATCTGACCATGACCTCCAGCGATGACAATGCGCATGCTCCCGACCGTACGGCAGCCCGCGTGTGATCGCGGCTGGAACGTCCCGCACCAGGCCACATGCCGTACGGGCCACCCCCTGGAGACGTACGGACCACTCAGAGGCGCACGGCCCACCGCACAGCCTCACCACCCGCCCCCTCACGAGACCACCCCACCCTCCTTCCCCCGCCCCTGCCGCGGCAGATCGAGCGCCACCGCGGCCGCCGAGTCGCAGTACTCCCGCACCGCGCTGGTCCGCGCCACCACGCGCCCCCGGTGCACCACGATGCGGCTGTACGCCAGCGACAGCGCCCCGGCGAGGGTGTCGCCGCGCACGGCGAGGAGTTCCGCGGGGAACCCCGCCTCCACCCTGACCCCGGGCAGCCCCATCGCCGCCCGCGCCGCCGAACTCACCGCGTCGTAGGCCTCCTCGGGGCGCAGCCCCTGCCGGGACGCGAGGAGGTACGCCGCCTCCAGCGGATCCCCGCGGCCCACCGGGTTCGCCGCGTCCCGCAGCGCCCCGCTGCCCGCCGCGACCCGCACCCCGGCGGCCCGCAACAGCCGCACCGGGACCGCCCCGCCGTCCGGCACCCCCGCGGACGCGGCCGCCCGCGCCCCGTGCCCCGCGCCCCCGCAGTCGCCCTGCGGCAGGCACACCACCGTCACACCGGCCGCCGCCAACTGCTCCGCGGTCCGCGCCGCCACGTCGGACGGCAGCCGCCCGAGGCCGCCGCACGGCCCGATCGCCACCCCGGGCCGCAGCCCCCCGGCCGCTGCCGCGAGCCGCGCCAGACGGGCCGGATCCCCGCCGTCCGTATGCAGGTCGACCGCGCAGCCGTGCTCCGCCGCCAGGTCGAGGACCGCCTCCGCGTACCCCGTCGGATCGGGGTCCAGATCCGGGCAACCGCCCACTACGGAGGCGCCCATTTTCACCGCGTCCCGCAGCATCGCCATCCCGTCGGCGCCCGCCATCCCGGTCAGCAGCCGCGGCACCGCCACTACGGAGAGGTCGGTAAGGCCGCGCAGCGAGCGCCGCGCCTGGAGCACCGCCTGCAGCGAGTCCAGGCCCTGGACGTCACCGATCCGCACATGCGAGCGCAGCGCCGTCGCCCCGTGCCCGAGCTGCAGCAGCGCCGCCTCGGTGGCGCGCCGCTGCACGTCCTGGACGTCCCCCGGGACCGGGCCGTCCGCGAGCGCGCTCAGCGCCGTGTCGCTGTGCGCGTGCGGCTCCGCCGCCGCGGGCAGCAGGAGGTAGCCGCTCAGGTCCACGCGCCCCGCGTGCGCGGCCAGACTGCCCGCCGTACCGACAGCCTCGATACGGCCCTCAGCGAGCCGTACGTCCACGGTCCTGCCGTCCGTCAGCCGCGCCCCGCTAAGCAGCAGCGCGGCGGGCGCGGCGGGTGCCGGGGAGGGCGAGGGGGCGGACGACGGGGAGGGTGAGGGCGAGGGCGACGGTGCCGGGGGGCCCGCGGCGTTCCGGGCGTCGTGGGCGTCCTGGGGGCCGGGGGACTCCCGGGGGCCGGGGGAGTCGGGCGAAGAGGGCTGCTGCGGCTGGCTGTCGGGCATCGCGCTCCTGGTGCTCGGGGGCGGCTGCGGGCGGCTCGAGGCGTGCCGGGACGCGACCCGAGGGCGCGCGTGGACGGCGGCGTCGAGGCACGCAAGATCACGCAGCGCGGGTCGAGCCTAGGGCGGTGGGGAGCCCGCTTCGCGGAGGAGCGCAATAGTCGTACTGCTGTGGTGCGAGGGCCTGGTGGCCCCTGGTGAGGCGGGTGAGGCGGCCTTTTGTGGGCCTGCGCCATGCCCCCGGACGGCCCTGGCGAAACGGATTTGGGCGATCGGCGGGCGAGCGTGTAATGTCTTCATCGCTCGCCCCAATAGCTCAGTCGGTAGAGCGTCTCCATGGTAAGGAGAAGGTCTGCGGTTCGATTCCGCATTGGGGCTCTGATGTGTGAGGTTCCTCGCTTCCGGGCGAGGGGCCGAAGCGCATCGCAGCGGTGTAGCTCAGTCGGTAGAGCAAGCGGCTCATAATCGCTGTGTCACCGGTTCAAGTCCGGTCACCGCTACCCTTCAGTAGCCGATTGTGGGGTCGGTCCTTCGATCGGCTACTCTTTTATGCGTTCATCCGTCCATCCGTCCGTCAAGGAGCACTCACGTGGCTGCCACCGACGTCCGCCCGAAGATCACGCTGGCCTGCGTGGAGTGCAAGGAGCGGAACTACATCACCAAGAAGAACCGGCGTAACAACCCGGACCGACTGGAGATGAAGAAGCACTGCCCGCGTTGCAACTCGCACACCGCGCACCGCGAAACGCGATAAAAACAGGCTAGTACTCGAGGCCGCCCCCGATCACTCGGGGGCGGCCTCGAGTCATTTCCGGACCCATCCCGCCCGCCGCACCGGCGGCGGCCCCGTCCGGCCCCTACCGAGAACCCAGCTGCCAGGAGGTGCCGAGCCATGGCGCTCGACCAGTCCTTCGTGGGGCGGTCCTACCCGCCCACCGACCCCTATGAGGTCGGCCGCGAGAAGATCCGCGAATTCGCGGTCGCGGTGGGTGACGCCAATCCCGCGTACGCCGACCCGGAAGCCGCCAAGGCGCTCGGCCACCCCGATGTGCTCGCCCCGCCGACCTTCGTGTTCGCGATCACGTTCAAGGCCGCGGGCAAGGTCATCGAGGACCCGCAGCTGGGCCTCGACTACAGCCGAGTCGTGCACGGCGACCAGAAGTTCGCGTACACGCGTCCCGTGTACGCGGGCGACCGGCTCACGGTGACCTCGACCATCGAGAACATCAAGTCGCTCGCCGGCAACGACATCCTGGACATCCGCGGCGAGGTCCACGACGAGGCCGGGGAGCACGTCGTGACCGCCTGGACCAAGCTCGTCGCGCGCGCGGCGGAGCCCGCCGCAGAGGGGGCGTGACCATGACCGCGAAGATCGCATACGACGACGTCGAGGTCGGCACCGAACTCCCGGCCCAGACCTTCCCGGTGACACGCGCCACACTCGTGCGGTACGCGGGCGCCTCCGGCGACTTCAACCCGATCCACTGGAACGAGAAGTTCGCGGTCGAGGTCGGCCTTCCCGACGTCATCGCGCACGGCATGTTCACGATGGCCGAGGCCATCCGCGTCGTGACGGACTGGGCGGGTGACCCGGCCGCCGTCGTCGAGTACGGCGTGCGCTTCACCAAGCCCGTCGTGGTCCCGAACGACGACAAGGGCGCCACGATCGAGGTCAGCGCGAAGGTCGCCGCGAAGCTCGACGACCAGCAGGTGCGGGTCGATCTGCTGGCCAAGAGCGGCGACCAGAAGGTGCTCGGCATGTCCCGGGCGGTCGTGCGGCTGGCCTGAGGGTCTGACTGTTCGGCCGACGGCACGGCCGCGAGTCGCGTAGTAGTAGCAGTAGTAAGGGGCGCCCGCCATTGCGGACGCCCCTTACTCGTGCCCCCGGAGGGTCACCCCTCGGCACCCCCGCAAGGCCACCCCTTGACTTGGTTAGTGATTGGACACTAACTTATTCGCATGGTCAGGATGAGCGCAGAGGAGAGGCGCGAGAGCGTCATCCGCGCGGCGATGAGCGAATTCGCCCGCGGTGGGTATCACGGGACGTCGACCGAGGCGATCGCCAAGCGCGTCGGAGTCTCGCAGCCCTATCTCTTCCGGCTCTTCCCGAGCAAGAAGGCGATCTTCCTGGCGGCGTCGGCGCGCTGCCTGGAGGACACCCGCAAGGTCTTCGCGAAGGCGGGCGAGGGGCTGCACGGCGAAGAGGCCCTGCACGCCATGGCCATCGCGTACTCGAAGCTCATCGCCGACGACCCCGACAAGCTCCAGATGCAGCTCCAGACGTACGTCGCCGTGGCGGCCGCCGAGGCCGCCGGGGACCACGAGTTCGGCGAGATGGTGCGCGCCGGATGGATGGAGATCTGGGAGGCCGCGCATCTGCCGCTCGGGGCGGACGTGGATGGGACGACGCAGTTCATGGCCTACGGGATGCTGATCAACGTCCTGTCGGCCATGGGGTTCCCCGCCGACCACCGGGTCTGGGAAGGGTTCTACATGTCGGCCCAGCCCCAGGAGAGGTCCGTGCAGTCGTAGTAGCCGCAGTGGCTGTCGTGGCAGCCGTAGCAGCTGTAGTGGCCGTGGCCCGGGATTCGCGCCTCGTCATGACCATGAAAGTTAGTCATCAATTACTAACCTGACATCCGACACTCACCGTCCGGGGGAGACATGTCACAGCAAGCAGCATCCCGCGGGGGAACCGTCTGGGCCCTCGTCATCACCAGCGTCGCCGGTTTCATGGCGGCCCTCGACAACCTCGTCGTCACCATGGCGCTGCCCTCCATCCGCAAGGATCTGGGCGGCGCCCTTGAAGACCTCGAATGGACGGTGAGCGCCTACACCCTCACCTTCGCCGTGCTGCTGATGTTCGGTGCGGCCCTGGGGGACAGGTTCGGGCGCCGCAAGCTCTTCGGCGTCGGCCTCGCGATCTTCACCGGTGCCTCCGCCGCCGCGGCCCTCGCGCCCGGCATCAACGAACTGATCGCCGCCCGCGCGGTACAGGGCGTCGGCGCCGCGATCATGATGCCGCTCACCCTGACGCTGCTCACGGCCGCCGTACCGGCCGCCAAGCGCGGCATGGCGTTCGGGATCTGGGGCGCCGTCAACGGCCTCGCGGTCGCCAGCGGGCCGCTCATCGGGGGCGCGCTCACCGAGCACGTCTCCTGGCAGTGGATCTTCTGGCTGAACGTCCCGCTGGGCCTGGCCCTGCTGCCGCTCGCCCGCATACGTCTCGCCGAGTCCTACGGCACCGGCGCCCCGCTCGACTTCCCCGGCACCCTGCTCGCCAGCGGCGGCCTCTTCGGGATCGTGTACGCCCTGATCCGCGGCAACATCGACGGCTGGACCAGCGCGCCCGTTCTGACCGGTCTGATCGCGGGCACCGCGCTGCTCGGAGGCTTCGTGCGCCACGGCATCCGCGCCAAGAACCCGATGCTGCCGATGCGGCTCTTCCGGAGCCGGGCGTTCTCCGCGATCAACGCGGCCAGCCTGCTGATGTTCGTCGGCATGTTCGGCTCGATCTTCCTGCTCAGCCAGTTCCTCCAGGGCGTGCTCGGGTACTCGCCGACCGAGGCGGGGCTGCGGCTGCTGCCCTGGACCGGCATGCCGATGATCGTCGCGCCGATCGCGGGCTATCTGTCCGACCGCATCGGGGGCCGGCCGATCGTCACCGCGGGACTCGCCCTCCAGGCCGTCGGGCTCGGCTGGTTCGCCCTCGTCCTGTCTCCCGACGTGTCGTACGCCGCCCAGCTGCCCGCCCTGATCATCAGCGGGGTCGGCATGGCGCTGTACTTCGCCCCGGCCGCCAGCCTGGTCATGGCCAGCGTCCGGCCGTCCGAGCAGGGCATCGCCTCCGGGGCGAACAACGCGCTGCGCGAGGTGGGCGGGGCGCTCGGTGTCGCCTTGATGGCCTCCGTGTTCTCCGCGCAGGGCGGGTACGAGTCGCCGGTGGCGTTCGTGGACGGGCTCGAGCCCGCGTTGTGGGTGGGGGCCGGGGTGGTGGCGCTCGGGGCGGTGGCCGCGGGCCTGCTTCCCCGGCGGGGGGCGGCCGCCGTGGTCGCCGGACCTCCCGTGGCCGAGGAGCGGGTGCCTGTGTCCGTGTGACGGGGGTTCCCATGGGGCTGCGCCCCTTTCCCCCTTGTTGGCCCTTCGGGCCTCGTCCTCAAGCGCCGGACGGGCTGACAGCAGCTCGTCCGGCGCCTCACGTGCTGCCCGGCCCCGCCCGAGCGCTGCCGCCACGGCCCGTACCCTTGTGCCTGTGCAGGTACTCCACGACGCCCCCCTCGCCCCGCTCACCACCTTCCGGCTCGGTGGGCCCGCTGCTCGGCTGATCACCGCGACGACCGACGCCGAGGTGATCGCCGCCGTTCGCGAAGCCGACGACTCCGGGACCCCGCTGCTGATCGTCGGTGGGGGGTCGAACCTGGTCATCGGCGACAAGGGGTTCGACGGCACCGCCCTGCGCATCGCCACCACCGGCTTCGCCCTGGACGGCACCCGCCTCGAGCTCGCGGCCGGTGAGGTCTGGACGGACGCCGTGGCGCGCACCGTCGACGCGGGCCTCGCGGGCATCGAGTGCCTGGCCGGTATCCCCGGCTCCGCGGGCGCGACGCCGATCCAGAACGTGGGCGCGTACGGCCAGGAGGTCTCCTCGACGATCACCGAAGTGGTCGCGTACGACCGGAAGGACCGCGAGACGGTCACCATCGCGAACGCGGACTGCGACTTCTCGTACCGCCACAGCCGTTTCAAGGCCGATCCCGACCGCTTCGTGGTCCTGCGTGTGCGCTTCCAGCTGGAGGACGCGGGCGGGATGAGCGCCCCGATCGCCTATCCGGAGACGGCCCGCACGCTGGGCGTCGAGGCCGGGGACCGGGTGCCCGCCGCCGTGGCGCGCGAGACCGTCCTGAAGCTGCGCGCGGGCAAAGGCATGGTGCTCGACCCCGAGGACCACGACAGCTGGTCGGCCGGGTCGTTCTTCACCAACCCGATCCTCACGGACGAGCAGTTCGCCGTCTTCCACGCGCGCGTGGCGGAGCGGCTCGGCCCGGACACCGCACCGCCCGCGTTCCCGGCGGGCGAAGGGCGCGTGAAGACCTCCGCGGCCTGGCTCATCGACAAGGCCGGCTTCACCAAGGGCTACGGCCAGGGCCCGGCCCGCATCTCCACCAAGCACACCCTGGCCCTCACCAACCGCGGCGACGCCACCACGGAGGACCTGCTGGCCCTGGCCCGCGAGGTCGTCGCGGGCGTCCGGGACGCCTTCGGCATCACGCTGGTCAACGAGCCGGTGACAGTGGGCGTCAGCCTGTAGAGCCGCGCCAGGACGACCAGAGCCGCGTCAGGACGCCAGCCACTCCTCGATCCCCGCGAGCAGCTTCTCCTGTACGTCCGCGGGCGCCGCCGACCCCCGCACCGACTGCCGCGCCAGCTCGGCCAGTTCGGCGTCGCCGAAGCCGTGGTGCTGCCGCGCGATCTCGTACTGCGCGGCCAGGCGCGAGCCGAAGAGCAGCGGGTCGTCGGCGCCGAGCGCCATCGGCACCCCGGCGTCGTACAGCGTCCGCAGCGGCACGTCCTCGGGTTTCTCGTAGACACCGAGGGCCACGTTGGACGCCGGGCACACCTCGCAGGTCACGCCCCGCTCCGCGAGCCGCTTCAGGAGCCGCGGGTCCTCGGCCGCCCGCACACCGTGCCCGATGCGCCGCGCGTGCAGGTCGTCGAGGCAGTCCCGCACCGAAGCGGGCCCGTTCAGCTCGCCGCCGTGCGGGGCCGCGAGCAGCCCGCCGTCGCGGGCGATGGCGAAGGCGCGGTCGAAGTCCCGCGCCATGCCCCGCCGTTCGTCGTTGGAGAGCCCGAAGCCGACGACGCCCCGGCCGGTGAACCGCACCGCGAGCCGGGCCAGCGTGCGCGCGTCCAGGGGGTGCTTCATGCGGTTCGCGGCGACCAGGACGCGCATCCCGAGCCCGGTCTCGCGCGAGGCCTTGTCGACGGCGTCCAGGATGATCTCCAGGGCCGGGATGAGCCCGCCGAGCCGGGGCGCGTACGACGTCGGGTCGACCTGGATCTCCAGCCACCCCGACCCGTCCTTGATGTCCTCCTCGGCCGCTTCCCGCACCAGGCGCTGGATGTCCTCGGGCTCGCGCAGACAGGACCGCGCCATGTCGTAGAGCCGCTGGAAGCGGAACCAGCCCCGCTCGTCGGTCGCCCGCAGCTTCGGCGGCGTCCCCCCGGTCAGGGCCTCCGGCAGGTGGACCCCGTACTTGTCGGCGAGCTCAAGCAGCGTCGAGGGCCGCATCGACCCGGTGAAGTGCAGGTGCAGATGGGCCTTCGGCAGCTCTCTTACGTCTCGTACGCGCTCCATTCCAGGATCTTGCCGTACGGGTGGGGTGCCCCGGTAGCGGCTTTCCTCATTCGTGGTCCGCCCTGAACAAAGAAACGGACCCCAGCGCGCCATATGGCGCGCTGGGGTCCGCTCGGCGGCGCGGACCGCTCAGTCGCGCGCTTCCGCCAGCAGCTTCTGGATCCGCGAGACACCCTCGACCAGGTCCTCGTCACCCAAGGCGTACGAGAGCCGCAGGTAGCCCGGCGTCCCGAAGGCCTCGCCCGGGACCACCGCGACCTCGGCCTCCTCCAGGATCAGCGCGGCCAGCTCGACGGTGTTCTGCGGGCGCTTGCCGCGGATCTCCTTGCCGATCAGGGCCTTCACCGAGGGGTACGCGTAGAAGGCGCCCTCGGGCTCCGGGCACAGGACGCCGTCGATCTCGTTCAGCATCCGCACGATCGTGCGGCGGCGCCGGTCGAAGGCCTCGCGCATCTTGTCGACGGCCGTCAGATCGCCCGAGACGGCGGCGATGGCGGCGGCCTGTGCGACGTTGGAGACGTTGGACGTGGCGTGCGACTGGAGGTTCGTCGCGGCCTTGACGACGTCCTTCGGGCCGATGATCCACCCCACGCGCCATCCGGTCATGGCGTACGTCTTCGCGACGCCGTTGACGACCACGCACTTGTCGCGCAACTCGGGCAGCAGCGCGGGCAGGGACGTGAACTCGGCGTCTCCGTAGACGAGGTGTTCGTAGATCTCGTCCGTCATGACCCACAGGCCGTGCTCCAGGGCCCAGCGGCCGATGGCCTCCGCGTCCTCGCGGCTGTAGACGGCGCCGGTCGGGTTCGACGGGGACACGAAGAGCACGACCTTCGTGTTCTCGGTGCGCGCGGCCTCCAACTGCTCCACGGAGACGCGGTAGCCGGTGGTCTCGTCGGCGACGACGTCGACCGGGACGCCGCCCGCGAGGCGGATCGACTCCGGGTACGTCGTCCAGTACGGCGCCGGGACGATGACCTCGTCGCCCGGGTCGAGGATCGCGGCGAACGCCTCGTAGATGGCCTGCTTGCCGCCGTTGGTCACCAGGATCTCGGAGACCTCGGGCTCGTAACCGGAGTCGCGCAGCGTCTTCGCGGCGATCGCGGCCTTCAGCTCGGGCAGGCCGCCCGCGGGCGTGTAGCGGTGGTACTTCGGGTTCTTGCAGGCCTCGACGGCCGCTTCGACGATGTAGTCCGGGGTCGGGAAGTCCGGCTCGCCCGCGCCGAAACCGATCACCGGGCGCCCGGCGGCCTTGAGGGCCTTGGCCTTGGCGTCGACGGCGAGGGTCGCGGACTCGGAGATCGCGCCGACTCGGGCGGAGACCCGGCGCTCGGTGGGAGGAGTGACAGCGCTCATGCGCCCATCGTTCCAGACCCGAAACAGCCCCGACACACGGGTTTCCAGGACTGTCCGATCCGGAGCCGGATCCCATCGTGTTCGACGGGGCGCCCCGGACCACGTACACTCACTGGTCGTTGGCCCTCACCGGCCGCACCTTCCAAGAGCACTCGGTGCACATGGTCGGATGCTGTAGGTTGGGGGAAATCAAAGGGTCGTAGCTCAATTGGTAGAGCACTGGTCTCCAAAACCAGCGGTTGGGGGTTCAAGTCCCTCCGGCCCTGCTACACACACCTTCGCCAGGATGTGTGCGCATGTACGTACTGCAATGCACCGCCGTGCGGCTCAACCGGGCGCGGCACGGCCACGACCCGGAATCAGGTGAGACGAGTGACGGACGCCGTGGGCTCCATCGACATGCCTGATGCCCAGGACGAGGCGCCGGACTCCAAGAAGAAGGCGCGCAAGGGCGGCAAGCGAGGCAAGAAGGGTCCGCTGGCCAGGCTGGCGCTCTTCTACCGCCAGATCGTTGCCGAGCTCCGCAAGGTCGTCTGGCCGACGCGCAGCCAGCTCACGACGTACACCACGGTCGTGATCGTCTTCGTCGTCATCATGATCGGTCTGGTGACCGTGATTGACTATGGGTTCAGCAACCTCATCAAGTACATCTTCGGCTGAGCCGAGAGCGAAGGGCGCCGCACCAGGCGCCCCTTTCGCGTGTTCCACCCCCTTGTATCCAGGAAGAAGCAGCCACCGTGTCTGACCCGAACCTGAACGACGCCGTTGAGCCTCGCGCAGAGCACGCGGAGTCCGTGGAGTCCGCGGAGGACCAGCTCGACATCGTCGAGGCGGCGGACGCCGAGGACCCGGACCAGGCCGAGGCTGCCGACGTCGCCGCGGGCGAGCCCGCCGAGGAGGCGGCCCTGCACGTGGAGTCCGACGAGGAAGCGGCGGCCGGTGGCATCGACGTCGCCGAGACCGACGAGGACGCCGACGCGGCCGAGGCCGTCGCCGACGAGGAGTCCGACGAGTCCGACGAGGACACTGCCTCCGACGAGGACACCGAGGACGTCGAGGACGCGGCCCCCGCCGAGGAAGCGGAGCCGGTCGACCCGATCGCCGCCCTGCGCGAGGAGCTCCGCGGCCTGCCCGGCGAGTGGTACGTCATCCACACCTACGCCGGTTACGAGAACCGCGTGAAGACCAACCTCGAGCAGCGCGCCGTCTCGCTCAACGTCGAGGACTTCATCTTCCAGGCCGAGGTGCCGCAGGAAGAGGTCGCCCAGATCAAGAACGGCGAGCGCAAGACCATCCGTCAGAACAAGCTCCCCGGCTACGTCCTGGTGCGCATGGACCTGACGAACGAGTCCTGGGGCGTCGTCCGCAACACCCCCGGTGTCACAGGCTTCGTCGGCAACGCCTACGACCCGTACCCGCTGACGCTGGACGAGATCGTCAAGATGCTCGCCCCGGAGGCCGAGGAGAAGGCCGCCCGCGAGGCCGCCGAGGCCGAGGGCAAGCCCGCCCCGCAGCGCAAGGTCGAGGTCCAGGTCCTGGACTTCGAGGTCGGCGACTCGGTCACCGTCACCGACGGCCCGTTCGCCACGCTGCAGGCCACGATCAACGAGATCAACGCCGACTCGAAGAAGGTCAAGGGCCTCGTCGAGATCTTCGGCCGCGAGACCCCGGTCGAGCTGAGCTTCGACCAGATCCAGAAGAACTAGCTCGAAGATCTTCGTACAGGGCCCCTGACCGGCGGGAAACCGCTGGTCGGGGGCTTTGTCATGGCCATCGACGAACAAATGTGTTCCACGCCACAACCATCGGGTGCCCCGGGCTGTCTCACTTGTAGACGGAAACGCCCGGTCCCTTCCTCCACGACACCTCAGCACGCTTATGGGGATCTCTGTCGCCATGAGCGGCGATTTGTGGTGCTCTGCTGCGGTATGGCATCCGGGCTCCTGCACCGACGAGCAAGGGGGACCACCTGATGCGTGCCCGCAAGACTGCGATTGCTGCCTCCGCCTGTGCCTTCGTCCTGCTCGGCGCCGGCTCGGCGCTGGCCGGAACCGGCCCCGCGCCCGCGCCCGACGCCAGGAAGGCGGCGCCCCAGTCGACCGCGCCCTCGGCGGACGGCAACCCGCGGAGCCTCAAGGCCCAGGCGGCCGGGGTCTGTTCCGACGCCTACCAGATCGGCACCACCGCGTACATCGACCGGAAGGGAGCGCGCGCCGCGTCGGTGAAGCAGTTCTACTCGCCCAGCTGCAAGAAGAACTACGGCTACGTCTGGGTGTGGAAGAGCTTCCGCGACAAGGTGAAGGACTACGACGTCAGCACCGGTGTGTACAGCTACTCCCGGGACGAGGTCGTCGGCCAGGACTGGTGGAACAAGACCAACGTCCAGGAGTTCTGGTCGCTGCCCGCCGACACCGCCCAGGAGTGCACCGCCGCGATCGGCGAGCTGCGCGCTCCCGGCGACCCGCTCCCGGGCCACGCCATGACGTCCAAGCGCTGCTGAGCGCACCCGCTGCCCGGTGGTCGCAGCCGGGTGCCGAGGGCCGCGGGCCCCGCCCTCCCGGGGGTGGGGCCCATGGTCTGCTCAGATACCGGTTTGGGCCCCGCCGAGATACCCGTTATCGTAGTGCGGTATGCCTCCATCCGGATGATCGCGACTATCGATGATCATCGCCACGGATGCGGCTCAACACTCTCACTAGGACCCGGAGAGAGCAATGCCTCCCAAGAAGAAGAAGGTCACGGGGCTCATCAAGCTCCAGATCCAGGCCGGTGCCGCCAACCCGGCGCCGCCGGTCGGCCCCGCGCTGGGCCAGCACGGCGTGAACATCATGGAGTTCTGCAAGGCGTACAACGCCGCGACCGAGTCGCAGCGTGGCTGGGTGATCCCGGTGGAGATCACGGTCTACGAGGACCGTTCCTTCACCTTCATCACCAAGACGCCGCCGGCCGCCAAGATGATCCTCAAGGCCGCGGGCGTGGAGAAGGGCTCCGGCGAGCCGCACAAGACCAAGGTCGCCAAGATCACCCAGGCGCAGGTCCGCGAGATCGCCACCACCAAGATGCCCGACCTCAACGCGAACGACCTGGACGCCGCGTCGAAGATCATCGCCGGCACCGCCCGTTCCATGGGCATCACGGTCGAGGGCTGATCCCAGCTCCCCGCGACGGAGTCGCACGGTCGACCCCGTGACCTCAAGTGGCAGGGCCAGGCGCTGGCCCGGACCACGAACTCCAAACCTGAACCTCAGGAGTAGAAGTGAAGCGCAGCAAGACTCTCCGCGCTGCGGACGCCAAGATCGACCGGGAGAAGCTGTACGCCCCGCTCGAGGCCGTCCGTCTCGCCAAGGAGACCTCCGCGACCAAGTTCGACGGCACCGTCGAGGTCGCCATGCGTCTGGGCGTCGACCCGCGCAAGGCCGACCAGATGGTCCGTGGCACCGTGAACCTCCCGCACGGCACCGGCAAGACCGCCCGGGTCCTGGTCTTCGCGACCGGTGACCGTGCTGCGGCCGCGGAAGCCGCTGGGGCCGACATCGTCGGCGCCGACGAGCTGATCGACGAGGTCGCGAAGGGCCGCCTGGACTTCGACGCCGTCGTCGCCACCCCGGACCTCATGGGCAAGGTCGGCCGCCTCGGCCGCGTGCTCGGTCCGCGTGGTCTGATGCCGAACCCGAAGACCGGCACCGTCACCCCCGACGTCGTGAAGGCTGTCAACGACATCAAGGGCGGCAAGATCGAGTTCCGCGTCGACAAGCACTCGAACCTGCACTTCATCATCGGCAAGGTGTCCTTCGACGACACCAAGCTGGTGGAGAACTACGCCGCGGCCCTGGAGGAGATCCTCCGTCTGAAGCCGTCGGCCGCCAAGGGCCGGTACATCAAGAAGGCCGCCGTCACCACCACGATGGGCCCCGGCATTCCGCTGGACTCCAACCGCACCCGCAACCTCCTCGTCGAGGAGGACCCGGCCGCCGTCTGAAGCTGACGGCAGCCGCGCCTGGCGCGAATGTGACGGGCCCCGCAACCATTTCCGGTGCGGGGCCCGTCCCGTTTTTCGGGTACATGCCCGGGGGACGGGCGGTGCCGGTGCGCGCGCTGCGGTGCGCACGGACCGCGTACGGAGATGGACACGGGAGACACGCGGACGAGCGGGCTGCGCTAGCGTGCTGGCTCTCCATGGACGCAAGGGGTGGGACGACATGAACAGCACGACTGTGCGACGCCTGGCGCTGGCGGTCGCGGCCGCGGCGGCCCTGACCGGCGGGGTCACGGCCTGCGGCTCCTCGGACGACTCGGGGGACTCCGACAATGCCAAGGGGTCCGGCAAGGGCGGCCTGAGCGTCAGCCCCATAGCCGCGCTGCGCACCATCGAGAACACCACCGACAAGGCGGATTCGGCCAAGGTGGAGTCCGAGACCACCATGGGCTCCGTGATGTCGATGAAGGCCAAGGGCGCCCTCGGCTGGGCCGACGGTCTCACCGGCAACATGACCATCACGTACACCGGTGGCCAGATGGCGGAGACGATGCGCCAGGCCGGCACCACGTCGATGGAGGCCCGCTATCTGCCCGAGGCCTACTACGCGAAGATGGGCGAGCGGTTCGCCGCCCAGGCCGACGGCAAGCACTGGGTGAAGTACGCCTACGACGACCTGGAGCGGATAGGCGGCGGCTCGGGCGCGTACATGAAGGACGCGATGCAGAACAGCACGCCGCACCAGTCGGTGAAGATGCTGCTCGCCTCCGGTGACGTGAAGAAGGTCGGCGAGGAGAAGGTGCGCGGCGTGGACACCACGCACTACTCCGGCACCGTGAACGTCGCCGAGCTGGCGGAGAAGAGCTCCGGCCTGAGCGAGTCCCAACTCGCCGACATGAAGAAGCAGTTGGAGCAGGCCGGGATCACGACCGAGACCATCGACATCTGGGTCAACGACGAGAACCTGCTCGTGAAGAAGACCGAGCGCGGCCAGATGAAGACGGGCCAGCTCTCCGCCACCGCGTACTACAGCGACTACGGCACCGAGGTCTCCGCCGAGGAGCCCCCGGCCGGTGACACGGCGGACTTCAAGGACCTGATGAACAGGCAGCCGAGCATGTAGGACCGCCACGGCCCCGCCCCGCACCACTGGTGCGCCCAGCCGCCCGGGAACCCGGAGGAAGGCCCCGCCTACCTTCGGGTAATCTCGGCCGGGCAATAAGTGGATCAAATGTTCCTAGGGGTGGGGTCATGAGCATTTCCGTACGTACGGGACGTAAGAGAACCGCGGGCGCCGCGCTCGCCGCCGTGCTGCTCGCCGGTGGCGCGGTCAGCTGCGGGTCGGAGAAGTCCGACAAGGCGGGGGGCGACATGGCGCCCGCGGCGGCCGTGAAGAAGGCCGCGGCCAAGAGCGAGGACCTGACCTCGTTCACCTTCCGCATGGACGGCAAGGTCCCGGGCGACGGCCGGGTCAAGGCGGAGGCGGCTATGAGCACCAAGCCGCTCGCCATGCGGATGGAGATGAGCGCGACCGACAAGGGTGTCCCGCAGAAGGCGGAGATCCGGCTCGTCGGCGGCGGCCTCTACCTCGGCGGCGGCAAGGAAGCCGCCAAGGAGATGGACGGCAAGAGCTGGATCAAGTTCCCCGCCAAGGGCCTGGGTAAGGGCACGGACAAGCCCGGCGGCACCTCGCTCTCCGCCCAGGCAGACAACAACCCGGCCGACCAGTCCACGCTCCTCACCGGCTCCGACGACCTGAAGAAGGTCGGCACCGAGAAGGTCGAGGGCGTCGAGACCACCCACTACACGGGCACGGTCACGATGGACCGGCTGCGCGAGCTCATGAAGGACGAGGACGCGGCCACCAAGAAGCGTCGGGAGAAGAGCTTCAAGCAGTACGAGGACATGGGCGTCGAGAAGCTCACGATGGACATGTGGATCGACGGCGAGGACCACACCAAGCAGTTCCGCGCCCGCGGCAAGGGCGACAAGGGACCCCTCGACATGACCATCACCTTCATCGACTACAACAAGAAGGTGACCATCACGGCCCCGCCGGCGAGCCAGGTCATGGACATCGCCAAGGAGATGAAGGGCGCCCAGGGCTGATCCCCGGCCGGCCCGGGCCGACCCGATTTGCCTGACGCGGATCCGTTCGCGTACTCTTCCACAGAAGCCAAAGACCGCTGGTCGTTGCCGTGCGCTCGCAAGAGGGCGCGGTGGCCGAAGGATCCGCTGAAGCTGCGGACGACCCGCGTAGGTGACTGTGGAAGTGCTCCCGGACGGTTCTCCGTCAGGTCGAGCTCACGCCCCGTGCGCCTGCGCCGGGGCGTTTCGTTTTGTGCAGAACCCCTTCCTGTGTGCCTGATTCAGGCGGTCCGGCGACACGTGGCTGATCGAAAGGTCAGTCGAGGATCATCACCCCGGAAGGAGGCCGAGGCTCATGGCGACGTCCGACAAGGTCGCAGCCGTCGAGGAGATCACGCAGAAGCTGCGCGACTCCAACGCTGCTGTTGTCACTTCTTACACCGGACTGTCCGTGGCGCAGCTCAAGGAGCTTCGCCGTTCTCTCGGCGAGAACGCTCAGTACCGTGTGGTGAAGAACACGCTGACCAAGATCGCGGCCAACGAGGCCGGGATCCAGCTGGACGAGCACCTCAAGGGCTCGACGGCTGTCGCCTTCGTGACCGGTGACCCGGTCGAGGCGGCGAAGGGTCTTCGTGACTTCGCCAAGGACAACCCCTCTCTCGTCATCAAGGGCGGTGTCCTTGACGGCAAGGCGCTGACCGCCGACGAGATCAAGAAGCTTGCGGACCTCGAGTCCCGCGAGGTTCTGCTCAGCAAGCTGGCGGGTGCCATGAAGGGCAAGCAGTCCCAGGCTGCCTCTGTCTTCCAGGCGCTCCCGTCGAAGCTCGTCCGCACCGTGGACGCGCTTCGCGCCAAGCAGGCCGAGCAGGGCGGTGCCGAGTAATTCGGCTCGCACAGTGACCGCCGCCTGAGGCGACGGTCGTATGCGGGCCACTAGTACGCCCGCCTCTCATGTACATCCGGCACCCGCCGAATTAGTGGAAGGACCGCCATCATGGCGAAGCTCAGCCAGGACGACCTGCTCGCTCAGTTCGAAGAGATGACCCTCATCGAGCTCTCCGAGTTCGTGAAGGCCTTCGAGGAGAAGTTCGACGTCACCGCCGCCGCTGCCGCGCCGGTCGTCGTCGCCGGTGGTGCCGCTGGTGGCGCCGCCGCCGAGGCCGCCGAGGAGCAGGACGAGTTCGACGTCATCCTCACCGGCGCCGGCGACAAGAAGATCCAGGTCATCAAGGTCGTGCGCGAGCTGACCTCCCTGGGTCTGAAGGAGGCCAAGGACCTCGTCGACGGCACCCCGAAGCCGGTCCTCGAGAAGGTCGCCAAGGACGCCGCGGAGAAGGCCGCCGAGGCCCTCAAGGGCGCCGGCGCCTCCGTCGAGGTCAAGTAACACCTCGCCGCGCGCCCACGGGCGCGTGGCACGGAGTCTTCCGACTCTTCCGTGTGGTCGCGGCCCCAGGGCTGTAACGCACACACACCGAACGGCGATCACCCATGTGGGTGGTCGCCTTTCGGCGTTCCCGGGCACGCGTGCGGCGGCTGCCTTGCACTGGCGGTCGCGGCGAGTATGGTGATCTTCGTTGTGCCTGGCGACAGGCCGTGACGGCGACGACGCCAGGCCTCGTCCGGGCATGGGGGCCTTGACGAACCGCACGCAGCGCGCAATTCTCAGGACGCGTCGTCACAACGATCCGCATCCGAGGCATGGATCGGCGACGAAGAGGGCAGTATCGATGTGCGTTGAGGACGTGGCTTGCCGCAGGTGTTGAGAACAACGAGGGTCTCCAGAAACCGGGACTGGACATCAGTGGGCCAGGTGGCTACACTGACCCTTTGCGCTGCCTGTTAGCTGCCTCCTGCCCGTCACCAGGGGCATGCCCATGCTTGAGCACCGTGGACTGAAACCGCCCTGACCTGGGATTTCCGTCTCTCTGCCAGCTTGGGACCGGTACGCGCGTAGTGAGTCCGAGCCCTCGGAAGGACCCCCTCTTGGCCGCCTCGCGCACTGCCTCGACCGCGAATACGAACAACGGCGCCAGCACCGCCCCGCTGCGCATCTCCTTTGCAAAGATCAAGGAGCCCCTCGAGGTTCCGAACCTTCTTGCGCTGCAGACCGAAAGCTTTGACTGGCTGCTCGGCAACGACGCGTGGAAGGCTCGTGTCGAGGCGGCTCTGGAAAGCGGACAGGACGTCCCCACCAAGTCCGGTCTGGAGGAGATCTTCGAGGAGATCTCCCCGATCGAGGACTTCTCCGGGTCGATGTCCCTGACCTTCCGCGACCACCGTTTCGAGCCCCCGAAGAACTCCATCGACGAGTGCAAGGAGCGCGACTTCACGTTCGCCGCCCCGCTCTTCGTCACCGCCGAGTTCACCAACAACGAGACCGGTGAGATCAAGTCCCAGACGGTCTTCATGGGCGACTTCCCGCTCATGACGAACAAGGGCACCTTCGTCATCAACGGCACCGAGCGTGTCGTGGTGTCGCAGCTGGTCCGTTCGCCCGGCGTCTACTTCGACTCCTCCATCGACAAGACGTCCGACAAGGACATCTTCTCCGCCAAGATCATCCCGTCCCGGGGTGCCTGGCTCGAGATGGAGATCGACAAGCGCGACATGGTCGGTGTCCGCATCGACCGCAAGCGCAAGCAGTCGGTCACCGTGCTCCTGAAGGCTCTCGGCTGGACCACCGAGCAGATCCTCGAGGAGTTCGGCGAGTACGAGTCCATGCGCGCCACCCTGGAGAAGGACCACACCCAGGGCCAGGACGACGCGCTGCTCGACATCTACCGCAAGCTCCGTCCGGGCGAGCCGCCGACCCGTGAGGCCGCCCAGACGCTGCTCGAGAACCTGTACTTCAACCCGAAGCGCTACGACCTCGCGAAGGTCGGCCGCTACAAGGTCAACAAGAAGCTGGGTGCGGACGCGCCGCTCGACGCGGGCGTCCTGACGGTCGAGGACATCATCGCCTCGATCAAGTACCTGGTGAAGCTGCACGCCGGTGAGACCGAGACCGTCGGTGACAGCGGTGTGGGCATCGTCGTCGAGACCGACGACATCGACCACTTCGGCAACCGCCGCCTGCGCAACGTCGGCGAGCTCATCCAGAACCAGGTCCGCACGGGTCTGGCTCGTATGGAGCGCGTCGTGCGTGAGCGCATGACGACGCAGGACGTCGAAGCGATCACGCCGCAGACGCTGATCAACATCCGGCCGGTCGTCGCCTCCATCAAGGAGTTCTTCGGCACCAGCCAGCTGTCGCAGTTCATGGACCAGAACAACCCGCTGTCGGGTCTCACCCACAAGCGCCGCCTGTCGGCTCTTGGCCCGGGTGGTCTCTCCCGTGAGCGGGCCGGCTTCGAGGTCCGAGACGTGCACCCGTCGCACTACGGCCGCATGTGCCCGATCGAGACGCCCGAAGGCCCGAACATCGGCCTGATCGGCTCGCTCGCGTCCTACGGCCGTGTGAACGCGTTCGGCTTCGTCGAGACCCCGTACCGTCGGGTCGCCGACGACCAGGTCACCGACGAGGTGGACTACCTGACGGCCGACGAGGAGGACCGCTTCGTCATCGCCCAGGCCAACGCGCCGCTGACCGACGACATGCGGTTCGCCGAGAACCGCGTCCTGGTCCGCCGCCGTGGTGGCGAGGTCGACTACGTCGCCGGTTCCGACGTGGACTACATGGACGTCTCGCCGCGCCAGATGGTGTCGGTCGCGACGGCCATGATCCCCTTCCTCGAGCACGACGACGCCAACCGTGCCCTCATGGGCGCGAACATGATGCGTCAGGCCGTGCCGCTGATCACCGCCGAGGCCCCCCTCGTCGGCACCGGCATGGAGTACCGCTGCGCGGTCGACGCCGGTGACGTGATCAAGGCTGAGAAGGCGGGTGTGGTCCAGGAGGTCTCCGCGGACTACGTCACCGTCACCAACGACGACGGCACGTACACCACGTACCGAGTCGCCAAGTTCTCCCGCTCCAACCAGGGCACCTCGGTGAACCAGAAGGTTGTCGTCGAGGAGGGTGCCCGCGTCATCGAGGGCCAGGTCCTCGCCGACGGTCCGGCCACCGAAGAGGGCGAGATGGCCCTCGGCAAGAACCTGCTCGTGGCGTTCATGCCGTGGGAGGGTCACAACTACGAGGACGCGATCATCCTGTCGCAGCGCCTCGTGCAGGACGACGTCCTCTCCTCGATCCACATCGAGGAGCACGAGGTCGACGCCCGTGACACCAAGCTCGGCCCCGAGGAGATCACCCGGGACATCCCGAACGTCTCCGAGGAGGTCCTCGCCGACCTCGACGAGCGCGGCATCATCCGTATCGGTGCCGAGGTCGTCGCCGGCGACATCCTCGTCGGCAAGGTCACGCCCAAGGGTGAGACCGAGCTGACGCCGGAGGAGCGCCTGCTCCGCGCGATCTTCGGTGAGAAGGCCCGCGAGGTCCGTGACACCTCCCTGAAGGTCCCGCACGGCGAGATCGGCAAGGTCATCGGCGTCCGCGTCTTCGACCGCGAGGAGGGCGACGAGCTTCCCCCCGGTGTGAACCAGCTGGTGCGCGTGTACGTGGCGCAGAAGCGCAAGATCACCGACGGTGACAAGCTCGCCGGCCGTCACGGCAACAAGGGCGTCATCTCGAAGATCCTGCCCATCGAGGACATGCCGTTCCTCGAGGACGGAACTCCGGTCGACATCATCCTCAACCCGCTGGGTGTCCCGTCCCGAATGAACCCGGGACAGGTCCTGGAGATCCACCTCGGCTGGCTCGCCAGCCGCGGCTGGGACGTCTCCGGGCTCGGGGACGAGTGGGCGCAGCGCCTGCAGGCGATCGGCGCCGACTCGGTCGCCCCGGGCACCAACGTCGCGACCCCGGTCTTCGACGGCGCCCGCGAGGACGAGCTGGCCGGTCTGCTCCAGCACACGATCCCGAACCGCGACGGCGAGCGCATGGTGCTCCCCTCCGGCAAGGCGCGCCTGTTCGACGGCCGCTCCGGCGAGCCGTTCCCGGACCCGATCTCGGTCGGGTACATGTACATCCTCAAGCTGCACCACCTGGTCGACGACAAGCTGCACGCGCGCTCGACCGGTCCGTACTCGATGATCACCCAGCAGCCGCTGGGTGGTAAGGCTCAGTTCGGTGGCCAGCGCTTCGGAGAGATGGAGGTGTGGGCCCTTGAGGCATACGGCGCCGCCTACGCCCTCCAGGAGCTGCTGACGATCAAGTCCGACGACGTGACCGGCCGCGTGAAGGTCTACGAGGCCATCGTCAAGGGCGAGAACATCCCCGAGCCCGGCATTCCCGAGTCCTTCAAGGTGCTCATCAAGGAAATGCAGTCGCTCTGCCTCAACGTGGAGGTGCTGTCCTCGGACGGCATGTCCATCGAGATGCGCGACACGGATGAGGACGTCTTCCGCGCGGCGGAGGAGCTCGGTATCGACCTGTCCCGGCGCGAGCCGAGCAGCGTCGAAGAGGTCTGACGGGAGTCCGGCGGGCTCAAGCATGAGCCCGCCGGCCCCAGGACCCCCGTTTCAGACCCCTAAGACTTACAACCCTGAGAGGGATTGACGCATAGTGCTCGACGTCAACTTCTTCGATGAGCTCCGGATCGGTCTGGCCACCGCTGACGACATCCGTCAGTGGAGCCACGGCGAGGTCAAGAAGCCCGAGACCATCAACTACCGCACCCTCAAGCCCGAAAAGGACGGACTCTTCTGCGAGAAGATCTTCGGTCCGACCCGGGACTGGGAGTGCTACTGCGGCAAGTACAAGCGCGTCCGCTTCAAGGGCATCATCTGTGAGCGCTGCGGCGTCGAGGTCACTCGCGCCAAGGTGCGCCGTGAGCGGATGGGCCACATCGAGCTTGCCGCTCCCGTCACGCACATCTGGTACTTCAAGGGCGTCCCGTCGCGCCTCGGCTACCTCCTCGACCTCGCGCCGAAGGACCTCGAGAAGGTCATCTACTTCGCCGCGTACATGATCACGTTCGTGGACGAGGAGCGCCGCACCCGCGACCTGCCCTCCCTGGAGGCGCACGTCTCCGTGGAGCGCCAGCAGATCGAGAACCGCCGTGACGCGGACCTCGAGGCCCGCGCCAAGAAGCTCGAGACCGACCTGGCCGAGCTCGAGGCCGAGGGCGCCAAGGCCGACGTGCGCCGCAAGGTGCGCGAAGGTGCCGAGCGCGAGATGAAGCAGCTGCGCGACCGTGCGCAGCGCGAGATCGACCGTCTCGACGAGGTGTGGAACCGCTTCAAGAACCTCAAGGTCCAGGACCTCGAGGGCGACGAGCTGCTCTACCGCGAGCTGCGTGACCGCTTCGGCACGTACTTCGACGGCTCGATGGGTGCCGCGGCGCTGCAGAAGCGCCTGGAGTCCTTCGACCTCGACGAGGAGGCCGAGCGCCTCCGCGAGATCATCCGCACCGGCAAGGGCCAGAAGAAGACCCGTGCGCTCAAGCGCCTCAAGGTCGTCTCCGCGTTCCTGCAGACCAGCAACAGCCCCAAGGGCATGGTTCTGGACTGCGTGCCGGTCATCCCGCCGGACCTGCGTCCGATGGTGCAGCTGGACGGTGGCCGCTTCGCGACCTCCGACCTGAACGACCTGTACCGCCGCGTGATCAACCGCAACAACCGCCTGAAGCGCCTTCTCGACCTCGGTGCGCCCGAGATCATCGTGAACAACGAGAAGCGCATGCTCCAGGAGGCCGTCGACGCGCTGTTCGACAACGGCCGTCGCGGTCGCCCGGTCACCGGTCCCGGCAACCGTCCCCTGAAGTCCCTCAGCGACATGCTGAAGGGCAAGCAGGGTCGATTCCGTCAGAACCTTCTCGGTAAGCGCGTGGACTACTCCGCGCGTTCCGTGATCGTCGTCGGTCCGCAGCTGAAGCTGCACCAGTGCGGTCTGCCCAAGGCCATGGCCCTGGAGCTCTTCAAGCCGTTCGTGATGAAGCGCCTGGTCGACCTGAACCACGCGCAGAACATCAAGAGCGCCAAGCGGATGGTCGAGCGCGGCCGCACGGTCGTGTACGACGTCCTCGAAGAGGTCATCGCCGAGCACCCGGTTCTCCTGAACCGTGCGCCCACGCTGCACCGCCTCGGCATCCAGGCCTTCGAGCCGCAGCTGGTCGAGGGCAAGGCCATCCAGATCCACCCGCTCGTCTGCACCGCGTTCAACGCGGACTTCGACGGTGACCAGATGGCCGTGCACCTGCCGCTCTCCGCGGAGGCGCAGGCCGAGGCCCGCATCCTGATGCTGTCCTCGAACAACATCCTCAAGCCCGCCGACGGCCGCCCCGTCACCATGCCCACCCAGGACATGGTGCTCGGCCTCTTCTTCCTCACCACGGACGAGGAGGAGCGCGAGGTCAAGGGCGAGGGCCGGTCCTTCGGCTCCACGGCCGAGGCGATCATGGCGTTCGACGCCAAGGAGCTCTCGCTCCAGGCGAAGGTCGACATCCGCTTCCCGGTGGGCACCTTCCCGCCCCGCGGCTGGACCCCGCCGGTCGACGAGGACGGCGACGACGCCCTCGGCGGCGCGTACCAGCAGGGCGACAGCTTCCGCCTGCGGACGACCCTGGGCCGCGCGCTCTTCAACGAGCTGCTGCCCGAGGACTACCCGTTCGTCGACTACTCGGTGGGCAAGAAGCAGCTCTCCGAGATCGTCAACGACCTGGCCGAGCGCTACCCCAAGGTCATCGTGGCGGCGACGCTCGACAACCTGAAGGCGGCGGGCTTCTACTGGGCGACCCGTTCCGGTGTCACCGTGGCCATCTCCGACGTCGTGGTCCCCGAGGCCAAGAAGGCGATCGTCGCGGGCTACGAGGCGCAGGACGAGAAGGTCCAGAAGCAGTACGAGCGCGGTCTGATCACCAAGGAAGAGCGCACGCAGGAGCTCATCGCGATCTGGACCAAGGCGACCAACGAGGTCGCCGAGGCGATGAACGCGAACTTCCCCAAGACCAACCCCATCTTCATGATGGTTGACTCGGGTGCCCGAGGAAACATGATGCAGATGCGGCAGATCGCCGGTATGCGTGGTCTGGTGTCGAACGCGAAGAACGAGACCATCCCGCGTCCGATCAAGGCCTCGTTCCGCGAGGGCCTCTCCGTGCTCGAGTACTTCATCTCGACGCACGGTGCCCGTAAGGGTCTTGCGGACACCGCCCTTCGTACCGCCGACTCCGGTTACCTCACCCGTCGTCTGGTCGACGTCTCCCAGGACGTCATCATTCGCGAGGAGGACTGTGGCACCGAGCGCGGTCTGAAGCTGAAGATCGCGGTCCGTGGCGAGGACGGCGTGCTCCGCAAGACGGAGAACGTCGAGACGTCCGTGTACGCCCGCATGCTGGCCGAGGACGTCGTCATCGACGGCAAGGTCATCGCGCCGGCCAACGTCGACCTCGGTGACGTGCTCATCGACGCCCTGGTCGCCAACGGCGTCGAGGAGGTCAAGACCCGCTCGGTCCTGACCTGTGAGTCCGCGGTCGGCACCTGTGCCTTCTGCTACGGCCGTTCGCTCGCCACCGGCAAGCTGGTCGACATCGGTGAGGCGGTCGGCATCATCGCCGCCCAGTCCATCGGTGAGCCCGGCACGCAGCTGACGATGCGTACGTTCCACACCGGTGGTGTGGCCGGTGACGACATCACCCAGGGTCTGCCCCGTGTCGTCGAGCTCTTCGAGGCCCGTACGCCGAAGGGTGTCGCGCCGATCTCCGAGGCCGCGGGCCGCGTCCGCATCGAGGAGACCGAGAAGACCAAGAAGCTCGTCGTCACCCCGGACGACGGCAGCGACGAGACGGCGTTCCCGATCTCGAAGCGTGCCCGTCTCCTGGTGGGCGAGGGCGACCACGTCGAGGTGGGCCAGAAGCTCACCGTGGGTGCCACCAACCCGCACGACGTGCTCCGGATCCTCGGCCAGCGCGCCGTCCAGGTCCACCTGGTCGGAGAGGTCCAGAAGGTCTACAACTCGCAGGGCGTGTCGATCCACGACAAGCACATCGAGATCATCATCCGGCAGATGCTGCGCCGTGTGACGATCATCGAGTCCGGCGACGCCGAGCTGCTGCCCGGCGAGCTCGTGGAGCGCTCGAAGTTCGAGACCGAGAACCGTCGTGTGGTCACCGAGGGCGGTCACCCCGCCTCCGGCCGTCCGCAGCTGATGGGTATCACCAAGGCCTCGCTGGCGACGGAGTCCTGGCTGTCGGCCGCCTCCTTCCAGGAGACGACCCGAGTCCTGACGGATGCGGCGATCAACGCCAAGTCCGACAGCCTCATCGGCCTCAAGGAGAACGTCATCATCGGTAAGCTCATCCCGGCCGGTACGGGTCTTTCCCGCTACCGCAACATCCGGGTCGAGCCGACCGAGGAGGCCAAGGCCGCGATGTACTCGGCCGTCGGCTACGACGACATCGACTACTCGCCCTTCGGGACGGGTTCGGGTCAGGCCGTGCCGCTGGAGGACTACGACTACGGTCCCTACAACCAGTAGGCGCGCACAGCACCATCCGCAGGGCGGTCACCCGACGAGGTCGGGTGGCCGCCCTGCGGCGCGTTGGCGCATCATGGAGTCAGACAACTTCCGGGGGAGGCGCGCGTGACGAATCCGTCGTGGCAGCCGGGGCCGTGGCCGCCGAAACAGGGGCTGCCCGCGCAGATGGGTCAGCCGGGCCAGCCGTCGATGCTCGCCGGGCACTCCGACCGCGAGCGCGCGGTCGACGTGCTGCGCGCGGGCTTCGCCGAGGGGCGGCTCCAGCAGGACGAGTACGAGCGGCGGGTGGGCCGCGCCTATGAGGCCCGGACGGTGGGGGAGCTGGGCCTGCTGGTCGCCGACCTGCCGCAGGGTCCGATCGGGTTCCAGCAGCCCGTGGCGCAGCAGGTGCCGGCCACCTTCATGCCCGTGGCGCCGCCCACGAACGGCAAGGCCACGGCGGCGCTCGTCTGCGGGATCGGCACCTTCTTCACCGTCGGTCTGACGGCCGTGCCCGCGGTCGTCCTGGGCCACATGGCCCGCTCGGAGATCCGCCACACACGCGAGGGCGGCGACGGCATGGCGGTGGCGGGCCTGGTCCTGGGCTGGCTGGCCATCGCGGGGTGGACGCTGCTGTTGCTGCTGATCGTGTCGGCGTCTTCGGGCTGACGGGGAGCCGGGGGACAGAGCAAACCGTTCACACCGCCCGCGGTGACCGGCGTGTCCGGGGTCCGGGGTATTTGTTTTGACCGCAGCCAATGAGGTAGGTACGCTCAGACCTTGTGCCTGGGGTGTGCCCGGGCTCGTGTGCGTGTCTTCAGCCGCACGGCGAGCTCGATACCGGCCGCCGCAATCTGCGCTCTCTCCGCCTTCAGCGGGAGTCTGCAGCATTCGACACACCCGACCGCGTGGGTCGGCGACGTTCCAGGTTAGCTTTACTATTCGGCACACAGAAACCGGAGAAGTAGTGCCTACGATCCAGCAGCTGGTCCGCAAGGGCCGGCAGGACAAGGTCGAGAAGAACAAGACGCCCGCACTCGAGGGTTCCCCTCAGCGTCGTGGCGTCTGCACGCGTGTGTTCACGACCACCCCGAAGAAGCCGAACTCGGCCCTGCGTAAGGTCGCGCGTGTGCGTCTGACCAGCGGGATCGAGGTCACTGCTTACATTCCGGGTGAGGGACACAACCTGCAGGAGCACTCCATCGTGCTCGTGCGCGGCGGCCGTGTGAAGGACCTGCCCGGTGTTCGCTACAAGATCATCCGGGGTTCCCTCGACACCCAGGGTGTCAAGAACCGCAAGCAGGCCCGCAGCCGCTACGGCGCCAAGAAGGAGAAGTAAGAATGCCTCGTAAGGGCCCCGCCCCGAAGCGCCCGGTCATCATCGACCCGGTCTACGGCTCTCCTCTGGTGACCTCCCTCATCAACAAGGTGCTGCTGAACGGCAAGCGCTCCACCGCCGAGCGCATCGTCTACGGCGCCATGGAGGGTCTGCGTGAGAAGACGGGCAACGACCCGGTCATCACGCTGAAGCGCGCGCTCGAGAACATCAAGCCGACCCTCGAGGTCAAGTCCCGCCGCGTCGGTGGCGCCACCTACCAGGTGCCGATCGAGGTCAAGCCCGGTCGCGCCAACACGCTGGCCCTGCGCTGGCTGGTGGGTTACTCCCGCGCCCGTCGCGAGAAGACCATGACCGAGCGTCTGCTCAACGAGCTCCTCGACGCCTCCAACGGCCTCGGTGCCGCTGTGAAGAAGCGCGAGGACACCCACAAGATGGCCGAGTCCAACAAGGCCTTCGCGCACTACCGCTGGTAGTCGCTACCCACATCGAGACCGAGAGAAGACTGAGCCGATATGGCTACCACTTCACTTGACCTGGCCAAGGTGCGCAACATCGGCATCATGGCTCACATCGACGCGGGCAAGACGACGACCACCGAGCGGATCCTGTTCTACACCGGTGTCTCGTACAAGATCGGTGAGGTCCACGACGGCGCCGCCACGATGGACTGGATGGAGCAGGAGCAGGAGCGTGGCATCACGATCACCTCTGCTGCCACCACCTGCCACTGGCCGCTGAACGACGTCGACCACACGATCAACATCATTGACACCCCCGGGCACGTCGACTTCACGGTCGAGGTGGAGCGTTCGCTCCGCGTGCTCGACGGTGCTGTCACGGTGTTCGACGGTGTCGCCGGCGTTGAGCCCCAGTCCGAGACCGTGTGGCGTCAGGCGGACCGCTACGGCGTCCCGCGCATCTGCTTCGTCAACAAGCTCGACCGCACGGGTGCCGAGTTCCACCGCTGCGTCGACATGATCGTCGACCGCCTCGGTGCGACCCCGATCGTCATGCAGCTGCCCATCGGCGCGGAGGCTGACTTCAAGGGCGTCGTCGACCTCGTCACGATGAAGGCCTTCGTCTGGTCCGCCGAGACCAAGATGGGCGAGGCCTACGACATCGTCGACATCCCGGAGACGCACACCGAGGCTGCCGAGGAGTACCGCGGCAAGCTGCTCGAGGCCGTCGCCGAGAACGACGAGCAGATGATGGAGCTGTACCTGGAGGGCCAGGAGCCCACCGAGGAGCAGCTGTACGCGGCCATCCGTCGCATCACCATCGCCTCCGGCAAGGGCGGGGACACCACGGTGACCCCGGTCTTCTGCGGCACCGCGTTCAAGAACAAGGGCGTCCAGCCCCTGCTCGACGCCGTCGTGCGCTACCTCCCCTCCCCCCTGGACGTCGAGGCCATCGAGGGCCACGACGTGAAGGACCCGGAGGAGGTCGTCAAGCGCAAGCCGTCCGACGACGAGCCGCTGTCGGCCCTCGCGTTCAAGATCGCGAGCGACCCGCACCTCGGCAAGCTCACCTTCGTCCGGATCTACTCCGGTCGCCTGGACTCCGGCACCGCGGTGCTGAACTCCGTCAAGGGCAAGAAGGAGCGCATCGGCAAGATCTACCGCATGCACGCGAACAAGCGTGAGGAGATCGAGTCGGTGGGCGCCGGTGACATCGTCGCCGTCATGGGTCTGAAGCAGACCACCACGGGCGAGACGCTCTGTGACGACAAGGCCCCGGTCATCCTGGAGTCCATGGACTTCCCGGCCCCGGTCATCCAGGTCGCCATCGAGCCGAAGTCCAAGGGTGACCAGGAGAAGCTGGGTGTCGCCATCCAGCGTCTCTCGGAGGAGGACCCCTCCTTCCAGGTTCACTCGGACGAGGAGACCGGCCAGACCATCATCGGTGGTATGGGCGAGCTTCACCTCGAGGTGCTCGTCGACCGCATGAAGCGCGAGTTCCGCGTCGAGGCGAACGTCGGCAAGCCGCAGGTCGCGTACCGCGAGACGATCCGTCGGGCCGTCGAGCGCGTGGACTACACCCACAAGAAGCAGACCGGTGGTACCGGTCAGTTCGCCAAGGTGCAGATCGCGATCGAGCCCATCGTCGACGGCGACGCCTCGTACGAGTTCGTGAACAAGGTCACCGGTGGCCGCATCCCCCGGGAGTACATCCCGTCGGTGGACGCGGGTGCGCAGGAGGCCATGCAGTTCGGCATCCTGGCGGGCTACGAGATGACGGGCGTCCGCGTCACGCTTCTCGACGGCGCCTACCACGAGGTCGACTCCTCCGAGCTCGCCTTCAAGATCGCCGGTTCGCAGGCCTTCAAGGAGGCCGCGCGGCAGGCCAAGCCCGTGCTGCTCGAGCCGATGATGGCCGTCGAGGTCACCACGCCCGAGGACTACATGGGTGACGTCATCGGCGACATCAACTCCCGCCGTGGCCAGATCCAGGCCATGGAGGAGCGCAGCGGCGCTCGCGTCGTGAAGGGCCTCGTGCCCCTCTCGGAGATGTTCGGCTACGTCGGAGACCTCCGCAGCAAGACGTCGGGTCGCGCAAGCTACTCAATGCAGTTCGACTCCTACGCCGAGGTTCCGCGGAACGTCGCCGAGGAGATCATCGCGAAGGCCAAGGGCGAGTAACTCACTCGAGTTCACGCTTTAGGCTTGACTCCGGAGTCTCTTGGGGCATTCCGCCGCAACAGCGGAGGAATGCCCCGGGGCCCGGGCTTTCCAGCAAAGATCACCTGGCGCCGATGAAGCAAGGCGTACAGAACCACTCCACAGGAGGACCCAGTGGCGAAGGCGAAGTTCGAGCGGACTAAGCCGCACGTCAACATCGGCACCATCGGTCACATCGACCACGGTAAGACGACCCTCACGGCCGCCATTACCAAGGTGCTGCACGACGCGTACCCCGACCTGAACGAGGCCTCGGCCTTCGACCAGATCGACAAGGCTCCCGAGGAGCGCCAGCGCGGTATCACGATCTCGATCGCGCACGTCGAGTACCAGACCGAGGCGCGTCACTACGCTCACGTCGACTGCCCCGGTCACGCGGACTACATCAAGAACATGATCACGGGTGCGGCGCAGATGGACGGCGCCATCCTCGTGGTCGCCGCGACCGACGGCCCGATGCCGCAGACCAAGGAGCACGTGCTCCTGGCCCGCCAGGTCGGCGTTCCGTACATCGTCGTCGCCCTGAACAAGGCCGACATGGTGGACGACGAGGAGATCCTGGAGCTCGTCGAGCTCGAGGTCCGTGAGCTGCTCTCCGAGTACGAGTTCCCGGGCGACGACGTCCCGGTCGTCAAGGTCTCGGCGCTCAAGGCGCTCGAGGGCGACGCCGAGTGGGGCAAGTCCGTCCTCGACCTGATGAAGGCCGTCGACGAGTCCATCCCGCAGCCCGAGCGTGACGTCGACAAGCCGTTCCTGATGCCGATCGAGGACGTCTTCACGATCACCGGTCGTGGCACCGTCGTCACCGGTCGTATCGAGCGTGGTGTCCTCAAGGTCAACGAGACCGTCGACATCATCGGCATCAAGACCGAGAAGACCACCACCACGGTCACCGGCATCGAGATGTTCCGCAAGCTGCTCGACGAGGGCCAGGCCGGTGAGAACGTCGGTCTGCTCCTCCGTGGCATCAAGCGCGAGGACGTCGAGCGCGGCCAGGTCATCATCAAGCCGGGCTCGGTCACCCCGCACACCGAGTTCGAGGCGCAGGCGTACATCCTGTCGAAGGACGAGGGTGGCCGTCACACCCCGTTCTTCAACAACTACCGCCCGCAGTTCTACTTCCGTACGACGGACGTGACCGGCGTCGTGACCCTCCCCGAGGGCACCGAGATGGTCATGCCGGGTGACAACACCGAGATGAAGGTGGAGCTCATCCAGCCCGTCGCCATGGAGGAGGGCCTGAAGTTCGCCATCCGTGAGGGTGGCCGGACCGTCGGCGCCGGCCAGGTCACCAAGATCACCAAGTAAGTACTCCTTGCTTGTTGGTCGGGGAGACCCGGCTGCTCTGAACTGAGCGCAGCGAGAGGCCCCGTTCGCCGTTACGGCGGGCGGGGCCTCTTGTCGTGTCAGGGGGAGTCCGGGGCGGGCGCGCCGCTTGACAAGCGGCCCGATTGGCCTTCGTCGTCCCACGTATGGCACACTGTTCAGGTTGCTCGGTTGAGTGCCGATGCTGCGCGCCTCCCGCCGGGAGGACTGGAAGCGAGTCCCACGGTACTCGTCGCCATATCTGTCGTAAGGCAGCACTGTGGCGGACGTACGGGAATCTTCCGGGAAGTGCAGTGAGGTGGCTCGACCAGGCGCCCGGTGGGTTTCTTCCCCCGGACCCGCGGTCATCAGGGCCGCAGCCCCTAGCAGGGAATTCCTTCGGGAGATCTGTGTGAGCGGGACTGCGACACGCCCGACCGCGTGGGTCGGATGGAAGTAGAAAACAGGGCCTTCCGGGGGCCAGAGCGTTCGAGACAAAGGACTACTAAGTAGCCATGGCGGGACAGAAGATCCGCATCCGGCTCAAGGCCTACGACCACGAGGTCATCGACTCTTCGGCGAAGAAGATCGTCGAGACGGTGACGCGCACTGGTGCGTCGGTCGCGGGCCCGGTGCCGCTGCCCACTGAGAAGAACGTGTACTGCGTCATCAAGTCGCCGCACAAGTACAAGGACTCGCGCGAGCACTTCGAGATGCGCACGCACAAGCGCCTGATCGACATCCTCGACCCGACGCCCAAGACCGTTGACTCGCTGATGCGCCTGGACCTTCCGGCCGGCGTTGACATCGAGATCAAGCTCTGAGAGGCACGGAAGAGATGACCAAGCAGATCAAGGGCATCCTGGGCGAGAAGCTCGGCATGACCCAGGTCTGGGACGAGAACAACCGTGTCGTCCCGGTGACCGTGGTCAAGGCCGGGCCCTGCGTCGTTACCCAGGTCCGTACGAATGACTCCGACGGCTACGAGTCGGTCCAGATCGCCTTCGGCGAGATCGACCCGCGCAAGGTGAACAAGCCCCTCAAGGGCCACTTCGCCAAGGCCGACGTGACCCCCCGTCGCCACCTCGTCGAGATCCGTACCGCTGACGCCAGCGAGTACACCCTCGGCCAGGAGCTGACCGCTGAGACCTTCGAGTCCGGCGTCAAGGTCGACGTGACCGGCAAGAGCAAGGGCAAGGGCTTCGCCGGTGTCATGAAGCGCCACAACTTCGGTGGCCTCGGCTCCAGCCACGGCACCCAGCGCAAGCACCGCTCGCCCGGTTCCATCGGTGGCTGCGCCACCCCGGGCCGTGTGTTCAAGGGCCTCCGCATGGCGGGCCGCATGGGCAACGAGCGGGTCACCACCCAGAACCTGACCGTTCACGCCGTTGACGCGGAGAAGGGCCTGCTCCTCATCAAGGGAGCGGTTCCCGGTCCGAACGGCGGCCTCGTCCTGGTCCGTACCGCGGCCAAGGGGGCTTGAGGAACCGATGAGCACCATTGACATCCTTTCGCCGGCAGGCGACAAGGCCGGGACCGTCGAGCTCCCCGCGGAGATCTTCGACGTCGAGAAGATCAGCATCCCGCTGATCCACCAGGTCGTTGTCGCCCAGCTGGCCGCTGCCCGTCAGGGCACGCACAAGACCAAGACCCGTGGCGAAGTCCGCGGTGGTGGCAAGAAGCCGTACCGCCAGAAGGGCACCGGCCGCGCCCGTCAGGGCTCGACCCGCGCCCCGCAGTTCGCCGGCGGTGGCGTCGTCCACGGCCCCGTGCCGCGTGACTACTCGCAGCGGACCCCGAAGAAGATGAAGGCCGCGGCCCTGCGCCACGCCCTCACCGACCGGGCCCGCAACGCTCGCATCCACGTCGTCTCCGGCGTGATCGAGGGCGAGACGCCTTCCACCAAGGCCGCGAAGAGCCTGCTCGGCAAGATCAGTGAGCGCAAGAACGTGCTCCTGGTCATCGAGCGCTCGGACGAGGCAGCGCTGCTGTCCGCCCGCAACCTGCCCCAGGTCCACATCCTGGAGCCGGGCCAGCTCAACACGTACGACGTTCTCGTCTCGGACGACGTGGTCTTCACCCAGGCCGCGCTGGAGTCCTTCGTGTCTGGCCCCAAGGCCGCTGACACCGAAGGGAGCGAGGCCTGATGGCTATCCGTCACCCCGCTATCGCCTCGAAGGCGGCCAAGGCCGCCAAGGCCGCGCGCGTCGCCAAGGCGCGTCGCCACGCCGCCGAGGGCAAGAACACCGTTGAGACGCCGCTGAGCAAGAGCTTCACGGACCCCCGTGACGTCCTCGTCAAGCCGGTCGTCTCGGAGAAGAGCTACGCGCTGCTCGACGAGGGCAAGTACACCTTCGTCGTCGCGCCGGGCGCCAACAAGACCCAGATCAAGCAGGCCGTCGAGGCGGTCTTCTCGGTCAAGGTCACCGGCGTCAACACGCTCAACCGCCAGGGCAAGCGCAAGCGCACCCGCACCGGTTTCGGCAAGCGTGCCGACTCCAAGCGCGCGATCGTGACCCTCGCTGAGGGCGACCGTATCGACATCTTCGGCCAGGCCTCCTAACGGAGCGCCCTGGTCCGAATATCGGACGAGGACTGAGAAATGGGAATCCGCAAGTACAAGCCGACGACGCCGGGCCGCCGTGGCTCCTCCGTCGCCGACTTCGTCGAGGTCACGCGGTCCACGCCGGAGAAGTCGCTGGTCCGCCCGCTGCACAGCAAGGGCGGCCGTAACAACGCCGGTCGTGTGACCGTTCGCCACCAGGGTGGCGGACACAAGCGCGCCTACCGCGTGATCGACTTCCGTCGTCACGACAAGGACGGCGTGCCGGCGAAGGTCGCGCACATCGAGTACGACCCGAACCGCACCGCGCGCATCGCGCTGCTGCACTACGCAGACGGCGAGAAGCGCTACATCATCGCTCCGCGCGGCCTGTCGCAGGGTGACCGGATTGAGAACGGCCCTGGCGCCGACATCAAGCCCGGCAACAACCTCGCGCTCCGCAACATCCCGGTCGGTACCACGATCCACGCGATCGAGCTCCGTCCGGGCGGCGGCGCCAAGTTCGCCCGCTCCGCGGGTGCCTCCGTGCAGCTGCTGGCGAAGGAGGGCTCGATGGCCCACCTTCGTATGCCGTCCGGTGAGATCCGCCTGGTCGACGTGCGCTGCCGCGCCACGGTCGGCGAGGTCGGCAACGCCGAGCAGTCGAACATCAACTGGGGCAAGGCCGGCCGCATGCGCTGGAAGGGCGTCCGCCCGACCGTGCGTGGTGTCGTCATGAACCCGGTTGACCACCCCCACGGTGGTGGCGAGGGCAAGACCTCGGGTGGTCGTCACCCGGTGTCGCCCTGGGGCAAGAAGGAAATGCGTACTCGTGATCGCAACAAGGCGAGCAACAAGTACATCGTCCGCCGCCGCAAGACGAACAAGAAGCGCTAAGGACGGGTTGAGATGCCTCGTAGTCTGAAGAAGGGGCCCTTCGTCGACGACCACCTGATCAAGAAGGTGGACGCCCAGAACGAAGCCGGCACCAAAAACGTCATCAAGACCTGGTCCCGACGCTCGATGATCGTGCCGGCCATGCTTGGCCACACGCTCGCGGTGCACAACGGCAAGACCCACATCCCGGTGTTCGTCACCGAGTCGATGGTCGGCCACAAGCTCGGCGAGTTCTCGCCGACCCGCACCTTCCGCGGCCACGTCAAGGACGACCGCAAGTCGAAGCGCCGCTAAGCGGGGTGTGAACGACTGTGACTAACACCGAAGGGACAACCATGGAAGCCAGGGCCCAGGCGCGGTACATCCGCGTCACGCCCATGAAGGCCCGCCGCGTGGTGGACCTCATCCGTGGCATGGACGCCACGGAGGCTCAGGCGGTCCTGCGTTTCGCCCCGCAGGCCGCGAGCGTGCCGGTTGGCAAGGTGCTGGACAGCGCCATCGCCAACGCTGCACACAACTACGACCACACGGACGCCTCGTCGCTGTTCATCAGCGAGGCGTTCGTCGATGAGGGCCCGACCCTGAAGCGGTTCCGTCCGCGCGCCCAGGGCCGTGCCTACCGGATCCGTAAGCGGACCAGCCACATCACCGTGGTCGTCAGCAGCAAGGAAGGAACCCGGTAATGGGCCAGAAGGTAAACCCGCACGGGTTCCGGCTCGGTGTCACGACGGACTTCAAGTCCCGTTGGTACGCCGACAAGCTGTACAAGGACTACGTCAAGGAAGACGTCGCCATCCGTCGGATGATGACGTCCGGCATGGAGCGCGCCGGCATCTCGAAGGTTGAGATCGAGCGCACCCGTGACCGCGTGCGGGTGGACATCCACACCGCTCGTCCCGGCATCGTGATCGGCCGCCGTGGCGCCGAGGCCGACCGCATCCGCGGTGACCTCGAGAAGCTCACGGGCAAGCAGGTCCAGCTGAACATCCTCGAGGTCAAGAACCCCGAGACGGACGCTCAGCTCGTGGCCCAGGCCGTCGCGGAGCAGCTGTCCTCCCGCGTCTCCTTCCGTCGCGCCATGCGCAAGAGCATGCAGTCGGCGATGAAGGCGGGCGCCAAGGGCATCAAGATCCAGTGTGGTGGCCGTCTCGGCGGCGCCGAGATGTCCCGCTCGGAGTTCTACCGCGAGGGCCGCGTGCCCCTGCACACGCTCCGCGCGAACGTGGACTACGGCTTCTTCGAGGCCAAGACGACCTTCGGCCGCATCGGCGTGAAGGTCTGGATCTACAAGGGCGACGTCAAGAACATCGCCGAGGTCCGCGCCGAGAACGCCGCTGCCCGCGCCGGCAACCGCCCGGCCCGTGGTGGCAACGACCGCCCGGCCCGTGGTGGCCGTGGTGGCGAGCGTGGCGGTCGCGGTCGCAAGCCGCAGCAGCAGTCCGCGCCGGCTGCCGAGGCCCCCAAGGCCGAGGCTCCCGCCGCCGCTGCCGCTCCGGCTGAGAGCACCGGAACGGAGGCCTGACCGACATGCTGATCCCCCGTAGGGTCAAGCACCGCAAGCAGCACCACCCCAAGCGCCGCGGCATGGCCAAGGGTGGTACGACGGTTGCGTTCGGCGAGTACGGCATCCAGGCCATGACTCCGGCGTACGTGACCAACCGCCAGATCGAGGCGGCTCGTATCGCGATGACCCGCCACATCAAGCGTGGCGGCAAGGTCTGGATCAACATCTACCCGGACCGCCCGCTGACGAAGAAGCCCGCCGAGACCCGCATGGGTTCCGGTAAGGGTTCGCCCGAGTGGTGGGTCGCCAACGTGCACCCGGGCCGGGTCATGTTCGAGCTGTCCTACCCGAACGAGAAGATTGCGCGTGAGGCTCTGACTCGTGCGGCTCACAAGCTGCCGATGAAGTGCCGGATCGTCAAGCGCGAGGCAGGTGAAGCGTGATGTCGGCCGGTACCAAGGCGTCCGAGCTCCGCGAGCTGGGCAACGAGGAGCTCCTCAACAAGCTCCGCGAGGCCAAGGAAGAGCTGTTCAACCTCCGCTTCCAGGCGGCGACGGGTCAGCTCGAGAACCACGGTCGGCTCAAGGCCGTCCGCAAGGACATCGCGCGGATCTACACCCTGATGCGTGAGCGCGAGCTGGGCATCGAGACGGTGGAGAGCGCCTGATGAGCGAGAGCAACGTGACTGAAGAGACCAAGGCCGCGCGCGGCTTCCGCAAGACCCGTGAGGGTCTGGTCGTCAGCGACAAGATGGACAAGACCGTCGTCGTCGCCGTCGAGGACCGCGTCAAGCACGCGCTGTACGGCAAGGTCATCCGCCGTACGAACAAGCTCAAGGCGCACGACGAGCAGAACGCTGCCGGCGTCGGCGACCGCGTCCTCCTGATGGAGACGCGTCCGCTGTCGGCGACCAAGCGCTGGCGCGTCGTCGAGATCCTCGAGAAGGCCAAGTAGGTAATTCCCGCAAGGGAGTTCCCAATAGTTCCGTCCGAGGGGGTTTCCCCTCGGATCAGTTCCGCCAGGCTCGGCAGGGGCCGACCTCGTAAGAGCGAAGCCCCTGCCGGGAACCGGCAGACAAACAGGAGATAGACGTGATCCAGCAGGAGTCGCGACTTCGCGTCGCCGACAACACGGGTGCGAAGGAAATCCTCACCATCCGTGTTCTCGGTGGCTCGGGTCGCCGCTACGCGGGCATCGGTGACGTCATCGTCGCCACCGTCAAGGACGCGATCCCCGGTGGCAACGTGAAGAAGGGTGACGTCGTCAAGGCGGTCATCGTTCGCACCGTCAAGGAGCGCCGCCGTCCGGACGGCTCGTACATCCGCTTCGACGAGAACGCCGCCGTCATTCTGAAGAACGACGGCGACCCTCGCGGCACCCGCATCTTCGGCCCGGTCGGCCGTGAGCTGCGCGAGAAGAAGTTCATGAAGATCATCTCGCTCGCGCCGGAGGTGCTGTAAGCATGAAGATCAAGAAGGGCGACCTGGTCCAGGTCATCACCGGTAAGGACAAGGGCAAGCAGGGCAAGGTCATTGCCGCTTACCCGCGCGACGAGCGCGTCCTGGTCGAGGGTGTCAACCGGGTCAAGAAGCACACGAAGGCCGGCCCGACCGCCAGCGGCTCGCAGGCCGGCGGCATCGTGACCACCGAGGCCCCCGTCCACGTCTCCAACGTCCAGCTGGTCGTGGAGAAGGACGGCAACAAGGTCGTCACGCGTGTCGGTTACCGCTTCGACGACGAGGGCAACAAGATCCGCGTTGCCAAGCGGACGGGTGAGGACATCTGATGACGACCACCACCACTCCGCGTCTCAAGACGAAGTACCGCGACGAGATCAAGTCGAAGCTGCAGGAAGAGTTCTCCTACGAGAACGTCATGCAGATCCCCGGCCTCGTCAAGATCGTGGTGAACATGGGTGTCGGCGACGCCGCCCGTGACTCCAAGCTCATGGACGGTGCCGTCCGTGACCTGACCACGATCACCGGTCAGAAGCCGGCCATCACCAAGGCCCGCAAGTCCATCGCGCAGTTCAAGCTGCGTGAGGGTCAGCCGATCGGTGCCCACGTCACGCTCCGTGGCGACCGCATGTGGGAGTTCCTGGACCGCACCCTGTCGCTCGCGCTGCCGCGCATCCGCGACTTCCGCGGTCTGTCCCCCAAGCAGTTCGACGGCCGTGGCAACTACACCTTCGGTCTCACGGAGCAGGTCATGTTCCACGAGATCGACCAGGACAAGATCGACCGTGTCCGGGGTATGGACATCACCGTGGTCACCACGGCGACCAACGACGCTGAGGGCCGGGCGCTCCTTCGTCACCTCGGCTTCCCGTTCAAGGAGGCGTAAGCGAGATGGCGAAGAAGGCTCTGATTGCCAAGGCTGCTCGTAAGCCCAAGTTCGGTGTGCGTGCGTACACCCGCTGCCAGCGCTGCGGCCGTCCGCACTCCGTGTACCGCAAGTTCGGCCTGTGCCGCGTGTGCCTTCGTGAGATGGCTCACCGTGGCGAGCTGCCGGGCGTGACCAAGAGCTCCTGGTAGTCCCCTAGTTGGGATTACCGGACGCTCTCGGTAAGCAATGAGGTTGGTGGGTGGCCCACCACACATGCCTTAGGCTTGTGTGGTTGGGCGCCTGCCGCCCTCGTACGACTTACTACGCCGTAGGTCCCCGTGCCGCACCCGTCCCGCCACTGAGTGGGGAGAGGGATGGCGCATACAGGAAACCCCGGCGAGAGAGGCCGAAGGCCAATTCATGACCATGACTGATCCGATCGCAGACATGCTTACGCGTCTGCGGAACGCGAACTCGGCATACCACGACTCCGTGTCGATGCCGCACAGCAAGATCAAGTCGCACATCGCGGAGATCCTCCAGCAGGAGGGCTTCATCACGGGCTGGAAGGTCGAGGACGCCGAGGTCGGCAAGAACCTCGTTCTCGAGCTCAAGTTCGGTCCGAACCGTGAGCGCTCCATCGCGGGCATCAAGCGGATCTCGAAGCCGGGTCTGCGCGTGTACGCGAAGTCCACCAACCTGCCGAAGGTGCTCGGCGGCCTGGGCGTGGCGATCATCTCCACGTCGCACGGTCTGCTCACCGGCCAGCAGGCGGGCAAGAAGGGCGTGGGTGGGGAAGTCCTCGCCTACGTCTGGTAGCGGAAGGGAACGGAGGAAACAGCTATGTCGCGTATTGGCAAGCTCCCCATCACGGTTCCCGCCGGCGTGGACGTCACCATCGACGGGCAGACGGTCTCGGTGAAGGGCCCCAAGGGCACCCTGAACCACACCGTTGTCGCGCCGATCGAGATCGCTAAGGGCGAGGACGGCGTTCTGAACGTCACCCGTCCCAACGACGAGCGTCAGAACAAGGCCCTTCACGGCCTGTCCCGCACGCTGGTGGCGAACATGATCACCGGTGTGACCCAGGGTTACGTGAAGAAGCTCGAGATCAGCGGTGTCGGTTACCGCGTCCTGGCGAAGGGCTCCAACCTGGAGTTCTCGCTCGGCTACAGCCACCCGATCCTGATCGAGGCGCCCGAGGGCATCTCGTTCAAGGTCGAGTCGCCGACCAAGTTCTCGGTCGAGGGCATCGACAAGCAGAAGGTCGGCGAGGTTGCGGCCAACATCCGCAAGCTGCGCAAGCCTGACCCGTACAAGGCCAAGGGCGTCAAGTACGAGGGCGAAGTCATCCGCCGCAAGGTCGGAAAGGCGGGTAAGTAAGCCATGGCATACGGTGTCAAGATTGCTAAGGGCGACGCTTACAAGCGTGCTGCCATCAAGCGCCGTCACATTCGTATCCGGAAGCACATCTCCGGTACGGCCGAGCGTCCGCGCCTGGTCGTGACGCGCTCCAACCGCAACATCGTCGCCCAGGTGATCGACGACGTGAAGGGTCACACCCTCGCGTCGGCGTCCACCCTGGACGCTTCGATCCGCGGTGGCGAGGGCGACAAGTCCGCGCAGGCCAAGCAGGTCGGCGCCCTGGTCGCCGAGCGCGCCAAGGCCGCCGGCGTCGAGGCTGTCGTGTTCGACCGTGGTGGTAACCAGTACGCCGGGCGCATCGCCGCCCTGGCGGACGCCGCCCGCGAAGCCGGGCTCAAGTTCTGAGCCGCTTCCGTAGCTAGCGGAAAGAGAGAGGTAATCCAATGGCTGGACCCCAGCGCCGTGGAAGCGGTGCCGGTGGCGGCGAGCGGCGGGACCGGAAGGGCCGTGACGGTGGCGCTGCCGCCGCCGAGAAGACCGCATACGTTGAGCGCGTTGTCGCGATCAACCGCGTCGCCAAGGTTGTGAAGGGTGGTCGTCGCTTCAGCTTCACCGCGCTCGTCGTGGTGGGTGACGGTGACGGCACCGTGGGTGTCGGTTACGGCAAGGCCAAGGAGGTGCCGGCCGCCATCGCCAAGGGTGTTGAGGAGGCCAAGAAGCACTTCTTCAAGGTCCCCCGTATCCAGGGCACCATCCCGCACCCCATCCAGGGTGAGAAGGCCGCGGGCGTCGTCCTGCTGAAGCCTGCTTCCCCCGGTACCGGTGTTATCGCCGGTGGCCCGGTGCGTGCCGTGCTCGAGTGCGCCGGCGTTCACGACATCCTGTCGAAGTCCCTGGGCTCCGACAACGCGATCAACATCGTGCACGCGACCGTGGCGGCCCTCAAGGGCCTGCAGCGTCCCGAGGAGATCGCGGCTCGCCGCGGTCTGCCCCTCGAGGACGTCGCCCCCGCGGCTCTCCTGCGTGCGCGTGCGGGAGCGGGTGCGTAATCATGGCTCAGCTCAAGATCACGCAGACGAAGTCGTACATCGGTAGCAAGCAGAACCACCGCGACACCCTGCGCTCCCTTGGTCTCAAGGGCATCAACACGCAGGTCGTCAAGGAGGATCGTCCCGAGTTCCGCGGCATGGTGCACACCGTCCGCCACCTCGTGACGGTCGAGGAGGTCGACTGATCATGGCGGAGAACAACCCGCTCAAGATCCACAACCTCCGTCCCGCCCCCGGTGCCAAGACCGCGAAGACCCGTGTCGGTCGTGGTGAGGCGTCGAAGGGTAAGACGGCCGGTCGTGGTACCAAGGGCACCAAGGCCCGTTACCAGGTTCCGGAGCGCTTCGAGGGCGGGCAGATGCCCCTCCACATGCGCCTCCCGAAGCTCAAGGGCTTCAAGAACCCGTTCAAGACCGAGTTCCAGGTCGTCAACCTGGACAAGCTCGCTTCCCTCTACCCCGAGGGTGGCGAGGTCACGGTGGCCGACCTGGTCGCCAAGGGCGCCGTTCGCAAGAACAGCCTTGTCAAGGTCCTCGGCCAGGGTGAGATCACCGTGGCGCTGCAGGTGACGGTTGACGCCGTCTCCGGCTCCGCCAAGGAGAAGATCACCGCCGCCGGCGGTACCGTCACCGAGCTCGTCTGAATTTCCCAGGCGTCTCGATGACTTGAGCGATCCCGACCGGGGATGCCCCACAAAAGGGGCATCCCCGGTTGGTCGTTCCAAGGGGGGCACGGTCGCCGGTAAGGTGGCGTGCACTGTTACTTTCCGCGCGGTCTGTCCTCGCGACAGGGCGTGCGGTTCTTGCCTGTTTTACTCGCTGCAAGTTACGTACTTATCCGTCGGACTCACCACCGTCACCTCTGACGCAGTAGCGCGGGGGTCGCAGGAGGCACCGTGCTCACCGCGTTCGCCCGGGCGTTCAAGACGCCCGACCTGCGCAAGAAGCTGCTCTTTACGCTCGGCATCATCGTGATCTACCGGCTCGGTACGCACGTACCGATTCCGGGCATCGACTACAAGAACGTCCAGACCTGTATCGACGCGGCCAATGCCAACCAGGGCCTGTTCGGTCTGGTCAACATGTTCAGCGGTGGCGCGCTTCTTCAGATCACGATCTTCGCGCTCGGCATCATGCCGTACATCACGGCGAGCATCATTCTGCAGCTGTTGACCGTGGTGATCCCGCGTCTGGAAGCCCTCAAGAAGGAGGGCCAGGCGGGCACGGCCAAGATCACGCAGTACACGCGCTATCTGACCATCGCGCTCGCCATCCTGCAGGGCACCGGCCTCGTCGCCACCGCCCGCACCGGCACGCTGTTCAGCGGCTGCCCGGTCGCCAGCGAGATCGTCCCCGACCAGTCGATCTTCGTGACCATCACGATGGTGCTCACCATGACCGCGGGCACCGCGTGCGTGATGTGGCTCGGTGAGCTCATCACCGACCGCGGCATCGGCAACGGCATGTCGATCCTGATGTTCATCTCGATCGCCGCGACCTTCCCCGCCGCCCTGTGGGGCATCAAGAAGTCGGGCGACCTGGCCGGTGGCTGGATCGAGTTCGGCACCGTGATCCTGGTCGGTCTGTTCATGGTCGGCCTGGTCGTCTTCGTCGAGCAGGCACAGCGCCGCATCCCGGTGCAGTACGCGAAGCGCATGATCGGGCGCAGGTCCTACGGCGGTACGTCGACGTACATCCCGTTGAAGGTCAACCAGGCGGGCATCATCCCTGTGATCTTCGCCTCGTCACTGCTCTACATCCCGGCTCTCGTCGCCCAGTTCGCGGGTGGCCAATCGAGCTGGAAGACGTGGATCGAGCAGAACCTGACCAAGGGTGACCACCCGATTTACATCGTCACCTACTTCGTCCTGATCGTCTTCTTCGCCTTCTTCTACGTGGCGATCTCCTTCAACCCGGAGGAAGTCGCGGACAACATGAAGAAGTATGGTGGCTTCATCCCGGGCATCCGGGCTGGCCGACCGACCGCTGAGTACCTGAGTTACGTACTCAACCGGATCACCTGGCCGGGCTCGCTGTATCTGGGTCTGATCGCTCTTGTGCCAACGATGGCGTTGGTGGGCTTCCAGGCGAACCAGAACTTCCCGTTCGGCGGGACGAGCATCCTCATCATCGTGGGTGTGGGTCTGGAGACCGTGAAGCAGATCGAGAGCCAGCTCCAGCAGCGCAACTACGAAGGGTTCCTCCGCTGATGCGTATCGTCCTAGTCGGGCCGCCCGGTGCCGGCAAGGGAACGCAGGCCGCGTTCCTTGCCAAGAACCTGTCGATCCCGCACATCTCCACGGGCGACCTCTTCAGGGCCAACATCAGCCAGCAGACCGAGCTCGGCAAGCTGGCCAAGTCCTACATGGACGCCGGAAACCTGGTCCCCGACGAGGTCACCATCGGGATGGCCAAGGACCGGATGGCGCAGCCCGACGCGGAGAACGGCTTCCTCCTCGACGGCTTCCCGCGGAACGTGTCGCAGGCCGAGGCGCTCGATGTGGCCCTCAAGGCCGACGACGTGAAGCTCGACGCCGTCCTGGACCTCGAGGTCCCCGAGGACGAGGTCGTCAAGCGGATCGCGGGCCGGCGCATCTGCCGCAAGGACTCAAGCCACGTCTTCCACGTGACGTACTCCCAGCCGAAGCAGGAAGGCGTCTGCGACGTCTGCGGCGGCGAGCTGTACCAGCGCGAGGACGACAGCGAGGACACCGTCCGCAAGCGCCTCGAGGTCTACCACACGCAGACCGAGCCGATCATCGACTACTACCGGACCCAGGGTCTGGTCGTCACGATCTCCGCGCTCGGCAAGGTGGACGAGGTCACGAAGCGCGCCATGGCCGCCCTCCAGGGCGACGCCTAGTCATCAGCACGTCGCTTCGGCCGCGGTGCCCGTCCCGGGCGTCGCGGCCGTAGTGTTGTGTACCCAACGGTTGTAGGAACACGGAGAGCGGAAGCCCGATGGTGCAGATCAAGACTCCCGAGCAGATCGCGAAGATGCGGGCGGCGGGGCTTGTCGTCGCCGCCATCCACCAGGCGACGCGTGCCGCCGCGGTCCCGGGGGCGACCACCAAGGACCTGGACGACGTGGCCCGCAAGGTCCTCGCCGAGCACGACGCCAAGTCGAACTTCCTCGGGTACGGCGGCTTCCCCGCGACCATCTGCACCTCCAAGAACGAGGTCGTCGTCCACGGCATCCCGAGTGAGGACGTGGTCCTCCAGGACGGCGACATCATCTCGATCGACGCGGGCGCGATCATCGACGGCTGGCACGGCGACGCGGCCTTCACCGCCTTCGTGGGCAGTGGGCACGCGCCGGAGCTGGTCGAGCTCTCCCGGGTGACCGAGGAGTCGATGTGGGCCGGGATCGCGGCCATGAAGCAGGGCAACCGGCTCGTCGACATCTCCCGCGCCATCGAGACCTACATCCGCCGCCAGCCCCGCCCGGCCCGCGGAAAGTACGGCATCGTCGAGGACTACGGCGGCCACGGCATCGGCACCGAGATGCACATGGACCCGCACCTCCTGAACTACGTGGAGCGCCGCCGCGGCCGCGGCCCCAAGCTGGTCCCCGGCCTGTGCCTGGCCATCGAGCCGATGGTGTCCCTCGGCACCGCCAAGACCGAGGTCCTCGAGGACGACTGGACCGTCATCACGACGGACGGCACCTGGTCCTCGCACTGGGAGCACTCGGTCGCGCTGACGGAGGAGGGCCCGCTGGTCCTCACCGCCCCCGACGGCGGCAAGGCGAAGCTGGCGGAGTACGGGATCACGGCGGCGCCGGATCCGCTGGGCTGAGCCCCGCCCGACGCCGGCCCGAGGCCGCCCCCGTCCGCCGGTTACGCCGTGCCGGGCCCCTGACCGCGCCCTTGCTTAAGGATCTTCGTTGGCGGGCAGTCATACCCGATTCGTCTTTCCGAGTGCACTGACGTAGACTGACGCGTCGGCTCTCGTGCATTCGCATGTCTGCGTAACGCTCACGGAGTCGATCAAGGTAGTCGATTCGAAGGGCGAAGCGTGGCCAAGAAGCAAGGTGCCATCGAGATCGAAGGCACTGTCGTCGAGTCTCTTCCGAACGCCATGTTCAAGGTGGAGCTCCAGAACGGCCACCAGGTCCTGGCACACATCAGCGGCAAGATGCGCATGCACTACATCCGCATCCTCCCTGACGACCGGGTCGTGGTGGAGCTGTCTCCGTACGACCTGACGCGTGGCCGGATCGTCTACCGGTACAAGTAGATCTTGCCCGCATCCCGCTTCGGCGGGGTGGTGGCACTGACCCGGAGAACCTCACACCCATGAAGGTCAAGCCGAGCGTCAAGAAGATCTGCGACAAGTGCAGGGTGATCCGCCGTCACGGCCGGGTCATGATCATTTGCGACAACCCGCGCCACAAGCAGCGCCAGGGCTGACGCACGTACTGCACTCGCAGATTTTCGCGCGACGCACGTAACAGCACATGTGCAGGACCCGTCCCTCTTCAGATCCATCAGCGGTAATGGAGGGCGACACCCCCGGTCGGAGGCCGGGGACCCAGTTCGTACCGACTCTTCCCGGTGAATTTCCACCGGAGGGGAACGGCGGTTGGGAGCGGTTCTGCTGAAGACCTCCGAGTATTAACAGGAGCCATGAATGGCACGCGTTGAAGGCGTTGACCTCCCGCGCGACAAGCGCATCGAGGTCGCGCTCACCTACGTGTTCGGCATCGGCCGGACGCTGTCCCAGCAGACGCTGGACGCCACTGGTATCGACCGCAACACCCGCGTTCGCGACCTGTCCGAAGAGGACCTGGTCAAGATCCGCGAGTACGTGGACCAGAACATCAAGACCGAGGGTGACCTCCGTCGCGAGATCCAGGCCGACATCCGCCGCAAGGTCGAGATCGGCTGCTACCAGGGCCTGCGTCACCGCCGTGGCCTGCCCGTCCGCGGTCAGCGCACCAGCACCAACGCTCGCACCCGCAAGGGCCCGCGTCGCGCCATCGCCGGCAAGAAGAAGCCGGGCAAGAAGTAGTCCTCGCTCAGCGGTCTATCGACAGCTGACGCTGCAGGACCGACCACCTCCCGTAGGAGTAATAGATGCCCCCCAAGGGTCGTCAGGGCGCTGCCAAGAAGGTGCGCCGCAAGGAAAAGAAGAACGTCGCTCACGGGCACGCCCACATCAAGAGCACGTTCAACAACACGATCGTGTCCATCACGGACCCGACCGGCAACGTGATCTCCTGGGCCTCCGCCGGCCACGTCGGCTTCAAGGGCTCGCGCAAGTCCACGCCGTTCGCCGCGCAGATGGCTGCCGAGTCGGCTGCCCGTCGCGCGCAGGAGCACGGCATGCGCAAGGTCGACGTCTTCGTCAAGGGTCCCGGCTCCGGCCGTGAGACCGCGATCCGCTCCCTCCAGGCCACGGGCCTCGAGGTCGGTTCGATCCAGGACGTCACCCCCACGCCGCACAACGGCTGCCGTCCGCCCAAGCGCCGCCGCGTCTGACGCACGGTTGTCTTAGGTTTTCGGGCGGTACGGCTCTCCGGAGCCGTGCCGCCCGTACCCTTGTACTACTCAGGGCATCAAATAGTGGGTGCCCCTGACTGAAGGAATCACTTCATGCTGATCGCTCAGCGTCCCTCGTTGACCGAAGAGGTCGTCGACGAGTTCCGCTCCCGGTTCGTCATCGAGCCGCTGGAGCCGGGCTTCGGCTACACCCTCGGCAACTCCCTGCGCCGGACCCTGCTCTCCTCGATCCCGGGTGCGGCGGTCACGTCCATCCGCATCGACGGTGTCCTGCACGAGTTCACCACCGTGCCGGGCGTCAAGGAAGACGTCACCGACCTCATCCTGAACATCAAGCAGCTGGTCGTCTCCTCGGAGCACGACGAGCCGGTCGTGATGTACCTGCGCAAGCAGGGACCGGGTCTGGTCACCGCCGCCGACATCGCGCCCCCGGCCGGTGTCGAGGTGCACAACCCCGACCTCGTCCTCGCCACGCTCAACGGCAAGGGCAAGCTGGAGATGGAGCTGACCGTCGAGCGCGGTCGCGGCTACGTCTCCGCCGTGCAGAACAAGCAGGTCGGCCAGGAGATCGGCCGGATCCCGGTCGACTCGATCTACTCGCCCGTCCTCAAGGTGACCTACAAGGTCGAGGCCACCCGAGTCGAGCAGCGCACCGACTTCGACAAGCTGATCGTCGACGTCGAGACCAAGCAGGCCATGCGGCCGCGTGACGCCATGGCGTCCGCCGGCAAGACGCTGGTCGAGCTGTTCGGTCTGGCCCGTGAGCTCAACATCGACGCCGAGGGCATCGACATGGGTCCGTCCCCGACGGACGCCGCGCTCGCCGCCGATCTGGCGCTGCCGATCGAGGAGCTGGAGCTCACCGTTCGGTCGTACAACTGCCTCAAGCGCGAGGGCATCCACTCGGTGGGCGAGCTCGTCGCCCGCTCCGAGGCGGACCTGCTCGACATTCGCAACTTCGGTGCGAAGTCGATCGACGAGGTCAAGATGAAGCTCAACGGGATGGGCCTGGCCCTCAAGGACAGCCCGCCCGGATTCGACCCGACCGCCGCCGCCGACGCCTTCGGCGCCGACGACGACGCGGACGCCGGGTTCGTCGAGACCGAGCAGTACTGAGAGCTCGGACCCGACGGTTCGATTGTGACTGCGGGACCGCTGTGGCTGGTCGCGCAGTTCCCCGCGCCCCTTATGGGGCGCGGTCCACTGACCCCGGTACCTGATACGGCCGGGGCAGACATCAAGGAGTAACACCATGCCGAAGCCCGCCAAGGGTGCCCGTCTGGGCGGCAGCGCCGCGCACGAGAAGCTTCTGCTGGCGAACCTCGCCAAGCAGCTCTTCGAGCACGGCCGCATCACCACCACCGAGGCCAAGGCCCGTCGTCTGCGTCCCTACGCGGAGCGTCTGGTCACCAAGGCGAAGAAGGGCGACCTTCACAACCGCCGCCAGGTCCTCCAGGTCATCACCGACAAGAGCATCGTGCACACGCTCTTCACGGAGATCGGCCCGCGCTACGAGAACCGCCCGGGTGGCTACACCCGTATCACCAAGATCGGTAACCGCCGTGGCGACAACGCGCCCATGGCCGTCATCGAGCTGGTGGAGGCCCTGACCGTGGCCCAGCAGGCCACCGGTGAGGCCGAGGCGGCCACCAAGCGTGCCGTCAAGGAAGACGCCCTCAAGAAGGACGCGCCCGTCGAGGACGCGCCGGTTGAGGCCGCCGAGGAGTCCAAGGACGCCTGAGGCTCTGCCTTGCTGTGAGCGGGTCCGCCCCTTGGGGCGGGCCCGCTTTCGCGTTCCCGAGAGGAACAGCCCTGAGAGGATCTGTGTGTGAGTGAGGAAGTGGAGCCCGGCTTCGTCCGGGTACGGCTCGACCTGAGCTACGACGGCCGGGACTTCTCCGGGTGGGCCAAGCAGCGTGATGGCCAGCGCACCGTCCAGGGCGAGATCGAGAGCGCCCTGCGTACGGTCACGCGGTCCCAGGAGACGTACGAGCTGACGGTGGCCGGGCGGACCGACAGCGGGGTGCACGCGCGGGGCCAGGTCGCCCACGTCGACCTGCCGGAGGGCGTGTGGGCGGAGCACCGGGAGAAGCTGCTGCGGCGGCTCGCCGGGCGGCTGCCGCACGATGTCCGGGTGTGGCGGGTCGAGCAGGCCCCTGCCGGGTTCAACGCGCGGTTCTCGGCGATCTGGCGGCGGTACGCGTACCGGGTGACCGATCACCCCGGGGGCGTCGACCCGCTGCTGCGCGGGCACGTGCTGTGGCACGACTGGACGCTCGACGTCGACGCCATGAACGCCGCCGCGAAGGCGCTGCTCGGGGAGCACGACTTCGCCGCGTACTGCAAGCGGCGCGAGGGCGCCACGACCATTCGTACGCTCCAGGAGCTGCGCTGGGAGCGGCGTCCGGACGGGATCATCGAGGCGACCGTGAAGGCCGACGCCTTCTGCCACAACATGGTGCGGTCGCTGGTCGGCGCGATGCTGTTCGTGGGGGACGGGCACCGGCCCGCGGACTGGCCCGGCAAGGTGCTCGCCGCCGGGGTGCGGGACTCCGCCGTGCATGTGGTGCGGCCGCACGGGCTGACCCTCGAAGAGGTCGGCTACCCGGCCGACGAACTGCTCGCGGCGCGGAGCGCGCAGGCGCGGAACAAGCGGACGCTGCCCGGGGCCGCGGGCTCGGCGGGGTGCTGCTGAGGGCCCCCGCGGCGGGCGGGACTACTCCGGGTTGTTCGCCGCCGCCGAGGCCTGGGCCTCGCCGCGGCGGTTGATCTGGTGGAACGTGAAGCGTGCGAGGTCGTCGCCGACCTCGTACGCCGAGCGCTCCTTCTTCGTGACGTCCTTGCCGTTCAGGAAGCCGGTCGTCGTGAAGTACGCGTAGCGCCCGTACGCGTTGTACGTGCCGCGGCAGACCGTCGTACGGCAGAAGCCGGACACGCCCTTGCCGGGCAGGGACGTGATCAGGCCCTTGTCGGCCTGCCGCTTGACCTTCTTGGCCTGTGCCTCGGTGTCGAAGACGGCGACGCCGACGGTGACCGCGATGCCCTTGCGGGCGTAGGTGGCGCGCAGCACCTCGGTGCACTTGTTCTTCGTCAGGATGGTGGCCAGAACCGGCTGGGCGACGGAGGCGCACTTCTTGGTGCTCGCCGTCGCGCCCTTCTTGTAGACCCGCTCCCCGGAGGTCAGCTTCGTGCCCGGGAAGAAGGACTCCGGGCCGAGCGGGGCCTTGTCCTTCTTCGCGCTGGAGATGTAGTCCTTCGGGTCCGGCGGGGGCGGGGGCGTGGTCGCCTCGAAGGACGGCTCGGCGGAGTCGCTGGCGCCGGGGATGTCCGCGCTGGTGGGCAGCTCGCTCGCGGGCTTGTTCGAGGCCGTGGCGTCGTCGCTGTTCGCGGAGACGACCGCGACGGCGACGGCCGCGGCGACGCCGATCGTGGCGAGCGCGCCGCCGCCGATCAGCAGCCACTTGCGGCGGCGGGCACGTGCCTCGGACGCCTCGGCGAGCGCCGCCCAGTCGGGGGTCTGCGAGCCCCCCGGGCCCCACTGGGGTCCCCCTTGCCCAAAGCTCATGGGCCGCATCTTAGACGGGGCCGTGGGGATGTTGAGCCGGGGTCGCGGGGCGATCTCGCCCTAGCCTGACCCGCATGGATTCGGGCAAATCGGATAGTGACCGCTTTTCTGGTCTTGCCGGGTGGCTGGCGCGGCCTGCGGGGTGGCAGGTGCGGGCCGTGCTCGGGGTCGTCCTCGGAGCGGCGGCGCTGCGGATCGCCTACCGGGTGCCGGACGGTGGGATGGACAACGCGATCGTCGTGCGGGCCGCCGGGGCCTGGCTGGACGGGCGGTCTCCGTACGCCGACCGGCACTTCCTCTATCTGCCGGGGGCGGTCCTCGCTGCGGTGCCGCAGGCGGTGTTCCCGGGGGTGGCGCGGGTGCTCGTTCCCGTGGGGGTGGTGGGGGCGCTGGCCTCCGGGTGGTTCTGCGCGCTGCGGATCCACGGCGTGGCTTGGGGGAGCCGGTTCGCGGTGCTCGGGCTGCTCGGGCTCGTCCTGGGCTTCGCGCCCTTCGTGCACCTCGTGGAGCTCGGCAACTGGACGGTGGCTTCGGCGGTGGCGCTGCCGGTGGCGTTGCTGTGCGTGTGCCGGGGGCGGTGGGTGATCGCCGGGGCGGTGATCGGGGCGGCCGTCGCCGTGAAGCCGCTGCTCGTGCCGGTGCTGCTGCTCTTCGTGTTCGCGCGGAAGTGGCGGGCCCTGGGGGTGGCGGTGCTCGTGCCGGTGGTCGTCTCGGTGCTCGCCGCGCTCGTCCTGCCGGATCCCGGGGCCTTCTTCACCCGGACCCTGCCGTTCCTGCTGCGGGGCGAGGATCGGTTCGTGCGGCTGTACGAGGCGTCGCCTGCGGCTGTGCTGCCTCGGGTGGGGGTGCCTGCGGTGGTGGCTTCGCTGCTTTCGGGTGTGGGCGCCTTGGTGGGGGTGTGGTGTGCGTGGCGGAGGTGGCTGGCCCCCGGGCCTTGGGTGGGGGCGGAGGCTCGCTTGGGCGCTGGGGGGGTCGAGGCGGGGCGGGTTGTCGAGACGGCGGTGGCGTTGATGCTGGCCGCGTTTCTCGTGTCCCGGCCCTCGTACGACCACTACCTGCTGGTCGTGCTGCCGCTGCTGCTCGCGGGGGCGTTGCGGGTGTCGTCCCTGGTGCGGGGGGCTTGGTTCTGGGTGGCTCTGGTGCCACAGGTGCCGGGGTTCGTGTGGGTGGGGGTGGAGGTGCTGCCGCGGCGGGCCTTCAAGGACGCGTTCACGTTGTGCGTGCTCGCGGGGGCGGTGTTCTGGTGGTGTGCCTCCGTCGGGCGCCGGCGTGGGGCTGTCGTGCCGCCGTCCGTGCCGGGGCCGTCGGTCGGGGGTGCCGGTGTTTCCGTGGGGGGTGGGCGGGCCCTGCCGGGGGCTCCCCAGTCCCGCCCCTTCCCGTAACCAGGGGGCTGCCGCCCCCTGGGCCCCCGCTGATCGCCGCTCCGCGGCTCGTCCTCAAGCGCCGGACGGGCTGAAAGGGGTGGGTGGGGTTTGTTCTCGGGCGTCGGGTCGGCTGGGGATTGCCGAGCCGGGGGGGGGGTTCGGCAGGTGGGGAGGGTTGGTGGGTGGGGGGGAGGTGCTGTGGAGCGGTGGGGTGGGGTGGCCGGGTGGTCCCGTGTGCGTGGGGGGCGGGTGAGGTGGGGGATGGGGCCCGCTCGGTGGGGGTGGCGGCATCGTTTTGACCCGTACGGGGCACGGCGGGTATTCTGCCTGTTCGTTATGTGTATTGGCTTTCTCATTCTCACGTGAGGGGCTCTTACACCGGCCCACCGGGCCGATGACCAGCGGCAGGACTCGGTTGCGTCACCGAGGTCCGCCAAGGCTGTCGTCCATCGTCCGAGGTGGCCTTGTCAGGACCCTTTTCCTAGGTCCGAGCTGGACCCTGGGAAACCCCACCTCTGAAGAAGCGAAGGCTACGAACCGTGCGTACGTACAGCCCCAAGCCCGGCGATGTGACCCGCCAGTGGCACGTCATCGACGCCCAGGACGTCGTCCTGGGACGCCTGGCGACCACTGCCGCCACCCTCCTGCGGGGCAAGCACAAGCCGATCTACGCGCCGCATGTCGACGCTGGTGACTTCGTCATCATCATCAACGCCGACAAGGTGCACCTGTCCGGCAACAAGCGGACCCAGAAGATGGCCTACCGCCACTCCGGCTACCCGGGCGGCCTCCGCTCGGTCCGCTACGACGAGCTGCTTGAGAAGAACCCCGAGAAGGCCGTCGAGAAGGCCGTCAAGGGCATGCTCCCCAAGAACACCCTGGGCCGTCAGATGCTCTCGAAGCTGAAGGTCTACGCGGGCGACCAGCACCCGCACGGCGCTCAGCAGCCGGTCCCGTTCGAGATCACCCAGGTCGCGCAGTAGTTCCGGCCACCCCCTAAGACGAAAAAGAATCTGAGGAGCATCGTGGCCGAGACCACCGCTGAGCAGCCGCTCGACGAGAACGCCGAGAACATCGACATCGAGTCGTACACCACCGAGTCGGACGCGCCCGTGGAGGGCGAGTACACCTCGGAGTCCAATGCCGCGCGCTTCGGCGACCCGCAGCCGGCCGCCGGCCTGGGCCGTCGCAAGAACGCCATCGCCCGCGTCCGGATCGTCCCGGGCTCCGGCAAGTGGAAGATCAACGGGCGCACGCTCGAGGACTACTTCCCGAACAAGGTCCACCAGCAGGAAGTCAACGAGCCCTTCAAGGTGCTCGAGCTGGACGACCGCTACGACGTCATCGCCCGCATCGCGGGTGGCGGCGTCTCCGGCCAGGCCGGCGCCCTGCGCCTCGGCGTGGCCCGCGCCCTCAACGAGGCCGACGTGGACAACAACCGCGGCGCCCTCAAGAAGGCCGGCTTCCTCAAGCGCGACGACCGTGCGGTCGAGCGCAAGAAGGCCGGTCTGAAGAAGGCCCGCAAGGCCCCGCAGTACAGCAAGCGCTAATCACCGCTGCCTGCTAGTACTTCTCGAACGCCCCGGCGGCACCCTGTGTGCTGTCGGGGCGTTCGTCTATCAGCACCCCATGATCTGGGGTAGAAGTTCGACAGGCTGAGCGTCCGGGACCGTGCGGTGGAGCCGCTGACGTCACCGCGTCCGCAGGACCAGCCGACACTCAATGTTCGGAGGACAGCAGTGGGACGACTCTTCGGCACGGACGGTGTGCGCGGTGTCGCCAACGCGGATCTGACGGCCGAGCTCGCGCTCGGGCTCTCGGTCGCCGCGGCGCATGTGCTCGCCGAAGCGGGCACCTTCGAGGGACATCGCCCGACGGCGGTGGTCGGGCGTGACCCGCGCGCTTCCGGGGAGTTCCTTGAGGCCGCGGTGGTCGCGGGCCTCGCAAGCGCCGGCGTGGACGTCCTGCGCGTCGGTGTGCTGCCCACCCCCGCGGTGGCGCATCTCACCGGTGCGCTGGGCGCCGACCTCGGCGTGATGCTCTCCGCGAGCCACAACGCGATGCCCGACAACGGCATCAAGTTCTTCGCCCGCGGCGGCCACAAGCTCGCCGACGACCTCGAGGACCGCATCGAGGCCGTGTACGACGAGCACCGCACCGGCGCCCCCTGGGAGCGCCCCACGGGCGCGGGCGTCGGCCGCGTGAAGACCTACGACGAGGGCTTCGACCAGTACGTGGCCCACCTCATCGCCGTCCTCCCGAACCGCCTCGACGGCCTCAAGGTCGTCCTGGACGAGGCGCACGGCGCGGCCGCTCGGGTCTCACCCGAGGCGTTCGCCCGGGCCGGCGCCGAGATCATCACGATCGGCGCCAAGCCGGACGGCCTCAACATCAACGACGGTTGCGGCTCCACCCACCTCGACCTGCTCAAGGCCGCCGTCGTCGAGCACGGCGCCGACCTCGGCATCGCCCACGACGGCGACGCCGACCGCTGCCTGGCCGTGGACCACACCGGCGCGGAGGTCGACGGCGACCAGATCCTCGCCGTCCTCGCCCTCGCCATGCGCGAGCACGGCGCGCTGCGCCAGGACACCGTCGTCGCGACCGTCATGTCGAACCTGGGCTTCAAGCTGGCCATGGAGCGCGAGGGCCTGTCCCTGGTGCAGACGGCCGTCGGCGACCGGTACGTCCTGGAGTCGATGAAGGAGCACGGCTACGCCCTCGGCGGCGAGCAGTCCGGCCACGTCATCGTCCTGGACCACGCCACCACCGGCGACGGCACCCTCACCGGCCTGCTCCTCGCGGCCCGCGTCGCCGAGACCGGCCGGGGCCTCGCCGAACTCGCCGCCGTCATGGAGCGCCTGCCGCAGGTCCTCATCAACGTCCCCGACGTCGACAAGTCCCGGGTGAAGACCTCCGCGGAGCTGTCCTCGGCCGTCGCCGACGCCGAGCGCGAGCTGGGCCAGACCGGCCGGGTGCTGCTTCGCCCCTCCGGCACCGAGCCGCTGGTGCGCGTGATGGTCGAGGCCGCCGACATCGAGCAGGCCCGCTCCGTCGCCGGGCGCCTCGCCGACGTGGTGAAGTCCGCGCTGGGCTAGGGCCGACGCGCCGGACAGGCCCTAGGCCAGTTCGTTCTTGCGCGCGGTGCGTTCGCGCTGCCACGCCCAGAGCAGCTTCTGGGCGAGCAGCGTGAGCGTACCGGCGACGACGATGCCGAGCAGGTTGAGCAGCAACTGTTCGGTGGAGCCCCAGGCCTGCTTGTACTCGTTGTAGCTGAAGGCGACCGCGGCGTTCGCCGCCGCGGGGACCGTCGTCACCGAGATCGCGACGCCCACCAGGGCGCCCGATTTCGCCGAGGTCAGCGAGAGCATGCCGGCGGCGCCCGCGAGGACGGCCACGACGAAGGAGAACCAGTCGGGCCGGTAGATGAAGTTGGTGTTGGGGCGCTCCGCCTCCAGCTGGGCCAGGTGGAAGAGGTCCACGCCGTCCATGAAGCGGCTGAAGCCGGCCGTCACCACCATCGCCACGGCGAAGCCCACGAGCAGCGCGATCATCGAGCGCAGGGCGAGCCGGGGCGTGCGCTGCACCAGCGCCGTGCAGAAGCCCGCGAGCGGCCCGAACTCCGGGCCGACCGCCATCGCGCCGACGATCAGGATGGCGTTGTCGAGGACCACGCCGCACGCGGCGATCATCGTGGCGAGCGTGATGAAGGCGACGTAGGTGACGGAGAGCGTGGACTCCTCGTGGGTGGCGTCCTCCAGGTGCTCCCACAGGACCGCGTCCGCGCCCTCGCCCGGCGCCTCGTCCTCCGCTTTGTCGGCGCGCAGCGACAGTGACAGGTCGATGTTCTCCAGGGCGATCGACCCGAGCTTGTCGATCTCCAGGTCGCGCAGGCTGTCGATCAGCTCGTCGCCCGCCTCCCGGGCGACGTCGCACATGACGATGTCGCCCGAGGGGTTGCGCGCGGCGCCCGCCACGACGGCCAGATGCGTGGTGCCCGGGGTCTTCTCGATCAGGCGCACCACGTCGTCGGTCTTGTCCGGCGGGGTGATCAGGCGCAGATGCAGCATGCCCGCACCTTAACGCGGCCCTGACACGCCCCTCAGAGCTTGCGCAGGCTCAGCCGCTGCACCTTGTGGTCGGGTCCCTTGCGGACGACGAGGGTGGCGCGGCCGCGGGTGGGGGCCACGTTCTCCAGGAGGTTGACCTTGTTGATGGTGCGCCAGGTGGTGCGGGCGTAGTCCAGGGCCTCCTCCTCGGAGACCTGGGTGTACTTGCGGAAGTACGAGGACGGGTTCTGGAAGGCCGTGGCGCGCAGCTTGCGGAAGCGGTTCAGGTACCAGCGCTCGATGTCCTCGGGGCGCGCGTCCACGTACACGCTGAAGTCGAAGTAGTCGGCGAGGCCCACGCGGGTGCGGCCGTCCTTGCCGGGCAGGGCGGGCTGCAGGACGTTCAGGCCCTCGACGATGAGGATGTCCGGGCGGCGGACCGTGAGGCGCTCCCCGGGCACGATGTCGTAGATCAGGTGCGAGTAGACGGGGGCCGTCACCTCGTCCTTGCCCGCCTTGATGTCGGCGACGAAGCGGGTCAGGGCCCGTCGGTCGTACGACTCGGGGAAGCCCTTGCGCGACATCAGGCCGCGGGCCTGCAGCTCCTTGGTGGGCAGCAGGAAGCCGTCGGTGGTGACCAGCTCCACGCGCGGGTGCTCCGGCCAGCGCGAGAGCAGGGCCTGCAGAAGGCGGGCGACCGTCGACTTGCCGACGGCCACCGAGCCCGCGACGCCTATGACGAAGGGCGTGCCCGACTGCGCCGCCTTCTCGCCCGTCTCGCCGAGGAACGTGTTCAGGGCGCCGCGCAGGCCGTCCGTCGCGCCCACGTACAGATTCAGCAGGCGCGACAGCGGCAGATAGATGTCACGGACCTCGTCGAGGTCGATGACGTCGCCGAGGCCGCGCAGCTTCTCGACTTCGTCGGCTGTGAGGGGGAGCGGCGTCTTGTTGCGCAGCGCGCTCCACTCGGATCGGGTGAGGTCGACATAAGGGGTCGCCTCCGGCTTGTGCCGGTGGGCGCCCCGTGGCGCCTTCGTGGGCGCTGAGACCGAAGAGATCACATTCCATTGTTACGGCTGTTTGAACAGCTGGGCGGGTGGGGTGCGTCACCTTGGTCGATACGCGTCGTACTCTTCCCGACATGTGCGGAATCGTCGGATACGTCGGCTCGCAGTCGGCGCTCGAAGTGGTGCTCGCCGGGCTGAGACGCCTGGAGTACCGGGGATACGACTCGGCCGGAGTGGCCGTACTCGCCGACGGCGGCATCGCCTCGGCCCGCAAGTCCGGCAAGCTCGTCAACCTGGAGAAGGCCCTGGTGGACCGGCCCCTCCCGACGGGCGCCACCGGCATCGGACACACCCGCTGGGCCACCCACGGCGGACCCACCGACGCCAACGCCCACCCCCACCTCGACAACGCCGGACGCGTCGCCGTCGTCCACAACGGCATCATCGAGAACTTCGCCGCCCTGCGGGCCGAGCTGGCCGGGCGCGGGCACCTCCTCGGCTCCGAGACCGACACCGAGGTCGTCGCCCACCTCCTCGCCGAGGAGTTCTCCGGCTGCGCCGACCTCGCCGAGGCCATGCGGCTGGTGTGCCGACGGCTCCAGGGCGCGTTCACACTGGTCGCCGTGCACGCCGACGCCCCGGACGTGGTGGTGGGCGCACGCCGGAACTCGCCCCTCGTGGTCGGCGTGGGCGAGGGCGAGGCCTTCCTCGCCTCCGACGTCGCCGCGTTCATCGCGCACACCCGGTCCGCCATCGAGCTGGGGCAGGACCAGGTCGTCGAGGTGCGGCGGGACGGCGGCGTCGGGGTCACCGTCACCGACTTCGACGGGAGCCCGGCCGAGGTGCGGCACTTCCGCGTCGACTGGGACGCGGCCGCCGCCGAGAAGGGCGGGTACGCCTCCTTCATGCACAAGGAGATCGCCGAGCAGCCGCGCGCCGTCGCCGACACCCTGCTCGGCCGCATCGGCGCGGACGGCGCGCTCACCCTCGACGAGCTGCGCATCCCCGCCGCCGAGCTGTGCGAGGTCGACAAGGTCGTGGTCGTCGCCTGCGGGACCGCCTTCCACGCCGGGCTCATCGCCAAGTACGCCATCGAGCACTGGGCGCGGCTGCCCTGCGAGGTGGAGCTGGCCAGCGAGTTCCGCTACCGCGATCCGATCCTCGACGCCCGCTCCCTCGTCATCGCCGTGTCCCAGTCCGGCGAGACCATGGACACCCTCATGGCGCTCCGGCACGCCCGCGAGCAGGGCTCCCGCGTCCTCGCCGTCTGCAACACCAACGGCTCCACGATCCCGCGCGAGTCCGACGCCGTGCTCTACACCCACGCCGGGCCCGAGGTCGCCGTCGCCTCCACCAAGGCGTTCCTCACCCAGCTCGTCGCCTGCTATCTGGTCGCCCTCTACCTCGGGCAGGTGCGCGGCACCAAATGGGGCGACGAGGTACTCGGCGTCGTCCGGGACCTGGCCGACATCGGCGACGCGGTCGAGCGGGTGCTGGCCGGGATGGAGCCCGTCCGCGCGCTCGCCCGGTCCCTCGCCGGCGCCGGGACCGTGCTCTTCCTCGGGCGGCACGTGGGGTATCCCGTCGCCCTCGAGGGCGCCCTCAAGCTCAAGGAACTCGCCTACATGCACGCCGAGGGCTTCGCCGCCGGGGAGCTGAAGCACGGGCCCATCGCCCTCGTGGAGGAAGGCCTGCCCGTCGTCGTGGTCGTGCCCTCGCCCCGGGGGCGCTGCGTCCTCCACGACAAGATCGTCTCCAACATCCAGGAGATCCGGGCCCGGGGCGCCCGCACCATCGTGATCGCCGAGGACGGCGACGACGCGGTGCTCCCGTACGCCGACCACGTCATCCGCGTGCCCGTTACGCCTACGCTGCTTCAGCCCCTCGTGACCACGGTGCCGTTGCAGGTCTTCGCCTGCGAGCTGGCCGTGGCCCGGGGCAATGAGGTGGATCAGCCTCGGAATCTGGCCAAGTCGGTGACTGTGGAGTGAGTTCGTGATCATTGGGGTCGGGATCGACGTGGCCGAGATCGAGCGGTTCGCCGCCTCGTTGGAGCGGACGCCCGGGATGCGTGAACGGCTCTTCGTCGAGCGGGAGTTGTACCTGCCCGGCGGGGAGCCTCGCGGTGTCGCCTCCCTCGCCGCCCGCTTCGCCGCGAAGGAGGCTCTCGCCAAGGCCCTTGGCGCGCCTGCCGGGCTGCGGTGGACCGATGCCGAGGTGTACGTCGAGGACAGTGGGCAGCCTCGGCTGCGCGTCTCGGGGACCGTTGCCGCTCGGGCCGAGGCCCTGGGGGTGCGGGGGTGGCATGTTTCTTTGAGCCATGACGCGGGGGTGGCTTCTGCTGTGGTGATTGCTGAGGGGTAGGGGAGAGGGGGGACGGGGGGTAGGGGGCGGGGGAGGCGGTTGGTGGTTGGGGGGGGGAGGGGGCTGGATCTCTCTTCGAGGCGTGGGGTTCGCCCGTGCGGGAGACTTGGGGGATGCGTACTGCGTACTGCGTGGAGAGCGTCCGAGCCGCCGAGCATGCGTTGATGGCCCGCGTGCCGGACGGCGCCCTGATGCAGCGGGCCGCCGCCGGGCTCGCCGTCGCCTGCGGGCAGTTGCTCGGCAAGGTGTACGGGGCGCGCGTCGTCCTTCTCGTCGGCAGCGGGGACAACGGGGGTGACGCCCTGTACGCCGGGGCTCGGCTTGCTCGGCGTGGGGCCGGGGTCACCGCGGTGCTGCTTGCTCCGGGGCGGGTTCATGGGGGTGGGCTTGCTGCGTTTCGGGGGGCTGGGGGGCGGGTTGTTGATGCTTTGGGGGGTGGTGGGGGCGGAGGTGCAGGGGGTGGCGGAGCTGCCGGTGGTGCCGGGGGCGACGGGGACTCTGTCCCCGGGGAAGTCGCGCTCGCCGCTGTCGGGCGGGCCCAGCTCGTCGTCGACGGGATCGTCGGCATCGGTGGCAAGGGCGGGCTGCGGCCCCTCGCCGCCCGGCTCGTGCGCGCCGCCGAGGACTCCGGCGCCCCGATCGTCGCCGTCGACCTGCCCAGCGGCGTCGACGCCGACACCGGGCAGGTGTCCGGGGACGCCGTGCGCGCCGACGCGACCGTGACCTTCGGGACGTACAAGCCTGGCCTGCTCGTCGACCCCGGGCGCGAGCGCGCCGGGGCCGTGCGGCTCGTCGACATCGGGCTCGACGGTGAACTCGCCCCGTACGAAGCCGCGCTCGAAGCCCTTCAGTACGCCGACGTCGACCGGCTGCTGCCCGTGCCCGGCCCCGCGAGCGACAAGTACCGGCGCGGGGTCGTCGGCATCGTCGCCGGGTCCGCCCGCTACCCGGGCGCCGCCGTCCTCTCCGTCGCCGGTGCCCTGCGCGGTGGGGCCGGAGCCGTTCGGTACGTCGGGCCCGCCGCCGACGCCGTCATCGCCCGCTTCCCCGAAGCCCTCGTGTCCGACGGGCCGCCCGGCAAGGCCGGGCGGGTGCAGGCCTGGGTGGCCGGGCCCGGGCTCGGGGACGACGCGGGGCGGCTGCGGGACGTCGTGGCCGCCGATGTGCCCGTCCTCATCGACGCCGACGGGCTGCGGCTCGTCGACCCCGACGCCGTGCGGGGGCGTGCCGCGCCCACCCTGCTCACGCCGCACGCAGGGGAGGCGGCCGCGTTGCTCGGGGTGTCGCGGGGGGAGGTCGAGGAGGCTCGGCTCGACGCGGTGCGGGAGCTGTCGGCCCGGTACGCGGCCGCGGTGCTGTTGAAGGGGTCGACCACGTTGGTCGCATCGCCGGGTGGGGGTGGGGCGGTGCGGGTCAATCCGACGGGGACGTCGTGGCTGGCCACGGCCGGGAGCGGGGATGTGCTCTCGGGGCTTGCCGGGTCGTTGCTGGCCGCTGGGCTGGAGGCTCGGGACGCGGGGGCCGTGGGGGCGTTCCTGCACGGGCTCGCTGCGCGGCTCGCGGCTGAGGGGGCGCCGGTGGGGGCCCAGGATGTCGCCGACGCGGTGCCGCTCGCTTGGCGGGACGTGCGGGGGTAGGTCGGGCGGCGGGTGCGTGTGGTTGCGGTCCTTCGCCCTTGCTCCGGTTGGGGGGCGGGGCCGTGCCGGTATGTCCGTGCTCGCGTGTGTCTCGTCGTCGACAGTTTCTGTGCGCCCGTCGTGGTGGGCCGAGCTGCGCGCGGACATACCGGCACGTCCCCTCCGGTTCGTTGGCGGGGATCGGTCCGGTGGGGGTTCCTCATTTGGCCAACGGTTCGGGGGGTTCCCGTTCGGCCAACGGTTCGGGGGGCGGCCGCTGTCCGTCCCGCTCTGTGGGCGGCTGGGCTGCGCAGAGGGTGATGGGGGTCCCCTCTGCTCGAGCGAAGCCGAGAGCTTGGGGGAGGGTGGGCGCAGCCCAGGCCGACGGTGCCCGGATGTGTGGGGAGGGGAGGGGGACGGCCCCAGGGCGAGGGAGGGTGTGAGGCCTACGGGGCGGGGGTGGGATGGGTGCGGGCCCCCGGCCAGGTTTGGCTCTGAGAGACTTGGGGGCGATGACTGAGACTGGACTGCCGCGCGTGCGCGCCGAGATCGACCTCGCCGCCCTGAGGGCCAACGTGCGTACGCTCCGTGCCCACGCCCCCACGGCCGCCTTCATGGCCGTGGTGAAGGCGGACGGCTACGGCCACGGAATGATCCCGTGTGCCCGCGCGGCCCTGGAGGCGGGCGCCACCTGGGTGGGCACCGCCACCCCGGAGGAGGCCCTGGCCCTGCGCGCGGCCGGCATCGGCGGCCGCGTGATGTGCTGGCTCTGGACCCCGGGCGCCCCCTGGCGCGAGGCCGTCGAGGCCGACGTGGACGTGTCGGTGAGCGGCATGTGGGCCCTGCGCGAGGTCACCGCGGCCGCCCGCGCGGCGCAGCGTACGGCCCGCGTCCAGCTGAAGGCGGACACCGGCCTCGGCCGCAACGGCTGCATGCCGGAGGACTGGCCCGAGCTGATCGCGGCGGCCCTGCGCGCCGAGGCGGACGGCCTGGTCAAGGTCACCGGACTGTGGTCCCACTTCGCCTGCGCCGACGAGCCAGGGCACCCGTCCATCAAGAGCCAGCTCGATGTCTTCCGGGAGATGGTCGCGTACGCGGAGGGGGAGGGGATACGGGCCGAGGTCCGGCATATCGCCAACTCCCCGGCCATGCTCTCCCTTCCCGAGACCCACTTCGATCTCGTCCGGCCCGGCATCGCCATGTACGGCGTCTCGCCGAGCCCCGAGATCGGCACCCCGCAGGACTTCGGGCTGCGGCCCGTCATGACGGTCGCCGCGGCCCTGGCCTCGGTCAAGCACGCCCCGGCCGACCACGGCGTGAGCTACGGCCATCACTACACCACCCCCGTCGCCACCACCCTCGGCCTGGTCCCGGCCGGGTACGGCGACGGCATCCCCCGGCACGCCTCCGGCTCCGGACCCGTCCTGGTGGCAGGCAAGTGGCGTACCGCCGCGGGCCGCATCGCCATGGACCAGTTCGTGGTCGACCTGGGTGGCGACGAGCCCGAGGTCGGAGCGGAGGCCGTGCTCTTCGGGGCCGGGGACCGGGGTGAGCCGACCGCCGAGGACTGGGCGCGCGCCGCGGGCACCATCGCGTACGAGATCGTGACTCGCATCGGTTCCCGCGTCCCGCGCGTCTATGTCGACGAGCGGCACAGCGGCAGCGACGACTGAAGAGGAGCGGCACGTGGGCGAGGGCAGCACGGGGGCGGCCGCAGCGGACTTGGCGGCCGAAGTGGCCGAGGCCGCCGGTTCGGCGGGCAGCAACTGGCGGCGGGCCGGTCTCGCGGGTGCCGCCATAGGAGTCATCGCCGCGGGCGCCGCGGCCGGCGTCGCCATCGAGCGCATGACGGTCGGGCGCGGCATGCGCAAGAAGGCCCGCCTCGCCCTCGACGCCTCCGGGCCCTACGGCTCGCTCCGCGGCATGCCCGGCAAGGCCTACGCCGACGACGGCACGGAGCTCGCGTACGAGGTCGACGAGGTGGGGGACGGAAGCGGTGAGGGGGGTGGCGACGCGGCGCAGGTGCCCCGGCGGCTGCGGCTCTTCGGACGCAAGGCACCCGATCCCGTCACCGTCGTCTTCAGCCACGGCTACTGCCTCAGCCAGGACTCCTGGCACTTCCAGCGCGCCGCGCTGCGCGGTGTGGTGCGCTGCGTCTACTGGGACCAGCGCAGCCACGGCCGCTCCGGCCGCGGCATGGCCCAGATCCACGACGGCAAGCCCGTCTCCATCGACCAGCTCGGCCGGGACCTGAAGGCCGTGATCGACGCGGCCGCGCCCGCCGGACCGCTGGTGCTCGTCGGCCACTCCATGGGCGGCATGACGACGATGGCCCTCGCCGACCAGTTCCCGGAGCTGATCCGTGACCGCGTCGTCGGCGTCGTCCTCATCGGCACCTCCTCCGGCAAGCTCGGCGAGGTCAGCTTCGGGCTGCCCGTCGCGGGCATGAACGCCATCCGGCGCGTCCTGCCCGGCGTCCTGAAGGCCCTCGGTTCGCAGGCCGACCTGGTGGAGAAGGGGCGCCGCGCCACCGCCGACCTGTTCGCGGGCATCATCAAGCGCTACTCCTTCGCCTCCAGGGACGTCGACCCCGCCATCGCCCGGTTCGCGGAGCGGCTCATCGAGTCCACACCGATCGACGTGGTCGCGGAGTTCTACCCGGCGTTCGCCGAGCACGACAAGGCCGAGGCCCTCACCCACTTCGCGGGGCTGCCCGTGCTCGTCCTCGCGGGTGACAAGGACCTGGTCACCCCGAGCGAGCACAGCGAGGCCATCGCGGACCTGCTGCCGGAAGCCGAACTCGTGCTCGTCCCCGACGCCGGGCACCTGGTGATGCTCGAACACCCCGATGCGGTCACCGACCGCATCGCCGATCTGCTGGTCAGGGCCAAGGAACAGGCGCGCAGCGCGGCCATGTGAGGCGCCGGGCGCGGTGTCGGCGGGACCGGAGCGGGCGCGCCGAGCGGCTAACGTTTCCGTCATGGAAGCACCGCACAGCCCGGCCCCCGCCACCGCTCTCGAGCTCACCGTGAACTCGCCCGGGCAGATGGGCGAGTTGGGCCGCCGCCTGGCCAAGATCCTGCGCCCCGGAGACCTCGTCATGCTCACCGGTGAGCTGGGCGCGGGCAAGACGACGCTGACCCGCGGGCTCGGGGAGGGCCTGGGCGTGCGCGGCGCCGTCACCTCCCCGACGTTCGTCATCGCCCGCGTCCACCCGTCCCTCGGCGAAGGGCCGCCGCTGGTCCACGTGGACGCGTACCGCCTGGGCGGCGGGCTCGACGAGATGGAGGACCTGGACCTCGACGTGTCCCTGCCGGACTCCGTGATCGTCGTCGAGTGGGGCGACGGCAAGGTCGAGGACCTCTCGGAGGACCGGCTGCACGTCCTCATCCACCGGGCCGTCGGGGACACCACCGACGAGGTGCGCGAGGTGACGCTGCGCGGGATCGGCGACCGGTGGGCCGGGGCCGATCTGACGGTTCTCTCGGCCTGAGGGCTGTTCGCCCACGGCTGTTTGCGGAGTCGCGGGCGCGTGGGCGTCCGCGGCTGCGGGTCTCGGGGGTGTCGGCGCGGTGACGCGTTCTCGTCGGTTCGCCCGAACTTTCCGACAAGCCGTCGGCAAGATGTTGCGCGCCGAGCGTCGTACGTGGTCACATGGATACCAGGTACGGGTTAGGTCTACCTAACCACGTCTGCCCCCGAAGCCCCAGGAGGCGTCCATGCCGGCTTCAGAACGTGATGCGCGGCCCCGGCCGCACGGGCCCTCGGCGCGGCCGGTGCCCTCCCACGCGTACTCGATGAGCGACCTGCTGGCGTCCTGCGCCGCCGCGAGCGCCGTCTCCACGCCGCCCGCGCCCCCGGAAGCCCCGGCGCGCCCGGCGCCCGTGCACACGGACGAGCGACGCCGCGACGCCGCGTGAGCGGGCGCCGCGGCGCGGGGAGTGCGGGGAGCGGGGGAAGCCGTCCGGTGGGTCGGCGCTAGCGGACCACGACGACCTTCGTCTCGTACAGGGCGAAGTCCCACATCACATTGCCGTCCTCGCGCGAGGAGCGGATGCCGCCGGTCTTCTTCGCCGGGTCCGGCTTCTGGGTCGAGCCGCTGAGCGCCGCGCTGAACCCGATCGCTATGCCGTCGACGCTCGTGAACCGCACCACGTGCTCGATCTGCACGCCGTCGGACCCTATGACCTGCCCCGTCCGCGAGCCGACGGTGTACGACCCCGGCGCGGGGTCCACGGTGCTCGGCGTGACCTTGTACGTGCGCTTCACCTTGCCGGACTCACCGACCAGCCACACCCGGTCCCCTTCGAGGGAGTACACGACGCGCCTGCCCGCGCCGGATCCGGCGGGCAGCTTCAGCGGGTCGGCCTTGTCCTTGGGGGAGCGCGAGGGGGCCGTGGGGGACTTGTCCGGGCGGGCGTTGAGGTCGTCCGGGGCGTTCGCGGAGGCCTGGTAGGCGAGGAAGCCGACCACGGCGAGCGCCGCCGCGGTGAGCCCGGCCACGAATCCCGAGCTGCTCCTTGACACCTGGCCCACCTCTCCTACGTACGGCTATGGGGTGACGGTAGCAGCAGGCGCGGCCCGTGCCGGGGCGGCCGTGCGCCGGGCGTCGGAGCCGTAGGCTGTTCGCGTGCTCTTGCTCGCTCTGGATACCGCCACCCCCGCCGTCACCGTCGCCCTGCACGACGGCACGGCCTCCTTCGGAACAGTCGCCGAATCGAGCCAGGTCGACGCCCGCCGCCACGGCGAGCTGCTGCTGCCCGCCGTGGACCGGGTCCTCGCCGAGGCGGGCCTGGGGCTCGACGCGGTCACGGACGTCGTCGTCGGCGTCGGCCCCGGCCCCTACACGGGCCTGCGCGTCGGCCTGATGACCGCCGACACCTTCGGCCTCGCGCTCGGCGTCCCGGTGCACGGGGTGTGCACCCTCGACGGGCTCGCGTACGCGGCGGGCGTCGAGGACGGGCCGTTCGTCGTCGCGACGGACGCCCGCCGGAAAGAGGTCTACTGGGCGCGCTACGAGGACGCCCGTACGAGGGTCGGCGGCCCCGCCGTGGACCGGCCCGCGGACATCGCGGAGCAGGTCGCCGGGCTCCCGGCGGTCGGCGCGGGCGCCGCCCTCTACCCGGACACGTTCGCGGACGTGCGCGCCCCCGAGCACGTGTCGGCCGCGGCGCTCGCCGCCCTCGCGGCGGAGCGGCTCGCCGCGGGCGAGGAACTCCTCGAACCCCGTCCGCTGTACCTGCGCCGCCCCGACGCGCAGGTCCCCAAGAACTACAAGGTGGTCACCCCCAAGTGACCACCGTGCCGCCGAAGACGCCGCCCCCCGCCGTCGTGCCGCGCGAGATGCGCTGGTGGGACATCGACGCCGTGCTCGCCCTCGAGAAGGAACTCTTCCCGGACGACGCCTGGTCGCGCGGCATGTTCTGGTCCGAGCTCGCGCACGCCCGCGGGCCCGGCTCGACCCGCCGCTACCTGGTGGCGTACGAGGGCGAACGCCTCGTCGGCTACGGCGGCCTCGCCGTCGCCGGCACCGACTCCGACGGCGGCGCCGCGGTGGCCGCCGACGTGCAGACCATCGCGGTCGCCCGCGACCACTGGGGCTCCGGCCTCGGGGCGCGGCTGCTCAGCGAACTGCTGCGGCACGCCACGGCCTTCGAGGCGACCGAGGTGATGCTGGAAGTGCGGGTGGACAACACCCGGGCGCAGAAGCTGTACCAGCGCTTCGGCTTCGAGCCGATCGGCTTCCGCCGCGGCTACTACCAGCCGGGCAACGTGGACGCGCTGGTGATGCGCCTGTCCGACCCGTCCGCCGTGCCGGACTGCTCCGCGCACGGCGCCCCCGACTCCGCGGCCGACGGCTCGACCGACGGCCCCACCGACGGCCAGGCCCCTGGCCCGCTGAACGGCGTACAAGGAACCGAGATCCATGGCTGACTCCCGTGACGAGCCCCTCGTCCTCGGCATCGAGACCTCCTGCGACGAGACGGGCGTCGGCGTCGTCCGCGGCACGACGCTGCTCGCGGACGCGGTCGCGTCCAGCGTCGACGAGCACGCCCGCTTCGGCGGTGTCGTGCCCGAGGTGGCGTCCCGCGCCCACCTGGAGGCGATGGTCCCCACCATCCAGCGCGCCCTGAAGGACGCGGGGGTGAGCGCGAAGGACCTGGACGGCATCGCCGTCACGGCGGGGCCCGGCCTCGCGGGCGCGCTGCTCGTCGGGGTCTCGGCGGCGAAGGCGTACGCGTACGCCCTCGGCAAGCCGCTGTACGGCGTGAACCACCTGGCGTCGCACATCTGCGTGGACCAACTGGAGCACGGGGCGCTGCCGGAGCCGACGATGGCGCTGCTCGTGTCCGGCGGCCACTCCTCGCTGCTCCTGTCGACCGACATCACCTCCGACGTGCGGCCGCTCGGCGCGACGATCGACGACGCGGCGGGCGAGGCCTTCGACAAGATCGCCCGCGTCCTGAACCTCGGCTTCCCCGGCGGTCCTGTCATCGACCGCTACGCCCGTGAGGGCGACCCGGACGCCATCGCGTTCCCGCGCGGTCTGACGGGGCCGCGCGACCCCGCGTACGACTTCTCCTTCTCCGGCCTGAAGACCTCGGTGGCGCGCTGGATCGAGGCCAAGCGGGCCGCGGGTGAGGAGGTTCCGGTACGGGACGTGGCGGCGTCGTTCCAGGAGGCCGTGGTCGACGTGCTGACCCGCAAGGCGGTGCGGGCCTGCAAGGACGAGGGCGTGGACCACCTCATGATCGGTGGCGGCGTGGCCGCGAACACCCGGCTGCGGGCGATGGCCCAGGAGCGGTGCGAGCGGGCGGGGATCCGGCTGCGGGTGCCGCGGCCGAAGCTGTGCACGGACAACGGCGCGATGGTCGCGGCCCTCGGCGCGGAGATGGTCGCCCGCAACCGTGCCGCCTCCGACCTCGGGCTCTCGGCGGACTCCTCGCTGCCGGTGACGGAGCCGCACGTGCCGGGCGCGCACGCGCACTCCCACGACCACGTGCACGAGGTCAGCAAGGACAACCTCTACTCATGAGCGTCGCGTTGATGTGGGAGGCGCGGGCGGGCGAGGGCCGGGGCCCGGAGCTCCTCGCGTGGGCGCGGGCCCAGACCCTGGCGCCCGCGCCGCTGCGCCGGGAGACCTTCCAGGCGCCGCAGGACCGCGTCCTCGTGATCACGTGGTGGGACGCGGCGTACGACGCGGACCTGCCCGAACTCGCCCAGCCCCCCGAGGAGCTGGTCTCCCGGCCGCCTCACAGGTGGCGGTTCGAGTCCCTCGGCCAGGGCTGACCTCCGTAGGCCCCCGAGCCGTCCTCCCGCGCCGCGAGCAGCGCGATCACCACCACGGCCTGGAGCGGCAGGGTCACGAACGGCGTCAGGATGGTGAGCGTGCCGACCGTCGAGTCCCAGTACAGGTCGAAGCCGTCGTCGAAGGGCGGGACCAGGGTGCGGACGTCGAAGTAGGTCGAGGCGAGCGCGAGGGCGAGCGCGGCGCCGCGGGCCGCCGGGCGCCCGGCGAGCAGCAGGGCGCCGATGAGCAGGGGCGCGACCACCAGGGCCAGGGTGTAGAAGGCCTGGGCGAGCGGGATGCCGCGGGACGCGTCGACCGCCGCCCGGAAGAAGTCGCCCGCGTCGGAGCCCGGTTCGCTGCCGATGAAGTAGACGTTGTCCCGGTTGAGCGCGTAGATCAGCCAGCTCGCCTCGATCGCGCCGCTCAGCAGTAGCGCGATGCCGGACGCCACGAAGGCCGGTCGGCGGAGGTTCGTGCCGGGCCGCGGGGAGTGGATGTCGCCGTAGGGGGCGTACGCGGGCGGGGGCGGGGCGTCCGCGTACGGGGGCTGCGGTGGGGCCGCCGGGTAGGCCGGGGGCGGCGGAGTGCCGTCCACCGAGCCGCGGGTGCGGGCGACGGCCGCCCAGATCGCGCACCCCAGGGCGATGCCCGTGAACCGGAAGGCGAGCAGGGCCTTGCCGTAGCCGATCTCGGTGATGAGGTCGCCGTACTCCTCCGAGGCCATGAGGCCGACCACTTCTCGCAGGCCCAGGCAGATCAGGAGCGCGGCGACCAGCGCGAGGCCCCCGCGCGCCACCCGGCGCCGCCCGAGCGCGAGCGCCCCGACGACGACGGCGGCCACGAGGAACGCCCAGTCGTAGTGGGTCTGCGCGATCGGCGTGAGGAACTGCCGCGGGTCGTAGAGGGCCTTGAAGGAGAAGCTGGCGTACGGGTGGTCGGCGGCCTCCTTGGCCTCGTGGCCGATCCAGATCGCCGCTGTGAGCGCGTATACGAGGACGGCCGCGCCGGTCCACTGGAGCGTCGGTGCGTCGCGCGGAGCGACACGGCCCCTTGCGCCCTGCCCGGGTATGCCCTGCCCGGGTATTCCTTGCCCTGGTATGCCCTGCCCTGCCCCACCTTGGCCCCATGCGGCCATGCGTGCCCCCCCCCGTGTGGCGTGCGTGCTGCGCAGAGCCCTGTGTAGCCGGTGGGTAACGCGGTTGTCTATGGCGTGTCCGCTCGCGGGTGCGACGGCGTCGGGCGGGTGGCCCGGCCGAGCAACCCGTCCACCACCGCGCCGAGTTGACGGGCGAAGTCGTAGGTCTCGCGCAGCTCCGCCCAGCGGGGGGCCAGGGGGGCGACGTGGGGCAGCTCGGCGGTGTCGGCGTCCGTGAGCGTGTCGGGGAAGTAGCGCTTGCGGTCGGGCTCCTCGGCGCGGCGCGCCATCGCGTTCCGGAAGGCGAGGTCGCCGTACACGCAGTGCCAGACGGTGCGATAGGCGTGCGCGGCCTCGACGGGGGAGAGCCCACAGGCCACGCCCGCGCCGATGATCTCGTCGACCATCCACATCGCGCCCTTGTCGCTGAGGTCGCCGAGGCTCAGGACCTCCACCACCCAGGGCAGCTTCAGCAGGACGCCGTGCATGTGCAGGGCGACGGCGAGCAGCCGGTCGCGGGGGTCGGCGGGCAGGTCGGGGCGGGGCAGGGTCGCGGCGGTCCCGGCCAGGGCGAGCATCAACAGCTCGTCCTTGTCGCGCACATGGTGGTACAGCGCCATGGGGGTGGCGCCGACCTCCTTGGCGACGCGCCGCATGCTGAGCGCCGCCACGCCCTCCTCCTGGAGGATGCGCCGCGCCACGTCGACGATCGCCTCCGGCTCGATCCGCCGGGGCCGCCCGACGCGCCGCTTCGGCCCGGCCGGGTTCTGTCCGGCGGTGTCGTTCTCGGCCGTGTCCTTCCGGGGCGTGTTCTTCCCGGCCGTGTTCTTCCCGTCCGGGCCGGGTTCCTCGCCATTCGCTCGCGCTGCCACGTGCTCATTGTCGCGTCCGGCCGTGCGGGGGCCGACCCCCGGGGGCCTCGGTCCGGCCAATTTCTGTACGCGTATAGCTAGTTTCTGTACGCGTATAATAATGTGCGGCGCATGACGACCTCTCCGACCGGACCGACCGGCCCGCCGCCCTCGCGCGGCCCGCTGCTGCTCCCCGTCCTCCTCGCCGTCCAGTTCCTCGTCTCCCTCGACATGTCCGTCGTGAACATCGCCCTGCCCGACATGGGCGACGACCTCGGCTTCGCGCCCGAGTCGCTGACCTGGGTCGTCAACGCGTACGCGCTCGCGTTCGGCGGGCTGCTCATGCTCGGCGGCAGACTGGCCGACCTCGTGGGGCGCAGGCGCACGCTGGTCGCCGGGTTCCTGGTGTTCGGGGCCGCGAGCCTCGTCGGCGGGCTCGCGCGGAGCCCGGGGCAGCTGATCGCGGCGCGGGCGGTGCAGGGGGCGGGCGCCGCCGCCCTCGCGCCGGTGGCGCTCGCGCTGATCACCGTCCACTTCACGGCGGGCCGGGAGCGGGCACGGGCCCTCGGGCTGTGGGGCGCGTCGGGCGCGCTCGGCGGCGCCGTCGGGATCATGGCGGGCGGACTGCTCACCGACTGGGTGGGCTGGCGATCGGTGATGCTCATCAACGTGCCGGTGGTGCTCGTGGCGCTCGCGGCGAGCCGCTCCGGCATCCCCGCCGACCGGCGCACGGGGACCGCGCCGCGCCTGGACGTGGCGGGCGCGCTCCTGGTCACGGCGGGTACGAGCCTGCTCGTCCTGGGCCTGGTCCGCACCGAGACGTACGGCTGGGGCTCGGCGGCGACCGTGGGCACGCTGGCCGCGGCGGCCGTCCTGCTGGTGGCGTTCTGCGTGGTCGAGCGCCGCGGCGAACGGCACGCGCGGGGCCCGCTGCTCCGCCTCGGCCTGCTCACGCACCGCCCCGTGCTGTCCGCGAACGTCTTCGCGCTCCTGATGTCCTCGGGCCAGTTCGCCGCGTTCTACTTCACCTCGCTCTACCTCCAGGAGGTCATGGCGTACGGCCCCACGCGCGCCGGGGCCGCCTTCCTGCCGTTCTGCGCGGGCGTCGTCGCGGGCACGGTGATCGCGACCCGCACGGTGGGCCGGGTCGGGGAGCGGGCGCTCCTCGTGGCGGGCGGGCTGCTCGGCGCGGCCGGGTTCGCGTGGTTCGCGCTCGCGGTCGGGGCGGGCGGCACGTTCATGGGGTCGATCCTCGGTCCCTCGCTCGTGGCCAGCGTCGGCATCGGCATGTGCTTCGTACCGCTCGGCGCGGCGGCGACGGCGGGCGTCGCGGCGGGGGAGACCGGCATGGCGTCCGGGCTGCTCAACACCTCGCGCCAGCTCGGCGGTTCGATCGGGCTCGCGGTGTTGGTGACGGTGGCGTCGAGTGCGACGGGGGCGGGGCCGGGGGCAGGTGCGGGTGCGGGGCCGGGGGCGCTCGCGGACGGGTACGCGGCGGCGTTCGGGGTGGCGGCGGGGCTGCTGGTGGCGGCGGCGCTGGCGACGGCGGTGCTGCACGGTCGGCGTGCGCGAGTGCCCTCGTCCGGGTCGCCGACACCCACGCGACCTGCGGAAACGTACACGCCCGAGAGAACTTCGAAGAATCTCGGCGAGGGTGTCGATCCGGGCGTCTCCCGTTCGACGCATCAGTGAGGGCGGGGAGATCTCCGAGCCCGACATCCCGGGGGTCGGCCCGCAGGCCTGACCGGCCCTCGTCCCGTCGTCCTGTCGCCCGGCTGCCGGGTGGTTCCTTCGCACGCTCCTTCGGGCGGTTCCTTTGCGGAGGTCTCGCGGGGGTGCTCTGACGTGTGGCCGTGGACCATGCGCCCGAGTGCCCCCGCCGCGCCGTCGAGGAAGACGTGGAGACCGTCTTCCGCACGGAGGCCCCGCGCGTCATCGCCGGTGTCGCGCGGATCGTACGAGACGTCGGCATCGCCGAGGTGCCGGCGCAGGACGCCCTCGTCGCCGCCCTGGGGCAGTGGCCGGAGTCCGGCGTGCCCGACAACCCGGGCGCCTGGCTCATGGCCGCCGCCAAGCACCGCGCCATCGACCTGGTACGCCGCCGGGAGCGCTACGCGCGCAAGCTCGCGGAGGTCGGCCGGGACCCGGAGGCCGCTCCGCCGCACCCCGACGAGATCCCGGAGCTCGTCAAGGACCCGGACGCCATCGACGACGACCTGCTGCGCCCCGTCTTCACCGCCTGCCACCCGGTGCTCTCCGCCGAGGCCCGTGTCGCCCTGACGCTCCGTCTGCTCGGCGGCCTCAGCACCGCCGAGATCGCCCGCGCGGTGCTCGCCCCCGAGGCGACCGTCGTCCAGCGCGTCGTCCGCGCGAAGCGCACCCTCGCCACCAGGAACGTGAACGTCCCCTTCGAAGTCCCCTACGGGCGCCCCCGCGAGGCCTACCCCGCCGGACGCCCCACCAGCATCGTGGGCGCGCCCCCGACCCGGGTGAGGAACACCGTGGCTGACCCAGGCCCCTGGGGCTTCACCTTGCGGCGGAGTTCCTCGGGCTCGACGGCCGACCCCCGCTTCTTGACGGTGAGGACGCCGACCCCCCGCTCCCGCAGCAATGCCTTCAACTTCTTGACGTTGAAGGGAAGTTGGTCGGTGATCTCGTAGGCGGTGGCGTAGGGCGTGGCGACGGCGGCGTCGGAGGTGACGTAGGCGATGGTCTCGTCGATGAGCCCACCGCCGACGCGGGAGGCGACCTCGGCGACGAGGTGGGCGCGGATGACGGCCCCGTCGGGTTCGTACAGGTAGCGCCCGACGGGCCGGACGTCCGGGTCGGGGAGCATCGTGGCGAGGGGGGAGGCGAGGGTGTCCCCGGCGGGCAGCAAGGTGGCCCGGTGCGAGCCGGGCACCCCGGCGCCGAACCACAGCACGGCCTCCTTCACGTCGCCCCCGTCCGAGATCCACTCGGCCTCGGCCTCGCCGGGCACGGCGTCGTGCGGGATGCCGGGGGCGATCTTGAGGGCGGCGCGGGGCGCCTTGCGGGCGGCCTCGACGGCCCAGGAGAGGGGCGGTGAGTAGGCCTCGGGGTCGAAGATCCGGCCACGCCCACCGCGCCGCGCGGGGTCGACGAACACGGCGTCGTAGGGGGAGGTGTCGATGTCGGTCACGTCCGCCTCGCGGACCTCGATGAGGTCGGCCAGGCCCAGTGCCTCCGCGTTGGCGCGGGCGACCGCACAGGTCAGCGGATCGCGGTCGACGGCGAGGACGGCGATCCCGGCGCGCGCGAGGGCGATGGCGTCGCCGCCGATGCCGCAGCAGAGGTCGGCGACGGAGCGTACGCCGAGATCCTGGAAGCGCCGCGCGCGGTACGCCGCCACGGACGTGCGCGTGGACTGCTCGACGCCGTTCGGCGTGTAGTACATGCGGGCGGCGTCCGCCGCGCCGAACTTCGCGACCGCCCGCTGCCGCAGCCGCGCCTGCGCGAGCGCGGCGGAGACCAGGTCGGCGGGGTGCTCGCGGCGCAGCCGGGTGGCCACCGCGAGCTCCTGGCTCGGTTCGACGTCGCGTACGGCGTCGAGGAGGGAGCGGCCCTCGTCGGTGCGGAGCGCGGCGAAGGAGGCAAGCGGATCGTTCACGTCGCCCATTGTGGGCCAGTCGGTGGAAGGTGCGCGTACGGCGGCGGTGTCGGCCCCGTGCAGGGCGCCTGAGCTGCGAGGATGCGGCGCCATGCGACTAGTACGACAAAACGAACAATTTGCTCAAGGGGGCAGTTGGGGCGGTGCGCGCGGTCGGCGCGGGCGCGCCCGCCTCGCCGCCCTGGCCGTCAGCGCCGCCGTCGTGACCACCGCGATCGCCTCCGGCTGTGCCGCCGACGGCGACGAGCGGGGCGGCTCCGGCGCGCACGGCCAGCAGCCGCGCCTCGGCCCGCCCGCCCAGGCGCTGCGGGACTACGCCGACGCGCTGCGCGCGAAGCAGGCCGCGCGGGCCGCGGCGGCGAAGCGCTGGGGGCTCGCGCAGGCCCCGCTGGCCGCGCCCCCCGCGCCCGCCGTCAAGCCCCGCATCACCACCCGCAAGGGCTTCGAGGTCGAGGGGCAGGCGCAGTTGCCGCCGGTGTTCACCACCGTCCCGACCAAGGACAAGGTCGTCTTCCTGACGATCGACGACGGCGCCGAGAAGGACCCGGCGTTCCTGCGGATGATGCGCGACCTGAAGATCCCGTACACCGCCTTCCTCAGCGACTACCTGGTCAAGGAGGACTACGGCTACTTCAAGCGGATGCAGCGGAACGGCGTCGTACTGAACAACCACACGCTCAACCACCGCTATCTGCCGGGTCTTTCCTACGAGGGGCAGCGGCGGGAGATCTGCGGGATGCAGGACACCATCCAGAAGCGGTACGGGAAGCGGCCCGAGTTGTTCCGGCCGCCGTACGGGAACTACAACCGCGACACCCTGCGCGCCGCCAAGTCCTGCGGCGTCAAGGCGGTGCCGCTGTGGGCCTCCGAGGGCTTCGCCCGGCACATGGAGTGGCGCGAGTGGGACAAGGATCTGCACCCGGGCGACATCATCCTCACGCACTTCCGCGGCCGTGAGGACTGGAAGGGCACGATGCCCGACATGGTCCGCACGGTGCTCAAGACGGTCACGGCCAAGGGGTACGCCGTGGCGCGGCTGGAGGACTACCTGTGAACCGGCCCGCGCGGGGCCGACCCGCGCGGGTCCGGGTGGCTCGGATCCGGGTGTCTCGGGTCCGGACGGCACGGGTCCGGATGGCGCGGGTCCGGATGGCGCGGGCCCGGATGGCTCGGGTCCGGGTGGCGGCGGTCGCGGCGGGGGTGCTCGCCCCCGTCCTGCTGCTGACCGGCTGCGCGCAGTCGGTCGACCCGATCGAGCGCCTCGGCCGGAAGGCGGCCGAGAAGATCCCGCGGAAGGTCCCGCGCAAGCTGCCGCAGGCGGAGCACCGGTGCGGGCCCGGGCCGCTCGGAACCCTGCGTCCGGGCGGGACGTTGTCCGAAGGCGTGAGCCCGGGTTTCGGCCCGGGCGCTCCGCCCCGACCACCCGTAACACCGCCTGCATTGGCACTCCGCTTGACCGAGTGCTAATCGTCGTCCTAGTCTCGGGCCTGGCACTCCCCACTGGAGAGTGCCAACAGCGACGGGCAGGTCCGGCACCCGCGACGACGGATCCACCTGGTCGCCACCTCAGATCAGTTAACCCCGCGAGATCTCCGAAGGGGGAGGTCGGATCGTGACGACCGCCAGCTCCAAGGTTGCCATCAAGCCGCTTGAGGACCGCATCGTGGTCCAGCCGCTCGACGCCGAGCAGACCACGGCCTCTGGCCTGGTCATCCCGGACACCGCGAAGGAGAAGCCCCAGGAGGGGGCTGTCCTCGCCGTGGGCCCGGGCCGCTTCGAGAACGGCGAGCGCCTGCCGCTCGACGTGAAGGTCGGCGACGTCGTGCTCTACAGCAAGTACGGCGGCACCGAGGTGAAGTACAACGGCGACGAGTACCTCGTCCTCTCGGCCCGCGACGTGCTCGCGATCATCGAGAAGTAGTCGAGAGCCAATCGTCTCTGCTGCACCTGCTTCACCTGCAGATTTGCTTGCGCTGCGCCCCTGGTCACCCCGCTGATTGCCGGGCGGCGAGGGGCGCGGCTCGTTCACCCGAGTTTTCGAGAGGGCTGAAACGCTCCCATGGCGAAGATCCTGAAGTTCGACGAGGACGCCCGTCGCGCCCTCGAGCGCGGCGTCAACAAGCTTGCCGACACGGTCAAGGTGACGATCGGCCCCAAGGGCCGCAACGTCGTCATCGACAAGAAGTTCGGCGCTCCCACCATCACCAACGACGGCGTCACCATCGCCCGTGAGGTCGAGGTCGAGGACCCGTACGAGAACCTCGGCGCCCAGCTCGTGAAGGAGGTGGCGACCAAGACCAACGACATCGCTGGTGACGGCACCACCACCGCCACCGTGCTGGCCCAGGCCCTGGTCAAGGAGGGCCTGCGCAACGTCGCCGCCGGTGCTTCCCCGGCCGCCCTGAAGAAGGGCATCGACGCCGCGGTCAAGGCCGTCTCCGACGACCTGCTCGCCACCGCCCGTCCGATCGACGACAAGTCCGACATCGCCGCCGTGGCCGGGCTCTCCGCCCAGGACACGCAGGTCGGCGAGCTCATCGCCGAGGCGATGGACAAGGTCGGCAAGGACGGTGTCATCACCGTCGAGGAGTCCAACACCTTCGGTCTGGAGCTGGACTTCACCGAGGGCATGGCCTTCGACAAGGGCTACCTGTCGCCGTACATGGTGTCCGACCAGGAGCGTATGGAGGCCGTCCTCGACGACCCGTACATCCTGATCCACCAGGGCAAGATCTCCTCCATCCAGGACCTGCTCCCGCTCCTGGAGAAGGTCATCCAGGCCGGTTCCTCCAAGCCGCTCCTGATCATCGCCGAGGACGTCGAGGGCGAGGCCCTTTCGACCCTGGTCGTGAACAAGATCCGCGGCACCTTCAACGCCGTCGCGGTGAAGGCCCCCGGCTTCGGCGACCGCCGCAAGGCGATGCTCGGCGACATGGCCACCCTCACGGGCGGCACCGTCATCGCCGAGGAGGTCGGCCTCAAGCTCGACCAGGTCGGTCTCGACGTGCTCGGCTCCGCCCGCCGCGTCACCATCACCAAGGACGACACGACCATCGTCGACGGCGGCGGCAACTCCGCTGACGTCGAGGGCCGCGTCGCCCAGATCAAGGCCGAGATCGAGGCCACGGACTCCGACTGGGACCGCGAGAAGCTCCAGGAGCGCCTCGCGAAGCTGGCCGGCGGCGTGTGCGTCATCAAGGTCGGCGCCGCCACCGAGGTGGAGCTGAAGGAGAAGAAGCACCGTCTGGAGGACGCCATCTCCGCGACCCGCGCCGCGGTCGAGGAGGGCATCGTCTCCGGTGGTGGCTCCGCGCTCGTCCACGCCGCCAAGGTCCTCGAGGGCAACCTCGACCTGACCGGCGACGAGGCCACCGGTGTCGCGGTCGTGCGCCGCGCCGTCGTCGAGCCGCTGCGCTGGATCGCCGAGAACGCCGGCCTCGAGGGCTACGTCATCACCACCAAGGTGGCGGAGCTGGACAAGGGCTTCGGCTTCAACGCCGCGACCGGCGAGTACGTCGACCTGGTCAAGGCCGGCGTCATCGACCCGGTCAAGGTGACGCGCTCCGCCCTGGAGAACGCCGCCTCCATCGCCTCCCTGCTGCTCACGACCGAGACCCTGGTCGTCGAGAAGCCGGCCGAGGAAGAGGCTGAGGCCGGTCACGGCCACGGTCACGGTCACTCGCACTGAGCGATGCGCTCTTCGCGGTAGCCGACTTTGGCGCCGTCCGAGGTCCGGCACCCCGTCGCGGGGTGCCGGACCTCGGTGTTTTCGGCTCCGCGTCTGCCGAGGTCGCTATTGGTTCCGCGTCCGCCGGGGGCGCTTTTTCGGCTTCGCGTCTGCCGGGTTTTGTGGTGTGCCGAGTGCGGGTCGTGGTCCGTCCTCGCGCAGTTCCCCGCGCCCCTTCGGGGGCTCTTCCTCGGGGTGTTGCTACTTCGGGCCGTACTTTCTGCCCGTCCTCGATGTCACTCCGCCAAGCAGTGCCCTCGGTGTCACCTTCACCACGCCCATCAGGGTCTTGTAGCGCGGGTCCGGGATGGACAGGGACTTGCCTCGGGCCAGGTCGGCGAGGGCCGCGGCCACCAGCTTGTCGGCGTCGAGCCACATCCACTTGGGGATGTTGTCCGTGCCCATGCCCGCCCGCTCGTGGAACTCCGTGCGGACGAACCCGGGGCACAGCGCCATCAGCCGCACCCCCGTGCCCGCCAGGTCCCGCGCCGCGCCCTGCGTGAACTGCACGACCCACGCCTTGGACGCGCCGTACGTCCCGCGCGGCACGAACGCCGCCACCGACGCGACGTTGACGACCCCGCCCCGGCCCCGCTCCCGCATCGCGCCCGTCGCCGCCGACGTCAGCCGGAGCACGGCCTCGCAGTGCACCTTCAGCATCGCCAGCTCGTCGGCGAGCGACACCTCCAAGTAGCGGCCCTTGTTGCCGAATCCGGCGTTGTTGACCAGCAGGTCGACTCCGTCTCGGCGACGGGCGAGCCGCTCCTCGACGGCCGTGATGCCGTCCTCCGTGGCGAGGTCGGCGGTCAGGACCTCCGCCTCGATGCCGTGCCGGTCGTGCAGCTCGGTCGCCTGCTCGCGCAGCCGCTTCGTGTCGCGCGCCACCAGGACCAGGTTGTGCCCGTCACCGGCGAGCCGCCGCGCGAAGGCGGCGCCGATACCGGCGGTCGATCCCGTAATCAGAGCCGTAGTCATGGACCAAGGCTAGTGAGCCTCAGTGCCCGCTGTGTCGTCCGGACGGCTTGCCCGCCTTCTGGCCCTTCTCGACCACCACGAACTGCCCCATCATTCCTCCGTCCTCGTGGCTCAGCAGATGGCAGTGGTACATGTACGGCGTCCTGGGGTCGGCCGGGCCCTCGAAGCGCAGGGCCAGCTTCATGGTCGTGCCGTTCGGGATGAACACCGTGTCCTTGGGGCCGCGCAGCTCGGGCGGCGGCGTGTCGCCGTTCACCTCCAGGACCCGGAACTGCACGTCGTGCACGTGGAAGTTGTGCGGCATGCCGTTGTTGTTGCGCACGGTCCAGGTCTCGGTCGCGCCGCGCGTGACCACCTCGTCGATCCGGTCCATCCGCATCGCCCGGCCGTTGATCCCGGACCTCTTCAGGTCGAAGAACCGCGCCCGGCTCGCCCCCGCGCCGTCCGGCACCTCCAACTCGCCCAGCTCCGAGGGCAGCGCGGGCGAGGGACGCAGCCGCTTCGCCGCCCGCAGCTGGAGCACGTCGAAGGAGTCGTCGCCCCCGCTGAACCGCTGCTGCCAGGCACCCCCGTAGTTGTCCTGCGGGAAGCTCCGCAGCACGGTCCTCTCGCCGGGCCGCATCCGCACCACGATCTCGGCGCGCTCACCCGGCGACAGCTGTATCCGCTCCATCCGCGCCGGCCGCTCCAGGGCGCCGCCGTCCGTGCCGACCAGGGAGAAGGCGCGGTCGTCCGGGAAGCCGAAGTCGTACGTACGCGCCGTCGAGGCGTTCAGGAGCCGCAGGCGTATGAGTTCGTCGCCCACCTCCTGGTACGGCTGGAGGGTGCCGTTGACCATGGTCCGGTCGCCGAGGAAGCCGACATCGCGCATCATCCTGTGGCCGTGGTCGAGCTTCGCGCCGTCGAACTTCACGTCCTGGACGATCACCGGCAGGTCGTCGACGCCGTACTTCTTCGGCAGCGCGAGGCGTTCACCGCGCTTGTCGTCGAGGAGGAACAGGCCCGCGAGGCCGCGCTGCACGTGCTTCTCCGTCGCGCCGTGCGGATGCGGGTGGTACCAGAGCGTGGCCGCGGGCTGGTCCACCTTCCAGTGCGGGCTCCAGCTGCCGCCGGGCCGGATCATCTGGTGCGGGCCGCCGTCCATCTTCGCGGGCAGGTGCATGCCGTGCCAGTGGACGGTCGATGCTTCGTCAAGGCCGTTGCGTATCCGCACGCGGACCTTCTCGCCGCGCTTCGCACGCAGGGTCGGGCCCAGATAGTCGCCGTTGAAGCCCCAGGTCGGCGTGGTGCGCCCGGCCTTGAACTCCTTCTCACCCCGCTGCATCCGCAGGTCGAAGACGCGGGTGCCGTCCTTGTCCAGGCGGGACTCGGCCAGCGGCGGTATCACCAGGGCGTTGTCGAAGGATTCCTTGCCGACGGTGCTGATCTCGGCGTCCTGCCACAGCCACAGCAGGCCGCCGCCGAGCGCCAGCGCGACGACGGTGACGACGCTGCCGAGGATGATGAGGACACGCTTGAGGCGTGGCCTGCTCGTGAGTCGGGACATGATTCGAGATTCGCGCCTCGGCCCGCCCTGGAGTATCGGGGACGGCCCCCACCCGACCCTGAATCAACTCCCGTGCACCCCTAGGGACTTCCCTCATATCGCCGGTGCTCGACGGCGCCCCGGCGCTCCGTCCGTGCCCCGGCGGTCCCGCTCCCGCCCCTGCGGTCCGCCCGCACTGCCCGTGCCGCTCGCCCCGCCCGTGCCGCCCGCGCCGCTCGCCCCACCCGTGCCGCCCGCGCCGCTCAGGCTCCTTGCGCGCCGAGCTTCTCCACGTACTTGCGTGCCTTCTTCGCCGTCTCCGGGTGCAGCGCGTCACCGGCCGCGAGCAGCGACGGCAGCAGTGCGCGCTCCGTGGTCATGGCCCGGAACTGCACGGCGACGGTGACCTCGTGGTCCGGGCGGTGCACGATCTCCACCGCGTCGCCCGCCCGGATCTCGCCCGGCTCGATGACCCGCAGATAGGCGCCCGGCAGCACGGTCTGCGTGAACCGCCGCACCCAGCCCGTCTCACCCACGTGGCCCTGGAACGTGCGGCACGGGATGCGCGACGAGGTCACCTCCAGAAGCAGGTCCGGGCCGACGCGCCAACGCTCGCCGATCAGCGCGCCGTTCACGTCCACGCCGGACGTCGTGAGGTTCTCGCCGAAGCCGCCGTTGGGCAGCGTCCGGCCGAGCAGCCGCTCCCACGCGTCCAGGTCCTCGCGGGCGAAGGCGTAGACCGCCTGGTCGTTGCCGCCGTGGTGGCGCAGGTCGCAGACGGTGTCTCCGGTGAGGCCGCTGCCGCCGGTGCCCTTGGGGCCCGGTGCGGTCACCCGGACGGCCCCGTCGACTGGCTGCTTGTCGATCCCGGTGCGGCCGCCGGGAGCGTCGGTGTAGTCGACGGACTTGGGCCGGCCCACATTCACGGAGAGAAGCTTCATACGGCCAGGCTAGGCGAGCGCTCCTCAAAGCGGCCACGCAATATTGGGTGACGGACCCAAGAGTCACTTATGCTCGGATCATGATCGAGGCCCGTCATCTCCGTGTCCTGCGCGCCGTGGCCGCCACCGGCTCCTTCTCGGCGGCGGCCCGCGAGCTCGGCTGTACCCAGCCCGCCGTCAGCCAGCAGATGAAGGCGCTGGAGGCGTCGGTGGGCACGCCGCTGCTGATCCGCACCGGCCGCGAGATGCGCCTCACGCAGGCCGGGGAGGCCCTGGTCCGGCACGCCGCGGGCATCCTCGCCGGGCTGACCGCGGCCGAGGAGGAGGTCGCCGCCATCGCCGGACTGCGTGCGGGCCGCGTCCGCCTCGTCTCCTTCCCGAGTGGTTCCTCCACCCTCGTGCCGGGCGCGCTCGCCGCGCTGCGCGCCGCGCACCCCGGCACCCGCGTCTCCCTGGAGGAGGCCGAGCCCCCGCGCTCGGTGGAGATGCTGCGCGAGGGCGACTGCGACGTGGCGCTCGCCTTCCGGTACGCGGGGGCCGCCGCCGCGGACGAGTGGGACGACCTCGTCGTACGGCCGCTGCTCGACGACCGGCTCGTCGGCCTCGTACCGGAGGAGCACCGCCTGGCGAAGGCCGAGAGCGTCACCATCGGCGAACTCGCCGACGAGTCGTGGATCGCGGGCTGCCCGCGCTGCCGCCGCCAGTTGGTGGAGGTCTGCGAGAGCGCGGGCTTCGCACCCCGCATCGACTTCGCCACGGACGACTATCCGGCGGTGATCGGCCTGGTCGGGGCGGGTCTTGGGGTCGCGGTGCTGCCCGAGCTCGCGATCGAGTCGGTACGCCCCAAGGGCGCCCGCGCGGTGACGGTGGAGCCCGCCGTGCGCCGGGAGATCGTGGCGCTCACGCTGCCCGACCTGGCGCAGGTGCCGGCCGTCGCCGCCACGCTGGACCACCTTGCGCGAGCCGCCGCGCGCTGAGGCGCATGCGCAGAAACGTTCCTTCAGGGGGTCGCGCCGCTCCCTGCCGCCGTGACCAGGCGGTTGCGGGCCCGGCCCATCAGTTCCTCGCGCTCGTCCTCGGTCAGCCCGCCCCACACGCCGTACGGCTCGCGGACCGCGAGCGCGTGCGCCGCGCACTCCGCGCGCACCGGGCAGCGCATGCAGACCTCCTTGGCCGAGTTCTCACGTGCGCTCCGTGCCGCGCCGCGCTCGCCCTCCGGGTGGAAGAAGAGCGAGCTGTCCACCCCGCGGCAGGCCGCGAGGAGCTGCCAGTCCCACAGATCTGCGTTCGGTCCGGGAAGGCGGGAGAAATCTGCCATTGCGTGTCTCCTGGTAGCCGTTCTGACGCCGATACGGTGCCCATGACCGTACATCTACTGTCTAAGGAGATGAAAATATGACTCATTGCGAATCTAGCCACAGACACCAGGAAAAGGGAAGAAAAGCCGCTAAATGGGGCATAGCTCTTGATGGCGCTCGTCGGAGCCCGTTGGGAGGGCGCATCCGCCCGCGCCGCCTGTGCCGTGTCCGCGCCCTCACGTAGAGTGCCGAAGACGGCTGACTGCCCCGTAACTCTTTCGAGTGACCGTCGTTGAGAGTGCGGAGGCGGTTGAAAGAACAAGTGCTCGGGCAGGTGTCCGAGTGCGTCAACCGCACAGGTGACGACTTGTACCAGCCTGGAGGCTCAAGGTGACGCGCATCAGCTGCGGAGGACGGCCATGACATCCGTCCTCGTCTGCGACGACTCCCCGCTCGCCCGAGAGGCGCTGCGCCGCGCGGTCGCGACCGTGCCCGGCGTCGAGCGCGTGACGACAGCGGCCAACGGCGAGGAAGTCCTCCGCCGCTGGGGCGCCGACCGCTCGGATCTGATTCTGATGGACGTACGCATGCCCGGACTGGGCGGCGTGGAGACCGTGCGGCGGCTGCTCTCGGCCGACCCGGGAGCGCGCATCATCATGCTCACGGTCGCCGAGGACCTGGACGGGGTCGCGCTCGCGGTCGCCGCCGGGGCCCGCGGCTATCTGCACAAGGACGCCTCGCGCGCCGAACTGCGCGCGACCGTCACGCAGGCGCTCGCCGACCCGACCTGGCGGCTGGCCCCGCGCCGTCTTCGCTCGGCCGAGATGGGCGCGGCGCCCACGCTCACCGCGCGTGAGATCCAGGTTCTCGAAGGGATGAGCCACGGCCGGTCGAACGCCGAGATCGGCCGCGAGCTCTTCCTCTCCGAGGACACGGTGAAGACGCACGCCAGGCGGCTGTTCAAGAAGCTCGGCGCCTCGGACCGCGCGCACGCGGTGGCGCTCGGCTTCCGCTGGGGCCTGGTTCGCTGAGTGTGCTGTGGCGGGGGCATGGTGATTCCCGTCCGCCGTGCGGCGGACGGGGCCATGGAGGCCCGCAAGCACCCGCCTCGGGAGCGGCTTGTGGCGCTTCGCCGCCGATGCCGCATCCTTGAGGTGTGGAGTTCCTTGGGGACGAGTCGGCCGAGCGGGAGGGGAGGGTGCGGGAGATGAGTTCCGGCGCACCCGCTCATAACGCTTCGATGCACAACTATGGACGCGGTGCCACAGATCAGTCAGCACCAAGGCACCATGGACCGATGCGCGATGACAAGACGACGGTGATCGGTGCCCTCGTCCTACGCGCCGTCGAGGGGGACGAGCAGGCCACGCACGACCTGTTGGCCCACGTCCACCCGCTCGCGCTGCGGTACTGCCGCACCCGGCTCTCCCGACTTCCCGGTGACGCGCGGCACTTCGTCGAGGACCTCGCGCAGGAGGTCTGCGTCGCGGTGCTGCTCGCGCTGCCGCGCTACCGGGACACCGGACGGCCCTTCGAGGCCTTCGTCTTCGCCATCGCCGCGCACAAGGTCGCCGACCTGCAGCGGGCCGCGATGCGCCACCCCGGTTCCACCGCTGTGCCCTCGGACGAGATGCCCGAGCGGCCCGACGACTCCCTCGGGCCCGAGGAGCGGGCGCTGCTCAGCAGTGACGCCGAGTGGGCCAAGAAGCTGCTCGCCAACCTGCCGGACAACCAGCGCGAGCTGTTGCTCCTGCGCGTCGCCGTCGGCCTAACGGCCGAGGAGACCGGGCAGATGCTGGGGATGTCGCCGGGGGCGGTCCGGGTGGCCCAGCACCGCGCGCTGAGCCGCCTGCGGGCGCTGGCCGAGCAGTAGGTCCTCCCCCCCCCATCCGCCCGCCCTCTCTGTCTCTGTCGCGCTTGCGCGTTCGTCCTCAAGCGCCGGACGGGCCGAATGGCCGAGGCCGGGCTTCCCTCGGGTGGAGACTTTCGCCACCCCCAGGGGGCGGGAGCCCGCCCTCCCGGCGGCGCCGAACTCGCCTCGTCCCAGGAAGGGCCTCGTCCATCCGGCCCACAGTGCGGCTGTAGGAATCTACGAACCCCCGCCCCCGCCGGCACTGTGGAATGAGAGAGCCACGCTTCCCGTTAGCATGGACATCCGCACCGATCAAGGCCATTGGGGAAGGTGTCATGACTGCAAACGTCGACGGAGTGCCCGAGAAGTTCGCGACACTCGGGCTGACCTACGACGACGTGCTGCTGCTGCCGGGCGCGTCCGACATGGCACCCGGCGACATCGACACCGCCTCGTCCATCTCGAAGAACGTCCGGGTGAACGTCCCGCTGCTGTCCGCGGCGATGGACAAGGTCACCGAGTCCCGGATGGCCATCGCCATGGCCCGCCAGGGCGGCGTCGGCGTGCTGCACCGCAACCTCTCCATCGCCGACCAGGCCAACCAGGTCGACCTGGTCAAGCGGTCCGAGTCCGGCATGGTCACCGACCCGATCACGGTGCACCCGGACGCGACCCTCGCCGAGGCCGACGCGATCTGCGCCAAGTTCCGCATCAGCGGCGTCCCCGTGACCGACGGCGGCGGCAAGCTGCTCGGCATCGTCACCAACCGCGACATGGCCTTCGAGGCCGACCGCACGCGCCAGGTGCGCGAGGTCATGACCCCGATGCCGCTCGTCACCGGCAAGGTCGGCATCTCCGGCGTGGACGCCATGGAGCTGCTGCGCCGCCACAAGATCGAGAAGCTGCCGCTGGTCGACGACGCCGGTGTGCTCAAGGGCCTCATCACGGTCAAGGACTTCGTGAAGGCCGAGAAGTACCCGAACGCCGCCAAGGACTCCGAGGGCCGCCTCCTCGTCGGTGCCGCCGTCGGCGTCGCCGGGGACGCCTTCGACCGCGCCCAGGCGCTGATCGAGGCGGGCGTCGACTTCATCGTCGTCGACACCGCTCACGGTCACTCCCGGCTCGTCGGCGACATGGTCGCCAAGATCAAGTCGAACGCGGGCGGCGTGGACGTCATCGGCGGCAACATCGCCACCCGCGACGGCGCCAAGGCGCTCATCGACGCCGGTGTCGACGGCATCAAGGTCGGCGTGGGCCCCGGCTCCATCTGCACGACCCGCGTCGTCGCCGGCATCGGCGTACCGCAGGTAACGGCCATCTACGAAGCGTCGCTCGCCGCCAAGGAAGCCGGTGTCCCGGTGATCGGCGACGGCGGCCTGCAGTACTCCGGAGACATCGCCAAGGCGCTCGTGGCCGGTGCGGACACGGTCATGCTGGGCTCGCTGCTCGCGGGCTGCGAGGAGTCCCCGGGCGAACTGCTCTTCATCAACGGCAAGCAGTTCAAGTCCTACCGGGGCATGGGTTCGCTGGGCGCCATGCAGTCGCGCGGTGAGCAGCGGTCGTTCTCCAAGGACCGGTACTTCCAGGAGGGCGTCGCCTCCGACGAGAAGCTGGTCCCCGAGGGCATCGAGGGCCAGGTGCCCTACCGGGGCCCGCTGTCGGCGGTCGTGCACCAGCTGGTGGGCGGTCTGCGCCAGTCGATGTTCTACGTGGGCGGGCGCACGGTGCCCCAGCTCCAGGCCAACGGCCGGTTCGTACGGATCACGTCCGCGGGCCTCAAGGAGAGCCACCCGCACGACATCCAGATGACGGTCGAGGCGCCGAACTACAGCCGTAACAAGTAGCCGATTCACCGGCGCGACGTTGAGTCGCCGTAACCGGTGGCCACGCGCGTGTCGGGGATACTGGAACGGAATACGGAGCGCCATAGGAAAGCTGAAGGGCCACACACGTGACTGAGATCGAGATCGGCCGCGGCAAGCGCGGCCGCCGGGCGTACGCCTTCGACGACATCGCCGTCGTGCCGAGCCGGCGCACCCGGGACCCCAAGGAGGTCTCGATCGCCTGGCAGATCGACGCCTACCGCTTCGAGCTGCCCTTCCTCGCGGCCCCCATGGACTCCGTCGTCTCGCCGCAGACCGCCATCCGCATCGGTGAGCTCGGCGGCCTCGGCGTGCTGAACCTCGAAGGCCTGTGGACGCGGTACGAGGACCCGCAGCCGCTGCTCGACGAGATCGCGGAGCTGCCCGCGGAGGCGGCCACCCGCCGCCTCCAGGAGATCTACGCCGCTCCCATCAAGGAGGAGCTGATCGGGCAGCGCATCAAGGAGGTGCGCGACTCCGGAGTCGTCACCGCCGCCGCCCTGTCGCCGCAGCGCACCGCGCAGTTCTCCAAGGCCGTCGTGGACGCGGGCGTGGACATCTTCGTGATCCGTGGCACGACGGTGTCGGCCGAGCACGTCTCCGGTGCCGCCGAGCCGCTGAACCTGAAGCAGTTCATCTACGAACTCGACGTCCCGGTGATCGTCGGCGGCTGCGCCACGTACACCGCCGCCCTGCACCTGATGCGCACCGGCGCGGCCGGTGTCCTCGTCGGCTTCGGCGGCGGCGCCGCGCACACCACGCGCAACGTCCTCGGCATCCAGGTGCCGATGGCCACGGCCGTGGCAGACGTCGCGGCGGCCCGCCGTGACTACATGGACGAGTCCGGCGGCCGGTACGTCCACGTCATCGCCGACGGCGGCGTCGGCTGGTCCGGCGACCTGCCCAAGGCCGTCGCCTGCGGCGCGGACGCCGTGATGATGGGCTCCCCGCTGGCGCGCGCCACGGACGCGCCGGGCAAGGGCCACCACTGGGGCATGGAGGCCGTCCACGAGGACGTGCCGCGCGGCAAGAAGGTCGACCTCGGCACCGTCGGCACCACCGAGGAGATCCTCGCCGGTCCCTCGCACATCCCGGACGGCTCGATGAACTTCTTCGGGGCGCTGCGCCGGGCCATGGCCACGACGGGCTACAGCGAGCTGAAGGAGTTCCAGCGCGTCGAGGTCACGGTGGCGGACTCGCAGCACCGCCGCTGACGTCCGTACGGAGCTTCGACGGCCTGGGGCCGGCCACCCGAAGGTGGCCGGCCCCAGGCCGTCGCGCGTGCCGCGTGCCGCTACTGGGCGGCGCGCTTGGCGCTGCCGAAGGCCGCGACGGCGGCTATCGCGAAGAACACGTACGTCATCGCGTCGGCGTCGTGCTTCCACGCCTCCTGCACGAAGTCGAAGTGGTCGAAGAACACTTCGGTGAAGTCGAGGTTCAGCTTGTCGGCGATGACGATGGAGGCGCCGACCAGCTGGCCCAGGTACACCGCGCCGAGCGAGAAGACCGCGGCGAGGGCGCCCAGCGCCGGGTTGGGGCCGCCCACCTTGCCCGCGGCCAGACCCACGACGAAGCCGACACCGACCGCCGCCCAGCCGATCTCGTGCTCGGTGGCGCCGATGATGCCGCCGTAGACGCCCGCGGCGACCAGGGCGGCGACGAGGGCGACCACCACGCCGAGGCCGACGTTGCCCCGCGCGGCCGGGGGCGGCGGCGGGAAGCCACCGGGCTGCGGCTGCTGCGGGAAGGGGTTGTACGGCTGCTGCGGCTGCTGGCCGTAGGGCTGTTGCGGCTGCTGCGGGTAGCCGTAGCCGGGCTGCTGGCCGTGCGGCTGCTGGCCGTAGGGCTGCTGCGGCTGGCCGTACGGCTGTCCGCCCTGACCTGGAGGTGGCGGCTGCGTCATCTGGTTTCCCCCTGGGATACGAGTGCACTGGTGTGCGGTAAGTGACTGGATCCGCACGGTAGCAGCAGCGCGCGAAGGGCCCCAGGGGGTTGTGTGTGGGATCAGAGGCGGTGGGCGGCGCCCGCCGGGGTCGCGCCCCTGGTGTCGAGCAGGAGCTGGGCCTTCACGGCGAGGCCTTGGAGGTCGTAGGTGCGGTGGTGCTGGAGCAGGATGGTCAGGTCGGCGTCGGCGGCCGCTTCGTAGAGGGTGTCCGCGCGGGGCACGGGATGGCCGAGAACGTTCCAGTGCCCCACGTAGGGGTCGTGGTAGCTCACGGCGGCGCCGAGCTCCATCAGGCGGACCGCGATCTCCTGGGCGGGGGAGCCCTGCTGGTCGGCGACGTCCGGCTTGTAGGTGACGCCGAGGAGCAGCACGCGGGCGCCGCGCGCGGACTTGCCGTGCTCGTTGAGCAGGGTCGCGGCGCGCTGGATCACATAGCCCGGCATCCGGTCGTTGACCTGCTGGGCCAGCTCGACCAGGCGCAGCGGGCGCAGGCCGCGCGCGGGCCCGGGGACGTCCAGGGGGACGCCGTGGCCGCCGACGCCGGGGCCGGGACGGAAGGCCTGGAAGCCGAAGGGCTTGGTCTCGGCGCAGCGGATGACGTCCCACAGGTCGATGCCCAGGTCGTGGCAGAGCACCGCCATCTCGTTGACCAGCGCCATGTTCACGTGCCGGTAGTTGGTCTCCAGGAGGTGCACGGTTTCGGCCTCCCGGGGGCCGCGCGCGCGGACGACCTTGTCGGTGAGGCGGCCGTAGAAGGCGGCGGCGGACTCGGTGCAGGCGGGGGTGAGGCCGCCGATGACCTTGGGGGTGCCCGCGTAGCCGTGGGTGCGGTTGCCGGGGTCGAGGCGGGCGGGGGAGTAGGCGAGGTGGAAGTCCCGTCCGGCGCGCAGGCCCGAGCCCTGTTCGAGCAGGGGGCGCAGGAACTCCTCGGTGGTTCCCGGGTACGCGGGTGACTCCAGGATGACCGTCGTGTGCGGGCGAAGGCGGGCGGCGAGGGCGCGGGCGGCCTCGGCCACCTGGCCGAGGTCGAGCGAGCCGTCCGCGGCGGGGGGCGTGGGGGCGCAGATGACGGCCGTGCGGACGCGGCCGAGCTCGGCGGGGTCGGTGGTCGGCCTGAAGCCCCCCGAGAGCATCCGGCGGACGTCGGCGGCGGTGAGGGTCCCTTCGGTGCCGTCACCCGGAAGGCGGCCCCCGGCCAGGTCGGGTGCGCGGCCGGGGTCGTAGCCGATGGTGGCGATGCCGCCTGCGGCGGCGGCCTGGGCGAGGGGCAGGCCGAGGTGGCCGAGACCGATGACGGCGAGGTCAGCTGGCATGGCGGTGAGCCGTCCTTCCCAATAGCCGGGGCGGATATAGCCAAAGCGGGACGATCGCGCAAGCCCTGTGGACAAGATGGGCGAGCGCAATGTCAGACTAGGAGTAAATATGACCGATTTGCGGGATTGGGCTCCTTCCGGCATCGGAGTGTTGGCGGCGGTTTCCATGCCCGCGGAAGTTCTCGGTGGCCCCTCTGATCTCGACAGTCGCAGCTGTCACGGTGGCCGCAGCGGTATCAACGTTTTCCACAGGCCGTGGCCGAACCCGGCGGGCGCGACCAGAATCTGGGCATGATGTGAGCGCGACCACACCCGAACAGCACGGGAGGCAGCGGTGAGGACAGCGACTCTTGGCCCGGCGGAGCGCGCCGAGGCACTCGCGGGCATGGCCGAGCGCGAGCTGGACATTCTCGTCGTGGGCGCCGGCGTGGTCGGTGCGGGCACGGCGCTCGACGCCGTCACCCGCGGCCTGAGCACCGGCCTGGTCGAGGCCAGGGACTGGGCGTCGGGCACGTCGAGCCGGTCGAGCAAGCTGATCCACGGTGGCCTGCGCTATCTGGAGATGCTGGACTTCGCGCTGGTGCGCGAGGCGCTGAAGGAGCGCGGCCTGCTCCTCGAACGGCTCGCGCCGCACCTCGTGAAGCCCGTTCCGTTCCTGTATCCCCTCCAGCACCAGGGCTGGGAGCGGCTGTACGCGGGCTCGGGCGTCGCGCTGTACGACGCCATGTCGATGGCGCGCGGCCACGGCCGCGGCCTGCCCACCCACCGCCACCTGACCCGCCGTCACGCCCACCGCGTCGCCCCGTGCCTGAAGAAGGACGCCATGGTCGGCGCCCTGCAGTACTACGACGCGCAGATGGACGACGCCCGCTATGTGGCCACCCTCGTGCGCACCGCCGCGGCGTACGGCGCGAAGGCCGCCAACCGCGCCCGGGTCACGGGCTTCCTGCGCGAGGGCGAGCGCGTCGTCGGCGCCCGGGTCCAGGACGTCGAGGCCGGCGGGGAGTACGAGATCCGGGCCAAGCAGGTCGTGAACGCCACGGGCGTGTGGACCGACGACACCCAGGCCATGGTCGGCGAGCGCGGCCAGTTCCACGTCCGGGCGTCCAAGGGCATCCACCTGGTCGTGCCGAAGGACCGGATCAACTCCTCGACCGGGCTCATCCTGCGCACGGAGAAGAGCGTGCTCTTCGTGATCCCCTGGGGCCGGCACTGGATCATCGGGACCACGGACACCGACTGGGACCTGGACAAGGCCCACCCGGCCGCCTCCAGCGCGGACATCGACTATCTCCTGGAGCATGTGAACTCGGTGCTCGCGGTGCCCCTCTCGCGCGACGACGTGCAGGGGGTGTACGCGGGCCTGCGGCCGCTCCTCGCCGGGGAGTCGGACGCCACCAGCAAGCTGTCCCGCGAGCACACGGTCGCCCATCCCGCGCCGGGTCTGGTCGTCGTCGCGGGCGGCAAGTACACGACGTACCGCGTCATGGCCAAGGACGCCGTCGACGAGGCGGTGCACGGTCTGGACCAGCGGGTCGCGGACTGCGTCACGGAGGACATCCCGCTGGTCGGCGCCGAGGGCTATCGCGCGCTGTGGAACGCCCGCGCGGGCATCGCGGCCCGCACCGGCCTCCATGTGGTGCGCGTGGAGCACCTGTTGAACAGGTACGGCTCACTGGCGGAGGAAGTGCTCGAACTGGTCACCGCCGACCCGTCCCTGGGCGAACCGCTGGCGGCGGCCGAGGACTATCTGCGCGCCGAAGTCGTCTACGCCGCGTCGCACGAGGGCGCCCGCCACCTGGACGACGTGCTCACGCGACGCACCCGCATCTCCATCGAGACCTTCGACCGCGGCACCCGCAGCGCCCGCGAGTGCGCGGAGCTGATGGCGCCGGTGCTCGGCTGGGACAAGGACCAGATCGAGCGCGAGGTCCAGCACTACGAGAAGCGGGTGGAGGCCGAGCGCGAGTCGCAGCGGCAGCCGGACGACCTGACAGCTGACGCGGCACGCCTCGGGGCGCCCGACATCGTGCCGCTGTAGCAGGGCGCGGTGCCGTCGGAGTTCGGCCTCCCCCTCGGGAGACAGCGGGGAGGCTGACCTTCCGCTTGTCAGCAAGTAGTCAAGGAGTGGTCAGGGGTTCTGGGTGGTTTGACCCGAGGAGGGTGGCCAAGGGGGGTATGGACAGCGAGGTTTGGGGTAGTGCGCCGGGGTTCACTCGGTGGGAATGTCCATGATGTGGGACGACGGACCCGCGGCGTCGGCCGGTCCCCGGGTGAGGGACAATGAAGGCTCTGTCGGGGCTGGTTGTGCGGGTAGTTGAGGGGACGCATGTCGGAGGCTGAGCGGACGGGCGAGGCTCGTCAGGATCAGAGCGCACGTCTCCTCGCGGGCCGGTACCGGCTCGGTGACGTGCTCGGCCGCGGCGGCATGGGCACCGTCTGGCGGGCCAAGGACGAGACGCTGGGCCGCACGGTCGCGGTCAAGGAACTGCGCTTCCCGTCGAGCATCGACGAGGACGAGAAGCGGCGGCTCATCACGCGCACGCTGCGCGAGGCCAAGGCGATCGCCCGGATCCGCAACACCAGTGCCGTGACCGTCTTCGACGTGGTCGACGAGGACGACCGGCCCTGGATCGTGATGGAGCTGGTCGAGGGCAAGTCCCTGGCCGAGGCCGTCCGTGAGGACGGGCTGCTCACGCCGAGGCGCGCCGCGGAGGTCGGGCTCGCCGTGCTCGACGTGCTGCGCTCGGCTCACCGCGAGGGCATCCTGCACCGCGACGTGAAGCCGTCCAACGTGCTGATCGCCGAGGACGGCCGCGTCGTCCTCACCGACTTCGGCATCGCCCAGGTCGAGGGCGACCCGTCCATCACGTCGACGGGCATGCTCGTCGGCGCCCCTTCGTACATCTCGCCGGAGCGGGCGCGCGGCCACAAGCCGGGCCCCGCGGCCGACCTGTGGTCGCTCGGCGGGCTCATCTACGCGGCCGTGGAGGGCGTACCCCCGTACGACAAGGGCTCGGCCATCGCGACCCTCACCGCCGTGATGACCGAGGCCGTCGAACCGCCGCAGAACGCCGGTCCGTTGCTGGAGAAGGTCATCTACGGCCTGCTCGCCAAGGACCCCGAGCAGAGGCTCGACGACGCGAGCGCGCGGGCGATGCTCCGCGAGGTCGTCAACGCCCCGGACATCCCCGAGGACAAGGCCCCTGTCGAGCCGGTGGACGCGACGAAGGTCGTGCCGCTGCCCCCGGTCCCGCCGCAGGCGCCGCCGTCCGGCTCCTCCGGCGGCCGCAAGGGCGAGGAGGCCGCCGAGCGGCTGAAGGGCGCGTTCCGCTCGGTGCGCAAGAAGGCGGCGGCCGCGGCCACGTCGGCCCGCGGCGCGGGTGCGGCGGGCGGTGCCGCGGCTGGTGGGGCCGGTGGTGCCGCGTCGGCCGGCGGTCCGGCCGCCGGTGGCGGCGCGGGCAACGCCGGTTCGGCGTCGGGTGCTTCGGCCGGGTCCGGCGTGACCGGGCACGGCGGTGGTGGCGCCGCGGGTGCCGCCTCCGGGACGGCGAGCGGGACTGCCGCTTCGGGGACGGCTGCTTCCGGTGCGGTCGGTGCGGTCGGTGCGGGGGAACGTATCGGCGGTACGGCTGGGAGCGGTGGCGCCGAGCGTGGTGCTGGTGCTGGTGCTGGTGCTGGTGTCGCGGGGCGGGGCGGAGGCGCCGGTTCGGGTGGCGCGGGCCCGGCCTCGGGTGCGGGCTCGGCCTCCGGGAGCGTGGGTGCCGGGGCGGGCGTGGGGCTGAACTCCGCCGGTGCGGGCGCCGGTTCGCAGGGCGCGGCGCGGATCCCGGCGCAGCCCAGCGGGCCGCCGAAGCCGCCCGCCCGGGCGCCGCTCACGGACGTGGTGCCGCGGCGCACGCTGGTGATCATCGCGGTGGTCGTCGCGCTCGCCGTGCTCGGCACGGTGCTCGCGTTCGCGCTCAACGGCGACGGCGACGGCAAGGACGACAGGAGCGGCGGCGACAAGTCCTCGTCCAGCGGGGCGACCGCGGGCGGCGAGGGCAAGGAGAAGGACTCCGGGAAGGACTCGGGGAAGAACGACGACTCCGGTTCCGGCAAGGGCAAGGACGGCCAGGGCGACCAGGGCAAGGAGAAGGACGACAGCTCCGGCTCGGGCAAGGACGACGACGCGGGGCAGGGCTCGTCCATCGGCGGCGGCAAGGGCAAGGGGCACGGCGCCGAGGAGACGTACAAGCACCCGCAGGGTTTCTCGGTAGGCCTGCCGAAGGGCTGGAAGTTCCGCTCGACCGACCGCGCGGGCGCACGCTTCACCGGGCCGAACGGGCAGAAGCTGCTCATCGGCTGGACCCCGACGCCCAAGGACAACCCGGTGGCCGACTGGAAGAACCAGGAACTGGGCATGCGCCGGGCCCAGTACGACCGGATCCGTATAGAGAAGGTCGACTTCCGCGGCTGGAACACGGCGGACTGGGAATTCACCTACGTGGACGGCGGTACGAAGTACCGCTCCGTGGACCGAGGCTTCGTCGTCAACGGCGGCCTGGGCTACGGGCTGATGTACACCGCGAAAGCGGACGACTGGGGCAGCGATCAGCGACGCGACGCCTGGCAGACGTTCACACGGACCTTCGAGCCGAAGAAGTGACGGTGGGGCGGGACCGGTGAGATGGCCGGGCGATGACCGGTGAGATCTCGCATCCCCTCAATACGGTTCGGTTGTGGCACGTATCGTGAGTGCTTGCGGAGGGTAAGCAGCCGCAACGAGCCGTAAGTCGAACGGAATTGACCACCGGGCGGATGGGGGAGGCATCGTGGACGACTATGCGGGACGGGTACTCGCCGACCGTTACCGCCTGCCGCTGCCTCCGGCCGACGAGTACGAACTCGCGGAGACCCGCGCCTTCGACACCTACAGCGGCCAGGAAGTCCTGGTCCGGCAGGTGCCGCTGCCCGAGATCGTCGAGGCGGAGGTGCTCGGCGACGAGGCGTACGGCGACGGCGACCTGAGCGACGTCCTGCCCGGCGGGCTGCCCGAGGGGTTCCGGAGCGCGCGCGGGAGCGCGGCCCGGGGCGGCGCCCGGCGCGCGGGCTCGCGCGCCACGCGCAGGCCGAGCGACCCCGCGGTCCTGCGGGCCATCGAGGCCGCGCAGGCCGCCGCGCGCATCCCCGACCACCCGCGGCTCGACCAGGTCTTCGACGTGTTCGCGGAAGACGGCTCGCTGTGGATAGTGAGCGAACTGGTGGCGGCCCGGCCGCTCGCGGCGTTACTGGCCGACCGGCCGCTGAACCCCTTCCGCGCGGCGGAGGTCGCGGCGGACGTCGTCACGGCCCTGCGCGTCCTGCACGCGCACGGCTGGGTGCACCGGAACATCACCGCGCGCACGGTGCTCGTCTGCGACGACGGCCGCGTGATGCTGACGGGGCTCGCCGCGGGCGCCGCGGAGGAGGCCCTGTGCGGGTACGACCCGCGGCCCGAGGAGGACGACTTCGCGGGCTTCACCGAGCCCGAGGGCGAGGTGCCCGACCCGCCGGGCGGCGCGGGGTACGCGGCGCTGGAGGCTGCGGGGGCGGACGGGGACGCCGAGTACGGCGAGTACGGCGAGGAGACCGCGTACGCAGAGGAGTCCGCGTACGACGGGGGCGAGGAGTACGACAGGGGCGCCGAGTACGGCGGGGAGCCCGCGTACGGCGAGAGCCCCGGGTACGGCGAGGGCTCTGCGTATGGCGAGGGGGCGGCCTACGGCGAGGGCTCCGCGTACGGCGACAGCGGCACGTACGGCGACAACGGCTCCTACCGCGAGCACGGCGGCAACGGATCGCGTGGGCACGCCGCGATCGAGGCCGTGCGGCACGCGGACGACGGCGGCACCGAGCCGGCGTACGGCACGGCCGAGCGGGACCTCAGGGCGGCGCGAGCCGGGGCCATCGCCGCGTACCGGGCGGGGGCGGCGCGTGCCGCAGCCCGGGTGAGCGAGCGCGGCGCGGCGGGTCCGGTCGAGGCGGGCGGCGGCGCCGAGCGCGGGGACGGCAGGTACGAGACGTACGGCACCGAGGGCGCGGACGGCGACGGCGGTTCCGTCGGCGCGGCCGGCTCCGTCGGGCACATCTCGGATCCGTACGGGGTCCGGGAGCGGCAGAAGAAGCCGTGGCACGGGGCTGTGCCGCGAGCCGGGGCCGTGCCCGCGCAGGGCGGCGCGCCGGGTTCCCCCAGCGCACAGGGTTCCCCCAGCACGCCGGGCTCCCACGGCGCAACGGACCCCCACCACGCACCGGGCCCGCACAGCGCACCGGACCCGCACGGCGCCCCCAGCGGGCACCGCACGCCCGGCGCCCCAGGACCGCAGAGCGCCCCTGGCGCACAGGGCGGCGCACAGAGCCCCCCGCCCCACCCCTTCACCAAGCAACTCCCGTCCCCCCGGACGCAGCCCGCCCCGGACCGGCCGACCTCCGCGCGCCCGGCTCCGTACCCCTCGGCACCGCACCCGTCGGCACCGCGCGAGTCGACCCCGTACGCCTCCGCGCCCCACGAGTCCGCCCCGTACGCCCCGACCCCGTACCAGCCGAAGCCGAACCGCCCGGCCCCCGGAGCCCACCCCACGCACGACCTCGCCAAGTCGCCCGCCCCCAGGGGCACAGCCGGTGCCTCCGAGGGCAACGCCCGTCCCCGTGAGGGTGAGTGGGACGACCCCGCGGGCGAGCTGCGCGCGCGCCGCGGCCCCACCACCGCGCTCGCCGCCGAGCGGGCCCGGCACGCCCGGATGACCGTCGTCGGCGCCGTCACGGAGCGGTGGGCGCCGGAGCAGGCCGGGCCGGTGCACGACAACTGGCAGTTGGCCGCGCCCATCGGGCCCGCCACCGACCTGTGGGCGCTCGGCGCGCTGCTGTTCCGCGCCGTCCAGGGCCACGCCCCGTATCCGGAGGACAGCACCGCGGAGCTGGTGCAGCTGGTGTGCGCGGAGCCGCCCGCGTTCGCGGAGGAGTGCGGCCCGCTGCGGCCCGTCGTCGAGTCGCTGCTGCGTCAGGACCCGACCGAGCGCATCGACTTCGAGGAGCTGAGCGGCTGGCTGCGCTCCCTGGTGCGGTCGGCGCCGGAGCCGGAAGCGGGCGCGCACGTGGTGCCCGCGCCGCCGTACGACGGCGGCAAGCTGCCCGTCGTACGCCGTCGCGGCGAGGTCGTCCGCAAGCGCCGCTCGCCCGCGCCGGTCCCGGCCGGGGAAGACGGCGGCCAGGGGCACGGGCGCCACAAGCGCGGCCGGGAGCGCGTCAAGGAGCGGGGCAGGGACACCAGGCCGGTGCGGGCGCCGCGCCCCGAGCGGGAACCGAGCGCCCGGGGGCCGCGGTCGCTGGGCCGCGTGCTGCTCATCGTGATCCTCGCCGGTCTGGTGGCGGCCGTCGCGTACGCGATGCTGTTCATGCCCGAGTCCGGCGAGGGGGAGGGCGCCGGCCGCACCGGCAACGCGGGCGAGGTCAGCCCGGCGCCGGACGGCGACGGCGACCGCCCGGGCGGGGGCGACGCGCCGGACGGCGATGGGAAGGGCACGGACGGCGGCAAGGACGGGAAGGCGTCGGCCCCGGAGAAGACCCCCGGTTCGCAGGAGCCGCAGACCACCGACCCGGATGTCGCGTCGGGCTTCACGCTGCGCAAGGACGCGGAGGGCTTCCGGGTGGCCGTGGCCGACGGCTGGGACCGGCAGCCCAAGAACGGGCGTGGCCAGGTCCTCTACACCCACGGCCGCTTCGAGCTCCTCGTCGTCCCCGGCCGCGACAGCACCGGCGACTTCGGCACGGACCCGATGAAGTACCAGAAGGAGGACGAGCGCGAACTCCAGCCGTTCCGCGACTCGTCGTGGGCCACGTCCAGCGGTCTCCGGCTCGTCGACGTGGGCGGAAAGTCCCGGGCCGAGGGCCAGTTCACCTGGCAGGACACCGACGGCACCGAGGTCTTCGTACGCAATCTCGCGATGGCCGTGGACGGGAAGTACCACGTGCTCCAGGTGCGGGGGCCCGAGGCCGAGCGGGACGAGGTGACGCGTCTGTTCGAGCAGGCGTCGACGTCCTACCGGCCCTCCGGCTGACCTCCGACCTGCCGGTACGGGCACGTCAACTGGCCCTCGCCGGGCATGTGTCCGCCCCTGCCCGCGTCACAGTGCGGTCTCTGATGACCCCCTCCCGTTCCCTGCACGCGCCCCCCTCCTTAACCTGGCTCTGGCAAACCTCAAGAACCTGGCCCTGTCAAGACCAACTGCGGGGGAACGTGAATCAGATGCAGGGCCTGCTCCTCGCCGGCCGCTACCGGCTCGGCGAGTCCATCGGCAGCGGTGGCATGGGCCGCGTGTGGCGCGCGCGGGACGAGGTGCTGCACCGCGTCGTCGCCGTCAAGGAACTGACGGCGGCCCAGTGGGTGCAGGAGGCCGACCGCGAGGTGCTGCTCACCCGGACGCAGACGGAGGCGCGCGCCCAGGCCCAGATCAACCACTCCGCGGTCGTCACGGTCCACGACGTCGTCGAGTACGACGACCGGCCCTGGATCGTGATGGAGCTGGTCGAGGGCCACTCGCTCGCCGACGCCGTCCGGGACCGGGGCCGCATCGAGCCCCGCGAGGCCGCCCGCGTCGGCCTGTGGGTGCTGCGGGCCCTGCGGGCCGCGCACGGCGCCGGGGTGCTGCACCGCGACATCAAGCCGGGCAACGTGTTGCTCTCCGAGGACGGCCGGGTGCTGCTCACCGACTTCGGGATCGCCTCGATCGAGGGCGACTCGACGATCACGCGCACCGGTGAAGTCGTCGGCTCCGTCGACTATCTGGCGCCCGAGCGGGTCAGCGGCGCCAACCCCGGCCCCGCCGCCGACCTGTGGGCGCTCGGCGCCACCCTGTACACGGCGGTCGAGGGCAACTCGCCGTTCCGGCGCACGTCGCCGCTCGGCACGATGCAGGCCGTGGTGACGGAAGAGCCCGATCCGGCGCGGTACGCGGGGCCGCTCGGGCCCGTCATCTCGGCGCTCCTGGCCAAGGACCCGGACGCGCGGCCGGACGCGGCCGAGGCGGAGCAGATGCTGGCGGAGGCGGCGGAGGGACGGCGTCCGGGGGCGGCACAGGCGTACGTACCGACGACGGTGAACGAGGCGCCGACGGCCCACACGCCCCCGCACCACCCGTCCACCACGCCCCCCGCACCACCCGCCACGGCGCACACCCCGCCCTCGGCCACGCCGGTCCCGCACGCCCACGGCCACCACACTCCGCCCTCGGCCACCCCGGTCCCGGGAGCGGCGCATTCCGGCCACGTGGACCCCGGAGGGCGGACGCCGGGGCAGGCCGCCGATCCGTCCGGCCACGCCACACCGCCCCCGTACGGCACTTCCCAGACGCACGCCGCGCCGACCTCGTACAGCACTCACGGCCCGTACGACACGGGCGCCACCGCTCCCACGCCCTCGGGGCCCGGACGGCGGCGCTGGCTCCGAGCCGTCGCGCCGATCGTGGCGGCCGCGGCGATCGGCGGGGGCGCGGTGTTCGGCTATCTGTACCTCGGTGGTGGCGACGACGGCGGCAGTGAGGGCAAGGGCGGGAAAGGCAAGGGGGACAAGGCCGGTGAAGTCGTCGGCGCGATCCCCGAGAGCTGGGTGCGCGTGCACGACGCGGAGGGCTTCAGCCTCATGCTGCCCAAGGGCTGGCAGCGGCAGGTGGACGGCACCCAGATCGACTACACCCCGGACAACGGCCGCCACTTCGTGCGCATCAGCGTCGACACCAGCCCCGACTTCGACAGCCCGTACGCCCACCAGCTCGACCTGGAGAAGCAGTTGAAGAGGCTGCCCGAGTACCGGCGTCTGCACCTGAACTCCAACACCTTCCGCGACCGGCCAGGCGCCCTCTGGGAGTTCAGCTGGACGGCGGGCGCCAGCGACACCACGAAGGGCCCGCGGCAGGCCATCTCGCAGAGCTACATCAGCCGCGCCGGCACCGAGTACGTGATCTACATGTCGGCGCCGAAGGGAAGCTGGAACAAGACGCGGCAGCAGTTCGACGCGGTGCTGCGCGGCTGGCGCGACTGACCCCGGCGCGCCCGGCGACGGTTGCGGCCCGCTTGCCGACGGCTTCGGCCTGCTCCCCGACGGGCACGGCCCGAACTCCGCGGGATACGGCCTGAACTGGCCCTTGTCCGGGCTGAGAGGGTCCGTGACCACACCTCTGGGGCATGATGGCCGCATGGGGAGCCTGGGTGACAGCACCCGTGTGATCGCCGGCCGTTACCGCCTCGAGGTGCGGGTGGGCCAGGGCGGCATGGGCGTCGTGTGGCGTGCGACCGACCAGCTCCTCGGCCGTCGCGTCGCCGTCAAGGAGATCACGCTCGACGAGACGCTCTCCGCCGAAGAGGCCGCGCGGCAGCGCGAGCGCACCCTGCGCGAGGCGCGTGCCGTCGCGCAGTTGCGGCATCCGCACATCATCGTCGTGCACGACGTCGTCGTCCACGACGAACGCCCTTACCTGGTCATGGAGTTGATCGAGGGCCCCACGCTGGCCCTGCGCATCGGCAGGTCGGGGCCGCTCGGCCCGCAGGCCGCCGCCCGCATCGGCCTCGACCTGCTCGGCGCCCTCGGCGTCGCGCACGCCGCGGGTGTCCTGCACCGCGACCTGAAGCCCGCCAACGTGCTCCTGGAGGAGGCCACCGGCAGGGTGGTGCTCACGGACTTCGGCATCGCGCAGGTCAGCGGGGCGACGACGCTCACGGAGAGCGGGTCGTTCGTGGGCTCGCCGGAGTACACCGCGCCGGAGCGCATGTCGGGCGAACGCACCGGCCCCGCGTCCGACCTGTGGTCGCTGGGCGCGCTGCTCGTGGCCGTGGTCAGCGGGGAGTCGCCGTTCCGGCGCGACTCGATCGGCGGGGTGCTGCACGCCGTCGTCTTCGACGAGATACGCCCGCCGCCCGCCGCTGAGCCGCTCGCTCCCCTCGTCCTCGGCCTCCTCGAACGCGACCCGGAGCGGCGCCTGGACGCGGCCGGGGCGGAGCGGCTGCTCCGCGCGTACGTCGAGACCGGCGTCATGCCGGGGCTGCCGGGCGGGGGGACGGGGGCTCGGGGTCCCGCGCTCGCATCCACTCGGGGGCGGTTGTCGGGGCGTGCGCGTGGCCGCGTGCCGGGGCGTGCGCCCGGGCGGCCGTGGGGTCGCTCGGAGGGGCGCACGGACGGTCGCTCGGAGGGCCGTGCAGCAGGCCGTTCCGGCCGTTCGGGCCGGACGTGGGGCTCTGGCCGTTCCTGGCGCTCAGGGCGCGCGGGGCCCTCGTCGGGGCATCGCCCCCTCCTCTCGCTGCTTCCCGGCCGCCATCCCCCCGGGAGCCCGCGCACACAGCGGACGCCCGCACGCCCCAGGCACCTGGACGAACCCGCCGAGCTCCTGTCCGCCCCCGCGCGCCGACGCCAGAACCGCATCATGCTGATCGCCGCCGCCCTGGTCGCGGCCGTGGCGGGCGGCGCCGTCTCGGCCGCGACGCTGCTGCTCGGGCAGGACGGCGACGGGGACGGCGGCCGGACATCGCCGCCCAGTTCGGCGTCGCCCGACACCCCGACGGACTCCGGCGGCCCGCGCCCCACGGCGACCTCGACGGTCACCAAGACCCCGGACACCGTGTCGCCCTCCACCCCCGACGCCCCCGTGGGCTACCGCCTCGCCAAGGACCCGCGCGGCTTCGCCCTCGCCGTCCCCCAGGGCTTCGCCCGCCGCACGGACGGCCCGCGCACCTTCTACGTCTCGCCGGGCGGCGCCGTCCGCATCGGCATCGAGGCGGCCGACCCCGTCCCGGGCGGCCCGCTCGCGGCGCAGCGCCGCGCCGACGCCGACGGACCCCGCGACCACCCCGGCTACCGCGACGCCGACGTCACCGCGACCACCCGCAACGGCCGCCCCGCCGCACTGTGGCAGTACACCCGGGACGGCTCCGGCGGCGAGGCGGGGGCCCGGCGCACCTACGACCTGTGCTGGCAGGAGGGCGGCCGGAGGTACGACGTGTGGGTGTCGGCACCGACGGGGCAGGCGCGGGAGGGGCGGCGGCACTTCGACACGGCGGTGGACACGTTCGTGCGGCGGTGACGTCGGCGGCGTGCGGCCGTGACGGCGAGCGGCTGTAACGGCGAGGGTGCGCGGGAGGCGGTGACGTCCAGGGGCGTGCGGAGGGTGGGAGTTCGACTCGGACGCGCCGTTACGTGCGCCTTTCCGCTCGTACGTCGCCGAAGTTCCCGGTTCCTGCATCACCCCGGTCACAACTGGGGACCCTGGCTGGAACCCGAGGTCCCCCGCACGGTACTCATGGGGGCATGAGTAACGACGGGGGAGCCTCCCACGGCCCGAACGAGACCACCAGCTACGGCCTGCAGCCACCGCAGCCCCCGCAGCAGGGTGGCGGCGGGCCGTACCCCAATCCGTACGCCCAGCCCACGCAGGTCGTACCGAATCAGCCGCGCCCCGAGACGCCCGCGCAGACCGCACCGGGCGCAGGGCCCTCGCAGCCCGCGACGCCCGCACAGCCCGGCCAGTCCGCACAGCCCGGCCGGCCCGCCCCGGACTCCCGGGCCACGGACGCGACGCGGGCCGAGCCCGGTTCCGGCCGTCTGATCGGCGGGCGCTACCGGCTGCTCTCCAAGCTCGGCCACGGCGGCATGGGCACGGTGTGGCGGGCCAAGGACGAGACGGTGGACCGCGAGGTCGCGGTCAAGGAGCCGCGGGTTCCGGACCACCTGCCGGAGCGGGAGCGCGCCAACGCCTTCGAGCGGATGCGGCGCGAGGCCCGTGCGGCGGCCCGCCTCGACCACCCGGCCGTGGTCAACGTCCACGACGTCGTCGTCGAGGACGGTCAGCCGTGGATCGTGATGGAGTTCGTGCAGGGCCGCTCGCTCGGCGCGGCGCTGCGCGAGGAGGGCACGCTCGGCGCCCGCGACGCGGCCCGGGTCGGCCTCGAAGTGCTCGGAGCCCTGGAGGCCGCGCACGCGGCGGGGGTCCTGCACCGCGACGTGAAGCCGGACAACGTGATGATCGGCAGGCACGACCGCGTCGTCCTCACCGACTTCGGCATCGCCCAGATCGAGGGCGAGACGAACCTGACGGACACCGGCGGCTTCGTCGGCTCGCCGGAGTTCATCGCCCCGGAGCGGGTCCTCGGGCAGCGCCCGGGACCGGCGTCCGACCTGTGGTCGCTGGGTGTCGTGCTCTACGCGGCGACCGAGGGCGTCTCGCCGTTCCGCCGCAACAACACGCCCGCCACGCTCCAGTCCGTCCTCAACGCCACGCCCGCCGCGCCCGCGTCCGCGCAGGGCCCGCTCGCGGACGCCATCAACGGCCTGCTGCACAAGGAACCGGCCCACCGTCCGAGCGCCGCCCAGGTCAGGGCCCTGCTCGAGGAAGCCGTCAAGCCGCCGCAGCCCCCGCAGTTGCCCGCGACGAGATTCGTGACGGCGGGCCACATGGACGGCGGGGCTCCGGCGCCGGACCGCGGCAAGGGCGTGTTCCTCGGCCGCAAGGCGCTCGTGGCCGTCGGCGGCGTCGTCGTCCTCGCGGTGGCCGCCGCGGTGGTCCTCGCGGTGAAGCCGTTCGGGGGCGACGCGGACGCGGGGAACTGGACGCAGCACGAGGAGAAGGCGCTGGGCGCGACGCTGTCCGTGCCCGAGGGCTACCGCAGGAGCAGCGACGGGGGCGCGACGCCCAAGGAGCACTGGGTCACGTTCACGGACAAGAGCGGCAGCCTCTTCGTGTCGCTGCAGCTCAGCAAGAAGTCCGAGGACGACCTCAAGTACATCGCGGGCACCTCGATGGCCGAGGCGTACGAGGACATGAAGGACCTGGACAGCGGCAGTACGGTGCTCGGCTCGCTGAGCCCGGACGAGGTGGGGTCCGGCAAGAAGACGACGCAGGGCGAGTACAAGGGCAAGCAGTCGGCCGAGAACCTGATCCCGTACACCAACAAGGAGTCCTCGATCACCTACCCGCGCGAGGCCAAGGTCTTCTACTACCGGACCACGGCGGGCGACATGTACAAGCTGTGGATCGACTACCCGGCCAAGAGCGACTTCACCGAGCGGGGGCGCGAGGTCGCGAAGAAGGCGATCGAGGGCCTGGAGATCGCGAAGCCTTGAGCCTTCGGCGGTCTTGAGCCGTCAGGAGTCCCGAGCCGTCAGGAGCCCCGAGCCGTCGGCGGCCCTCCGTGAAGGGCTGACGTCCGCTTCGGAGTTGCCGGTTGGCGCCCGAGGAACGCCCTGATCAGCGCCTTTGTCGCCAGCAGGCACTGGCAGCGAACGAAGCGGTCCGCGGGCACGTGTGCGTGCTCGGTGAAACCTCGTTACCCATGGGTACCCAAAGCGTCCGCTCAGGCATACGCTCACCGTCATGACGGACTCGCAGGCCCCCGCCACGCCCCTCGGTACGAACCCGGTCGCCCCGGCCCCCAGCGGCGCACGCACCGCCGCCGACGTGGTCACGCCGGAGCTGGTCGCCCAGCTCACCCGTGATGTGATCGGCTCGGCCCGGACCGCCAACCACACGCCGTTCACCGGCGAGAAGCTGGCCGACCTGCCCGAGTCCACCCCCGAGGACGTGGCCACCGCCTTCGAGCGGGCGCGCGCCGCGCAGATCGCCTGGTCCCGCACCCCCGTGCGCCGACGTGCCGCCGTCCTGCTGCGCTTCCACGACCTGGTGCTCCAGCGCCAGGCGGAGGCCCTCGACCTCATCCAGCTGGAGACCGGCAAGGCGCGCCTGCACGCGCACGAGGAGATCCAGGCCGTCGCCGTCGCAGCCCGGCACTACGGCCGCCGCGCCGGCGCGTACCTCAACCCCAAGCGCCACACCGGCGTCATGCCGACCCTCACCAAGGTCACCGAACTGCGCCAGCCGCGCGGCGTCGTCGGCCAGATCGCCCCCTGGAACTACCCCCTCGAACTGTCCATCGGCGACGCCCTGCCCGCCCTGGTCGCGGGCAACGCGCTGGTGATGAAGCCCGACACGGAGACCGCCCTGACGGCGCTCTGGGCCCGGGACCTGATCATCGAGGCGGGGCTTCCGGCCGAGGTCTTCCAAGTCGTGCTCGGCGAGGGCCCGGTCATCGGCCCCGAGATCGTCAAGCACGCCGACTACGTCTCCTTCACCGGCTCGACCCGCACCGGCCGCGAGGTCGCCACCGGCGCCGCCGCCCGCCTCGTCGGCGTCTCCCTCGAACTCGGCGGCAAGAACGCCATGCTGGTCCTGCACGACGCCGACGTGGAGAAGGCCGCCGCGGGCGCGGTCCGCGCCTGCTTCTCGTCCGCCGGTCAACTGTGCATCTCCATCGAGCGGTTGTACGTCCATGAGGCCATCGCCGACGCCTTCGTCGAGCGGTTCGCGGCGAAGACCAAGGCGATGCGGCTCGGCCGGTCGCTCGCGTACGGCGCCGAGATGGGCTCCCTCGTCGGCGAGCGGCAGCTCGAGGCCACCCGGCGGCACGTGGACGAGGCCGTCGCCAAGGGCGCCACGCTCGTCGCGGGCGGCGTGGCCCGGCCCGACATCGGCCCCTACTTCTACGAGCCGACCATCCTGGACGGCGTCGAGTCGCCGATGGCGGTGTGCACGGAGGAGACCTTCGGCCCGGTCGTCTCGCTCTACCGCTTCACCGACGAGAACGAGGCCGTCGAACTCGCCAACTCCACCTCCTACGGTCTGAACTCCTCGGTCTGGACGAAGGACGGCAGGCGCGGCCGCGCCCTCGCCGCCCGCCTGCGCACCGGCACCGTCAACGTCAACGAGGGCTTCGCGCCCGCCTACGGCAGCGTGCAGTCCCCGATGGGCGGCATGAAGGACTCGGGTCTCGGCCGCCGCCACGGCGCCGAGGGCATCCTCAAGTACACCGAGGCGCAGACCGTGGCCCACCAGCGGCTCATCCCGCTCGCCCCGTCCTTCGGCATGACCGACGAGAGGCACGCGGCCTTCATGACGACGAGCCTGAAGCTGATGAAGGCGCTGCGCCTGCGCTGAGCGGGTGTGGTGTCCCGCGCCCCCGCGGGGGCGCGGGGAACTGACCGCGCGACCAGCCACGGACCGCCCCGCGGATTCAAGGAGAGCCAATGCCACAGGAGAACTCTGCCCAGCGCCAGGACTCTGCCCGGCGCGAGGACAGCGACGGCTACGACTACGACGTCATCGTCATAGGCTCCGGCTTCGGCGGATCCGTGTCCGCGCTGCGGCTCACCGAGAAGGGCTATCGCGTCGCCGTCCTCGAAGCGGGCCGCCGCTTCACACGCGAGACGCTGCCGAAGAACTCCTGGGACATCAAGAACTACCTCTGGGCCCCGGCGCTCGGCCTCTACGGCATCCAACGCATCCATCTGCTCGGCAATGTGATGGTCCTGGCGGGCGCGGGCGTGGGCGGCGGATCGCTGAACTACGCGAACACGCTCTACGTACCGCCTGCGGCGTTCTTCGACGATCCGCAGTGGAAGGACATCACGGACTGGCAGGACGAGCTGCGTCCGTACTACGAGCAGGCCAAGCGGATGCTCGGCGTGCGGCTCAACCCCACGACCACCCCCTCCGACGTCCATCTCAAGGCCGCCGCGCAGGCCATGGGAGTGGGCGACAGCTTCCACATGGCGCCGGTCGGCGTCTTCTTCGGTGACGGACGGGACGCCACCGGTGAGTCAACGGCCAAGCCCGGCGGGGAAGTTCCCGACCCCTATTTCGGCGGCGCCGGACCGGCGCGGCGCGCCTGCACCGAGTGCGGCGAGTGCATGACGGGCTGCCGCCACGGCGCGAAGAACACCCTCAACGAGAACTACCTCTACCTCGCCGAGAAGGCCGGAGCCGTCATCCACCCGATGACGTCCGTCGTGGCGCTCACCGAGGACTCGCGCGGCGGCTACGCGGTGGGCACGCTGCCCACCGACAACAAACGCAAGGGCAGGGGCCGCACCTTCCGCGCCCGCCGCGTCGTCCTCGCCGCCGGCACGTACGGCACCCAGACGCTCCTGCACCGCATGAAGGACAGCCATCTGCTGCCCCGAATATCCGGCCGTCTCGGCGATCTGACCCGCACCAACTCCGAGGCCCTGGTGGGTGCCCAGACGACGGACCGCCGCTACCGCAAGCGCCACGGCGGCCTCGCGGGCGCGGGTGGCAGGGTCGACTTCACCAAGGGCGTGGCCATCACCTCGTCCATCCACCCGAACGACACGACCCACATCGAGCCCGTCCGCTACGGCAGGAAGTCCAACGCGATGGGCGGCATGACGCTGCTCCAGGTCCCGTACACCGTGAAGGGCGGCAAGGCGCGCGTCGCCGGGTGGCTCGCCAACACCGTGCGCCACCCGCTCCTGACCGTGCGCTCCCTGTCCAACCACCGCTGGTCGGAGCGCACCATCATCGGCCTGGTCATGCAGACCCTCGACAACTCCCTGACCACGTACCGCAAGGAGAAGGGCATCGGCAAGGGTCTGCTGACCGCGCGGCAGGGCCACGGCGCGCCCAATCCGGAGCAGATACCCGAGGCCACCCGCGCCGCTTCCCTCATCGCCGAGGAGATCAACGGCTTCCCCGGCTCCAACGTCGGCGAGCTGATGGGCACCCCGCTGACCGCGCACTTCCTCGGCGGCTGCCCGATCGGCGACGGCGCCGACACCGGCGTCATCGACCCCTACCACCGGCTGTACGGCCACCCCGGCATCTCCGTGGTCGACGGCGCCGCCGTCTCCGCGAACCTCGGCGTGAACCCCTCGCTCACGATCACCGCGCAGGCCGAGCGCGCCATGTCGTTCTGGCCCAACAAGGGCGACACGGACCCGCGTCCGGCCCAGGGCGCCGCGTACGCGCGGCTCGCGCCGGTCGAGCCGAAGTCCCCGACGGTCCCGGCCCACGCCTTCGGCGCGCTGCGGCTGCCGTTCCTGGGGGTGCCCGAGGTGCCGAAGAAGAAGTAGGCGGCGTACGTACGCGAAAGGACCTGCACCCCCCTCCGAGTGCAGGTCCTTCGCGTCTCGCGGTACGTCGCCTAGGCGGCGGCGTCCGAGTTCGAGCGGCGGCGTACGACGTACACCGCGCCGGCGCCCGCGACGACGGCGATGCCGCCGACGAGGCCGATGGTGGGCAGCGCGGAGCTGGAGCCGGTCTGGGCGAGGCTGCCGGTGGGCGGGATCTCCGCGACCGTCTGCTTCACCTCGTCGGCGCGGCCGCCCTGCGGCTTCTTGGCGACCGGCGGCTCGGTGACGTCCGGCCTGGGGATGGCCTCACCGGGGTGCTCGTTGTCGCTGCCGGGCTTCAGGACGGTGAAGTCGAAGAACGCGAACGCGTTGTGCTCGCAGTTCAGCTCGGAGTCCACATAGCCGCCGAGTCCGAACGCGTAGCCGTCGCCCGCCGGGGCCTTCTTGTTGATGTTCAGGCGCAGCCTGATCTCGACCTGTTCCTTGGCGGCGAGCGTCGTCGTGCCGAAGGTGACACCGCTCTCGACCTCGTCGACGATCGACTTCCAGCCCTTGGCCTCGGGGTCGTAGAACTGGATCCGGGTGTAGCTGCTCAGCCAGTCCTTCTCGTCCTCGCTCTCCGAGAAGTTGTCCGCGGCGGCCAGCCACCGGACCTTGCCGAGGTCCTCGTCGCTGGGGTTGGCCGCGATCAGCTTGAACTCGTGCCAGCCGCTGCCCGCGACGATCTTGCCGGGCAGGCCCTTGAGCTTGAGCTCCAGCTCGTTCTCGGCGTCCTCGCCGGTCTCCTCGTCGACGGCGCACTCGGTCGGCTCGTCGGTCGGCGTGGCCTCGTCGCCGGGCTCGGTGGTGTCCTCGCCGGGATCGGCGTCGTCCCCGGGCTCGGTGTCGCCGTCTCCGGGCTTCGTGTCGTCACCGGGCTTCGCGTCGCCGTCGCCCGGCTTGGTGTCGTCACCCGGCTTGGCGTCGCCGTCGCCGGGCTTCGTGTCGTCGCCGGGCTCGGCCGGGTCCTCGGGCTTCGTCGGGTCCTCGGGCTTGGTGTCGCCGTCGCCGGGCTCGGCCGGGTCCTCCGGGGCGGGGGACTCGGCCGGGGGCGTCTCGCTCGCGTTCGCGGACGGCGTGGTGTTCGCGTCCCCAGTTGCGAACGCGGCCGGTGCCGAGAGCAGTGCGACCGGGGCGATCACGGCCGTCGCCGCCGCGGCGGCCAGAGCACGGCGAAGCTTCATGAAGACCTCAGAGAGTCCGGCGCACCGCGCCCGCGCGGTACGGAGGTGGAGGCCTCCGCGGCGGGGCGCGGAAGTGGCCGTTGTTACGCATGGATGACCTGCGCGGGCCGGGAATGGTTGTCCTGGGACTCACAGAAATCTTATGTGGCGTGGGTCACAAGTTCGGGGCCCGATATGGGCTCCGGCTTGTGCGGCCGCAGTGCGGTGTCGTAGAACTTCCCCCGTTTGCAAGCGAGATGAAGCACGCTCTGGAATGGATTCTTGGGGGGCACAGTGTCCGTGCAGTCGCCGCGTGAGCCTGACGACGAGTCGTCCATACCCGACGAGGTGTGGCGCCGGTTCGAGCAGGACAGCGAGCGGGAGATCCGGGCGTCCGCGCCGAAGGAGCCGTCCGCGCGGGCGCGCATGGTCGCCGAGCGGCTGCGTCGCCTGGACGAGGAGGCGGCCAGGCGGCAGGCCGAGGGCGTCGTCGGCCGCAAGCGGCGCAAGCGCAGGGAGGAGTCCGCGCAGCCGTGGCGCCCCGACGAGTGGCGCGCCGCGCCCACGGGCGGTGTCGGGCGCCGCTCGGAGCGGTCCGAGCGGTGGCGGCAGGTGCGGAGTGTGGTGATCGTCGGGGGCTGCATGATTCTGGCGATCGCGGTCCTGAGCCCGTTCCGGTTCTGGCCGTGGCAGTGAGGGGGCGGTTCCGGGGGCGGCGGTGACTCGCTGGTTCCGGCATCGGGGGGCTTGTGCGGGCCGGGGGGCGTGCGGGCCGGGGGGCGTGCGGGCCGGCCCAGGTGTGACGTACGTCGTGTACGTGTCACGCAGCTGACCGGGTGTACCAGGGAACCACGCACGTCGATCTTCAGTCGTAGAAGAGGTGCGGGTGACTCCGCATAGACGTGCGAGGCGTGCGCGCGGCGTGATGCGCGCGGGGTGCGCCAGGGAATTGGGGGAACGGAACGTGAAGTCAGCTGTGTCGCGTGTCGTGGTGGCCGTCTCGGTCGCGGCCGCTCTGGGTCTGACCGCCGCGTGCGGTGGCGGCGACGGGGACGGGGGCGGCGACCGCGACGGCGGCAAGTCGTCGACGTCGCAGGCGAAGCCGAAGGGCCCGGGCGGCGGGTCGGGCGGGTCCGGTGCCGAGGACCCCGCGGACCGGTCCCCCGAGGCCAGGAAGCTGAAGGCGAAGGTACTCGCCGCGGGCGACCTGAAGCGGGCGGAGCTGAAGCGGTACGAGGTGACGCCCCGCGAGCGGTCGAAGCTGGAGGCCGCGTCGGACGGCGCCGCGGCGACCCCGGCCGCCTGCCGCCCGCTCTCGGACATGGCGGCCGCCGCCACCCCGCCGAAGGCCAAGGCTCACGCGGGTCGCACGGTGGCGCCGAAGAGCGTGCGCGACGACCTGGCGACGACGGACGTCGAACTGTTCGCGTACGACAGCCCGGACGGCGCGCGGAAGGCGCTGCGGGACGTGCGGTCGGCGGCGAAGTCGAAGGAGTGCGGCGCGTTCCGCGCGGGCGGTGTGCGCTACAGCGGCGTCGCGCCCAAGGCCGCGCCGGACAAGGGCGACGAGTCGGTCGCGTACAAGATCGGCAGTCGTGAGGAGCAGTTCGTCAAGCGGCACGCGGTCGTCGTGGTGCGGGACGGTTCGACGCTGGTGTCCTTCGTCGCGCGGAACTACTACGACCCGGAGGCCGTGGCGGGCGAGGAGGAGTCCCGGCAGGGTGGCGGCGGCTCGGACCTGCCCGGCTCGGACAGGGCGGACGAGGAACCCGAGGTGCCGTCGGCGGTGGTGGACGCGCAGCTGGACAAGGTGGGGTAGGCGCCGGACGAGGTGCGGTGGCCCTTCGGCTGCCGGGGCGCCGGGCTGCCGGTGGGATGAAGAGCGGTTCGATGAAAGAGCGAAGGGCCCCGCGGGACGGATCCGCGGGGCCCTTGGCTGTCAGCACCGACGTCAGGGCAGCGTCGGTGCCTCGGTGCGGCGCCGGGGGAGTGCGCCGCTGGTCGAGAGAGCCGGTGGCCGACCCGGCGCACAAGGGGCGCGCGGCTGGTGTAGACCAATGGCAATGGAGTTGTGGAAAGCGGGCTTCTGAGCCCCTCTCCCTCTACGCATCGTGGAGGATGGCCGGTTCTCCGCGCAACTGTTTCGACGACATCTTGGGGCGCAAGGCCGGAATGGACCCGGGCGGTGAGGCTGGCCGAAAAGCGCCCTTGGGTGGGCGCCAGGGAAGCGGAGGGGGCGGGGCCGCGGAAACGGCTCGGAAAGACGGAGCGGAAGCGGAACGGGAACGGAACAGGAGCAGAGCGAGAACGGGGCGGGAGTGGTGCGGGGAGAGGCGGGAACGAGGCGGGAACGGAGTGGGAAACGAGACGGGAGCGGTGCCGGAACGGGATGGCGGCCGACCGGCTCCGGGCGTCCCCGGAGCCGACCGTTCCCTGGGTGACCGGGCTGCTGTCCCCTGCCGTCCGGTCACTTCTCTGGAGCGAGGTCCCACGGCGTACACGAGTCGCGTACGCCTCATCGCTCCAGCGGAGCCACGCGTGGTTCTTGCGGCCCGCCCCTGGCTGGCACGGACATCGGGACCAACGAAGCCCGTCGGGAACCGGTCACGCGCCGTACGGGTGAGAAGGGATCCGAACTCAGTTCCGTGGCGCAGTGGTTCCGCTTTTCGCCGGGGGCGGTGAGACCGCCGACGGGGCTCGGTCGGGGGTCAGGTGGGGCCCAGGCGGGGCTCAGACGCGGCCCCGGCACAGCTCAAGGAGCGTCATGGCGAGCTGGGTGCCGGGCTTGCCGAGGGCGTCCCTGTAGTGGCTGAGGATCTCCATCTCGCGGGAGAGGTTCACGCGCCGCCCGCCGGAGCTGACGCGGGCCTCCTGGATGACGGCGGAGACGGCCATCCGTTCCTGGACGAGCCCGATGATCCGGTCGTCGAGGGCGTCGATGCGCTCGCGGGCACCGCCGATGAGCTCGGCGGCCTCGGGGGTACGGGCGCCGGTCTGCTCGGCGGGGGTGGTGGCTGCGTTCATGGTGGTGGGGCTCCTCGGTCGGGTGGCGGAGCCCCGGGGCGGCAGTGCCCGGAAACAACAGAACGCCCCGGGCCTTGTCGGCCCGGGGCGCCTGGGAAGTCGCTTGGCGTTACGTCAAGCAGCTCGACCATGGCAGCCGGCGAGCCGGATGCCATAGGTAAAGACGAAGGTCGAGTGCGAGAACATGCGCCCCAGTGTACGCACGCCCTCCCCGACGTCCACCCCACCCATCCCCAACTCCCACCAAGCCCACCGGCACCGGGTTTCCTCCTCCGTCTTGCCAAGCCCGTCGGCACCGGGATTTTCCCCCCGTCTCGCCAAGCCCCTCGGCACCGGGACCCCCCGCCTTGCCAAGCCCGGCGGGCGTGGGCATGCCCGCGCCCGCCGGGCGTACCCCTCACCCACCCCACCCCACCCCTCCACCCTCACCCCCACTCAGCCCGTCCGGCGCTTGAGGACGAGCGCGAAGCGCGACAGTCGGGCCGCCGACCGCCGGGGCCTGGAGGCCTGGGGGCCTGGGGCGCAGCCCCAGGGACGGGATGGGAAGGGGCGGAGGGGGCGAACAACCACACCAGACGCCCACCCCCCGTCCCCCCGTTAGAATCGATGAACACACCCTTTGCTCACCGCCGGAAGGCAAACCGTGCCAGTAGCGCCCCCCGCCGCCCCCGACACCGTCCTGGTCGTCGACTTCGGAGCGCAGTACGCCCAGCTCATCGCCCGCCGCGTCCGCGAGGCCCGGGTCTACAGCGAGATCGTGCCGAGCACCATGCCGGTTGCCGAGATGCTCGCCAAGAACCCCGCGGCGATCATCCTCTCCGGCGGCCCGTCCTCGGTGTACGCCGAGCAGGCCCCGTCGGTGGACCGCGCCCTCTTCGAGGCCGGCGTCCCCGTCTTCGGCATGTGCTACGGCTTCCAGCTGATGGCGACGACCCTCGGCGGCACGGTCGACAACACCGGCGCCCGGGAGTACGGCCGCACCCCCCTGCACGTCTCCAAGTCCGGCTCGACCCTCTTCGAGGGCACCCCGGACGAGCAGTCCGTGTGGATGTCGCACGGCGACGCGTGCAGCGCCGCCCCCGAGGGCTTCGCCGTCACCGCGTCCACGGACGTCGTCCCGGTCGCGGCCTTCGAGAACGACGAGAAGAAGCTGTACGGCGTCCAGTACCACCCCGAGGTCATGCACTCCACGCACGGCCAGCAGGTCCTGGAGCACTTCCTGTACCGGGGCGCGGGCCTGACCCCGTCCTGGACCACGGGCAACGTCATCGACGAGCAGGTCGCCGCGATCCAGGCCCAGGTCGGCACCAAGCGCGCCATCTGCGGCCTGTCCGGCGGCGTCGACTCCGCGGTCGCCGCGGCCCTCGTCCAGAAGGCCATCGGCTCCCAGCTGACCTGTGTGTACGTCGACCACGGCCTGATGCGCCAGGGCGAGACCGAGCAGGTCGAGAAGGACTTCGTGGCGGCCACCGGCGTCCAGCTGAAGGTCGTCGACGCGCAGGAGCGGTTCCTCTCCGCGCTCGCCGGGGTGTCCGACCCCGAGGAGAAGCGGAAGATCATCGGCCGCGAGTTCATCCGCGTCTTCGAGCAGGCCCAGGCCGAGATCGTCGCGGAGGCCCCCGGGGACCAGCCCGTCGAGTTCCTCGTCCAGGGCACGCTCTACCCCGACGTGGTCGAGTCCGGTGGCGGCACCGGCACCGCCAACATCAAGTCCCACCACAACGTGGGCGGCCTCCCCGAGGACCTCGAGTTCCAGCTCATCGAGCCGCTGCGCAAGCTCTTCAAGGACGAGGTGCGCATGGTCGGCCAGGAGCTCGGCCTGCCGGACGAGATCGTCCAGCGCCAGCCCTTCCCGGGCCCCGGCCTCGGCATCCGCATCGTCGGCGAGGTCACCCGCGAGCGCCTCGACCTGCTGCGCGAGGCCGACGCCATCGCCCGCGAGGAGCTGACCGCGGCCGGTCTGGACCGCGACATCTGGCAGTGCCCGGTCGTGCTGCTCGCCGACGTCCGCTCCGTCGGCGTCCAGGGCGACGGCCGCACCTACGGCCACCCGATCGTGCTGCGCCCGGTCTCCTCCGAGGACGCCATGACGGCCGACTGGTCCCGCCTGCCGTACGACGTGCTCGCGAAGATCTCGACCCGCATCACGAACGAGGTCGCCGACGTCAACCGCGTCGTCCTCGACGTCACGAGCAAGCCGCCGGGCACCATCGAGTGGGAGTAGTCCCCACGGTCCCGCCGGCCTCCTCGGCCTGAACGCCGGTGCCGCCGCCCACGATCCGGGCGGCGGCACCGGCGTTCTCACGTCCGCCTGGTCTTCCTCAGCGGCTGCCCCGGCTTCCAGAGCTGCACCGCCATGTACTTCTCCTCCTCGATGTACGTGCGTACGACCTCCGTCAGCTCCGTACGGAACAAGTGGAACGTCGTCGGGTCCGGCGGCTCCACCTCGTCCACGTACAGCGCGACCGTCTCCGGGTCCCGCACCTCGACCGCCCGCCCCGCGATCCGTACATCGCCGCCCGCCATCTCCGTGCCCGCCCCCGGATTCGCCTGCAGCGCGAACCTCGGATCGCGCCGCAGATCCAGTGCCTTCAACGAGTTCGGCATCATCCCGAGCCACAACTCCCCGTTCAGGAAACGCACTTCGAGCCCGGTCGTGCGTGGCGACCCGTCCTTGCGCAGCGTCGCGAGTACGTGGTGCGTGAACTGTCCGAAGCGGTCCTCGACGGTCGTCGCCAACTCGGGCTCCGCGGCCGCGAAAGCCGCCCAGTTGAAAGTCATGCGCCGAGTCTCGCGCCTCAACCCGACACGTACTGTCCTCATTCGCGCACCGTTCCCGATTCCCGCGCCGTCCCCCGCCCTCCTCTCGCGTGGCCCTCCCGGCCCCGCTCCAGACTCCCTTCACAAGAGACCCCTGTTTTCCTGCGCTGACCGGCGGTAACTTCCGCTCCGTACGGCCAGGGACGGAGGACACATGCAGGCGCCCACACCCATACCCGTCGAGCGGTTGCAGTTCGCGATGCCGCCGGCGCACGAGACGCCCGAGGGCGAGCGGCGCCACCGCAAGGAGCGTCTCGCCGCCGCTCTCAGGATCTTCGGCCGCCTCGGCTACGAGGACGGGGTGTCGGGGCACATCACCGCGCGCGACCCCGAGTACGACGACTGCTTCTGGGTGAATCCCTTCGGCATGCCCTTCGGGCACATCACCGTCGGCGACCTCGTCCTCGCCAACGCCGAGGGCCAGGTCGTCGAGGGCCGCCACCACGTCAACCAGGCCGCCTTCACCGTGCACGCGCAGGTCCACCGCGCCCGCCCCGACGCCGTCGCCGTCGCGCACTGCCACTCCACGCACGGCCGCGCCCTGGCCGCGCTCGGCGAACTCCTCGACCCCCTCACCCAGGAGTCCTGCGCCTTCTACGAGAGCCACGCCCTGTACGACGGCTACACCGGCGTCACCGTCGATGCCGAGGAAGGGCGCCTCATCGCCGCCGCGCTCGGCGACCACAAGGCCCTCGTCCTGCGCAACCACGGGCTGCTCACCGTCGGCGGCTCCGTCGACGCCGCCGCCTGGTGGTTCATCTCCATGGAGCGCTCCTGCCAGATCCAGCTCGCCGCCCGCGCCGCAGGACGCCCGGTGCTCATCGGCCACAAGCAGGCCGTCGAGACCCGTGAACAGCTCGGCGGCGACCTCGTGGCCTGGATCAACTACCAGCCGCTGTGGCAGGACATCACCCGTGCGGAGCCCGACCTGCTCACCTGACCCCACCCCGCCGCCCGCACACACGTGCCCGCCCGCGCGCGGCGTCAACCAACGCGCCGCCGGACCACCCGTGCTGACCTGACCCGCGGAACACGCACAGGCGTCCGTGCGGCACAATTCCCAAACACCGCAAGGAAGTTCACGGACGCGCGACCGAACGAAGATCCGGACGCGCGTCCCGCGGTGGCTTCGGTCAAGGGTGGGGAAGGCGGCGTACGCGGTGGCGGTGCAGGAAGCCAGGCAGGGGGCGCACGGGGGTGGCTGCGCGTGCGGCGACTCCCCGCACGGGGCGCGCGAGGGGCACCGGCGCGCCGTGGCCGCGTTCCTCGCCAAGCGCGACGAGCTCGCGGCCGGGCACGGCGTGCCCGCGGCCGTCGTCCACTCCGCGGGCGCCTCCCGCCAGTGGGTGTCGGACGAGCTGACCCAGTCCGCGCGGACCGTCGCCGAACGCGGCCGCGCCGAGGGCCAGGCCTGGCTCACCCGGCTGTGGCCGCGGACGCTCGCCGTCGTCTGGGTGGGCGTGCTGATCCTGCTGCTCGTCCAGGCCCTCACCGCCGTCGGCACGGGCTGGACCACGGCCCGCACGGCCGGGCTGCTCGCCGCGCTCGTCGTCGCCGCGGCCCTGAGCGGCGCCGCGTATCTGCACCGGGCCCGCGGCGGCGTCATCGCCCCCGTCATCGGTGAGGACAACCGGCTCTCCACCTCGCGCGCGGTGGCCGCCTGCTGGGTGCTGTTCGTCGTCTTCGCGGTGCTCGTCCTCGCGGGCGAACTCGCCGCGGCCTCCGGCCACGACGCGCGCGAGGATCTCGTCGACGGCCTCAAGCTCGCCCGCGCCGCGGGACTGGTGACCGTCCTCGCCGTCGTCTGCGGCGTCGCCGTGCTCGTACGCCGTGTCGTCGGCCTGCGCGTCCTCGCCCAGCGGCTCCAGAAGGTGCGCGCCGACCGGCCGCGCGCCGCCGACCTCCTCACCGACGACGCGGGCCGCGGCCACTTCGCCGACGTCCAGTACGTCCTCGTCACCGCCGTCGCCGTGGTCTTCGTCGCCGTCCGGCTCGCCCGCCGCCCCGAGCAACTGCCCGACCTGCCATGGGGCCTGGCCCTGTTGGTCCTCGTGTCCGCCGCGACGTACCTGGCCGGCAAGTACGCCGAAGGCGGCAGGCCCGTCATCCTCTCCGTCGTCCGCTCCCGCGAGGCGGGCGACCTGGACGCCCCGATCCGCACCGGCGACGACATCGAGATCCGCGGCGCCGGCTTCGTCCCGCCCGGCGCGGGCAGCGCCGACCGCCTTGCCCGGATGGCCGTCCGCATCGGCACCGTCCACGTCCATGTGCCCCTCGTCCCCGTCCCCGGCGGCTTCACCAACCCCACGGACGCCGTCCTGACCGTCCCCGTGCCCGTCGACGTCGAGCCCGGCCGCGTCGACGTCCAGGTGGTCACCGCCGCGGGCGTCGAGACCAACCGCTGCACCATCGACGTCACCGACTGACCGGCCCGCACCACCACCCCCGCCACCCGCCGCACCTCTCCCCGCACACCTCGCCCGGCCACCCGGACCGCTCCGAATGGACGCATGCGCATCCCCCTCCCGAGTCCCCCGGAACCCCGCCCCCTCCGCGGTCTCCCGGAAGCCGTCGAGGAATCCGCCGCACGCCACTGAGCAGCGGCTCCCTCTCGTACGTATGGTCAGTTGACGGGGCAACGGGCGAGGCGCGGGAGAGGCGGCGGACAACCATGGCTCACGGCATGCGCACGGACAGCCACACCAGCTACGCCAGGCGGAACGACTGGCGCGACAACGCCACCCGATACGCCCTGCTCCCCCTGCGGGTCTTCCTCGGCGTCACCTTCATCTACGCGGGCCTCGACAAGATCACCGACAGCGCCTTCATGAAGGCGAAGGGCGTCGGGTCCATCGGCGAGACCATGCGCGGCGTCCGCGACCTCGCCGCCTTCCCCGAGCTCGTCGACCTGGCCCTGAAGAGCCCCGTCGGCTTCGGCTACGCCATCGCCTTCGGTGAACTCGCCGTCGGCATCGGCATCCTGATCGGCTTCTTCGCCCGGATCGCCGCGCTCGGCGGCGCCCTGATCTCCCTCAGCCTCTGGCTGACCATGAGCTGGCACGAAGAGCCCTACTACTACGGCAACGACCTTCCGTACCTGATGGCCTGGCTGCCCCTGATCCTCGCCGGCGCGTCCTACCTCTCCGTCGACGCCTGGCTCGCCGAGCGCCGCAGCTCCAGAGGACTGGGGCTGGGCTAGGGCTGCCTGAGGCCGAGACCGAGACCGAGATCGAAGCCGAGGCCGAGACCGAAGCCGGGCTGGGCCTGTCCGAGGCTCGCCTAGGGCCTGTCCGAGGGCGCGCCGGAGCCGCTGGACGGTGCCTTTTCCTCGGCGCTCGCCGGGGTGCCGGTGGCCGCCGGGGCCTCCGGGCTGTCCGGAGCGGGCCCGGCCGCCGGACGGCTCGGGTCCTTCGCCCGGGGTCGCCGGGCCTTGCGTATGCCATGGGCCACGGCCGCCGTCGCCGCCGCGAGGAACAGACCTCCCACCACGATCGGGATCATCACGAACCACGGGGTGTCCCACAGCCCGCCCGCGTCGCCCGCGAACACCAGGCCGGCCGCCGCCAGGAAGAAGCCCGCCACCAGCCTGCCGGGCTGGAACTCATGACGCAGCACGTGCCACCTCCACCTGTCCGACGCCGACTTCGAGCCGCAGCTCGATCGTGCCGCCGTCCTTCGCGCCCCGCGGCGGGGCCAGGGTCGCCGACTTCTCCTTGCCCGGCTCCACGTCCACGTCCTTGCTCTTGTCGTCCGGCAACTGGATGTCGCCGACACCCACCTCGGCCCGCAGCCGCACCTCGGCGTCGCTCGGCACGATCACCTTCAGGCGGCCCGCGCCGACTTCCGCGCTCGTGCTCACCGTCTGGTCCTTGCCGAGGTCGATCCGGCTCAGGTCCAGCGTGCCCACGCCCGTGCCCATCTCGTACGTCGGACGGACGTCCGCCGTGGCGGCCGGACGCCAGTCCGTGCGTATCCAGTCCGTGGTGATGTTCTTCGGCAGGGCGGCGGCGCCGGCGACCAGGCCCGCTGTGATCACCGCGAGGACGATCGACCCCGCGCCCGTGCGCCCGAGGAAGGAGCTGACCGCGATGCCGAGCCCGAGCACGGCGAGCGCGCAGGCCAAGCCGGTCTGCAGGCTGGTGCCGAGCGGCTCGTCCTCCCAGGTCAGAGACGAGCCGAGACAGCCCGCGAGCACGGCGGCGAGGAACACCCAGCCGCCGAGCCAGCGCGGCCCACGCGGGCCGGTCGGCTCGGGGGCGGGGCTGCGCCGGCCCGCGGGGGAGTGCGGAGCGTCCGGCCGATACTCCACCGCGACCGGGTCCGGGCCCCAGAAGTACTTCGGCATCCCCTCCGGGCCCGTGCCCTTCGTGAGGGGGTCGCGCCACCACGACGGGCCGCTCGCCACCGGCGGCGCCAGGGTCTCGGGGGGCGCGTCCGCCACGGCCTGGACCGCCACCGGGTCGGGGTCGGGAGCGCCGCGGTGCTGCGACCAGTACCCCGCGCCCGCGAGCAGCAGGGCGAGGACGGCGGCGAAGGTCAGCGCGTCGCTGTTGTTCAGCAGGGTCAGGAACACACCGCAGCCCACCAGGGCGAACAGCACGGCCGTCAGCGCGTGGCCGTCGACGCGGCCGGTCAGGAGGCGGCGCACCTCGTTCTCGTCCTCGTCGTCGTACGGCACGAACAGCCACGCGAAGCCGTAGAAGACCAGACCGAGACCGCTGGTGATCGCGAGCACCGCGAGGCCGATGCGGAAGATCACCGGGTCCATCTGGCAGTGCCGCCCGAGGCCCGCGCACACGCCGCCCAGCTTGCGGTGCCGGCGGTCGCGGCGGAGCTTGGGCTCGCGCACGGCCTCCGGACCGCCCGGCTCCGCGGCCGTGGCGGTGGCGGTCTCGTGCGGCGGGGCCGACGGGCCCGACGCGGGCTGCTGATCTGTCATGAGTCCATGGTGACGGCCAGGCGCCCGCCGCGGCAGCCGGGACAACCCTGGCCCAACCCTGAAATCGTCCCTGACCGCCCCGGAGCCCACAGCCCTGACCCCGGCCCCGGGCCGGCCCGGGAAGCCCGTGCGGGAGCCCCGGCGGACCGGCCGGGAGATCAGCGGCGGGTCGGTCGGAAACGCGGCGGCGCACCGGCCGGGGGACCGGCGCAGGACCGACAGGGGACCGGCGCCGGACCGGCCGAGAGATCAGGGGAGTGCCGAGAGATCAGGGGAGTCTCGGGGCTCGACCCTGATGCCCCCGCACGCGCCCGCGTGTGAACATCGGACACATGCCGGAAGCCGCAGCTGTACCCATCGAAGACGAGCGGCCGCTGCGGAAGCTCTATCGCAGCGGTGAGGGCCGCCTGCTCGGCGGGGTCGCGCGCGGCCTCGCGGGCCATCTCGGGCTGCCCGTGATCTGGGTGCGGATCATCTTCATCGGCCTGTTCCTCGACAACGGCCTGGGCGCGCTGCTTTACGCGGCGTTCTGGTTCTTCGTGCCCCTGGGCGTCGGCGGTGTCGGCGGCGCCCAGCGACCGGCCGTGGTGTCCACCGAGACGTCCCCGGACGGCCGCCGCAAGCTGGTCGCCCGCAAGCCGGACAAGGGCCAGATCGTCGCGCTGGCCGCGATGGTCATCATCGTCATGGTCTTCGTCGGCAGCGTCGACCTGGAAGGCCCGACGCAGGCCTATCTCTGGCCGACCCTGCTCGTCGCCGCCGGTGTCGCACTGGTCTGGCGCCAGGCGGACAACGCCCGCAGGGCCCGCTGGATGGAGGTCGGCCGCAGACGGCGCACGCTGACGATCGCCCGGACCGCAGCCGGAGTGGTCCTCGTCGGCGTGGGCGTGTCCGGCATCTTCGTCCTGCGGGGCTCCGCGTCCGACCTCGGCGCCGCGCTCCAGGCGGCGCTCGCCGTGCTCGTCGGGATCGCGCTGCTCGCGGGCCCCTATCTCGTGCGGATGTCGCAGGACCTCTCCGAGGAGCGGCTGATGCGCATCCGCGCCCAGGAGCGCGCGGAGGTCGCCGCGCACGTGCACGACTCGGTGCTGCACACCCTGACCCTGATCCAGCGCAACGCGGACAGTCCGGGCGAGGTCCGCCGCCTCGCCCGCGCCCAGGAGCGCGACCTGCGCGCCTGGCTGTACAAGCCGGAGGGCACCGGCAAGGACGAGGCGGAGGAGCCCGACACCCTCGCCGAGGCCGTGCGCCGCAGCGCCGCGGAGGTCGAGGACAAGCACGGCGTCCCGATCGAGGTGGTCGTCGTCGGGGACTGCCCGCTCGACGAGGGGCTGACGGCGCAGATGCAGGCCGCGCGGGAAGCGATGGTGAACGCCGCCAAGTACGGTGGCGAGGGCGGTGCGGTGCAGGTCTTCGCCGAAGTCGAGGGGGAGACGGTCTTCGTGTCCGTGCGGGACCGCGGCCCGGGCTTCGATCTGGACGCGGTGCCGGACGACCGCATGGGCGTACGAGAATCGATCATCGGCCGCATGCAGCGGAACGGCGGTACGGCGCGGTTGCGCGCGGTGCCGGGCGGGGGCACGGAAGTCGAGCTGGAGATGGAGAGGACGGCGGCGACATGAGCGACGCGACCGAAGAGGGCGGACCGACGGAGGCCGACGTCCAGCGGGGCGGCGAGGCGGGCGGGGCCGGGCGGCGCGTGCGGGTCGTCCTGGTCGACGACCACCGGATGTTCCGCACCGGCGTGCAGGCGGAGATCGGTCAGACGGAGCGCACGGGCGTCGAGGTGGTCGGCGAGGCCGCCGACGTCGACCAGGCGGTCACGGTCATCACGGCGACGCGCCCCGAGGTGGTGCTCCTCGACGTGCACCTGCCGGGCGGCGGCGGGGTCGAAGTTCTGCGCCGGTGCGCGCCGTTGATGGCGGATGCGGAGAACCCGGTGCGGTTCCTCGCGCTGTCGGTGTCGGACGCCGCGGAGGACGTCATCGGGGTCATCCGCGGCGGCGCCCGCGGCTATGTCACCAAGACGATCACCGGCACGGACCTGGTCGACTCGATCTTCCGGGTCCAGGAGGGCGACGCGGTGTTCTCGCCGCGGCTCGCCGGTTTCGTCCTGGACGCGTTCGCGTCGACGGACGCGGCGCCGGTCGACGAGGACCTGGACCGTCTCACGCAGCGCGAGCGCGAGGTGCTGCGGCTCATCGCCCGCGGGTACGCGTACAAGGAGATCGCCAAGCAGCTCTACATCTCCGTGAAGACGGTCGAGTCCCATGTCTCGGCGGTGCTGCGCAAGCTCCAGCTCTCCAACCGGCACGAGCTGACGCGGTGGGCGACGGCGCGGCGCCTGGTCTGACGGCGGTCGGCTCGCACCACGGCAAGGTCGGGCTCGCACCACGGCGGGGCGGGCTCACCCCACCCGCGTCGCCCCGGCGAACGGCATCTGGTCGATGGGTGCGAGGCGGACCGGCGCGCTCGGGTTCGGGGCGTGGATCATCTTGCCGTCGCCGACGTAGAGGCCGACGTGGCTGATGCCCGAGTAGAAGAACACCAGGTCGCCCGGCTGGAGTTCGGCGCGGGAGACGCGCCGTCCCGCGTCGATCTGGGCGTATGTCGTGCGCGGCAGGGAGACGCCCGCGGCGCGGTACGCGGCCTGGGTGAGGCCGGAGCAGTCGAAGGCGCTCGGGCCGGTGGCGCCCCAGACGTAGGGGCTGCCGAGGGCCTTGTAGGCGTACGAGACGGCCGCCGCGGCGCGGGAGCCGACGGCCTTCGAGGCGCCCGGCGCGGGACCGCGGGAGGCGACGCGCGAGGCCCGGTCGGAGTCCCCGCCCGCTCCGTCCGCGGCGAGGCGGGCGCGCTCCTCGCGGGTCAGCCGCGCGAGCAGCCGCTTGGCCTCGGCGAGCTTGCCCGTCACGGTCTTCTTGTGCTTCCGCAGGTCCGCCTGGCGGGACTTGAGGTCGTCGAGCGTGCCGTCCGCCTCGGTGTGCAGCTGGTCGAGCTCACGGATCTGGTGGCGTACGTCGGTGACGGTGGCGGCCTGGCGGTGGCCCGCGCGGTCGGCGCGAGAGGCCCGGTCGAGGAACTGGTCCGGGTCGGAGGAGAGCGCCAACTGCACCGACGGGTCGATGGCTCCGGTGCGGTACTGCGCGGTGGCCAGTGAACCAAGGCCCTGGCGGGCCGTGTTGAGCTTCTCGGTCCTGCGGGCCGCCTCGTCGCGCAGGTCGGTCAGGGACCGCTCGGCCTTGTCGGCCTTCTCCTTGGCACCGTTGTACTTCTCGGTGGCGACCTCGGCCTCGCGGTAGAGCTCGTCGACCTTGTCCTTCACCTCGCTGGGAGTGAGCCGGGGCTCCGCGTGTCCGATGCCCTCGAAGGCGGTCGCGGTGGCGGCCGACGCGAGGGCGAGGGTGGCGGCCGTACGGGCCGTATGGCCGCTGAGCGAGCGCTGCTTGGGCTTGCGGTGCGCTGCCACGGAGGCTCCACGTCCTTCCTTGTGGCCGGGGCCCCCACCGGTGCCGCCGAGCCTGACGCCGCTGCGGTGCCGGTCCGACGGCGCTCGCACAGGGGAGCGGGACGCCGTCGGACTTTCTCGGCGGAGGTGGCCGACTGCCGCCCCTGACGGGGTGGTGGTGGGGAGTCGGTCACCTGGCAGAGGACGCTAAACCTGACTGTCACCGCTTCGTGACCCGATGTGCGCTAACGACGGATGAGTGCCGAGGAGTGAACGGATTCGAGCGGCGCGGCCGGGGTGCGGTGGCGGGTTTCGCGGCGCGCGTGACCGATGTGGCGTTTGTGGCCCGCCTTCTCGGTGGTGGGTGATACGGCGCCGCTCGGTGACGGACGCCGCGGCCCCGGCGACCGGGACGACTGCCCGGCCCCGCCCGCCCCGCCTGGCCCCGCCCGCCCCGCCTGGCCCCGCCCGCCCCGCCTGGCCCCGCCGGGACCGACTGGACCCGCCCGGCTCGCGCCGAGCGCCGGGAATTAGGCTCCGCCCCATGGACGTACTCATCCATCTCTTCGTCGGCCTGCACATCATCGGCATCGCCTCGCTCCTGGGCGGCTTCCTGACCCAGATGAAGGCGATGGGCGAGGGCACGGCCCGGTTCAGCCCCGCGATGCTGCACGGCGCGTTGACCATGTTGATCACCGGAGTCGCCCTCGTCGGGTTGAACCAGGCGGACGACAACACGGTCAACAACCTCAAGATCGGCATCAAGCTCGCGCTGCTGATCGTGATTCTCGGGCTCGTGTACGTGAAGCGGGACGAGGAGAAGGTCGACAAGGGGATGTTCGGGGCGGTCGGTGGCCTCACGACGGCGAACATCTTCATCGCGGTGCTCTGGACGTGACCGCCGCCCTCCGACAGGTCTGACAGGTCTGGACAGGTCCGACAGGTCCGACACGAATTGCCCCGCACGCGCGCGTGCGGGGCAATTTCGTAGCTCTACGTAGACAGCGATTACGTGCGCAGAGGGTTAACGGTTCACGCGGGCCGGACCACGCTGTGGATCGGCATGTAGTAGATCGACTCGACGCGGACGTTCGCGCCCGGCTTCGGGGCGTGGATCATCTTGCCGTCGCCGATGTAGATCCCGACGTGACTGATGTCGTCGTAGAAGAAGACCAGGTCACCGGGCTTGGCCTGGGAGGTCGGCACGGTCGTGCCGACCTTCACCTGGTCCCAGGTGGTGCGCGGCAGCGAGATCCCGGCGGTCTTCCAGGCCGCCTGCGTGAGCCCGGAGCAGTCGTAGGAGCCGGGCCCCGTGGCGCCCCACACGTAGGGCTTGCCCATCTGCTTCTCGGCGAAGGCGATCACCTTCGCGGCCTTGGCCGCGTATCCGCTGCCCGCACCCGAGCCGGAACCCGTGTCCGAGCCCGAGCCCGCCCCGGAGCCGCTGTCCGCCCCGGAGTCCGAGCCGGACCCCGAGCCCTGCTCCTGCCCCTGCTCACGCTCCCGCTCGCGGCGCTCGGCGGCCTCCTTGGCCTTCCGCTCGCGCTCCTCCGCGGCCTGCTTGCGCGCCAGCTCGGCCGCCTTGCGCTTGGCGGCCTCCTCCTTGCGCTTCTCGATCGCCGCGAGCCGCGCCTTCTCCTCGGCGGTCAGCTTCGACAGGAGCGAGCGGGCCTCGGTCAGCTTGGTCTGGACGGTCCGCTTGCTCGACCGGAGGTCGTCGCGCGAGTCCTGCAGCGACTTCAGGCTCTTCGTGGCCTTCGTGCGCTGCTTGGTCGCCGCGACCTGCTGGGTCTGGTAGTCGTCGACGGCCTTCTTCTGGCGGCTGGTGAGCCGGTCCGCGAGGTGGTTCTGGTCGAAGAAGCCCTTGGGGTCGTCGGCGAGCATCATCGCGGCGGTCTCGGAGACGGCGCCGGTGCGGTACTGCGCGGCGGCGAAGGAGCCGAGCTCCTGCCGTGCCTCGTTCAGCCGGTCCGTGCGTTTGGCCACGTCGTCCAGGAGCCGGTCGGCCTTCTTGCGCTGCTTGTCGGTGCGCTCCTTGGCCGAGTTGTACTTCTGCGTGGCCACTCCGGCCTGCTGGTAGAGGTCGTCGACCTTCTTCTGGACCTCTTCGAGGCTCGGCTTGCCAGGCTCGGCGGGGGCGGCCGGCGCGGCGTTCGCGCTCTGCGACAGCAGGGCCACCGACGTCAGGGCGGCCGTCGTGATGCCGAGGGCCGGGGTCGTGCGTATGAGGGCTGAGCGGCTGCGCGGCTTGCGGTGCGACGCCAAAGCTGGCGACTCCTTCCGTGGACCGCCTACCGGGTTAGCTGTCGGGTTCGGGCGGGTGCTCCGGAAGGCTGCCCTACCGCTGCGTACGTCGTACGGAGCGGATTCACCCCAAAGAACATGGTGGGTCCCCGGCTCCGAACACGTCGGACTCGGCGGAGGCCGCGCGTGACCGGCGGGGATCGCCGGTGGGGGGACGTGCGGCCCGCGCAGCACGCTAGCCAACTCCCGTGGCACGAGGGAAGGATGATGTTCGATATGCCCGATACATTTTCGTGACTTCACGAGGCCCTCGGCGCCGTGCTGACGCGGACGGCCGAGGTCGTGGCGCAGCGTTACTCCCCGGGCGCGCAGCGCGGGCGTGGCCGGAACCGGGCGGGCTCGGGGCGGCCTCAGGGCGGCCTCGTGGAACCCGGGGCGGGTTGTCAGTGGGGCCGCCTAGACTCGGGAGGCGATGAGCAGCCTCTTTGACGACAGCTTCCTGGCGGACCTCAAGCCCTCGCAGGGCCACGACGAGGAACCCCCGCCGCCGCCCGAGGACAGCGCTCCGGAGCCCGTTCCGGACGACTTGTTCCAAGGGAGGTTCGACGCGCCCGCACCCCGGGACGCGTACTACCGGGACGGTGCCCCCCGCCCCGCGATCGACCCGGCGGCGCTGCTCGACGGCCTGAACGAGAACCAGCGCGCGGCCGTCGTGCACGCGGGCTCCCCGCTGCTCATCGTCGCCGGCGCGGGATCCGGCAAGACGCGGGTGCTCACCCACCGCATCGCGTACCTCCTCGCGGAGCGCGGCGCGCACCCCGGCCAGATCCTCGCGATCACGTTCACGAACAAGGCCGCGGGCGAGATGAAGGAGCGCGTCGAGCAGCTCGTCGGCCCGCGCGCGGGCGCGATGTGGGTGTCGACGTTCCACAGCGCGTGCGTGCGCATCCTGCGCCGGGAGTACAAGAAGCTGGGCTTCACGTCCTCCTTCTCGATCTACGACGCCGCGGACTCCAAGCGCCTGATGGCCCTGGTCTGCCGGGACCTGGACCTGGACCCGAAGAAGTTCCCGCCGAAGTCCTTCAGCGCCAAGATCTCGAACCTGAAGAACGAGCTGATCGACGAGGAGGACTTCGCCGCCCAGGCCGCCGACGGCTTCGAGAAGACCCTCGCCCAGGCGTACGCGATGTACCAGTCGCGCCTCCGCGAGGCCAACGCCCTGGACTTCGACGACCTGATCATGACGACGGTGAACCTGCTGCGCGCCTTCCCGGACGTCGCCGAGCACTACCGCCGCCGCTTCCGCCACGTGATGGTCGACGAGTACCAGGACACCAACCACGCGCAGTACGCCCTCGTGCGCGAGCTGGTGGGCCCCTCCGGAGAGGATCAGGAACCGGGCGAGCTGTGCGTCGTGGGTGACGCCGACCAGTCCATCTACGCCTTCCGCGGCGCCACGATCCGCAACATCCTCCAGTTCGAGGAGGACTACCCGGACGCGACCACGATCCTCCTGGAGCAGAACTACCGCTCCACGCAGACGATCCTGACCGCCGCCAACGCCGTCATCGAGCGCAACGAGAGCCGCCGCCCCAAGAACCTGTGGACCAACGCGGGCGCGGGCGCCCGCATCACCGGGTACGTGGCGGACACCGAGCACGACGAGGCCCAGTTCGTCGCCGATGAGATCGACCGCCTCACCGACGCGGGCGACGCCAAGGCGGGTGACGTGGCGATCTTCTACCGCACGAACGCCCAGTCCCGTGTCTTCGAAGAGATCTTCATCCGCGTCGGCCTGCCCTACAAGGTCGTCGGCGGCGTGCGGTTCTACGAGCGCAAGGAAGTCCGCGACGTCCTCGCGTACTTGCGGGTCCTCGCCAACCCCGAGGACGCCGTCCCGCTGCGCCGCATCCTGAACGTGCCGAAGCGCGGCATCGGCGACCGCGCCGAAGCGATGATCGACGCCCTCGCACAGCGCGAGAAGATCTCCTTCCCGCAGGCGCTGCGCCGCGTCGACGAGGCGTACGGCATGGCGGCCCGCTCCACGAACGCCGTGCGGCGCTTCAACACCCTCATGGAGGAGCTGCGCACCGTCGTCGAGTCCGGCGCGGGCCCCGCCGTCGTCCTGGAAGCGGTCCTCGAGCGGACCGGCTACCTGGCCGAGCTGCAGTCCTCCACCGACCCGCAGGACGAGACGCGCATCGAGAACCTCCAGGAACTGGCCGCCGTGGCCCTGGAGTTCGAGCAGGACAACAACACCGCCGAGGGGGCGGGCACTGCGGCCGAGGGCGCGGAGGCCGCCGCCGACGCCCCGGAGGGCGCCGCTCCCGCCGGGTCGCTCTCGGACTTCCTGGAGCGTGTCGCCCTGGTCGCCGACTCCGACCAGATCCCCGACGAGGAGGACGACGGCTCCGGAGTCATCACGCTCATGACGCTGCACACCGCCAAGGGCCTCGAATTCCCCGTCGTGTTCCTGACCGGCATGGAGGACGGCGTGTTCCCGCACATGCGCGCCCTCGGCCAGGTCAAGGAGCTGGAGGAGGAGCGGCGTCTCGCGTACGTCGGCATCACGCGCGCGCGGGAGCGGCTGTATCTGACCCGGTCCTCCCTGCGCAGCGCCTGGGGCCAGCCGTCGTACAACCCGCCGTCGCGCTTCCTGGAGGAGATCCCGGAGGCCCATCTGGACTGGAAGCGGACGGGCTCCGTCGGCGCGCCCGCGTCGTCCGGGCCCGCGGCCGGGGTCGCCGCCTCGCTGTCGTCTTCGCGCTCCCGCGCGGGTGGCGCCCAGGGCTTCGCCACCCGTCGCGCGTCGGAGAAGCCGGTGGTCTCGCTGGCCATCGGCGACCGTGTCACGCACGACCAGTTCGGACTCGGCACGGTGGTCGGCGTGAAGGGCACCGGGGCGAACGCCGAGGCGACGGTCGACTTCGGCGCGGAGAAGCCGAAGCGGCTGCTGCTGAGGTACGCGCCGGTGGAAAAGCTGTAGCCCTCACTCGAAGGAAGAGGGACACTCTCAAGGTGCAACTCCAGCGACGGGGGCTGGAGTTGCACCCTTCGGGGGTCGCTTCGACCTTCGGGGGATTTACGGCGCCCTTCGGAGGGCTGCGTCGGCCCTCGGGGGTTACGTCGGGTCGAGCCCGTGGCTGCGCAGCCACGGCAGCGGGTCGATCGCCGAGCCGCCGCCCGGGCGGACCTCGAAGTGCAGATGAGGGCCGGTGGAGTTGCCGGAGTTCCCGGAGAAGGCGATGGTCTCTCCCGCCTTCACGGGACCGCTCGCGATCTTGTGCGTGGAGAGGTGGCAGTACCACGTCTCCGTGCCGTCCTTGGCGGTCACGATCGCCATGTTGCCGTAGGCGCTGTTGTACTTCGTGGAGACCGTGCCGTCGGTGGCGGCCTTGACCTCCGTGCCGTACGACACCGGGAAGTCGATCCCGGAGTGCGCGGACATCCAGTTCACGCCCGCCTGGCCGTAGTAGGCGCTCAGGCCGTGCTGCGCGACCGGCAGGGAGAACTTCGGCCGCAGCCGCTCCTTGCGCGCGGCCTCCGCGACGGCCTGCTTGTGCGCGGCCACCTTCTGGGCCTTCAGGTCGATGCGTTCCTGCGTGCGGCTCGCGCGGTCCGCGAAGTCGCCCGCGTCCGCGGAGAGGTTCGCCAGCTGCGTGTCGAGCTTGTTGTTGGCGGTGGACGGCTTCACGGTCGCCGGGTCCGGGGCGGAGGCCTGCGTGTCCTTGCCGTCGTCGCCCCCGCCGAGCCCACCGACGGAGGCCGCGGCCACACCGGCGACGCCCATCACACAGGCCGACGGCACGGCGACGGTGAACAGCGCGGAACGCTTGGCGGGGGAGCGGCGCGAGCGGGACCGGCCGCGGGGCGCGGCCGATCGGGCGGAACGGGAGCGCTCGGGGCGGTCCACCGGCGCGTGGTCGTGCGGGTCGGCGCGTTCGCCGTCGGCCTGATCGCCGTGCTCGGCGTGGTCGGTGACCGGTTCGACGCCGCCGAGCCGGTCGTCGGGCGCCTCGTCGGGCAGGAACGCGTGCGTGGCGTCGTCGGTGTCGTACGCCGGGTCGCCGGAGCCGTACGCCTCGGGGCTCGGGGCCGCCGGAGCCTCGTACGGATCCTGGGCGGCGTAACCATCCTGCGCGTCGTAGGCCGTGTCGCGCGCCTCGTAGGCGTCGTGCTGGGGGGCGCCGTACGCGTCGTGCTGGTGCGCGGGCTCGTAGGCGTCGTGCTGCGGGGTGTCGTACGCGTCGTGGCCGCCGGAGTTCCAGGCGGTGGCGTCGTACGCGCCGGTGTCGAAGACCTGTGTGGCCCACTGGCCCGTCGTCGGTGCCTCGTTCCAGGCGGAGGCGTCCCAGGTGGCGCCGGATTCGGGGCCCGGCTGCGAGGGGATGTCCGACAGCGGCTGGAGCCCGGAGCCCCAGGCGGCCGTGGTGTCGTGGGTGCCGGTGTCGTATCCCGGCTGGGCGGCGTACGCGTCGTACGTCAGGGTCTGCTGCGTGCCGGTCGTGGACCACTGGCCGGTGTCGTGGCCGCCGGGCAGATCGCCGAAGAGCGGGTCGGTCGCGAAGCCCGCGCCGGGCACGGCGAAACCGGAACCGGAAGTGTCGAAGCCGCCCGTTGCGTCATAGCCGCCAGGGGCGTTGAAACCGGTGGCGGAGAAGGTGCCGGTGGAATAGCCGTCGTACCCGGTGTAGCCGACGTGCTGCGCGCCCTGCTGGTCGTAGGACCCATAGGGGGCGTAGTCGGCGTCGGGTGCCGGGGCCGGAGCGGGGGTCTCCGACGGGTGACGGTCGTTCACCAACTTCTCTTTCGCCTCGGCAGCATGGGCTGGCAGAGCAGTGCCGCGACTGTACCCGGCGGTACGCGGGCGCGACAATCTTCCCCAGGTTTCCCGCTCGCCGGAAACGGGCATTCGGCCGCCTTTCGGCGGTCCCCGGGCACAGCTTTGGCTCTGTGTTCGAGGTTCGTTCGAGTGTGAGGGGTGGGTTCGGGTCCGGATCGGGCTCCGCGGAACCGGAATCCGGAGCCGGTCGTCCGGCTACGGCGAACCGGAATCCGGCCGACGCGCGGTCGGGGTCAGGCCACCGTCAGGCCGCCGGCCGACGCGGCGGGCGTCGTGCCCGGCGCCGCCAGGTCGAGGGCCTGGCGGATGGCGGTCGCCACGGCGGGGTGCACCGGCAGGGCGAGATGGCCGATCCCGGAGACGCGGACGTTCTGCGCGATCAGATCCGGATGGTCGACGCATGCCGTCTCGACGGGGTCCATGATCTGGTCCAACTCGCTCCAGAAGCTCAAGAACTGCGTACGACAGCCCGGCGCGGGCTCCCGCAGCTCCGCCACCACGTCCGAGCCCGGCCGCATCTGGCGCACGATCGGATGCGCGTCCGCGAGCGGCGCCACCCGGGTGCCCGAGTGCGGGGTGCCCAGGGTGACGAGGGTGCGGACGCGGGCGTCGCCGCCCAGGCGCTGCGCGTAGTAGCGGGCGATGAGTCCGCCGAGGCTGTGGCCGACGACGTCCACGCGGTCATGGCCCGTGCGCTCGCATATCTCCTCTATGTGGCGGCCGAGCAGCTCGGCGGCGGTGCGGATGTCGCAGGTCAACGGCGAGTAGTTGAGGGACTCCAGGTGCTGCCTGCCGTGCTGGGCGAGATTGCGGCGCAGCAGCACGAACACGGATCGGTTGTCGATGAAGCCGTGCAGGAGCAGCACCGGCGGCTTGTCGTTCGCGGGCAGCCGGGGGGCGTCCGGCGGGGGCGGCGGTGGCGCCGCCCGGCGTTCCTGGGTGATGCCCGATGGATACAGCAGGAGGTGTCCGGCGAGGATCACGAACTCGAGCGCGGTCGCCTTCAGGAGCGCGAGGGGCAATCCCGCCAGGCTGGCGGGCAGCAGGGCGCTGCAGTGGCGAAAGGGCTGGACTCTCGTGATCGTCATGGCGACCTCCCGGTCGGCACACGGGAGGCGGCTCTGTCCCCCGTGTACTCATCGTGGGAAGCCGGGAGTGGTCGTGCCGTCCCCGTCGCGGCGCACTCCTTGGCGACGCGCCGACACCACCGCGCCGTGCGGCTGACGGCGCGGGGGTGCGGCGGCCTCGCAGCGGCTCCCCTCGCGCGGCCCCCGACGCGGCCCGGGCGCCGGGTGGGATGCGACCCGGATGCCGGGGCGGATCCGGCCCATGTGCCGGGTGCATACGGGAGCGGCGCGCAGCGAACGTGTCCCACCGTGTGATTTCCCCCTCGCTCTCCACCACGAAACTGCGGGCTGCGCGATGCTGGAGATAACGTTCGTTCACCTACCCGGCCGGTGCGGCGCGGGGTGTCCGTGCCGGGACGGCTGGATTTCCGTGCGGGCGGGATTCCGCAGACGGCTTTCTGTACATGGAGGCAGTGATGGGTGTGGCAGCCGGTCCGATCCGCGTGGTGGTCGCCAAGCCGGGGCTCGACGGCCACGATCGCGGGGCCAAGGTGATCGCGCGGGCGCTGCGCGACGCCGGCATGGAGGTCATCTACACCGGCCTGCACCAGACGCCCGAGCAGGTCGTCGACACGGCGATCCAGGAGGACGCCGATGCGATCGGCCTCTCCATCCTGTCCGGCGCGCACAACACCCTCTTCGCCCGGGTCATCGAGCTCCTCAAGGAGCGCGACGCGGAGGACATCAAGGTCTTCGGCGGCGGGATCATCCCCGAGGAGGACATTCCGCCGCTGAAGGAGAAGGGCGTCGCGGAGATCTTCACGCCCGGGGCCACGACCACGGCCATCGTGGAGTGGGTGCGGGAGAACGTGCGGCAGCCGACCGGGGCGTAGGCCCTCGCGGTTCTCGTGGTTCGGGGCGGGCGTCGGTGCTGTGGGCACCGGGGCCCGCCGCTGTTTGTCCCGGGGACGGGACTTCGGGCGCCGCAGAGGCGTTGACGCTGGTGCGGCTGGTGCGGCTGGTGCGGCTGGTGCGGCTGGTGCGGCTGGTGCGGCTGGTGCGGCTGGTGCGGTCGTGGGGCCGGGGAGGCTGTCCCGTGCGCTCCCCCGCGACACGCGGCCCTCGCCCGGCCCCACGCCTCAACCGTCCAGTTCCTCGCGCATCGCCGCGCGCAGGCGCAACGTGCTGACGAGGCGTTGGAACGCCTCCGACCAGTAGCCGCCCGCCCCGGGCGACGCGTCCTCGGGCTCGTCCGGTGTCGCCGTCAGCGCCTCCAGGCGCACGGCCTCCGCCGGGTCCAGGCAGCGCTCCGCGAGGCCCATCACCCCGCTGAAGCTCCAGGGGTAGCTGCCCGCGTCCCGGGCGATGTTCAGCGCGTCCACGACCGCGCGGCCGAGGGCAGGCGCCCACGGCACCGCGCACACGCCGAGCAGTTGGAACGCCTCCGACAAGCCGTGCGCGTCGATGAACCCGGCGACCCACTCGGCCCGTTCGGCCGCGGGCAGGGTGGTCAGGAGCTTGGCGCGCTCCGCGAGGGACACCGCGCCGGGCCCGGCCGCGTCGGGCGACGACGGGGCGCCGAGCAGCGCCCGCGACCAGCCGGTGTCCCGCTGGCGCACGGCGGCCCGGCACCAGGCGGCGTGCAGCTCGCCCCGCCAGCCGTCGGCGACGGGGAGCGCCACGATGTCGGCCGGGGCGCGGTCGCCGAGACGGCGCTGCCAGGTCGCCAGGGGCGCGGCCTCCACCAACTGGCCGAGCCACCAGGAGCGTTCACCCCGTCCCGCGGGCGGCTTCGGCGCGACGCCGTCCCGCTCCATGCCCGCGTCGCACTCGTGCGGCGCCTCGACGGTCAGCTCCGGCCGACCCGCCGTACGGTCCAGGGCCACGCAGGAGGCGGCGCGGTCGGCCATGCGGGCGGCGAGCGCCGAGCCCGGCAGCGCGGACAGCAACTCGGCCGCCGTGGAGCGGACATTGCGGCTCCGGTCTCCGAGCGCCTGCTCCAGGAACGGCTCGTCGGCCGCGCGCAGTCCCGTGCGCAGGGAGTCCAGGAACATCAGCCGGTCCTCGGCGCGCTCGGTCGCCCATGTGCCGGACAGCAACTCGCGGGCGTCGTCCGGGGCGTGCGCGCGCAGGGCGGCGAGGAGGGCGACGCGCTCCGCGAACAGGCCCTCCTGCCAGCGCCGCTGGATGTCCGGCCGCGCCTGCGGGCCGGTCTCCGGTGCGCTGCCCGGGGCCGCGCGCAGCGCGAACTTCCAGTCCGGGTTGAACCGGGCGAGCCACTGGGCGCGCGGGCCCGCGAAGGCCAGGGTTTGGGGGCGCAGGTCGGTGCGGCCGCGGGCCGCGTTCAGGAGGGCGGGCAGCAGCTCCGGGGGTGCCGTGAAGCCCCGCTCCCCGGCGAGGGCCAGCCACTGGGGCAGCAGCTCCATCAGGTCGGGCGCGGTGCCGCGCCGCCCGCCGCTCGCGCTCGGGTGGTCGGCGAGCAGCGTCGCGAGCCTGCGCCGGGCCGCCGCGGGGACGACCGGGCGGGGGTCCGCGGGCGCGGGGGCGGGGCGCTCGGCCGCGGGGGCGGGGCGCAGGCCCGCACGGCGCCGCACGGTCTGTACGGCGGCCGCGTCCAGGAGGGCCGCCGGGGCGTCCTTGCCGGGGGTGAGGAGCGGTGGGGTGCGGCGGTCCGTGCCCAGGAGCGCCGCTGTGACCAGCTCCTCCCAGGGTGTGCGGGCGTGCCGCCCGGCTGCTTCCGCGGGTGCGGTCGGTGTGGGCGCGGTCATCTCCCCCTCCTTCTCGTCTCTTGCCTCGGTTCTTGCTTCGGTTCTTGCTTCGGTCCTCTGGTCGCGCGTCACAGCCGTACGGTCTCCGCCGTCGTGTGCGGCCACGCCGCCAGCGGGGTGAAGCCCCGGTGGCCGCATTCGCCGAAGACCGTGAGCGGGGTGCCTCCGGAGAGGGCGACCAGGCGCCACAGCCCGGCCCGGGACGCGGCGGAGGGCGCGATCGGCAGGGCCGTCTCGCTGTCGGCGTCGGCCAGTTGCCAGTCCGGGCCGTTCGGGACCGGCACGACCCGGCCGAGGGTGACCGGCCAGGTGTCGAGCCAGGGGTCGTCGCGCAGCGCGTCGCCGTACCGGGCGGTCGCCTCGGCGGGCGATATGCCGGGCGGGTGGCCCGTGGTGGGGGCCGGTGCCGTGAACTGCTCGCCCAGGTCGGCGCGGAGCTGCCGGGACGCCGGGTCCGCGGCGTGCGGGACCAGCTCGGCGTCCAGGGCCAGGCCGACCGGCAGGGACAGGGAGGGCGCGCGGCCCGCCGCCCCGTACGACAGGAGCAGGGCGGTGTGCCCGGACCGCTCTCCGTGCAGCCATATGCGGCGCGCGGTCAGCTTGCTGTCCGCGGTGTCGTACTGCGCGAGGACCTGCCAGCTGTCCCGCAGCGGCTCGCCCTGCGCGGGGGCGGGCAGGCCCGTGCGGGAGCGGACCGTGGCCGCCAGTGTGTCGGGCAGCGCGTCGCGGCGCAGCCAGCCTGAGGTGAGCAGGTGCAGCAGCGCACACTCCTCCAGGAGGCGGGCGGGCCAGCCCGGCCCCGAGGCCGGTACGGCACCCAACTCCCGCACCCGCGCGGCCAGGCCGGGCGCCTGGGCGTCGACCATGCGGGCCGCGGTCTCCTCCCACAGGCCGTACCCCGCCTGCTCGGCCGCGGCCATGCCGCCGCGCAGCAGGTCGGACAGGCGGCGCTCCAGCTCCGTGGCCCCCGCCGTGACCCGCTCCGCCCTGCGCTCCGCGCGTTTGCGCGCGGCCTCCGGATCAGCGGGGGCCGAGGCCCCGGCGCCGGCCGCGGGCGCGCTCCGCTTCGCCACCGCTTTCTCGCGGCGCGTGTCCAGCCACTCCCGCGCCCAGTCCGGCGGCTGCTCCCCGTCCGGCACGGCCCGCCCGCGGCCCTGGTCCCCGGCCCAGAGCAGCAGCAGGCCGAGCGCGTGCTTGCACGGGAACTTGCGGCTCGGACAACTGCACTTGTACGCGGGTCCCGCCACGTCCGCCGTGTCTATCACCGTCTGATACGGCTTGCTGCCGCTGCCCTTGCACAGCCCCCACACGGCCCCCTCGCCGGAACTTCCCGCCCGCGACCACGGCCCGGCGATGCCGAGCCTGCTTCCCGCCTTCTGTGACGACGCGTCAGGTGCCAGTGCCAGCACCTGGTCCGCCGTCCAGCGCACCCCCTGCTGAGTCATGAGTCGAAGGTAGGTCCCCGCACTGACATTCGACCTTGGCCTCACCATCCTTGCAGGTCAGAGCTGTTGCGGCGGTGATTGTCAGTGGCGTGGTGCACGGTGGAACACATCGCGGCCAAGCCGTCGGCGCAGCACCGCCGTTGCTGGTTGCCGCTGCCCGGACGCACGCGCCGCGTCACTGACGCACGCAGGATCTGGAGGGGGATCACATGACTGTTTCCGTGGAGTCGGCCGGGGCGGCCACCACGTCCGCCGGGGTCGCGGGGGAGGGGCCGGGGGACGGGTCGCACGAGACGGCTGGGCAGGCGCTGCGGCCGCACGCCGAGGACGCCTTCGCCGCCGAACTCGCCGCGCTGGCCGAGCAGGACGACCGGCCGCGCCCGGCCCGCTGGCTGCTCTCGCCCTGGGCCGTGGCGACGTATCTGCTGGGCGGCACGCTGCCCGACGGCACTGTGATCACACCGAAGTACGTGGGACCGCGCCGCATCGTCGAGGTCGCCGTCACCACGCTCGCGACCGACCGCGCCCTGCTGCTCCTCGGCGTCCCCGGCACCGCCAAGACATGGGTGTCCGAGCATCTGGCCGCGGCGGTCAGCGGCGACTCGACGCTCCTGGTGCAGGGCACGGCGGGCACCCCCGAGGAGGCCATCCGGTACGGATGGAACTACGCGCGGCTGCTCGCGCACGGCCCGAGCCGCGAGGCGCTGGTGCCGAGCCCCGTGATGCGGGCCATGTCCGAGGGCATGACGGCCCGCGTCGAGGAGCTGACCCGCATCCCGGCGGACGTGCAGGACACCCTGATCACGATCCTGTCGGAGAAGACCCTGCCGATCCCGGAACTGGGCCAGGAGGTCCAGGCCGTACGCGGCTTCAACCTGATCGCCACCGCCAACGACCGCGACCGCGGCGTCAACGACCTCTCCAGCGCGCTGCGCCGCCGCTTCAACACCGTGGTCCTGCCGCTGCCCGAGAGCGCCGACGCCGAGGTCGACATCGTCTCCCGCCGCGTGGACCAGATCGGCCGTTCCCTCGACCTGCCGGCCGGGCCGGACGGCATCGACGAGATCCGCCGCGTCGTGACGGTCTTCCGCGAGCTGCGCGACGGCGTCACCACGGACGGGCGCACGAAGCTGAAGTCTCCCAGCGGGACGCTGTCCACGGCCGAGGCGATCTCCGTGGTCACCAACGGCCTGGCCCTCGCGGCGCACTTCGGGGACGGCGTGCTGCGCCCCGGCGACGTCGCCGCGGGCATCCTCGGCGCCGTCGTGCGGGACCCCGCGGCGGACCGCGTGATCTGGCAGGAGTACCTGGAAGCGGTCGTGCGCGAGCGCGACGGGTGGAAGGACTTCTACCGCGCCTGCCGCGAGGTGAGCGCATGACGGCCGCCCAGGGGCGTGCGGCGGCCGGGGGCGAGGGCGCCGCGCGGGCGGCGGGTGCGGGTCCGCTGCTGCTCGGCGTGCGGCACCACGGGCCGGGTTCCGCGCGGGCCGTGCGGAGCGCGCTCGACGCGGCCGCGCCCCAGGTGCTGCTGATCGAGGGGCCGCCGGAGGCCGACGGCCTCGTGGCGTTGGCCGCCGAGGACGGCATGCGCCCGCCGGTCGCGCTGCTCGCGCACGTCGTGGACGAGCCGGGCCGCTCGGCGTTCTGGCCGCTCGCCGAGTTCTCGCCGGAGTGGGTGGCCATCCAGTGGGCGGTACGGCGCGGGGTGCCGGTGCGCTTCATGGACCTGCCGGCCGCGCATGCGCTGGCGCGCGGCGAGGGCGAGGGGGACGACGCCGAGGGCGGGGACGGCCCGGGGCATGCGGAGGAGGGCGCGGCCGGTCGCCCCGATGACGCGGCTGGCGCGGCCGACGCGACCGGCGAGGCGGTGCGGGTCGACCCGCTGGCGGTGCTGGCCGAGACCGCCGGGTACGACGATCCGGAGCGCTGGTGGGAGGACGTCGTCGAGCACCGCGCGGACGGTGGTGACGCGTTCGCGCCGTTCGAGGCGCTCGGCGAGGCCATGGGCGCGCTGCGCGAGACGTACGGCAGCGGCGGGCACGACCGGGACCTGCTGCGCGAGGCGTACATGCGGCTCCAGGTCCGGGCGGCGCAGCGGGAGTTCGGGGCCGAGCACGTCGCCGTGGTCTGCGGGGCCTGGCACGTGCCCGCGCTCCGCAGGAAGACCTCCGTGGCCGCCGACCGGGCGCTGCTCAAGGGGCTTCCCAAGGTCAAGGTCGACATGACGTGGGTGCCGTGGACGCACCGGCGGCTGTCCCGGCACAGCGGGTACGGGGCGGGCATCGACTCGCCCGGCTGGTACGGGCATCTGTTCAGCGCGCCCGACCGGCCCGTCGAGCGGTGGCTGACCAAGGTCGCGGGGCTGCTCAGGGACGAGGACCGGCTCGTGTCGTCCGCGCACGTCATCGAGGCGGTGCGGCTCGCCGACACGCTCGCCGTGATGCGGGGGCGGCCGCTGCCCGGGCTCACGGAGACGATGGACGCCGTGCGGGCCGTGATGTGCGAGGGCTCGGACGTGCCGCTCGCGCTGGTGCGCGACCGGCTGGTCGTCGGGGACGTCCTCGGCGAGGTGCCGGACGCGGCGCCCGCCGTGCCGCTCCAGCGTGACCTCACCCGGCTCCAGCGCAGGCTCAGGCTCAAGCCGGAGGCGCTGGAGCGGGAGTTGGAGCTCGACCTCCGCAAGGACACCGACGCGGCGCGCAGCCGCCTGCTGCACCGGCTGCGGCTGCTCGGTGTCGGCTGGGGCGAGCCGGTCGAGTCGCGCGGGAGCACGGGCACGTTCCGGGAGAGCTGGCGGCTGCGGTGGGAGCCCGAGCTGTCGGTGCGGGTCGCCGAGGCCGGGGTGTGGGGCACCACCGTGGTGGGCGCCGCCACCGCCAAGGCGGAGGCGGACGCGGTGGGCGCGGGGGCGCTGGCCGAGGTGACCGCGCTGGCCGAGCGGTGTCTGCTGGCCGAGCTTCCGGAGGCGTTGCCCGTGGTGATGCGGGTGCTCGCCGACCGGGCCGCGCTCGACGCGGACGTCGGGCATCTGGCGCAGGCGCTGCCCGCGCTGGTGCGGTCGCTGCGGTACGGAGATGTGCGGGGCACGGACACCGGGGCGCTGGGGGAGGTGGCACTCGGGCTCGCCGAGCGGGTGTTCGTGGGGTTGCCGCCGGCGTGCGTGGGCCTCGACGCGGAGGCGGCGGAGGCCATGCGGGGGCATGTGGACGGGGTGCACCTGGCGGTGGGGCTGTTGGGGGAGTTCTCTGCCGGGGGCGGCTCGGGCGGCTCGGGCGGCTCGGGCGGCTCGGGTGGGCCGGGTCGGCCGGAGACGCCCGTGCGGGCGGGGGGCCCGGGTGGGCCGGAGCCGGCGTTGGACGAGGTGGGGCCCGCCGCCGTGGGCACAGCGGATACGGCTGGGACAGCGGGTGCGGCCGCGACGGCGGGGACAGTGGGCGCAGCCGGGACAGCGGGCCTTGCGGGCACCACTGGTGCGGAGGACGCAGCGGCAGTTGCTGGTGCGGAGGACGCAGCGGGAGCGACTGGTTCGGTCGGGGGAGCAGGGGCTGGAGGTACAGACGGGGCCGCTGGGGTTCGGGGGCGGTGGCAGGGGGTTTTGCGGGGGCTTGTTGGGGGCGAGCGGGTTGTCGGGGGTGTTCGGGGGCGGTGTGCTCGGCTCCTGATGGATGACGGGGTGCTGGCCGAGGAGGAGGCCGCGCGGTTCGTGGGGCTTGCCCTGTCGCCCGGGACCGAGCCCGGGGAGGCCGCCGCGTGGATCGAGGGGTTCCTCGGGGGCGGCGCCGGGGGCGGGCTGCTGCTCGTGCACGACGAGCGGTTGCTCGGGCTCGTCGACCAGTGGCTCGCCGGGGTCTCGGGGGACGCCTTCGTCGACGTACTGCCGTTGCTGCGGCGCACGTTCGGGGCGTACGAGTCGGGTGTGCGCCGCACGTTGGGCGAGCTGGTGCGGCGGGGGCCCGGGCACTCCGGTGCGGCGGTACCGCTCGCCGAGGGGGCCTCCGGATTCGCCGTGGAGTTGGACCCGGGGCGCGCGGATGCGGTGCTTCCGGTGGTGGGGCTGCTGTTGGGGCTGGGGGAGGCGCCGGGGAACGACGGACCGGGGAGTAGCGGGTCGGGAAGGGGCGGTGCTCTGGGGCGTGGTGGTGCTGTAGGGGGCAGGAGTGCTCTAGGGAGCGGTGGTGCCGTGGGGGACGGCAGCGCTGTCGAGCGGGGTGCCGGGGTGCGTGGGAACTCGTTGATGGGGGTGGCGTGATGGGGGACGTGGGCGTGGACACGGGGGCGGGGAGTGTGGAGGGTCCTGCTGGGGACGAGCGGTTGCGGCGGTGGCGGCTCGTGCTGGGTGGTGATGCGGCTGAGGGGATCGGCTGTCAGCTGGCCGGGCGGGATGCCGCCATGGACGGGGCGTTGGCCGCGCTCTACGGGGGCGGGGGAAAGAAGGAGCGCGGGGAGGGGCGTTCGGCGGGGCTCGGGGCGTCGGCGCCGTCGGTCGCGCGGTGGCTCGGGGACATCAGGACGTACTTCCCCTCGTCCGTCGTGCAGGTCATGCAGCGCGACGCCATCGACCGGCTCGGTCTGTCCGCGCTGCTCCTGGAGCCCGAGATGCTGGAGGCCGTCGAGGCGGACGTGCACCTCGTGGGCACGCTGCTCTCCCTGAACAAGGCGATGCCCGAGACCACGAAGGAGACCGCGCGCGCCGTCGTGCGGAAGGTGGTCGACGACCTGGAGAAGAAGCTCGCCACCCGCACCCGGGCCACCCTCACCGGCGCCCTCGACCGCAGCGCCCGCGTCAGCAGGCCGCGCCACCACGACATCGACTGGAACCGCACCATCGCGGCCAACCTCAAGAACTATCTGCCCGAGTACAGGACGGTGGTCCCCGAGCGGCTCATCGGGTACGGGCGGGCCGCGCAGTCGGTGAAGAAGGACGTCATCCTCTGCATCGACCAGTCCGGTTCGATGGCGGCGTCCGTCGTCTACGCGTCCGTGTTCGGCGCGGTGCTCGCCTCGATGCGGTCCATCAGTACGCGGCTCGTCGTGTTCGACACGAACATCGTGGACCTGACGGACCAGCTGGACGACCCAGTGGACGTGTTGTTCGGTACGCAGCTCGGCGGCGGCACCGACATCAACAGGGCGCTCGCGTACTGCCAGGCGCAGATCACCCGGCCCGCCGAGACCGTGGTCGTCCTCATATCCGACCTCTACGAAGGCGGCATCCGCAACGAGATGCTGAAGCGGGTCGCGGCGATGAAGGCGTCCGGGGTGCAGTTCGTGACGCTGCTCGCGCTGTCCGACGAAGGGGCACCGGCGTACGACCGCGAGCACGCGGCGGCGCTCGCCGCGCTGGACGCGCCCGCGTTCGCCTGTACGCCCGACCTCTTCCCCGACGTGATGGCGGCGGCGATCGAGAAGAGGCCGCTGCCCATACCGGACACGCACACGCATCGGTGACAGAGGGCCTGCGCGCCGGGCGGACCCGCGCGACTGATCACCCATGCCCGGCGGCCGCCGCCCCGGCACCACCGGCACCGCCCCCCCCGGAGCGGGTGATCACAACCGCAAACGCCGCCCCCCAGGGCTGGCGCCCCCTTCACGGCCCGAGCCGCGCGACCGCCCCGCAGGCCCCGGCACGCCCGGAAACGACGCGTGCCGGGGGTGGCCGACACGCCCGGCGGACGCGATCTGTGACCGTCATCACCGCGCAAATGTGATCTGCGATTTAGGGACGCACGTCCCACGGCGATAACCTGCGAGACGGACATGCCGCGTACCGGACTTTCGGCTACGCCTCCCTTGTGACAGCGCAGTCACGTTGCCCTTCGCGGCACGCCCACGCAGAGCACGCAGAGACTGAAGCCGCTGCACGGCGGCGCGAGATCACTGAAAAGGGACGGACGCGCGTGGACCTGTTCGAGTACCAGGCGAGGGACCTCTTCGCCAAGCACGGTGTACCGGTGCTGGCCGGTGAAGTCATCGACACGCCTGAGGCGGCGCGCGAGGCCACCGAGCGGCTTGGCGGCAAGTCGGTCGTGAAGGCGCAGGTGAAGGTCGGTGGCCGCGGCAAGGCCGGTGGCGTGAAGCTGGCCGCCACCCCGGACGAGGCCGTCGCTCGCGCGACGGACATCCTCGGGATGGACATCAAGGGCCACACGGTCAACAAGGTGATGATCGCGGAGACCGCTCCGGAGATCACGGAGGAGTACTACGTCTCCTTCCTCCTCGACCGCACCAACCGCACCTTCCTCTCCATCGCCTCCGTCGAGGGCGGCGTGGAGATCGAGGAGGTGGCGGCCACCCGCCCGGAGGCCGTCGCCAAGACCCCGATCGACGCCAACGAGGGTGTGACCCCCGAGACGGCCCGCGCGATCGTCGAGGCCGCGAAGTTCCCGGCCGAGGTCGCCGACCAGGTCGAGAACATCCTCGTGACCCTGTGGGAGACCTTCGTCAAGGAGGACGCCCTCCTCGTCGAGGTCAACCCCCTCGCCAAGGTCGCCGACGGCCGGGTCATCGCCCTGGACGGCAAGGTCTCGCTCGACGAGAACGCCGACTTCCGCCAGCCCGAGCACGAGGCGCTCGAGGACAAGGCCGCAGCCAACCCGCTCGAGGCTGCCGCCAAGGCCAAGAACCTCAACTACGTGAAGCTCGACGGCGAGGTCGGCATCATCGGCAACGGCGCGGGTCTCGTCATGAGCACCCTGGACGTCGTCGCGTACGCCGGTGAGAACCACGGCGACGTGAAGCCGGCCAACTTCCTCGACATCGGTGGCGGCGCCTCCGCCGAGGTCATGGCCAACGGCCTGGAGATCATCCTCGGCGACCCGGACGTCAAGTCCGTCTTCGTCAACGTCTTCGGCGGCATCACCGCCTGCGACGAGGTCGCCAACGGCATCGTGCAGGCGCTCGAGCTCCTCAAGTCCAAGGGCGAGGACGTCACCAAGCCGCTGGTCGTGCGCCTCGACGGCAACAACGCGGAGCTGGGTCGCAAGATCCTGAGCGACGCCAACCACCCGCTGGTCCAGCGCGTGGACACCATGGACGGCGCGGCCGACAAGGCCGCCGAGCTCGCTGCGGCTGCGAAGTAAGGGACGAGGGACTCAGACCACCATGGCTATCTTCCTCAACAAGGACAGCAAGGTCATCGTCCAGGGCATGACCGGTGCCACGGGCATGAAGCACACCAAGCTCATGCTCGGTGACGGCACGAACATCGTCGGCGGCGTGAACCCGCGCAAGGCGGGCCAGTCGGTCGACATCGACGGCACCGAGATCCCGGTCTTCGGCACCGTCGCCGAGGCGATGGAGAAGACGGGCGCCAACGTGTCCGTCCTCTTCGTGCCGCCGGCCTTCTCCAAGGCCGCCGTCGTCGAGGCCATCGACGCGGAGATCCCGCTCGCGGTCGTCATCACCGAGGGCATCGCCGTGCACGACTCCGCCGCGTTCTACGCGTACGCGAAGTCGAAGGGCGACAAGACCCGGATCATCGGCCCGAACTGCCCGGGGCTCATCACGCCTGGTCAGTCCAACGCCGGCATCATCCCGGGCGACATCACCAAGCCGGGGCGCATCGGCCTGGTCTCGAAGTCCGGCACGCTGACGTACCAGATGATGTACGAGCTGCGTGACATCGGCTTCTCCTCGGCCGTCGGCATCGGTGGTGACCCCGTCATCGGTACGACGCACATCGACGCGCTCGCCGCGTTCGAGGCCGACCCCGAGACCGACCTGATCGTCATGATCGGTGAGATCGGTGGTGACGCGGAGGAGCGTGCGGCCGACTTCATCAAGGCCAACGTGACGAAGCCGGTCGTCGGGTACGTCGCCGGGTTCACCGCGCCCGAGGGCAAGACGATGGGGCACGCCGGTGCCATCGTCTCCGGGTCCTCCGGTACGGCTGCCGCCAAGAAGGAGGCCCTTGAGGCCGCCGGGGTGAAGGTCGGCAAGACGCCTACCGAGACGGCGAAGCTGGCGCGGGCCATCCTGGCCGGCTGACGCTTCTGCTCGTTGAAAGCGGGCCCGCACCCCATACGTGGGGTGCGGGCCCGCTTCCGTTGCCCGGCGCCGGGGTGCTGCGCCCACCCTTCCCCAAGCTCTCGGCTTCGCTTGAGCAGGGGAGACCCCTATCGCCCTGCGGCACGATTGCCCGCAGCGGCGAGCGGCCAGGGGGCCAGCGGTCGCGGGGGTTATTCCGCCCTCGGTACCAAGCGGGACGGGCCCCGGGTGGGTTCCTTGCGGAGCTTTTCGCGGAGGATCTCGTCCTCGTAGGACAAGGGGCCCGGGCCCATTCTCGGGGGGACGCCGCTGATGGCCCGGCCGGGGGACTGCGGGGGCTCGTAGCGGGTGGGGGCCGTGCGGACCGTGAGGGCCGTGGCGCCGATGATCAGGGCCGTGAAGGCGATGGCCGCGCGGGTCCAGAGGCGGGCCCGGCGCTCGCTGCCGATCCGGACGCGGTCCGGGCGCGGCACCACCAGGCGCTCGGTGCTGCCGAGCGCCCCGAGGTGTTCGTGCAGTGCCTCGGACGGCTCGTCGGCGGCACGCAGGTGCTCGGCGACGGCCTCGCGGGCGTGCAGCAGACGGCTCGCGGCGGCCGGGGTGCTCGCCTCCGTCTCGGCAGCGGTCTCGGGCAGGCCGAGTCCCACGCCGTCGTAGAGCAGGAGCGTGCGGCGCTGCGTGGGCGGCAGGTCCAGGAGCGCGGCGAGCAGGGCGCGGTGCGTCTCCTCGGCGGGTGGTACGTCCGGACTCCGGTGCGCCCGGCGGAACCGGTGCCACGGGGACAGCGCGTACTCGTGCGCCGCCGCCCGCACCCAGCCCGCCGGATCCCGGTCCACGGCCACCTCGGGCCAGCGTTGCCAGGCCAGTTGGAAGGCGCGCTCCACGGACTCCTGGGCGAGGGCCCGGCGGCCGGTGAGGGCGTAGGTCTGCCGTACGAGGGCGGGGGCGGTGCGGGCGCAGAGGGCGTCGAAGGCGGCTTCGGGGGTCGGGCGCTCGTCGGGCGGGGCCGTCGCCGACACCGCTGCCCGCTCCGCTGCCTCAGCCTCGGCCTGGGCTTCGGCCAGCTCCCGGGCCTTGGCCCGCTCCTCCGCCCGCGCCTCGGCTTCCGCCTGCACCTGCGCGAGGGTCGGCGTCCCGGGCCGCGCCTGCGCTTCGGGCCGGGCGTGCGCCTTGGACCGGGCCCGGCCATTGGGCCGCGCCTGCGCTTCAGGCCGGGGCTCAGTCTCGGACCGTTCGTGCACCTCAGGCCGGGGCTCAGTCTCGGACCGTTCGTGCACCTCAGGCCGGGCCTGGACCTCAGGCCGCTCCCGCACCCCAGACCGCCCCTCCCCTCGAGCCCCCACCCCGCCCCCCGCCGAGGCCCCAGCCAAGGCCCCCTCCACCAACCCCTCCAAGAAGCGGGCATAAGCCACCCGCCGCTCTCCCCGTGGATGCGTGCGTCCTGATTCCCACGCGCGGACGGTCTCCCGGCTGACGCCGATGCGCGCGGCGACCTCGGCCTGGGTCAGTGACCTCGCCTCGCGGAGTCTGCGGCGTTCCTTGGGGGCCGGCAGTGGGACGGCAGGGCTCTGGGACATGGCTAGCCGATCCGTCGCACGGAAAAGTACATAAACGTATCTTGAGCGACACATCCGGCATTCGCCTGTTACGTGATGAAAGCGCGTGTCGTTGGGAGCATGGCCGCGTGACCGACATGACCGACTCTGGTTCTCTCACGCTCTACCGGAAGCAGGCGGCGCCCGGCCTCGGCACCTGCGTCATCGGCGGGGCGATCGCCGCGGGGCTCGGGCTCGGCGCGTTCGCGGTCCTGGTGATGGGCCTGTGGATCAGCTCGCCGTACCCGGACAGCGGGCCGGGGGGTGCGCTGCACGTGGCGGCCGCGCTGTGGCTCCTCGCGCACGGCACGGAACTGGTCCGCACCGAGACGCTGTCAGGGGTGCCCGCGCCGGTGGGCGTCACCCCGCTGTTGCTGCTCGCCCTGCCCGCATGGCTGGTGCACCGCGCGGCGCGCGACGCGGCGGACCCGGAGGAGCGGGCGCTGGGCGTGCGCACCGCGTGGGCGGGCGTGGTCGGCGGCTATCTGTTGGTGGCGACGGCGGCGTCGGTGTACGCGGCGGGCGGTGAGCTGCGCCCCTCCTGGCCGAGCGCGGCGGCGCACGTGCCGCTGCTGGCCGTGGCGGCGGCCGGGTTCGGCGTGTGGACGGCGCACGGACGGCCGCCGGGGCCGCTGCCGGACGCGGCGCGGCGCGCGGCGGACGCGTTGCCCGTACCCGGCGCGGTACGTCGTCTCCTCGTACGCGAACGAGTGCTCGGCGCGGGCCGTGCGGCCGTCGCGGGGACGGCGGTCCTGGTGGGCGGGGGAGCGCTGCTCGTCGGAGTCTCGGTGGTGCTGCACGGCGGCCCGGTGCGGGAGTCGTTCCTCGCGGTGACCACGGTGTGGTCGGGACGGTTCGCGGTGCTTCTGCTGGCGTTGGCGCTGGTGCCGAACGCCGCGGTGTGGGGGGCGGCGTACGGGCTCGGGCCCGGGTTCGTCCTGGGGACGGGCACGGTCGTGGCGCCGCTCGACGGGGCGGCCGCCCCGATGCTCCCGCCGTTCCCGCTGCTCGCGGCCGTACCGGAGGCCGGTCCCGGCTCGCCCCCGACCTGGGCGGTGGGGGCGGTGCCGGTGGCGGCCGGATGCGTGCTCGGCTGGTTCACCGCGCGGGCGGCGACGGCCGGGGATTCCGCCTGGTCGGCGGGTCGGACGGCGGCGGGCGCCGGGACGGCGGCGGTGCTCTGCGGCGGCGTGTGCGCGGCGCTCGCGGGTCTGGCCGGAGGGCCGCTGGGGGTCGGTGTCCTGGCGGAGTTCGGCCCGGTGTGGTGGCTCACGGGCCTGGCGGCGGCGGCGTGGACGGGGCTCGTGGGGGTGCCGGTGGCACTGGGAGTTCGGTGGTGGCGGCTGCGGGCTCGGTCGCGGGCTGAGGCGCCGGGCAAGGCGGAGAGGGCGCGGGTGGGGGAGAAGGCGGAGAGGGCGCGGGCGGAGGGCAAGGCGGAGAGGGTGCGGGCGGAGGGCAAGGCGGAGAGGGTGCGGGCGGAGGAGAAGGCGAAGGGCAAGCGGGATCGGGGGATCGGGCGTTGGGTGACGGGGTTGTGGCGCGGGCGTCGGCGCGGGCGGAAGGCGGCTGCGGGGGAGGCGACGGCGTGGGTGGCGCCCGGCGGTACGGCCGGGGTGGTGGCTGCCCGTACGGAGCCGGATCCGGAGCCGCTGCCGGTGGCGGGAGCCGACGTGGACCCCACCACCGACGGGGTGCCCACGACCGACGCGGTGCCCACGACCGGCACAGTGCCCCACACCGACGTACCCCCCACGGACGTCGTACCCCCCACCGAACCCGCCCCCGACACCGACTCCCCGACCCTCCACGCCCCAGCCCCACCGACCACCCCCAGCCCTCTCCCCTCACCACCCCCGCCCCCCACCGCGCCTCCCACCCCACCCCCACCCCCCACCTTCGAGCCCTACGACTTCCTCCCCGACCCGGGCCGCGACACGTAGCCGCGCCACACGGCCGCGCCACACGACCGCGCCACATCGCGGCGAACCCTCGGGCCGACGTTGATCAGCACTCCGGAATTCGTGTACGATCTTGGTGTAACTTCGGTGCACAGCACGGGAGTCGCGCGTCTGTGGTCCAAGGAAAGACGCCCATCATCCGATGGGAAATGTAGGTGCAAGGCCTGCCGGGCGCTCCACTGACGAAGGGCCCCTCACTCCACGAGTGAGGGGCCCTTCGCCGTTGCCGCACGCCTGCCGCGCTGACCCGCGCCGCCACCATGCCGTCCCGCCACACCCTTCCGCGCCGCCGCCGTGCCCCAGCACAACGGTCCTCCCACGAAACCGTGGGAGGACCGTTCACAACCCGGGCGCGCGCACCGCCGTCCAGCACCCCGCCGGACGGCGCCCGCCTCAGTCCCGGTCCGTCAGCAGCGGACGCAGTTCCTTGGGCAGCATGTCCTCGCAGTCCTGCCGGGACTGGTTCGTCAGGGCGTCGTCACGGCACGTGTAGTAGTCCCGGTAGATCAGCTGCGCGGCGAACGTGGCGAGCACCATGGCCAGCGCCAGCGAAGCCGTCACCAGACCGCTGATCGCCGCCGTGGTCTGCGGTCGGCCACCGGCCCTCGCGGGCCGCGAACCCCCGGCCGCGCCGTTCGCCCCGGCTCCGCCCTGCGCCCCCGCCGCGCCGACCGGCGCCGGAGCCGTCGGGTCCGGCAGCTTCGGCTTGGCCCGCAGGGCGCTGATGGCCCAGTGGAGACCGAGGGCGCCGAGCAGCAGCGCCACGTACCGCCAGCCGAACAGCGCGAAGAAGAAGGCCCACATGCCGGACAGGAGGGCGTAGCGGGCGCGGCGCTGGGCCGGGTCGGTCGGGTCCCAGCGCATGCCGCCGCCCTGCCCGTTCGAGCCCGAGCCGGAACCCTCGGGGTCCTGGCTGCCGGGACGCTCGCCGAAGCCGCCGCCGGAAGATCGCCCGGGCTGCCGGTCGCTCCACTGGCTGCCCCACGGCGATTCACCGCCGCCGGAGCCGCCGGAGCCGTCGCCGCCCGACCCGCCCGCGGGCCGCCGCGGCTGCCACGGCTGCTCGGGCGCGCCCTCGGGCGGCGGCGCGAACGGATTGTCCTCGGAGGAGCCGCCACCGGAGCCGCCGGAGCCACCGGACGCACCGGAGCTGCCGGACGCACCAGACCCCGTCGCCCCGCCCGACCCCGCCCCCTCGGACCCCCGGGGCGGCGACGAAGGCTGCCCGCCCCCGTCCCGCAGCAGTGTCGACCCGTCCCGCCCCCCGCGTGTCGAGCCGGACGCGCCCTCCGCGAAGGACGGGCCGTCCGCGAGGGGCGGGCCGTACGCGAAGGACGGTGGGAGGCGGAGGCTGCGGTCCGGCATCAGGTGTGCGTCTTCCCCTTGGTAGAGCTCGGCCCCTGGGCAGAGACTCGTCTTGTGGAACCCGGCGGCCCGGCGGAGCCGGGCAACTCGGCGATGGAGCTTGGCTACTGACTGTTCGGGCGGCTGCCCCCACAGACGCTACCTTCCGGCCGCGCCCCCGTCCCGTGAGGGGCCGCCCGGTGTGCCGGTATCGTTGCTGACGGTCGGCCGCTTCGTAGGGTTCCCCGTATCGGGGAGTGCGAAGCCTTCGTACGACCGTACAAAGAGCACTCCCGAGAAAGGGCCCCGCCGTGGCCAAGGCCAAGCGCCTCGTCGTGCTGGTCTCCGGATCAGGTACGAATCTGCAGGCACTGCTCGACGCCGTCGCGGAGCTCGGCGCGGACGCCTATGGCGCCGAGGTCGTGGCCGTCGGCGCCGACCGGACCGGCATCGCGGGCCTGGACCGCGCCGAGCGCGCGGGCCTGCCGACGTTCGTGTGCCGTGTGAAGGACTACGCGAGCCGGGACGAGTGGGACCGCGCGCTGGCCGAGGCCACCGCGGCGTACGAGCCGGACCTGGTCGTGTCCGCAGGCTTCATGAAGATCGTCGGGAAGGAATTCCTGGCCCGGTTCGGCGGGCGCACGGTGAACACGCACCCTGCCCTGCTGCCCAGTTTTCCGGGGGCCCACGGCGTCCGCGACGCGCTCGCGTACGGCGCGAAGGTCACCGGCTGCACCGTCCACTTCGTCGACGACGGCGTCGACACCGGCCCGATCATCGCGCAGGGCGTGGTGGACATCAGGGCCGAGGACGACGAGAGCGCGCTGCACGAGCGCATCAAGGAAGTCGAGCGAGGACTGCTCGTCGACGTCGTGGGGCGCCTGGCCCGCGACGGCTTCTCGATTGAGGGACGAAAGGTAGTTATCCCGTGACCGCCGAAGGTACGGCCACCGCCGAAGGAACGCAGCGCCCGATCAGGCGCGCACTCATCAGCGTCTACGACAAGACCGGCCTGGAAGACCTCGCGCGCGGGCTCCACGAGGCGGGCGTCGAGCTCGTCTCGACCGGCTCCACCGCCTCGCGGATCGCCGCCGCGGGCGTGCCGGTCACCAAGGTCGAGGAGCTGACCGGCTTCCCCGAGTGCCTGGACGGCCGGGTCAAGACGCTGCACCCGCGCGTGCACGCCGGCATCCTCGCCGACCTGCGCCTCGAGGACCACCGGCGGCAGCTCGCCGAGCTGGGCGTGGAGCCGTTCCAGCTCGTCGTCGTGAACCTCTACCCGTTCAAGGAGACCGTCGCCTCCGGCGCGACGCCCGACGAGTGCGTCGAGCAGATCGACATCGGCGGCCCCTCGATGGTCCGCGCCGCCGCCAAGAACCACCCCTCCGTCGCGGTCGTCACCAGCCCCGCGCGGTACGACGCCGTGCTCGCCGCGGTCCGTGCCGGCGGCTTCGACCTGGCGACGCGCAAGCGGCTCGCGGGTGAAGCGTTCCAGCACACGGCCGCGTACGACGTGGCGGTGGCCTCCTGGTTCGCCGACGGCTACGCGGCCGCCGACGAGAGCGGCTTCCCCGAGTTCATCGGCTCGACGCACGCGCGCAAGAACGTGCTGCGCTACGGCGAGAACCCCCACCAGGGTGCCGCTCTCTACACGGAGGGCCGCGGCGGCCTCGCCGAGGCCGTGCAGCTGCACGGCAAGGAGATGTCGTACAACAACTACACGGACACGGACGCCGCGCGCCGTGCCGCGTACGACCACGACGACCCGTGCGTCGCGATCATCAAGCACGCCAACCCGTGCGGCATCGCCATCGGCGGGAACGTCGCCGAGGCGCACCGCAAGGCGCACGCCTGCGACCCGCTGTCCGCGTTCGGCGGCGTCATCGCCGTGAACCGGCCGGTGACGCGGGAGATGGCCGAGCAGGTCGCCGACATCTTCACCGAGGTCATCGTCGCGCCCGACTACGAGGACGGCGCGCTCGAAGCCCTCAGCAAGAAGAAGAACATCCGCGTCCTGCGCGCCCCGCAGGCGCCGTCCGCGCCCGTCGAGGTCAAGCCGATCGACGGCGGCGCGCTGCTCCAGGTCACCGACCGGCTCCAGGCCGACGGCGACAACCCCGCCAACTGGACCCTCGCCACCGGCGACGCCCTCTCCCCGGGCGAGCTGGCCGAACTCGCCTTCGCCTGGCGGGCCTGCCGCGCCGTGAAGTCCAACGCGATCCTCCTCGCCAAGGACGGCGCCTCCGTCGGCGTCGGCATGGGCCAGGTCAACCGCGTCGACTCCGCGAAGCTCGCCGTCGAGCGCGCGGGCGAGGAGCGCGCCCGCGGCTCCTTCGCGGCGTCCGACGCGTTCTTCCCCTTCCCGGACGGCCTGGAGGTCCTCACCGACGCGGGCGTCAAGGCGGTCGTCCAGCCCGGCGGCTCGGTGCGGGACGAACTGGTCGTGGAGGCGGCGAAGAAGGCGGGCGTGACGATGTACTTCACGGGGACGCGGCACTTCTTCCACTGAGCGGGCGGCCGCACCCCGGCGTGCAGCGCCCCACAGATAAGGCGCGGCCGCAACTCCCTTGTGGAATGAGGGAGTTGCGGCCCGGCGGGTTGGTGGGGCGTGGGTCAGCCCTTGATGACGACGGTGCCGCAGACCTTGTCGGCGAACGTCTGCTTCTTGTCGTCCCACAGCGGCCACAGCCAGCCGATGTAGATCGGCAGGGAGTCCAGGAAGTGGGCGAGCCTGCGGACGAACGCCATGCCGACGCCGACCGGCCGCCCGTCCAGCTCGCGCAGCAGCCGGATGCCGACGGCCTTCTTGCCGATGGTCTGGCCGGTCCTGCCCTCCTGGATCAGCTGATAGATCGCGAAGGCGATGATGGCGAGGACGCCGAGGATGATGAGGATGGCTCCGGCGCCGCCCCTGCCCACCGCGACACCGATGCCGATGATGAGGTACACGAGGCCGAAGACCAGGCCGTCGATGAGGAGCGCGCCGGCGCGCAGACCCCAGTGCGCCAGCTCCGGGCGGGGCGCGTACCCGCTCGGGTCGTAGCCGTAGCCCGGCTGCTGCTGCGGGTAGGCGCCGTAGGGGGACTGGCCGGGGGCGGGCTGCGGGTAGGGCGCGTAGCCCTGGCCCGGATAGCCGCCCTGCGGGGGCACGCCCTGCGGGGGCTGTTGCGGGTAGCCGTAGCCGGGCCCCTGGCCGGGCTGGGGCTGCTGGGGCGGCGGCCCGTAGGGGTTGCTCATGGTGGGGATTCCTCCGTCGGGGACTGCGTGCGGGGACGGCGCGGCACGCGCGGAGGAAACGTTCACAGGAGCGTCGGTCCCCCCGACACCGGCCGCGGCACTGTGGCGCACATGCTTCTGCAGCGCCGTCGTGTTTGTCCAGCCAGCTCACCGAACGTTGTGCGAGTGCAATCGTGAGGGAAGAGGGGGCGGCGGCGGTGGCCCCCGGATTGGTATGCGGGCGGGCTCATCCGCGAGGATGGGGGCATGACCGCCCAGATTCTCGATGGCAAGGCCACCGCAGCAGCGATCAAGTCCGAACTGACCGCCCGCGTGGCGGCCCTGAAGGAAAAGGGCGTGACGCCCGGCCTCGGCACTGTCCTGGTCGGTGACGACCCCGGCAGCCAGAAGTACGTGGCGGGCAAGCACCGCGACTGCGCGCAGGTCGGCATCGCCTCCATCCAGCGCGAACTGCCCGCGACCGCCTCGCAGGAGGAGATCGAGGCCGTCGTGCGCGAGCTGAACGACGACCCGGCGTGCACCGGCTACATCGTGCAACTGCCGCTGCCCAAGGGCATCGACGAGAACCGCATCCTGGAGCTGATGGACCCGGCCAAGGACGCCGACGGCCTGCACCCCACCAACCTGGGCCGCCTCGTCCTCAACGAGCCCGCGCCGCTGCCCTGCACCCCGTACGGGATCATCCGGCTGCTGCGGCAGCACAACGTGGAGATCAAGGGCGCCGAGGTCGTGGTCGTCGGCCGCGGCGTCACCATCGGCCGTCCGATGCCGCTGCTGCTCACGCGGAAGTCGGAGAACGCGACGGTGACGCAGTGCCACACCGGCACCCGTGACCTCTCCGCGCACCTGCGGCGCGCCGACATCATCGTGGCGGCGGCCGGGGTGCCGCACCTCATCAAGGCCGAGGACGTGAAGCCCGGCGCCGCCGTGCTCGACGTCGGCGTCTCGCGCGACGGCAACGGCAAGATCGTCGGCGATGTCGAGCCGGCCGTCGCCGAGGTCGCCGGATGGATCTCGCCCAACCCGGGCGGTGTCGGCCCGATGACCCGTGCCCAGCTCCTCGTCAACGTCGTCGAGGCCGCGGAACGTGCCGCCGCCGAGGACTGAGCGGGGGAAGGGTGACCCCATGAACGTAGAGGCGAAGGACGGCTCCACGGATCCGTCCCAGGGTGCGCCCGCGGCCACGGACCCGGGCACGTCCGGCGGGGCGGCGGGGGGCGAGGCGTCCGCCGCGTCCGGCGATCCGGCCGCGTCCGGCGATCCGGCCGCGTCCGACTCATCGGCCGCGTCCGTCGAGCCCGAGGCGTCCGGCGACCCCGGCGAGCCCACCGCCAAGGGTGCCGTCAGCGCTCCAGGGCCCGACGGGGAGCCCCGCAAGGTGTCCCGGCGGTTCCCGCTGTTCACGCGGGACACCGCCAGGCCCGAGGGCGGGGGACGCGCGGCGTCGGGGGACGCGCCCGCCCCCGCGCGGCAGTGGCCGCTGCTCAGCGTGGTGTCGCTGGTCGGGCTCGGGCTGCTCCTGACCGCCTTCGACGTGTTCCGCGTCGGCACGATACTGATCGGGATCGCGCTGCTCCTGGGCGCCGTGATGCGCTGGTGGCTGCCGGGCGTCGGCATGCTCGCGGTGCGGTCGCGGTTCACGGACATGGTGACGTACGGCAGTCTCGGCCTGGCGATCGTGCTGCTCGCGATGATGGCGCAGCCGGATCCGTGGCTGGTGATCCCGTTCCTCGACGACACGCTGCACTTCACGATCAGCAGTTAGCCGCCAGGAGTGAGCCGCGCGCGGCAGCCGACGGGCAGCACTTGTCGGCACACACCAACGGCCCGTACTCGCCAGGAGAGTACGGGCCGTTGGCCGTGGGGGCAGGGGGTGTTGCGATCGGTTGCGGGCCCGTTCCTCCGTGCGCCCCTGCACGAAGCCGCATACCTCAGTGGTCTGTAGTTGTCTGTTCGGGGCGCAGGCCCGGTCCCCCGTGCAAACCCCCGTTTGCAGGCCCGCGCCCCCTTCCCCCGGCGCGCCGTTTCAAGGCGGCGCGGGCGGTGGTGCTGACCAAAAACCTACGCGGCGGCGGGAGCGTCCGTCGTCCCGTGCCGGGTTGACGTTGCCGTACGACCCCGGTCGTAGGCGATCGCCGTCTACAACTTCCGCGGTACGGCGAACGATGGACGTATACCGCCGGGTATGCGGGCTACGCTGCGGCGATGCGCCTCCGCCCGTTCACCGTCGACGTGCTGCTCGCCCTCGGGCAAGTGGCTCTGCTGGCGTTGATCGGCCCCGAGGCGGCGGCGGTCGGCTGGAGCGACCTGGACCTGCGGGGCTACGCCCTCGCGCTGCTCGTGATCGCGCCGACCGCGTTCCGCTCGAAGGCCCCGCTCGTCGTCTGCCTCGTGACGTACGCGATCTGGACCGGGTACGTCCTCGCCGGCTACTGGCCCGTGGTGACGTCGTTCGGGCCGATGCTGTGCCTCTACACGGTCGCCCTGCAACGACAGACCCGCACGACCGGCGTGTGCGCGGCGCTCCTCTCGGCGATCTGGGTGCTCGGCAGCCTGGTGAGCCACGACCACGCCTCCGTGCCGTCGGTGGCGGCGCAGGCCCTCGGCATCAACGCGCTGGTGTGGCGGATGGGATACCTGGCCCGCCGCTCCGCCGAACTCGCCCGCAAGACCCGCGCCGAGCAGCAGGAGCGGGCCCGGCACGCGGTCGTGGAGGAGCGCGGGCGGATCGCGCGGGAACTGCACGACGTCGTCGCCCACCACATGTCGGTGATCTCCGTGCAGGCGGGGCTCGCCAAGTTCGTCTTCGACTCCGATGCCAAGACCGCGCGCACCGCGCTCGGAACCATCTCCGGCACCAGCACCGAGGCCCTGGAGGAGATGCGCCGCATGCTGCGGGTGCTGCGCGCCCAGGACGACGACGGGGAGGCGCCGGACGCGCCGATGCCGGGCCTCGCCCGCATCGAGGACATGACGGACCGGGTCAGGGCGGGCGGGGTGCCCGTCGAGTTCCGGGTCACGGGGACGCCGCGGCCGATCGCGCCCGGCGTCGAACTGTGCGCGTACCGCGTGGTGCAGGAGGCCCTGACCAACGTCCTGAAGCACGCGCGGCAGGCCAGCGCGACCGTGGAACTGCACTACCACCGTGACCACATCGAGGTGTCCGTCACCGACAATGGGGAGGGGGTGATTCCGGACAGAGTGAGGAGCCCTGGTGGACATGGGTTGATCGGTATGCGCGAACGGGCCAAGCTCTACGGCGGAACGATCAGCATCGGACCGCGCAGCGTGGGAGGGTTCGCCGTAAGACTGACCCTGCCGACGTCGGCACGGGCCGCACCGCCAGGAGACGACACCACCGAATGAACCCAGCACACATAAAGGTGCTCGTCGTGGACGACCAGTTCCTCATCCGCGCCGGGCTCGTCGGTGTGCTCCGGGCCGCGCCCGGGATCGAGGTCGTCGGTGAGGCGGGCGACGGCACCGAGGCCGTGGAACTCGCGGCGGCCACCCGTCCCGACGTGATCCTCATGGACATCCGCATGCCCGGCATGAACGGCATCACGGCCACCGAGCGCATCCTCGCCGAGGCCGCCGAGCCGCCGCCCCGGGTCCTGGTCCTCACCACCTTCGACCTCGACGAGTACGTGTACGGGGCGCTGCGCGCGGGCGCCGCCGGGTTCCTGCTCAAGGACTCGGGCCCGGAGCGGCTGCTCGCGGCGGTGGCCGCGGTCGGCAGCGGGGACGCGCTGTTCGCACCGAGCGTCACCCGCCGCCTCGTGGAGGCCTTCGCGGTACGTTCCGGGGCCGCCCCCGCCGGGGAGCCGCCGCCGGACCTCGCCGCGCTCACCGGCCGCGAGCTGGAGGTCCTGAAGCTGATAGCCCGGGGCCTGTCCAACGCGGAGATAGCCGACCGCCTCTACATCAGCGAGGCGACCGTCAAGACGCATCTGAACCGCACCATGAACAAACTCGACCTGGACACCAGGGCCCAGGCGGTGGTGATCGCCTATGAGACGGGCCTGGTGACCCCGGGCGGCTCCGGCATCTGACGGCCCCGGGTCCGCCGCGTCGCCGCACGGGGGACGGCGGCCCGTCCTCCCCCCGTGGGAGGACGGACCGCCGTCGCGCGTGGTGCTCCGGTCAGCAGGTCACGGTCTTGTCGTACGCGCCGACGCCCCAGGTGTAGCGCACCCCGCTCCGGTGCGTCAGGGTGAAGCAGCGAGAGTCGGGGCCCCACTTGACGACGACCTTCACGCGCATGGTGCGGCCGCAGTAGTTGGTCAGGGTGGCGGAGCGCCCGCTGACGGTCCGCGAGACGCACGCGGGCGCGGTGCCCTGCGGCGAGACGTCGGCGGTGCGGGCCGTCGAGGCCGAGGCGGCGGGCGCGGCCGACGCCGAGGGGGCAAGGGCGAGGCCGCCGCCCAGGATCGCGGCGGCCGCGATGCCGACGGCGGCGGTCCTCGTGAGGCCGCCCGTGCGGTTCGGGGCCCGCCAGCCGGTGTCCTGTTCGGCCTCCGAAGGGATGGGCGCGGTGCTGTTGGTCATGTGAACTCCCCGTGGTCTTGGTCCGGCGGCCGGTCCGGGATGGCCCGCGCCGGCCGTCGTGCGGTACCGACTCTGCCGATCCGAACCGGTCAACATCCAGGGCGGTGGGACGAGTTGGACCGTCCCCCGGGCCTACCTGCGGGGACGCCTCGACCGGTGACACCGCCGTGGGACGTCCCGCGCGCCAGGAGTGGCGTTTTCGGACGCCTGGGACGAACGCCGGGGAACCGGAATTGGTGCATCCGCCATCTAATCGGGCATAGGGGGCGATTCGCCTCGGGGGACCTTGTCACGCGTATGGAGTGAACATGCCGCGTTGGAAAGAGCTGCCCGCGTCGCTGGGGGAGCAGGAGCGCCGACTGGCGGTCCAGTTACGGCGGATGAAGGACCGCAGCGGGCTCAGCCTGACCGCACTGGCCACCAGGACCTCGTACAGCCGCTCCTCATGGGAGCGCTATCTCAACGGCAAGAAGCCGGTGCCGCGCGCCGCCGTCGAGCAGTTGTCCCGGGTGTGCGGCACGGAACCGACGCGGCTCCTCGTGCTGCACGAGGTGGCGCGGGAGGCGCGGGTCTCGGCGGGCGCCGGGGCCCGGCGCCCGGCCGGGGCGGTGGCGGCCGCGCCGGACCCGGCACCCGAGCCCGCGCCGGAACCCGCCCCGGCACCGGAGCCCGCGCCGCCCACGACGCCCGCACCCGGACCCCGCGCCGTGCGCCTGCGCACCGCGCTCGCCGCGTTGGTGCTCGCCGTGGCCGCCGCCTTCGTGGGCGGCCTGCTCGCGGGCCGGGCCTGGGAGGGCCCGGACGGCGAGGCGCGCGGCGCGTACGCGTACGGGAAGGGCCGCGCCCACGGCTGCGCGGACGTTCGTGAGGGCGGGGTGCGGTACGCGGGCCACAGCGGGACCCGGGACGCGGTCCTCGACCGTGGCGACGGCGGCCGCGAGGTGGTCGAGGTCCAGTGCCTGCTGCGGCGGCACGGCTTCGGCGCGGGGGCGGCGGACGGCGCGTTCGACGAGCGCACGGAGACGGCGGTGCGGCGCTTCCAGTGGGCGCGGGGTCTGGTGGACGACGGGGTGGTCAGGCCGGAGACGTGGGGGGAGTTGCGGAAGTGAGCGGGGCCGGAGCGGCCGGAATCCGGCGGAATCCGGCCATCCGCTGACGGCGCCCGGAGGGCTTCGGCCGACGGTGGCCGCGGTGGGTCCGGCTCTCACCCGCGGTGGCGGCAAGGCGCGCTTGTTCTCCGGGTGCGTGCGAACGCGCAGGTGGCGAACGTGAGACGGCGCCCGTCCTCTCCCCCGTGGGAGGACGGGCGCCGCCGTTCCGCGGTGCGAGCCGTGGGCTCGCTGTGCGCCTTAAGCGTCATGGACGCGCCATCCCGGCAGCAAGGGAAGCCTTACCCCTGTGGCACGGAAGTGACCATTCCGCAACGCTGTTCCGGACCCGCTACGGATGCGCGACGGCCCCGGCCGGACCGGGCGAAACGGACAGCCGGGGCGGCCGGGAGGGAACCGAACCGGGCGCCGCCGCCGTCAGTCGGTCAAACCGGGTCGCGCTGGGGGGCAACCATGGGGACGCGCGCGGGCGCCTGGCAGCCGCTTCCGGACGAACTGCCGCCGGAGGTACGCCATCTCGTCGAGCAGTTGCGAAGGCTCAAGGACCGGACGGGGCTCAGCCTCGTCGCGCTCGGCTCCAGAACCGCCTACAGCAAGTCCTCCTGGCAGCGCTACCTCAACGCCCAGCAGCCCCCGCCCCGGGAGGCCGTGCTCGCGCTGTGCCGGGTCGCGGGGGTGGACGGCGCACGACCGGCGGCGGGGTGGGAGCTGGCGGTGAAGGTGTGGCCGCGGGCGGCGGAGGCGGCCGGGGCGGGTTCGGCGGAGGCGCCGGTGCCCGGGTCGGGTGCGGCGGCGGCCGAGCCGTCCCCGACCGGCAGCCCGACCGACGCCCCGCCACCGGTCCCGGACCCGGTCCCGGACCCGGCCGCCCGGCGTCCCGCCCCCTCCTGGCGGCTGGTCGCCTGCTCCGCGCTCGCGGTGATCGCGCTGCTGCTCGTGAGCCTGCTGTGGATCGTCACGCAGGTGACCGGGGTGCGCGGCGGCGCGGACCAGGTGCCGTCGCTGAGGCCCGGCGCGAGCGTCTCCGAGCCGCTGGGCACGCGCGGGGCCCCGGGGGCCGCCACCGAGTGACGGCCCCCGGGGCGGACGTCGGTGTCAGCCGAGGCGGTCGTACGCGGCCTTCTTCCACTGCCCGTCGATCTTCACGTAGTACGTCCCGGAGATCCGCTTGAAGGCGATCTGGCGCACGTGGCCCGTGTAGTCGACCCTGCCGTTCGCGTGCGGGCCGCTGAGGAAGTTGTCCGCCGCGCCGAAGGTCTCCTTGCCCGCGACGCCGTCGATGTCCTCCAGGTCCTCGCGGGCCTGCCACCACTTGGTCGCGGACGCGGTCTTCCAGCCGTAGTGGCCGTCGATGTCCGACCTGGTGAAGGTGTGCCGCACGCCGTTGCCGTCGCGCCACTTGGCGCCGTCCGCGTACAGGACGCTCTGCCACAGCCAGGTGGCGTTGGAGTGCGCGTGGCTGTGGCGGGAGAGGGTGCCCTCGTCGCCCCAGTCGTTGTACGCGTCGCCGCTGCCGTCGACGACGTGCGGCCCGGCGGCCTGGGCGAGCGGGGCGGTGGCGGCGAGCGCGAGACCGGCGCTCGCGGTCACGGCGACGGCGGCGGCGATGAGCCGGTGCGGGCGCCGGGTGCGGGTGCGGTCGGTGGTGCGGTGGTGCATGGTGGTTCCCCCCTGGTGGAACTGGTGGTTCAGGTGGTTCGATCGCGGCGTCCGGCTGCTGCGGCGCAGCGGTGCCGTGTTCGATGCTTCGGCACCGGAGCACGCCGGAAAAGGGCCAACCAGTGCATTCGGGATGGTTCCGGGACGTCCCGGTCCGGGAGCTGGGGTTCCGCATCGTGGAGTGGGACGACGATGGGACACTGGGCCGTGGACCGGGGGCGTGCGACGGGGCACACTCTGTCCCAAATGCTCCCGCGCGCTCCCATTCCGGGAACTGACATCCCGGCTCCGCGCATCCCTCTGGGTAGTTCAGGACCGGGGCGAGCGGACCGCGTGCGGTACGCCGGAGGTCCGGGGCAGCGGCACGACGCGCGGGGGCAGTTCAGGCACGTACGGGGGGAATAGGGGGAGCAATGCCTCGTTGGAAGGCGCTACCGGATGAGCTCGACCCGCAGGTCAGGGAGTTCGCGAACCAGCTGCGCAGGCTGGTCGACCGCAGCGGTCTCAGCATCGCCGCGGTCTCCGACCGGACCGGCTACAGCAAGACGTCGTGGGAGCGCTATCTGAACGGGCGGCTGCTCGCCCCCAAGGGCGCGATCGTCGCGCTCGCCGAAGTCACCGGCACGCCGCCGGTGCACCTCATCACCATGTGGGAGCTCGCGGAGCGCGCCTGGAGCCGCTCCGAGATGCGGCACGACATGACGATGCAGGCCATTCGGATCTCGCAGGCGCGGGCCGCGCTCGGCGAGCTGGCGACGAATCCGTCCGTCAGCTCGAAGGACGCCAAGGCCGGCAAGTCGCCCCGGGCACCGAAGGAGAGCGGCGGCTCGGGCAGGGCCCGCGGGGTCGGGGCCGTGACCGGGGTCGCGGGGCCCGCCGGGGTGTCGCCGACGGTGCCGCCCGTGCCGCGGGAGCCGGAGGGGGTCCGGTACGGGGCGCAGGCGCCGGCCGCGCCCGCGAACGGGGCCGCCGGTGCGGGCCCGGGGGTCGCGTCGGCTCCCCCTTCTTCCCCTTCGTCCGCGTCTTCGGCGCAGGCGCAGACGCCGGCCACGCCTTCGTCGCGGTCGTACGAGGCGTCGGCGCCGCCCGCGTCCATGGCGGCCACGTCCTCGGTCGCGCCCGGGTACGCGGGCGGCGGGCGGGGGTCCGTGGCCGGGCCGGGGGCCGACGGGAAGTCGCCCGACGGGCAGCGGCGCAAGCGGAAGCTGACGATGTTCCTCGCGGGGATCGTGGGGGCGCTCGTCGTCATCGCGGCGGCGGTGTTCCTCACGGACATCGGCAAGGGCGACGACGGCGGTGACGGGAAGGCGGGGCCGAGCACGTCGCCGACCACGTCCACGGCGGATCTGCCCGCCGGGGTCGAGTGCAGCGGGGCCGACTGCACCGGCAAGGACCCCGAGAACATGGGGTGCGGGGGCGAGTTCGCCCGGACCACGTCGCGGGTGACCGTCGGGACGAAGACGCTCGTCGAGGTGCGGTACAGCAAGACGTGCGGGGCCGCGTGGGCGCGGATCACCCAGGCGGCGCCCGGCGACAAGGTCACGATCACCGGCTCCGGCTCGGCGGCCCGCCAGAGCGGGACGGTGAACGGGGACTTCGACGCGTACACGCCCATGGTGGCGGTGAAGAACGCGACGGCGGCGAAGGCCTGCGGCACGCTGAAGGCGGGCCAGACGGCCTGCACGAAGTAGCCCCGGGGCGAAGACGGAAGGCGACGGGCTGCGGACGCCGGACAACCGTCAGTGGTACAGGCGGCCTGAAGTCGGCGGCCCAGTGGAAACGGAATGGGGATCCCCCTGCTCTTCAAGAGCTTGGGGGAGGGCGGGAGATGTCCGCCGCGGCGGGGCGGTGTCGAAAGAACCGGCGCGAACCAGGAATGCCCCGCCCCTCGGAGGGCAGACGCACCGTACCCCCACGGGAGTGGTCACACCCCCAGGCGGCCGCCACATCTCCTCTTCCGAGGTGGCGGCCGCCCTCCCGGGCCCTGTGGGCCGGGCCACACCCACCCGGCGTACCGGGACGGCAAGGGCGCGATAACCTGACGCCGGATCTCTCTTGATGCCAAGAGATCGATCATCGAGAGGCGATCGACGAGGGCGTCGGCAGGGGATCCAGCACAAGGGGCAGGGACCCCCACCGCCAGCTGTCTTACGGAGATCGCCATGACCCGCACTCCCGTGAATGTCACCGTCACCGGCGCGGCCGGCCAGATCGGCTACGCGCTGCTGTTCCGCATCGCCTCCGGCCACCTGCTCGGCCCGGACGTGCCGGTCAACCTGCGCCTCCTGGAGATCACGCCGGCCCTCAAGGCCGCCGAGGGCACCGCCATGGAGCTCGACGACTGCGCCTTCCCGCTGCTGAACGGCATCGAGATCAGCGACGACCCGAACGTCGCCTTCGCCGGTGCGAACGTCGCCCTCCTCGTCGGCGCCCGCCCGCGCACGAAGGGCATGGAGCGCGGTGACCTCCTGGAGGCCAACGGCGGCATCTTCAAGCCGCAGGGCAAGGCCATCAACGACCACGCCGCGGACGACATCAAGGTCCTCGTCGTCGGCAACCCGGCCAACACCAACGCCCTCATCGCCCAGGCCGCCGCCCCGGACGTACCGGCGGAGCGCTTCACCGCGATGACGCGCCTGGACCACAACCGCGCGCTCTCGCAGCTCGCGAAGAAGACCGGCACCTCGGTCTCCGACATCAAGCGCCTCACCATCTGGGGCAACCACTCGGCGACCCAGTACCCGGACGTCTTCCACGCGGAGATCGCGGGCAAGAACGCCGCCGAGGTCGTGAACGACGAGGCCTGGCTCGCCGACACCTTCATCCCGACCGTCGCCAAGCGCGGCGCCGCGATCATCGAGGCCCGCGGCGCGTCCTCGGCCGCCTCGGCCGCCAACGCCGCCATCGACCACGTGCACACGTGGGTCAACGGCACGGCCGCCGGTGACTGGACGTCCATGGGCATCCCGTCGGACGGTTCGTACGGCGTTCCGGAGGGGCTCATCTCCTCCTTCCCCGTCACCACCAAGGACGGCAAGTACGAGATCGTCCAGGACCTGGACATCAACGAGTTCTCCCGCGCCCGCATCGACGCCTCCGTCAAGGAGCTCGAGGAGGAGCGCGAGGCGGTCCGCGGCCTCGGCCTGATCTGACCCCGACGGGCGTCGACCACGCCTGACCGAAAGCCCCCGGCAGCCGCATACCGCGGCCACCGGGGGCTTTTTGGCCATCGTGTCTTCTTTCGGGGGACATCTGTCCATTCGCCGGACGTCCACCGCCCGCTCCGTTAACTTTTCGCGGCATGCGAGCCGATCCACCCCGACAGGGGCCCGAGCAAGCTCCCGAGCCGGGGCCCCGGCAGAATCCCCGGCACCGCCCGCCGCGCCACTCCCGCCAGCGGCCCCGCCGCTCCTACGCGCACACCGAGGCCACCCGGCTGCTCTGCGCGGGCGCCCACGTCAACGCCGCGTTCCGCAGACGCGTCGTCGAGGAACTGGTCGGGCACGCCGAGCGCCCCGTCGCGCCGCCGCTCGGCGCCGACGTGCTGCCGGTCCTCGCGCACGCCCTGCGGGCCCGGCGCGACGAGCTGCGCACCGCGCTGCTGCTGCTCGCGGTCTGGGTCGCGTTCCTGGTCACGGACGCCGTGATGCTCTGGGACGCGACGGCGGACCGCCTGGGCGGCGACTCCGGGCTCTCCGCGGGCGACATCGCCTGGCTGCCGTTCGGCACGGACGCGGCGGGCGCCGCCGAGTCGGAGCCGGGCGGCGCGGCCCTCGGCGCCATGGTGCCGGGCGGCTGGGCCCTGGCGTACGCCTTCGTCGTCCTGCTGCTGTGGTGCGCGCGCGTCGTCGCGGGCCGGGACACGGGCGTGGGGGAGCCGCTGCGGCCGGTGCCCCTGCCCGCGCCGCTGGTCTGGCTGCGCCGCCGCTTCGGGTGGCTGCTCACGTACACGGCCTGGTCGTGCGCGCTGGCGTACGGCATCGCCGCGTGCGTCCAGATCACCGAGTCGCCGTACCCCGTGATCTTCCCGCTCCTCATCGCGGCCGTGGTCTGGCGCCACCAGTTCCTGCGCACCCGGACGCTGCGCGGACAGCTCGCCCGGCAGACCTTCGCCGAGACGCCGCAGCCGCGCCTGCCCGCCTGGTACCGCCGCATCGAGCGCTGCGTCCGCCGCGAGCAGGACGCCTCCGTCACCCTCTACGACGTCAACCGCCCCTTCGTCGGCGCCGGTACGCCCCGCAAGCCCTGGTCCGTCGTCCTTGAGCTCCAGCCCGCCGGCACCGCGGCGGCCGCCCCCGGGGCCGGGCCGAACGGCGCCGTGCCCCGGCAGGGCGCCCCCGGCGCGCTCACCGCGCAGGACATCATCGCGATGATCGGGCCCCGGCTGCGGGCCCTGCGCAGGTCGGCCGCCGCCACCAGCCGGGACCGGCTGCGGCAGCTGGAGATCGAGGAGTTCGTGTACCTGCCCGCGGGGCCGGGGCGGGACGAGGAGCTGTACACGGGCGACGGTACGAAGACGGCCGTCGTGTACGACGACGACCAGGCCGCGCGCCACATCGCCGAGGCGGCGGGCGAGGGCGGCGAGGCCCGGCGGCACTTCCTGCGCATCCGCGTCGGCGCCTGGAACGAACAGGTCGTCGTCTCGCTCCTGGTCCGGGTGCACACCCAGGGCGGCATGCTCGTCCTGGAGGTCGTGCCGCACGTCCTCGGGCCCGTCGCGCCCGAGTTCCGCCGGGTCGACGCGCTGGTGGCGAGCGAACCGGACGGCCCCGTGCGCGACGCCCTCCGCGCCTGCGTCGCCGCGCCCGCCCTGTCCTTCGCCCTCGGCGTCACGGCCCTGCGCTGGCTCCCGTCGCTCGGCACGGCGGTGCGGCTGTGGCTGACGATGCCGGTGAGCGACGAGGCGTACGGGACGGGGGAGAAGGGGGAGCGCGGGGAGCGCGGGGAGTACGGGGAACAGAGGAAGCAGGCGGCCCGCGGCGTGCGGGGGCACAAGGCCGCCGCCCACCTCCCGTTGCGCCTCGCCCGGCTCCTCCGCACCGCCGCAGCCCGGCTCCTGCCGCCGGACACCGCACGCGCCCCCGACGCCCCGGCGGTCTCCCTGCGCCAACTCGCCGCCACCGACAGCCTCTCGCTGTTCCAGGAGATGGACGTCGCCCGTTACACCCGCACCCTCCAGGACCGCATCGGCGAGGGCGTGCGCGACGCGCTGCGCCTCGGCGGCTACCGCACGGATCGCCTGGAGCAGCACATCACGCAGATCAACAACAACGGGGTCTACATCAAGGAGATGTCCGGCGGCGCCCTGGCCACCGGCACGCACGGCCAGGCGACGCACACGGAGAAGACGACCACGTGAGCGCCCGCGCCCCCGCGAAGCCCCCGAACGAACCCCCGGCCAACGCCCCCGTACACACCCTTGACCACACCCCGAACCACCCATGGAAGGACCACCCATGAGCGACGGCCAGCCTCAGAGCGGCGGCGGAGCGCACGTCACCATCCACGCCATCAACGGCGGCTCCCAGGCCTTCGGCGACCACGGCAAGGCCGAATCCACCAACCACACGACGGTGGTCGCCGACCAGGCCCACAGCCGCGTCCTGACCACGGTCCGCGCCCTGCGCCGCGAGTTGGGCGAGGGCGGGCACGCGCCCGAGGACGAGGAGGTCGTGGCCGCGCTGGACGAGGTCGAGGGCGAGATCGCCCGGAACGGGAGCAGCGGCAGCGAGCCCCTGACGCGGCTGCGCGACCGGCTCGCCGAGTATGCGCCCGCCACCGCGACGGCCGCCGCCGTGACGGCCGTCCTCCAGGCCCTCGCCCAGGTCCTGGGCTGAACGCGGACGAGCGGGGAAGGAGCGGCGGCCGGTGGTGCGGATCTACGACAGGGACCGGCAGGAGTGGGTCGGCCGGGAGCGGGAGCGGGAGATCGCGGCGCTCCACGCGCGGGACGTGGCACGGCAGCGCAGCGCCCGGCGCGGGGTCGTCGCGGTGCTCGCGGCGTGCGGGCTCGCCTTCGGCGCGTGGGCGCTGGGCTGGAAGGACGAGCCGGGGCCGACGGTGTACCTGACGGACCGGCAGCCCGCGCAGGGCCCCGGCACCTCGGACGCGGGGGACACCGCGCCACCGCCCCCGACGGGCGGCCCGCCGCCCGCCTACGAGAAGGTCGTCGACCCGCAGGACGGCTACCGCCTCGCCGTCCCGCGCGGCTGGATCCGCTCCCGCAACGAGGGCCTGAACGGCGTCACGATCCTCAACTACCGCAGCCCCGACAGCACACGGCGGCTCCAGCTGTACGAGGTGAGCGAGCCGACGCCGTACGAGTCGCTGCGCAGCTTCCTCGACGACACGAAGGTCCCGAAGTCCGCCGGTTTCCAACAGCTCTCCCTGACCCGCCCCACGGGCGGCCCCGGTCCCGCCGCCCGCCTCAGCTACCTCACCGACCGGATCACCGACGAGCCGGACGTCGGCACCTGGCACGTCGTCGACCACCGCTTCGAGGCACGAGACGGCAAGCTGTACGCCCTCACGGCCTACGGCGCCGAAGCAGACGGCAGACAGGACGAACGAGAACTCCTGACAACGGCCTTGAAGTGGTTCTGCCCACCGCTCTCCTACTGCCCGGACTCCGACGCGGACTGAGCCGCGTCGCCGCGCGGGGCAGAGCGGGGCGGCGTGCGGGCCGAGCCGCGTCACGTCCGGCGCGGGCCGCCCCGCGCCCCCGCCCCGCATCGGCCCCGGGCCGACCTCAGTCCTCGTCCGGACACCGCCGCGGCCCCAGTCCCGCTGTCACCACGGCCGCCGCCACGATCACCGCTGTGCCGACCACGCGCAGGGCCGCCGCCATCCCGGACGTGAAGTCCGCGGCGCCGCCCGTGTGGGCGGTGCCGGTGTGGGCGGCGAGGATGGTGCCGGAGACGGCCACGCCGAGGGCCGCGCCTGTTTCGCGGGCCGAGGTGCCGAGGCCGGAGCCCAGGCCTGCCTGGTGCGGGGGGAGGGCGGAGACGACGCCCATGGTGAGGACGGGCATGCACAGACCCGTGCCCGCGGAGATGATGAGCAGCCAGCAGGCGTAGGCCGCGTAGGGCGTGCCCGCGTCCGCTGTGGAGACGCCGAGCAGACCCGCGCCGATCAGCAGGAGTCCGGCGCCCACCACCGGGCGGGGCGAGGCGGACCAGCGGGCCGCGAGGCGGGGCACCAGGGCCATGCCGATGGTCAGCGGCACGATGGCGAAACCGGCGCGCGCGGCCCCGTACCCCTTCACGTACTGCAGGTACTGGGAGTTGACGTAGAAGAGGGCGAACAGGCCGAAGAAGGCGACCGCCGAGCCGAGGGTCGCCGCGCTCAGCCGGGCGGAGCGGAAGACGCGCGGGTCGAACAGCGGGGCGCGGGAGCGCAGCGCGTGCGCGGTGAACGCCCCGAGCAGGACGGCCCCGGCGGCGAAGGCGCACAGGATGCGCGGCGCCCCCCACCCGTACAGGGGGCTTTCGATGACGCCGAAGAGGACGGCGACCAGGCCCGCGGTGAGGACTAGGGTGCCGACGGGGTCGAGGGACGGCGCGTGGGCGGTGCCGCCGGAGTGGTCGGTGCGGGGGGTGGTGCGGGCCACGGCGAGGGCCAGGAGCGCGCCGAGCGGCACCATCACCCAGAACAGCGCGCGCCAGGACAGGTACTCGCCGATGAGGCCGCCGCCCGCGTTCCCGGTGAAGCCGCCGAGGCCCATGGCGAGGGTCCAGGAGGCGAGGGCGCGGGGCCGCTGCTCGGGCGGCGCGACGCGCATCAGGATCGACATGGTCGCGGGCATGATCAGGGCCGCGCCCGCGCCGGAGACGCCGCGGCCGGCGATGAGCATGGCGGGGGAGACGGCGAGCGCGCTGACCGTGGCGCCCGCGGCGAACAGGCCGAGGCCGGTGAGCAGCGCGCCCTTGCGGCCGTACCTGTCGCCGAGCGCGCCCGCGGGGATGAGCAGGCCCGCGAAGACGATGACGTAGGCGTCGACGGTCCACAGGATCTCGCTCGCGGACGGGTGCAGGCCGGACGAACCGAGCTGCGGGATCAGCAGGTTGATGGCGGCGACCATGCTCTGCGCGACCATCACGCAGGCGCACAGGACGAGCAGGGTCGACCGCTTCAGGACGGTCGGGGGCGGCGCCGGGGGCGCCGCCGACGGGGCGGGCGCGTACGGGCGGGGTGCGGACGGCGCCGCCGTGGACGGGGCGGTTGCGGGCGTCGGTGCCGGGACCGGCACCTGGGCAGGCGAAGGCAAGGCTCCTCCTCGGGAGCGGTGTGGCGTGGGATGTACCGCCACCGTAGGCTCGCCCGGTACCTGCCTTCCAGTGCAAGTTTTGCAAGGGATGATTGCGCGTGACGCAAGTGGAACGCCCGGCCGACACCGCGGGACTCGACCTGAACCTGCTGCTCGCCCTCGACGTGCTGCTCGACGAGCGCAGCGTGGGCGCCGCCGCCCGCCGCCTGCACCTGTCGGAGCCCGCGATGAGCCGCACGCTGGGCCGGATCCGCAAGGCGCTCGGCGATCCGGTCCTGGTGCGGGCGGGCCGCCAGATGGTGCCGACGCCGTACGCGCTCTCGGTGCAGGCGGAGGTGGGCGCGGTGGTGGAGCGGGCGCGGGCGGTGTTCGCGGGGCCCGGCGCCCAGGACCTGCGGGCCCTGTCGCGCACGCTCACCCTCGTCGGCAACGACGCCCTCGCCGCCGCGTACGCGCCCGCCCTGTTCGCCCGCGCGGCGAAGGAGGCGCCGGGGGTCCGCCTCCGCTTCCTGTCCGAGAGTCATCTGGACGTGCCGCTGCTGCGCGAGGGCATCGCCGATCTGGAGGTCGGCGTGATCGACACGGTCGCGCCCGAGGTGCGGGTCGAGCCGCTCTTCGAGGATGTGATGGTGGGGGTCGTGCGCCCCGGACATCCCTTGCTGCGAGGAGAGTTGACGGCGCGTCGGTTCGCCGCCGCCGATCATCTGACGGTCTCCCGGAAGGGCCGGATGGCCGGTCCGGTGGACACCGCCCTGGCCGAACTCGGCCTGCGCCGCCGGGTGGTGGGCAATGTGGGCACGTACCCCTCCGCCCTCTACATCCTGCTGCGCACCGACCTGGTCGGCCTGAGCATGTCCTGGGCCCGCCCGCTGATGGACCCGCTCGGCCTGGTCACCTTCCCCGTCCCGCTCGAACTGCCGCCGCTGAACATCGGCATGGCGTGGCACCCCCGGCACGACGCGGACCCGGCGCACGCGTGGCTGCGGGGGTGCGTGCGGGAGCTGGTCGCGGCGCCGAGGTGAGACGTCTGTTGCTGAGCGGCGCCGAGGTGAGGCGTCTGTTGCTGAACCACTCACGAATGTAGTACTTCTTATACATGAGCGAGCAAGTCCACAACAGGCTGGCGATGGTGCGCGCCGAGCGGAAGGTGTCCCGGCAGCGCCTCGCCGAAGCCGTGGGCGTGCACTACCAGACCATCGGCTACATCGAGCGCGGGCAGTACAACCCGAGCCTCGACCTGGCGCTGAAGGTGGCCGGGTACTTCGGGCTGCCCGTCGAGGCGCTGTTCTCGCTGGAGCCGTTCCAGCCGCTCACGGATCAGGTGTACGGGCACGGGAAGGACCGGTAAGTCATGGCGCAGAAGGAGAAGTTGAGCGCGTACGACCAGTCGATGTACGACCTGATGAACCGGAGCGAGGGCGCGGCGCTGCACCGCACGGCCGCGCGCCGCCGCGCAGCCGTCGGCGCCCACGTCGTGCTGACGGCGGCGCTCGTCGCGGCCTGGCTCGGCACGGTCGTCGGCGAGCTGTCCTGGACAAGCTGGGCGATGCTCGGCCTGCTCCTTCCGTGGTGCGTGGCGACCGGCGTGATCAACGGCGCCACCCGTGGGCTCCTGGAGCTGCGGCCCCGGGCGCTCGACGAGCGGCAGCGGGCCGAGCGGGACCGGGTGCGGGCCACGGCGCACCAGATCATGGCGTGGGTGCTGCTCGCGACCGTCGTGGTGACGGGCGTCGCCGGGTTCGCGGGCGCGTCCGCGAAGGCGCTGGTGTTCCAGGTGGCGGTCTGCGCGCTCGTGCTGCACTGGCTGCTGCCGCTGTGGGTGGCGGGGCTCTCGGCGCGGGACGAGCCGGGGCTCGACGAGTTCGGCGCGGACGAGTTCGCGTAGGGGGACCGGGCCCGCCCCGCGCGGGCCCGCCCCGCCTCACACCTGCTTCAGTTCCTGCTCCAGCTTCGACACGTCCACGGAGTCCTTCGCCGACGGCGTCTTCGTCGGCACCGGCTTGTCGTAGTCCGTGAGGGTCGTCGTCTTGTCCGTGCCGTCGCCCTTCTCCGTGGCGCGCACCAGATACGGCTCGCCCTCGGCCGCGACGTACAGCGTGGTCTCCTTGCCGTCGTCGTCCTTGCCGGTCAGCGGGATGACACGGGTGCCGTCGACCGTCGTGACCGCGCCCTTCCTCAGGTCCTTCGTGTCGTCGTCGGACCCCGAGTCGTCGCTCACGCTCTCCTGGAGCTCCTTGAGGTCGCAGACCTCCGACAGGCCCTTCAGCATGGGGTCGCCGGTCGTGCCGTGGATGTAGCGGTCCTTGAACAGCTCGGCGGCCGCGTCGCCCTGCCCGCCGGGCACCTGGTTCTTCCAGAACGCCTGGTCGGGCTTCATCCAGACCTTGTCGCCCCGTTTCACCAGCTCCGCCTTGCCCCCGTTCGCGCCGAAGCTCAGGGTGCCCGTGCAGTTGCCGTCGCGGTCGAGCGCGAGGTCCATGGCGGCCGGGTCGTCCTTGTCGACGTCGCTGCCCTTGTCCGTCAGAGTGAGATGGACGGACTTGGCGTCGAGCAGTTCCTGCTTCGCCTTGTCGGAGATCTCCTTGGCGCTCAGGTCCGCCGTGCTGCCGCCCTTGTCGCCGCTGCCGCCGTTGTCGTCGGAGCACGCGGAGACCAGCAGGGCCAGGACCGCGGCGGTGCAGGCGGCACCTGCCGTCCGCAGTCGCGTACGAGGCATTTTGCTCATAGCGTCACCTCCGGTGACAGAAAGTGCTTCGAGCGTACGTTTCGCCCCGCGTACCCGCACGTGCAGTGACACAGCGCACTTTCGGCCATCGAATACGCATGCTTTTCCCTGGCCCGGGCAGGTGCTCCCGGCTACCACGAGTGATCAGGTGGGGCAAACGGCAGAAACTGCCAGGAACGGAAGGCAAGAGGGACGTGTCCGCACAACAGACCATCCACGTGGCGGGAGAGTGGCGTGGCGCCGCCTCCGGCGCGACCCGCGAGATCATCGACCCCGCGGATGCCAAGCCGTTCGCGACCATCGCCGAGGGCGGTGCCGAGGACGCCGACGCGGCCGTCGCCGCCGCGCGCGCGGCCTTCGACGAGGGCTCCTGGCCGGGCACGCCGGTCGCCGAGCGCGCCGCGCTGCTGCGCCGCGTCGCCGACCTGCTGGTGCGCGACCGCGAGGAGATCGGCCTCCTGGAGAGCCGGGACGCGGGCAAGACCCTCGAAGAGGGCCGCGTCGACGTCGACTGCGTCGCCGACGCCTTCCGCTACTTCGCCGACCTGGTGATCGGCGAGGGCGCGGGCCGGGTCGTCGACGCCGGGTCCGACGACATCCACAGCGTCGTCGTGCACGAGCCCATCGGCGTCTGCTCCATGATCACGCCCTGGAACTATCCGCTGCTCCAGGCCAGCTGGAAGATCGCCCCCGCCCTCGCGGCCGGGAACACCTTCGTGATCAAGCCGAGCGAGATCACGCCCCTCACCACGGTCGCGCTCATCGAGCTGCTCGCCGAGGCCGGCCTGCCCGCCGGTGTCGCCAACATCGTCACCGGCCCCGGCCACACCGTCGGCGCCCGCCTCGCCGACCACCCCGACGTCGACCTGGTCTCCTTCACCGGCGGCCTCGTCTCCGGCACCAAGGTCGCCCAGGCCGCCGCCCTCGGCGTGAAGAAGGTCGCCCTGGAGCTCGGCGGCAAGAACCCCAACGTCGTCTTCGCCGACGCCTGCGCCACCGACGAGGGCTTCGACACGGCCGTCGACCAGGCGCTGAACGCCGCCTTCATCCACAGCGGGCAGGTCTGCTCCGCCGGTGGCCGCCTCATCATCGAGGAGTCGGTGCGCGAGCGCTTCGTCGCCGAACTCGCCCGCCGCGCCGAGAAGATCAAGCTCGGCCGGGGCACCGAGGACGGCGTCGAGTGCGGCCCGCTGGTCTCCAAGGAGCAGCGCGAGAAGACCGAGGGATACGTGGCCTCCGCGCTCGCGGAGGGCGCCGTCCTGCGCTCCGGCGGCAAGCGGCCCGAGCCCACCGACGCCCGCCCCGCGACCGGCTACTTCTACGAGCCGACCGTGCTCGACCAGTGCCACCGCGAGATGAAGGTCGTCCGCGAGGAGGTCTTCGGCCCGGTCCTGACCGTCGAGACCTTCCGCACCGAGGACGAGGCCGTCGCCCTCGCCAACGACACCGAGTACGGGCTCGCGGGCGCCGTGTGGACCACCGACTCCGGGCGCGCCCGCCGGATGGCCCGCCGGATGCGCCACGGCACCATCTGGATCAACGACTTCCACCCCTACCTGCCGCAGGCCGAGTGGGGCGGATTCGGCAAGAGCGGCGTCGGCCGCGAGCTGGGCCCGGCCGGACTCGCCGAGTACCGCGAGGCCAAGCACGTCTACGAGAACCTCGCGCCGAAGCCGGTGCGGTGGTTCGCGGGCTGAGCCGCCCGCCTCCCCCTTACGCGCAAGCACCTTGTACGACCTCGCAGGAAGAGGAGCAGTTCCCCCATGGCTGAAACGAACGAGTACGACTACGTCATCGTCGGCGGCGGCACCGCCGGTTCCGTGATCGCCTCCCGGCTGACCGAGAACCCGGACGTCACCGTCGCCGTCATCGAGGGCGGCCCCAGCGACATCGACCGCGACGACGTCCTGACGCTGCGCCGCTGGCTCGGCCTGCTCGGCGGCGAGCTCGACTACGGCTACACCACCACCGAGCAGCCGCGCGGCAACTCGCACATCCTGCACAGCCGCGCCAAGGTCCTCGGCGGCTGCTCCTCGCACAACACCCTGATCTCCTTCAAGCCGCTGCCGTCCGACTGGGACGAGTGGGAGGAGGCCGGGGCCACCGGCTGGAACGCCGAGGCGATGGACCCCTACTACGGCAAGCTGCGCAACAACGTCGTACGCGTCGCCAAGAAGGACCAGAACCAGATCGCCACCGACTGGGTCGAGGCCACGAAGACCGCGCTCGGCGTGCCCGAGGTCGTCGGCTTCAACGACAAGCCCTTCGACGAGGGCGTCGGCTTCTTCGACCTGGCGTACCACCCGGAGAACAACAAGCGCTCCTCCGCGTCCGTCGCCTACCTCCACCCCCACATGGAGGCCGGTGACCGCCCGAACCTCCACCTCTTCCTGGAGACCTGGGCCACCAAGCTGGAGTTGGACGGCAAGACCGCGCGCGGCGTCCACATCCGCACCAAGGACGGCGTGGAGAAGCTGCTCACCGCCCGCCGCGAGGTGCTGGTCTGCGCGGGAGCCGTCGACACGCCCCGGCTGCTCATGCTCTCGGGCATCGGGCCGAAGAAGGACCTCGAAGCCCTCGGCATCCCGGTCGTCCACGACCTGCCGGGCGTCGGCGAGAACCTCATCGACCATCCGGAGTCGGTCATCGTCTGGGAGACCAACGGGCCGATCCCCGGCAACTCCGCGATGGACTCGGACGCCGGTCTGTTCGTGAAGCGGGACCCGGCCCACAAGGGCCCGGACCTGATGTTCCACTTCTACCAGATCCCGTTCACCGACAACCCGGAGCGGCTCGGCTACGAACGCCCCGAGCACGGTGTGTCGATGACGCCGAACATCCCCAAGTCCCGCGCCCGCGGCCGCCTCTACCTGACCTCCGCGGACCCCGAGGTGAAGCCCGCCCTGGACTTCAAGTACTTCGAGGACGAGGGCGACTACGACGGGCGGACGCTCGTCGACGGCATCAAGCTGGCGCGGAAGGTCGCGCAGGCCGAGCCGTTCAAGAAGTGGCTCAAGCGCGAGGTGTTCCCCGGCCCCGAGGTCACCGACGACGCGGAGATCGGCGAGCTGGTGCGCAAGGCCGCGCACACCGTCTACCACCCGGCAGGGACCTGCCGAATGGGCGCCTCCGGTGATGAACTCGCGGTCGTCGACCCGGAGTTGAAGATCCGGGGCCTAGAAGGAATCCGTATCGCGGACGCATCCGTCTTCCCGACGATGCCCGCCGTGAACCCGATGATCGGAGTGCTCATGGTCGGGGAGAAATGTGCCGAGATCCTGGGAGGTGACGGCCGATGAGCGACACCGCGACCGTCACCCCTGCCGCCGACGCGGCCACCGACACCGTCTTCGCCGTCAACAACCTCTGGAAGGTCTTCGGCCCCAAGGCCGAGACCATCCCGGGCAACGCTGAACTCACCGGCCTCGACCCCGCGGAGCTGCGCGAGCGCACCGGCTGCACCGCCGCCGTGCGCGATGTGTCCTTCGAGGTGAAGAAGGGCGAGGTCTTCGTCGTCATGGGCCTGTCGGGCTCCGGCAAGTCCACGCTCGTGCGCTGTCTGACCCGGCTCATCGAGCCGACGTCGGGATCGGTCGAGATAGACGGCGAGGACGTCCTCGCCATGGACAAGAACCGGCTGCGCGAACTGCGCCGCCACCGCGCGTCCATGGTCTTCCAGCACTTCGGCCTGCTCCCGCACCGCACGGTCCTCGACAACGTCGCCTACGGCCTGGAGATCCAGGGCGTGGCGCGCGCCGAGCGCCGCGAGAAGGCCATGAAGGTCATCGAGAAGGTCGGCCTCGAAGGCCTGGAGCAGCGCAAGCCCGGCCAGCTCTCCGGCGGCCAGCAGCAGCGCGTCGGCCTCGCCCGCGCCCTCGCCGCCGACCCCGAGGTCCTGCTCTTCGACGAGCCGTTCAGCGCCCTCGACCCGCTGATCCGCCGCGACATGCAGGAGGAGGTCGTCCGCCTGCACCGCGAAGAGGGCCGCACGATGGTCTTCATCACCCACGACCTCAGCGAGGCCCTCAAGCTCGGCGACCGCATCGCCCTCATGCGCGACGGCCGCGTCGTCCAGCTCGGCACGCCCGAGGAGATCGTCGGCTCGCCCGCCGACGACTACGTCCGCGACTTCGTCCGGGACGTGCCGCGCGAGCAGGTCATGACCTGCCGCAGCGCGATGCGTCCCGTCGACGCCGACGCGGACGAGGACGCCTTGGGCCCGGCCATCGCGCCCGACGCGACGGTGTCCGAGGCCATCGAGGCCGTGGCGCGCTCCGGCTTCCCGGCGCGCGTGATGGACGGCGGCCGGTGCCTGGGCGTCGTGGACCACGAGCAGCTGATCGGCGTCGTCGCGGGCGTGGCCCCCAAGAGCGCCGCGGGCGCTGCCGGGCGCGGCGAGCCGTCCGCGAAGGCGGGCACCTCGATACGTAAAGAGGTAACCGGCGAGGTGGCTTCCTGATGGCCACCGCCACCGCTTCGACTCCCGTACGAGATACCGGGATCGGCGCCCTGCTGCGCCGCCGCGCCGTCGTCAAGCTCCTGCTGCTCGCCGTCGTCGCGGCCGTCGCCGTACCGATCCTCAACGCCAAGTGGGCCTCCGGCGCCTGGCCGGACGCGCTCACCGTCGACCTGACCGAGCCGCTCACCAAGGCCAGCGACTGGATCATCGACAACCGCGACAGCCACTGGCTGTTCACCTACTTCTTCGGGCACATCTCCAACGCCGTCGTGCTGTCCGTGCGCGGCGTCTACCTGGTGCTGCTCGCCGCGGGCTGGGCGGGCGTCACCGTCGCCGCGGGCGCCGTCGCCTGGCGCGTCGCGGGCCTGAAGCTCGCCGCCCTGGCCACCGCGGCCTTCGCCGTCTGCGGCCTGCTCGGCATGTGGGTGCCGACGATGCAGACGCTCGCGCTGATGGTCGTCGCCGTGCTCGCCTCGGTGATCCTCGGCATGCTCCTCGGCCTCGCCGCAGGCCTGAACGACCGGATCTTCCGCCTGATGCGCCCGGTCCTCGACACCATGCAGGTGCTCCCGGCCTTCGCGTACCTCCTGCCCGTCGTGCTCGTCTTCGGCATCGGCGTGCCCGCGGCCGTCCTCGCGACGGTCGTGTACTCGGCCCCGCCGATGGCCCGCCTGACGGCCCTCGGCCTGCGCGGCGCCGACGGCGGCGTGATGGAGGCGGTGGCGTCCCTCGGCGCGACCGCGCGCCAGCGCCTGCTGTCCGCGCGCCTGCCGCTGGCCCGCAAGGAACTCCTCCTCGGCCTCAACCAGACCATCATGATGGCCCTCTCCATGGCCGTCATCGCGTCCGTGATCGGCGCGGGCGGCCTCGGTGACCGCGTCTACCAGGCGCTCTCCACGGTCGACGTCGGCCAGGCCCTCGCCGCCGGCATCCCCATCGTGCTGCTCGCCGTCGTCCTCGACCGCGTCACCGGCGCGGCGGGCGAACGCCTCGGCGCGCACGCCGAGGACAACTCGCCGCTGCGCGGCTGGCGCGGCTGGTCCATCGCCGCCGCCGTGACCCTGGCCTGCGCCCTCGCGGCCAGGTTCGCGGACCGCCTGGAGTGGCCGACGAGCTGGGTCGTGCAGATCGCCGAGCCCGTGAACACCGCCAAGGACTGGATGGTCGACCACCTGTACACGGGCGTGCCCGTGGTCGGCGGCACGGCGGACTGGGCGGCGCACTTCACCACGTACGTGCTCGACCCGGTGCGCGACGGCCTGCAGGGCCTGCCCTGGTGGTCGGTGCTCCTGATCGTGGCGGCCCTCGCCTGGGTGATCGGCACCTGGCAGACGGCGCTCACCGCGGTCCTCGCGATGGCGGCGATCGGCGTCATGGGCGTGTGGAACGCGTCCCTCGACACCCTCTCCCAGGTCCTCGCGGGCGTCGCCGTCACCCTCGTCCTGGGCTTCGCGATCGGCATCGCGGCCTCGCGCAGCCAGCGCCTCGAACGCCTTCTGCGCCCCGTCCTCGACGTCTTCCAGACGATGCCGCAGTTCGTGTACCTGATCCCCGTGGTCGCCCTGTTCGGCGTGGGCCGCGCCCCCGCCGTCGCCGCGGCCGTCGTGTACGCGCTGCCCGCCGTCATCCGCATCACCACGCAGGGCCTGCGCCAGGTGAACCCCGCCGCGATGGAGTCCGCGAAGTCCCTCGGCGCCACGAGCTGGCAGCAGCTCCGCCAGGTCCAGCTTCCGCTGGCCCGCCCCGCGCTGATGCTCGCCCTCAACCAGGGCGTCGTGCTCGTCCTCGCCGTCGTCGTCATCGGCGGTCTCGTCGGCGGTGGCGGCCTCGGCTACGACGTCCTCGCCGGTCTCGCCCGCGGCGACCTGGCCACCGGTCTGGTCGGCGGTGTCGCCATCGTCTGCCTCGGCCTGATGCTCGACCGCGTGACGCAGCCGACGGAACGCCGCGCGAAGAAGGGAGCGTGACCATGCGTACACGTACGCGAGTGACGGTCGCGCTGGCCGGTGTGGGCGCCCTGCTGGTCCTCTCCGGCTGTGGCAAGGCCGACATGAGCAAGCAGTCGTCCCCGTACGCGAACGCGGCGGGCGCCAAGACCGTGACGCTGTCCGTGCAGTCCTGGGTGGGCGCGCAGGCCGACGTCGCCGTGGCCGAGTACCTGCTCAAGAACGAGCTGGGCTACCGCGTCGACAAGGTCCAGATCGACGAGATCCCCGCCTGGGACGCCCTCAGCCAGGGCCGCGTCGACGCGATCATGGAGGACTGGGGCCACCCGGACCAGGAACAGCGCTACATCAAGGACAAGAAGACGATCGTCTCCGGCGGTGACGTCGGCGTCATCGGCCACATCGGCTGGTACGTCCCGACGTACTTCGCCAAGAAGCACCCCGACGTCACGAACTGGAAGAACCTCAACAAGTACGCCAAGGACTTCCGTACGCCGGAGAGCGGCGGCAAGGGCCAGCTCATGGACGGCTCCCCGTCCTACGTCACCAACGACAAGGCCCTCGTCGAGAACCTCGACCTCGACTACAAGGTCGTCTTCGCGGGCTCCGAGGCTGCCCAGATCACCCAGATCGAGCAGTTCGCCAAGCAGCAGAAGCCCTTCCTGACCTACTGGTACAAGCCCCAGTGGCTCTTCAAGAAGGTCCCCATGACGGAGGTGAAGCTCCCCGCCTACAAGGAGGGCTGCGACGCCGACCCCGCCAAGATCAAGTGCGCTTACCCGCACACGCCTCTCCAGAAGTACTTCAACGCCGACTTCGCCAAGAACGGTGGCAAGGCGGCGCAGTTCCTGAAGAACTTCAAGTGGTCCGAGGCCGATCAGAACGAGGTGTCCCTCATGATCGCCGACAAGAAGATGTCGCCCGAGGACGCGGCGAAGAAGTGGGTCGAGGCGAACGGGGCGAAGTGGCGGGGGTGGCTGCCGAAGTAGCGGTTCCCTCGCGGGGCGCCCCAGTCCCGCCCCTTCTCCGAAACCGGGGGCTGCCGCCCCCTGGACCCCCGCTATCGGCGCTCCGCGCCTCGTCCTCAAACGCCGGACGGGCTAGATGTGTGCTGCTGCCGTATTTCAGCCTCTCCGGCGTTTGAGGAGCGGGGTCTGGGGCGGAGCCCCAGGATCGGGAAGGGGCGGGGTTGGGGAGCCCCAGGCAAGGCCCTACCTCAGCTCCGCCGCCACGTCCCGCAACCCCTCCATCGCCCGGAACAGCAACCCCGGCCCGAAGGTGACGCGGGTGGCCCCCAGTTCACCCAGTTCCTTGGGCGAGGGCCCGCCCGGGAGGAAGACGAAGTTGAGGGGCCCCTCGATGCCTGCCCGCAGGGCGGGGATCACGTCGACCGGCGCCTTGATGACGTAGACGCAGTCGGCCCCGGCCTCGACGTAGAGCCGAGCCCGCCGCAAGGTCTCGTCCAGGTCCGCGACCCCACGGATGTACGTGTCCACACGGGCGTTGATGAAGAGCTCGCGACCGGCGACGTCCCGCACGGCGGCGAGATGGTCGGCCTGCTCGTGGGGGTCTATGAGGGTGTCCGCCGGGGCGCCCTCGCGGCCCCGGGAGTCCTCCAGGTTGCACCCGACAACCCCGGCGTCGAGCAGCCGCCCGACCAACGTGCGGGCGGGCAACCCGTACCCGTCCTCGACGTCCGCGCTGACGGGCAGGGCCACGGCCCGGGCGATCCGCCCGACGGCCTCGAACATCTCGCGTGGCGGCACGGCCCCGTCGGCGTACCCGAGGGAGGCCGCGACGCCCGCGCTGGGCGTGGCGAGGGCGGGGAATCCGGCGTCCTCGAAGACGCGGGCGCTTGCGGCGTCCCAGGGTCCCGGCAGGACGAGCGGATCGGAGGGCGCCCGGCCACGGTGCAGGGCGCCGAACGCCTCGGCGGTGGCGGTCACTTGGGGTCTCCTTGCAGGCCGGCGGGGCGGTGCGCGGTGGAGCCCGGAGTGTAGTGGCCGGGCACCATGCGGGAGGTGACGCCGAACCGGTTCCAGCCGTTGATGAGGGTGATCGCCGCGATCAGGTGGGCGAGTTCGGAGTCGTCGAAGTGCTCGGCCGCGCGCGCGTACACGTCGTCGGGGACGAAGCCGTCGGTGAGGACGGTGACGGCCTCGGTCAGCTCGATCGCCGCGATCTCCTTGGCGGTGTAGAAGTGCCTGGACTCCTCCCAGGCGCTGAGCTGGATGATCCGCTCGACGCTCTCGCCCGCGGCGAGCGCGTCCTTGGTGTGCATGTCGAGGCAGAAGGCGCAGTGGTTGATCTGCGAGGCGCGGATCTGGATCAGCTCGAAGAGGACCGGGGCGACGCCCTTCTTCGCGGCGGCGGCGAACCGGATCATGGCCTTGTACGCCTCGGGGGCGAGCTCGGCCATGTTGAGGCGGGGGAGGTGCTCGGGGAGGCGGTCGCTGTCGGTGGTCGTCGGGTTCGTCGCTTCGGCCGTGTTCGTCGTCGTCATGGTTGGGACGCTACGTCGCGATTAGCCCACCGGTATGGTCCATTCCCATGGATAAATCCTGGGCCAATCGGGCCGCCGGGGGCGGCTCCGACAAGGATTCCGACAAGGTTTCCGACAAGGATTCCGGCGGCGATTGCGGGGGTGCTTCCGGGGGCGGCTCCGGCACCGGCGGCTGGAGCGTCGACCTCCACCTGGACACGGCGGGCGCGGCCTCCGGTACGGGCTCCCGCGCGGGCGTCCGCAAGAGGCTGACGGACGCGCTGCGCGAGGCGGTGAGGGGCGGCCGCCTCGCCCCCGGGACCCGGCTTCCCTCCTCCCGGACGCTCGCCGCGGACCTGGGCGTCGCCCGCAACACGGTCGCCGACGCGTACGCGGACCTGGTCGCCGAGGGCTGGCTGACGGCGCGGCAGGGTTCGGGCACCCGGGTCGCCGAGCGCGAGGTGCCGCGTCCGGCGGCGCCCGCGCGCCCGCCGAGGACGGGCGGCGCCCCGCTGTACGACCTGATGGCGGGCACGCCGGACCTGGCGTCGTTCCCGCGCGCGGAGTGGCTGAAGGCGGCCCGCCGCGCGCTGGCGGCCGCCCCCGGCGACGTACTGGGCTACGAGGACCCGCGCGGCCGTATCGAACTCCGCACGGCCCTCGCCGCCTACCTCGCGCGCGCCCGGGGCGTGCGCGCCGACCCGGACCGGATCGTCGTCGTGCCCGGCTTCACGCACGGCCTGACGCTCCTCGGTGAGCTGCTGCACGCGCGCGGGCTGCGGAGCGTCGCCGTGGAGTCGTACGGCCTCGACCTGCACTGGGAGCGGCTGACCCGGTGCGGCCTGCGCACCGTCCCACTCGCCTTCGACGAACTCGGCACCCGTACCGACGGGTTGGCGGACCACCGGGCCGTTCTGATGACCCCCGCCCACCAGTTCCCGATGGGCGTGCCGCTGCATCCCGACCGGCGGGCGGCGGCCGTCGACTGGGCGCGGCGCGCGGACGGCCTGATCCTGGAGGACGACTACGACGGGGAGTTCCGCTACGACCGCCAGCCGGTCGGCGCGCTCCAGGGGCTCGACCCCGACCGCGTGGTCTACCTCGGCACGGCCAGCAAGTCCCTGGCCCCTGGCCTTCGTCTGGCCTGGATGGTGCTGCCCGCCGAACTTGCCCTGGAGGTCGCCGAGTTGAAGTACGCGGCGGGGGCGGCCAGCAGTTCCCTGGACCAGGTGACGCTGGCGGAGTTCATGACGTCCGGGGCGTACGACCGTCATGTCCGGGCTTCCCGGCTGCGCTACCGGCGTCGGCGTGACCAGCTGGTCGCCGCGCTGGCCGAGCGGGCGCCGGATGTCCGGGTGACGGGGATCGCGGCGGGGCTGCACGCCGTGGTGCGGCTCCCGCCCGGTTCGGAGCAGAGTGTGGTCCGGGGGGCGCATTGGTTGCGGCTCGCGCTTCAGGGGGTGTCGCGTTTTCGGCATCCTCTGGCGGGGGCGCCTGTGGAGGACGCGCTGGTCGTGGGTTACGGGACGCCGCCGGACCATGCGTGGGCGGCGGCGCTCGACGCCCTGTGCCGGGCGTTGCCCTGACGGCCCCCGGCACGGCTGGGGCTGCGCCCCTGTCCCCCCTCATCGGCGCTCCGCGCCTCGCCCTCAAACGCCGGGCGGGCTGAATTCCCCTGCCTCGGCCCCACATCCCGGGCGGGCCGACAACCCCTGCCTCGGCCTCACATCCCGGGCGGGCCGACAACCCCTGCCTCGGCCTCACATCCCGGGCGGGCCGACAACCCCTGCCTCGGCCCCACATCCCGGGCGGGCCGACAACCCCCGCCTCGGCCCCACACGCCCCGCGGGCTGGACCCCCGCGCCCGGCTAGATCCCCCTCTGCTGCCCCAACCACTCCTCGAACGTCGTCGGCGCGATCCGCGCCCCCTCGCCCGGCAGCAGCACCTCGCCCGCCATCGACGTGCCGAACGGCCCCGACCACGTCGGCACCAGCTTGACCTCGCGGCCACGGGCGCGGTGGGTGCGGCGGGCCATGTCGACGAGGTCCTGGGTCTCGGGGCCTGCGACGTCGACGTACCGGCCCTGCGCCTTCGTGCCCGTGGCGATCTCCGCGAGGACGTCCGCCACGTCGGCGGGGGCGATCGGCTGGACCAGGAGGGGGGCGATCGTGGCGACGCCGTCCTGTTCGGTCCAGGCGGCGACCATCTCGGCGAAGTCGTGGAACTGGGTGGCCGGGACGATGGTCCACGGCACCGGGCCCTCGGCGACGAGGCGTTCCTGCTCGCGCTTGCCGACGTAGTGGGCGTTTCCTTCGACGCGGGACATTCCGGCGATGGAGAGGAGCACGTGGTGGCGGACGCCCGCCTGCTTCTCGGCGGCGAGGAGGTTGCGCGTGACGGTGCCGAAGAACGCGACGGTCTCCTCGGGGTCGGTGGCCGTGCAGTTGGTGGTGTCGACGACGGCCTCCACGCCCGCGAGGGCGGCGTCGAGCCCTTCCCCGGTGAGCAGGTCCACGCCGAGCGAGCGGCTGATGCGGACGACCTCGTGGCCCGCCTTCTCCAGGGCGGTGGTGGTGAGGGCACCGATGTTCCCGGTGGCTCCGGCGACGGCGATACGCATGACGGTTCTCCCCTGGTCGGTGTGGTGCCCGGTCGTGGCCGGCGAGGGAACAGTATCTCGGACTAAATCGATCCGCAATATCCTGGATCTGGGATGTCCGAGATAGACTCGGGGCCATGAAGCTGCCTGTGAGTACCGAGTGGGTGTTGCACTGCGCCACGTCGCTGGCGCAGTTGGAGCCGGGGGCGACCGCGTCGGCGGCGCAGCTCGCGGGCTACTTCGACGTGCCGCAGGCGTATCTGGCGAAGCAGCTCCAGCCCCTGGTCAAGGCGGGGGTCCTGGCCGCGACGACCGGCCCCCGGGGCGGCTTCCGCCTGGCGCGGCAGGCGGCCGAGGTCACGCTGCTCGACATCGTCGAGGCGGTGGACGGCGCGGCGTCTCCGTACGAGTGCCGGGAGATCCGGCAGCAGGGGCGGGGGGCGCTGCCCGCCGAGGACTGCCGGGCGGCGTGCCCCATCGCGGCGAAGATGGCCGACGCGCACGCCGCCTGGCGCGCCAGCCTGGCGGCCGTCTCTCTCGCCGACCTGCTGTCCGAGATCCCCTCCTGGGCCCCGGAGCGCACCCGCCGCCTCCTGACGGGCGCGGCCTGACCCTCGCCGCCGGGGGCGCGCGGGGGAGCGGGCCCGGTGCGGCCGGGATCCCCGCCCTTGTCGTGACGAGAGGCCAACTGCCCGACTTCTGAGGGCAGTTGCCCCGCGCTCGCGCGCCTGTTCGCGCCGTCCGGCTGCCCGCGCACCACCACGGACGCGCTCAGCAAGGTCACGAAGACCCAGTACGACGAGCGCGGCCAGGTCACGGAGGTGCAGCGACCGTGACGACGGGGCCTCGGTGAGCGTGCACGGGTTCCCCGACCCGGCGGACAACGTCGGCCCCGACGGCAAGCCGATCTCTGTAGCTGCGCTGAGCAAGAGCATCGCTCTGCCGGGCCTGCCGAGGTCCTTTCCGAGTGGCCCCCCTGAAGTGGTAGGGGTCGAACCGCAGTAGCGCCTCCGCGTCCCGTCACGGACACCGACCGGTGTCCGTGACGGGCGTCGCGGGGTGGCCGCCGCACGAGGGCGAGGTTCCCCGGTGGCTCAGTCCGCAGGCGCCTCCCCGGCGGGCACCTCCTCCGGCGCCTCCCCGGCGGGCACCTCCTCCGGCGCCTCCCCGGCGGGCGCCCCCTCCGGCGCCTCCCCGAACCGCGCCAGCGCCAGCGCCCCCGCCACAGCCACCGCGAAGCCGAGGATCGCCAGCCACCCCAGCCCCTCGCGGGTGCGGTCGCCCAGCCAGACGACGCCCACCAGGGCGGGGCCGATCGTCTCGCCGATGACCATCCCGGCGGTGGCCGCCGTGACCGAGCCGCGTTGGAGGGCGGAGGTGAGGAGCAGGAAGGCGGCGGCGCCGCCGACCAGGAGGGCGTAGGCCGCCGGGTTGGTGAGGAGCGCGCCCGGCGACACGTCGTCGATGAGGCGGACCGTGACCTCCACGACGCCGAAGCCGCAGCCCGCGCCGAGGCCGAGGGCCAGGGCCCGGCCCCGGTCGGGGAGGCGTCCGGCGGCGGCGCCGAGGAGCAGGACGGCCACGGCCACCGCCAGCATCACGTACCGCAGCGCCGTCGGCCCGGTCTCGTCGCCCTCCGCGCCGGAGGCGAGGCCGAGCATCGCGAGCCCGGCGGACACCACCCCCACCGCGCCCCACTCCGTCCCGCTGAGCCGCACCCCCAGCAGCCGTGCCGCGACGACCGCCGTCACCGCGAGCGAGGCGGCCAGGGCGGCGCCGACCGCGTAGATGGGCAGGGAGCGGAGGGCGACGATCTGGAGGAGGAAGCCGAGGCCGTCCAGGGCGAGCCCGGCGACGTATCGCCATTGACGTACCGCGCGCAGGAGGAGGGCCGGGTCGACTCCGGAGCCCGTGCCGGGCGCGGTCGCGCGCGCGGCGACCGCCTGCAGCACCGACGCCGTACCGAAGCAGACCGCTGAACCGAGCGCGCAAATCATCCCAAGAGACACGAAAGGACAGTAGATCAGGGAGCCTCCCGCGCCCTGTCGGCGGGGCGCGCCGCGTGGTCATCTACCCTGCGTCGTCGGTACGTTTCGCAGGTACGTTTCGCATGCGCAACGGGATGTGTGCCGGGATGCGTCATGGGATGCGCGACGGAATGCGCAATGGGATACGCAACGGGGGAGTGGCAACAGGTATGGCGGATGGCATAGGCAAGCGGCGGCGCGTGCGGTCCAGCACGGTCGCCCTCGGCTCCATGGGCGTCCTCGCCGCCGCCCTCACGTCCTGCGGCTCCGAGCCGGACAAGCGGTGCGTCGATCGCGACAGCTACGACGTGGTGAACGGATATCGCGTGGTGAGCGATCGGTTGTGCGGGGCGAGTGCCGGCAGCGCTTACGGTGTCGGCGACGCCGACTGGTACTACGACGCCGACGTCCGTCGCGGTTACGCCGACGACGGCACCTTCAGCCGCAGCGAGGCCGTCGACCGGGACGGCTTCGGCTGCTCCGGCTCCGGCGGCGGCTGAGTGGCGCGGGGGTCGCGCCGTGGAACGCCGCACCATCACGCCCCGCCCCGGCTGGCAGGAGACGGTCGAGGAGCAGGGCCTCATCTATCCGCTGACCCGCCACCCCGACGGCGAACTGCGCCCGTACTGGGACGAGTCCGCGTACTACGTCTTCAGCCTGCCCGAGGTCGAGGCGCTGGAGGAGGTCGTGGAGGAACTGCACGCCATGTGCCTCGCGGCGGCCGATCACATGGTCCAGAAGGACCGCCTCGCCGACCTCGGCATCACCGATCCCCGCCTGGCGGCACTGGTCACCGAGGCCTGGCACCGCCGCGCCGAACTCCCGTCCCTCTACGGCAGGTTCGACCTCCGCTACGACGGCACGGGCGCCGCGAAGCTCCTGGAGTACAACGCGGACACCCCGACCTCCCTCGTGGAGGCGGCGAGCCCGCAGTGGTTCTGGATGGAGGAGCGCTTCCCGGGCGCCGACCAGTGGAACTCCCTGCACGAACGCCTCGTCGACGCCTGGAAGGCGCAGGCCCGCATGCTGCCGCCCGGCAGCCCGCTGTACTTCGCGCACTCGGCGGGCGACGAACTGGGTGAGGACCTGATGACGGTCGCATACCTGCGCGAGACCGCCGAGCAGGCGGGCCTCGCGACGGACGCCATCGCCATGGAGGACATCGGCTGGGACCGGCTCTCGCGCCGCTTCGTCGACAAGCGTCTGCGGTTCATCCGCTCCTGCTTCAAGCTGTATCCGTGGGAGTGGCTGACGACGGACCGCTTCGCGCCGTACGTCCTGGAGACCCTCGACAACGGTGGTGGTACGGGTACGACGCTGTGGATCGAGCCCGCCTGGAAGATGCTGCTGTCCAACAAGGCGCTGCTCGCTGTCCTCTGGGAGCTGTATCCCGGGCATCCGAACCTCCTCCCCGCCTATCTGGACGGGCCGCGTGAACTCGCCACGACGACGGGGTACGTGACGAAGCCCCTGCTGGGCCGGGAAGGCGCGGGCGTGACCGTCCGGCGGCCCGGTGCCGATGCCCCGGCCGACGCGCCCCAAGAGGCTTGCTGCTACCAGGAGTTGGCGCCGCTGCCCGACTTCGACGGCAACCGTGTGGTGCTCGGGGCGTGGGTGGTCGCGGACGAGGCGGCGGGGCTCGGGATCCGGGAGTCGGCGGGGCTGGTGACGGACGAGTACGCCCGGTTCCTGCCGCATGTGATCCTCTGACGCGCGGCGAGGGGCGGGTCAGGGACGCCTGGGCTGGGTGCCGGGGCGCAGTTCGACGCGGATGTCGTCGTCGTCCTTGATGACGTACGTCGGGTCGGTGCTCTTGTGCCAGTCGAGCGGCAGCAGGTAGTAGCGCTGGTCGCGTTCGATGAGCAGGCGCAGGCCGCTGTAGCGGTAGCGGTAGTGGGTGCCGCGGCCGAGGTCCTCCACGGCGGGGCCCGGCGGGGCGAAGCTGAGGCGGTCGGTGCTGAGGACGACCACGGCGACGCGGCGCACGAGTTGGCCGGCGTCGTGGGCCGCGTCGTGGCGGCCGCGGTCCCCGGCCAGCAGGGCCACCACCCAGATCAGGAAGAGGCCCGCGGCCAGGAGCGCTGCGGTGCGGCGCCACGCCGGTGGGGGCGTGGTGCCCGGCGGGGTTGCGGCGCGGGTCCGGCCGAGCAGCAGGCCCGTCGCCACGAGCAGCGGTGCCGACCAGGCGTACGGCTGGATCCAGCGCCACAGGAGCAGCAGCGCGGCTCCGGCGGCGACGATGCCGACGTGGGCCCGCGCCACCGCCTGCCCGGCGGTGCGCAGGCGGCGCACGTGGTGCGCGGGGACGTGGAGGGTGGTGAGGAGTCGGGGCAGGTACGGGAACAGGAGGGCCAGGACGAGGACTTCCAGGGCGGGCAGGGCGGCGAGGTTCAGGCTGCGGATGACCAGTTCGAAGGTGTCGAAGCCGACGGCGAAGCTGTCGAGGTGGAAGTAGCCGTAGTAGGCGTTGGTGTAGATGTAGCCCGCGTAGAGCATCAGGGCGCTGACGAATGAGGCCGCGCCGACGACGGAGTTGATGAGTTCCGTGGGGCTGCCGACGGCGGTGGGGGGTTCCGGCTCGGGACCCGGGGTGCGGGCGCGGCCTCGCCGGGCGGCCGGTCGTACGCGGGGCGCGCGCGGCACGTGCGGTGACCGCGGCACGCGGGGTGCCCGCGCCGTGCGGGGCGCCCGCCCCGTGCGGGGTGAACGCGGCACCCCGGCCTGGTCCGGCGCGGCGTCGGGGCCGCCCGCGCCGCCCCCCGGCGATTCCCCGCCCACCCCGCTCAGTTCTCCCCGGGCGCGGAACCGGCGCCCCCCGCCCCGGCCGTCGACTCCGGCGTACGCGTGCCGGACGGGGGCGGGGGCGGTGCCGTCTCCGGCCCGGACGGATCCGGTGTACGCGGGCACCGAGTCCCGTCCGCGTCCGACGCCGGGGACGAGGCGCACACCGGCGGGTGCGCTGGGGTCGACCCGCTGACACCCGGACCGGGCGCATTGATCGGCCCCGTGTCCGTCGGCGGCGGCTGCACCGGCGGCACCCCGGGATCACCGCCCTGCGACCCACCGCTGTCCTGCGCCCCCGGCGGCGCCTCGGGACCGGCGGCCGACCCGCTGGGCCCCACCCCCAGCGAACTCATGACCCCGGGCTCCGACGACCCACCCGGCCGCCCCGGCACCTTCCCGCCGGGCCCGTCGGAGCGACCGCACGCGGCGGTGCCGAGCCCCAGGGCCACGGCGATGACGGCCGCGGAGACGGCTGTGCCGACCGCGGCAACGTTCCCCTGGCGTACGCGCATCGTTCCCCCTCACACCGGAACGTCCTCACAGTGTGTGAGCGAAGGATGGCACCGGTCGTGGGGGGCTGCCCAGGTGCGGGACGCGAATTCACTCCTCGCGGTGCGCCCCGGTCCCGCCCCTTCCCGAGCCGGGACCCCGCCCCAGACCCCGCTCCTCAAACGCCGGAGGGGCTGAAATACAACAGCAGCACACATCCAGCCCGTCCGGCGATTGAGGACGAGGCGCGGAGCGCCGATCAGCGGGGCCCAGGGGGCGCGGCCCCCGGTTTCGGGAAAGGGGCGGGACCGGGGCGCTCCGCGTCGAACCGGCTCCTCGCCGTCTCGATCTCCGTCATGTACCGGTGCGTCCAGTCGCACATGGCGTCGATGGCGCGGAGCAGCGCCGTGCCCGCCTCGGTCAGGCGGTACTCGACGCGGGGCGGCACGGTGGGGTGGACGGTGCGGTGGACCACGCCGTCGCGTTCGAGGCCGCGCAGGGTCTGGGTGAGCATCTTGTGGCTGATGCCGTCGACGGCGGAGCGCAGTTCGGTGAAGCGCAGGGTGCGCTCGCCGAGGGAGCTGACGATCAGGATGGCCCATTTGTTGGCGAGGCCGATGAAGACCTCGCGGGCCAGCGCGTCGGTGCGCGCCACCTCCGCCGCGTCGGCGCCGCCCTCGATCTGCCGGGTGCTCACGGGGTTCTCCTCCCACCGGAACGTGCCGGAACGTGCCTGGGTGTCACCGCGAGCGTACGTCGAAGGGGGGCCGGGGCGGCGGGGCCGGGGCGCGCAGGGCACCATGGGCGGTCGCAATGATCAGAGCGCCGTGGCGGACACGGCGTGGAACCACGGGGAAACACATGAGCACTCTGCGCGGTATGCGGAACCACCGGTCTCTCGGTCTGGCGGCGGTGGGTGTGATCACCGCTCTGGCCGTGACCGCGTGCGGCCCGTCCGACTCGGACAAGGACGGGAAGTCCGGCGCGTCCAAGGCCGCCGACGAGGCGCCGAAGAACCTCAAGCTCGGGCAGGCGGGCCCGGTGCAGGAGATCACCAGCTACAAGAAGACCGGCAAGTTCTCGATCACGCCGACGAAGGTCGCGCTGGGCAAGCCCGAGGACCTCAAGGAGCTGGACGACCCGAAGAAGTACAAGGACAAGAAGATCGCCTGGATCTATGTGAAGGCCAAGCACGTCGGCGGCCCCGCCATCAAGGAGGCCAAGCCGATGAGCGACGTCGGCGCCGAGACGGACGCGGGCGCGCCCGCGACCCGGTTCATCCTCATCGGCACGCTCGCCAGCACCCCCAAGGACTGCAACCTCCTCAACGGCGCCAAGGAGCTGGGCAGCGACGACATCTGGAAGAAGGGCGAGGAGCGCACGGTGTGCGAGCCCTACCTGATCCCGGCGACCGCGAAGGTCAAGAACGTGACGTACTCGCAGGGCTTCTACAAGGAGCCGCTCAAGTGGGCCGTGCGGTAGCGGTAGTACCGGGCCGTGTGGTGGCTCCGCGCAGCAGCGGCGGGGTCGCGAGCAGGAGCAGGCCCGCGGCGGCGATGGCCGTGCGCGGGCCCGCGACCGTGGCGAGCAGCCCCCAGAGGGCGGTCAGGGTCGCGACCGTCGCCTTGCTGGTGACGGACCACGCCGACAGGGTGCGGGCGATCCGGTCGGGTGGGGTCCGTTCCAGGCGGTACGTGGCGTGGACCGGGTTGAACAGGCCCATGCAGGTGATCAGGCCGAACTCGACGGTCATGACGAGGGCGAGCCCGGTCGGGCCCGGGTGGACGAAGGCCAGGCCGAGGGGCCAGCACGCCCGCAGTGTCCCGACGGTGCGCAGGACCCGCTGTTCGCCGTAGCGCGCGACGACGACCCGGGAGAGGCGCGAGCCGACGAGGCCGCCGAGGCACGGCAGCGCGAACGCCAGGCCGTACTGCCAGGGGGCGAAGCCGAGCGGGCCGAGCATGAGGACGGCGAGCGGCGGGGCTGCCGCCATGATCAGCCCGCTGACCAGGACCGTGTTGAGGAACAGGGACCGCAGGGCCGGGTCGGTGAGGATGAACCGCCAGCCGTCGGCGAGGTCGCGGACGCGGACCCGGGGCGGCCCGCTCGCCGTGGCGGCGGGCCCTTGCGCGGGCGCCTGGGTGGTCGTGGGCCCGTCCGTGGCCGTATGCGGTGTCGTGGGCGCGGGCTGCGTCTCACCCCCGCCGATCGCCCTGATCCCCACCGCCGACAGCAGATAGCTCACCGCGTCCGCCGCCACCGTCACCACCGGCCCGAACATCCCCACCGCCGCTCCGCCGAGCGGCGGCCCGAGCGCGGTCGCCGTCCAGGACGTCGACTCCAGGCGCCCGTTGGCGGTGAGCAGGCCCTCCGGCGGTACGAGCCCCTTCAGGCAGGCGCCGGCCGCCGCGCTGAAGGCGATGTCGGAGGCCGAGACGACCACCGCCACCACCAGCAGGTGGGCGAAGGTGAGGTGGCCGAGGGCGTACGCGGCGGGCACGGTCAGGAGGGCCGCGCAGCGGGTCAGGTCCGTCGCGATCATCACGGGCCGTTTGCGCCGGTGCTCCACCCACGGCCCGAGCGGCACCGCCACCGCCGCGCCCACCGCGAGCCCGGCGGCGGAGAGGAGCGCCACCTGCCCCGTCCCTGCGTGCAGGACGAGCACCGCGATGAGCGCGAACGAGTCGAAGGCGAACCGGGTGCCGAAGGAGCTGATCGCGTACGCGGCCCACAGCCACCGGAACCCGCGCCCCAGCGAGCCCCGCTCGCGCACCACCTCTCCCGCCTCGACCACCCCGACCGTCCCCTTCGCCGCCGCCCCGACCGCCTCCGCTGTCCCGGCCTCCGCAGCCTCGACCGCCTCCGACCCAGCCCCGACCGCCTCCACCACCCGCATCAAAACCAGGCCCCCCACCCCGGGGCAAACAACCCCCCGCCCCCTCCGCACAACCCCTGGTTGTGTCCTTAGGGTGTCGCCGTGGATCTCAACGCCGTACGCACGTTCCTCGCCGCCGCCGAGTCGGGGCAGTTCCAGGAGGCCGCCGTCGACCTCGGGATCACGCAGCAGGCGGTGTCGAAGCGGGTGGCCGCGCTGGAGAGGGAGCTGGGGGTGCGGTTGTTCGACCGGATGCCTCGGGGTGCGCGGCTGACGATCGACGGGCAGGCGTTCCTGCCGCACGCGCGGGCGCTCGCGCTGGCCGAGGAGCGGGCGGCGGCCTCGGTGCGGCCCGGGAAGCGGGCGCTGCGCGTGGACGTGGTGGGGCGCCGGGTGGCGACGGCGGGTCTGGTGCGGGACTTCCACCGGGCGCACCCGGAGATCGACTTGGACATCGTGACGTTGTACGGCGTCGACGCGGCCGTGGCGGCGCTGCAGTCGGGCGAGATCGACGCGACGTTCCGGGCGGTGACCATGCCGGGGCGGCGGCTTCCGGACGGCATCGAGGCCATGCCCGTACTGGACGAGCCGATGCACCTGTTCACGGGCCCCGGGCACGAGTTCGCCGCCGAGAAGGCCATCGCTCCGGAGCGGCTGGCGGGGCACCGGATCTGGATGCCGGGCAACGCGGCGGGCACGGAGTGGGCGGCGTACTACGACGCGCTCGCGGCGACGTTCGGCTGTGTGATCGAGACGCTGGGCCGCCCGAACTTCGGCGTCGAGTACCTGCTGGACACGATCGCGGAGTCGACGACGCTGGCGACGTTCCTCAGCGAGCGGACGCCGCTGGTCTGGCCCGCCGGGCACGACCTGCGCCTGATCCCGCTGCGCGACCCGACGCCGGTCTACCCGCACTCGCTGCTCTGGTACGACACCAATCCGCACCCCGGCCTCGCGGTGCTCCGCGACCACCTCGCGGCGGCCGGGCTCGCCCACGACGGCACGGACACGTGGCGGCCGACGTGGGCGAGGTGAGGCGGGTGCCCGGGGCTCAGCCCAGGAAGCACGCCGAGACGTAGCCGACCACGCCGGTGCGCTTGTTCTGGACGAGTTGCCAGGCGACGGTGTGGCTGCCGTCCGGGCACTGGACGCGCGGTCCCGAGTCGGCCTGGTACCAGTACGCGCAGTCGCCCTGGTTGGCCCAGCCGACGTGGCTGCCGCCGGGTTTGTTGCGCATGTGGATGCTGGTGCCCTTGAAGTCGGTGTGGGGGCCGCCGATCTCGCAGGGGGCCTGGGCGGGGGCCGTGGCCGGGGCGGTGGGGGCGGCTGCGGCGGCGTGCCCGGTGGTGAACGGGGCCATCAGCAGTGCGGCGCCCGCCACGGCCAGGGCGGCCGTCCTCTTGGTTCGCTTCATCATGAACGCAACGGTTCCGAACGGGGGCGGGCCCGACAAGAAGGCGCGGCCCGTACCCACCTGTCCGTGGGAGTGATTCACCGCAGCGCGCGCCCCCACACAGCGCCCCTCACGCCGCGCCCGTGCGCTGCACTCCTAGCCGCGGCTGCCGCCCCGGTACTGCTCGGCGATCTCGTCCGAAGTCGTCACCCACACCCCCGGGTGGTTCACCACGTACTCCAGGGCCTGGTCCAGATACTTGGCGCGGAAGGCCTGGCCGATGACGAAGGGGTGCAGGGCGAGGGCCATCACCCGCCCGCTGTCCGCCGCCTCCGCGTCGGCGTGCAACTGGTCGAGCTGGTCCTTGACGATCTGCACGAAGTCGGGGCCGGTCATGCTGTGGCCGACGAAGAGGTTGATGTCGTTGAGTTCGACGGAGTAGGGGACGCCGAACATGCCGGGGACGTTCAGGTCGAAGGGCTGGTCGTCGTTCGTCCAGTCCAGGACGTAGTCGAGCCCGAGTTCCTTGATCAGTTGAGGAGTCCGGAAGGTCTCCGTGAGCGCGGGCCCCATCCAGCCGCGCGGCCGGGTCCCCGTCGTCCGCTCGATCGTCTCGACGACGTCCGTCAGGTACTTCCGCTCCTCGTCCTCCGTCATGTCGGCCTGGAAGATCGAGTTGTTCTTGCCGTGCGCGAGCCACGCCCAGTCGCGGTCGCGGCCCGCCTGGACGATCTGCGGATAGCGGTCGCCCACATCGGAGTTGAGCAGCACGCTGGCCCGGACCCGGTGCCGGTCGAGGGTCTCCAGGGTGCGCCAGAAGCCCACGCGCGGCCCGTAGTCCCGCCAGCCGTAGTTCAGCGGGTCCGGGGTGAGGTGCGCGGTGCCGGGGAACGTCGATGTCGACGGCTTGTCGACCTCGTAGTGCTCGATGTTGAGCCCGACGTAGAAGGCGACCTTCGCGCCGCCCGGCCACTGGATCGGCTCGCGCTCGACTATGGGGCTGTAGTCGTAGAGCTGGTTGTCCATCACACTCACCTCGGAACGCTCGCTGCGGGCGCCGGCAGCGGTCTGCTGTCAGCGGTCTGCCGTGGGCGGGAGGGGTGTCCCGCACACGGCAGACATCCTGAAACGTTCACACTGGTGTGAGGGTCAAACGGTCCCCGCCGACCTCTTCCCCACGAGCGTGCGCCCCCTCACTTCACTTCTACGGTGACCTTCCACGGCAGGATGACGGCGGGGCAGGCGTAGCCGGGGTCGGGGACGCAGCTGCGCCCCGCGTTGAGCGTGGCGGTACCGACGGCGTCCGCGCTCAGGTCGGCGCGGGCGTCGCCGTTCGGCAGGGTGCTGCCCGCGGTCTTGCGGAGCACGGCGGGGGTGTCGGTGTCGGGCTCGGCCCACTTCCAGGTGACGTGGCCCTCGCGGTACGCGGTGAGCTTGACCTCGACGGTGTCCCCGGTGGCCACGGTCACGGTCCGGCCGTTGTCCAGGTTCGTCAGGACGGCCTTCCGGGCCGCCGCCCGTGCCTCGGCCTGGGCGGTGGCCGGGACGGCGGTGACGGCGAACGCGGCGAGGGCAAGCCCGGCGGCCAGCGGGACGGCAAGGTACGTGGACGACTTCATGGTCTCTTTCCCCAGGGGTGTGCGTGCTGATTCGGACCCGTGGGCGCAGGCAGGACGGCCCGCACCCAGAGATGAGAATCGGCCGCGCACAGGCCGCACTTGCGGCTTTGCCCGACAAACACCCTGATTGGGTGAGCTGGGGGCATTACGTCACGGAGTGACCGCCGAGCGTCCCGCGCGCAGTGCCGCCCGCACCGTGGGCGCACCCCGGGCCGCCGCGCCCGCCCCGGCCCACCCGGCGCCCGCGCCCGTCCGGCCCGCATCCGCCCGGTCCCTGCGGCACTCCCCGCACCGGTCCTCCCCGGCCACGGGCCGGAACAGGGTCGGCCGCCCGTGCGGGCCCGCGCACTCCCGCAGGGCGGCGACCTGCGGCTGCGCCGGGCGTGCCGGGGCGGGGTCCCTGAGCAGGGAGCGGACCAGGCCGCCCGGCTTGTGGATCACCTGGTGCCTGCCGGGGAGGCCCCGCCGGATCTCGTCCCGTACGTCGTCGGGGCTGTGGCCCAGCGCCAGCCACCGCCCCGCCAGCTCGGTGAGCTGGGCCAGCATCCCGCGCGGCACGCGCAGGCGTGGGTCCAGGTCCGGCAGGCCCCGGACGATCAGGTCCGCCTGCGGCAACTCCCCGTTCGCCGGAGGAGGTTGGGGGATGTTCTCCAGGGGTGTTGCATCTGGATGACGACCGACGGCCCGGCCCGTCGGCTGGCCGACCACCCGATCCGGGCTACTCGGAGCGGAGCCCCGTAAGACAGCCGCCTGCTCCGCGTCCAGCGGTACGTTCGAGACGAGCTGGCAGGTCGCCCACCGGCCCCGTTCGCGCTGCTCGCGCCATTCGTGGAGGTAGCCCTCGGCCTTCAACTGCGCCTTGGCCCGGTTGAATCCGGTCCGCCCGATGCCTGCGCTGCGCGCGGTGGCGGAGAGGGGTTCGTGCGCCCCGTCGGGGAGGGAAAGCTGCCAGGTCAGGAGCCGGACTGCGTCCGAGCTGAGCCGAGGATGGCGAAGGATCTCGTTCGGCACCTGAGTGAAGAAACGGGCAGGCGCGATAGCATGGCGAAGCATTTTCGGTGCTCCTTCGAAGCACTGGAAGTGAAGGCCCTCGCCGCTGGCTGCAACCAGCACGGGGGCCGTTTAGTTGTGGTTACGGTACATCAAGTCGCGTGTACGGAACGTCACTTCGCGGTGCGGCGTATGAACTCCGCCCAGGCGGAGGGTGCGAGGGTGAGGCGGGGGCCGTCGGGGTTCTTGGAGTCGCGGACGAGGACGGCTTCGAGGGTGGCGGCCACCTCGACGCACTCAGGCTCGTCGGCGGTGCTGTGGCTGCTCTTGCGCCAAGCCACTTCGACGCACTCGGGGCCGTCGGCGGTGCTGTAGCTGCTCTTGACCCACTCCGGTGTCATGCCTTTCCTCGCAATTTCTCGATGAACTCCAGTGACTCCCGGGGGCCGAGAGCCTGCGCCCGGATCATGCCATAGCGCATGTCGAGGACCTGAAGCTCGCGTGGGTCGGTGATCACTCGGCTGATGAGCTGAACGGCCAGGTGCCCGATGGTGGTTCCGCTCCTGAGCTTGAACAGGGACAGCGGCCCGCCAAGCCCGGCGTTCTCCTCGCGGTCCAGCGGTAGGACCTGGATGGTCACGTTCCGCAACTGCCCTACCTCCAACAGGTGTTCGAGCTGCCTGCGCATCACCAGTCTGCCCCCGTTGGCGCGGCGCAATGTCGACTCGCACTGCACGAAGCCGAAAACAGGCAGTCCTGACGTGTTGTCGACGATGGCCTGCCGCGACATGCGACCGGCTACGCGGCGCTCCACTTCCTCCTCCGGAAAGGGGGGTTGCCGGTTCCGGACCTCGGCCTCCGCGTACTCCTCCGTCTGCAACAGCCCATGGATCACCGAGTTGTTGTACGTGCACAGCTCAAGCGCTTGCGCCTCAAGCTTCGCCAGGTCCCGCACCTTCTTCGGGTACCGGACCTTCTCCGCGTCGGGCTTCAGGCCCTTGAGGTGGCCGCTCGCGTTCAGGACCTCGTCGGCGCGGTCCAGGAACTCCGGCCTGGGGATCCGCGCCCCGCGTTCGACCTTGTGGATCAGGTTCTCCCCGTACCCCATCAGGTCACCGAACTGCACCGCGCGCAGCCCGGCGGCCTCGCGCCAGAACTTGATCTGGCGTCCGATGAGCTCGGCGACCGCGCTGGACTCGTCGTCGGAGCCGACCTCCCAACCGACCTCGTCCATGCCCTCGTTGCCGTCCAAGGCCACCTCCCGGTGGGGTCACGGGTACGTTCGGTACGCGTGGGGACATCCCAGGACAGCCACCGTACGTACAGGAATCGTCACTGTTCAGGCTAGGCGTCAGCCGCCACGCTGAGTTACGTGAACCCAGAAATCACCCGAACCGTGCGTTCCGCGCGGCCAGTGCACCGCTTCCGCGCTCAATTGCCCGCCACGTGGCGCGGGGCCCGCAGGGCAAGGTTGCTCGCTACGGAGCAACTGCAAGCGTGGGGACTCCCGTTCGAGGCGGCGGCCCAGATCCTCGCCGAGCTGGCGACGAACGCGGCGGTGTACGGGCGCGTACCCGCACGGGACTTCCGGATCGAGCTGACGGCGACGGAAGGCGGCGTGCTGCGGATCGAGGTGTCGGACACGCGTGGGGACCGGCTGCCCGTCGTGCGGGAGCCGGATGGCGAGGACGAGTCGGGGCGGGGGCTGGTGATCGTGGAGGCGCTGGCGGACCGGTGGGGCGTGGAGCTCGGGCCGGAGCCGTTGAAGACGGTGTGGGCGGAGATCGACGGCCAGGTGTCTTGTCGGGACTGACCCTGGTCGGGTCAGGCCTGGTACTCGGTGAGGTCGATCGCGTGAACGGTCAGCGGGACGCCGAGCGTGGGGTGGTCCGTCTTGCGCTCCGGTGCCATGCCGAGCTTGCGGGCCACGTTCTCCGAGGCCGTGTCGCCGGTGCGGAGGACGGCTACGACGCGGTCGAGGCCGCGGTCCTGGAGTGCGAACTCCAGCGTCGCGTGGGCGGCCTCGGACGCGTAGCCCTGGCCCCAGAACTGGGAGCCGAGCCGCCAGCCGATCGCCACGTCGGGCACGACGTCCGGGGAGAACTCCGCCAGGGACAGGCCCGTGAAGCCGATGAGCTCGCCCGAGCCGAGGAGTTCGACGGCGAAGAGCCCGAAGCCCTCCTCGTCCCACTCCTCCTCCCACCGCTCGACCTCCTCGGCGGTGGTGTCCGCGTCGATGACGGAGCCGTCGTCGACCCACCGCACGACCCGGGGGTCGGCGTTGATCTCCGCCATGAACGGGACGTCGTCCTCGTGCCAGCGACGGAGGAGGAGGCGGGGGGTGTGGATCTCGGTCATACGGGCCATCCTGCCGAAGGCAGGGGCCCCGGCGTCAATCCGTGACCCGCGAGCCCTGCGAACCCCCGCCCCTCCATGGAGTCACCCGTCACGATAGAACGCTCGTTTTAGCCGCATCGCGCACGCGGGACGTCTACGACGAGGTGCAGGTCGCCTCCGCGGTCACCTTCTGGGGCGTGCCCGTCGTGTTCTCGGCGGTGATCTGCCATCCGGTGCCGTCGGGGAGCGGGCGGGAGTCGCCGATGAAGGCCTGGCCGCTGGGGAAGGAGCCGCCGCCGCTGGTCACTTGGCCGGGGCCGCACCGGGCGGTCGCGACGCCCTCGGCGCCGGGCTGGACGGTGATCTGCTGGCCGATCCGGGTCTCATGGAAGGCCGTCGAGCACAGGGCGACCGCGTTGAAGCTCTGCGTCATGTCCGTGTCGTTGAACAGCACGGCGTTGTAGTTCCCGCCCGAGACGGAGAACCGCATGCCGATGACCTGGAGGCTCGACGCCTCCCACCCGCCGCCGGTGGGTGACTGGCCCTCGGGGCAGCGGACGTTGCTGATGCCGCTCTGCGAGTGGGCGGGCACCGTCAGGGGATTGGCGGCGGACACACGCGTGTGGGACTGGGGGGTGCAGACGACGAAGGCCGAACCTCGCCGCTCCGCGCCCGACTTGTTGGTGAACCTGACCTCCCACGTGTTGTTGCGGGGCGTCGAGCCGGACATGAAGAGGCCCTTGCCGGACCTGATGCCTCCGCCCCCGCTCGGCTGGCGGCCGGCCGGGCACGACGCGATGACCGTCGTGGACACGCCTGCCGGGATGACCAGCTCGGGGCTCTGGTGCCCCGAGTGGTCCATGGGGGCCGCGGCCCTGGGCTGCGCGGGTGCGGGCACGCCGCTCGCCCCCGCGCCGGTGGCCTCGGTCGCTCCTGCCGCGAGGGTCAGGGCGGCGACCGCCGCCATCACGGGAATCCTGATCCGCTTCACTTCGTCCTCCGATTGCCGGTGCTTCTGCACAGCAGGCATGCCCGATGCACCCGAAAAATCCAGGAAAGTCACTCCTCTGGGGTGAAATGGCTGGGCCAGGCGGCGGCCCGGGCTCAGGGTGACGCCTCATAGCGGGTGGCCACGGCGGCGGCGCGCTCGCGCAGGGAGGTGCGCAGCCACGCCGGGGCCAGCGCTTCCGCGCTGGTGGCGAGCTGCCACAGGGCCCATACGGCGTGCCGGGCGTCCTGGAAGGTGGCTTCGAGCCGCAACTTCCCGTCCGCGTCGGTCTCTTCGGCGTGGACGGCCAGCGCGGTGCCGACCAGGTCCTCCCGGCGCGCCGGGTCCATCCGTACGAGGACGGTGACCTGGTCGTCGCCGCCGGTACGGAACCGGGTGCCGCGCTCCTGCCAGGCGCGCTCCAGGTCGATGCGGTCGGCACGCTCGGCGGGCTCGGGAAGCTCCTCGGCGGCGCGGACGCGGGACAGCCGGTAGGTGCGGTCCTCGCCGGACCTCGTGGCCAGCAGGTAGCCCTGGTCGCGGACGGTGACGAGGCCGATCGGGTCGACGGTGCGCCAGCGGGGCGGCTGGTCCGTGGCCGCGTAATGGATGCGCAGCTTGTGCCCGGCGAGCACCGCGCGGCGGACCTCGGCCATGACGGCGTCGGGCACCTCGTCGGCGGTCACGCGGCGCGAGAGGAGGTCGGTCTCCGGGTCGACGAGCAGGCGCTCGGCGACGTCGGCGGCGGTGTCCCGATGGCTCTCGGGCAGTGCGTCGACGACCTTGAGCATGGCGGCGGCGAGGGCCGAGCCGAGGCCGAAGACCTGCGCGCCCCGCCGGGACCCGGCGACCAGGAGGGCCAGCGCCTCGTCGTGATTCAGCCCCGTCAGCTCCGTCTGGAACCCGGGAAGCAGGGCGAAGCCGCCGTGCCGCCCGCGCTCCGCGTAGACGGGGACGCCCGCTGCGGACAGCGCCTCGATGTCCCGCAGGACGGTGCGCGTCGACACCTCCAGCTCGCGGGCCAGCGTCGCGGCGGAGAGCCGACCGCGCTGGCGCAGCAGCAGCACCAGGGAAACCAGCCGGTCGGCGCGCATGCGGGGACCCTAACGGATCACGCGACGGATCACGCGACGGATCACGCGACGGAATACGTGACCAAGGGTGTCGTGATTGCCTTGGCAGGCTCATCAGCACGAGGTCGAGCACCGAGCGAATCGGTCAGGCACCGACGTATCGAACGCAGTCAATCGAACGCATCGAACGCAACCAATGGAGCTGATGAGGCGATGGAGCGAACCGCGATCAACCCGGTGACGTGGTCGGCGGACATGGGATTCAACCAAGGGGAGGTCGTCTCCGGACACACCCGGACCCTGTACATCTCGGGCCAGACCGCGATGAGCGCCGACGGCAAGCCCCAGCACGACGGCGACATGGCGGCACAACTGGAGCTGACCCTCGACAACTTGGAGGCCGTGCTCGCCGAGGCCGACATGACCCTCGCGAACCTCGTCCGCCTCAACGTCTACACGACCGACGTCGACCTGCTCTTCCAGTACTACGGCGTACTGGCGGCGCGCCTCGGCGCCGCCAGGGTGGCGCCGACCACGACGATGCTCGGCGTGACGCGACTGGCGATCCCCACGCTGCTCGTCGAACTGGAGGGGACCGCCGTCGCGTGAGCCTCAGGCCCGGCGGCCGTGGAAGATGCCCCAGCGCAGGCGGTGGGCGCTGGTGGCGTCGACCCACAGGGGGAGGTTGGCGAGCAGGCCGTCGACGTACGCGGGGCTGATGGCGGCACGCAGGTCGGCCTCGCGGGCGCGGGTGTCGGCGGTCAGACGGACGTAGTGCCGGGCGATCTGGGGGGTGTGGTCGTCGAAGTCGACCGGGTCCAGGCCCAGTTCGGCGAGGGCGTCCCGGTAGAACGTGGGGGTGGCGAGGGCGTCCACGCCGAGGCGTGCCACCACCGGGCGCAGGGCCTCGGCGGGGGTGTCCTCGGCGGCCATGATGTCGGTGAACGCGAGGGCGCCGCCGGGCTTGAGGACACGCGCGGCCTCGCTGAGGACGCGGGATCGGTCACCGCTGTGGCAGAACGCCTCCAGCGAGCAGACGGCGTCGAAGTGCCCGTCCCCGTACGGCACTTCGTGGAACGACCCCGTCACCACCTCGATCAGCCCGTCCAGGCCCCGCTTGGCGTTCGCCGCGCGGTGGCGCTCGTTCTGGGCGTCGCTGAGGTTGAGGGCGACGACGTCGCAGCCGAAGCGGTCGGCGAGGTAGCGGGCGGTGCCGCCATAGCCGGACCCCAGGTCGAGGACGGTCCGGCCGGGGGAGAGGCGGTCCGCGAGCCGGTCGGCGAGGCGCTCGACGGTACGCCGGGAGGCGTCGGCGACAGGCTCCGCCTCGTCGGCGTAGATCCCGGTGTGGATGTCCTCGCCGCCCCAGACGATGTCGTAGAAGCGGTCGACGTCGGTGGATTCGTAGTAGGTGCGGGTGGCGTCTTCGTTGCCGGCCAGGGTGGTCGTGCCGGTCTCGTCGGTCTCGTCGGTCTTGTTCTCGGTCATGTGTGCTGTCCCCTTGCTCCTCGCCGTGCCGCTGCTGCGGCGGCGGCTCAAGCGTGGGCGTCGGCTCGGGAAACGATCAAGAGGGCCAAGTCGGCCTTCGCCCACCGTGCTGCCACCCGAGGGCCCACCGGGGGCGGCTCCCGGCCGAACCGGACGCGAGGCGTAAAGCCGAACCGGACGCGAGGCGTAAAGCAGTGGCGGGCCCGTCCCCCGCGCACGACCATGGGGCGCATGAGCGACCAACCCGCGCGATGGACCGAGGCGACCGTCTACCCCGACATGTGGGTGGACCCGGACAACGACCCGCGTGACAGCGACGGCCCCAGCCCGGACGGGGAGCTGCCGACGCTCCTCGACTTCCTGTCGGGCTACCGCATGACCCTGCGCATGAAGTGCGAGGGCCTGGACCCCGAGCAACTGGCCCGCCGCTCGGTCCCGCCCTCGACGATGTCCCTCCTCGGCCTGGTCCGCCACCTCGCCGAGGTCGAACGGGACTGGCGCGGCTGGATCGAGGGCGAGCCCCTGCCGAAGCTGTACGGCAAGAAGGACGCGGACTTCGAGGGCGCCGTCGCCGACCAGGCCGTGGTCGACGCCGCGTACGCCGACCTGGAGCGCGAACAGGCCGCGACGGACGCAGCCCTTGCCGCGCGCCCGGACCTGGGGGAGCGCCTGAAGAACGGCTCCTCGGTCCGTGAGCTGATGGTGCACCGGATCGAGGAGTACGCACGCCACTGCGGGCACGCGGACCTGCTGCGCGAGTGCGTGGACGGCAGGGTGGGGCAGTAACCAGCGGGGTGGGGCAGTGACTAGCCGAACTGCACGCTGTGCGGGAGCGGCCCGGTGAAGGTCGCGGCCTGCCCGGGGCGCAGAACGATCCGGACCTCCTCGCAGCCATGGTCGTGGTACACCGTGGCCTTGGTGTCCGTCTGGTTCGAGGCGGTCTCCGCGCCCCCCTGGGCGAGCAGACGGCACTCTCCGTTGGCCGGGTTGTTCATCTCCAGGTCGCCCGCCTGGGCCGAGCGGTAGGAGAACGTGCCGTTGGCGGCGTACGCGGTGCTGGCGGGCAGGGCGGCGAAGAGGGCGAGGGCGGCGCCGAGGGCCAGCGCCGCGCGGGCGGCCTTCGGGGTGTGCGTGGTCGTCATGAACGTCAACGGTTCCTGACGGGGGCGGGTGGCGACAGGGAGTACGGGGGCGTGTCCCGCCGGTGCCGTGCCTCGCGCGCCTCCACTGTGCGCGGGCGATCTCTTCTGCTCCTTCGCGGGTGGTCCCTCGTGCGGGTGAGTCCTGGCATATGCGGACATGGGGGCGGGAAGCCACAGCCCCGTTGCCCGCGCCATCCCGCACCAACCCGCACCCGTCCCGTACGAAAGGACCGCGCGTATGCGCTTCCGTACCGCCCTGGCCGCCGCCTCCGGTGCCCTCGCCCTGATCGTCACCCTGCCGACGTCCGCCGCCGCGGCCGAGGGGCAGTTCCAGTACACGTACAGCGGTCTCGACGGCCGCCCCCAAATCGCCGTCATCGACAACCCGGAGAGCGACGTCTGCGTCACGCTGCCGGAGGTGGCCGACCCGGACTCCAGCTCGCCCGCCCACTCGCCGCGCAACCGGACGGACGAGTACGCCCTGGTCTTCACGGGGCCGGACTGCGACGGCGACTGGTTCGCCCTCAAGCCGCACACCGGGTACGGAAGCGAACGCCTCAAGGTCCGTTCGGTCCTTTTCGTCGGATAGCCGAACAGCCGTAGCCGAACAGCCGTCCCAGGCACCCTCATGAACGACGGGAGGGCCGCCGCGCGGACTCGCGCAGGCGGCCCTCCCGGCCCTGCTGACCACCGGGCCCCGCACGGAACCGTCGGTCCTCTCACGGAAGCGCCGGTCCCCTCACGGGAGCAGCTCGTCGAGCGCCCCGTCCGGCGTCTTGAACGCCCCCTCGCCCACGCTCAGCGACTCGTACACGTACCGGACCGCCACCGTCCTCCGGCACCAGAGGAGGCCGCCGGGCAGCCCTTCGTCCCCGGGCGCCAGGGGTGAGGCGGGCCCCGGGGGGACGCGGGCCCCGGGGTGAGGCGGGGGCCTGCCCGAGCCCCCACCCGCCGACCCGCGCCAGGGCTAGCCGAGCACCGCCCGCAGCTGGTCGAGCCCCCAGTCCAGGTCCTCCTTGCTGATCACCAGCGGCGGCGCGATCCGGATCGTCGAGCCATGGGTGTCCTTCACCAGGACCCCGAGGTCCATCAGCTTCTCGGAGATCTCCCTGCCCGTGCCCTGCGCCGGGTCGATGTCGACGCCCGCCCACAGACCGCGCCCGCGCACCTGTGTGACCTTGCCGGAGCCCACGAGCAGCCGCAGCTCGGCGTGCAGATGCTCGCCCAGCTCCGTGGCCCGCTGCTGGAACTCGCCGGTGTTCAGCATCGCGACGACCTCCAGGGCCACCGCGCACGCCAGCGGATTCCCGCCGAACGTCGACCCGTGCTCACCCGGCCGGAACACCCCGAGCACGTCCGCGTCCGCCACCACCGCCGACACCGGCACCACCCCGCCGCCGAGCGCCTTGCCGAGCACGTACACGTCCGGCACCACGCGCTCGTGCTCGCACGCGAACGTCCGGCCCGTCCTGCCGAGCCCCGACTGGATCTCGTCCGCGATGAACAGGATGTTGTAGTCGCTGGTCAGCTCCCTGACCCCGGGGAGATAGCCGGGCGGCGGCACAAGTACCCCCGCCTCGCCCTGGATCGGCTCGATCAGGACCGCCACCGTGTCGTCCGTGACCGCCTCGCGCAGCGCGTCCAGATCGCCGTACGGCACGATGTCGAAGCCCGGCGTGTACGGGCCGTAGTCCGCGCGGGCCTCCGGGTCCGTGGAGAAGCTGACGATCGTCGTCGTACGGCCGTGGAAGTTGTCGCTCGCCACCACGATCCTGGCCCGGCCGTCCGGCACCCCCTTGACCCGGTACCCCCACTTCCGGGCCGTCTTCACCGCCGTCTCCACGGCCTCCGCGCCCGTGTTCATCGGCAGCACCATGTCCTTGCCGCACAGCTCGGCCAGGCGCGCGCAGAACTCCGCGAACCGGTCGTGGTGGAACGCCCGCGACGTCAGCGTCACGCGCTCCAACTGCTCCTTGGCCGCCTCGATCAGACGGCGGTTGCCGTGCCCGAAGTTCAGCGCCGAGTACCCGGCGAGCATGTCCAGATAGCGACGGCCCTCCACGTCCGTCATCCACGCGCCCTCCGCCGACGCGACCACGAGGGGCAGCGGGTGGTAGTTGTGCGCACTGTGCGCTTCGGCCGAGGCGATGAGGTCTTCCGTAGCAGTCACGGGGGGCTCCGTTTCTCGCGTGCGCACGTCGTTGTGCGCTTTCTTCCGGCTGTTCACGGCGCGGTGCGCGTTCTTCCGGTACAGGGCGGGCATGTGGCCCAATTCCTATCGTCGCTCGCATCCTCGACCAAGGGCACGGCCGAAGGACCACGACACGTTGGAGCGCCCGATAGGCTGGTTTTTCACAGCACGGCGACTGGCGCACAGGGAGACGCCCCTGAGGGAGCCGTGCGAGGCAACACCTTCGAGGTGCCGCCCTTCCCCAAGCTCTCGGCTCCGCTGGAGCAGGGGAGACCCCATCGGCACCCCGGGACCACGACCGGACACTCTCACCGCTCGCCCCGGAGGACGCCATGACGACATCCCCTGCCCACCAGCACCCCGCCCTCGCCGCCACCGACCCCGAACTCGCCGCCCTCGTCACCGCCGAGGAACGCCTCCAGGCCGACACCCTCCGCCTGATCCCCAGCGAGAACTACGTCTCCACCGCCGTCCTCGAAGCCTCCGGCACCGTCCTGCAGAACAAGTACAGCGAGGGCTACCCGGGCCGCCGCTACTACGAGGGCCAGCAGAACATCGACCAGGTCGAGCGCCTCGCCGTCACCCGCGCCAAGGCCCTCTTCGGCACCGACCACGCCAACGTCCAGCCCTACTCCGGCTCCCCGGCCAACCTCGCCGTCTACCTCGCCTTCGCCGAGCCCGGCGACACCGTCATGGGCATGGCCCTGCCGATGGGCGGCCACCTCACCCACGGCTGGGGCGTCTCCGCCACCGGCAAGTGGTTCCGCGGCGTGCAGTACGCCGTGCGGCAGGACACCGGCCTCGTCGACTTCGACGCCGTCCGCGAACTCGCCCTGAAGGAACGGCCCAAGCTGATCTTCTGCGGCGGCACCGCCCTGCCCCGAACCATCGACTTCGCCGCCTTCGCCGAGATCGCCCGCGAGTCCGGCGCCGTCCTCGTCGCCGACATCGCCCACATCGCCGGACTCGTCGCCGGCGGCGCCCACCCCTCACCCGTGCCGCACGCCGACGTGATCTCCACGACCACCCACAAGACCCTGCGCGGGCCCCGCGGCGCCATGCTCCTGGCCCGGGAGGAACACGCCAAGGCCATCGACAAGGCCGTCTTCCCCGGCCTCCAGGGCGGCCCCCACAACCAGACCACCGCCGCCATCGCCGTCGCCCTCCACGAAGCCGCCCGACCCTCCTTCCGCACCTACGCCCACGCCGTCGTCGCCAACGCCAAGGCCCTCGCCGACGCCCTCCTCGCCCGCGGCTTCGACCTCGTCTCCGGCGGCACCGACAACCACCTCGTCCTGATGGACCTCACCCCCAAGGACGTCCCCGGCAAGGTCGCCGCGAAGGCCCTCGACCGCGCCGGGATCGTCGTCAACCACAACACCGTCCCCTACGACCCCAGGAAGCCGTTCGACCCCTCCGGCATCCGCATCGGCACCCCTTCCCTGACGTCACGCGGCCTCGGCACCGAGCACATGGCCACCGTCGCCGACTGGATCGACCGCGGTGTCGGCGCCGCCGGCTCCGGCGACGAGGACGCCCTCCTGAAGATCCGCGGCGAGGTCGCCGAGCTGATGGCCGCCTTCCCGGCCCCGGGCCTGCCCACGGCCTGACCGGTCCGGCACGGATCGCTCAGAGGCGGCGGCTCAGAGGCGGGGCGGGCTCAGGGCTCGGACCGCTCGGGGCGTGGACCACTCAGGGCGCGGGACAGCTCAGGGCGCGGGACAGCTCAGGCGTCGAGCAGTTCCCGGCGCGGGGGCTCGTCCCCGCGGTCGCGGCGGCGGAGGCGGCGCATCACGGCGGCTCCCGCCCCCCCCCCCCGCCGCCGCGCTCGGTATCGCCCAGTGCCAGCCCGAGCAGTCCCCGGCGTCGGAGTCCCCGCTGCCGGAGGCCCCGCCGCCTCCGCCGTCCGCGTCCGGGGCCGCCGCCCGCGCGGGTGCCGGGCTCTCCGGCCCCGGCGCCGCCGCCTCGATGGGGCGGATTCCCGCGCGGTCGCGCTCCGACAGCCTGCCCATCAGGCCCAGGTCCTTCAGGAGGGAACGCAGGGCCGACGGGTCCGGGGCGCGGTGCCAGTACCCCTGCATCGTCTCCGGGTCCGTCGTCGTGTGGATCCATATCGCCGCGCCCTTCGCCGCCGACGGCTCCGGATACACCCGCCGAACGCACTGTGTTCCTCGTCTCATTGGCGACGATCGACAGCAGCCACGGCTTGAACGCCGAGCCGTCCCGGAACCGCCCCAGCGCGCGATACGCCTTGAAGGAGGACTGCTGCGCCAACGTCCTCGGCGTCCGAGCCCGCGCCGAGGGCCGCAGCCGCGCGCAGCGCCACGCCTGTGAAGGCGCGCACCAGGTCGGCGTACGCCTCCGGCTCGTCCGCGCGCACCCGTGCGATGACCGCCGCCTCGTCGACGCCGATGCCGTCCCCCACCGGCGCCCGCCCCTCCGCGCTCCCCGGAGCCTCTTGAAGAGCCTTCCCCCGTGCACTCACACTCTTGGTACACCGCCCGGACCGAATCGGTTCCCACCCGTCACGCACCAGTTCCCGACCAACGGGCGACACCTGAGAGAATGCTGAGCATGGCCTCTGAACGCCCGCCCGTCACCCACCACCACCCTCAGGGGAATGGCTCCGCCATGCACCATCGTCCGCGTGTGCTCTCCGGAATCCAGCCCACCGCAGGCTCGTTCCACCTCGGCAACTACCTGGGCGCGGTCCGCCAGTGGGTGGCCCTCCAGGAGTCCCACGACGCCTTCTACATGGTCGTGGACCTGCACGCGATCACGGTCCCGCAGGACCCGGCCGAGCTGCGCGCGAACACCCGCCTCGCCGCCGCCCAGCTCCTCGCCGCCGGGCTCGACCCCGAGCGCTGCACGCTGTTCGTCCAGAGCCACGTCCCCGAGCACGCCCAGCTCGCCTGGGTCATGAACTGCCTCACCGGCTTCGGCGAGGCCAGCCGCATGACGCAGTTCAAGGACAAGTCGGCCAAGCAGGGCGCCGACCGCGCGTCGGTGGGCCTGTTCACGTACCCGGTCCTCCAGGTCGCGGACATCCTGCTCTACCAGGCCAACGAGGTGCCGGTCGGCGAGGACCAGCGCCAGCACATCGAGCTGACCCGGGACCTCGCCGAGCGCTTCAACGGCCGCTTCGGGCAGACGTTCAAGGTCCCCTCGCCGTACATCCTCAAGGAGACGGCGAAGATCTACGACCTGCAGGACCCGGCGATCAAGATGAGCAAGTCGGCGTCCACGCCGAAGGGCCTCGTCAACCTGCTCGACGAGCCCAAGGCCACCGCGAAGAAGGTCAAGAGCGCGGTCACCGACACCGACACGGTGATCAAGTACGACCCCGTGGACAAGCCGGGCGTCAGCAACCTCCTGACCATTTACTCCACGCTCACGGGCACCGGTATCGCGGAACTTGAGCAGAAGTACACCGGCAAGGGCTACGGTGCGCTGAAGACCGACCTCGCCGAGGTCATGGTCGAGTTCGTGACCCCGTTCCGGGACCGCACCCAGGAGTACCTGGACGACCCGGAGACGCTCGACTCGATCCTGGCCAAGGGCGCGGAGAAGGCTCGTGCCGTCGCGGCGGAGACCCTGGCCCAGGCGTACGACAAGGTGGGCTTCCTGCCCGCCAAGCACTGAGCTCCACCCGAGCGACCCGACCGAGCACCACCCCGCCGTCCGGCACGGCGGCGACCCCTGCCCACCAACACGACGACAGGAGTACGACGTGGGGACCGTAACGATCGGTGTGTCGATCGCGGTCCCGGAGCCACACGGCAGCCTGCTCCAGGAGCTGCGCGCCGGCTTCGGGGACCCCGCCGCCCACGGCATCCCCACGCACGTCACACTGGTGCCGCCGACCGAGGTGGAGTCCAGGTCGCTGCCCGCCATCGAGGACCACCTGACGGCGGTCGCCGCCGCCGGACGCCCGTTCCCGATGCGGCTCTCCGGGACGGGAACCTTCCGGCCGCTGTCGCCCGTTGTCTTCGTGCAGGTCGTCGAGGGCGGCTCGGCCTGCTCGTGGCTCCAGGAGAGAGTCCGCGACACCTCGGGTCCGCTCGTACGGGAACTGCAGTTCCCGTACCACCCGCATGTCACCGTCGCCCACGGCATCGCGGAAGAAGCCATGGACCGGGCCTACGAGGAGCTCGCCGAGTACGAGGCCGAGTGGCCCTGCACCGGCTTCGCGCTGTACGAGCAGGGGGCCGACGGCGTCTGGCGCAAGCTGCGCGAATTCGTCTTCGGGGGGACGACGGTTCCCCCGCAGGCGGGTGCTCCCGCCGCGCGGGGTACGCTGCCCGCCCGCTGACCGGGCGGGACTCGGGGGGACCCGGGAGGTGCCGGACGGGGGCTTCGGTGAAGGCGTACAGAGCCGTGGCGGGCGTGATCGCCGGAGCGCTGCTCCTGGCCGGGTGCGGCGGGGACGGCGGTGACCCCGCGGGCGACGCGGACGGATCACGCGCGCCGGGACGGCCGGGCCCCGCCAAGGGCGGCTCCTGGAAGATCGTGCACATCGACAAGCGGGCCAGGGGCACGGTGGAGGCCGTCGTGGCCGCTGCCGAGGACGACATCTGGGCCGCGGGCGCCGACCAGGGCGCGGCGCGGCCCGACAGCTATCTGCTGCGCCACGACGGCTCCACGTGGCGGCGCACCCCGCTGCCCGCCGCGCTGGGCGGACGCATCTCCCAGCCCCGGCTCGACGCGTCCGGGCCCGACAACGTGTGGCTCCACGGGGTGGCGCCCTCGGTCGGCTCCCGCATCGCCCGCTGGGACGGCACCCGCTGGCGCGCCGTCCCGCGGCCGCCCGTCGAGGGCGCCGTCGGCGACCTCAAGGCCTTCGCGCCCGACGACGTGTGGGCGCTCGTCGGCGGGAAGGCCGCGCACTGGGACGGCAGCCGCTGGACCGTCACCTCGCTGCCCGCCGTCGCCAACGGGCTCGACGGGAGCTCCGGGGACCACGTGTGGGCCGTCGGGTACCGCGACAGCGGGCCCGGCGTGGGCGGTGCCGGGGGCGAGAAGACGCAGCCCGCGGCCATGCGCTGGGACGCCCGCGCCCGCGCCTGGAAGCTCACGCCGACGCCCGCCTTCCGTTTCCCCGACCCCGTCCCGCCGGGGCCCGGCGCCTCCCTCGACGGGGTGCTCGCCGTGTCCCGCGACGAGGTGTGGGCGTACGGCATGCACTCCTTCGACCGGGGCGAGTCGCCGACCGGACCGTCCGCCGAGCGCGTCCTGCTCCGCTGGGACGGCGCGCGCTGGCGGCAGCAGGCGGACGCCGACACCGACCCCTGCCTGTCGCGGCCGCCCGTCGCCCACGACGGCGCGGGTGGCCTCCTCTTCGAACGGCACCGGTTCCGCGCCGCCGACGGGTCCTGCCGCAAGGTCCCCTGGGAGCGGCTGCCCGCCGGCGGCGCGGTCACCGCGGGGGGCAAGCAGCAGTTGTGGTTCGAGGGGGTGGGGCGGGTGCCTGGGACCAAGGGGTTCGTGGGGGGCGGGAAGGTGTATGTGATGCAGAGCGGGAATCCGTTGGCGTTGCCTGTGGTGGCGGTCTACGAGCGCTGAGTCCCGGCCTCGGCTTCCGGCTTCCGGCCTCCGGCTTTCGGATTTCGACTTCCGGTGCCCCGCTTCCGGCTCTCCGTTGCTTCCGGCTCCCGCGTCGGCTTGCGGCTTTCGTTCAGACCGGTAGGCGGCGGAACACCGGGCGTGGGACGTGGCGCAGCGCCGACATCACCACGCGCAGCGCTCCCGGTACCCACACCGTCTCCGAGCGGCGGCGCAGACCCGTCTCGATGGCCTCCGCCACCGCTTCCGGCGTCGTCGCCATCGGTGCCTCCTCCAGGCCCGCCGTCATCTTCGACCGTACGAAGCCGGGGCGTACGACCATGACGTGCACGCCCGTTCCGTGCAGCGCGTCGCCGAGGCCCTGGGCGAAGGCGTCCAGGCCCGCCTTGCTGGAGCCGTAGATGAAGTTGGCCCTGCGGGCGCGTTCGCCCGCCACCGAGGACAGGACCACCAGGGAGCCGTGGCCCTGCGTCTGCAGGGCCCTGGCGCAGACCAGGCCCGCCGAGACCGCTCCCGTGTAGTTCGTCTGCGCCACCCTCACCGCCGCCAAGGGGTTGTCCTCGTCCTTCGCCTGGTCGCCCAGGATGCCGAACGCCAGGAGGACCATGTCGATGTCGTTCTCTGCGAAGAGGGGGGCGAGGGTGGGGGTGTGGGACTCCGCGTCCAGGGCGTCGAAGGGGATCGTCGTGGCGTCCGCGCCCAGGTCGCGGAGGTGTTGGGCTGCCTGCTCCAAGGCGGGGGAGGGGCGGCCTGCCAGCCAGATCCTGCGGGTTCTGCGGGTTGCCAGACGGGTGGCTGTGGCCAGGGCGATTTCGGACGTGCCGCCGAGGATCAGGAGGGACTGGGGGGTGCCGAAGGCGTCTTTCACGGGGGTCCTTGGGGGGTGTGTGGTTGGTGGGTGCGGGTGGTGGGCCCTGCGGGGCGTTCCCCAGTCCCGCCCCTTCCCGAAACCGGGGCTCCGCCCCTGGACCCCGGGGTGGGGGCCCGTGGCGGGTGGGACGGGGGCGCCGCCGAATCGGCGCTTCGCGCCTCGTCCTCAAACGCCGGACGGGCTGAAATGGCCTGGTCGTCAGGCGCCGGGCGGGTGGGAGACGGGGGTCTGGGGGCGGAGCCCCGAGGGGGTCAGAGGGTCAGGCGGCGGGAGAGGTCTGAGCGGAAGAGGGACGTGGGGTCGAGGGACTGGCGGAGGGTGCGGAAGTCGGGGAGGCGGGGGTACATCGCGGTGAGGGTCTCGGGGCGCAGACGGGAGTCCTTGGCGAGGTAGACGCGGCCGCCCGCCGAGGCCACCTCGGTGTCGAGCTCGTCCAGGAGGGCGGCGAGGCCGGGAAGGTTCGCGGGGATGTCGAGGGCCAGGGTCCAGCCGGGCATGGGGAAGGAGAGCCAGCCGGGGTCGGCGTCGCCGAAGCGTTTGAGGACGGCGAGGAAGGACGGGCAGCGGTGGGCGGAGATGCGGTGGACGATGCGGCGGAGGGTTTCCTCGGCGCCGTATCCGACCACGAATTGGTACTGGACGAAACCGGTGGGGCCGTAGACCCGGTTCCAGTGCGGGACGCCGTCCAAGGGGTGGAAGAAGGCGGAGAGCTTCTGGAGCTGGCCGGTGCGGGAGCGGGGCGCCTTGCGGTACCAGAGCTCGTTGAAGAGCCCCACTGAGCGCCGCCCGAGGAGCCCTTCGGGGACGAAGCGGGGCGCGGCCGGGAGCTGCCGGGGGCGGAAGGCGAGGGGGGCGGTGCGGGCGCGGGCGGGGAGGGCGTCGAGGGGGGCGTGGTCGCCGCGGGTGAGGACCGCGCGGCCGGTCGCGGCGCCGCGGGCGAGCAGGTCGATCCAGGCGACGGAGTAGCGGTAGCGGTGGTCGGTCGCGGTGAGGCGGGCCATCAAGTCGTCGAGGTCGGCGGCGCGTTCGGTGTCGACGGCCATCAGGGACGTCTCGACGGGGTGGAGCTGGAGGGTCGCGGACAGGACGACGCCGGTCAGGCCCATGCCGCCGGCCGTCGCGTCGAAGAGGGGGCTGCCCGGCTCGACGGTGCGCACCGTGCCGTCGGCCGTGAGCAGGTCGAGGGAGAGGACGTGGCGGGCGAAGGAGCCGGACACGTGATGGTTCTTGCCGTGGATGTCGGCGCCGATCGCGCCGCCGACGGTGACGTACCGGGTGCCGGGGGTCACCGGCACGAACCAGCCGAGCGGCAACAGCACTTCCATCAGGCGGTGCAGCGAGACGCCCGCGTCGCACACGACCGTGCCCGCGTCCGCGTCGATGGCGTGCACGCGGTCCAGGCCCGTCATGTCGAGGACCGCGCCGCCCGCGTTCTGCGCGGCGTCCCCGTACGCGCGCCCGAGCCCGCGCGCGATCCCGCCGCGTTCGGCGCAGACGCGCAGCGCGGCCACGGCCTCCTCGTGCGTGCGGGGGCGCACCACGTGGGCGGCGGAGGGCGCGGTCCGGCCCCAGCCGGTGAGGGGGACGGGGACGCGCGCCGGGGCGGACGCGGGGGCTGAGGGCTGGGTGGCTGGCATGCCTGTGACCGTATCGCCCGTTATCTGATGGCTTGCTCACCTCCGTTGCTCTCCTCACCGAAATGGGTGATTGAGGGAGTGTCATTAAAGATTGCCGTAGTTATTGAGGGTTTTGGTAGAAGAGTCGATATGTGATTAATGAGCGGATTATGGAGGAGGAGGGGAGCGGGGTGCTGCGTGCCGTCGATCTCCGGCTGCTGGCCGCGCTGCGCGACTGCGGGCGCGACCCGCGCGTGGCCGCCGCCGCCCGCGCCCTGTCGTGGAGCGGCGAGCACGGCGCGCTCTGGCTGGCCGGGGGCCTCGCGGGCGCGGCGCTCGACCGCGAGCGGCGTGCCGACTGGCTGCGCGCCGCCGCGCTCACCGCGGCGGCGCACCTGGCGAGCATGGGCGTGAAGCGGATCGTGCGACGGCCGCGGCCCGGCCACGTCGAGCCGCTGGTGCGCACCGCGGGCCGCCACTCCTTCCCCAGCTCGCACGCCACGTCGGCCGCCGCGGCTGCCGTCGCGTACGGCGCGCTGCGCCCGGCCGGAGCCCGCCTCGTGCCACCCCTCGCCGCCGCGATGTGCGTGTCCCGCATGGTCGTCGGCGTGCACTACCCGTCGGACGTCGCGGCGGGCGCCGCCCTCGGCGCGGTCGCCGCCCGCGCGGGCCGGACCTGGACGGGAGGCCTGACCGATGGCTGAACGAGCCGCCACAGCCGAACGAGCCGCCGTCCTGGAACAGCGGGGCCCCCTCGGCCCCCGCGCCCCGAAACCCGGCCCCGGCGGGCTCCCGCTGGGCCTCCTGAAGACCGCCCGCCCCCGCCAATGGGTCAAGAACGTCCTGGTCATCGCCGCCCCCGCGGCCGCGGGCGAGCTGTTCTCGCGGCACGCCCTGACCCAAGTCGCCCTGGTCTTCGCCCTGTTCACGGCCGCGGCGGCCGCCGTCTACCTCATCAACGACGCCCGCGACGCCGAGGCCGACCGCGCCCACCCCACCAAGTGCCGCCGCCCCGTGGCCGCCGGACAGGTCCCGGTGCCCGTCGCGTACGCCGTCGGCGGGCTGCTCGCCGCCCTCGCGCCCGCCGCCGCGGCCGTCCTGTGCACCCCGCTCACGGCGGTGCTCCTGGCCGCGTACGTCGTGATGCAACTCGCGTACTGCGTCAGCCTCAAGCACGTCCTCGTCGTCGACCTCGCCGTCGTCACCACCGGATTCCTGATGCGGGCGATGATCGGCGGTGTCGCGCTCGGCATCCCGCTGTCGCGCTGGTTCCTGATCACCACCGGCTTCGGGGCGCTGTTCATGGTGTCCGCCAAGCGCTACTCCGAGGCCGTGCAGATGGAGCGGGCCGCCGAGGCCGCCGCGGCGGCCGGGCGCACCCAACGGCTCGGTGCGACGCGCGCGTTGCTCACCTCGTACACGACCGGCTATCTGCGGTTCGTGTGGCAGCTCGCGGCCGGGGTCGCCGTCCTCGCGTACTGCCTGTGGGCCATGGAGAGCGGCGGCATCGAGGGCAACGGGCTGCTGCCGTGGCGGCAGCTCTCGATGGTCGCCTTCATCCTCGCGATCCTGCGGTACGCCGTCTTCGCCGACCGCGGCACGGCCGGTGAGCCGGAGGACGTCGTCCTGCGCGACCGCGCCCTCGCCCTGATCGGCCTGGTGTGGCTCGCCATGTACGGGTTCGCGGTCGCGGACTGGTGAGGGGTTTCCCGGCCCGGCGGGTGCGGGCCGCCGGGCCCGAGCTGGCCGCGTTCGCCGCCGTCGGGCTGTGCGCGTACGCCGCCGACCTCGGGCTCTTCCTCTGGCTGCGCGGGCCCGCCGGCCTCGACCCGCTCACCGCCAAGGCCCTCTCCTTCGTGGCCGGATGCAGCGTGGCGTACACGGGCAACGCCCTCGGCACCTATCGGCGGGCGCCGGACGGCGGCTCGCGGCTGCGCCAGTACGGGATCTTCTTCGCCGTCAACGTCGCGGGCGCCCTCGTCCAGCTCCTGTGCCTCGCGGTCTCCCACTACGGCCTCGGCCTCACCTCGCGGCGCGCCGACACGGTGTCGGGGGCGGGAATCGGGATGGCACTGGCCACTGTCCTGCGATTCTGGGGTACCCGGACCCTGGTGTTCCGTTACCGGGGCGCGGCAACCGCACAGGTGAGGCAGGCGAGACAGGTGACACAGACGACATGGACTGGCTGAAGAAGCTCCCCGGCATCGGCCCGCTCGTCGAGCGGCTCATGCGCACGCACACATGGCACTCCTACGAACGCCTCGACAGCGTCCACTGGAGCAGGCTCGCGGCCGCGATGACGTTCATCAGCTTCATCGCGCTCTTCCCACTGATCACCGTGGCCGCCGCGATCTCCGCCGCCACGCTCAGCGAGAGCCAGGTGAAGCGCATCGAGGACAAGATCTCCGAGCAGGTCCCGGGGATCTCCGACCAGCTCGACCTGGACGCCCTGATCGCCAACGCGGGCACCGTCGGCCTCGTCGCGGGCGCGCTGCTCCTGTTCACCGGCGTGGGCTGGGTCGGCTCCATGAGGGAGTGCCTGCGCGCGGTCTGGGAGCTCGACGACACCGACGAGAACCCGGTGCTTCGCAAGCTCAAGGACCTCGGGGTGCTCGCCGGGCTCGGCGGCGCGGGCCTCGCCTCGCTGCTCGCCTCCGCCATCGCCTCGACGGCGGTCGGCTGGACGGCCGACCAACTCGGCGTCGACCGGGACGGCGCCGGTGGCGTGCTCCTCCAGGTCCTCGCGTTCGCCATCGCCGTCCTCGCGGACTTCCTGCTCCTGCTGTACGTCCTGACGCTGCTGCCCGGCGTGCAGCCGCCCCGGCGCGCGCTCCTCGTCGCCGCGCTGATCGGCGCGGCCGGGTTCGAACTCCTGAAGGTGCTGCTCGGCAGCTATATGAAGGGCGTCGCGGCGAAGAGCATGTACGGCGCGTTCGGCGTGCCCGTCGCCCTGCTCCTGTGGATCAACTTCACCGCGAAGCTGCTGCTCTTCTGCGCCGCGTGGACGGCGACGAGCAAGGGCGCGGGCTCCGCCACGGCGGCGGAGCCCGCGGAGGCCGTCAGGAACGGCGGCGACGCACCAGGTCGGGCAGCGGCCAGCGACGGTTGAGCAGGAACAGACCGGCCGCGATCAGCGCGAGCACACCGGCGGTGACGCCGAGCGCCACACCCATGCCGCCGGACTTGCCGTCGGACGAGCTGGCCGCGTTCTCGGCGCCGCCCGCCTGTCCCTTGGGCGCGCCCTTGCCGGAACCCGTGCTCGCGCCCTTGGGGGCGACCAGCTCACCGACGGGCGTGACCTTGCCGCTGGCGGCGAAGCCCCAGTCGAGCAGCCGGGCCGTCTCCCGGTAGACCGCGTGGTCCTCGCCGGAGTCGGGGTTCATGACGGTGACGAGCAGCACCTTGCCGTCGCGCTCGGCGACGCCCGTGAAGGTGTTGCCCGCGTTCGTCGTGGAGCCGTTCTTGACGCCCGCGATGCCCTTGTACGGCTCCATGCCCAGGTCGCCGGTCAGGAGCCGGTTGGTGTTCTGGATCTCGAAGGGCTCACGCTTCGTCTTGCCCTTGTTCTTGCCCTTCTTGATCTTCTCCGTCGCGCCGGGGAACTTCGCGGTGGCCGTCGAGCAGTACTCCCGGAAGTCCTTCTTCTGCAGGCCGGAGCGGGCGAACAGGGTCAGGTCGTACGCGGACGACACCTGGCCCTTCTCGTCGTAGCCGTCGGGCGTGACGACGTTCGTGTCGAGGGCCTGCAGCTCCTCGGCGTGCGCCTGCATGTCCTTGACGGTCTGCGAGACGCCGCCGTTCATCGCCGAGAGGACGTGCACCGCGTCGTTGCCGGAGCGCAGGAACACCCCGAGCCACAGGTCGTGCACGGAGTACGTCTCGTTCTCCTTGACGCCGACCATGCTGCTGCCCGCGCCGATGCCCTCCAGGTCCTTCAGCTCGACCTTGTGCTTCTGGTTCTTCGGGAACTTCGGCAGCACCGTGTCCGCGAACAGCATCTTCAGGGTGCTGGCCGGGGCGAGCCGCCAGTGTGCGTTGTGCGCGGCGAGGACCTCGCCGGACTCGGCGTCCGACACCATCCAGGACCGGGCCGACAGCTTCTTCGGCAGCACCGGGGCGCCGCCCTTCAGGTTCACCTGCGTACCCGGCTTGCCGAGGCGCGCGCCGCCGACCGTCGACATCGAAGCGGGCGGCTTCGGCTTGCCCGTCCCATCCGATCCACCGCCCGGTTTGTCGTCGGCGAACGCGGTGGTGGCGGTCGACAGGGACAGCAGCGTCGCCGTGGCGAGCAGCACGGCGGTCTTTTTCGAGACAGGCACGGACGGAAGCGTACGGGGCCGCTCCGGGACCACCGCCGCCGAGGTCGGCTCGGCTCCCGTCGCCCCGCCGCCTGCTCCCGACGCCCCACCCCGAAGGCCACGCGTCAGGCCGGATCGTGATACTGAGCGTATGAAGCTCAGCCGCCCCGTCTCCTGGTTCCTGCTCGCCTTCGGCGTGTGGAGCTGGTTCATCTGGATCACTTTCGTCAAGAACCTGTGGAAGGACGGCAGCGGGCTCGCCTTCGACGACGCGGACAAGCCGACGGGGTACTTCTGGGTGCACCTGACGCTTGCCGTTGTCTCCTTTGCCTTGGGGACGGTGGTAGGGACCATCGGGTTCCGTGGCGTCCGCGCACTGCGCCGAACGTCATAGCCATGGGCATCCTCCTGGGGGTGCTCATCGGGGCAGGAGTGCTCGCCGCTTTCGGCGGGCTGCTCTGGTACGTGTGGCGCCGCGTCGTCCGCGACACGACGCGCCCCCGCACGGCCTGGCGCCGAGCGGGCACGGCTCTCTTCTTCACGGGCCCGGTCCTGATGTTCACGGCCCTCGCGGCCGAGCGCGGCGGCGCGCCCTTCCTCCTCCAGCAGCTCCTGGCCTGGCCGGGCTTCCTGTGGATGGCGTTCGCGCTGTACCTGCTGCTGGCGCTGGTGGCGGGGGAGGCGGTGCGTCCGCTGCTGCGCCGATGGCTGACGCGGCGGTCCCGCCCGGCGCGGGATGAGGGGCCGGATCCAGCCCGTCGGTCACAGGAGACGGAGGCGGTTTCAGCCCGTCGGACACAGGAGGCGGAGGCGGTTTCAGCCTGTCCGGCGCTTGAGGACGAGGCCCGAAGGGACAACGAAGCGGGGACAGGGGCGCAGCCCCATCAGCCCGAAGGGCCCCACGACAACGCCCCCGAAGAGGCGCAGCGGAAGCCCCCGGCGACGCCCCGAAAGGGCGAGGCCGGGGACATCACCCGGCGCCTCTTCGTGTCCCGCACAGTGGCAGGCACCGCCGCGGCCCTCGCGACGGCAACGGTCGGCTACGGCACGTACGACGTCCTCAGAGGCCCGCGGATCAAGCGCGTGACGGTTCCGCTGGCCAAACTCCCGCGCGCCGCGCACGGCTACCGCATCGCGGTGGTGAGCGACGTCCATCTGAGCCCCGTCCTCGGCGAGGGCTTCGCGCGCCGCGTGGTCGACACGGTCAACTCCACGCAGCCGGACCTGATCGCCGTGGTCGGCGACCTGGTGGACGGGGACGTGGCGGACCTGGCGGGCGCGGCCCGCCCCCTCGCGGACCTGCGGGCGCGCCACGGGGCGTTCTTCGTCACGGGCAACCACGAGTACTTCTCGGGCGCCGAGCAGTGGGTCGAGCACGTCCGGGAGCTCGGCCTGCGCCCCCTGGAGAACGCCCGCACCGAGCTGCCGTACTTCGACCTCGCCGGGGTCAACGACGTCCAGGGCGAGGGCGAGGGCGAAGGCCCCGACTTCGGCAAGGCGCTCGGCGACCGCGACCGCACCCGCACCTCGGTCCTCATGGCCCACCAGCCCGTCGTCATCCACGACGCCGTCAAGCACGGCGTGGACCTCCAACTGTCCGGCCACACCCACGGCGGCCAGCTGTGGCCCAACAACTTCATCGCCGACCTCGCCAACCCGACCCTCGCGGGCCTGGAGCGCTACGGCGACACCCAGCTGTACGTGACGCGCGGCGCCGGAGCGTGGGGCCCGCCCGTGCGCGTGGGCGCCCCGTCCGACATCACCGTCGTGGAGCTGGCGTCCCCGAGGGCGTGAACGGACCCGGGCCGAAGGTCTCGGCGGCGGGCGACACGGCCCCCGTGACCGACGTCGGCTCCGGCTCCGGCAGCGGCTGCGTCCGGTGCGGGGGCTCCGTGGGCCGCGGCGGCGCCGCCGGACGGGGCGGGGCGGGCGTGCGGGGGAGCGTGACCAGGACGGTCAGGCCCTCGCCGGGCGCCGTACCGACCGACACCTCACCGCCGTGGGCGCCCACCACGCCCTGCACGATGGCCATGCCGAGCCCGCTGCCCGCGCCCCGGCCCGCGCGGAAGAACCGGTCGAAGACCCGGGCCGCGTCCGCCGCGGGGAGCCCCGGCCCCTGGTCGGCCACCGTCAGCCGGACCACGCCCTCGCACCGGTCGAGGGCGAGCCGCACGGGGGTGTCGGGGGGCGTGTGCGTACGGACGTTGGCCAGCAGGTTCGCGAGGACCTTCCGCAGGCCCTGCTCGTCGGCCTGGACGAGGATCGCGCCGTCGGCGGACACCGTGAGCGGCCGGTCCGGCTCCTGCGCCCGCAGGTCGTCGGCCGCGTCCCGGACCAGGCGGCTCAGGTCGACCGAGCGGAAGCGGAGTTCGGGCTGCTGGTCCAGGCGGGCCAGGGTGAGCAGCTCCTCCACGAGGTGGTTCATGCGGTCGGTCTCGGCGTTGACGCGGTCCCAGGCGCGGGCGCGGTCCTCGGGGGTGCTCAGCATCCCCTTGTCGTACAGCTGGAGGTAGCCGCGGATCGCGGACAGCGGGGTGCGCAGCTCGTGCGAGGCGTCCGCGACGAACTGGCGCAGCTGGGCCTCGCTGCGCTCGCGGGTCGCGAACGCCGTCTCGACCTGCTGGAGCATGGAGTTGAGCGCGAGCCGCAGCTGCTCGGTCTCCATCACCGCGGCCCGGCTGGAGGGCACACGGCGTTTCAGGTCGCCGTCGGCGATCGCGGACGCCGTCTCCACCATGTCCTCCAGCGGGCGCAGCCGCTGGTGCGCGGAGACCATCGTGAGGACGGCGAGCAGCCCGAGCAGGACGGCCCCGAAGGCGAGGTCGAGCTTGAGTGCCTTGCCGACGCCCGACTGCACGTTCTCCGTCGACGACGCCATGAGCAGCACCGAGTCGTCCTTCAGGCGCACGCCGATCGCGCGGTAGGAGTCGCCGCCGAGCGTCAGGTCCTGCGGCGAGGTGTGCCGCGCGAACGCGTGCGGGTCGCCGACGGCACGCGCCAACTCGTACTGGCGGGCGGTCGGCGGCAGCGGGCCGATGTCGACCGGCTCGCCCGCGGCGTCGACCGCGAGGAACGCCGACTCCGCGAGCGGCAGGCCGTTGGCCTTGCTGGGGCCCTCCGACAGGTGCTCAAGGGCGCCGAGCCCGGTGAGGTCCTGGATGTCCTTGAGCGTGAGACCGCTGTTGCGCAACGCCGAGCGGGACGCGGACAGCTCGGTGTCGACGTTGTCGAGCAGGTAGTGCCGCATGCCCATCAGGCTCACGGCGGTCGCCGCCACGATGCCGAGGGCGAGCAGCGCCACGTTCACGAGCGTGAGCTTGGCGCGCAGCGAGCCCATGCCGAACCGCCGGTTCGGGCCACGGCCGGAGCGCGGGGCGCGGCCCGGGGTGGTGCGGGCGGGCACGGCGGCGCGTGGGCGCAGCAGGGCGCGCGGGCGGAAGGCGGGGCGCGGACGCGGGGCGGGGCGCGGGCCGGGGGCGCGGAGCCTCATGCCAGCCCGTACCCGACGCCGCGCCGCGTCGTGATGAGCGGTGGCCCCACCTGGTCGAGCTTGCGCCGCAGATAGCTGACGTAGGTCTCGACGACGGTCGACTCCGCCGCGTGCTCGATGTTCCACACATGGCGCAGCAACTGCTCCTTGGGCACGACCCGGCCGCCGTTGCGGACCAGGAAGCGCAGCAGCGCGTACTCCGTCGGGGTCAGCTGCACCGAGCCGCCCTCGCGCCGCACCACATACGTCGTCTCGTCCAGCTCCAGGTCGCCGTAGCGCAGCGGCGGCCGCTGCGGCAGTACGTCATGGGGGCGCACCCGGCGAAGCACCGCGCCGATGCGGGCCACGACCTCGTCGATGTTGAACGGCTTGGTGATGTAGTCGTCGCCGAAGCCGAGCGCGCCCACGACCTCCGCGGGCGCGTCCCGCGCGGTGAGGAACACCAGCGCCAACTCGGGCATCCGTGCCCGCAGTTCCCGGCCAAGGGCCCGGCCGTCGCCGTCGGGCAGCATCACGTCGAGCAGCGCGCAGTCGGGGCGGGTGCGGTCGGCGGCGGCCAGGGCCTCGCGGACCGTGCCCGCGGTCATCACGTCGAAGTGGTGGTAGCGCAGGGCGATGGCGAGGACGTCGGCGATGGACGGCTCGTCCTCGACGACGAGGACCGTGGCGCGGCCCCGCGCGTCGGCGCCCCCGGCGGCCGAAGCGGCTGCGACATCTGTTCCCCGGTGACCTTCGGCGTGGCTCATGTCCCCAGTATCCGCACGTGCGTTGCACGAAGGGTGGGGTCCGCCCTTTGGAGTTCCTTGAGAATCACGGCCGTAACGCGCCGTTGGCCGGGCGGACCCCTGATGCTGGGCGCGGAGCCCGGGACAGCGGCGGAATCCACACGGAGCGAGGGAGGGTGAGTCGTGGCGGCATGGGCGCGGTGGTGCTATCGGCACCGCCTTGTGGTCGTCGTGCTGTGGCTGGGCGCGCTGCTCGGCCTCGGCAAGGAGGGCCCCATCACGGCCTTCCTGCCCGTCATCATGCTGTCGCTGCTCTTCGGCCTGTCCATGGACTACCAGGTGTTCCTGGTGAGCCGCGTGCACGAGGAGTGGGCGCACACCCACGACAACGCCCGCGCGGTCCGCGTCGGCCTCGCCGAGACCGGCCGCGTCATCAACTGCGCGGCGCTCATTGTGATCTGCGTGTTCTCTGTGTTCGTGCTCGGCGGCGACACGGAGGGCGCGATGGCCGGCATCGGCCTCGCCGTGGCCGTCGCCCTCGGCGCCTTCATCCTGCGGGCGGCCCTCGTGCCCGCCGCGATGCACCTCCTCGGCCGCGCCAACTGGTGGCTCCCGGCCTGGCTCGACCGCTGCCTGCCGCACCTGGCCGTCGAGCCGAAGGAGGCGGAGCCGCCCGCTCCCGAGGACCTGGAGGTCCTGGTGGCGGCGGCCCTCGGCACCCCGCGCCCGCCGGTCTCCCCGGCCACCCCCGGCCCGCGGGGCCCGGCGGGCGCGGGTGGTTCAACCGGGGTGAACCCGTACGGGGCCGCGCACGCCTACGAGGCGAAGGACGGCACCCGCGACACCTCCGGGGAGGCGGCCAAGCCGCTGCCCCCGTACGACGGCCAGGGGCCCGCGACCCCGTACGGCCCCTACCGACCCGGGCGCCGGACTGCCCCCGGCGCCCGCACACCCGGCGTCCCCGGCCCGCGCACACCCGGAGCACCCGGGTCCCGCGGCGCGGCCAAAGGACATGGCGCACCCAGGGAGGACGACGCGCCCATGGCAGGCGACACACCCAGGGAAGGCGGCGCCCCCGGCCCGTACGGCCCCGTCGTCCACGGATTCATCGTCACGCCGGACGGCGACCCCATCCACAGCGTGACGCTCACGCTGCTGTCCAAGGGCGGCAGCCAACTGGACCGGGTGTCGTCCCTGGCCGACGGCTCCTACATCCTCGCCGCCCCCGCCCCCGGCGTGTACGTGCTGGCGGCGACGGCCCCCGGATACGCCTCGAAGGCCCGCCACATCATGCTCGGCGACGGGCCGTTGACGTACGACCTGGAGCTGGTGGAGGCGGTGGGCGGCGGAGTGAACGCCGTGACCTGACCCCGCACCGGCCGGTACGGGTCCCGACCCGACCGGACCGGCCTGGACTCGGCCGGTGGGCGGAGCTGCACCCGCCCACCGGCCTCACCGCCGGGACACCCGCCCGCCGACGACCCGAGCCCACGGGACGGCGAGCGGGAGGACCGGCACAGCGGTGGCCGCCCACCCGTGGGGGCGGCCACCGCTGCTCACGCCGTGCGGCCCGCGGGGACAGTGGTCCCGCCCGGGATCGGGCCCGCCGCCCGACGAACCCCGCCCGGAGCCACCGCTCCGCCCCCGCCGCACCTCGCCCGTCAACTGCGCCCGCAGCCGCCGCAGTCCGCGGTGCAGCGCCATCCGGACGGCACCGGGCCGCTTGCCGAGGACCCGGGCCGCGCTCGGCCCGTCCATGCCCATCACCACGCCCAGGTAGACGGCCCGGCCCTGGTCCGGCGGCAGCCCGGCGACCAGGTCGAGGGCGTCGTCGGTCGACAGCGCCTCCAGGACCTCGTCCGCGGTGTCGCGGGCGGCCGGTACGTCGAGCGCGTCGCCGTCGGTGAGGCTCAGGCGGGGGCGGCTCAGGCGGCGGCGGACGTGGTCGCGGGCGCGGTTGCGGGCGATGACGGCCGCCCAGCGGCGGAAGTCGCCGCCGTCGCCGGTGAAGCGCCGCAGATCACGGGCGATCTGCAGCCACGCCTCCGACGCCACGTCCTCCGACTCGTCCCCGACGATGCCGCGCACATAGCCGAGCAGGCCCGGGTGCACCCACTGGTACACCGTCGCGAACGCGGCCTCGTCCCCCTCCTTGGCGGCGGCGAGGGCGCGCGTCAGCTCCGCGTCGCCGATCCTCGTACGCCCGCCGGGGCCCGCCGACGCGCGGTCCCCCCGGCCCGCGCGTCCACCGCCCCCGGGGCCCCGGTCGCCGGGCTCCCGGCCCTCGGATCCCCGGCCCTCAGGCTGTGCGTCCCCGGCCTTCCGGCCCTCACGCTGTTGGTCCCCACCCGCGCCCACGCGCTCCTCTTAACCCCCGCTGACACTGCGCACCGTGCCCGTGCCCCCATGGCCCTGCGGCCCCGTGCGTCCCCGGTCCGCTACCGTCGCGCGGGTTCCGGCTCCGCATCGGGCGCCGGGGCGGTCCGTCGGCCCGGCAGCGTCAGATAGAAGGTCTGGAGGGACTCCGCCGCCCCCGCCTCGTACCGGTTGACGACCTTCCCCAGCGGGCTCCACACCCGCCCGTCCGGCATCCGGACGCCGACGGTCTGCCCGAAGAACTCCCGCTGGCTGTCGTCGAAGTCGATCCACGCGGCCCCCGCCCGGCGCACCAGGACCTCACCGACGTACGCCCCGAAACCGAACAGCGCCCCCGCGACCTCCGCCCGCTCGCGCCCGTCCTTGCGCAGCCCGTCCAGGACGAAGTCCACGACGCGCAGGCTCCGTACGGAGAAGTCCAAGGGCAATCGGTTGCGCTCCGTCACATGCGCGACGAACCTGCGCGTGTACCCGCGCATCTCGTCGGCTCGCGGCGGTCTCTTCCCCTCACCGGCCATTCTTCCCCACCCCTTTGGCCTTGCCCCCGCGTGTGCGGGAGCACCGAACGCACTCTCCGCTTAACAAGCGCAACCAGGATCCCAGGCGTCACGGGTGCCGTCGGTGTCCCTTCTCACATGCCCAACTCGCCCTGTCTGTACAACCTTTACGGCTGATCGGCCGTCCGCGAGGCGCCGCGGAATGCCCGATTTCGGCACGGCGTGGTGACGGGGCGGCGCCGTGTTGTACAACCACCGCGCCCATCGGGTGAGGGCCTGTCGGGGCGAGTGGGGAGGGGCGAAGGGCGTGGAGATTCCCGGGCTTTCGGAGGACGTGGTGGAGCTGGGCGAGGAGGAGAAGGCGGGGCTCGTGGGGGAAGTGCCGGACCGGCGGGTGGTGTTGGTGGGGGTGGTGCTGTTGGTGATCTGCGCGGGCTTCGTCGTCAGGGCGCTGTGGGGGGCGTGATGGGGGTGCTGCGCCGAGGGGGATGGGGGTGCTGCGCCGAGGGGGATGGGGGTGCTGCGCCGAGAGGGATCGGGGTGCCGCTTCGGGTGCGACCGGGGTGCCGCGCCCAGCGTGATCGGGGTGCCGCTTCAGGTGCGAGGGCCCCGGGACAGGGTGCCGCCCCCGGTCAGGTCCTACGCGCGGCCGAGCCCCGGCCGCTTCGAGTAGTCCGTGAAGCCGACCACGTTCCCCCACGGGTCGGCGATCTCCACGGTCCAGCCCGTCGCCACCGAGGCCGGTTCGGCGAGCACCGCGACGCCGGCCTCGCCGAGTTCGCGGGCCTTCGCGCGGGCGTCCCGCACCTCCAGCCAGACGCGGGGCGCGGGCCACGGCGGCGGGCGGCGGTCGGTGCCGTCCTCCACCCGGAGCAGCACCCCGGGCGTCTCCGCGCCCACCTTCAGGATGGCGAGCCCGGCCTCGTCCAGGCGGTACGTGAGCGGGAACCCGGCCCGCTCGTAGAAGCCGACCGCCTCGTCGAGGTCGCCCACGGGGAACAGCGCGTTGTCGAATCCGAGCAGGTCGGAGGCCGTCGACGGCTGGCTATTGTCTGACATGTCGTCAGAATACGGGTCGGTTCGGCCCAGGGGCCGCGTCATTGCCGCGCGGCGCGTTTCCCGCCGGGAACCCTGGTACCCGACCACCACCACCGCCGCGACGTACGGAGCACCCCATGCCGGACCCCCACGACCCCCACGACGCTCAGGACTCCTGGGCAGTCCTGGACCTCACCGCCCTCGCCGACGACCACCTGAACCGGGCCCGCACCGCCGCCCACGGCCGCAGCGCGCATCTGATCGTCCACGACGGGCCGCTGCGCCAGAGCGTCATCGCGCTGGCCGCGGGGTCCGCCCTGCAGGAGCACGCGGCCCCGCCCGCCGCGAGCCTCCAGGTCCTGCGCGGCAAGGTGCGGCTCACCACCGGGTCCGGCGCCGACAGCGTGCTCGCCGGGGGCCAGTTGTGCGCGATCCCGCAGGAACGGCACGGCCTGCTCTGCCTGGAGGACTCCGTGGTGCTGCTCACGGCGGTCACGGAGACGGCCTGAGCAGGGGGCACCGCGACGGCCCGAGCCCCGGGCACCGCGACGGCCCGAGCCCTGGGCGCCGCGACGCCCCGCGACCGGCTGGGCCACCCTCGCGGGCGCCGGCGACTGGTCGCGGCCGCCCCGGCGGATGATCGACTCGGCGTACTGGTTCCTCAACACCGACCAGTGGCGCTACGACCGGTTCGCCGCCGACGTGCTCGCCTCACCGCTCGGCGAGGGCCGGTTCACGGGGATGACGGCGGCGGACTGCCTGGCGCAGTCGACTCGGTCGGGCTGGATGCCGTCGTACCCGACGTTCGACCGCAACCCGCTCGACCTGGGCGAGGGCACCGACCCGGTGACCGCGGCCGTGGACCAACTCCGCTCCGGCGAGCTGAAGTTCGCCTGCGAGGACCCCGACGCGCCGGAGAACTGGCCGCGCGTCCTCACCCTGTGGCGGGCCAACCTCCTCGGCTCGTCCGCCAAGGGCGCCGAGTACTTCACCAAGCACCTCCTCGGCACCCACTCCTCCCTGTGCGCCGAGGAGGCACCGCCCGGGGCCCGCCCCCGCGACGTGACCTGGCACGAGCAGGCCCCGGAGGGAAAGCTCGACCTGCTCCTCTCCCTCGACTTCCGCATGACGTCGTCGACGCTCCTGTCCGACATCACGCTCCCGGCCGCCACCTGGTACGAGAAGCACGACCTGTCGACCACCGACATGCACCCCTTCGTGCACGCCTTCACCCCCGCCGTCGACCCGCCCTGGCAGGCCCGCACCGACTTCGACGCGTTCCGTGCCATCGCCGACCGGCTCAGCGAACTGGCCGCCGACCACCTCGGCACCCGCCGGGACCTGGTCGCGACCGCCCTCCAGCACGACACCCCCGCCGAGACCGCGCAGCCCGGCGGGCTCGCCCTGGACTGGCGGCGCGGCGAGTGCGAGCCCGTGCCGGGGAAGACCATGCCCGCGCTCACCGTCGTCGAGCGCGACTACACCGCGATCGGCGCCAAGTTCGCCGCCCTCGGCCCGCTGGTGGAGCGGCTCGGCCTGCCCGCCAAGGGCATCGCGCTGCGCCCCGACGAGGAAGTGGCGGCGCTCGGGGCGCTCAACGGCGTCGTAAGCGAGGGTCCCGCCGCCGGACGCCCCCGCCTGGACGCCGCCGTGAAGGCCGCCAACACCATCCTCGCCCTGTCCGGCACCACCAACGGCCGCCTCGCCACCCAGGGCTTCCGCACCCTTCAGGCCCGCACCGGCCAGGAGATGGCGCACCTCGCCGCCGAGCACGAGGGCAAGCGCGTCAGCTACGCCGACACCCAGGCCGCACCCGTCCCCGTCATCACCTCGCCGGAGTGGTCGGGCAGCGAGTCCGGCGGGCGCCGCTACACCGCGTTCACCCTCAACACCGAGCATCTCAAGCCCTGGCACACCCTCACCGGCCGCCAGCACTTCCTCCTCGACCACGACTGGATCCACGAGCTGGGCGAGGCCCTGCCCGTGTACCGGCCGCCGCTCGACATGCACCGCCTGTTCGGCGAACCGCGTCTCGGGGCCGACGGGGAGCGGGAGGTGACGGTCCGCTACCTCACCCCGCACAACAAGTGGTCCATCCACTCCGAGTACCAGGACAACCTGTTCATGCTGTCGCTGTCCCGCGGCGGCCAGGTCATCTGGATGTCCCCGGACGACGCGGCGGCCATCGGCGTCCAGGACAACGACTGGATCGAGGCGGTCAACAGGAACGGCGTGGTGGCCGCCCGCGCCGTCGTCTCGCACCGCATGCCGACCGGCACGGTCTACATGCACCACGCGCAGGAACGCACCGTCAACGTCCCCAGGACGGAGACGACCGGCAGGCGCGGCGGCATCCACAACTCCCTGACCCGGCTGCTCCTCAAGCCCTCCCACCTCATCGGCGGCTACGCCCAGCTCTCCTGGGCCTTCAACTACCTGGGCCCGACGGGCAACCAGCGCGACGAGGTCACCGTGATCCGCCGCAGGACCGAGCAGGAGGTGACGTACTGGCCATGCGGGTACGCGCACAGATCGCGATGGTCATGAACCTCGACAAGTGCATCGGCTGCCACACCTGCTCGGTCACCTGCAAGCAGACCTGGACCAACCGCTCCGGCATGGAGTACGTCTGGTTCAACAACGTCGAGACCCGCCCGGGGCAGGGCTATCCGCGCCGCTACGAGGACCAGGAGAAGTGGCGCGGCGGCTGGGAGCTGAACCGGCGCGGCGCCCTCAAGCTCAAGGCGGGCGGCCGCTTCCACGCCCTCGCCACGATCTTCTCCAACCCGGTCCTGCCCGAGATCAAGGACTACTACGAGCCCTGGACGTACGAGTACAAGAACCTCACCGACGCGCCCCTCGGCGAGGACTACCCGGTCGCGGAACCCCGCTCCCTGCTCACCGGCAAGCCCATGAAGATCGAGTGGAGCTCGAACTGGGACGACGACCTCGGCGGCGGCGCGCCGGGCCTCGACGCCGACCCGATGGTCGAGCGGGCCCGCGACCAGGCCCGCGGGACCGCCGACCGGCTCTCCCGCGACATCCGCGCCACCTTCGAAGAGACCTTCATGTTCTACCTGCCGCGCATCTGCGAGCACTGCCTCAACCCGGCGTGCGTGGCGTCCTGCCCGTCCGGCGCGATGTACAAGCGGGCGGAGGACGGCGTCGTCCTCGTCGACCAGGACGGCTGCCGGGGCTGGCGCAAGTGCGTCACGGGCTGCCCGTACAAGAAGGTCTACTTCAACCACCGCACCGGCAAGGCGGAGAAGTGCACGCTCTGCTACCCGCGCCTCGAAGTGGGCCTGCCCACGGTCTGCTCCGAGACGTGCGTGGGCCGCCTGCGCTATCTGGGCGTGGTCCTCTACGACGCCGACAAGGTCACCGCGGCCGCCTCGACACCCTCCGAACAGGACCTGTACGAGGCCCAGTTGGGCGTCTTCCTCGACCCCGGCGACCCGGACGTGCGGCGCGCCGCCGAGCGCGACGGCGTCCCGCACGACTGGATCGAGGCCGCCCGGCGCTCACCCGTGCACGCCCTGATCAGCACCTACCGGGTGGCCCTCCCGCTGCACCCGGAGTACCGCACCCTGCCCATGGTCTGGTACGTCCCGCCGCTGTCCCCGGTCGTGGAGGCCCTGGCCGGGACCGGACACGACGGGGAGGACGCGGGCAACCTCTTCGGCGCCATCGACACCCTGCGGATCCCCCTCGAATACCTCGCGGAACTCTTCACGGCCGGGGACGTCGGGCCGGTGCGGGCCGCCCTGGAACGGCTCGCGGCGATGCGGTCGTACATGCGGAGCGTCAACCTGGGCGACCCGCCGGACAGCGCGGCCGCCGAGGCGGTCGGCATGACGGGCGCCGCGATCGAGGACATGTACCGGCTCCTGGCGATCGCCAAGTACGACGAGCGGTACGTCATCCCGACGGCGGCCATGGCGGACGCGCGGCGCCTTGAGGAGTCGGCGGTGCCGGACGGCTGCTCCCTGGACGCGGCGGGCGGACCGGGGATGGGCGGGCCCGGGCCCTTCGGGGACGACTCAGGGACCCACAACGGTCTGCCCCTGGTCACGATCGAGAACTTCCACGCCTCCCGCGACCGCCAGACAGCGGACGCCCCGGCGCCGGGGGAGGAGGACCGGTGACCGCGCCCGCCGCGCTCTACCAGGGCGCCGCACACTGCCTCTGCTACCCCGACACGGAAACCCGGGCCCACCTCCCCCTGATCCGCGAGGCGGCCCCCCAACTGACCCCGTTCCTGGACTACGCCCAGTCCGCGACCCCGACCGAGCTCGCCGAACACTACGTCCGCACCTTCGACTTCAAGAACCGCCACAGCCTGTACCTGAGCTGGTGGCTGGACGGCGACACCCGCCGCAGGGGCGCGTCCCTGGTCGCCTTCAAGGAGACGTACCGGGCGCACGCCTTGGAGCCGACCGGCGAGGAACTCCCCGACCACCTGCCCACGGTCCTGGAGTTCACAGCGGCGACCGGCTCCCCGGACCTGCTCCTCGCCCACCGCGCGGGCCTCGAACTCCTCCGCATCGCCCTCACCGAGAACGGCACCCCCTACGCCTCGGTCCTCGACGCCGTCTGCCGCACCCTCCCGGGCCCCTCGCCCAAGGACCGCGCCGAGGCCCGCGCCCTGGCCCGCTCGGGCCCGCCCACCGAGACAGTCGGAGTCGACTGATGCACACCCTCGTCTGGGCGGTCCTGCCCTGCGTGGCCCTGACCCTGCTCGTCGCGGGCACGATCTGGCGCTACCGCTACGACAAGTTCGGCTGGACCACCCGCTCCTCCCAGATCTACGAGTCGAAGCTCCTCAACATCGCGTCCCCCGCCTTCCACTACGGCATCCTCTTCGTCCTCGCCGGCCACCTCATGGGCCTGTTCGTCCCGGAGTCCTGGACGAACGCGGTCGGCCTGAAGGAGCACGCGTACCACCTGCTGTCCCTCTTCGGTGGCACGGCGGCGGGCCTACTGGCAGTGGCGGGCATCGCCCTGCTCCTCTACCGCAGACGCACGAACGCGCCCGTCTTCCGGGCGACCACCCGCAACGACAAGCTCATGTACGCGGTGCTCCTGGCGGCGATCATCATGGGCATGTGGGCCAAGCTCACGAACTCCTCGGTGAGCGAGGGCTACAACTACCGGGAATCCATCGCCCCGTGGGCCCGCAGCATCGTCACGCTCCAGCCGGACGTCGACGCGATGACGGGCGTCCCCCTGACCTTCCAGCTCCACGCGGTCATCGGCCTGCTCCTGATCGCCCTGGTCCCCTTCACCCGCCTGATCCACATGTTCAGCGCGCCGGTGCAGTATCTGTTCCGGCCTTATGTGGTGTATCGGAGCCGCGCCACGGACGCGGTGGGCACACGGAAGGAGCGGCGGGGGTGGGAGAAGGTGGATTCGTAGGATTCAGTCGGTGCGCCGCTTGGGCTGGGCCGCTTTGAGGATCACCGCCACGTCCAGCGACACTTTGACGCCGATCGAGTCGGGGAGGGCGACCACCTGGCCGGAGGCGTGCACTTGATGGTTCGCGTACTCGCCGTCGGTGGGTTCGGTGAGGACGTGCAGGCGCTGGTGCTTGCGGTCGACGACGACATATACGGGGACGTTGGCCTCGGCGTAGGCGGCGACCTTGGTCTTTAGGTCGTCCTTCCAGTTGCTGGAGGTGACTTCCAGGACGAGCCGGAAGCAGGCCGGGTCGTAGGCGTTGTTCTCGACGAAGTGGTCGTCGATGTCGGCGTCCACGATCACGAGATCGGGGATGGCGTAGTCCTCGGTGCCGGTGGGGAGCCAGAGCCCGACGTTCTGGAGGACCTCGGCATCGACGTCGTCCAGCCCGGCGTCGAAGAACGGGCGCATGAGCGTGGTCAGGGCGCGGGCATGCGGGACATCCGGTGAGGGGGTCACGAGGAGATGGCCTCCGATGATCTCGACGCGGTAGCCCGGATGGCGCTCCATGATCTCGTCTGCGATTGCCGTGAGGGAGAACGGCTCTTCGTCCTCGAAAGGCTGCTCGACGCTGGCGGCGGACATCGCGTGCCTCCTAGGGGCTGGGGTCGAGAGCATCATCGTAGGACGAACCAGGCTCGGGCATCCGGAACCGAATCGTTCACCAGAACGAGTGAGGGCCCCGCGCCCGGTGTGGAAACCGGGTGCGGGGCCCTCACGCAGGCCGAGCCGAAAAGCTAGAAGCGGCGCGTGATCAGCGCCCGCTTCACCTCCTGGATCGCCTTCGTGACCTCGATGCCGCGCGGGCACGCGTCGGTGCAGTTGAACGTCGTGCGGCAGCGCCACACGCCGTCCTTGTCGTTCAGGATCTCCAGGCGCTGCTCACCGGCCTCGTCGCGCGAGTCGAAGATGAAGCGGTGCGCGTTGACGATCGCGGCCGGGCCGAAGTACTGGCCGTCGTTCCAGAACACCGGGCAGGACGACGTGCACGCGGCGCACAGGATGCACTTCGTGGTGTCGTCGAAGCGCTCGCGGTCCTCGGCGGACTGCAGGCGCTCCCGGGTCGGCTCGTTGCCCGTGGTGACCAGGAAGGGCATCACGTCGCGGTAGGCCTGGAAGAACGGGTCCATGTCGACGACGAGGTCCTTCAGGACCGTGAGGCCCTTGATGGGCTCGACCGTGATCGGCTTGGCCGGGTTGATGTCCTTGATCAGGGTCTTGCAGGCAAGGCGGTTCTTGCCGTTGATGCGCATGGCGTCCGAGCCGCAGATGCCGTGCGCGCAGGAGCGGCGGAACGTCAGCGTGCCGTCCAGGTCCCACTTGATCTTGTGCAGACCGTCGAGGACCCGCTCCTTGGGGTCGATCTCCAGCTGGAAGTCTTCCCAGACCGCGTCCGCCGAGATCTCCGGGTTGAAGCGGCGGATCCGGAAGGTGACGGTGATGAGGTGGGACGAGGCCGCGGCGTCCGCCTCGACCTTGTCCATCGTCGGAGTTGCCATCAGTACTTACGCTCCATCGGCTGGTAGCGGGTCTGGACGACCGGCTTGTAGTCGAGGCGGATCGAGTCCTTGCCGTCGTCGGCGACCTCGCGGTACGCCATGGTGTGGCGCATGAAGTTGACGTCGTCGCGGTTGGGGAAGTCCTCGCGGTAGTGGCCGCCGCGGGACTCCTTGCGGGCGAGGGCCGAGACCGCCATGACCTCGGCGAGGTCGAGCAGGTTGCCCAGCTCGATGGCCTCCAGGAGGTCGGTGTTGAAGCGCTTGCCCTTGTCCTGGACCGAGACGTTCTTGTAGCGCTCGCGCAGCTCGGCGATCTTCTCGACGGCCGTCTTGATGGTCTGCTCCGTACGGAACACCATCACGTTGGCGTCCATCGTCTCCTGGAGCTCCTTGCGGATGTCCGCGACGCGCTCCGTGCCCGTGGAGTCGCGCAGCTGCTCCACCAGGGAGACCACGAGCTCCGCCGGGTTCTCCGGCAGCTCGACGAAGTCGGCCTTCTCGGAGTACTCCGCGGCGGCGATGCCCGCGCGGCGGCCGAAGACGTTGATGTCCAGGAGCGAGTTCGTGCCCAGGCGGTTGGCGCCGTGCACGGACACACAGGCGACCTCGCCGGCCGCGTACAGGCCGGGGACGACCGTCGTGTTGTCGCTGAGGACCTCGCCCTCGACGTTCGTCGGGATGCCGCCCATGGCGTAGTGCGCGGTCGGCTGGATCGGGATCGGGTCCGTGTAGGGCTCGATGCCGAGGTAGGTGCGCGCGAACTCGGTGATGTCCGGGAGCTTGGCGTCGAGCTGCTCCGGCGGCAGGTGCGTGAGGTCGAGGTAGACGTGGTCGCCCTCGGGACCGCAGCCGCGGCCCTCACGGATCTCCGTGTAGATGGAGCGGGACACGACGTCACGGGACGCGAGGTCCTTCATGACCGGCGCGTACTTCTCCATGAAGCGCTCGCCGTCCTTGTTGCGCAGGATGCCGCCCTCACCGCGGGCGCCCTCCGTGAGCAGGATGCCCATGCGCCAGATGCCGGTCGGGTGGAACTGGAAGAACTCCATGTCCTCGAGCGGCAGACCACGGCGGTAGCAGGCGGCCTGGCCGTCACCGGTCAGGGTGTGCGCGTTCGACGTCACCTTGAAGAACTTGCCGGTGCCGCCGGAGGCGTACACGACCGCCTTCGCCTGGAAGATGTGGATCTCGCCGGTGGCCAGCTCGTACGCGACGACGCCCGCCGACTTCTTGACGCCGTCCTCCTCCACGATGAGCTGGTCGAGGACGTAGAACTCGTTGAAGAACTCCACACCCTCCTTGACGCAGTTCTGGTAGAGGGTCTGGAGGATCATGTGGCCCGTGCGGTCCGCGGCGTAGCAGGACCGGCGCACCGGCGCCTCACCGTGGTTGCGGGAGTGGCCGCCGAAGCGGCGCTGGTCGATGGTGCCGTCCGGGGTGCGGTTGAACGGCAGGCCCATCTTCTCGAGGTCGAGGACCGCGTCGATGGCCTCCTTCGCCAGGATCTCGGCGGCGTCCTGGTCGACCAGGTAGTCGCCGCCCTTGATCGTGTCGAAGGTGTGCCACTCCCAGTTGTCCTCCTCCACGTTGGCGAGCGCGGCGGCCATGCCGCCCTGCGCCGCGCCTGTGTGGGAACGCGTGGGGTAGAGCTTGGTGAGCACGGCGGTGCGGCTGCGCTTCGTCGCCTCGATGGCGGCGCGCATGCCGGCGCCGCCCGCGCCGACGATGACGGTGTCGTACTTGTGGATCTTCATGGGTGGTTACCTCAGCCCCGTGCCTAGCGGATGTTCGGGTCGAAGGTGAAGATCACCAGCGTGCCCAGCAGGATGGTGAACACCGTGGCGGTGTACAGCAGGCCCTTCAGCCACAGGCGCGTGTTCGGGCGCTCCGCGTAGTCGTTGATGACCGTGCGCAGACCGTTCGCGCCGTGCAGCATCGCGAGCCACAGCATCAGCAGGTCCCAGACCTGCCAGAACGGCGAGGCCCAGCGGCCGGCGACGAACGCGAAGCCGATCTTGCTCACGCCGCCGTCGAGGACCAGCTGGATCAGCAGGTGCGTGATGACGAGGACGACGAGGACGACGCCGGACAGGCGCATGAACAGCCACGCGGCCATCTCGAAGTTGCCGCGCGTGGCGCGCGGGGTCTTCGAGGTGCGCTTGCGGGGCGCCTCGATGAGGGGGGCCGGGTGGTCGACGTCGTACAGCGAGACGTCTTCGACGGGGCCGACGCCGGAGCCGCCGGACTTCTCTACGGTCGTGTCAGTGGACATGTCTGGCCTCAGCTCCCGAATACTTCACGGACGGCGTGGCCGAGGACCGGGTAGAGCGCGCCGACCATCAGCACGACCCAGATGCCCACGACGGTCCAGAGCATCTGCTTCTGGTAGCGCGGGCCCTTCGACCAGAAGTCGACGGCGATGACGCGCAGGCCGTTGAGCGCGTGGAAGAGGATGGCGGCGACCAGGCCGTACTCGAGGAGCGCGACGAGGGGCGTCTTGTAGGTAGCCACGACATCGTCGTACGCCTCCGGGGAGACGCGGACGAGAGCGGTGTCGAGGACATGCACGAACAGGAAGAAGAAGATGAGGACACCGGTGACTCGATGAGCCACCCATGACCACATGCCTTCCCGGCCGCGGTACAGCGTTCCAGCCGGCACGGAAGAACCCTCCGGGAGCGGGGATTGGGGCCGGCCGGCTTCTCTGTCGGACGAGCCCGGCCGGGTACGGTCCACCGGCCGCTCGTCATCGTATCGACGAGTTGTCGGCTCCCCCGCCCCGGGTCCTCGGGTGTGATCAAACAGGCAATCAAACTGGTACGTACGGGCTATCGCGACGGGGTTCGCCGCGTCGGGCCGGGGGCGCGACGGGGTGGTCCTGGGCGGTCGGCGCGGCCTGGGCGTGGACCAGGCGGGTGAGGCGGCCGCGGGCCAGGCGCCGCAGTTCCTCGGCGGCCACGGCGCGCTCTTCCTCCGGGTCGTTGCCGAGGCGGCCGTGGATGGAGGCGAGCAGGTGGTCGAGGGATTCGCTGGGGGCGACGGCGTCGAGGCAGACCACGAAGGCGTGGCCGAAGCGGCTCTCGTACGCGGCGGTGGCGGCGCGCAGGGCGGTGGCCGCGGCCTCGTAGCCGCTGCCCGGCGGGAGCGAGGGCTCCAGGGGTTCGGCGGCCAGGGCCTCGGCGAGGTCGTCGGGGGTCAGGTCGTAGGCCGCCTCGTCGGCGGCGGCGAGCAGCGCTTCCAGGTCGGGGTAGGGCCGGTGGGCGGCGACGCGGTGGGCCCAGTGACGGCTCCCGCAGCAGGTCAGCAGGGTGCGCTCGGCGTCCTGGGGCCTTGCGGCGTTCAGGGCGTCCGGTATGGCGCGGTGCGGCGGCAGGGGAGCTCCTCGGCACAGAGCAGCGGGTGTCGGGTGGTCCCGGCGCGGGGTGGGATCCCGGCGCGAGGTCTGGGGCAACGCTAGCGGGGTGGGGAGAGAGGTGTCCGTGAGGCACCCGGATTTCACCCGAATGGGAGAGTTTGGGGTTGATCGGTGGACGCGCGAGCCCTCGTGGGGTGGACGAGCGGGCGGCGTCGGGCCGGGCTTAGCGTGGGGGCATGGAGGCTCTGACTTCTGGTGCGGTGGGTCCGGTGGCGGGTTCTGACGCGGTGGGTGCGGGGGTGATGTCCGGCGTGGCGGGCGTGTCGGCCGTGGCGGGTGCGGAGGTGTCCTCCGGGGCGGTGGGTGCTTCCGGGGCGGCAGGTGTGTCTTCCGGGGCGGCAGGTGTGTCTTCCGGGGTGGCCGCTGTGGCGGCGGTCGCGGATCCGGGGGCGGGTCCGGCCGCCGCTTCTCGCTCGGTGGGCGTGTCGGTGGGTGGTGGGGCGTGATCCGGGGGCGCCTCGCCGTCGGCACGGGGATCGTCGCGGCGGGGGCGGTGGCCCTCGCGGTCGGGTTCTGGCCCGACGGATCCGGCACGGGAGGCGGCTCCGGTGACGGGGGCCGCACGGCAGGGACGGCGACGGCGTCCGAGCCCGCCCCGCGCTCGCCCGCGCCCACCAAGTCGTACGCGCTCTCCGAGGCGCCCGCCACCATCCCCGCCGTCCGCGAGCACACCCCCGCCCGTGGCCCCGGCTGGCGGCCGGGCGACGGCGGCCGGGTCGTCGTCGGGGACCGGGTCCTCGCGGACGAGGCGCGGCTGCTCGCCCGGGAGCTGCGGCTGCGGTACGCGGGCGAGGCGAAGCCGCGCGCGGGCGACGTGCGCCTCGAACTGTCCCGGGGCGGGGGGCGGGGCGGCGGCCCCGAGTCGTACACCCTCACCGTCGAGGACCGCACCGTGCGCGTCGCCGCGCCCGCCGAGGCCGGGGTCTTCTACGGCACCCGCACCCTCAAGCAGGAGGTGGCGGGCGGCAGGAGCGCCCCGGAGGGCGTCGTGCGGGACCGGCCCGCCAAGCCGCGCCGCGGCTTCATGGTCGACATCGCCCGCAAGCACTTCTCCGCCGAGTGGATCGAGGACCGGATCCGGGAGCTGGGCGACCTCAAGTACAACGAGATGGGCCTGCACTTCTCCGACGACCAGGCCTTCCGCATCGCCTCCGACTCGCACCCCGAAGTCGTCTCCGCCGACCACCTCACCAAGGCGCAGGTCCGCCGCATCGTCGCCCTCGCGGCCGAGCGGCACATCACCGTCGTACCGGAGATCGACTCGCCCGGACACCTCGGCGCGGTCATAGCCGCCCACCCCGACCTGCAACTGCGCGACAGCCGCGGCGTGGCCACGCGGGGCGCCGTCGACATAGCGAAGCCGAAGGCCGCCGAGATCGTCGACGACCTGCTGCGCGAGTACGACGAGCTGTTCCCCGGCGCCCGCTGGCACCTCGGCGCCGACGAGTACCAGGCGCTGACCCGGAGCGACCCCGAGGCCTCCTACCCGCGGCTCGCCGCCGCCGCGCGCGACCGCGTCGGCCCGGACGCCCGCGTCCAGGACCTGGCGACGGCGTGGCTGAACGACCGCGCGAAGGCGGTGGGCCCGGGGCGGGAGGTGCGGGCCTGGAACGACGGGTTCTTCCGCGACGGCGTCACCCGCGTCGACGACCGCGTCGAGGTCGCGTACTGGACCGGCAAGGAGATCGGCGCCCGCGAGCCCGTCGAGTACCTGCGCGACGGCCGTGACGTGCTCAACTACAACGACGAGTACCTCTATTACGTCCTCGGCGAGCCCAACGACTTCCAGTACCCCACCGGGCAGCGCATCTACGAGCAGTGGACCCCCCTGGTCCTGCGCGGCACCCGCCCCGTCCCCGCCTCCTACGACCGCCGGATACTCGGCGGCACCTTCGCCGTGTGGTGCGACCTCGCCGGATCGCAGACGCAGGAGCAGGTGGCGCGCGGGGTCCGGCTGCCGCTGCGGGCGACGGCGCAGAAGCTGTGGGACGAGCGGGGGCCGACGCGGCCGTGGGAGGCGTTCGTGCGGCTCGCGGGCGAGGTGGAGCGGCCCGCGCGCTGAATGCCCGGACCGGGCCGGGCCAGACCGGGCCGGGCCAGACCGGCCCGGACCAGACCGGCCCGGACCGGCGGGCACGGGGTTTCCGGCGCCCCTTTTGCCGCCCCTTTGGCCGCGAATGCTCCGGCGAGTTCCGAATGATCCGCGAGTGGACACCCCTGTCGTTGACGCGTACATTGCGCCGGTCGTGCCGCGCCGACGCCCGGGGAGGGGTGTGAGCGGCGGCCGCGCTCTCGCAGCGCTCATCCGATCTCGACCCGTGGGGGACAGCTCCGTCATGTCGTACACGCCACCGCTCATGCCTTCGGCCCCGCCGCCGCCGTCCGCCCCCGGGCCCGGTGCCTGGCTGAAGTCGCCCGCGGGCCTCGCGAACGCCACGGTGGCGCTCCTCGGGGCCGGCATCGCCGCCGACCTGTTCTCGCTGTGGGCGGGCGGCGGGGTCTTCGGTGTCGTGAGCGATGTGCTCGACGGGGACTACAGCGCCGTCACCGAGGACCGCCTCGACCGGGCCGACACCCTGTACGGCGTCTCCGGGATCCTCCAGGGCGCGGTGATGCTCGGCACCGTCGTCCTCTTCCTGTGCTGGTTCCACCGGGTGCGGGTGAACGCCGAGGTGTTCGCGCCGGACGCGCACAGCAAGTCGCGGGGCTGGGCGGTGGGCGGCTGGTTCGTGCCGATCGCCAACCTGTGGTTCCCGCGCCGGATCGCCGTCGACATCTGGGACGCCAGCTCCGGCGAGCGCTGGCTGCCGGGCGCGGGCGTGCGGAACGAGCGGCGCACGCTCCTCAACGCCTGGTGGACGCTGTGGCTGACGACCGGCATCTTCGGGCAGATCGCCTCGCGCCAGTACGCGAACGCCGAGGAGCCCGAGAAGATCAAGCAGGCCGTCGTCTCCCTGATGGCCTCCGACCTCATCAACATCGCCGCCGCCGTCGTGGCGATGCTCTTCGTGCGCCGTCTCACCGCGATGCAGGACGCGATGGCGCGCTCCGGCCCGGGGCACCTCGCCTAGCCCGGCCGCGGCCGGTCGCGTGGATCACCCGTGGCCGAACGCGTGGATCATCCGCGTGTGCTGTGCCTGATCCGTGCTTTCGGTGGCGCACGCACGCGCCCTGTGGTGTATTCGGCCGGAAGCCGGAAACAGCGGTTCGAGCACAACGGGGGCACGGAGATGGGCTACTGGGGGTACTACGTCGTGGGCAGGAGCACGCGGCCGCTCGGGGAGTTCGCCGCGGTGGCGGGCGTACGCGACCGGCTCACGCTCCTTGAGGCGCGGCCCGACGGCTGGCAGGTCTGGGAGTGCCCGGGCGACGGTTCGGTGGACGTCGGCAACATGAACGCGCTCGCCCGGGAGACGGCGGCGCCCGCGCTCTTCGGGTACGTCCTGGACAGCGACTGCGTGGTCGTCGAGGCGGCGGCGCCGGAGAGCGGCGCGTGGACGACGTGTCTGGCCCGCGAGGCGATGGCCGGGTACCTCGGCGAGGACGAACTGACCGTCGAGGACTACTTCCTGGAGCCGCGCGACGCCGCCGAGCGCGCCGTCGCCTGGGCCGCCGAGTCGGGCCGCACCGCACGTCCCGCCGCGCTCCTCGACGTCCTCACCGCAGCCCCCGAACCGTCCGCGGAGGAACTGTTCTTCCGGTTTCTCGACCGGCTCGGGGTGTTCCCGCAGTAGCCTGCCCGGCGGCGTCGAATTCCGGCCGCTGTGACGTTACTGAGCCTCCGTACGCAGTAAGGGCAAGTGGGGCATGCGGAGGTGCCCAGTCCGCGACAGGAGACGGCGTACGTCATGAGTACGAGCCCTTTGCCCAGTTCAGACCCGCGGGTGCGGGCGGGCGACGCATGGCCGGATAGCGCGCTCCGCGCCGCCGGACCGTCGGATACCGGCCAGCCGAGCCTGGTCGACCTCATCGCCCTGGCCGACGAGACCGCCCTGGCCGCCAGCGGCCTCGGCTGCCTCGACCGCTGCCTGCCGCTGCTCGGCGACGACGACCAGGTGCTTCGCCCCCTGTGGGTGAGCCTCGCCGACGGTACGGCGTGGGAAGGGGCGTTGGGGGAGGTGCGGGGGGCGCTCGGGGCCGGTGGGTCCGGTGCGTTCGGTGGTGCTGCTGGGTCCCGTGGTGCCGGTGCCGGTGCCGGTGCCGGTGCCGACTCCGACTCCGACGCCGTCGCCCTAGCCCGGCGCATGCTCGACGCCGTCCCCGCCACCCGCTCGGCCGACTCCCTGCGGGCCTGGGCCGACGGCTGCTCGGCCGCCGCCCTGCAGATCCACCGGCTCCTGGACGCAGGGAACGACGGCGTGTCACCGCTCGTCGCCGCCGAACTCCGGCGCCAGGTACGGGTCCTTGAGCTGCTCGGCGGCCGCGCGGGCACCGGTGGCGGACTGCGCCAGGTGCTCGACGTGTCGACCGAGGGGCGGCGGGTGCTGCGGGCGGTGGTGTCGCGGTCGCGGCGGTCGGGGGTTGGGGCGTCGGGGTCGGACTAGGGCCTGTCCGACGGGGGCGCGGACACGCCCCGCGTGCCGGTGGGTGTGCGGGTCGGTGCGCGGGTCGGTGCGCGGGCTTGCCCAGCCAGCGCTACAGCGCCGCCGTCAACTCGTCCGGCGCGGCCCCCGCCTCGCCCCCGGCGTCCGCGCCCATGCCACGTACCCGTCCGCCCGGACGAGACGCCGCTCGCCGCCCTGCGCCGCCGCGCCCTCGAACTCCTCGACGAGCGGCACCCGTTCGGGGCCGTCGGCGAGTCCTTCCCGCGCTTCTGGCGGGTCGTCCTCGACTCGCCCGCGCTGCGCTCCCGCGCCCGTGAGGCCCTGGAGGAACTGGAGGAGGCCCTCGCGGCGGCCCTCGCCGAGGCCGCGGGCGAGGACCCCGCCGCGCCGGGGGACGACCCCCGCCTCACCGCCGCCCTGACGATGGCGGCGTACCGCACGGCGTACGCCACGGCGGCAGCTCGCGGGCACCGGCGCCGACGAGGCCGCCGTCGGCCACCGCGAGCTGGTCCACCGGGCCTTCGACGCACTGGAGCGGGCGGTGCCACGGCCCCGGCCTCCCGAGGCCGTGTCGGCACCGCCCGCTCCGTGATCGCTCAAGGGCACCCCTGACGGGGAGGACCCGTCAGGGGGTCAGGGCCTCGCCCAGGTGCGCCGTCGCGGGCGTACCGAGCTGCGTCCGCCCGTAGTAGACCCCGCTCTTGAGCACGGGCGCCCCCGAGGCGTCGGTGTCCAGTTGCAGGACCGTGCCGGCGCCCTCGTCCTCGCCGTCCGCGCCGATCGCGAGGTCCGCGCGGCCGTCGCCGTCGAAGTCGGCCAGCGTGACCGCCGAGCCGAGCCGGTCGCCGGACTCGGTGGAGCCGGGCACGTCCGGCTCGTCCTGGCTGACGGCGAGCGAGCCCGCGCCCGTCAGGCCGGACGCGGTGCCCTTGAAGAGCAGTGACGTTCCGGCGTCCGTACGGGACTTGTCCGCGCGCGTGATGTCCTCGCCCGGCGCACCGGCCAGGACGTCCGCGTGCCCGTCCTTGTCGACGTCGCCCACAGCCACCGACCAGCCGAGCGCGTCGCCCGCCTCGGCCGCGCCCACCACTCCGGGGCTCGCCTGGTGGACCGTGGTCGCGCCGGCCGAGGAGAGGCCCGACGACGTACCGGGCACCACCGTCACCTGGCCGCCCGCGTGCGCGCCGGACTCCGAGGTGTACGGCTGGCCGATGACGAGGTCGTCGCGGCCGTCGCCGGTCACGTCGCCCGCGGCGACCGCGCGGCCGCCCTTGGCCGTCAGCGTGCTCACGCGGCTGAGCCCGGAGCGGGTGCCCTTGAACCAGACGACCTTCCCCTGCCCGGCCGCGTCGCGGTAGGTGAGGGCCACGTCGGCGTACTTGTCGCCGTTGAAGTCGCCGGAAGCGGCGTCGGCGTACGCGATGGCCCGGTCCCCGGACGTGACGGTGCCCGCCGTCTCGCGGCCCGCCGCGAACCGCGCCGACCAACTGCCGCCCGTGCCCGTGGCCGCGGCGAACACGTCCGCCTTGCCGTCGGCGTCGAAGTCGCCGACGGCGACCGCCGAGCCGAACCGCGCGCCGCCGTAGGCGAAGTCCTCGGACAACTGCATGTCCGTGCCGGACGTGAACTTCGGGCCGTACAGCATCGTCACGGCGCCGCGGTCCTTGTGGCCCGACATGTCGTCCTCGCCCGGCGCGCCGATCACGAGGTCCGCGTTGCCGTCGCCGTCGATGTCGCCCCAGGCCGTGGCCGCGCCCCACTGGTCGCCCGACTCGCTCACGCCGGGCACACCCGTGCTCGACTGCGTGAGCGTCTTCTTCTTCCCCGCCGCCGGACCGCCCGCGCCGCCCGGCACGACGGTCACCGACCCCTTGGACCCGGACGCGCGCGGCGTGGCCACGACGAGGTCGGCGGTGCCGTCGCGGTCGAAGTCGGACGTGGGGGCGGCGGGAGCGGCGTCGGCCGCGTGCGCCGTCGTGCCCGCCATGACTCCGGTGCCGCCGAGCACGACCGCCCCGACGGCCAGCCACGCCCCGCGGTGCGCCTTTCGCAGGCTCAAATGCCTCAACCCCTCTGATGAGCTCCTGGTGAATCAGCGAGTTCGTATGACTGTCCGGAGAGCGGAAGGGTTGTACAGGGTGGGGCGAAATGTCGCGTGACCTTTCCCTCACCGCCCTGGTGTGACAACCAGGTGGACGGCCACGCAGGGTTCATGGGACGGGTCGCATGAGAAACGCGTGAGAACGCGGATGCGCACACGTGGGCGCCTGGGCGCGCGGTCGGAAACGGGAAAGGTCGGCGGGACGGGTGGGGACTGTGGGGCTCGGAGCGGGGCACGGGACGCGGCGCGGCGGGCGCCGGAGCCGGCCCCGGGGCGTGGCCGCCGTGCTCGTGGCCGCCGCGACGGCGTCCGCGCTGACGGCCTGCGGCGCCGACGACAAGCCGGTCCGGCTGGACGGCACCTTCGAGCAGCAGCTGCCGCCGGACCAGGCGCGCGGCGCGCGGCTCGCGACGGAGGGCATGCGGCTGCTGGAGTCGGCGCGGTCGCTGCGTCTGAACGCCGCGATCACCAAGGGCTCCGCGACCGCGGGCACGGCCCAGCGCATCGAGGTCTCGCTGCGCGTCGACCGGCACTCCAACTGCACGGGCACGTTCGACGGCGGCCAGGGACAGCGCGGCGAGCTGCTCGTGGTCAAGGGCGGCGCCACGCACATACGGTTCACCGAGGCCTCGCTGGACGGCCTGCTCGCCCAGGCCGAGGCGGAGGAACCGGCCGCCGCCGCGGCCATCAGGGAGCGGGTCGCGCTGGTCCGCGGCAAGTATCTGCGGATGCCGACGGACAACGTCGCCTTCTCCAAGGGCATGTGCGACCTGGGGAGTCTGTCCCAGGCGGTCGACGGGCTCGGCGACGACGACTTCGAGGGCACCGTCCGCGCCGAGCGGCCGACGTACCGCTACGGCCGGCACGTCATACCGGTCGTCGACGTGGAGCGCGGCGACAAGAACGTCATGTACGTCGCCGCCGAGGGCGAGCACCGCATCACGGCCTACGAGGCCGAGGACAGCGGCGAGCGCCGGGTCCTCAAGCTGTCCGACTACAACGAGCCGTTCGAGGTGGCGACGCCGCCCGCGGCCGAGGTCGTCGACGCGAGCGAGTTCGGGGGACCGGCGGGGGCCGACCTCTTCGAGGTCTGAGCCGCACCGCCGGCGAGTGAGCGGCCGGGGCCGCCACCCCCCACAGGAGAGGCCCCGGCCGTCACACGGTACGAACCGCGTGGCGGTCCGTACTCCCTTCTGCGTCCCGGGTGCGTTTTCTGTCACACCGCGATGCGTCACCCGCTAGTTGCGTGTTGTACAAACATGGACGCGCACCGGTTTCACGCCGTAGCGTGCAGGTTCGCGCCGCGTTGCGACCCACCTACGCGACCTCCGACCCGAGCACCGTGAGCGGTGCAGCGGCGCACGACCGCGAGAAGACAGACCCGTGAGAGCGGCGCCTGGCCAGGCGCAGAGGGGCACGCAGTGCAGGGGGAGGACGACGCTGAGCTGACCGCCGCCGTGCTTGCGGCACAGAACGGGGACGAGACCGCGTTCCGGACTGTGTACCGCTCCGTGCACCCGCGGCTGCTCGGTTACGTACGTACGCTCGTCGGCGACCTCGACGCGGAGGACGTCGCGTCCGAGGCGTGGCTCCAGATCGCCCGCGACCTCGACCGGTTCAGCGGCGACGCGGACCGCTTCCGCGGCTGGGCCGCGCGCATCGCCCGCAACCGCGCCCTCGACCACATCCGGATGCGCGGCCGCCGCCCCGCGATCGGCGGCGACGAGACGGAGCTGACCGGCAAGCCCGGCGCGGCCGACACCGCGGGGGAGGCGATCGAGTCCCTCTCCACCGGCGCCGCGCTCGCCCTCATAGCCCAGCTCCCGCAGGACCAGGCGGAGGCCGTCGTGCTGCGGGTCGTGGTCGGCCTCGACGCCAAGAGCGCCGCCGAGACGCTGGGCAAGCGCCCCGGCGCGGTCCGCACCGCGGCCCACCGCGGCCTCAAGCGCCTCGCCGAGTTGATGGGCGCCGACGACCCCGCGCAGGGGCGCGGACTCGGTGCCGTACCCCCGCAGCCTGACCCGCACGGACGTGCGGTGCCACCGTCCCCGTGTGTGACGCATTCGCGTACGCGGACGCAGAAGGACATGTGATGGCCGACGAGCAGTACAAGTGGCTGGACCGCGATGCGGCGGAGCGATTGCTCCGCGGCGAGCGGCTCGACGGCATCGGCGATCACGAGCGCGAACAGGCGGAACGCCTCACCGAGGCCCTGATCGCCCTCCGCGCGACCACCCCTTCGACCCCCTCCGGCCCCGCTCCCGCGTCCACCCCCGCCGCGAAGGCCGAACTGCCCGGAGAGGCGGGGGCGCTGGCGGCGTTTCGCGCGGCGCGGGGGGCTGGTGGGGTCCCTGGTGCTTCTGGGGAGGTTTCTGCGGCTGGTGCGGCTGGTGCGGCTGGTGCGGCTGGTGCGGCTGGTGCGGCTGGAGTCTCCGGTGTGCCCAGCGCCTCCGGTGCGGGTGGTGTCTCGGGTGCGCCCAGCGCCTCCGGTACCGGCGCACCCAGTGGGTCCGGCGCGCCCGGCGGTGCCCCGACCGACATCAGCCCCGTCGCCCCCGCCAACCCCGGCGCGTTCGGCGACACCCGCGCCCCCGGCGCACCCGGCGCTCCCACCGCCCTGGCGACTCCCCCCGACCGGACCGACCGGACCGACCAGCGCGACCGGACCGACCAGACCGTCCGCATCGGCCGCACCACCCCCCGCCCCACCCGCTGGGCGCGCCCCGTCCGCCTCGGGGTGGCCGCCGCGCTCGCCGCCTGCATGGCCGGTGGGGTCGCCGTCGCGGCCGGGGCCGGGGTGATCCCCTCGCCGTTCACGCGCAGCGAGCAGGGGCCCGCCACCAGCGCGTCCCCGGTGGCGACGCCGGAGCAGCCGCTCAGCACGCCCTCGGACGACGCCGTCGACCCGCCCGACGAGGTCCCCGACGACGTCAGCTCCGCCCCCGAGGACGACCCGTCCGAGCCGCCCAGGAGCAGCGCGCCGCCCGAGGACACCAAGACCCCCGGCGGCACCGAGGGCACCGGCGGCGACAAGGACACCGCCGACAAGCCGGACACGGGCCCGGGCCCCGGCACGGGCGAGGGCGAGCAGCGCGGCGACGCCAGGAAGTGGCGCAAGCGCGTGATCTCCGCCTGCCGCGACTACCGCAGCGGCGCGCTCCAAGGCGACAAGCGCCGCCGCCTGGAAGAGGCCGCGCGCGGCGCCGAGCGCGTCCAGCGCTTCTGCGAGCGCGTCCTCAACGGCAAGGGCGGCGGCAAGGGCGACAACGGCGGCGGCGACGCCGGTCAGGGCGACGGGGACGGGCCCAACGGCGGTGGGGACCACGGCCCCGGCGACGGACACAGTGGTGGCGGCTCCGGCGGCCACACCCCGCCCGTGATGCTGCCCGCCCCGCTGCCGCGCCCTTCGACCTCGTACAGCGCCCTGCCGGTCCGCTGACCGCACTCCGTGCATCCGCCACGAAGGTGTGACCCAGGCCGCACCGCCAGGGTGTGACGTTTTCCGAATCGGCGGCGCAGTAAGAAGTGAGCCGACTGGTCATCGGCTGCGCACGAGCCGGGGTTCCCCCCGTACCTACGGCTCAGTGCCACTGGCGCGGGCGGGATACGTTCCCCCGATCCCGCCCGCGCCCCATCTCGCGCCTGGACCGGCGCCGCTCTCGCGGACCGAATCGCTCGCCGCTGTGGTTGCTCAATTGGTGGTTTCGGCGCGTCTTGGGGGCATTTGTCGGTGGTCGCCGTTACTTGTAGATGACGACCCTGTCGCCCGTCCTGACCTGCTTGAACAGGCCTGCGATGCCCTTCTTGTCGCGTACGTTCACGCAGCCGTGTGAGGCGCCGTTGTAGCCCCTGGCCGCGAAGTCGGACGAGTAGTGGACGGCCTGGCCACCGCTGAAGAACATGGCGTACGGCATGGGGGTGTCGTACAGCGTCGAGACGTGGTCGCGGTTCTTCCAGAACACCTGGAACTCGCCCTCGCGCGTCGGCGTGTACTCCGAGCCGAAGCGCACGTCGACCGTCGTGACGGCCTTGCCGTCGATCATCCAGGTCAGCGTGCGGCTCTCCTTGCTGATGCACAGGACCCGGCCGGTCAGACAGCGCCGGTCCGGCTTCGCGGGCGGCATGCCACCGTCGGGGTACAGCTCGGCCTTCGTCGGCTCGCGCGTCATGGCGAGCAGCCGGTCCCAGGTGCGGGTGTCGGTCGCGCCGGTGCGCAGCAGCCCGCGCTTGCCCTGGAAGCCCTCGACCGCGGTCGCCGTGACCGGTCCGTACGCCCCCGTCGGGTGCTGCCCGAACCAGCCGATCTGCCGCAGCCGCGCCTGGAGTTCACGCACCTTCCTGCCGTCCTGGCCGCGGGCGAGGACGACCGGTCCCGGCTCCGGCGGGGCCGGGGGCGGCGGGGTGCTGGTGCGCGGCCGGGGCGGCGGTGTGGACGGCAGGTCCGGGGTCTTCGACTGCGGCAACTCGGCCCGCGACACCGGGGACTTCATCTTCTTCAGGGGTGATTCGCTCGGCGTGGGCGAGGAGTTGGCCGAAGAGGGGCGGGTGGATGGCGACTTCTCGTCCTTGCCCGCCGTCTCCACGGCCTGCGCCGTGCACCCGCACGCCAGGGCCAGGGCGACGACGGCTCCCGCCGCCGCGCGTCCCCTGGCTATCGCGTCCCTGCTCATCGCATCCCCCACACCGCTCCACCGGACAACACTCCCCGAAGTGTTTCCCATCAGCGAATGGTTGGGAAGCCTGCGTCAGTGGTGCCAGGCCTGCCCGTCCACGTTGTGGATCATGCGCTGGAGCACCTTCAGGGCCCGTACGTAGTCCGCGTCGTCGATGCCCTCGTGGATCTCCGCGCGCGTCCTCTCCTGTAGCGCGGCGACCTTGTTCCGCAGCTCCGCGCCCGCGTCGGTGAGGAACAGCGGGGCGTCCGCGACGTCCGGGTCCTGGGTGATCAGCGCGCGGCCGATCAGGGAGTCGATGTCGTGGTGCAGCGGCCCCTCGCCGAACTCCAGGTAGCCGCGCAGGACTTGGACGACCTCCTTGCGGCCGCGGCCGTTCTCGTGGCCGGTGAGCTGGTTCAGGATCCACCACTGGGGCTGGGTCAGCCCGTTCTCGGCGAGCATGGTGCGGATGTGGTGGACGACGGCCTTGCCCGCCGCCGAACTCCAGTAGCCGATGGGCTGGTCGACCAGGTCGGCGTCGCTGTGGGACGGGGTGAAGGGGGCCTTCTTCGGGGCGGTGGCCGAGGTGGCGGTCGCGGTCGTGTTCGCATTCGTGTTCGTCATGCCCTCGAACTTAGGACCTCAAGTTTAGTTGAGGTCAAATACTTCCTGAGGCCTTGTTCGTCCTGTCCCGTCCAGGCGATGTATCCGTCCGGGCGGACCAGATGCAGGCCCGGACCGTAGGGGGCGCACCGGTCCGTGCGGCGTACGTGCGTCAAGTCGCCCCTCAGTGACGGGAGTTCCGCGTCCGTGGCCACCGCGAGCAGTGTGAAGTGCGGGCCGCGGAAGGCGTCGAAGAGGCGTCCGGAGCCCAGCGGCGCGTCCGGGGCGCGGTCGCCCGCTCGCGGGGTGGTGTCCGGGGCGGCCGTCGAGGTCTCGACGTCGGCTGTCGGCGTATCGAGGGAGAGGGGCGAGTCCCGGTAGCCCAAGCCGAGTTGGCGGGTGGCCGTGCCGCGCCGGTCGGTCCCGTGGTGGATGCGCGTGGACAGGTCCAGCATCCGCGCGGCGACCGCGCGCCGCTCCTCCTCGTACGTGTCGAGCAGCCCCGCGTCCGCCCCGTGCCGCAGCACCACGCCCAGCTTCCAGCCCAGGTTGTAGGCGTCCTGCACGCTGGTGTTGAGGCCCTGGCCGCCCGCGGGGGAGTGCACGTGCGCCGCGTCGCCCGCGAGGAAGACGCGGCCCGCGCGGAAGGCGTCCGCGAGCGCGGCGCGCGGCCGGAAGTCGGAGGCCCAGCGGACCTCGGTGACGTCGGCGGCGGTCAGATGGGTGCGCGCGGCCACCGCCGCGCGTACGCCGTCGGGGGACAGGTCGGGCTCGGCGCCGCCCGTGAACCGGGCGACCAGCTGGAAGTCCGGGATCCCCGGCAGCGGGCAGATCGCCGCGAAGTCGCCGCCGCTCGCGGCCCCTTCGGACGGGTGGGCCCCGGCCGGCGGGAACACGTGCCAGTTGTCCCGGTCGAGCGCGTCCTCGGCGATGCGGATGTCGGCCACCAGCATGGGCTGCGGGTCCACGGTCTCGCCCGTCATGCCGATGCCGAGCGCGCGCCGCACGGCGGAGCGGCCGCCGTCGGCGGCGACCGCGTAAGCGGCGCGGACCGTGCCGCCGCCCGCCAGGTCCGCCGTGACCCCGTCCGCGTCCTGCGCGATCCCGGTGACCTCCGCGCCGAAGGCGACCGACCCGCCGAGCTCCGTCAGGCGGGCGTACAGGATCTCCTGCGTGCGCCACTGCGGCACGAGCACCGGACCCGCGTACGGCGCCGAGTCCACCGGCTCCGGCTCGTCGAACATGCGGTACTCGCCCTGCCGGACGCCGTCCCGCCACACCATGCCGACCGGCGGCGCGCCGCCCGCCTCCAGGATCGCCCCGGCCACCCCGAGGTCGTCGAAGACCTCGAGCGTGCGCGGCTGCACGCCCTTGCCGCGCGAACCGGGGAAGAGGCCTGCCGCCCGCTCCACGACGAGGGCGCGCACGCCCCGGCGCGCCAGGTCGCAGGCGAGGGTGAGGCCGGTGGGGCCCGCGCCGACGACGAGGACCTCGGTCGTCGTCACGGCATCGGGGCGGTTTGAGGGGATTGCCTTAACGTCGTTAAGTGCCATGCCCCCGAGCCTGCGCTTAACGGTGTTAAGTTGTCAAGGTGGCTACGACACGACTGGACCGGCGGCGGGTGGCGCGCGTCGCGCTCGGCCTCCTGAACGAGACCGGGCTCGACGGCCTGACCCTGCGCGCCATCGCCAAGGAGCTGGACGTCAAGGCCCCGGCTCTGTACTGGCACTTCAAGGACAAGCAGGCGTTGCTCGACGAGATGGCGACGGAGATGGTGCGCGGCGCGGCGGCCGAGCTCGCGGGCGCCCCGGACGCCGACTGGCAGACCTCCGTCACGACGGCGATGCGCGCCCTGCGCCGCATGCTGCTGCGCTACCGCGACGGCGCGAAGGTCTACAGCGGCACGTACTTCACCGACACGTCGTACGCGGCGCCCGTGGAGGCCCAGCTGCGCCGCCTCGCCGCGGCGGGCTTCACCCCGGGCGCGGCGGCCCGCGCCCTGCTGACCGCGACGAGCTACACCATCGGTTACGTCATCGAGGAGCAGGCCACGGGGCCGCGCCCGGGCGCGGAGGGCGGCGAGGGGTACGACCTGGCCGCGCGCGCCGAGCGCCTGAAGGACTACCCGCTGGCGGCGGCCGCGGGCGAGGAGATGTTCCGGGGCTACGAGGACGGCTTCGAGGCGGGCCTCGCGGCGGTGGTGGCCGGGGTCGGCGTCACCCTGCTCGGCCCCGGCGCACGGCCCGCGTGACGACCGGCGGGAGCAGGTCGGCGGCGAGGCGGCGGGCGCGGGAGCGGGCCCGGGAGCGGGCGGCGGCGGGGCGCTGGTCGGCGGACGCGGGGGACTGGGCGGCGGAGCGGGGGCCACGTTCCGGGGCGTCGGCCCGGGTGGCCGCGCGGTAGTGCCGTGACGGGGGGAACGCGGGCGCCGCCATGCCCTTCTTGGACTTGACCCGGACGATCCGGTGCCCGGCGGCCTCCTGCACGCTCAGGTGGCAGTCATCCCGCTCCCGCACCATGTCGAGCAGCTCCTCCTGTACGGGCCCCGGCTCGTCCCAGGTGCCGTACAGCTTCTGGGAGCTCAGGCAGATCGGCTTCAGGCCGCGGTTGAGCACCGCCTCCCAGGCCGCGATGGACACGCCCGGCGTGTGCTCGGAGCGGAAGTCGTCGAGGACCACGATGCCCTCGGGCAGCAGGGTGTCCCTGGCCGCGCCGATGTCGCCGTGCACGTGCTCGTACAGGTGCGAGGCGTCGACGTGCACGAACCGGCAGGACTTCGGCGGCACTTCGTCCGGCACCACCGAGCTGGGCCCGCGCAGGACCCGCGGCAGCTCGTCGTGGAAGGAGAGGTAGTTCCGCTCGAACGCCTGCTTGGTCAGCGTGGGATAGGACTTCCTCGACTCCGCCTCGTTGGCCCCGTCAGGCGCCTCGTCCTCGAAGAGATCGCAGACCGTGTAGCCCTCGCCGTCGACCAGATGGTGGCCGAGGAAAATCGCACTCTTGCCCATATAGACGCCGATCTCCAGGAGATCGCCCCGAACTCCCCGGCTCTCCTGCCGGGACAGCAGCCAGTCGAACAGCATTTGATCAAGATTCGGGAACCAGCCGGGAACGTCACTGAGCTCTTGCGGCGGCATGGATATGTCGTGCGCAGCAGGCATGAGGGAAAACCACTCTCTTGTTGCGGACGCAAGTTTCCGGGGAAACTAGGGGATACCCCGGAAGTGGTCAAGGCGCGTGCCGCAATGCTGCTTTTGGACATCCGCAGGACGGCCGAGAAGGTCCGGGAAGATGAATTCCCCGTGAACGCGAGCGGATTTTCACCTTACCCGCAGCCGGGGTGCGCGGCACGCCGGTGCCCCGCACCCCCCAACCGCCGAGGAACGCGCCCGCTCAGCCCAGCGCCGCCCGCTTGATCGACCGGGCCCGCCGCGCGACCTTGCGCACCGCCGCGTTGCGCGGGATGAACGCGAGCTGCACCGGGATGCCGCCGGGCAGCGCGAGGGCGGTCAGCCTGCGCTTCTTGAAGTACCGCCAGGTGCGCTCGTTCAGGTGCGCGGCGAGATAGCGTTCCGTGGCCGGGCGCAGGCTCGGGTAGATCTTGGGCTGCATGGCGAAGCCCACGGCGCGCACCAGACCGCTCAGCGCCGCCGTGTCCGGCTCCTCGCGGCGCCCGGAGGCGGCCTCGCGGTCGCCGAGTTCGGGCAGCAGCGCGTCGACCAGCGTGACCGGGATGCGGTTGCTGTTCTCGTACGGCTTCAGGCGCTCCAGGAGCGTCTCCGTGCCGATGCGCGCCACCGGCAGGTCGTAGAACGCGGAGGCGGTGAGGAGCGCCGTGGAGAAGCAGCCGACGACGAGGGCGGGCCGCATGCGCTGGTAGAGCACCTCGGCGAGCACCGGCGTGTCCAGGACGGTCAGCTGCACGCCGAGCCGCTCGGCCTCCTGCTCCAACTGCCGCGACCAGCGCGCGGGGGCCGTCGGATGGGGCTTGAAGACCACCTGCTTGTGCCCGAGCGCCGCCGCGCCGCGCAGCATCCGCGCGTGCAGGTCCTCTTCCTCCTCGGGGTTGAGGATGTTGAGGGCGGAGAGGTACTGGCCGAGCAGCAACGCCGGCTCGGCGATCCGCGACAGCGCGTCCAGGGAGCCCGACTCCGCCTCGCTGTCGGCGAGTTCACCGAGGACCTTCAGGAAGGTGTCGGTCGGTACGAGCTCGGGCTCGACGGCGAACTCGGTGAGGAGCAGCGGCTTCAGGCCGGGTACCAGGTCGAGGTGGAGCAGCCGCCGCACCCGGGTGCCGACCAGCGGGTCGATCTTGTTGCGGGTGGGGCCGTAGCTCATCAGGCCGTCGGCGTAGACGTCGACGGGCGCGCCCGTGAAGATCTGCGTCAGCGCGAGGGCCGGGTTGACCTGGATGGACTCCACGGCCAGCTCGATGTTGTCGTCGCCCAGGCCCCAGGCGAGCCGCAGATAGCGCTGCCACAGCGGCAGGTCGTCGCCGCGCGGGGACCAACTGCCCGGGTGGAACGGCGAGATGGCCTCGTTCCAGGAGAGCACGTCGTCGAAGCGGCCGCGCAGCCGGTCGAAGCCGGGCATCGTGTCGACGGACGGCGTGGTCTCCGGGGTCGCCGCGTTGTTGGCGATCAGCAGGACGCGCCGGTCGGCCGGGCCGAAGCGGTCGGCGTCCAGGGCGGCGGCCAGGGTGGCGACGCCGTACAGCGTGGACGCGAAGAAGATCTGCGTGGTGCGGCGGCGGGCGTCGGGGCGCGCGGCGGCGAGGGCGGCGGCGTGCGGGTCGGGCACGGCCTGGCCTGCGGGGCTCACGCGGCCACCTCCCCGGCGCCGACGGCACGGCGGCGCAGTCGACGCAGCCGCGTGGCGCGCTGGACGTCCATGGAGTCCAGGGCCTCGTCGAGGACGCCCTGGGGCATGCGCTTGAGTGCGGCGGCGCTCAGCGACTTCAGTTTCCGGGCCACGGCCGGCTCGAACCTTTCGATGGATCCCAGGTGGTGGGAGATGATCGCGCAATACGTGCGCACGGCCTTCGGCAGCAGCAGGTCCGCGTCGCGGTCCTCGGCCGTCTCCCGCACCACCTGGTCGAACGCCTTGATGAAGTCGAGCTGGCGGACGTCGCCGATCTGCGTGAGGGACGACGCGACCCCGCGCCGGTAGAAGACACCGAGCAGCCCCACCGCGGCGAACGACTTCGCCTCCCGGTGCAACCGCCAGATCCACGGCCGGTCCTCGGCCGTGCGCAGCCCGTGGGTGAAGTGCAGAAGGCCCTGGTCGAGCAGGCGGCGGTGGTACATCCCGGCCCAGGCGAAGGCGTAGTCCACGGACGTGGAGCGGTCGGCGGGCAGGATCACGTCGCGCGGGGACATCACCGCGCCGCGCAGGCCGTGCGGCACCCGGTGCACGCTGCGGGCGCGCGCGGTGCACTGCACATGGTCGGTGCGGACGAAGTCGCAGCCCAACTCCTCCATGGCGCCGAGCAGTTGCTCGTAGTAGCCGGGGGCGAGCCAGTCGTCGCCGTCGAGGAAGGTGATGTACTCGCCGCGGGCCGCGTCCAGACCCGTGTTGCGGGCCGTGGCCAGGCCCCCGTTCTGTTCATGTCTGAGGTGGACGGCGCCGGGGAGCTCGCGCGCGGCACGCTCGAGCACGTCCGGGGTCTCGTCCGTCGAACAGTCGTCGACGAAAATGAATTCGAAGTCTCCACGCACGTTCGCGTGCAGGGACTTCAAGGTGTCGGGCGCGTATTGCTGCACGTTGTAGAACGGCACGATGACGGAGAGCTTAACCACGTGCGAGACGTTAGGTGTCGGCCCGGCATTCGTCTTGTCCCGCAGTGGGATGTCAGGTGAACGAAGCGTGGCGGAATGGTTAACCGGGCATCCCGTCACACGTTTGCCAGCCCCCTTCGCCATTCGTCGGCATGCTGTTAACCGTTTGTTGCACCTGAGTTGGGCCATCAATCGGAATGCCTTCCTAGCGTCTTCGCTGTGCCAGTAAGCAACAAGACGACGCGGGTCGCCGTGCTCGCCGACTCCGACACCCGGTGGAAATGGGGCTCGCTCACCGCGAAGCGCCTCACGGGAGCCGCCGAGGGCGAGGAGGCCGCAGCGGACCTCCGCCTCGACGGTTATCTCCTCCGCGGCCGGGCCACCCCCACCCCCCGCCAGCTCGAAGAGGTCGGGGTGCGCGCGGACAGCATGCGCGAGGTCACCGCCATCGAGTTCCTGAACGCCGTCGGGTCCCGCCGCGACGAGGAGGCGTACGACGTCATCGTCCTCGCCCTCGTCGGCGGCGCCGTCCAGGCCGTCCTGCACGGCCTCGCCCGCGCCTTCGACGGCGCGGCCCGGCGCCCCGTCGTCGTCACCGGCTACGTCGGCGTCGTCTACGAGAAGCTGGCCGACGGACTCCTCCTGCGGCACGGCGCGGACGTCGTCCTCGCCAACTCCCGCCAGGACGCGGAGCGTTTCCGCGCGGTGTACGAGGGAGTGGGCGCCGACGCGTCCGGCGTCGTGGAGGCCGCGCTGCCGTTCCTCGGCGGCGAGCCGTACGCGCCCCGCGACCCCTACACCGTCGTCTTCGCCGCCCAGCCCTCCGTGCCGGAGAAGCGGGCCGACCGGGTCTACCTGCTGTCCCGCCTCATCCAGCACGCCCGCCGCCACCCCGAGCGCGAGGTGCTCCTGAAGCTGCGCAGCAAGCCCGGCGAGCACACCACGCACATCGAGGAGCTGCCGTACCAGAAGCTGGTCCGCAGCGAGGAGCAGCCCGCCAACTTCCGCCTCGTCTACGGGCACATGGGCGAGGTCCTGGACCGCACCGACCTGCTCGTCACCGTCAGCTCCACCGCGGCCCTCGAATCCCTGCACCGCCGCATCCCCACCGCCGTCCTCACCGACCTCGGCGTCCGCGAGGCGCTCGGCAACCACGCCTTCATCGGCTCCGGCTGCCTCGCCTCCTGGGACCAGCTCGACGCCGGACAGAGCCCCGAGCCCGACCCCGACTGGGTCGCGCGCCAGGGAGTCGCCGCCGACGGGGCGTACGAGACGGCGTTCGACGCGGCCCGCGAGCGGGTGGCGGAGCTGACGGGCCGGGCCCGCGACGGCAAGCTCCCGCCGATCCAGCCGTACTACACCCAGGTCACCGCCCCCGGCTACCTCCCCGGCATCCTGGCCCGCCACCACCTGGGCCCCGACGCCACCCCGCTGCCCGGCGCCCCGGCCGCCGACCGCGACCCAGGACCGGTCCGCCAGGCCGTCCGCAGCGCCGCGCGCGGGGCGTACCGGCACGGCGTGCAGCGGGTCGCGCCGGTGATCCGGCGGATGGGGGAGCTGTGAGGGGGGCGGGCGGAGGTGAGGTGACTCCGGCGGACGTGGTCGGGGGTGTCGCGGTCCCGCCGGACGCGGTCGAGGGCGTCGTGACCTCGCCGGACGCGGCCCAGGCCCCCGTGACCCCGTCGCACGCGACCAAGAGCCCTTCGGGCCCCGAGGCCACCGCCATCCCGCCGCAGGGGCCCACCCGGCCCGCGCCGACCACCCCCACCCGGTCCACCCCCGAATCCGCCGCCCTGCCCCGGCCCGCCGCCCCGACCAGCCCCCCACCAGGCATCCCTGAAGGAGCCTCCATGTCCAAGCCCCACCCAGCGGGCCCCTCCCACCCGGAGGGCGAACCGGTGCGCCGCGTCCTCGCCGTCATCCCCGCGCGGGGCGGCTCCAAGGGTGTGCCCGCCAAGAACCTCGCGCCGGTCGGCGGCGTCCCGCTGGTGGCCCGCGCGATCCGCGCCTGTGTGGCCTCGCCGCTGGTCACCGACGTCGTCGTGTCCACCGACGACACGGTGATCGCCGAGACCGCGCGGGCCGCCGGGGCCGAGGTCGTGCTGCGCCCCGCCGCCATCGCCGGGGACACCGCGACCAGCGAGGCGGCGGTGCTGCACGCCATGGACGGCTACGAGGAGCGGCACGGCGTCAGCGTCGACGTGGTCCTGCTCGTGCAGTGCACCAGCCCCTTCCTCGTCCGCGAGGACGTCGACGGCGTGGTCGGCGCGATCACCCGCTCCGGCGCCGACACCGCGCACACCGTCGCGCCCTTCCACGGCTTCGTGTGGCGCGACGCGAGCGACGAGCCGCCCGCCATAGAGGGCGAGCGCACCGCGGCCGAGGGCGGTACGACCACGGTCGTCACCGACACCACCACCTCCGGCGGCTACGGCGTCAACCACGACAAGTCCTTCCGCCCCCGCCGCCAGGACCGCCCCCAGGACCTCCTGGAGACCGGCGCGGTCTACGGCATGGCCGCCACCGGCTTCCGTACCCACAAGCACCGCTTCTTCGGGCACACGGAACTCGTCCGCACCGACCCCGCGCGGGTCCTGGAGATCGACGACCCGCACGATCTCGCCCGCGCCCGCGCCCTCGCCCCGCTCTTCGACGCGGACCGCGACGGCGCCCTGCCGACCCGCGACGACATCGACGCGGTCGTACTCGACTTCGACGGCACCCAGACCGACGACAGGGTGCTGATCGACTCCGACGGACGGGAGTTCGTCACCGTGCACCGCGGTGACGGCCTCGGCATCGCCGCCCTGCGCAGGTCGGGTCTGACGATGCTGATCCTGTCCTCGGAACAGAACCCGGTCGTCGCCGCCCGCGGACGGAAGCTCAAGATCCCCGTCCTGCACGGCATCGACCGCAAAGACCTCGCACTGAAGCAGTGGTGCGAGGAGCAGGGCATCGCTCCCGAGCGCGTGCTCTACGTCGGCAACGACGTCAATGACCTCCCGTGCTTCGGCCTCGTCGGCTGGCCCGTGGCGGTCGCGAGCGCCCACGACGTCGTACGCGGCGCCGCACGCGCGGTCACCTCCGTCCCCGGCGGTGACGGCGCGATCCGAGAGATCGCCGCCTGGATCCTCGGCCCCTCCCTCAACAGTTAAGGAAAGTTCCTGCCATGAGCAACACGGCCTCCAACGACCGCCTGCGCACCCTCGGTTCGAAGACCGCCGGCCCCGGCCACCCCGTCTACATCACCGGCGAGATCGGCATCAACCACAACGGCGACCTGGAGAACGCCTTCGCGCTCATCGACGTGGCCGCCGACGCAGGCTGCGACGCGGTGAAGTTCCAGAAGCGCACCCCGGAGATCTGCACCCCGCGCGACCAGTGGGACATCGAGCGCGACACCCCCTGGGGCCGGATGACGTACATCGACTACCGCCACCGCGTGGAGTTCGGCGAGTCCGAGTACCAGGCCATCAGCGAGCACTGCGCCAAGCGCGGCATCGACTGGTTCGCGTCCCCGTGGGACACCGAGGCCGTCGCCTTCCTGGAGAAGTTCGACGTCCCGGCGCACAAGGTCGCCTCCGCCTCCCTGACGGACGACGAGCTGCTCCGCGCCCTGCGCGCGACGGGCCGCACGATCATCCTCTCCACGGGCATGTCCACCCCGAAGCAGATCCGCCACGCGGTCGAGGTCCTCGGCTCGGACAACATCCTGCTCTGCCACGCCACGTCGACGTACCCGGCGAAGGCCGAGGAGCTGAACCTCCGCGTCATCAACACCCTCCAGGCCGAGTACCCGAACGTCCCGATCGGCTACTCCGGCCACGAGACGGGCCTGCAGACCACCCTCGCCGCGGTCGCCCTCGGCGCCACCTTCGTCGAGCGCCACATCACCCTGGACCGCGCGATGTGGGGCTCCGACCAGGCCGCCTCCGTCGAGCCGCAGGGCCTGTCCCGCCTCGTCCGCGACATCCGCACCATCGAGGCCTCGCTCGGCGACGGCGTCAAGAAGGTGTACGAGTCCGAGCTCGGCCCGATGAAGAAGCTCCGCCGTGTCGCGGGCGTCGTCGCCGAGTCCGAGACGGGCGACCGCGAGCCGGTCGCGGTCTGACACCCGCCGGCCCACCGGCGCCCCGGGAACACGGGGCGCCGGTTCCGTCGGCTCCGGCCCCGGGCCCCGGCCCGTCGTGGCCGGGCCTCCGGCGGCTCCACGGGAGACCGCCGCACCGCTGTACACGGGAGGACTCATGTCAGTACGAAGCGGTCGGCGCACCGCCACCCCGACGACCGACGGCGGCACGCTGGCGTTCGTGGAGTCGCCGGTGCAGTTGCTGAACGTGCTGGAGTGGGCGCATACGGCGGTGCGGGGTGAACTCCCGCAGGAGAACCGGCCGGTGGACGAGCCGGCGGACCTCTCGGCGAGCCCCTCGGCGGACCCGCCCGAGGAGCTGACCCTGGTCGTCCTCTCGCCCACCGACCCCATGACCCGGGGCCAGCTGCGCCGCATGTGCGAACTGGCGCGCGGCGAGGGCTTCCATGTGCGCTGGGAGGAGGCGCGGGGCGGCACCACGGCACCCTTCCACACGATCGGCGGCCTGGCGGGCCCGCTGCGCAGGGCCCGCCGGATAGTGATCGGCGACCCGTTCTCCCGCTACGTACAACTGCTCCTGTCCATCACCCGCGCCCGCGACCTGGTGGTCGTGGACGACGGCACCGCGACGATGGAGTTCATCTCCCAACTGGCGCGCGGCGAACGCCTGGTGCGCTGGCACCGCAGAGGGGGCCGCCCCGGCGCGCGGGACATGGTGTTCATGCCGGTGTCGTCCAAGGCGCGCCGCCGCCTGACGCCGAGCGGCGACCGCAGGGTCGAGGTCTTCTCGTCGATGCCGATCGAGTCGGCGCCGGACGGGGTGACCGTCACGGCGAACGCCTTCGCCTGGACGCGGGCCCGCTTCGGCCCGCCGCGCATCACGAAGGGCTCGGACCTGGTCGGCACGTCCCTGGTGGAGACGGGTGTGGTGGACCTGGACCGCTACGTCGAGGCGGTGAAGGCGCTGGCCCGCACGCACGGCGCGGCCCGCTACTTCGCGCACCGCCGCGAGAGCGCGGAGAAACTCCACCGCCTGGCCGTCGACACCGGCCTCCAGATCGTCCGCCCCGACCTCCCCCTCGAACTCATCGCCCGCAGAGGCCCCATCGGCCGCACCATCCTCAGCTTCCCCTCCACGGTCGTCCACACCCTCCCCCTCGCCCTCGCGGGCACCGAGGTCAAGGTCGCCGTCATGGACATCGACCCGTCCTGGCTCACGGACACGGCTTCGCCCCGGGCGCAGGGGTTCCTTTCGGGGGTGACGGGGACGGCTCGGGATGTGCAGCGGTTGGCTTCGGTGGTGGATGAGGAGGAGCGGGGGGCGGGTCAGGGACAGGTCCAGTCCTCGGCGCAGGACCAGAGCCAGGGGCAAGTCCAGGGCCAGGACCCCGGCAGCGGAGTGAAGCAGACGGCCCCGGCGTGAGGCGGACGGCCTCGGCGTGAACGGGGCCGCGCTGTCCGTCCCACCCGCGGCTACTTGGCAAAATCCTTCGACTGCGGTGCGTGACGCAAGGCCTTCCTCGCTCCACCCGCCTGGCCGAAAATGTGCCACCTCCGCCCGCCGTGTTTGGCACTCGTGAACTCTGGAACTCCACAAGCGCTCAATGGTGAAAAGGTGCTTGATGGGCTGTGAGGGGTTCCTGATTCGCAGGTGTCACGGGGCGAAGGCGCTTTGGTCGATACTCGCGCCTGGATGAGCACGCCCAGTCAGGGGTCATGACACCCGGCGACGCGATGTGCCCTGCGTCATATTGACCACTTCCGTGGACCTACGACCTGGTCTCCCGCGTCGAGAAGGTCGCCGTCACGTGTGACACGAAGCCGGACCGCAAGACCCAGGTCATCTCGGACGACCTGACGTTCTACGACGGCAAGGGCCTGGGCGAGGCGCCCACCAAGGGTGACACCACGAAGGTGCAGCGGCTGTCCAAGCACGACGGCACCACCGCCACCTATCAGACGGTGACGGAGACCGCGGCGGCGGACTTCGACAGGTTCGGCCGCCCCCTGAAGGTCAAGGACGCCAAGGGCACCGAGACCACGTTCCAGTACACCGAGACCGACGGCCTGACGACCAAGCAGGCGGAGACCAATCCGCTGGGCTGGCAGGTGTCCACGGAGTACGTCCGCTCCTGGGGATCCCCGTCCGCGCAGGTCGACATGAACGGCAAGCGCAGCGACCTCGGGTACGACGCCCTGGGCCGGCTCACCTCGGTGTGGATGCCCGACCGGAACAGGGACAAGGACTTCTCCCCGTCGATCAAGTACAGCTATCTGATCCGGCAGAACGCCCCGGCCGCGGTCAAGACGGAGAAGATCGAGAACAACGGCACGTCGTACGGCACCGAGTACACGCTCTACGACGGCATGCTGAGGCCCCGCCAGCAGCAGTCCGAGGGCCCGGGCGGCGGCCGGATCGTCGCCGACACGCGCCATGACGCCTTCGGCAACGTCGTCGAGACGGCCACGGACTACTACACCAAGAAGGCTCCCAGCGACGAGATCTTCAAGCCCACCGGTGAGGTGGACGGCCAGACCGTCACCCGGTACGACGGCGCCGGTCGCAAGACGGCCGAGATCTTCCAGGTCGCCGACGAGGAGAAGTGGCGCACCACGTACGCCTACGGCGGCGACCGCGTCCACGTCGACCCCCCGGCCGGCAGCGCGCCCACCACGACGGTCACCGACGGCCGCGGCAGGACGGCCGAGATCCGCCGCTACAAGGGCGACAAGCCCGTGCCCACGGGCACCGCGGCGGACTACGAGGCCACGTCCTACACCTACACCCCGACCGGACAGCTGAAGACCGTCGAGGACCCGGCGGGCAACACCTGGTCCTACGGATACGACCAGCGGGGGCGCAAGACGTCGGCCACCGACCCGGACACGGGCAAGTCCACCTACTCCTACGACGTCCTCGACCGGCTCGTCTCCACGACGGACACGCGCGGCAAGAGCGTGTCCACGAAGTACGACGAGCTGAGCCGCCCGACGTCCACATGGGAGGGCAAGCCCGACGAAGGCACCCAGCTCACCGCGACGACGTACGACCACGTCGCCAAGGGCCAGCCGTACGGCACGTACAAGTACGAGAACGGCAAGGTCCAGACCTCGACACTCAACGTTCAGCTGGACGAGCTGTACCAGCCGACGCTGACGAAGGTGGCGCTGGGCGGTGACACGGCCGCCGAGCTCGCGGGCACCTACGAGTTCGGCACCCAGTACAACCCGGACGGCACCGTCCAGTCGCAGAGCGTCCCCGCCGCGGGCGGCCTCGGCTCCGAGACGCTCACCTACACCTACGACGAACTGCAGCGCCCGACCCAGCTCCTGTCGACCCTGGACGGCAAGCGCCAGGGAGCGTACGTCGGACAGGCCTCGTACGCCCCGACCTCCCAGCTCCAGCAACTGGAGCTGGGCACGATCGGCGGCTCGGACGGCAAGAAGACCTGGCTCACCTACGAGCGCGAGCGCGGCACCGACCGGCTCTCGAACTCCCGGGTGGACGTCTCGGGCGTCGACGCGGTGACGTACGACGCCGACTACACGTACGACGCGTCCGGCAACGTCACCTCCGTCGCCGACACACCCACGGGCGGCCAGGCGGACGTCCAGTGCTTCCGCTACGACTGGCAGCGGAGGCTCAAGTCCGCCTGGGCGACGGCCAACGCCGCCGACGAGGCCGCGGGCACCGGCAAGCAGAACAAGGCGTGCGCGGACGACCCGAGCGCGCCGACCCTCGGCGGCCCCGGGGCCTACTGGCAGGACTTCGACTACGACTCCTCGGGCAACCGCAGCAAGCAGGTCCTGCACGGGGTCGGCGGCAAGCCCGACGTGACGCGGACGTACACCTACGGCAAGGACGCGGACGGCAACGGCGGTCCGCACACCCTCACCAAGGTGGTCACGGACACCCCCGCGAGCGGCAGCGGCCCCGCCGTGAAGTCGCAGGACACCTTCGCCTACGACGCCTCGGGCAACACCCGCCGACGGGTCCTCAACGGCACGACACAGGACCTGACCTGGAACGCCGAAGGCAAGCTGACGAAGTCGGCGAAGCCGGACGCGGAGGCCTCGGCCTTCTCCTACGACGCCACCGGGAACCGCCTGCTGCGCAAGGAACCCGGCGAGCAGACGTTGTACCTGCCCGGCATGGAACTCAGCCTGAACACCGATACCCGCGCGGTGCGGGCGACCCGCTACTACTCCTTCGCCGGCCAGACGGTGGCGATGCGCACGACGAAGGGCGTGCAGTTCCTGGCGGGCGACCACCACGGGACGTCGCTCGCGGCGGTCGACGCCCAGTCCGGTGCCGTGACCCGGCGCCGCATGGACCCCTTCGGCAACGCGCGCGACGCCGGTGTGACCGATCCGTGGGTGGACGACAAGGGCTTCCTCGGCAAGCCCGTCGACAAGTCCACGGGTCTGACCCACATCGGGGCCCGTGAGTACGAGCCCGAGAACGGCCGCTTCGTCTCGGCCGACCCGCTGATCGACTTCCAGGATCCGCAGCAGATCAACGGGTACGCGTACGCCAACAACAGCCCGGTGACGTTGTCGGACCCGACGGGTGAGAAGCCCGACGAGTGCGCCCTCATCGGTGTCTCGTGCCGACTGAAGGACAACGGCGGCTGGACCTCCAAGCCCACGCCGATCTACAAGAAGTACTACATGCTCGACAAGACGCCGGCCCAGCGGAAAGCCGTCATCGTCCGCTCCAGGGCCAACGTCGAGCAGAGCCGCGCCGTCCTCGCCGCCAAGGAACTCGGCAAGATCATCCAGGACGAGCTGGGCATCACGGACGCCCTCGACTGCTTCAGCACGGGCAGCCTCAGCTCCTGCGGGGCGACCATCCTCAACGTCGTCACGAGCGCGATCGGCGCGAAGATCGGCCAACTCGCCAAGAAATACGTGTGGCACTGGAAGAAGGGCATCGCACTCGCCAAACGCGTCTGGGGCCTCCTCAGCCAACTCAAGAGCAGCTACGGCAAGTGGCGCACCCTGGACAAGAAGGCCGACAAACTGGAGGACGCAGCCGAGAAGTCCTGCGCCGCCAACAGCTTCACACCCGGCACCAAGGTCCTGATGGCCGACGGCACCACCAAATCCATCAGAGACGTCGACATAGGCGACAAGGTCCTGGCCACCGACCCGAAGACCGGCAAGACCAAGGTCCGCACGGTCACGGCGGAGATCAAGGGCAAGGGCCCCAAGAACCTCGTCAAGGTCACGATCGACGTCGACGGCAAGAAGTCCCCCAAGAAGTCCGCCAGGACGGCCTCCGTCACAGCGACGGACGGACACCCCTTCTGGGTCCCGGAGTTGGGCAAGTGGCTCGACGCGACCGACCTGCGGTCGGGGCAGTGGCTGCGGACGAGCGCGGGGACGTACGTGCAGGTCGCGGCGGTCCAGCGCTGGACCCAGTCGGCGACGGTGCACAACCTGACGGTTGCGGATCTGCATACGTACTATGTGGGGGCGGGGGCTGCGCCGGTTCTCGTCCACAACTGCGGTGGCGCGAATGGTGGGAAATACGGGGACCTGCAACCTGCGGGGACGGGAAACGAGATCAATCACATTCCCGCCAACTCATCCAGCCCTCTCAGTAAGTACAGCGGGCCGTCGATTCGGATGGATTACGCCGACCATCGTGCCGTTTACAGCACCGGATCCTCCCTAGAGTCGAAGGCGTGGCGCATGAGGCAGAAGGAGCTGATAGATGGAGGCGACTTCCGGGGCGCTATGCAGATGGACGTGGATGATATTCGCTCCCGGTTCGGCAGCAAGTACGACGAGGCGATCACGGAAATGTGGATGAGCCTCAGCCAGAACAAGGCTCTTCGGAAGTGGGCTTCAGGGCAAAACCCTTAGCCAGGAGATCGCACAGAACGAAATGGGACTCGCGTGTCGTCAGACTGGAAAGTAGAGATTGTGGAGTGCGGTGACCTCGTGCAAGACGATGACGAGCTCACCCCGCCCGACGAAGCTGAGCGTCGCTGGAATCGATATGTCGAGCTGGCCGATTCGGTGACTGGAAATGAAGGACCCGCCGGCGTCGCTGCGATCGTTTCTTCCCTCAAGGCTGAGGAGGATTACGGGGCTTATCAGGCGGCGCATGCGGCTCTGAGTCGCTTCCCTAATTCGGAACTTGGTCAGGGAGTGGCTGATGCGGCAAGGGAACTTCTTTCCATTCCTCGGGATGGGAGTGGGAATATCCTACTAATCCTGACCCACGCTGGCCCTGCTGCAGTGAATGCCTTCAACGAAGCTATTCAGGCCGCTGATCCGGACGTTCGGATTTCAGTTCGTGAACTTGTGGAGTTCCATGAATCCGAGGAGTGGCTCTCTGAGGGAAGCGCTCAGAACCTTCTCCTGATGCCACGGACATAGTCTGGATGTGTGAATTCGAAAGCCCCACCGGCAGTGGTGCTGGTTGGGCTTTTGTGTGCCTTGACGGCAACGGTGACGGCAACGTCAGCGGACGGTGGCTGTGATGGGCGGGTCGTCGGGGTTGTCGTTGTCCGAGCTGAGCGCGATGCCCAGGCTGTCGATGGCCTGGCGTTGGAGGCGGAGTCGGACGTGGGCGTAGACGTCAGCGGTGACGCCGATGTGGGCGTGGCCGAGGAGTTCCTTGATGACGACGAGGTCGATGCCCTTTTCCAGGAGCAGGGTGGCGGTTGAGTGTCGGAGCTCGTGGAAGCGGATCGTCCGGAGGTCGGCGTTGTGGAGGAGACGGCGGAAGCGGCGGGTGAGGTTGGTGGGGTCGAGGGGCCTGCCCTTCGGGGTGGTGAAGACGAGCCCCTTGTCCGTCCAGCCCGTTCCGGCCGACTGTTGCTCTTCCTGCTGTTGTTCCTGGTGGATCTTGAGGGAGTTGATGCACTCGGTGGGCAGGGCGATGCGGCGTTCGGAGGCGAGGGTCTTGGTGTTCAGGACGGTCAGCCCCTGGGCGCGGGTGCGCTGGAGGGAGCGATGGATGGTTGCGGTGCCGCTGTCGAGGTCGAGGTCTTGTTGATCATGCCCGATGCCCCTGAAAACGAATGGCAGATCGATCATATTCAGCCCAAGTCGCGAGGTGGGTCCGGCGACCCGTCTAACGGGCAGGTCTTGTGTCGAGTCTGCAACAGGGAAAAGTCGGATAACTGAAGGAAGTGCTCCCGTGAGTGATGAACTGGGCGGGGTGGACCTCAGCTCGATCCAGCGAAAGAGCCATAGCGATGTGGCAGCTCAGGGATGGAGCTGGATCTGGGTCTTTGATCCTGCTGCAGAGCGCCCTCACTTTGCATATAGCATCGGGTTCGGTTCCAGCTTTGATCACCCCGAATTGGTCGTTGCTGGGCTCCCGGAGGAGACTTCGGGAAGCGTTTTGAGCTCAGTTCAGGCCATGCTCGCTGATAGGAACGCGTATGGCGACGGTGACACTTCGGGCGACATCCTCGAGGGGTTCGATGTGCAATTCCGGGCGATTCCACAGGACCTCTTGACCTCTAGCCTGGCGCAGGCCTCTGTCTTCTACGGAGAGAGGCCGTTCTCTGCACTCCAGCTGGTTTGGCCCGACGGATACGGGAACTTTCCGGGTGGAGAATATGCGCCTGCCTGGCTGAGTGATAGACAAGCTCTGTCGCTGTAGCCAAGGGTGGACCTTGGCTTGGATTCGGAATGTGCGACAGTAATGCATAAGCCTCGCCGTGTGTTGTCTAGAGATCTTTGACGGTGCATGTTACGTCGGGTCGTGGCGGATGTCGTTGTCCCAGCTTTCCGGGAGGATGAGGTAGCCCCATGGCGGTGTTTGACGCGCAAAGAACGGGCTCGGCGTAAGTTGGGGTCTGGCTCGCGACGCCGACCTGAGCGAGGCCCGGGCGAGACGGGCAGAGCTTGCGGCGCCGGTCGCCTGAGACGTCGAACGTCTCGATCAACAGCTCGGAGGTCTTGCTCGTTGCGCTTCATGGGCCATCACCTGATCGGCGGTCAACTCGACGAAGCTCAGTCGAACTCGCGCAGAGCTGCGACCAGTTGGCGCCCCTGCGCGGGAGACCGTCGCATGAGTACGCCCGCTGTGGTGTGCAATTCGTTCCATGAGTGCGGGCGTCCGACGACCGCGGCGTCCGGGACGCAGGCCGTGGCGACGGTGAGCGCTTGGGCCGTTTCCCCTGCCCCGGCGAGTGCGTGCGCGAGGCAGGCGCGGAACCAGGTCTTGTCGCGTCGGTACGCGTCCGGCATCGCGGAGAGTCCGGCGGAGAACTGGTCCACGGCTGCTTGCCAGTCGCGCAGGTGCAGCGTCGCCATCCCCCGTTGCAACGTGAACCAGTTCGGCGAGTAGAAGTACATCCAAGGCGGCTCGTCCTCGGGGCGTTCGGCTGCCCGGCCCATGACCTCTTGGGCCTCGTCAAGGAGTTGGTGGGCTTCGTCAGCCGCGCCGTTGAGGGCGTGCCCACGGGCTGCCATCTGTGTGGCCATTCCCTGTACGCCGAGGGACGTTCCTGGCGACGACCAGCGGGACGCTTCAGCGAGGCGCACGCACCGGGTAGCTCGCCCCTTGGACCAGGCCTGATGCGCCTTCATGTTCAGTGTGGTCGCGGCCATGTTGGCGTCCCCGGCTTCCAGCGCCCATTCGTGACTGCGGTCGTACCAGGCGAGGGCTGCGGCTGTCTGATCCTGATCTTGAGCCATCCAGGCGAGGAACTGCGCATGCTCGGAGGCCAGCCGCACGACCCGGTCGGCCCAGGGGCCGCGGGCGCTGCTGCACAGGTCGACGACCGTACGGAGCTGTTGGCGCATCACTTCCACGAGCGGCCGTGATCCGATGACGTCTTCGGCGCGGCGATGTTCGGCCAGCAGGCCGTCCAGCCAATCGAGGGTCGCGGCGTCCACGCGGCTGTGGGATTCGACCACGCTCGCGACGCGGGCCAAAAGGTCTTCGTCGGGGCCCGGCCCGGGGAGGGCAAGGCCGGCGACAGGGGCGACGCCGTGTCGCCCTGCGGCGACCTGCCGTTCGGGTGCTCCGAGCCCCGCGATGATGCGCGCCTGCACTTCGTTCGAGGTCACCAGTCGACGTCCGCGCTCGATGTCCGAGACATCGGACTGCGCGAGGCCGACGCGTACCCCGAGCTTCGTCTGACTGAGGCCGGTGAGTTTCCGGTAGGTACGGAAGACCGCCCCCCAGTCCTGGCCGGTGAGCGCGGCGAGCAACTGCGGATGGGACCACAGATCGAGGGTGGGTTCCCTGTCCATATCCCGAATATAGGGCGGTCCTATGGGGCCGTGGGATGGGAGCGGCATGCGTCCGCCGTAAGGGTCTTCGTAGAAGGACCCCGGCGACCGTGCGAACGGTCCCGGGGCACGGCCGACTACGAAGGAGTCGACATGAGCGACAGTACGGCCCCTGGTGACATCGCTGAAGTGGGCGCCGGAAGCGGCATGACATTGAGGACTTACGTGGTCGACCGGGAGGGCACGATCACCTCGGACAGCGGCACGAGGCGCGTGGACACGACGGGCGTGATGCTGCCGCCGCTGCGGGACAGCTATCCGCCGTGTTCCTGCCCGCGCTGTTCCGGGAAGCGGGCGCGAGCATGAAGACGGCCAAGGAGCTGAGTCCCGAGTGCGCGATCGGCCTGTGCCGCCTCTGCCCGGGCGACAAGGTGCCTGTCTACGCGCTGGGCAAACGGTCCTCGTTCGAGGCGCCGCTCTTCGTAAGCCGCTGTGACCACGGGTGCCGTCATGGCGGGCGGGCTGTCGTCTCGCGGAAGCCGCCGCGCACGTTATGACGCGCGTCTGCCACGGGTGCGACGAGGAGACGACGCAGCCGGTCGCGGTGCCGCCGGAACACACGGCGTCAGGTCCCGGGCGAACTCTGCACGCTCTCAAGACCGAGCCTCTGCCCGTGATATCGCCGGGCAGGAGCCGATTGCGCCGGGTCCGCCCAGTGCCCTGAGCACGGTGGTGCCCCCGCTCCCCATATCGAGGGGGCGGGGTGTGGCGCTGTCGACCAGCGCACGGTCACGGCGGAGATCAAGGGCAAGGGCCCCAAGAACCTCGTCAAGGTCACGCTCGCCGTCGACGGCAAGAAGTCCCCCAAGAAGTCCGCCAGGACGCCTCCGTCACAGCGACGGACGGACGCCCCTTCTGGGTCCCGGAGTTGGGCAAGTGGCTCGACGCGACCGACCTGCGGTCGGGGCAGTGGCTGCGGACGAGCGCGGGGACGTACGTCCAGGTTGCGGCGGTCGAGCGCTGGACGCAGCAGGTGACGGTGCACAACCTGACGGTTGCGGATCTGCATACGTACTATGTGGGTGCGGGGGCCACGCCGGTTCTCGTTCACAATGCAACGCCAGGTCAGAAGTGCGATCTGACGCTGGGCGCTGGTCCGAATGCCCGAGAGGGAGTCGGTCTGGAGAACGGTGACATTGAAGCAGATGGCGTTCGAGATCTGATCAATGAATCCGGGAATGCACACGGCTGCCACACCTGCGATGCCAAGACCCCTGGCACCAAAGACGGAGATTGGATTCCAGATCACCAGCCGCCGTCCAGTCTTGTGGCTCCCGGATCTCCTCAGACGGCGTATCCCCACTGCCTGTCCTGTGCTAGGCGGCAGGGTGGGGTCGTCTCACAACTTTCACAAGGAAAGAGCAAGAAGGAATGGTAGCTAATAGCCCTGTGGTTGCATTCCTGGCAAAAATCGAGCACGGGTGCCTGATCTTGCGGGATGCGGGAAGTGACGATGACGTCAGCGACTGGGACCCGGCGTCCAGCAGATGGTATCAAGAGGGCAGTTCACTCATCTTCGGTGTTCAGGCCAGTGTCGACGGTCCTGTCGAATGCGAGGTATGGAAGGCAGCTCCGCCTGAGGTGCTTCCGGCGAACCTCGTTGAGGTGCCACTTCCGTGTCCGTCCGGGTGGCTCGTATTGCACGACCCAAACGAATACGCCCGAATGCAATTCACAGGATTCCGTGATTCTGTGATCTGTTCGGTAATGGTGGATGATCCGCAATTTCCGTCAAAGGTTCAGATCTTGCTGGGGGCGGAAGGCGAGTAGCTCTCGGCGCTCGCGGGAACGGGCGAGGTTCCATTCGGGGGTCTCGCCAGTTTCTATGCGGTGCGAGGGCTTCGTTCCGCTGGGGGGCGTCGACCTTCCCGCGCCGTTCCGAACCGCAAAGCTGAAGCCCCGTCAGTGTGCCCTGACGGGGCTTCAATATGGGTTGACGGCAGTAGTTGACGGCAACGTCAGCGGACGGCGGCTCCGCACATTGCGTCGCCGCAGGCCGCCGTGCGTCGGCGGTCGGTGACCGCCGCCCGCTCCTGTCTGCCGCCCCGCTGGCGACGGCCGCCGACCACTCGGCGCGCAGAGCCCGGGAGCGTGAGCCGGACCATCAGTCGGAAGCCCTGGTCCCGACCACTCAGCAGCAGTGGCCGGGCACCTGAGAGGCTGCGCGGCGGGCTCGCGCCATCCCGTACGCCCATGGTTGCTGCCCGGCTGGGGGCTGTGACGATGCAGACAACGGGGCTGATGCCGGTGCGGGGTTGAGCGAGACACACGTGGCGGGTGACCGGTTGGCGCGCCCGCCGTCGTGGCTGACTTTCTGTGGCAGAGGCCAGAACTCCCACAGCCATGGGCACGGCACGCACGTGAGGGCCCGTCCCTGCCGGGGCTGACGAGTGCGGGGGAGCCTCGATCGGCTGCGCCCGGCAGGGACGGGAGTCGGGTGGGTCAGCGCGGTGCGGCGCCTGGGCGAGGAGAGTGGTTCACGTCTGGCGCAAGGTCCGCCAGGGGCGGGTGATGATCTCCCGGTAGGTGTGGTGCGACGGGTTCTGACCGCAGTGCCGCAGCACCCAGTCCTGCGGTTCGGCGAAGCCCTCGCTCGCAGGGGACGTCTCGCCACCCACAGCGCACTGCATCGCGGACAGGACCGGCTCCGCGTCCTGCTCGCGGTCGGGCTGGAGCGTCCAGGTCTCGTAGCGCAGGACCGAGCGAGGGGTCACCGTCCCTGCCTCCGGCTGGCCACGGCCACCTTCGCGCTCAACTCCTCCGTCGGAGTCGGCGAACGTACGTCCTCGGGTGGCACGTCCCACTCCCGGCCACCGCGCGGTGGCCGAAGCTGCACGTACGGCCCCACATGCCCCATCACCACGCCCACCTTGCCGCTCCGCCGGTCGACCACCAGGGCGCCGACATCGGGCGAGACGGTGTGCCCGTCGGCATCAGGGGGTGGGGGCCGTCATCGTGACCACCCCGGCGAGGCGGAGCGCGACCGGGCATCCAGTCGCAGGGCGGGAACACATGGGGTGGTGCTCTTTCGCACGGTGACGCTCCTCGGCGGCGTTGATGCGTGCCCCTGGGCCTGTCGGTGCCGCAGGGTCGGCACCGATCCTCACGCCGGTCACCGGGACGAAGGAACCTCCACCAAAGCCCACTTCGGGACGTCCTGCACCGCGTAGAACGTCCCTGGTGCCGTCCTGTGACGAGGGGGGAGGCTCGTGCCGAACGAGAGACTACGAGCCGTCATGGCGGCGGGAGGCCGGACGTACGCCGCACTCGCTCAGCAGGTCGAGGTCGACCCCAAGTCGGTCGAGCGCTGGGTGAACCTCGGCCGTATCCCACGTCGTGCCACCGCCCTCCAGGCGGCCAAGGCCCTGGGAGAAGATGTGCACGCACTCTGGCCGGCGCTCCGCCAGGCCCGCCCCGCCCGCGCCATCAGCCCCGAACTGGTCGCGCTCTACGAGCAGCGGGCCGACCTCCCCGTCTCGGCGTTCACCGACCTGATGGCCCAGGCCCGGGAACGGATCGACATCCTCGTCTACGCGGCCGTCTTCCTCCACGAGGCGTACCCGCGGCTGAACGAACTCCTCACCGAACGCGCCGCCGAAGGCTGCACCGTCCGCATCACGATCGGGGACGCCGACAGCGGTGCCGTCCAAGTCCGGGGCAAGGAGGAGCGGTTCGGGCACGGCATCGAATCCCGCTGCCGCCTCGCGCTCATGCACTACAGACCGCTCGCCGACACCCCCGGCATCGAAGTCCGCACCCACGCCACCACGCTCTACAACTCCCTCTACCGCGCCGACGACCAGCAACTCGTCAACGCCCATGTCTGGGGCGTCAACGCGTACGCCGCCCCCGTATGGCACCTGCACCGACACGAGACAGGCGGCATGTTCGACACCTACGCCGAGAGCTTCGACGCCGTATGGGCAACCGCAACCCCCGTACGAGAGGAAGGCTGACCGTGGCCCGCGCCGAGTACTACGACGACCCGAACGCGCCCAAGCCGAACAGCATGGTCGTCGCCGCCTCCGCCGTCGTCACCGACGACCACGGGCGCATCCTCCTCCAGCGCCGCCGTGACAACGACCTATGGGCCCTGCCCGGAGGCGGAATGGACCTCACCGACTCCCTGCCCGGCACGGCCGTCCGCGAGGTCAAGGAAGAGACCGGCCTCGACGTCGAGATCACCGGCCTGGTCGGCACCTACACCGACCCGAAACACATCATCGCCTACACCGACGGCGAGGTCCGCCGCCAGTTCAACGTCTGCTTCAGCGCCCGCATCACCGGCGGTCAGCTGGAGATCTCCGACGAGTCCACCGGACTTCGTTTCGTGCCGCCGGAAGAGATCGAGCAGTTGCCGATGCACCACACCCAACGGCTCAGGCTCCAGCACTTCTTGGAACACCGCCAGAAGCCGTACCTGGGTTGAACCGGCTTACGTCAGTAGTGCACGTTGTGGCGCAGGGGGGCATCTGTGGATGACCCGATGGATTACCGTGGAATCAAGTCCTGGGTGGAGGAGCGGGGAGGCGCCGTTGACTACCTGGACTATGTGAAAAGCAATGGCGATCCAGGAATGTTGGTGGCGTTCTCTCGGATCTTCTGGCCTCGCTTTGTCGAAGTGGGCGGGTGTGTACTGTGGGATCGGGTGTACGAGGAATCCAATTTTGAATCCTGGCGCGAGAACCTCTCTGGTGACATCCGAAAGATTGAGGCCACGCTGAATCGGCTACGCGTCTGGAAGATCGTCGATTCGGAAGATGCCGAAGAAGATCGGGAGGCGCAGGAGTTCTTTGCATCGTGTGTTGTGAAGACGTGGGGGGGGGCTGCGCTGTCTGACGAATTTCCCCACCGAAGCTTCGATGTTCAGGTCATCACTTCCGAAGACGGCCCCATCGTCACCTTCTCGTCCAGCCCGAGGTAGGTCCCCATGGCTCTCCTCGGAAGGCCGTCCAGGCCGTCGGTCTCTCGTCAGTGAGGGGCGCTGCGGGCGCTCAGGGACAAGGCGTTGGTCGCTGTGTAGTAGGGCCTGAGGCGCGTGGTGGTGTTGGGGTGGGCCTGGGGGAGTTCCACCGCGGGGTACGTGTTCGTTTTCTTGCGTTCGACTGTGTCCCCTGTGATGCGGCCCAAGGCGACCCGGCCCGCCGTGGTGTGTACGTGGAGGTCCCAGATCGTGTGGTCCGCCGTGCCGTGGTGGGTCTGCGCCTCGGTGTAGGGGATCGTGAAGTGGAAGCGGGTCGGGGTCAGGTTGTGTGCCGGCACGGTGATGTCGGGGGTGGGTGGGGTGTGCGGGGGGCTCGTGGTGCGGGGAGCGAGGGTCACCGTCGTTCCCTCGGGTGGGAGTTGGGCGCTTCCGAGGAGGTGGGCCGTCACCGTGGCCCCGGTCTCGTTGATCAGGACTTGGTCCACCTCCGCGTGCGCCGGGCGCAGCCATGTCCGCAGGGCCAAGTAGCCGTCGGACGTGGCGTACGGGATCCAGGAGGTCAGGCCCTCGGGGGTGAGGGTCGGGGGGAGGGCCGGAGGGAGGGTCAGGAGCGGGGCCGTTTCGATGAGGTGGGCCCGGAGGCGGGTGCGGGACCTGGTGTTGGCGGGGGTGCTGTGCAGGGTGTCGGCGGTGTCGGCGGCGGCGTCGTGCGGGGTTATGTAGCAGTCCCAGCGGCCCTCCCACAGCACGTGCGCCGCGCGGTCCACCGTGACGATCGACTCCACCACCCCCGGCGCCACCGGAGTCAGCGGCGGCACCGGGACCCGGACTTCGCGGCGCTCGGGGTCCTTGCGTTTGCGCAGGAGGAGGTCGAGGGGGCCTCGGGGGAGGGTGGCGGGGGCGAGGACGACGGCCAGGTCGCCGGTCGGGGTGATGCGGGCGGATGCGGTGGGCGTGAGGGGCGGGTCCGGTTCGGGGGACGGGGTGGGGGCGGGGCGGCGCGGACCCGTCAGGGCCGTGCGGATGCGGGTGGTGAGGCGGGGGCGGGAGGGGGCGGTCGCCGGGCGCAGTTCCTCGATGAGGTCGAGGTAGCGGCGCGCGATCACCGAGGGGACGTACGTCGCCGCCTTCGCGCGCGCCGCCGCGCCCAGGCGGGCGCGTAGGTCCTGGTCCTTCATCAGGGACTTCAGCGCGTCCGCGTACGCGTCCACCCCGCCGGACAGCGGCACGAGCACCCCGTCCTCGCCGTCCGAGATGATCTCCGCAGGGCCGTGCGGGCAGTCCGTCGCGACGACCGGGACGCCGCAGTGCATCGCCTCGACGATGGTCATGCCGAAGGACTCCATGTCGGAGGAGACCGCCGCGATGGCGCCCTTCGCCCACTCCGCCTCGATGGGCGCGGCCGGGCCCATCATCAACACCTGGTTGTAGAGGCCGAGTTCGTCGATCTGGCGGCGCAGGCGGGCCCGTTCGGGGCCGCGGCCGTAGAGGCGCAAGCTCCAGTCGGGGTACTCGGCGGACACCTTCGCGAACGCCGCGACGAGGCGGTCGTACCGCTTCACCGCCACCAGCCGGCCCGCCGCCACGACGACCTTGGAGTCGAGGGAGGACGGCCGGACCGCGGGGGCGGTGACGCCGTTCGGGATGCAGAGGATCTTCGTACGGGCGCCGGGGAGCCCCGAGCGGTACAGCGCCGCGTCCGCCTCCGAGACCGTGACGAACGCGTCCAAGCCTGCGGCTATCGCGGCGTTCTGGTCGCCGCGGAGCTGGTCGCTGTGCGCGTCGTACGAGAGGTGCTCCTGGCCGATGCGGAGGTATCCGCGGCGGCTGGATTTCTGCTGCATTCCGTGGCGGGCGAGGTAGCCGTTGAGGATCGGGCGTGTCGCTATCACCACGTCCGCTTCGGTTTCTTTCAGGTGTTCGACGATGACCTGATCGTGGAGTGCCGTGTAGCGCAGGCGGCCGAAATCCACTCCCTTTTCCGGGAACATCGTGTTCGGGAGTTGGTTCAGTTCGTGGTCTCCCTGGTACGCGGGGGAGTCCGAGCGCATCTCGATGAGGGAACGCAGGCGTACGCGCGGGTCGAACGGTAACTCCGGTCTCTCCGCGACCCGGTGCACGCTCGTGACCTGCACGTCGTGCCCGGCTGCCGCCAGCGCGCCGGACAGGTTCGCCGTGGAGCGGATGGTGCCGCCGATTCCGTACGCGTTGTGGAGCAGGAATTCAATCTTCAATGTGTCGGGCCCCTTGGGTGGTCGTCACCGGCGTCGTCGTCAGGGCAGGCTTCATCGCCACCGCGACATGGATCTCTTCCGGAGTTCGGCGGTTCGGCGGTTCGGTCTTTCCCCGTGTGTGGGGAAAGTGAATTCACGGGGACGGTGTCGTTGTCAACGGGGGGCGTAAATGGGTGGGAATTCGCGGTTCCGGTCCATCCGTCGGCCCCCGCGAGGGGGAGCCGGTCGGCGCCCCCTCGCGGGGAGGCGACGGTGGCGCCGACCGCTTCCGGGGACCGGGAGAGCCCCGGAAGGTCAGAGGGCCCGGTGACGAGCCGCGACTCCCTACGTTCGGAGCGTCGGGCGGGGAGGATTGGGCATCGTTGCTGATTTGTCCTGGCGAATGGTTCGTCAGATGGCGGTGCAGGGTGGCTGCTTCCGGCCCATCTGTCTGAACTCGTCTTCTCTGTCGGTGTTTGCGTACGTCAAGTGGGAGGTCTGTGTCACAGGCAGGGGGGTGCCTGGACTCCCCATGTGGCGGGCTCCTACTCTTGCCGTTCACTCAGTTTCCGTACCAGGAGTCACCTTTGCTCTACCGAAAGAACATCCTTCGCTTCGGCGTGCCCGCAGTCGCGCTCGCGCTCACGCTCACCGCGTGCGGAGGGGACGACGGCGGTTCGAAGAAGTCGAACAGCAAATCCAAGGACGAGGCCCCGGTGGCGGACTCGAAGGAGAAGCCGGCCGGGGAGAAGCCCACCGGCGGCGGCGTGCTCGGCACCGGCAAGAGCGCCACCGGCAAGGTGAAGGAGGGGACCACCCCCGTCACGTACGAAGTCGTCGCGCAGAAGGTCGACGTCGGGACCGAGGCCGACACGCAGAAGCTGGTGCGGGACCCGAAGAAGGCCAAGGGGCTCGTCCCCGCCGTCGCGCACCTGAAGTTCACGCACAAGGGCGGTGGCGTCGTGAAGGAGACTCCCGACGCCGCCGACACCACGGAGATCTGGGCCGACGGCCGGCGCGGGGGCCTCGTCATCGGTGCCTCCGAGGACGCGCCCGGCTGTGACGACCCGCTGGACATCGAGGGCTGGAAGCAGGGCGAGAGCCACGTGCTCTGCGAGACCTACCTCGTGCCCAAGGGCGCCAAGGGCCTCGAGGTCCACTGGGCCGAGAAGGAGGACGGCGAGCCGTACATCTGGAAGTTCGCCGGTCACGGGTAAGAGTTCGCCGGTCACGGGTGAGGGTTCGCCGGTATCCGGCAAGAGTTCGCCGGTATTCGGTGAGTAGACGCACATCCGTGCACGGGTGAACGACGACGGCGCCGCCCTCGGCAGGGGAGGGGCGGCGCCGTTGCCCGTCAGTTGCCCGTCAGCCGCTCGGCGCGATCTTCCTGCGCCCTACGCCGCAAGGATGACCCCACACCCAGAGGTGGACCCACCTGACCTGCGACGATCGCTCTCCGCCTAGCGGAGGTAACTATTCTTCATACCCGCCGTACCAGCCGGACATGCGCACGCGGCCAGCTTTCTTACCTCAATCTGGCTGAACTTTTGTTGATCGAGCCTTAGTTGACCCGGTGGTCGCCTTACCCTTCACAGGGTGAACCAATTGATGTCCCGCGAGTCCGAATCCGAGTCCGTGCCGCCCGGAGATCTGCCCGGCGCGCTGCCAGAAGAGCTGCGCGCCGAACTCGTGGCCTTCCGTCGCGACTTGCACATGCACCCGGAGCTGGGCCACCAGGAGTTTCGCACCACCGCGGCCCTCAAGGCCCGCCTCGAGGCAGCCGGGCTCGAACCCCGCGTCCTGCGCGTCGGCACCGGACTCATCTGCGACATCGGAGGCACCCCCGAAGGCACCTCCCGCCCAGCCCGCCCAGCCCGCCCCGTCCTCGCCCTGCGCGCCGACATCGACGCCCTGCCCATCCCGGACACCAAGACGGGCGTGTCCTACCGCTCCACGGTCCCCGACCGCGCCCACGCCTGCGGCCACGACGTGCACACCACCGTCGTCCTCGGCGCCGGACTGGTCCTCGCCGAGCTGGCGAAGCAGGGGCTGCTCCCGCACCCGGTGCGGCTGATCTTCCAGCCCGCCGAGGAGGTCCTGCCCGGCGGCGCCACGGACGCCATCGAGTGCGGCGCCCTCGACGGCGTCGGCCGGATCATCGGCGTGCACTGCGACCCCCGCGTGGACGCAGGGCGCATCGGCCTGCGGCACGGGCCCATCACCTCCGCCTGCGACCGCCTGGAGGTCTCCCTCGACGGCCCCGGCGGCCACACCGCCCGGCCGCATCTGACGACGGACCTCGTCACCGCCGCCGCCAAGGTCGTCACCGAGGTCCCGGCCCTGGTGGCCCGCCGCATCGACGCCCGCTCGGGCCTCGCCGTCACCTGGGGCCGCATCGAGGCGGGCCACGCCTGCAACGTCATCCCCCAGCACGCCGAGCTGTCCGGCACCATCCGCTGCCTCGACCTCGCGGCCTGGCGGCAGGCCCCCGACCTCGTGCACGCCGCCATCCAGGAGATCGCCGACCTCTACCGAGCCAAGTCCGAGATCAACTACGTCCGCGGCGTCCCGCCCGTCGTCAACGAACCGGTGGTCACGGACCTGCTCCGGGACGCCATGGCCGCCCGGCGCGGGCCCGCCTCCGTCGAGGACACCGAGCAGAGCCTGGGCGGCGAGGACTTCTCCTGGTACCTGGAGCGCGTCCCCGGCGCCATGGCCCGGCTCGGCGTCCGCACCCCCGGGGAGCGCGGCATCCGCGATCTGCACCAGGGCGACTTCGACGCCGACGAACACGCGATCACGGTCGGCGTCGAACTCTTCACGGCCGCAGCCCTCATCGACGGCGCGACACGTTCCGCTTAAGGGCCACCCCGTGCTTTAAGGGCAACCCCGCGCTCTCCGCTCAAGGGCAGCCCGCTCTCTCCGCTCAAGGGCACCCCCTGATCTCCGTATAAGGGCCACCCCCACTCTCCGCTCAACGGCCACCACCCCCGGCCGACGCCCGCGTAACTCCCCTTACGCGGGCGTAACCCGTACCACCCTTCGCGGGCCCGACCCGGCCCGCCACGAATCGATAACGGCCACCGCCGAAACCGTTCCCTCCCCTTTCTACGCGCGTTAATGTGCGCCGAAATCAGCGCCGTCACCGGTGCGTTGGGGAACGTTCGAAACGTAAGGGGTGCGTCCTATGCGTCGGCGTCGAGTGTCGAGGATTTCCCAAGTGGCCGTGACGGTGGCGACGTTCGCCCTCGTGGCCTCCGCGTGCGGCGGCACCAGCAGCGACGCCGCCAAGGACGACGACGGGGGGAAGACGGGCGACGGGAAGTACTCCGCCAAGGGCATCGGCCTCGCGTACGACATCGGCGGCCGGGGCGACCAGTCCTTCAACGACGCCGCGTTCACCGGGTACGAGCGGGCCCGTAAGGACCTGAAGATCGGCGGCATCGCGATGGAGCCGGGCGACGGCGAGTCCAGCGCCGACAAGACGCAGCGCATCGAGACCCTGGCCCGGCAGGGCTACAACCCGGTGATCGGCGTCGGATTCGTGTACGCGCCCGCCGTGCAGGAAGTCGCCAAGAAGTATCCGAAGATCACTTTCGGGATCATCGACGACGACACCGTCAAGGCCGACAACGTGGCCGATCTCGTATTCCACGAGGAACAGGGCTCTTATCTCGCCGGGGTCGCCGCGGCGAAGGCGACCAAGGTCAAACACGTCGGATTCATCGGGGGCGTGGACATCCCGATCATCCATAAATTCGAGGCCGGATTCGTGCAGGGCGTGAAGTCGGTCGACCCGAAGATCAAAATCGAGAAGCGGTATCTGACGGAGAAGCCCGAGGAGGGTGGATTCGCCAGCCCCGACAAGGGGCAGGACGCGGCGAGCGGACAGCTCGAAGCCGGGGCCGACGTGCTCTACCACGCGGCCGGGCTCTCCGGGCAGGGCGTGATCCAGGAGGCCGGGGCGCAGAAGAAGTGGGCGATCGGCGTCGACTCCGACCAGTACAAGCAGAAGGCGCTCGCCAAGTACAAGAAGTACATCCTCGGCTCCGCCCTGAAGGACGTCGGCGGCGCCGTCTACGACCTCACCAAGTCGGTCGTCGAGGGCGAGCCCATGACCGGCACCCAGCGCTACGACCTCAAGTCCGGGCGCGTCGGCTTCTCCGACGCCAATCCGGCGTACCGGGACATGAAGGACGTCGTGGCCGCGGTCGAGAAGGCCAAGAAGGACATCGTCGACGGCAAGGTGACGGTCAAGACCCGGCCTTGATCCGGGTTTGTGTGGTGTGTCCGACGTCGTACGTATAACGGCGTCGGACCCCCATGGGTGAGTCGTACGTATAACCCGTTGGGCTCCGGTGAATCCGCCGCAGTTCAGGCCTCCGATGGCCGCCGCACCCGGCCGTCACCCGCCCGACGTCTGGTGGCCACAGCTCGATAACGGACCGGACAGAAGGGTTCTTATGTCAGGTCTACGCGCGTTACGCTGCGGCGAAATCAGCGCCGGGTGAGGCGCACTGCACGTACGTGGCTCGTCGTGTGTCCCCAGGTCCGCAAGCCGCGTCCGTACTCACGTCCTTGTACATAAGGAGTTCGTCTCTATGCGCCGGGTGTCCCGAATAGCGCTCGCGTCTGCCGCGACCGCCGCTCTCGCCGTTTCCGCCACCGCCTGCGGCGGTACCTCCAGCGACGCCGCCAAGACCGACGACGGCAAGAGCAAGGGTGTCGCGATCGCGTACGACGTCGGCGGCGCGGGCGACCAGTCGTTCAACGACGCCGCCACCGCGGGCATGGACCGTGCGGCCAAGGAGCTCAAGGTCGGCAAGAAGGCCGTCGAGCCCACCGACGGCGAGTCCGACGCCGACAAGGTCCAGCGCCTCACCGAGCTGGCCAAGCAGGGCTACAACCCGGTCATCGGCGTCGGTTACGCCTACGCGCCCGCCATCAAGGAGGTCGCGGCCAAGAACCCGGACGTCACCTTCGGCATCGTCGACGACGCCACCATCAAGGCCAAGAACGTCTCCGACCTGGTCTTCAACGAGGAGCAGTCCTCGTACCTGGCCGGTGTCGCCGCCGCGAAGGCCACCAAGTCCAAGACCGTCGGCTTCATCGGCGGTGTCGACAACCCGCTGATCCGCAAGTTCGAGGCGGGCTTCGTCCAGGGCGTCCAGGACACCGACAAGTCGGTCAAGGTCAAGCGCCAGTTCCTCACCGAGAAGGCCGAGGACGGCGGCTTCTCCAGCCCGGACAAGGGCAAGGAGGCGGCCAGCGGCCAGATCGAGGGCGGCGCCGACGTGGTCTACCACGCCGCCGGTCTCTCCGGTCAGGGCGTCATCGAGGCCGCCGCCGCCAAGAAGGTCTGGGCTATCGGCGTCGACTCCGACCAGTACAAGCAGAAGGCGCTCGACAAGTACAAGAAGTACATCCTCACCTCGGCCACCAAGGACGTCGCCGGAGCGGTGTACAACCTGGTGAAGTCGGTGAAGGATGACAAGGCCGAGGGCGGCGTCGTGCGCGCGGACCTCAAGTCGGGCGGTGTCGGCCTCGCCGACTCCAACCCCGAGTTCACCAAGATGAAGGACCTGCAGGCCTCCCTGAAGAAGGCCGAGCAGGGCATCACCAGCGGCAAGATCAAGGTCAAGACGGCGCTGTAATGGCGCCGTTACGGCGGCGGAACGGGGTGTGAGGACACTGGCGCAACGGCCTCCTCGCGCCCCGTTCGCGCGGCCAGGGCCTCAACCACCGCGCCCGGCACCCCAGTTGACGGCGTACGACGGTCAGACGGCGTCGTGCTCCGTGAGCTCGGGCAGCCGTCCGGTGGCAACTGAGGCGTGAAGCAGGGGCACACACCGCGTGTGCGGGTCCGGCCCCTTTCCTTTTTCCTTCAGGAGAGTGCGCCATCGACGCGTCCACCAGCCCTCCGCCCACCGAACGCCCGGCCGCGTGTGCCGTCGAACTCGTCGGCATCACCAAGCGTTTCCCGGGCGTCGTGGCCAACCACGACATCCACCTCAGCGTCCGCAAGGGCACCGTCCACGCCCTCGTCGGCGAGAACGGCGCCGGCAAGTCGACGCTGATGAAGATCCTGTACGGCATGCAGAAGCCCGACGAGGGCACCATCGCCGTCGACGGGGAGAAGGTCTCCTTCGCCAGCCCCGCGGACGCCATCAGCCGCGGCATCGGCATGGTCCACCAGCACTTCATGCTGGCCGACCAGCTGACCGTCCTGGAGAACATCGTGCTCGGCAGCGAGAAGCTGTACGGCATCGGTTCCGGGGCCCGCCGCAAGATCGCCGAGATCTCCGACCGCTACGGCCTCGGCGTGCGCCCCGACGCCTTCGTCGAGGACCTCGGCGTCGCCGACCGCCAGCGCGTGGAGATCCTCAAGGTCCTCTACCGCGGCGCGACCACGCTGATCCTCGACGAGCCCACGGCCGTGCTCGTGCCCCAGGAGGTCGACGCGCTCTTCGACAACCTGCGCGAGCTCAAGTCCGAGGGCCTGTCCGTCATCTTCATCTCGCACAAGCTCGGCGAGGTCCTCTCCGTCGCCGACGACATCACCGTCATCCGGCGCGGTACGACGGTGGGCACGGCCGTCCCGTCCGAGACCACCCCGCGCCAGCTCGCCGAGCTGATGGTGGGCAGCGAGCTGCCGACACCGGAGACCGCGGAGTCCACGGTCACCGACCGGCCGATGATCCAGGTCGAGGGCCTGAAGCTGCTCGCCGACGGCGAGTCGGGCCGCGCCCTCCTCGACGACATCTCCTTCACCATCCACGAGGGCGAAGTGCTCGGCCTCGCGGGCGTGGAGGGCAACGGCCAGACCGAGCTCATCGACGCCCTCATCGGCCTCAAGCACGCCGACTCCGGCGTCATCCGCATGGCGGGCGAGAACATCACCGACTGGGCGACCCGCAGGCGGCGCGAGGGCGGCGTCGGCTACATCCCCGAGGACCGCCACCGCCACGGCCTGCTCCTGGACGCCCCGCTCTGGGAGAACCGCATCCTCGGCCACGTCACCGAGAAGCCCAACAGCCGCGGCTTCTGGCTGGACACCAGGGGCGCGCAGGCCGACACCCGGCGCATCGTCGAGGAGTACGACGTCCGTACGCCCGGCATCGACGTCACCGCGGCCTCGCTCTCCGGCGGCAACCAGCAGAAGCTGATCGTCGGCCGCGAGATGAGCCACAAGCCGCGCTTCCTCATCGCCGCGCACCCCACCCGCGGTGTGGACGTCGGCGCGCAGGCGCAGATCTGGGACCAGATCCGCGAGGCGCGCCGCGAGGGCCTCGCGGTGCTCCTCATCTCCGCCGACCTGGACGAGCTGATCGGCCTGTCCGACACCCTCCGCGTGATCTACCGGGGCCGTCTGGTCGCGGACGCCGACCCGGCGACGGTCACCCCGGAGGAGCTGGGCTCGGCGATGACGGGCGCGGCCTCCGGACACCTGGAGCACGCCGAGGACGACGCCGAGGACACCGCCGCGGCCGCGGACGCCGGGTCCGGCGCCGCCGACGTACAAGAAGAAGCCGCCCCGGAGGACGAGGCCCGATGAAGAAGTTCGACAAGGAGCGGGTGCTCCTCGCGGTGGCCGGTCCGGTCATCGCGCTCATCGCGGCCGTCGCCCTGACGTCGGTCGTGCTGCTCGCCTCGGGGAAGAACCCGATCGAGCCGTACAGCCTGATGTTCGAGCAGGCCGGGTTCTCCGACGTCCAGGTCCTGATCATCAACCAGGCCGGGATGTACTACCTGGCGGCCCTCGCGGTGGCCATCGGCTTCCGCATGAACCTGTTCAACATCGGTGTGGACGGCCAGTACCGGCTCGCCGCGATGGTCACGGCCGTCGTCGGCGCGCACGTCTCGCTGCCGTCCGGCCTGCAGATCCCGCTGCTCATCCTGGTCGCGATGCTGACCGGCGCGTTCTGGGCGGGCATCGCGGGCATCCTGAAGACCACCCGGGGCGTCAGCGAGGTGGTCGCCACGATCATGCTCAACGCCATCGCGACGAGCGTCATCGGCTACCTCACCCTCACCGAGAACTTCGGCGTCCCGGTGGGCAACAACCAGACCACCGGTGTCATGCACAAGTCCGGCTGGTTCCCCGGCATCTCCATGGGCGCCTCCGGCGAGATCTACGGCTTCGTGGTCATCGCGGCCCTCGGCGGCGTCCTGTACTGGCTCGTCCTCAACCGCACCCGCTTCGGCTTCGACCTGCGCGCCACCGGCGCCTCGCAGTCGGCGGCCGCCGCCTCCGGTGTGAACGCCAAGCGCATGATCCTCACCGCCATGGTGATCTCGGGCGCGGTCGCGGGCCTCGCGGGCATGCCGATCCTCCTCGGCGACGTCCACACGTACAGCCTGAGCTTCCCCACCGGCCTCGGCTTCACCGGCATCACCATCGCCCTGCTCGGCCGCAACAACCCGGTCGGCATCGCGTTCGCCGCGCTGCTCATCGCCTTCCTCGACAAGGCGTCGCCCGCTCTCGACTACGCCCAGCCGGTGGCGTACGACAAGGAGATCGCGGTGATCATGCAGGGCCTCATCGTGATCGCGGTCGTCGTCTCCTACGAGGCGGTACGCCGCTGGGGCCTGCGCCGCCAGCAGCAGCGCGTCGGTGAGGAACTGGCCGCCGCGGCCCGTGCCGCCGGTGCCGACAACGGCAACTCCGGCAACAACGACTCCGTGAAGGAGGTGGCTGCCCGATGAGCACGGCAACCGTCACCAAGGCCGCGCCCGCGACTCCCAAGCCGGGCCGCCGCCGCATCTCGCTCCCCGTCCTGCTCCTGATCATCGCGGGCGTCCTGGTCCTGACCTCGGTGGTCCGGCTCATCACCGACGCCCACGGCATCACCTCCACCGGCCAGATGTCCGGCGCCCTGCGCCTGGCCGTGCCGATCGGCCTCGCGGGCCTCGGCGGCCTGTGGGCCGAGCGCGCGGGCGTCGTCAACATCGGCCTTGAGGGCATGCTGATCCTCGGCACCTGGTTCGGCGCCTGGGCGGGCTACCAGTGGGGCCCGTGGGTCGGCATCGTCTTCGGTGTGCTCGGCGGGGCGCTCGGCGGTCTGCTGCACGCGATCGTCACGGTCACCTTCAACGTCAACCACATCGTCTCCGGTGTGGCCCTGAACATCCTCGCCCTCGGCACCACCCGCTACCTCTCCACCTTCGCCTTCGAGGGCGAGGAGGGCGGTACGTCGAAGCAGTCGCCGGGCGTGGAATCCCTCGGCAAGTTCTCGGTGCCGGGGCTCTCGGACTGGCTGCAGGACCTCAACCAGAAACACTGGTTCCTGGTGTCCGACATCGCGGGCCTGCTCGGCGGTCTGATCACCGACGTGTCGCCGCTGACCCTCATCGCCGTCGCGATGGTGCCGCTGAGCTGGTTCATCCTCTGGCGCACGGCGTTCGGCCTGCGGCTGCGCTCCTGCGGTGAGAACCCGATCGCGGCGGAGTCCCTCGGCGTCAACGTCTACAAGTACAAGTACCTGGCCGTCATCATCTCCGGCGGCCTCGCCGGCCTCGGCGGCGCGTTCCTGTCCCTGGTCGCCTCCAACATCTACCTGGAGGGCCAGACCGGCCAGCGCGGCTACATCGGCCTCGCCGCCATGATCTTCGGCAACTGGATGCCGGGCGGCCTCGCGCTCGGTGCCGGTCTGTTCGGTTACACCGACAGCCTGAAGCTGCGGGGCGGCGGCACGAATGTCCACGCCCTGCTGCTTCTGATCGCCATCCTTCTTCTCATCGGCGCGGCCTACCTGATCTGGCGCAAGCGCTACGTCCCCGCGGTGATCACCGCGGCGGCCTCGGCGCTGATGTTCCTCTGGTACGGCCTCACCGACGAGGTGCCGAACCAGGTCGTCACCGCCACGCCGTACGTCGTCACGCTGCTGGTGCTCTCGCTCTCCGCCCAGCGGCTGCGGATGCCGAAGGCGGACGGGATGCCGTACCGGAAGGGACAAGGGAAATGACGCACTCTGCCGAGGGGCGAGGACAGTGACCGCCACCGCGGACGCCGACTGGGACGCGCTCCGGGAGGCGGCGCGGGACGCCATGTCCCGTGCGTACGCTCCCTACTCGGGATTCCCCGTCGGCGCCGCGGCCCTGGCCGACGACGGCCGCACCGTCACCGGCTGCAACGTCGAGAACGCCTCGTACGGCCTCGGCCTGTGCGCCGAGTGCGGCCTGATCTCCCAGCTCCAACTGACCGGCGGCGGCCGCCTCACGCACTTCACCTGCGTGGACGGCAAGGGCGACATCCTGATGCCGTGCGGCCGGTGCCGTCAGCTCCTGTACGAGTTCGGCGGTGCGGGGCTGCTTCTGGAGACGTCGTCCGGGGTGCGGTCGCTCGGTGACATGCTGCCGGACGCGTTCGGTCCGGAACACCTGAACTGACCTCTGAACTGGGCAAGGCCCCCGCCGAGTTGGCGGGGGCCTTGCCGCATGCTGGCTCTATGCGCGTAGAGTCGGCTCGACGCACGCCGGTCACTGACGACCGTCACCGCTGGAAGGGATTTGCTGCCATGGACGTAATCTCCGTCATTCGTACGAAGCGGGACCGGGGCGAGCTGAGCGACGAGCAGATCGACTGGGTGATCGACGCGTACACGCGCGGTGCCGTCGCCGACGAGCAGATGTCGGCCCTGGCCATGGCGATCCTCCTGAACGGCATGAACCGCCGTGAGATCGCCCGCTGGACGGCGGCGATGATCGCGTCCGGCGAGCGGATGGACTTCTCCTCCCTCGCCCGCCCCACCGCCGACAAGCACTCCACGGGCGGCGTGGGCGACAAGATCACGCTCCCGCTGGCCCCGCTGGTCGCGGCCTGCGGAGCGGCCGTGCCCCAGCTCTCCGGGCGCGGCCTCGGCCACACCGGCGGCACCCTCGACAAGCTGGAGTCGATCCCCGGCTGGCGCGCCCTCCTCTCCAACGAGGAGATGCTGAACGTACTGAACGACGCGGGGTCGGTGATCTGCGCGGCGGGCGACGGCCTGGCGCCCGCCGACAAGAAGCTGTACGCGCTCCGCGACGTGACCGGCACCGTCGAGGCGATCCCGCTCATCGCCTCCTCCATCATGTCCAAGAAGATCGCCGAGGGCACGGGTTCGCTGGTCCTGGACGTGAAGGTGGGCACCGGCGCGTTCATGAAGACCCTGGACGACGCCCGCGAGCTGGCCTCCACGATGGTCGGCCTCGGCACCGACCACGGCGTCCGCACGGTCGCCCTCCTGACGGACATGTCGACGCCCCTCGGCCTGACCGCGGGCAACGCCCTCGAAGTCCGCGAGTCCGTCGAGGTCCTCGCGGGCGGCGGCCCCTCCGACGTCGTCGACCTGACCCTCGCCCTGGCCCGCGAGATGCTCGTCGCGGCCGGGCTGCCCGACGCCGACCCCGCGAAGGCCCTCGCCGACGGCTCCGCCATGGACGTCTGGCGCCGGATGATCGCGGCCCAGGGCGGCGACCCGGACGCGGCCCTCCCGGTCGCCCGCGAGACGCACGTCGTCACGGCTCCCGCGTCCGGCGTCCTGACCCGCCTCGACGCGTACGACATCGGCGTCGCGGCCTGGCGCCTGGGCGCGGGCCGGGCCCGCAAGGAGGACGTCGTCCAGGCGGGCGCGGGCGTCGAACTCCACGCCAAGCCGGGCGACTCCGTGGTGGCGGGCCAGCCCCTCCTCACCCTCCACACGGACACGCCGGAGCGCTTTGAGTACGCCCTGGAGTCCCTGGAGGGGGCGTACGACGTGGCACCGGCCGGGACGGAGTTCTCGGCGCGGCCGATCGTGCTGGAGCGGGTCTCGGCCTGACACCGGGGCTCCGCCCGGGGGGTGTCCGAGGCCGGCTGGGAGCGTCGGGTTCTTTGATCCCGCACACACGAACACGGCCCGGCAGCGTCGCTTCCGGGCCGTGTTCGTCACCTGAGTGGGTGGATGCGGGGTGTGAGGGCGTGGGGGGTGTGGTTAGCGTCGTGGGAGTGGGTCCGCCTGTGTGGGTCGGGTCACTGACTTCCTCTCTGACTTCCTCGGTGCGGTCTGTCTCTCTGGCGATCTGTGTCGGTCCTTCCCGGCCCTTGAGGGTGCGTTCTCATGGTCTTCGGTCCGGCTGGGTGGCTGCTGGGGACGGACCGCGGAGATGCGGTGATCTTGATGTTCCGGACCATTCCTGTGGGGGTTGCCCTGGCCGCGGTGGCCGTGGCGGGGGCTGTTCCCCCGGCCCTGGCGGCCGGGGGAGCGCACCGGTCCGCCGCTCATGCCGCTTCGGTGCGGGCGGTGGAGGCCGTGGCGTGTACTGATGCGCAGGAGGACAGCGCCGACGCCGACACGGCCGGGCGTGACGCCGCGTTCAAGCAGTGCCACGCGGCCCGCGCCGCCAGCGCTGCCGCCCGCGCCGCCGGCGCCGCGGGCAAGATCCGCGAGTTCGAAGGCAAGTACGGCTCGGGCGGCGTCGTCAGCACTGGCGCCCCGGACGAAGCGGCCACCAAAGCTGCCGATGCCGCGGCCCACGCTGCCGAAGCCCTCGACTCCAAGACTGCCGCGACGCGGGCCGCCACCGCCGCCGCCCTCGCCCAGAGCAACGCTGACGATCTCGCCGCCCTCACGGCCAGGGTCGCCGCCAGCAGTGCCACCGTCGCCGAGAACGCCAAGCGAGAGGCCGACGACGCCGAAGCCACGGCCGCCGACGACGCCGCCAGCCTTCGCACCAACGCCGATGCCGCTGCCGCCAGGGCCGCTGAACTCGACAAGATCGCCAAGGCGGCTGCTGTCGCCGCGGCTCCGGCCGCTCCCGCCGCGGACGCGGCCAAGGCTGTAGCGGATGCCGAGGGGCTGGACGTGGCAAAGAACAAGGCAGCTGATGCCGCCGAACGCAAGGCAGTAGAGGCCCTGAATCCCTCTCAGGCCGGGAAGGCTGTTCGGAAATAGCTCATCATGGTGTGGCCGGGGTGCTGCACGCCCGCGTACGGCAGGCCCTCCGCCGGCCGTCGTGCACGCAAGCGCTACTCCGGCAACAACCGCCCCCTCCTCCCCAGCAGGAACTTCTTGAACGCCGCCACCGGCGCCGTGTCCGGATGCCCCTCCAGCCACGCCACCCCGATCTCCCGCACGGCCCGCTGCCCGGTGACGGTCAGTTCGACGACCCCGGGGCGGGCCACGGCGGGCGGTGGGAGCAGGGCCACGCCGAGCCCCGCCGCGACCAGGCCCCGCAGTGTCTCCGCCTCCTCGCCCTCGAAGGCGATGCGGGGGCGGAAGCCGGCCTCGGCGCACAGGTCGTCGGTGATGCGGCGCAGGCCGTAGCCGGGTTCGAGGGTCACGAAGGCCTCGTCGGAGGCCTCGGCGAGGCGGACGCGTTTGCGGGTGGCGAGGCGGTGGTCGTCGGGGACGACGAGGCGGAGGCGCTGTTCGTCGAGGCGGCGGGCGACGAGGCCGGGGGCGTCGGGGACGGGGGACGTCAGGCACAGGTCGAGTTCCCCGGCGCGCAGGCGGTCCAGCATGGCCTCGCCGTAGTTCTGGACGAGGGAGAAGCGGATGCGGGGGTGGTCCGCGCGGAAGGCGCGGATCAGGCCGGGGACGGTCTCGGAGCCCATGGTGTGGAGGAAGCCGAACGCCACCTTGCCGGAGGCGGGGTCGGCGTCCGCGCGGACCGATTCGACGGCCTTGCCCACCTCCGCGAGCGCCCGCTCGGCGGAGGCCAGGAACGTACGGCCCGCGGGCGTCAGCGACACCGTACGACCGTGCCGGGCGAACAACTCGACGCCCAGGTCCTGTTCGAGTCGCACCAGGGCGCGCGAGAGCGTCGACTGGGGCACCTCCAGCTCCCGCGCGGCCCGCGTGACGTGCTCGGTCCGGGCGACCCCGGCGAAGTACGCGAGCCGCGGAGCGAGCAGCCGCACGATGTGAGCTGTGTCCTCTGTGTCACTGTTCTGCGACAGGCGGACGCCTGACCTCTGCTGATGCTGCATGGGAACGATTATGGCGATTCCATGCATTGGACGCATGAGAATCGTGGTCGTACGTTCGTGGCATGCCTCCTGCCAGTAGCGGGGCGTCCGTCCTCCACGCGGTCGCCCTCACCCCGTCGTCCCCCGCTTCCCCTTCCCCCGCCGCCACGTCGACCAAGCCGATCGAATCGGCCGGGCCGACCGAATCCACGAACGACCACGACACGCGCATGGCACCGGGAGGCCCGGGCTTTCGCCGCATGAGCTTCGCCCTTTTCCTGGCGGGCGTCGCCACCTTCGCGCTCCTGTACTCCACCCAGGCCCTGCTCCCGCTGATCTCCGCCGACCTCGGCGTGAGCGCGTCCACGGCGAGTTGGACGGTCTCGGCGGCGACCGGCGCGCTCGCCCTGTTCGTGCTTCCGCTGAGCGCCCTGTCGGAGCGGTTCGGACGGCGCACGCTGATGACGGTCTCGCTGACGGTGGCCGTCGCCGTGGGCCTGCTGGTCCCGTTCGCGCCGAACATCGGCGTACTGATCGCGCTGCGCGCCGTGCAGGGCGCCGCGCTCGCCGGACTCCCGGCGTCCGCGATGGCGTACCTCGCCGAAGAGGTCCGCCCCAAGGCTCTCGTCGCCGCGATCGGCATGTTCGTCGCGGGCAACTCCATCGGCGGCATGAGCGGCCGCATCGTCACGGGCTGGGCCGCGCAGGCCTGGGGCTGGCGCTGGGCGCTCGCCGTGGTCGGCCTGCTCGCGGTGGCCGGCGCGCTCGCCTTCCGCGCCCTGCTGCCCGCCCCGCGCCACTTCACGCCGGGCACACTCAGCCCCAAGTCGCTGGCCCGCACGGTCCGTTCGCACCTGTCGAACCCGCTCCTGTGCCGCCTGTACGCGATCGGCGCGCTGTTCATGACCGTCTTCGGCGCGGTCTACACGGTGATCGGCTACCGCCTCACCGAGGGCCCGTTCTCGCTCCCGCAGGGCGTCATCGGCTCGATCTTCCTCGTCTACCTCGTCGGTACGGCGTCGTCGGCGGCGGCCGGGAAGCTGGTGGCGCGGCTCGGCAGGCGCGGCGCCCTGTACCTGGCCGTGAGCACCACCGCGGGCGGCCTGCTCCTGTCCCTGTCGACCTCGCTCGTCCTCGTCCTGCTCGGCCTGGTCCTGATCACGGCGGGCTTCTTCGCGGGCCACGCGGTCGCGTCCTCGTCGGTGAGCCGCACGGCCACCACGGGCCGCGCACAGGCCTCCGCGCTGTACCAGTCCGCGTACTACGTGGGCTCCAGCGCGGGCGGCACCCTCGGCGCCATGGCCTTCCACGCGGGCGGCTGGGGCGGCACGGTCAGCCTCGGCATCCTCGCCGTGCTCGGCGTCGTGTCGATCACGCTGTACGGGAGCCGGGTGGCGCGCGTGGAGCGGGTGACGGCGGCCCGCACCGCCTGACCTCCGGCTTCGGCACCCGGGTCAAAGGCGCACCACCGGTCCACCGGTGGTGCGCCTTTACCGTGGACGACCCCTTTGAGCTGCCGGTTTCGCCGCTCCGGAGGCCATTGTCAGTGGGCTGCGGTAGCTTCCGAGGTGCTGGGACCTCAGCGGAGCTGGGACTTCAGCGCCGACGAGCAGTCGCAGGCAGTGCAGGCAGCAGCAGGCAGAGGCACAGGGGTGGGTGGGATGAGCAACAGCACCGGGGCGACCACGGAACTGGACGCCGGACTGGAGAAGCACCGCGTCGAGCTGACGGGGTACTGCTATCGCATGCTGGGCTCGGCCTTCGAGGCCGAGGACGCCGTGCAGGACACGATGGTCCGCGCCTGGCGCAGCTTCGACAAGTTCGAGGGCCGCTCCAGCCTCCGCTCCTGGCTGTACCGCATCGCGACGAACGTCTGCCTGGACATGCTGAACGCGGGCAACCGCCGTGCCCGCCCCGTGGACCTCACCGCCTCCACACCCCTGGCCCAGGCGGCCCTGACCCCCCGCGCGGACAACGTCTGGCTCGAGCCGATACCGGACGGCCGGGTCCTGCCCACCATCGGCGACCCCGCCGAGGCCGCCGTCGCCAAGGAGTCGGTGCGCCTCGCCTTCATCGCCGCCCTGCAGCAACTGCCCGCCAAGCAGCGGGCGGTGCTGATCCTGCGCGAGGTCCTGGCGTGGAAGGCCAGCGAGGTCGCCGAGCTGCTCGGCACGACGGTCGCGTCCGTCAACAGCGCCCTCCAGCGCGCCCGCGCCACCCTCGCCGACCGCCCGGCCGACGACACGGCGACGTCCGACCCGCTGGACGACGAGCAGCAGAAGCTCCTCGACCGCTACGTCACGGCCTTCGAGGGGTACGACATGGCGGCGCTCACCGCCCTCCTCGCCGAGGACGCGGTCATGACGATGCCCCCGTTCGACCTGTGGCTGCGCGGCCCGCAGGACATCACGGGCTTCATGGCGACCATGGGCGCCCAGTGCGAGGGCTCCCGGCTGCTGCCCGTCGCGGTCAACGGCACCCCCGGCTTCGCGCAGTACAAGCCGGACCCCGACAAGGGCGGGTACATGCCCTGGGCGATCCAGGTCATCGAGATCTCAGCGGGCCGCGTCGCCGGATTCCACTGCTTCCTCGACACCCAGCGGTGGTTCCCGCTCTTCGGGGTCCCCCTCCACCTCGACGCATAGCTCCGTGAGGCCGACGAGCCGGAGCAGCGCCCACAGGGCCGGGGTGGGGCCGCGCAGTCGCAGCCCCGTCCCCGCCCTGCGGGCGGCCAGTCTGAGCCGCGCCACCGCCTCCACGGTCACGAGGTCGGCGGTGGTCACGGCGCCGACGTCGCAGATCACCTCGACGGCACCGGACGCGAGCACGACGGCGCGCAGGTCGGCGACCAGCCGCGGTATGTCGTCCTGACGGACGGGCCCGCTCATGACCAGCAGGTTCGGCGAATGTGCTTGAGTGACTGCCACGTTAGGGGGACCGCCCGCGCCCTCGGAACTCATCGGCAGTCCCCGGACTCTTCCCGCGCCCGCCGATCCTCGGCCCCGCCCCAGCCGCACCGCGGCCCCGAGCGTACGAGGCGACCGCCCAGTCATCCGCCACCAGAAAGCATCTGCGATGTCCTCGAACCGCGGATCCCCACGAAGGCCGACCTGCTGAGGGGAATGGGGCGCCCCGCATGCTGAAGCGCGAGCCCATGCGCGCGGCCTCAAAGCCCCGAACACCCCCGCAAGGGGTGACGAAGCCGCCTGGGCCACATGTCAGCCCGTCCGGCGTTCGAGGACGAGGCGCGAACGTTCGAGGACGAGGCGCGAAGCGCCGACTCTGCGGCGCCCCGTCCCGCCCGAAGGGAACACCCGCCCCCGGGGTCCAGGGGCGAAGCCCATGGTTTCGGGAAGGGGCGGGATCGGGGACAGCTCAGCGCAGCGTCTTCCCGAACCCCGAAGCCAACGGCATCCGTAACCCCAAAGGCGGCGGCGCAGCCAACGCGTCCTCGACCGGCCGGGCGTACCGATGCCCGAACAGCGCCCCCTGCACGAAATTCGAGGCCAGCGCCCGCACCTCGGCGTGATGCTGACTGAGCCGATGCCCGTCCGAGTGCACCTCGAACCGGCACACGTCCCGGTTCGCCTTCTTGGCCCGCTCGGCGAGCCGGAACGACAACTCGGGGTCGGTCCGCTCGTCATTCGTGCCGTGCACGATCATCACGTGCCGCCCGACGAGCTGCTTCACCGGCTCAGGCGGCGCGGCCACATCGTCCTCGGGCAGCCAAGGAGCCAGCGCCAGAACGGAGTTGACGGCGGAGTGCGCGGCGGCCCGCAGCGCCGCCCGGCCGCCCATGTCGACGCCGACGAGACACACGGGCACATCGCCGTAGCGGCGTACGACCTCGTCGGCCGCCCAGTCGGCGTCCCGCGCGAGCTGCGCCTCCGCGCCGTTCCAGCCGGCGACCCGATAGTGCACGACGTGCGCGGCGAGCCCGTCGGCCTGCCCGGCCCGGGCGAGGTGCCGCCCGAGGGAACGTATCGCCGCGGCGGCGAAAGGGGAGGGCTTGCGGGTGGACGTCTCGTGGCCACCCGGCAGCAGCAGCGCCACCGCGCTCACCGTCGAGGGGCGCGCGGCGACCGCACGCCCGAGTCTGGCCGTGCGCACGGGACGGGACGTCGCTTGCTGTGCCATGGCAGAACAGTGTCAGAAGTCATGGTGTATGCCACCTGTCCGCAGGGTCACTGTTACATATCGACCCGGTGAGTTCTACGCGCGTAGGAGTTAGAGTGCGGAAATGACGAGCCAGACCAGCAAGATCAGCGCAGCCGGCGGCCGACCGGGCCGTGCGGGCCACTCCGGCACCCCCGACTCGGAGCAGATCCGCCGCGCCCCGAAGGTCCTCCTCCACGACCACCTCGACGGCGGCCTGCGCCCCGGCACCATCGTCGAGCTGGCCCGCGAGAACGGGTACGAGGGCCTGCCCGAGACCGACCCCGACAAGCTCGGCGTCTGGTTCCGCGAGGCGGCCGACTCCGGCTCCCTGGAGCGGTACTTGGAGACGTTCGCGCACACCTGTGCCGTCATGCAGACCCGCGACGCGCTGTTCCGCGTCGCCGCCGAGTGCGCCGAGGACCTGGCCGAGGACGGCGTCGTCTACGCCGAGATCCGCTACGCCCCCGAGCAGCACCTGGAAGCGGGCCTGACCCTCGAAGAGGTCGTCGAGGCCGTGAACGAGGGCTTCCGCGAGGGCGAGCGCCGGGCGAAGGCCAACGGCCACCGCATCCGCGTCGGCGCGCTCCTCACCGCGATGCGGCACGCCGCCCGCGCCCTGGAGATCGCCGAACTCGCCAACCGCTACCGCGACCTCGGCGTCGTCGGCTTCGACATCGCGGGCGCCGAGGCGGGCTTCCCTCCCACCCGCCACCTGGACGCCTTCGAATACCTGAAGCGGGAGAACAACCACTTCACCATCCACGCCGGCGAGGCCTTCGGCCTGCCGTCGATCTGGCAGGCCCTGCAGTGGTGCGGCGCCGACCGGCTCGGCCACGGCGTGCGCATCATCGACGACATCAAGGTCGCCGACGACGGCACGGTCCAGCTCGGCCGCCTCGCCTCCTACGTCCGCGACAAGCGCATCCCGCTGGAGCTGTGCCCGAGCTCGAACCTGCAGACCGGCGCCGCGACCTCGTACGCCGAGCACCCCATCGGCCTGCTCCGCAAGCTGCACTTCCGGGCGACCGTCAACACCGACAACCGCCTGATGTCCGGCACCAGCATGAGCCGCGAGTTCGAGCACCTGGTCGGCACCTTCGGGTACACGCTCGACGACATGCAGTGGTTCACCGTCAATGCGATGAAGTCGGCGTTCATTCCTTTCGATGAACGGCTCGCCATGATCAATGACGTCATCAAGCCCGGCTACGCCGAGCTGAAGTCCGAGTGGCTCTTCCGCCAGACGGTCTCGACCAGCGGGTCCGTCGACAGCTAAACGGATCTTGTACGTCAACACGGCGGCCGGGAGCAGTAACTCCCGGCCGCTTTCGACTGTTTGCGGGCTGTACCAGCGGGTGCTTACCGTCGAGCCCCGCTCAACGCCCCCGTCATCAAGGACGCATTCAACATGAAGCAGTCTGCCGTCAAGACCCTCGGTGTCGCCGCCCTCGGTGCCGCCTTCGCCGCCACGGGCGCCGGTGCCGCGAGCGCCGCGGCCGGGCCGGACGCCGTGGGCGCCCTGAGCACGGTCGCCTCGACGCTGCCCCTGGAGGAGACCGCCCAGAGCCTGCCCGACGGGGCCCCCGAGGCCCTGGCCGCCGGCCACAGCGCGCTCCAGAGCGGCCTGAAGTCCGCCAAGCCCACCACCGACAAGCTCCTCCCGCTCGGCGGCGACGACCAGGGCGAGGACGGCGCCGCCGACCGGGCCATGAGCACCAAGCCCGCGCCGAAGCCCGCCGACCCGGTCAAGGGCCTGCTCGGCGGTGTCCCCGTCGCCCAGGGCCTGGGCACCAACGCCCTTCCCACCGACGCGGTGACCGGCGCGCTGCCGACCGGCGCCCTGCCCACCAACGCGCTGCCCCTGGGCGCGCTGCCCACCCAGGGCCTCCCGGTCCAGGGCCTGCCGCTCGGCTGACCCGAGCCGCCCGGCACACGCACGACGGGGCGTACCCTTGTGGGGGTGCGCCCCGTCGTCGTACCCGGACTGATCCGTCGGCGTACCGGACCGGAGCCGTCGTCACCAGGCCGTCTTCGCCTTGTTCTCAGTCGGGAGAACGATCCACATGGCGATGTAGAGCAGGAACTGCGGGCCGGGCAGCAGGCAGGAGAGCACGAACGCGACGCGCACGGTCGTGGCGGACCAGCCGAAGCGGCGGGCGATGGCAGCGCACACGCCGCCGATCATGCGGCCGTCGGTGGGGCGGGCAAGGGCGGACATGGGGGCTCCTCGTGGACCGTGGTCGGGTCTGGGACGGGAGGCTTCGGCTTGTCGTCGCCTCGGTATACCCAAGGTAGGTCCGCGAAACGGGCAAAGCGTCAGGCTACGGAGCGATCCCGACCCTGGGAATCTTCGGGGTCGCCCCCTGCGGGGCCTCCTCCCTGAGGCGGGCCGTACGGGGCCGCGCGGAGGAGCGGCGACGGCGAAGCCGGGCCCGCCCCGCGGGAACCACGGCGACATGGGCGAGCGCCACGCCCAGCGTGTTCAAAAGCAGCGAGTCGACGTCGACGACCTGACCGGGCACCCCGGTCTGCAGCAGCTCGATGCCCAGGGACAGCAGCGCCCCCGCCGCGACCGTGCGGGCGAGGGACGCCAGACGCGAGACGTCGAGCCGCCCCCCGACCAGTGGAAGCAGCACCCCGAGCGGCGCCAGAAGAAGCAGCGCCCCGCCGATCTGCCGGGCCGCCTGCTCCGGGCCGCGCTCCAGGTCCGCCTTGATGCCGGCCAGCGGCTCCAGGTTCGCCGCACTCACCCAGGGCACGTCCAGTGGGCGCAGCGTGATCCACGCGACGACCAGGAGATGCGCGGCGAGGAGAACCCCTCCCGCCGCGCGAAAGCGAATGGCGGCACCGCGCCCGCCCGAGCCTTGACGCACGCACCCCAAGACGCCGGTGGCGGCGGGATCGGTTCCGCTGCCGCTCGGACTCCTGCGTGCGAGGCCGGGAAGGCCCCGGCCCCCGGGCCCTCAGGAATCCAGCGACTGCGACGGCGGCGACACCGTGCCGGGGCGGGCCCGCACGGCCTGTGTGCACTCGTAGCGCTCCAGGCCGGTCCCGGCGGGTCCGCCCAGGACGACGGAGCCGTCGCCGTCCGACGCCGCGCTGTCCGCGTACGTGCACACGATCTGTGCGAGCGCGTGCGACGACAGGCTCTGCGGGCGGGTGCTCAGCCGCAGCGCCTCCTCCGGGTCGTCCCGCTGGGGGCCGGTGACGGTCATGCCGCGGCGCACGTCCGTGGCGTACCCGGCCTGCTTGGCGGCCTGGGACGGCGGCACCGACAACTCGTCGAGGAGCGCCTGCGCGATCCGCACCCGGTCCGTGGACGCCTTCTCCGTGGGGATCCGCACCGTCCGGTCGACGATCACCAGCTGCGACGCGCACACCAGGAAGATCTGCACGGGCACACCGGTGGACTCGGCGCGCGAGGAGATGTCCGGGCCCGACGCCACGCACGGCACCCGCGAGGGCGCCGCCCCGAAGTCGGTCGGCACCTCCGTGGAGCGGATGCCGCAGCCGGCCAGTGCGGCGGTGAGCACGGCGGCGGCGAGGGCGGCGCTCAGCCGTCGCCTGGTCATGTCGCTTCCTTGCCTTCCTCGGGGCGCTCCTCGCCCCGTTCCCCGTCGGCGTCCGCCCCGGTCTCCTGGTCGGGACCGGGCTCCGCCGTCAGCGGCGAGGCGTCCCGGGGCAGCCGCAGCGTGAACACCGCGCCCCCGGCGGGCGAGTTGGCCGCGGTGATCTCGCCGCCGTGGATGTGCGCGTTCTCCAGGGCGATGGAGAGCCCGAGCCCGCTGCCCTCCGACCGCGGCCGGGACGCGCTTGCCTTGTAGAACCGGTCGAAGACGTGCGGCAGCACGTCCTCGGGGATGCCCGGACCCCCGTCGCGCACGGAGATCACGAGGCTGTCGCCGTCCAGGCGCACCGACACCTTCACCGGGGAGCCGCCGTGCTTGAGGGCGTTGCCGATGAGGTTGGCGAGGATCACGTCGAGGCGGCGCGGGTCCAGGCGGGCGTGGATGCCGCGCTCGGCGTCCAGGTCGACGGCGTCGAGCCAGGCGCGGGCGTCGATGCACGCGGTGATCTGGTCGGCGAGGTCGACGTCGTCGAGGACGAGGCGGGCGGTGCCCGCGTCGAAGCGGGTGACCTCCATCAGGTTCTCGACCAGGTCGTTCAGGCGCCGGGTCTCGCTGACGACGAGGCGGACGGCGGGCTCGATCATGGGGTCGACGGAGCCGGTCTCGGCGTCCAGTTCCTCCTCCAGGACCTCCGTGACGGCGGTGATCGCGGTCAGCGGGGTGCGCAGCTCGTGCGACATGTCCGCCACGAAGCGGCGGCTCGCCTCGTCGCGGGCGCTCATGTCCGCGACCTTCTTCTCCAGGTTCTCCGCGGTGCGGTTGAACGTACGCGACAGATCCGCCAGCTCGTCCGTGCCCGACACCCGCAGACGCGTGTCCAGCTTGCCCTCGCCGAGCCTGCGCGCGGCCACGCCCAGGCGGTGCACGGGTTTCAGGACGGTCGTCGCGGCGGCCTGCGCGAGCAGCGCCGAGCCGACCAGGGCGAGGGCCGTGGCGATGGCCAGGGACCAGCCGAGCGAGCTGAGGTCCTTGGCCTCCGGCTCGAGCGACTTGAGCATGTAGCCCGTCGGCCCGCCGCCGATCACCTTGGCCCCGCCCACCAGGTACGGCGTGCCGTGGTCCACGGTCCGCTGCCAGTACAGGTGGTACGGGCTCTTGTTGCCGGAGGAGACCGACTGCTCCTTCTTGACCGCGTCCCGCAGCGCCTTCGGCACCTTGGCGAGCGTGAAGGCGTCCAGGTCGGAGTAGCCGTACACCTGGTCGCCGCTGGCGTTCTCGCTGATCAGCAGCACGCTGTAGCGCTGGCTGCTGTTCGCCATCTGCCCGGCGGCGGCCTGCAGCTCGTCCTGCGTGGGGTTCAGCGGCAGCGCGCCCGCGCGGGTCTGCAACTGCTGCCGGAAGTCCTTCAGGGCCGCGTCCTGCGCACGCGTCAGGACGGCCTCGCGGTTCAGCCAGTACGCGATGCCGGACGCGGACACGGCGGCGGTCAGCGCCACCAGCGCGAACACCACGACCAGGCGCAGCCGCAGACTGGTGAAGCGCAGGCCGGACAGGATCTTCTTGCGGGCCGCGGGCAGCCCGCGGAGCTTGTCGTGCGGTTTGGTCACTGAGGCGTGTCCAGCCGGTATCCCACGCCGCGCACCGTACGGATCAGCGTCGGCGAGGACGGCACGTCCTCCACCTTCGCGCGCAGCCGCTGCACACAGGCGTCGACGAGCCGCGAGTCGCCGAGGTAGTCGTGCTCCCACACCAGGCGGAGCAGTTGCTGGCGCGACAGCGCCTGCCCGGGCCTGCGGCTCAGCTCCAGGAGCAGCCGCAGCTCCGTCGGCGTCAGCTGCAGGTCCTCGCCGTTCTTCGTCACCGTCATCGCCGCGCGGTCGATCACGAGCGAACCGAACGTCGCCGCGTCGTTGGCCTCGCGCTCGCCGCGCCGGAGCACCGCGCGGATACGAGCGTCGAGCACCCGCCCCTGCACGGGTTTGACCACATAGTCGTCGGCCCCGGACTCCAGGCCCACGACCACGTCGATGTCGTCGTTGCGCGCGGTCAGCAGGATGATCGGCAGCTGGTCGGTGCGCCGGATGCGACGGCACACCTCGAAGCCGTCGATGCCCGGCAGCATCACATCCAGCACGATCAGGTCCGGACGCTGCTCGCTGAGCAGCTTCAGACCGTCCTCGCCGGTGGCAGCGGTGGCCACCCGGTGGCCCTGGCGCGTCAGCGAAAGCTCCAGGGCCGTCCGGATGGCGTCGTCGTCCTCGATCAGCAACAGGGAAGGCACAAACGTCATTCTGTCCCATGGTGCGGGCCCAGTTCGACTGTTGGCGGGGGTCTCACACCGCACCCACACGAGTGAGCCGCGCCCTTTCGGTGCCACGAGGCCTGTTGCAGGCCTGTGACAGTCGGGGGACACCGCCATGAAGTGGGCCGGGCAGAGTTTTGGTCACACGGAAATCCCAGACTCCACGACGGGGGGCGCGAGATGAACACGCTGCACAGCACCAGCTCAAGCGCAGTTGTCACGCGTCTGCACGACGTCCACCGGAGTTCTGAGAAGCACGAGAAGTCCGGTGCCGTGAGCGGGCGGGGGTGCGCTCGCGGCACCGGGCGTCAGCACACCACGTACATGACGGTGGTTGACGCACTCAAGGGCGGCGGTGACGGGGGAGCTCACGGGGGAGCCGCGTACAGGGAGGTCTCGGGGGAGCGGACGCAGTCCCGGACGGGCAGCGAGGACGCCGAAGCGGCGTTCACCGCCTACGTCCAGGAGCGCCGCGCCTCCCTGTACGCAACCGCCTACCACCTGACCGGTGACCGGTTCGAGGCCGAGGATCTGCTGCAGAGCGCCCTCTTCTCCACGTACCGCGCCTGGGACAGGATCAGCGACAAGGCCGCCGTCGGTGGCTATCTGCGGCGCACCATGACGAACCTGCACATCAGCGCCTGGCGTCGCCGCAAGCTCAACGAGTACCCGACCGAGGAACTGCCGGAGACGGTGGGCGACACGGACGCGATGCGCGGCACCGAGCTGCGCGCCGTGCTGTGGCAGGCCCTGGCCCGGCTGCCCGAACTCCAGCGCACCATGCTGGTCCTTCGTTACTACGAGGGCCGTACGGACCCGGAGATCGCGGACATCCTCGACATCAGCGTGGGCACGGTGAAGTCCAGCATCTGGCGGTCGCTCCGCCGGCTGCGCGAGGACGAGGTCCTCAGCTTCGGCCGTGACCAGGAGGAGTCCTTCGGCGAACTGGTCGCCTGAGGACGGGGGGACACGGGGGAAGAAGGAACGGGGGCCGTCGCTTCGGGGGAAGCGGCGGAAGCGGTGAAGGGGGACCCACCCGGGGGAACTGGGGGGTGGTGGGAACCCATGGGGGAAACGGGGGTCCACGGGGGACACGGGGACCAACGGGGGAAACAGACAGCGGGACCGGAAGGCCGGGGGGTCTTTCCGGGCCCGCTGTCTGGCGTTCGCCTCAGGCCGTTCGGGCGTGGGCCGCAAGCTCCTCGGCGTCGGCCTCAGGCCGCCGCGCGGGCCTTGACACAGCGGCCCGCCGCCGCGGCCGCGAGGCGACCGAGGGCCTCCTCCTTGCCGCAGGCGTGCGCGCCGAGCGCCGTCTGGCGGGCCACGATGGAGCGCTCCGCGCGCATCAGGCGCCAGCCGCGGCGCAGCAGGAACGGCACGGACTTGCGGCCCTCGCGCAGATCGCGCAGGAGGCGGCGCCGGAACGTCGTCGAGGGGCGGCCGCGCAGACAGATCGCGTCCGCGAGGACCCCCAGCTCACGGCAGCGGTCCACGATGTCGGCGGCGAAGATGCCCTCCGCGATGAACAGCGGCGTGCGCTCGATGTCGAGCGCCTCCTCGCCGACCCGCGAGCTGGTCGAGATGTCGTAGACCGGGACCCGGGTGCGGCCGGTCCGGCACAGCTCGCCGATCGCGGCGAGGGCGACGTCGGCGTCCCAGGACAGCGGGGAGTCCCAGTCGATGTCCGAAGTGCCGGCGACCTGAGGCAGCGACGGGTCGGTGCCTTCCTTGTAGAAGTCGTCGAGGCACAGCACGGGCAGTCCCGTGCGGGACGCGAACGACGACTTGCCCGAGCCGGAGGGGCCGGCGAGCAGCACGACTCGGGTGGGTATCGGGGGATGGGAACCCAATGCTGTGAACCTTCTCACCAGTGGTCTTGCCGACGGGGCGGCTGTGGCTGCCCCTTTCGGCCCTGCTGACCCCCGTGGTCCCGGGCGTCCCCGCTCCGGTCTCGGGTGCGCGCGCACCCGTGGGTACGCGCGCCTGAGGCCGGGTCGGTGCCGGGGGCTCGGGGTCCGGCGGGCCGTTGCTGCGGGCACGGCTCGTCGGCGGTGGTCCGGGCCATTATCAACCGGTGTGCGCCGGGTGCCCAGACCCGGGGCGGCGGCAATGCGCGGGCGCCCCGGACCGGCTTGCGGAAACGCTGTTTCTGTGTGCCGGGGCGGGCCAGGTGATGAAAGGCGACCTCGGGGGCGGCGGCGCTCGGGCCGTTCAGGATCGGCTGCGGACGGCCGCGCAGGTGCTGGTCGAAGAACGCGCCTACATAAGCGCCGGTGATCGCCGCCGCGCGGTGGCCGGGCAGGCCGTCCGGGTCGTCCTCGCCCAACTGTCCGGCCAGCGGCGCCAGGTCGGTGAAGGCGAAGTGGTCCGCCCCCGCCACCCGCAGCCAGCGCTTCCAGCCGCTGAGCCGGTCCCAGGCGGCCTCCCACGTCCTGTCCCGGCCGCTGTGGTCCTCAGCCGTCCCCACAAGCAGCATCGGGCGGCCGGACAGGTCCGACGCGGGGCCGACGTCGACGGCGGGCCCGTCCATGTTCGCCGCGGCCCGCACCCGGGCGTCGCCCGCCGTGGCCGCCGCCGCGCCCGCGCCGCCGAGCGAGTGCCCGGCCATGCCGACGCGCTTCTTGTCGATCAGGTCCGCGTGCCGCCACACCGGCCGGGCGCCGGTCAGCCGGTCCAGGACGAAGCGCAGGTCCTTGGCGCGGCCTCGCGCCGCGGGCCCGACGGCGTTCTCGTCGACCCGGCCGCAGGCCGCGCACGGCAGGATGCCCCGGCCGGGGAACTCCACGCCCACGGCCTCGTAGGCGTGGTCGACGACCGCGACGACGTACCCCCGGCTCGTCAGTTCCTCGGCCAGGCCCGTGAGGGTGGTGCCGGGCACGGAGAAGCCCGGTGACAGGACCACGAGCGGGTACGGGCCGGGTGCGGGGCGCGCGCCGACGCGGGTGTGGGTGCGGGTGCCGCTCAGGACCTCGGGCGGGACGCCCTCGATGCCCCGGTCCTCCAGGAAGAGCCGGGCGCCCTTGACGCTCATGTACGGCGCCGGGGTGCCGGTGCCCTTCCGCGCGGGGTAGTACAGCGACACCATCAGCTCCCGGTCGCCGGACCTCGGCACCCACGGGTCGCGGCGGCTGTGGTCCGTCAGGTGCAGGGAGGCGCGGCCGACGGCGCGGGGGCCGGTCGGCTCCGGCAGGCGCAGTCGGGGGCTCGGGGCCTCGGGCCGGGTGGACGCGGGCCCGGCGTTCGCGGTGCTGTCCCGGGCGGCCGCGGACGCGGGGGCCGCTTCGGCACCGGTGGCGAGGGCCGTGGCCCCGCCGGTGAGGGCGCAGGTGAGCAGGGCGGCGACGGCCTTGTGGCGGCGCGACTTCATGGGTGTGGGCTCCTCGGTCTCACGGCCGCACCCGTTCGCTGCGGGCGGCCTCGGCGACTTCAAGCTAGGAGCGGGGGGTGGTGCGGCGAGTCCCGCTGGGGAGCCGACTCCGGGGGTGGCTCCGGGGAGCCAGTCCGTCCGAGGAGTCAGTCGGCCCGGGGCGGCCGCCCGTCCTGGCCCTGGCTGCCGCCCGGCACGACGAGGCCGCTCTCGTACGCGAAGACCGCGGCCTGGGTGCGGTCGCGCAACTGGAGTTTGTGCAGGATGCGGCCCACATGGGTCTTGACCGTCTCCTCGGCGACGGTGAGCGCCGCGGCGATCTCCGTGTTGGACAGGCCTTGCGCGATCCGGGCGAGCACCTCCGTCTCCCGGCCGGTCAGCCCCTCGACCCGGGTGCCGGAGGCCCGCACCGGACCGGTGCCGAGGCGGGCGAACTCCGCGATGAGGCGCCGGGTGAGGTCCGGCGAGAGCAACGCGTCGCCGCCCGCCACCACGCGGACGGCCTCGGCGAGTTCGACGCCCGACGCGTCCTTGAGCAGAAAGCCCGCGGCGCCCGCGCGCAGCGCCTCGTACACGTACTCGTCGAGGTTGAAGGTGGTCAGGACCAGGACCTTCGGGTGGGTGTCGGGGTGCGCGGTGATGCGGCGCGTCGCGTCGATGCCGTCGACGCCGGGCATGCGGATGTCCATCACGATCACGTCCGGCCGCAGGTCCGCCGCGAGTCGTACGGCCTCCGCCCCGTCCCGTGCCGTCCCGGCGACCTCGATGTCCGGCTGGGCTCCGAGCAGGACCGAGAACGCGTCCCGGACCATCGCCTGATCGTCGGCGATCACCACGCGGATCGTCATGCGGGGGAGTCCTTGTCGGTGCGGGGGGAGGTGGTGGGGGCAAAGGTCGTGGCGGGTGGCGGGGTGGTGTGGGTCGGGAGGGTCGCGGTCACTTCGTACCCGCCCTCCGGCGCGGGGCCCGCGGCGAAGTCGCCGCCGAGCATCGCGACGCGCTCCCGCATGCCCGTGAGGCCGTGCCCCGCGCCCGGCGAGGGCGGGGCGGTCCCGGCGGCCGGGCCGTTGGTGACGCGCAGGGTCAACGTGCGGAGACCGTAGCCGAGTTCCACGGTCGTGGGGGCGCCGGGGGCGTGGCGCAGGGTGTTGCTGAGCGCCTCCTGGACGATGCGGTACGCCGACAGCTCCACGCCCGGCGGGAGCGCGCGGCGGGTTCCCGTCACGCTTGCCGACACCGGCAGGCCGGTGGCCCGCACCTGGGACAGGAGGGCGTCGAGCTGGTCGAGGGAGGGCTGCGGGGTGATGTCGGCCGGGGTGCCGTCGGCGGACTCGGCGCGCAGCAGGCCGAGCAGCCGGCGCAGTTCGGCCAGGCCCTCCAGGGCGTTGGCGCGGATCGACGCCAGCTCCGTGACCAGTTCGCGCGGCGGGTCCGGGACGCGGTAGGGGGCGGCGTCGGCCTGGATGGAGATCAGCGACATGTGGTGGGCCACCACGTCGTGCAGCTCACGGGCGATGCGGGCGCGCTCCTCGAGGACCGTGCGGCGCGCCCGCTCCGCCGCCGTCGCCTCGATCTGTTCGGCGAGGCGGGCGCGGTCCTCGCGGCGGCCCCGGCGGATCGCTCCCGCGAGCAGGGCGGTCGCGTACAGCGCGGTGCCGGTCGCGACCGTCGGCCAGGAGCCGACGCCCGCGCCCAGCGGCTTCAGGGCCGCTCCCAGGGCCGCGCTCAGGGCTGTCGCCGTCGCCGCCGGGAGCAGGGGGACGCGCAGGGCGAGCAGGAACAGGGTGCCGGCGTGGACCACCCAGGCCCACAACTCGTTGTCGTGCGTGGGCGGGTGGCCGAGGGAGATCGCCGCGAAGCAGGTGAGGGACAGCCAGTACGCCAGGGTCGGCCTGCGCAGGGCCAGCAGCAGGGTGGCCGCGTGGGCTGCCGCCAGGAGGCGGGCCGGCAGGTCGGCGCCCGTCGCGGCGAGCGCTGTGGCCGCGAGGGCGGTCAGGGTGTGGGGGAGGAAGCGGAGGGGGCGGGGCCAGGTGAGTGGGGGGAGGGGGGCCGGGGTGGGGGTGAGGAGGGGCTTGAGGGGGGCGAGAGGGGTGAGGGGGGTGGTGGTGAGGTCGCTCGTGGGAGGGGTGGCGGGCACGGTGAGGGTCCTTCGGGCGGGCGTGGTGGGTGCCGGTGGGCCCGGTGGTGGTGACGCTATGCGACCGCGGGGGTGGTGTGCGTCCCGCTCAGGGGCGGTTCCGGGGGGTAGCTCTCCAGGGGGATGAGGGCGGCGGGGCGGGCTGTCGGCGGGGGTTCGGGGCTTTGTGGGGTGGGGGCGGTCTTTGATATGCGGGGGGCGGTTCAACTACTCTTCGTGCACGCTCGATTACTTACGTATGTTCCGTAGAGGTGGTCCTCATGGCTCGAAACCCTGCACGTGACTCGGCGCGGCACTCGGCGTCGAAGACTTCTCCCGCCGCCCGGGCGCTGCTGCGCGCGGGGCTCGGCGTCTCCGTGGCGGGGGCGGCGTTGGGGCTCGGGGGTGGCGTCGCCAGTGCGGCGCCCGCGGTGGTGCCTGCGGCGGGGCTGGCCACGCCGGTGGGGGACGTCGACCCCGACAAGGCTGGGAACGCGCTCGCCGACGGGTTGCATCGGGCTACCGCTGGGGGGTTGGGGGCCGCGAAGAACCTTCGGCTCAATCCGTTGGCCGGGACGGGGGTTGATCCGCTCGACAACGCGGTGGGGACTCAGGTGGCCGACTTCAAGCCGGTGTCCACGGCTATGGCTACGAGGCCGTTGACCGAGGGCGGGTCGTTGGCGGAGATGCCGGTTGTGGGGGCGGTCGCTGGCGTGTTGCCTGGCTAGGGCCCTGCGGGGCTTTCCCCAGCCCCGCCCCTTCCCGAAACCGGGGCTGCGCCCCTGGGCCCCGGGGGTGGGTGTCCCGTTGCCGTGGGACGGGGGCGCCGTCGATCGGCCTGCGGCCTCGTCCTCAAGCGCCGGACGGGCTGGGATGGCCTGGGCGTCCCGTGCGGGTGGGACAGACCCCCGCCGAATCGGCGCTTCGCGCCTCGTCCTCAAGCGCCGGACGGGCTGAGAACTTCGCCGAGGCGGGCTGGAAGAGGCGGGCTGAAAGATGCCGCGGTGCGCTGCCCGAAACGCCCTCAGCCCGCCCTGGACGGCGGGCGGGCTGAGGGGTGATTCGGGGGTGGGTCAGTACGCCGAGCCCGAGGCGCCCAGGGAACCCGTGGGGTGCCAGACCGTTTTGGTTTCCAGGAACGTGGTCAGGCGGTGGGTGCCGGGGGTGGTGGTGAAGTCGGCGTCGGTTTCCACAGCCTGTGGGCGCAGTACGCGCTTCAGGTTGTCCGCCGCCGCGATCTCCAGGTCCTTCGCCAGGTCGGCGTCCGCGCCGGCCAGGTCCAGGCCGTTCACGTCCTGGTGGGCGGCGAGGGGGAGGGCCAGCTCCGCCGTCTTGCCGCTGAGGATGTTGACGACGCCGCCCGGCAGGTCCGACGTGGCCAGGACCTCGCCGAGGGAGAGGGCGGGGAGCGGGGACTTCGCGGAGGCGATGACGACCGCCGTGTTGCCCGCCGCGATCACGGGGGCCAGCACCGACACCAGGCCCAGGAACGAGGACTCCTGGGGGGCGACGACGGTGACCACGCCGGTCGGCTCGGGCGTGGAGAGGTTGAAGAAGGGGCCCGCGACCGGGTTCGCCCCGCCCACGACCTGCGCGATCTTGTCCGTCCAGCCCGCGTACCAGACCCAGCGGTCGATGGTCGCGTCCACGACGGCGGCGGCCTTGGACTTGGACAGGCCCTCCGCCTCGGCGACCTCGCGCACGAACTGCTCGCGGCGGCCCTCCAGCATCTCGGCCACGCGGTAGAGGATCTGGCCGCGGTTGTACGCGGTCGCGCCCGACCAGCCGCCGAACGCCTTGCGCGCGGCCACGACCGCGTCACGGGCGTCCTTGCGGGAGGACTGCGGGGCGTTGGCCAGCCACTTGCCCTTTGAGTCCGTCACCTCGTACACCCGGCCGCTCTCGGAACGCGGGAACTTGCCGCCCACGTACAGCTTGTAGGTCTTGAAGACAGTCAAGCGCTCGGACTTGTCAGACATCGAGGTACGCCTCCAGGCCGTGGCGACCGCCCTCGCGGCCGAAGCCCGACTCCTTGTAGCCGCCGAAGGGCGAGGTCGGGTCGAACTTGTTGAACGTGTTGGCCCAGACGACCCCGGCGCGGAGCCTGTTCGCGACCGCGAGGATGCGCGAGCCCTTCTCCGTCCAGATGCCCGCCGACAGGCCGTACTGCGTGTTGTTGGCCTTGGCCACGGCCTCTTCCGGGGTGCGGAAGGAGAGGACGGACAGGACCGGGCCGAAGATCTCGTCGCGGGCGACCGTGTGCGCCTGGGTGACGTTCGTGAAGAGCGTCGGGGCGAACCAGTAGCCCGACGTGGGGAGTTCGCACGGCGCCGACCAGCGCTCGGCGCCCTCCGCCTCGCCCGTCTCGGCGAGCGCCGTGATGCGGGCCAGTTGCTCGGCGGAGTTGATCGCGCCGATGTCGGTGTTCTTGTCGAGCGGGTCGCCCAGGCGGAGGGTCGACAGGCGGCGCTTGAGGGAGTCGAGGAGTTCGTCCTGGACCGACTCCTGGACCAGGAGGCGGCTGCCCGCGCAGCAGACCTGGCCCTGGTTGAAGAAGATGCCCGTGACGATGCCCTCGACGGCCTGGTCGATCGGCGCGTCGTCGAAGACGATGTTGGCGCCCTTGCCGCCCAGCTCAAGGGTGAGCTTCTTGTCCGTGCCCGCCACCGACCGCGCGATCTGCTTGCCGACGGCCGTGGAGCCCGTGAACGCCACCTTGTTCACGTCCGGGTGCGCGGTCAGGGCCGCGCCCGCGTCGCCGTATCCGGGGAGGATGTTGACGACGCCCTTCGGGAGGCCCGCCTGGCGGCAGATGTCCGCGAAGAACAGGGCCGAGAGGGGGGTCGTCTCGGCGGGCTTGAGGACGACCGTGTTGCCCGTCGCGAGCGCCGGGGCGATCTTCCACGCCAGCATCAGGAGCGGGAAGTTCCAGGGGATGACCTGGCCCGCGACGCCCAGCGGGCGCGGGTTCGCGCCGTACCCGGCGTGGTCGAGCTTGTCGGCCCAGCCCGCGTAGTAGAAGAAGTGCGCGGCGACCAGGGGGAGGTCCGCGTCGCGGGTCTCCTTGATCGGCTTGCCGTTGTCCAGGGTCTCCAGGACGGCCAGCTCGCGGCTGCGCTCCTGGATGACGCGGGCGATGCGGAAGAGGTACTTCGCGCGCTCGGCACCCGGAAGCGCGGACCACTTCTCGAAGGCCTTGCGGGCCGCCTTCACGGCACGGTCGACATCGGCCTCGCCCGCCTGCGCGACCTCGGAGAGGACCTCCTCGGTCGACGGGGAGACGGACTTGAAGACCTTGCCGTCGGCCGCCTCGGTGAACTCACCGTCGATGAACAGGCCGTACGACGGGGCGATGTCGACGACCGAGCGGGACTCGGGGGCCGGCGCGTACTCGAAGATCGATTTCGGATTTGCCATGGGTCTCAGTCCACCGTCACGTAGTCAGGGCCGGAGTAGCGTCCGGTGGCCAGCTTCTGGCGCTGCATCAGCAGGTCGTTGAGCAGACTCGACGCGCCGAAGCGGAACCAGTGGTTGTCCAGCCAGTCCGCGCCCGCGGTCTCGTTGACCAGGACCAGGAACTTGATGGCGTCCTTGGACGTCCGGATGCCACCGGCGGGCTTCACGCCCACCTGGACGCCGGTCTGCGCGCGGAAGTCGCGCACGGCCTCCAGCATGAGGAGGGTGTTCGCGGGGGTCGCGTTCACCCCGACCTTGCCGGTCGACGTCTTGATGAAGTCCGCTCCCGCGAGCATGCCGATCCAGCTCGCGCGGCGGATGTTGTCGTACGTCGAGAGTTCGCCGGTCTCGAAGATCACCTTCAGGCGGGCCCGCGCGGAGGCCTCCTTCACGGCGACGATCTCCTCGTACACCTTCATGTAGTCGCCGGAGAGGAACGCGCCCCGGTCGATGACCATGTCGATCTCGTCGGCGCCCGCGGCCACCGCGTCGCGGACGTCCGCCAGCTTCACGTCCAGGGCCGCGCGGCCCGCCGGGAACGCCGTCGCCACCGAGGCGACCTTCACGTCCGTGCCCGCGACGGCCTGCTTCGCCGTGGCGACCATGTCCGGGTACACACAGACCGCGGCCGTGCGCGGCGTCGTGCGGTCCGTCGGGTCCGGGTGGACGGCCTTCGCGCCGAGCGCGCGGACCTTGCCCGCGGTGTCGGCGCCCTCCAGGGTCGTCAGGTCGATCATGGAGATGGCCAGGTCGATGGCGTACGCCTTCGCCGAGGTCTTGATCGAACGCGTCCCGAGAGCGGCGGCGCGGGCCTCCAGGCCGACCGCGTCCACGCCCGGGAGGCCGTGCAGGAAGCGGCGGAGGGTGGCCGCCGACGCCGTGACGTCGGCGAAGGGGGTGCCGGTGGGTGTGGCTGCCCCTGGGGGTGGTGTCGTCGTCGGCATAGTCACGAGGGGAGCATATCTACGCGCGTAGCGGCGTGTACAGGGGGCGGTGCGGGTGGGTGGGCCCTCGCGGGGGCGCCCCAGGCCCGCCCCTTCACCGTAACCAGGGGCTGCCGCCCCCTGGACCCCTGCTGTCGGCGCTTCGCGCCTCGTCCTTGAACTCCCCCAAGCTCTCAAGGAGCAGGGGGTACCCCCATGACGGGCTGAAATGTGCCGGACGGGCTGAAAGCAGCCCGTCCGGCTGGCGAAGGTCACCTGGTGAAGGTCACCGCAAGCCGTTGTCCAGTGCTGTCATGAGTGTGCCTGTGGGGGTGTCGCCCGACATCTCCCAGACCATCCCGCCCAGCAGGCCCTTCGATCTGATCCACTCGGTTTTCTTGCCGATGGACCAGGGGTCGTCGAAGCTCCACCACTGGCCGTTGTTGCCGGTGTAGCCGTAGGTGGATATGGACTGTTCGTCGTGGTGGACGGTGAGGTTCGGGACGGTGGTGAGGAGGTTGTGGTAGCCCTTGGTGCCCGCCTCCTCCGGGAACTGGCCGGGTGCCGCGCCGTTCGCCGACTGCCACTCGCCCTTGGCGCCGCCGTCGGCGACCTCCTTCCAGCCGCGGCCGTAGAACGGGAAGCCGATGGTGAGCTTGCGCGGGTTGACCCCGGCGTCCAGGTAGGTCTGGACCGCCTTCTCGACGCTGAAGTCGAAGGGGTAGGGGTCCTGGGCGTCACGGCGGAGATTGGCCTGGTGGCCGGTGCGCTTGGGCTCCCAGGAGTTGTCGCTGCCGGCGCCGTGGAAGTCGTAGCCCTGGACGTTGGCGAAGTCCAGGTACTCGAAGATCTTCTTGATGTCCCAGCCCGCCTCGATCTTCACCGGGTCGGCCGGGGTGAACGCGGTCAGGAGCTTGTGGCTGCCGCCGGTGGCGTCGAGCTGCTTGCGGAACTCGGCGAGCAGTGCCGTCAGGTTGTCCTTGTCGGCAGGGCCGTAGCGGTTGCCGGGGTGGCCCTCGGAGCCCGGCCACTCCCAGTCGATGTCGATGCCGTCGAAGACGCCCGCGCCGGTGCCGGGGCCGCCCGCGCCGTTGTAGGCGGGCAGGTCGCCCTTGATCCAGGTGTCCACGCAGGACTTCACGAACTTCGCGCGGGAGGCCGGGGTCGCCGCCGCGTCCGCGAAGAACTTCGAGAACGTCCAGCCGCCCAGCGAGACCACGACCTTCAGGTGCGGGTGCTTGGCCTTGAGCTTCTTCAGCTGGTTGAAGTTGCCGCGCAGCTTGCCCCAGCCGTCGTCCGCGACCCCGTCCACCGACTGCGCGGCGGAGAAGGCGCGGCCGTAGTCCGCCTCGGCGTCGCCCGCGCCCGTGCCCTCGTCCGGGTCCTGCGGGTTGCCGGAGACGCCCTTCACCACTCCGGCCAGGCAGGTGTGGTTGACCGGGTCGACGTTCTCGAAGGCGTAGTTGATGACGTCGAGCTTCGCGGCCGCCCCGGACGTGTCCAGGTTCTTCACGAAGTGCTGGCGGCCGTAGATGCCCCACTGCGCGAAGTAGCCGACCTTGAGGTGGTTGCCGGGGCCTGCCGCGTCCTCCGTGGTGACACTCACGGCGTTCGAGGCGGGCGAGGCGTTGTCGGCCGTGTCCCGCGCCTTCACGGTGAACGTGTAGGCGGTCGCGGGGGTAAGGCCCTCGACGGTCGCGGTGGTCGCCGAGGCCGGGACCGTCTTCGCCAGCGTGCCGCCGCGGTAGATGTCGTACGCGGCCACCGCCACGTTGTCCGTCGACTTCTCCCAGGCCAGGGCCGCCGACACCTGTGTCTTGCCGGTGGCGCGCAGATTGCCCGGCGCGGTCGGCGGGGTCGGGTCGGTCGCCGGGTCGACGGTCGTCGCGGTGACCGGGGGGCTCTCGGGGCTGGTGTTGTCGCGCCGGTCCTTGGCGCGGACGGTGAAGGTGTAGCGGGTGGCCGGGGTCAGCTCGGTGACCGTCGCGCCGTTCGTCGCCGAGGTCGCCACCACACTGTTGCCGCTCAGGACCTCGTACTTGGTCACGGGGTAGTCGCCCGCCCCGGCCGGGGGCCAGGTCAGGGAGATCGTGCGGGACGTGGCGGTCGTGACCGTCGGGGTGCCGGGCGCCGTCGGGGGCTTGTCCGGCGTGCCGTCGCACTTGTCGCCGTTGATGGTGCAGCCCGTCGGCGTCCCGACCGGTCCCCGGCCCGTGAACGTGTAGCTGTACGGCTCGGTCGAGCCGCCCGCCGGGACCCGGCCGTTGTAGTACGCGTTCTTCACGGTGACGTGGCTGCCCGAGACGGTCGCCTCGCCGTGGGTGTGGCCGCTGACGGTGACGCCCGGCGGCAGGTCGAACTCCAGCGTCCAGGCCGTGGACGGGGCGGAGCCGCTGTTGCGGACGACGTACTTGCCCTGCCAGGACGAGCCGCTGCCCTCCGTCGTGAAGGTCGCGGTGAGCGTGCCCGCCGCGTGTGCGGGGGTCGCCGTCAGGGCGGTGAGCAGGGACAGGGGGAGCAGCAGGGCGACGAGCAGGGCGGCGGTGCGGCCGCGCGTGGCCTCGGTCGCTCTTCGTAAGACTCCTGGCGTTCTCCTGGATCCTCTTTCCGTGGGGGTCATGGCTCTCCTCGGGGGTGTGGCGTGCGGGTGGCTCCTTGGGGTTCGGGTGGCGCAGGTGCGTCGGGTCGCCGTCTGATTGTCGGCGTACATGACAACCCTCGACCGTACTAGGTCTGGACCAATCCCCATACCCCCGCCGCACGTGGCCGACTTCATCGCGTCAGGCAGAATCAGGCCCATGACGAGCGACCCGCAGCCCACTCCGGCGGAGCAGGACCCGGCGGCCCCGGCGAGCCCGGCCGAACCGAAGACGTCGGCCACCCCGGGCAAGTCGGCCGAACCGGAGACTTCGGCCACCCCGGGCAAGTCGGCCGCCCCGGCGAAGTCCGCCGCCTCGGACAAGCCCGCCGCCCCGGCGAAGCCCGCCGCCTCGGAGAAGTCCGCTGCCCCGGCGAAGCCCGCCACCCCGGCGAACTCGGCAGCCCGGGCGAAGTCCACCGCCGCGGCCACCCCGACCACCCCGACCGCCCCGACCGCCCCGACCGGCAAGGCCGACCGGAGCGACCAGACCGACCCGGCCTACAAGGACCGCGTCTACCGGTCCCACGGAGCCATCGCCGGAGGCGTCCTGCTGCTCGCGATCGGCATCTGGCTCGGCGTCGACGCGCTGATCCGGGGCGAGGGGCGCACCCCGTGGGTGGCCCTCGCCGGACTGCTGTTCGCCGTGCCCCTCGTCATCGCCTACACGCTGCGGCCCGCCGTCTACGCCAACGAGGACCGGCTGCGCGTCCGCAACCCGTTCCGCACGATCACGCTGCCCTGGGGCGCGATCTCGGGTCTGCGCTCCGGGTACTCGAACGAGGTCTTCACGCAGGACGGCACCAAGTTCCAGCTGTGGGCCATCCCCGTCTCGCTGCGCGGCCGCAAGAAGGCCGCACGGCGGCACGCCCAGCAGGTCGCGGCGGACGACCCGGTCGCGAGCCGGGTCCGGCCCGGCGCCCGGGGCGCGACGCAGCCCCACGCCCGCGACGCCGGCGACCAGTCCATGGACGACCTGCGGGAGATCGCCGAGCGGCGCGAGGGCGCCGAGGCCGCGCAGGGCGAGCCGGTCGCGCACTGGGCGTACGAGATCCTGGCGCCGAGCGCCGCCGGTGCGGTGCTGCTCGCCGTGCTGCTCGCCCTGGGCTGACTGGTCCGGGGCCGCCGGAGCCGTCAGCCCCCGCGTCCCGGCCGGAACCCCCGCCAGCGCACCCCGTCCGTCGATATGCGGAACCAGTTCCCACCGAAGCTGTCCCGCCACAGCCGGCCCACCGGTGTGCCGACCACCGAGCCCGACGACGCCCTGGCCGTGGTCCGGTCGAACGTCCGCGCCCCGTCCGTGCTGCGCCACCCCCCGTCCTCGCCGTACACCGTCAGGCCGGCGTCGTCGGCCACCAGCAGGTCGCCGATGAGCGTGCGCGGTTCGACGCCCTCGCGGTGCCGCCACATCCGCGTCCACGTCAGGCCCTCGTCCTTGCTGACGTGGAACGTGACCAGGCCGTTCTTCGCGGGCGGCGACACCGGTCCGTGCTGGGTCGCGTACAACCCGCTCCCGGCCCGCGACCACCCGGAACACCGCGCCCTCGGTACCGACGCCCGTCAGGTGCGGCCGCTGCCGTGTGCGACCCCGGTCCGTGCTCCTGGCAAGGGCGGACCGGCCCGCGCGTGGGTCCCTGCCGGACACGAACAGGCCGCCCCGCGCAGGTCACCGGCCTGACGCAACGGGCCCTTCAGCGGCGGCTCGTGGGCCAGGACCTGGTGCCCACCCGTCCTAGGCGACACGGCGAGCAGCCGCTCCCGCGCGCAGTCGTCCGGGTCGGACCGGTCGCGCTCCACGCACTCCGGAACGAGCACGCCGCCCCGCGCCACCGCCACCGCCGCGCCCACCGCCCGCGTCGTCCCGCGCCGCCACGTCCGGCCGCCGTCACCCGTGAACCACGTGCGCCCCGGCGTGTCCGCGCGCTCCGCGCCCTCGCCTATCAGCGCCCGCCCCGGCCCCAGCACCGTCACGTCCGCCGAGACGCCCCGGTCACCCGTCACGTCCCGCAGCGGCGAACTGCCGAGGCGCCACGCCTTCGCACCCCGGTCGAGCACCGCCACGCGCTGGCTGCACCGGCGCTCCGAGCACTCGGCGAGCAGCGCGAAGCCGGAGCCGTCCGCCGCGAAACCGATGCCGAACGGCGAGCCGGGCAGGTCCGGCGCCGACGGGACCCGCGGCGCCGGGGCCCGGCCCTCCGCCGCCCTCTGCGCCGCCTTCCCCGCTTCCTGGCCGCCGCCCACGGGCCCCGCGCCCCCCGCCACCCTCTCCACCCCCGCACGCCACCAGCACCCAGACCGCCACCAGGGCCACCACTCCCCGAAGCCCACGCCCCTTCATGCGACGCCCCCCACTCCGCGACGAACCAGCAACTACTCCTGATACACCGCCCACTGCCCCGAGGTTCCCAACCCCCGACCCTCATTTCCCCGACCCCTGACCCTCATTTCCCGGACCCCCCCGACCCTCATTTCCCGGACCCCCGATCCCCAATTTCCTTCAACCGCCCGCGCCTTGCGGAGCCCATGTCCCGCAGGCCACACGGGTCACGGCGGCCCCAGCCACACCAGCAGCATGTGCCCGCCGAACGCCGCCGACGTCAGCGCCGCCGCCGAGACCACCGCGAGCGTCACCCGCGTCCGGGCCCGCGCGAGCGCGAGGGCCACCGGCAGCAGCAGCGGGAAGCCGGGCAGCAGGAAGCGGGCGCGCGGGAAGTAGACGCCGCTGGAGCCGAGCACGATCGCGACCAGCAGACCCGTGAACACCAGGAGCGGCAGCGGCTGTTCGCGCCCGGTCACCGAGAGGGCGTACAGCACGAGTGCGCCGAGCAGGACGAGCGTCACCATCACCAGGAACAGTTGCGGGCGCTCCACCAGGAACAACTGCTTCATCCAGCGCAGGGTGCCGATGCCGCCGTCCCACTCGTTGTGCCACAGCTTCTGCACGGCGAAGTAGCCGTCCCAGCGGCCGAGACGCGCGCCCACCCAGCCGACGTACGCGAGCCAGCCGAGCGGCGCGAGCAGCGCGCCGGTCAGGGCGCGGGCGTCGAAGCGGCGGCGCAGCGCGAGCAGCGCGGTGACGGACACGGCGGCGGCGACGGCGACGCCGGTCGGCCGCGTCAGGCCCGCGAGCGCGGCGAGGGCCCCCGCCCACACCCAGCGGCCGGTGAGCACCGCGTACAACGACCAGGCCGCGAGCGCCGTGAACAGCGACTCCGTGTAGCCCATCCACTGCACGAGCGCGACCGGCAGACAGGCCCACAGCGTCACCAGGAGCACGCCCGCGCGCCGCCCGTGCAGCCGGTCGCCGATCTTGAAGATCCCGCAGGCCGCGAGGAAGGAGCAGCCGACGGCGAGCGCGAGCCCGACGGCGCCGCGCGGCGCCGGGAGCAGTGCGTCGCCCGCCCGGATCAGGAGCGGGAACAGCGGGAAGAACGCCAGGTTGTTGGTGTCGAAGGCGTGCCCGAGCGTGTCCGCGTAACCGTGCGCCGCGATCCTCAAGTACCAGTCGCAGTCCCAGGACTCGGCGAGGAGGTGCCACAGCTCACGGTGCTCGCGGCGGGCCCAGACGGCGAGGACGAGCAGGCCCACGAGGCGGACGGCGGCGTACGCGAGGAGCGCGGGCGCCGCGTACCGCAGCGCGCGGGCCGCACGCCGGTGCGTGGCGGCGCGCGGGGCCGTGGCGCGGGGGCGGCGGGAGGCGGGTACGCGGGACGGCGCGGTGGTCGAGAGGTCGGAAGGGGGTCCGTACGGCACTGCGGCTCCCGGTACGAGAAGGTGCGCTACCGGTCGACCCTTCCCGAGGGACCGGTGGCGCACCGGGGAGCCGCGTCAGGCGCCGTACGGGAACCACCCCTTCGGGTGGCAGGGCGTGCGCCCACCCGTACGGGTGGCGGGAGCGGCTCGGAGCTGACGTCACCCACACGGTCGTACGCGCGCGCACGACCTGCCCCACACGAGCGCCCGGCCCGTCGTGCGTCAGCGCCAGCAGCCGTCAGCGCCCGCAGCCGTACGCGCCCGCGCCTCAGATCCCCGCGGCCTCCGCCAGATCCCGCTTCAGCGCCGCGAGCAGTTCCGCCGCCTTCTCGTGGGCCGCGGGCAGCGCGGCGCGGTCCGCCACCGGCACCACGACCTCCAGGTAGCACTTGAGCTTCGGCTCGGTGCCGCTGGGGCGCACGATGACGCGGGCGCCGTCGAGGGTGTACCGCAGTCCGTCCGTGGGCGGCAGCGTCTCCGTGCCCTTGGTCAGGTCCTCCGCGCGGGTCACCGCGAGCCCGGCGAGGCGCTCCGGCTGCCCCTCGCGCAGCCGGCGCATCGCGGCCGCGATCAGCGACAGGTCCTCCACCCGCACCGACAGCTGGTCGGTGGCGTGCAGGCCGTGCTCCACCGCCAGGTCGTCGAGCAGGTCCAGGAGGGTGCGCCCCTCCTCCTTCAGCTCGGAGGCCAGCTCCGTGACCAGCAGCGCCGCCGTGATGCCGTCCTTGTCGCGTACGCCATCGGGGTCGACGCAGTAGCCGAGCGCCTCTTCGTAGCCGTACCGCAGGCCGTCGACGCGGGCGATCCACTTGAAGCCCGTCAGCGTCTCCTCGTAGCCGAGGCCCGCCTTCTCGGCGATGCGGCCGAGCAGCGACGACGACACGATCGACTCCGCGAACACGCGCCCGCCGTCCGCCGCCACGCCCCGGCGCACCAGGTGCGCGCCGAGGAGCGCGCCGACCTCGTCGCCGCGCAGCATCCGCCAGTCGCCGTCGCCCACCGGGACGGCCACCGCGCAGCGGTCCGCGTCCGGGTCGTTGGCGATCACCAGGTCGGGGCGGGCCTCGCGGGCCGTGGCGAACGCCAGGTCCATCGCGCCCGGCTCCTCCGGGTTCGGGAAGGCGACCGTCGGGAAGTCCGGGTCGGGCTCCGCCTGCTCGGCGACGAGCACCGGCGCGGGGAAGCCGGCCCGCGCGAACGCCGCCAGGAGCGTGTCCTTGCCGACGCCGTGCATGGCCGTGTAGACGGTCCTGGCGGTCCGCGGGGAGCCCTGGGCCAGGACGGCGTCCGTACGCGCCAGATAGGCCTCCAGGACGTCCTCGCCGAGGGTCTGCCAGCCGCTCTCCGGACGCGGTACGTCGTGCAGGCTGCGCACGGCCGCGATCTCGGCGGCGATCTCGCCGTCGGCGGGCGGCACGATCTGCGAGCCGTCGCCCAGATAGACCTTGTAGCCGTTGTCGCGCGGCGGGTTGTGGCTGGCGGTGACCTCCACGCCCGCGACCGCGCCCAGGTGCCGTATGGCGAAGGCGAGGACCGGGGTCGGCAGGGGGCGCGGCAGGACGGCGGCGCGCAGGCCCGCGCCGGTCATCACGGCGGCCGTGTCCCGCGCGAAGTCCGCCGACTTGTAGCGGGCGTCGTAGCCGATCACCACGAGGCCGTCGGTGTGGCCCTTCCCCTTCAGGTACGCCGCCAGGCCCGCGGCGGCGCGGATCACCACGGAGCGGTTCATCCGCAGGGGGCCCGCGCCCAGTTCGCCGCGCAGACCGGCGGTGCCGAACTGCAGCGTGCCCGCGAACCGCGCGGCCAGCTCGTCCAGGACGGCCGGGGCGCCCGGCGCCGCGTCGACGAGCTTCGCCAGCTCCTCGCGGGTCTCCGGGTCCGGGTCCTCGGCCAGCCAGGCCTGGGCGCGGGCGATGAGTTCTCCGTGGTCCTGCACGTCTGGTCGGCCTCTCCGTGACGGGGGGTCTTGCTCTTCCGGCTTTCCCGCCCGCCGCGCGTCGGTACCCGCCGCGCGGCCGGACGGGGGCAGATGGATCAGATGGGACAGCTGGGTCAGATGCGGCCCAGGACCTGCCCGAGCAGCTCGCCCATCCGCGTCGCGGAGTCGCGGCCCGCCTGCAGGACCTCTTCGTGGTTCAGCGGCTCGCCCGTCATGCCCGCGGCGAGGTTCGTCACCAGGGAGATGCCGAGCACCTCGGCGCCCGCCTCGCGCGCGGCGATGGCCTCGAGCACCGTCGACATGCCGACCAGGTCCGCGCCGATCGTGCGGGCCATCCGGATCTCGGCCGGGGTCTCGTAGTGCGGGCCGGGGAACTGGGCGTACACGCCCTCTTCCAGGCTCGGGTCGATCTCCTTGCACAGCGCGCGCAGCCGCGGCGAGTACAGGTCCGTCAGGTCCACGAAGTTCGCGCCGATGATCGGGGACGTCGCCGTCAGGTTCAGGTGGTCGCTGATCAGCACGGGCTGCCCCGGGCGCATGCCCTCGCGCAGGCCGCCGCAGCCGTTCGTCAGCACGATCGTCTTGCAGCCCGCGGCCACGGCGGTCCGTACGCCGTGCGCGACGGCGGCGACGCCGCGGCCCTCGTAGTAGTGCGTGCGGCCCAGGAAGACCAGGGCGCGCTTCTCGCCGATCTTGAAGGAGCGGATCCGGCCGCCGTGGCCCGCGACGGCCGGCGGCGGGAAGCCCGGCAGCTCGGTGACCGGGAACTCGGCCTCGGGGGCGCCGAGCGCCTCGACGGCGGGTGCCCAGCCGGAGCCCATCACGAGGGCTACGTCGTGGGTCTCGGCGCCTGTCAGCTCGCGCAGGCGGGCGGCGGCGGCGTCGGCGGCGGCGTAGGGGTCGCCCTGGATGTCGTCCGGAATAACTGAAGCGTTCACGCCGACGAGGGTAGCCGGTTACGCCCTACGCGCGTAGATGACGATGCCCACGGGATCCGGATCGTTGCCTTGTCGTTTCCGACGAAGTCGGCTGGCGCCTGGCCTTCGCGGGGCGCCCCGGTCCCGCCCCTTCTCCGAAACCGGGGCGCTGCGCCCCCTGGACCCCGGCCGCTCGCCCGCCGTGTCGTGCGGGTGGGACCCGCCTCCGCCGGATCGGCGCTGCGCGCCTCGTCCTCAAACTCCCCCAAGCTCTTAAGGAGCAGGGGGTACCCCCATGACGGGCTGAGATCTTGCCGTGGTCGGCCTGGAGGTGCCGGAGGTGGGCGGTAGCCCTGGGCGAGCGGGCCGACGGGTGGGTGGGGGAGGGCGGAGCCGCCGGGGCCCGTCCTAGCAGGGGTGTTTGCGGAGGTTCATGACGTAGTCGTGGGGGGCGCCCGCCGACTCCGCGGCGTCCGCGAGCTCGCCGAGGTAGCGGGCGGAGGGCAGCCCGCCCTCGTACCCGTTGAGGACGTACACCCAGGCGGCCTCCTCGCCCTCGAGGGTGTGCACCCGGACCCGCATGCGGCGGTAGATGTCGAGCCCGACGCCCTCCCACCGGTCCATGGAGTCCTCGTCCATCGGGGCGATGTCGTACAGCGCGACGAACACCTGTGAGCGCGGCGCCTCGACGATCGTCGCGAGCGCGCCCTCCCAGCCCATGTGCTCGCCGCCGAACGTCAGCCGCCAGTCGTTGAGCCAGCCGGTCGCGCGCAGCGGCGAGTGCGGGGCGCGGCGCGTCATCAGCCGCGCGTCGAGATTGCCGGCGTACGCGGCGTAGAGCGACATGGGACCGAGGGTACGGCTTTCTGGCGTGGGCGCCCTACGCGGTCCGGCTGTGGTGCGCGGTATGGGGGCTGCGCCCCCTTTCCCCCGCTTATTGGCGCTTCGCGCCTCGTCCGCAGGCGCCGGACGGGCTCTGGTGCGCCCCCTGACCCCCGTTCGCTGGGGGCCTCGGCCATGCGGGACAATGGGGCACGTGACTCGGATCGTGATCATTGGCGGCGGACCCGGCGGATATGAGGCGGCCCTGGTGGCCGCCCAGCTCGGCGCGGAGGTGACCGTCGTCGACTGCGACGGTCTGGGCGGGGCGTCGGTGCTCACCGACTGCGTACCGTCGAAGACCCTGATCGCGACGGCCGAGGTGATGACGACCTTCGACTCCTCGTACGAGGAGCTGGGCATCATCGTCGAGGACGACACACCGCACATCGACCAGGCGGCACGGGTCGTGGGCGTGGACCTCGGCAAGGTCAACCGGCGTGTGAAGCGGCTCGCGCTCGCGCAGTCGCACGACATCACGGCGTCCGTGACGCGTGCGGGCGCCCGGGTCATGCGCGGCCGCGGCCGTCTCGAGGGCCAGCAGGCCATGGACGGCTCCCGCAAGGTCGTCGTGCGCGCCGCCGACGGCTCCGAGGAGACCCTGACCGCCGACGCCGTGCTCATCGCCACCGGCGGCCACCCGCGCGAGCTGCCGGACGCGCAGCCGGACGGCGAGCGGATCCTGAACTGGACGCAGGTGTACGACCTCGACGAGCTGCCCGAGGAGCTCATCGTGGTCGGGTCGGGCGTGACGGGCGCCGAGTTCGCCGGCGCCTACCAGGCGCTCGGCTCCCGGGTCACGCTGGTGTCGTCGCGCGACCGGGTGCTGCCCGGCGAGGACCCGGACGCCGCCGCCGTCCTGGAGGACGTCTTCCGCCGCCGCGGCATGAACGTCATGGGCCGCACCCGCGCCGCCTCCGCCAAGCGCGTCGGCGACCGCGTCGAGGTCACGCTGGCCGACGGCCGCGTCATCTCCGGCTCGCACTGCCTGATGGCCGTCGGCGCCATCCCGAACAGCGACGGGATGGGTCTGGAGGAGGCCGGGGTCAAGGTCAAGGAGTCCGGGCACATCTGGACCGACCGGGTGTCCAGGACCTCCGCCCCCGGTGTGTACGCCGCCGGTGACGTCACCGGCATCTTCGCCCTCGCGTCGGTCGCCGCCATGCAGGGCCGCATCGCGATGTACCACTTCCTGGGCGACGCGGTCACCCCGCTGAACCTGAAGACCGTCTCGTCGAACGTCTTCACCGACCCGGAGATCGCGACCGTCGGCTACAGCCAGGCCGACGTCGACGCCGGAAAGATCGACGCCCGCGTCGTCAAGCTCCCGCTCCTTCGCAACCCGCGCGCGAAGATGCAGGGCATCCGCGACGGCTTCGTAAAGATCTTCTGCCGTCCGGGTACGGGAATCGTGGTCGGCGGAGTCGTCGTCTCGCCCCGCGCCTCGGAACTGATCCACCCCATCTCGATCGCGGTCGACAACAATCTGACGGTGGAGCAGATCGCTAACGCCTTCACCGTGTACCCATCACTTTCGGGCTCGATCGCCGAAGTCGCCCGTCAGTTGCACACGCGTAAGGTCGCCGGGGAGGCCTGATCCCGACCGTTCGGTCAGCGGGCGCCGACCGGCTGATGTGATCGTCCGGTCGGCCGGAATCAACTCTCCGCAGGTCACAGCCTGTTGCGGCGCATTCGCTCGGCATAGTCGGGGGGAGTACCCCCTATACCACTTCCACCCCTACTGTGCGAACAACTTCTGTAATTCGGCGCAAACTGCTGAAAGCAGACGGTCGTTGGGGTTACTGTCAGTTTCGTGTTCGCTGCAGAACGTCGCCAATTGATCCTCGAAATGGTGCGGGCCAACGGAGCGGTGTCGCTCCGTGAGCTCGCCCGCGTCGTCCAGACCTCCGAAGTGACCGTACGGCGGGACGTGCGCGCGCTGGAGGCAGAAGGACTCCTCGACCGCCGACATGGCGGTGCGGTATTGCCGGGCGGATTCACGCGGGAGTCCGGCTTTCCGCAGAAATCACATCTCGCGTCCGCCGAGAAGACGGCCATCGCCGATCTCGCGGCGGGTCTCGTCGAAGAGGGCGAAGCCATCGTCGTCGGGGCGGGTACGACCACGCAGGAGCTGGCCCGCCGGCTCGCGCGGGTGCCCGGCCTGACCGTCGTCACCAACTCCCTGTTGGTGGCACAGGCCCTCGCCCACGCCAACCGGGTCGAAGTCGTCATGACCGGCGGCACCCTGCGCGGCTCGAACTACGCGCTGGTGGGCAGCGGCGCCGAGCAGTCCCTCCAGGGGCTCAGGGTGTCGCGGGCGTTCCTGTCGGGCAGCGGCCTGACAGCCGAACGCGGCCTGTCCACGTCCAACATGCTGTCGGCGAGCGTGGACCGCGCGCTCGTGCAGGCCGCCGCGGAGGTGGTGGTCCTCGCCGACCACACCAAGCTCGGCACCGACACCATGTTCCAGACGGTGCCGACGGACGTCATCACACGTCTGGTCACGGACGAGCCGCCCGCGCACGACGACCGCGCGGCGACCGAGTTGCAGGCCCTGGCCGACCAGGGCGTGCAGATCGCGGTCGCCGGAGCGTCGGCGGGCCCCGGCCAGGCCCCCGGAGTTGACTCCGTCCCAGCAGGCCGGCAGCCACGCAGGGACGTGCCGTTGCCCGGTCAGCGGCGGGGGCACGGGGGCCATGGCGCGGGGCCCGGCGCCGGGCCGCAGTTGCGCAGCGCGTCCGTGCTCGGCGAGCAGCCGGCCGGGGAGCGGGCGGCGCGGGTCGCCGACTTGCGCCGGCGGTAGGGCGGGGAGGGTCGGCCCTGCCCGGCCGACCCCCAGCTGTCCGGGGGCGATTCGGGGTGCCCTCAGGCGCCGGGCCCGGCTGTGGTGTGGATGCCGGGCTCCGCCTTGAGGCCGCGCAGCGTCAACATCAGGAGGCGGTCCGCCAGTTGTGGGTCGTCCGGGGATTCCTCCGCCGCCAGCGCGATCGCGTTCGTCAGCTGGAGCAGGTCGTCGATCGACACGCCCTCGCGTACCGCGCCCGCCGCCTGGGCCCGTTCCAGGAGCCGGGTGCCCGCCTCCCGCATCGGGCGGCTGCACCGCGCCAGCGCGGAACTGTCGTCCCGTGAGGCCGACATGAGGGCACGGGCGAGGCCGCGGTACTCACCCGCGTGCGTGATGATCGCCCGTAGCCACTCCACCAGGGCGGTGCAGGGCTGCGGGGCGTCCAGGAGGGCGCGGGAGCGCGTCAGGAGGTCGCTGACCGCGTCCTCGAAGACGGCGCTCAGCAGGGCGTGGCGAGTGGGGAAGTGGCGGTACAGGGTGCCGATGCCCACGCCCGCTCGGCGGGCCACGTCCTCCAGGGAGGTGTCCGTGCCGTGTTCCGCGAACGCGGTGCGGGCCTCGCTGAGGAGCCGGTGGTGGTTTCGGCGGGCGTCGGCGCGCATGGGGTCTCCTCGCGGGGGCGCCCCAGTCCCGCCCCTTCTCCGAAACTGGGGCTCCGCCCCAGACCCCGCTCCTCAATCGCCGGACGGGCTGGATTTTCCCAGCCCGTCCGGCGATTGAGGACGAGGCGCGGAGCGCCGATCAGCGGGGGTCCGGGGGCGGCAGCCCCCGGGTTCGGGAAGGGGCGGGGTTGGGGAAGGTTCAGTCCTTGATCTCGCAGATCGCGGCGCCCGACGTCAGCGACGCCCCGACCTCCGCCTGCAGGCCCTTGACCGTACCGGAACGGTGGGCGTTGAGGGGCTGTTCCATCTTCATGGCCTCGAGGACCACGATGAGGTCGCCCTCCTTGACCTCCTGGCCCTCCTCGACGGCGACCTTGACGATCGTGCCCTGCATGGGCGAGGCGAGGGTGTCGCCGGACGCCGCGGGCCCGGACTTCTTGGTCGCGCGGCGCTTCGGCTTGGCGCCCGCCGAGAGCCCCGTACGCGCGAGGGACATGCCCATACCGGCGGGCAGGGAGACCTCGAGGCGCTTGCCGCCGACCTCGACGACGATCGTCTCGCGGTCGCCGTCCTCCTCGTCGGCGTCGCCGCCCACGGGGGCGAACGGCGGGATGTCGTTGACGAACTCGGTCTCGATCCACCGGGTGAAGACCGTGAACGGCTCGTCGGAGCCGGTCAGTTCGGGCGCGAACGCCGGGTCGGCGACCACCTTGCGGTGGAACGGGATGGCGGTGGCCATGCCCTCGACCTCGAACTCGGCGAGGGCGCGCGCGGCCCGCTCCAGGGCCTCCTTGCGCGTACGCCCCGTGACGATCAGCTTGGCCAGCAGCGAGTCCCAGGCCGGGCCGATGACCGAGCCGGACTCGACACCCGCGTCGAGGCGGACACCGGGACCGGACGGGCCCGCGAACTTGGTGACCGTGCCGGGCGCGGGCAGGAAGCCCCGGCCCGGGTCCTCGCCGTTGATGCGGAACTCGAAGGAGTGACCGCGCAGCGCCGGGTCGTCGTAGCCCAGTTCCTCGCCGTCGGCGATGCGGAACATCTCGCGGACCAGGTCGATCCCGGCGACCTCCTCGGTGACCGGGTGCTCCACCTGGAGGCGGGTGTTGACCTCGAGGAAGGAGATCGTGCCGTCGGCGCCGACGAGGAACTCGACGGTGCCCGCGCCGACGTAGCCGGCTTCCTTCAGGATCGCCTTCGAGGCGCTGTACAGCTCCTCGACCTGGGCGTCGGAGAGGAACGGCGCCGGGGCCTCCTCCACCAGCTTCTGGTGGCGGCGCTGGAGCGAGCAGTCACGGGTGGAGACCACGACCACGTTGCCGTGCCGGTCGGCCAGGCACTGGGTCTCCACGTGCCGCGGCTTGTCCAGGTAGCGCTCCACGAAGCATTCGCCGCGGCCGAAGGCCGCGACGGCCTCGCGGACCGCGGAGTCGTACAGCTCCGGCACCTCTTCGAGGGTGCGGGCCACCTTCAGGCCGCGGCCGCCGCCGCCGAACGCCGCCTTGATGGCGATCGGCAGGCCGTGCTCCTCGGCGAAGGCGACGACCTCGTCGGAGCCCGAGACCGGGTCCGGCGTGCCCGCGACCAGCGGGGCACCCGCGCGCTGCGCGATGTGCCGGGCGGCGACCTTGTCGCCCAGGTCCCGGATCGCCTGCGGCGGCGGGCCGATCCAGGTCAGACCGGCGTCCAGGACCGCCTGGGCGAACTCCGCGTTCTCGGAGAGGAAGCCGTAGCCCGGGTGGACCGCGTCCGCCCCGGAGTCCTTGGCCGCGGCGAGCACCTTCGCCATGTCCAGGTAGCTGGTGGCCGGAGTGTCACCGCCAAGAGCGAACGCCTCGTCAGCGGCCCGCACATGCAGTGCGTCCCGGTCGGGGTCCGCATAAACGGCAACGCTCGCGATCCCGGCATCCCGGCACGCCCGGGCGACCCGGACAGCGATTTCGCCACGGTTGGCGATGAGCACCTTGCGCACGATGGCTCCCTCCTTGAAACAAGCCGAGTTTAGGGACTGCCGACACGGCCTTACGACCCGTCCCCAATGGTGAGCTTGCCCACACGGAGCGTGATCCGAGGCCCTGTCGATCCCCGAAATCCCTTGTCGCACCGTGGTACGCAGGGTCCTTTCCCGGCAGCGTAGCCCTCCGGTGTGGTCAAGGTCTCTGTGAGGCAGTGCTGCGGCGCGCGGCCATTCTTTGTGGAGTCCCTACGAATGGCCCAAGGATTCTTTGCCTGCGGTACGGCCCTTGTCCTTGGGTTTACCCTCGCCCGAGCTCTTGAGGAGCAGGGGGAGCCCCCATGTAGCGTGCCGATGTCTCACACGTACCAGCGGTAACAGCAGTCGGCAGAGAGTGGGTGGGCGCCGTGGCGCGCAGACCAGTGGCGTGGGTGGGCGCGATCGCGCTCTGGGCCGAGGCGGTCGGGATCGTCCTCCTCAACTGGTTCCTCGGGCTCGTCGTCGACAAGCAGGACATGTCCATGGGCGGGCTCGACCCGCACGCGATGAGCGTGGGCGCCTGGGTCGCGGGCGGCCTCTTCGGGCTCTACCTCGCGCTGTGCGGCCTCGTCCTCGCCCGCACCGCCGCCACCGACCGCGCGCCCGGCCGCTTCGGCAAGATCCTGCTGATCAGCGCCGCCGTGACGCACGGCCTGCTCGGCGCGTTCGCGATCGGCCTGGTGGGCTGGCTCGCGTTCGTCCTGATGATGGCGGTGCTCGGCCTCATCGTGCTGCCGCTGGTGGCGTACGACAGGAGGGACGCCGTGGGTGTGGACGGTGCCCCGCAGGCTGCCTGAGCGGCCCCGTGGACCCGGCCCTCGTACGTGCCCTCGCGTGCCCCTGGTCCGCTGGCCCCCTAGTCCGCCCACAACTCCGTGATCCCGACGCCCAGTTCCCCGAGCAGGCGCCGCAGCATCGGCAGGGACAGGCCGATGACGTTGCCGTGGTCGCCGTCGATGCCGTCGATGAACGGCGCCGAGCGGCCGTCGAGCGTGAACGCGCCCGCCACGTGCAGCGGTTCGCCGCTGGCGACGTACGCGGCGATCTCCGCGTCGGACGGCTTGCCGAAGCGGACCACCGTCGACGCGGTCGCCGCCACGTGCTCGCCGGAGAGCGTGTCGTACACGCAGTGTCCGGTCTGCAGGACGCCCGCGCGGCCCCGCATGTCCTGCCAGCGCGCGGTGGCCTCCGCGACGTCCGCGGGCTTGCCGAGCGCCCGGCCGTCCAGCTCGAGGACGGAGTCGCAGCCGACGACCAGGGCGCCCTTGGCCTCCGGGCGGGCCGCGACCACCGACGCCTTCGCCTCGGCGAGGGCCTTGGCCAGCTCGGCGGGGGTGGGCGCGGTCACCGCGTCCTCGTCGACGCCGCTGACGATGACCTCGGGCGCGAGGCCCGCCTGGCGCAGCAGGCCGAGCCGGGCCGGGGACTGGGAGGCTAGGACGAGACGGCGGGGTTGATCACTCATGCGGTCAGCCTAGCGAGGGTCGCCGGGCGGTTCAGATCACGCCCAGGACGAGCATCGCCACCACCATCGCGAGGGCGAGCAGGACACCGGCACGGCGCATCTTCGCTTGCATCTCCCGCATGTCCTTGGGCGGGTCGTTCTCCGGGTCGGACCACAGCATGGCTCCGATGCTGCGACCGCGCCGCGCCCCGCGCCTGAGTACGCGTACTCAACTTCCCGCGCTTCCCGCCCTGAGTCCGTTCACCCGTACAACCCCCGGGCGCCGCCCAGCGTCAACCAGCCGAGGGTTTCCAGGGAATGGAGCGAACCGATATGCGCAAGATGCGCAGAAGTGTCCTGACCGCGGTGGCGACGGCCGTGACGGCCACCGCGGGCCTGCTGGTCCCGCTGTCCGGCACGGCCGCGGCGGCCCCCGCCGCACCCGCCGCCCCCGAGGCCGCCGACTTCAACGGCGACGGCTACGGAGACGTGGTGCTCGCCACCCCCAAGGCCACCGTGAACGGCGTCAAGAAGGCCGGGCACGTCGCCGTCCTGTACGGCACCGCGCGGGGCGTCGAGGGCGGCCGCAAGGCGCTGATCAGCCAGGCCTCCGCGAAGGTGCCGGGCACCCCGGAGGCCGGGGACCGGTTCGGCGGGGCGTACGACACCGGGGACCTCGACGGCGACGGGTACACCGACCTGGTCGTCGGCGTCCCGGGCGAGAACGGCAACGCCGGGCTCATGACCGTCCTGTGGGGCGGCCGGGGCGGCCTGGACAACGGCGGCCTGAGCACGGTCACGCCGCACCCCGACCTCGACCTGTACTACGGCGAGTCCGTGGTCGTCGGCGACTTCGACGGCGACGGCAAGCAGCAGCTCGCCACGCACTCGTACTACGGCGCCGTCAGCCTCTCCGGCGACGGCTTCACGCGCACCAGGGCGCCCGAGCAGCGGCGGCTGGACATGGGCAGCGGTGACGGCTACCGGCTCGTCGAGCGCCTGGACGCCGGTGACTACGACGGCGACGGCGACGACGACCTGCTCGCCTCCGGCATCGAGAACGCGGAGGGCGACGAGCTGAACGGCTGGTTCGGCCACTGGGCCGGAGGCCGCGACGGCATGAAGTTCACCGATCAGCCCGCCGCGCTGCCCCCGACCCGCACCGGCCTGAAGGGCTCCGGCGACATCGACAAGGACGGCTACGCCGACGTCGTCGTCACCGACTTCAACGTCGGCAAGGGCGGCGGCGTGGGCGTCTACTACGGCGGCCCCGCGGGCCCCGGCACCGGCGGCAAGACCGTCCTCGACCAGGACAGCCCGGGCGTGCCGGGCGTGGACGAGGGCGCCGACGAGTTCGGCGCGAGTGCCGCGGTCGGCGACGTCGACGGCGACGGCTACGCGGACGTCGCGGTCGGCGCGCCCGCCGAGGACGTGGGCGGCCGGATCGCGACCGGCGCCGTCACCCTCCTCAAGGGCTCCGCGTCCGGCCTCACCGGCGCCGGCGCGCAGGCCCTGAACCAGAGCACCGCGGGCGTGCCCGGAGCCGCCGAGGACGACGACCGCTTCGGCTCCGCCGTCCGCCTGGAAGACACCGACGGCGACGGCCGGGCCGAGCTCGTCGTCGCGGCGACCGGCGAGGACGTGTTCCCCGGGGCGCGCTGGGACGACGGCTCGGACTGGGTGCTGCGCGGGTCGGCCGCCGGGGTCACGGTGACCGGGGCGTACACGCTCAGCGAGAAGGCGTTCGGCCTCACCTACCAGAACAAGAGCTTCGGGTCGGTGCTCGGGAGCTGATCCGGAGGCCGGGCCGTGGGGCGCGCACGGGTCGCGCGCGCCCCACGGACACCTCGGGTCACCCCGGCCAGTACGTGCGGCTCCACGCCGCCGCGCCCGGTGCGGGCATCCGCTCCCGGGCCACCCGCGCCGGGTCCGCCCAGGCGGCCGGGACCGGGGGCGCGCCGGACGGCGCCTGCGCGGCCGCCGCGGCGCGCGCCTGGACCACCGCCAGGGCGGCGGCCAGCTCCTCAGGGGTGGGATTGCCCCGTACGACCTTGATCACAGTGGCTCCCTTCGGGGACGGCGGGGACTACAGCGGGATGTTGCCGTGCTTCTTCGGAGGCAGGGATTCCCGCTTCGTGCGCAGCTGACGCAGTCCGCGTACGAGGTGCGAGCGGGTCTCGGACGGCAGGATCACGGCGTCGACGTAGCCGCGGTCGGCCGCCGTGTACGGGTTCAGGAGCGCGTCCTCGTACTCCTGGATGAGGCGGGCCCGGGTGGCCTCCTGGTCCTCGGGCTCCGCCGCCGCGATCGTGCGGCGGTGCAGGATGTTCACCGCGCCCTGCGCGCCCATCACCGCGATCTGCGCCGTCGGCCAGGCGAGGTTCAGGTCGGCGCCCAGGTGCTTGGAGCCCATCACGTCGTACGCCCCGCCGAACGCCTTGCGGGTGATGACGGTGATGAGGGGGACGGTGGCCTCGGCGTAGGCGTAGATCAGCTTCGCGCCGCGGCGGATGATGCCCGTGTGCTCCTGGTCGACGCCCGGCAGGAAGCCCGGCACGTCCACGAAGGTGATCACGGGCACGTTGAACGCGTCGCAGGTGCGCACGAACCGCGCCGCCTTCTCGGACGCGTCGATGTCCAGGCAGCCCGCGAACTGCATCGGCTGGTTGGCGACGAGACCCACCGGGTGGCCCTCGACGCGGCCGAAGCCCGTGATGATGTTCGGCGCGAACAGCGGCTGCGTCTCGAAGAACTCGGCGTCGTCCAGGACGTGCTCGAGCACCGTGTGCATGTCGTACGGCTGGTTCGCGCTGTCCGGCACGAGCGTGTCGAGCTCGCGGTCCTCGTCGGACGGTTCGAGGTCCGCCTCCTCCGGGAAGGCCGGGGGCTCGGTCAGGTTGTTCGACGGCAGGTACGAGAGCAGCGACTTCACGTACTCGATGGCGTCCTTCTCGTCGCCCGCCATGTGGTGCGCCACGCCGGAGGTCGCGTTGTGCGTGCGGGCGCCGCCCAGCTCCTCGAAGCCGACGTCCTCGCCGGTGACCGTCTTGATGACGTCCGGGCCCGTGATGAACATGTGCGACGTCTGGTCGACCATGACCGTGAAGTCCGTGATCGCGGGGGAGTACACCGCGCCGCCCGCGCACGGGCCGACCACGAGGCTGATCTGCGGGATCACACCGGACGCGTGGGTGTTCCTGCGGAAGATCTCCCCGTACATCCCGAGCGCCATCACGCCCTCCTGGATGCGGGCGCCGCCCGAGTCGTTGATGCCGACCACCGGACAGCCCGTCTTCAGGGCGAAGTCCATCACCTTCACGATCTTCTGGCCGAAGACCTCGCCGAGCGCGCCGCCGAACACGGTGAAGTCCTGCGAGAACACCGCCACCGGACGGCCGTCCACCGTGCCGTACCCGGTCACCACCCCGTCGCCGTACGGCCGGTTGGCCTCCAGGCCGAAGTTCGTGGAGCGATGCCTGGCGAACTCGTCGAGCTCGACGAACGAGCCCTCGTCCAGAAGCAGTTCGACCCGCTCGCGCGCCGTCAGCTTCCCCTTCGCGTGCTGCTTCTCGACCGCCCGCGCGGAACCCGCGTGCTTCGCCTCGTCGATGCGGCGCCGCAGATCGGCGAGCTTGCCGGCCGTCGTGTGGATGTCGATCTCAGTGTCGGGCGTGTCGGCCCGGTTGGGCTCTTGCGGCTCGGACATCGGGTCGCGGCTCCCTGCCTGCTCAATGGGGACTGGGGCGGGTGACGGCGTGCGCTGGTGGCACGCGGTGCCAGCTGGCTACTGCCCCGTAGCGTATCGGCGCGCATTCGCCTGTGCAGTGCGGCGTTTACCACACCTAGGGTGGCTTGCATGACGCCGCGGAATGACTCAAACGACCCCCCGAACCGCTGGTCCGACCTGGACCGGCCGCCCCTCGCCGCCGCCTCGCTGCGCCGCGCCCTCGTCCGCGAGGGCGGCCTGTGGACCTCCCTCGACGTCGTCGCCGCCACCGGCTCCACCAACGCCGACCTCGCCGCCCGCGCCGACGAACTGCCCGAGGGCGCCGTCCTCGTCGCCGAGGAGCAGAGCGCGGGGCGCGGGCGCCTCGACCGGCGCTGGAGCGCGCCCCCGCGCTCCGGCCTCTTCTTCTCCGTCCTGCTCAAGCCGGACGACGTACCGGTGGAGCGGTGGGGGTGGCTGCCGCTGCTCACCGGCGTCGCGGTCGCCGCGGGCATCGCCCGCGCCGCCGGCGTCGACACCGCCCTGAAGTGGCCCAACGACCTCCTCGTCACGGTCCCCAAGGACTCCGACAAGCTCCGTCCAGGGGAGGCCCCAACCGGCGAGGAGCGCAAGGCCGGCGGCATCCTCGTGGAGCGCGCCGGGTCCGTCGGCGGCGGCGGGATCGTCGTCGGCATCGGCGTCAACGTCTCCCTGCGCGCCGACGAACTGCCCGTGCCCGGGGCCGGGTCCCTCGCGCTCGCCGGGGCGGCCGCTACCGACCGCGACCCGGTGCTGCGGGCCGTGCTGCGCGAGCTGGAGCGCTGGTACGGGGAGTGGCGGGCGGCGGGCGGCGACCCGGCGCTCACCCGGCTCCAGGAGGCGTACGCGGCCGGGTGCGCCACGCTCGGCCGCCAGGTCCGGGCCGAACTGCCCGGCGGGCGGGACGTCACGGGCGAGGCCGTCGCCGTGGACGGCGACGGGCGTCTGGTCCTCGCCACGGAGGACGGGGTGCGGGAGCCGGTGGGCGCCGGGGACGTGGTGCATCTGCGGCCCGCGGGGGAGGGCTGAGCGGGGCCGTGCGCCCGCGGTCGAGGTCCCGCGCGGGCGCGCCGCGGACATCGGTCGCACCGGCACGCCGGAGTCGGGAGTGAGCTGCGGCACACCTGCCGTAAAGTTGGCGCCGGTCGATATCTGACCACGGCAGATCGGAAGGGCAGCAGGCGTGACCGTCGACGACACCGGCTCCGGCCAGGGCACACCCCCCGGCCCCGACGGTGACCCCCGCCCGGCGGAATCGGCGTACCCGGAAGGTGACGGGAGCGGGGCGGACGAGAAGCCGGACGAACCGGACCTCTCCGGGGGCGGACCCGGAGCCGACAGCGGCGCGCACGGCCTGGACGGGGCGCACGGCCTGGACGGCACGGCCGGACTTGACGGCGCGGACGGCCTGGACAGTGCGGACGGCGCCGGCAAGAACCCGCTCGCGCTCCGCCTCGAACAGCTCATCCTCGGCGCCGACCGCCGCTACACCCCGTTCCAGGCGGCCCGCAGCGCCGGTGTCTCCATGGAGCTGGCCTCGCGCTTCTGGCGGGCCATGGGCTTCCCGGACATCGGCCAGGCCAAGGCCCTGACCGAGGCCGACGTGCTCGCGCTGCGGCGGCTCGCGGGTCTGGTGGAGGCGGGGCTGCTCAGCGAGGCCATGGCCGTGCAGGTGGCGCGCTCCACCGGGCAGACCACCGCCCGCCTGGCCGAATGGCAGATCGACTCGTTCCTGGAGGGCCTGACCGAGCCGCCGGAGCCGGGCATGACCCGCACCGAGGTCACGTACCCCCTGGTGGAACTGCTCCTGCCGGAGCTGGAGGAGTTCCTGGTGTACGTGTGGCGCCGCCAGCTCGCCGCCGCCACCGGGCGGGTCGTGCAGGCCGCCGACGACGAGGAGATGGTCGACCGGCGGCTCGCCGTCGGGTTCGCCGACCTCGTCGGGTTCACGCGGCTCACCCGGCGCATGGAGGAAGAGGAACTGGGCGAGCTGGTCGAGGCGTTCGAGACCACCGCCGCCGACCTGGTCGCCGCGCACGGCGGGCGGCTCATCAAGACCCTCGGCGACGAGGTCCTGTACGCCGCCGACGACGCGGGCACCGCCGCGGAGATCGCGCTGCGCCTCATCGAGACCATGGCCAACGACGAGACCATGCCCGAACTGCGCGTCGGCATCGCCTTCGGCACCGTCACCACGCGCATGGGCGACGTCTTCGGCACCACCGTGAACCTCGCGTCCCGGCTCACCTCCATAGCGCCACGGGACGCCGTGCTCGTCGACGGCGCGCTCGCCGAGGAACTGGTGCGCACCGGCGACGCGCCCGCCTCCGAGACGGAGGCCGCCGCCCTGGCGGAGAAGGCCGAGAAGGAGGGCGAGGAGCCGCCCGGCTACCGCTTCGCCCTGCAGCCCATGTGGCAGCGGCCGGTCCGCGGGCTCGGCATCGTCGAGCCCTGGCTGCTCGCGCGCCGGGGCTGACCGGCTGCGGCTGGCTCGCCGGGGCTGGCTCGCCGGGGCTGACCGGCTGCGGCTGCCCCGCTGCGGCTGGCCGCTGCCGCCGACCTGCTGTGGCTGACCCGTGCGCCGGGCCGGGTATCCAACGGGCGCGGTGGCTGACATGATCGCCGGGTAACGGTCGTTAACCGGAGGTGGAGGGGTCATGGGCGAGCGTCGGTTCGGGGAGTTCGTGGAGGTCCGGCGGCACGGGTACGTGGCCGAGCTCGCGCTGGACCGGCCGAAGGCCATGAACGCCGTGTCCAGTGCCATGGCCCGGTCGATCGGCGAGGCCTGCGCGGCGCTCGCCGCGGACCCGGACGCGCGCGTCGTGGTGCTCACCTCCACCCATGAGCGCGCCTTCTGCGTCGGCGCCGACCTCAAGGAGCGGAACTCCTTCTCCGACGCCGAGTTGGTGCGGCAGCGGCCCGTCGCCCGCGCCGCCTACACCGGCGTCCTCGACCTGCCGATGCCGACCGTCGCGGCCGTCCACGGCTTCGCGCTCGGCGGCGGCTTCGAGCTCGCCCTGTCCTGCGACATCATCGTCGCCGACCCCAGCGCCGTCGTCGGCCTGCCCGAGGTGTCCGTCGGCGTGATTCCCGGGGGCGGCGGTACGCAGCTGCTGCCCCGGCGCGTGGGGGCGGCACGGGCCGCCGAGCTGATCTTCTCCGCGCGGCGCGTGGAGGCCGCCGAGGCCAAGGAGTTGGGGCTCGTCGACCTCGTCGCCGGGGCCGGTGAGGACCGCGACGAGGCGCTCGCCCTCGCGGCCCGCATCGCCGCCAACTCCCCCGTCGGCCTGCGCGCCGCCAAGCGCGCCCTCCGCCTCGGCCACGGTCTCGACCTCCGGGCCGGACTCGAGGTCGAGGACGCGGCCTGGCGCTCGGTGGCGTTCTCCGGGGACCGGGCGGAGGGCGTGGCCGCGTTCAACGAGAAGCGGAAGCCGGAGTGGCCCGGGGAATAGCCTGGCGGGGGCGCCTTTGGGGGTGCGGGCTGCTGCAGCCGTCCCGCCGCTGCCGCGGCGGGTTTGCTCCCACCCGCCCGCCCGTGACTCTCGGACCAGTCGCACCGTCCCGTGTGCGCCGTCCCGGCGGGGTGGGTCGCGGGCTGCCGGGTCGCTGCAGCCGTCCCGCCGCTGACGCGGCGGGTTTCCCACCCGCCCGCCCGTGACTGTGGGGCCAGCCGCACCGGGCTGCGCCAGCCGCGCCGCGCTGTCGCCATGCCGCTGTCACGCTGCTGTCACGCCGCCATGTCCCTGTCGCGCTGCCGCGCTGCTGTCACGCCGCCGCGCTGCGCCGGGCCGCATCATCGCCGTGTGGCGCCTGAGGCGCGAGACGGACGATGGCGGTGGCAGCCCTGGCGGGTGTGGCCGGAGGGCTCCGGTGCGGGTTGGGGTGTGGGAATTCATCCGCCAGATCTCTCTATGGGTGAAATGTCCGTAACCTGGAGCAATGGGTGAGGACGTTCGGCTGCGTGCCGTCGTGGCCCTGGCACAGGGCATGGCCGCCGCGCACACTCCGCGTGAGTCGTGGCGGGCCGCCGCCCAGGGCGCGCTGCTGGCCCTGGGCGGCAGCTTCGCCGCGCTGTCCGTCTGGGAGCGGGAGCGCGGGCGGCTGCGGGTGCTCGCCAATGTCGGTGAACGCGCCCCGGGGGAGGAGGAGTTCCCCGACGGCGAGGCCTACCCCGTGCATCAGTTCCCGGAGATCACCGAGTTCCTGCACGAGCGGTGGGCCGGGGGCGGGGAGCCGCACGCGTGGGTGGAGACGGCGGGTGGGCCCGGGGACCGGGAGCGTGCCGGTTACTGCCACCAGCGGGTGGCCGCGCTGCGCAGGCGCGGGCGCGGGTGTTGCGTGGTCGCGCCGGTCGTGCTGCACGGGCGGGCCTGGGGCGAGCTGTATGTGGCACGGCCCGTGGGAGAGCCCGTGTTCGGGCGGGGCGACGCGGACTTCGCCTCCGTGCTCGCGGCCGTGGTCGCCGCAGGGATCGCCCAGACCGAGCGGCTGGAGGAAGCGCGGCGGCTGGCCTTCACGGACGCCCTGACCGGACTCGCCAACCGGCGCGCGGTCGACCTGCGGCTCGACGAGGCGGTGGAGCGGCACCGGGTCGAGGGGGCGGTGGTGAGCCTCGTCGTGTGCGACCTGAACGGGCTCAAGCGGGTCAACGACAGCCTGGGGCACGCGGTGGGGGACCGGCTGCTCGAACGGTTCGGGTCGGTGTTGTCGCTGTGCGGGGCGATGCTGCCGGGGGCGCTCGCGGCGCGGCTCGGCGGGGACGAGTTCTGTCTGCTCTCGGTGGGGCCTTCGGCCGACGAGGTGGTGCGGGTCGCCGACGAACTCTGCGTGCGGGCGGACGAGTTGGAGCTCGGGGACGGGGTCGCCTGCGGCGTTGCGTCGACCGGCGACCCGATCGGCGCGGTGCGGTCGGCCCGACGCCTGTTCCGGCTCGCGGACGCGGCCCAGTACCGCGCGAAGGCCGCGGGCGCGGTCAAGCCGGTGGTGGCGGGACGGGAGGGCCCTGCGGGCGGCGAGGACCCGGTGATCCGCCTCGCCGATTCGACACGGCCTGCGGGGGCGGGCGAACGGAGACGCTTCCGCGGGAGGTAGGCACCTCTCCCCGCTTCCGGGCGGCCCAGCTGCCCACGGCCGGGGGCGGGCGGCGCGTGACTGCCGAAGGCCGCCCCCGACTCAGACGGCCCGCAGCCGCCGAACAACGGGCCGTGGCGCAGGCGGCCAGGAGCCTGAGGTGGGCTGGAAACGGGCGGGCGAGTGGGAAGTCGCCGACGGGAAGCGGCGGCCGGCCGGGAGCAGACGGACTCGTGACACGAGGCGATTCAGTGCGTAGGCTCCCTGAATATGGATATGCAGACCGTGGTGCTGGGAACCACCGGCACAACCGCAGAGGACGTCGTAGCCGTCGCACGCCACAACGCACGCGTCGAACTCGGCGAGGACGCCGTCACCGCCCTCGCCGCGGCCCGCGAGATCGTGGACGCGCTCGCGGCCAAGCCGGACCCCGTCTACGGCGTCAGCACCGGCTTCGGCGCCCTCGCCACCCGGCACATCGGCCCGGACCTCCGCGCCCAGCTGCAGCGCAACATCGTCCGCTCGCACGCGGCCGGCATGGGCCCGCGGGTGGAGCGCGAGGTCGTGCGCGCGCTGATGTTCCTGCGCCTGAAGACGGTCTGCTCGGGCCACACCGGCGTACGCCCCGAGGTCGCGCAGACCATGGCGGACATCCTGAACGCCGGTATCACCCCGGTCGTCCACGAGTACGGCTCCCTCGGCTGCTCCGGTGACCTCGCCCCGCTCAGCCACTGCGCGCTGACGCTGATGGGCGAGGGCGAGGCCGAGGGCCCGGACGGGGAGCTGAAGCCCGTGGGCGAGCTGCTCGCCGCGCACGGCATCGCCCCCGTCGAACTGCGCGAGAAGGAAGGCCTCGCTCTCCTCAACGGCACCGACGGCATGCTCGGCATGCTGGTCATGGCCCTCGCCGACCTCGACACGCTGTACAAGTCCGCCGACGTCACCGCCGCCCTCAGCCTGGAGGCGCTGCTCGGCACCGACAAGGTCCTCGCCCCCGAGCTGCACGCCATCCGCCCGCACCCGGGCCAGTCCGCGTCGGCCGCCAACATGCTGGCGGTGCTCGCCGGTTCGGGCCTGACGGGCCATCACCAGGACGACGCGCCCCGCGTGCAGGACGCGTACTCGGTGCGCTGCGCCCCGCAGGTCGCGGGCGCGGGCCGGGACACCCTCGCGCACGCCCGTACGGTCGCCGAGCGCGAGCTGGCGTCCGCCGTCGACAACCCCGTGGTCCTGCCCGACGGCCGCGTCGAGTCCAACGGCAACTTCCACGGCGCCCCCGTGGCGTACGTCCTGGACTTCCTCGCCATCGCCGCCGCCGACCTCGGCTCGATCTCCGAGCGCCGCACCGACCGGCTGCTCGACAAGAACCGCAGCCACGGCCTGCCGCCGTTCCTCGCGGACGACGCGGGCGTCGACTCGGGCCTGATGATCGCCCAGTACACGCAGGCGGCCCTGGTGAGCGAGATGAAGCGGCTCGCCGTCCCGGCCTCCGCCGACTCCATCCCGTCGTCGGCGATGCAGGAGGACCACGTCTCCATGGGCTGGTCGGCCGCGCGCAAGCTGCGGACGGCCGTCGCCAATCTGGCGCGGATCATCGCCGTGGAGCTGTACGCGGCCACGCGCGCCGTCGAGCTGCGCACGGGCCTGACCCCGGCGCCCGCGAGCCGCGCCGTCATCGAGGCCGTCCGCAAGGCGGGCGTCGAGGGCCCCGGACCCGACCGCTACCTGGCGCCGGACCTCGCGGCGGCCGACGAGTTCGTACGGCGGGGCGGGGTCGTCGCGGCGGCGGAGACGGTCACGGGCCCGCTGGCCTGAACCGAGGGGCTTTCTTAGGGCTTCGGCAGCGGCTCCGGCTCGTCCGGAGCCGGGCCGTCGCCCACCGCCCCGGCGGCCTCCGCCTCTGCCTCCGCCTCCGTGCGGAACTCCTCCCTGATCTCCTTCGGCCCGAACGGCCACACCTTCTCGAACCGCGCCCACACCACGAACGCCACGCACCCGAGCGTGACCCACGCCAGGGACCACTCGATGGGGTGGCGGCCCGGTGAGTTCTCGTCGGCGTACCCGTAGATGACGAGCCAGCCCGCGAGGGCGACGAAGCTCGGCAGCGGGTAGAGCCACATGCGGTAGGGGCGGCGGAGGTGGGGCCTGCGGCGGCGCAGGACGGTCAGGGCGAGGATCTGCGCCAGCGCCTGGACCAGGACCATCACCGCCGTCAGCAACTGGATCAGGGTCGCCAGGTCCGTGTGCCGGCCGAGCAGGAAGCCCGCCGACGTCACCACGCCCATCGTCGCGAGGCCCAGCGTCGGGAAGCGGTGGCGGGGGTGGAGCCGGGCGTAGGGGCGGAAGAAGACGCGGTCGCGCGCCGCGTCGTAGGGCACCCGGGAGCCGCCGAGCAGGCCCGCGAAGACCGACGCGAACGCCGTGACCAGGATCAGTACGGTGATCACGTCGGCGGGGCCCTTGCCCCAGGTCTCCTCAAGTACCGCTGAGGCCACGGACGTCGAGGCGATGTCGCCGGGGTCCGTCATGCGGTGCCAGTCGATGACGCCCAGCGTGCCGATCTGGAGCAGCAGGTAGATCGTCATGATGCCGAGGATCGAGAAGACGATCGCGCGGGGCAGGGTGCGCCCCGGGTCCTTGATCTCGGCGCCGAGGTAGGCGGCCGTGTTGTAGCCGAGGTAGTCGTAGATGCCGATGGTCAGGCCGCCCGCGAAGCCGACCCAGAAGCTGTTGCTCGTCAGCTCGAACGCGTCGGACGGGTACGTGAACGCCATGTCGGCGTCGAAGCGCGTGAGCGACGCGAGGATGACGCAGCCGACGGACACGAGCATCACGACCCACATCACGGCCGTGATCCGCGCGATGTGCTCGATGCCCCGCCACAGCAGCGCGATGACGAGGGCGATGACGCCGAGCCCGATCAGGTCGCCCGTGGTCTGCCCCATGTCGGGGGCCAGATAGCCCAGGTACTGCACGAAGCCGACGATGCCGGTGGACATGCCGATCGGGATGAACAGCATCGCCGTCCACACGAACAGGAACGGCATGAGGCGCCCCGTGCGGTACTGGAACGCCTGCCGCAGGTACACGTAACTCCCGCCGGAGCCCGGCATCGCGGCGCTCAGCTCCGCCCAGATCAGCCCGTCGGCGAGCGCGAGCAGCGCACCCGCGACGAACCCGGTGACGGCCTGCGGCCCCCCGAACGCCGCGACCATCAGCGGGATCGTCACGAAAGGTCCGATGCCACACATCTGGCTCATGTTGATGGCGGTGGCCTGGAAGGGGCCGATGCGGCGGACAAAACCCTTGTCTGAGCCCGTTCCTGGCATGGGAGCCTCCTGGGCGCGACGGAACCGGTCGGTACGGCTGATCGTCAAAGGTACGGACGATCGCCGCCGCGCCCAAGAGGTCGGACGAAAACGGGAGTTGGGGCTGGAACGCCTTGGGGCTCAATGAGCGTTGAACGGCTCCGCCGGGCGCAGGGCGGCTATGAGGGCGCGGAGCTGGCGGGGGCCGGTGGTGAGGATGGTGTCGGGGTCGTCGCTTTCGCGTAGGTGGACGGTGCCGGTTGCCGACGCGGCGACGTATACGCAGTTGGCGGCCTCTGCGCTGAATGTGGACTTCTGCCACTGGAGTTCGGACATCGGGGGTTCCTCAGCTGTCGCGGGCGATGCGTTCGATCAGGGTGCGGGACGAGGCTTCGGGGAGGGCGCGTGACTCCATGCGGTCCAGTACGGACCGGTAGCGCTCCAACTGGGCCTCCGCGTCCAGGAATTCGCACCCATGGTCGGTGTCGAGGACCACGGTGTCGAGCTGCGGGACCGGCCCGGACGCGTACGTGATGGGCTGGCCCGAAGCCGGGAAGCGGGCTTCGCCGAAGGGGATGACCAGCACGGTGACGGTGTCGTGCTCGCTCATCTCCCGCAGATACGTGAGCTGCTCCCGGGCCACGTCGGGCCCGCCGAAGCCCATCCGCAGGGCTGCCTCGTGGACGATGGCGGTGTACGGCGTCGGCGTGCCCTCGAAGAGGACTGCCTGGCGCTTCACGCGGTACGAGACGCGGTGCTCGATCTCGTGCGGGCGCAGGGGCGGGACGGATTCGCGCATGGTGGCGCGTGCGTGGTCGATGGTCTGCAGCAGCCCCGGCATGTGCATCGTGACCGCCACGCGCAGCGCCGTTGCGTAGTGCTCCAGTTCGGCCAGGTCGAGCAGTCCGGTGGGGAGGGTGTCGCGGTACTCCTCCCACCAACCGCGCTTGCGGCCACCGGTCATCGCGGTGAGTGCGTCGATGTAGTGGTCGTCCGCGCAGGTGTAGTTCCGGGCCATGGTGCGGACGCGGTCGGCGCCCACCGCGTAGCGCCCCGCTTCGATGTTGCTGATGCGGGCCTGGGGGCCGCCGAGCAGGGCGGCCGCCGCGGTCGAGGTGAGCCCCGCGCGCTCGCGGAGCTTGCGCAGTTCGGTACCGAGTCGCTGCTGGCGCAGGGTCACGGTGTTACTGGGTGGCATCGGGCGTCACTTTCCCTGAGGCGTGCCGGAGTCGTCACCCACACGAGTGGGAATGGAAGCTCTTCGCTCCAACAATGGAAGACCTTACATTTTCGCCGCTACGGTGAGTCGTGTACGAGTCGACCCACCGTCCCCCAGGAGCCAGCCATGGCCACCGTATCCCCGCCACAACCCCCAACTCCCGCCCCCGCCTGGGCGTACGCCCTCCACCTCCCGCACGACCCCCGCTCCCCCCCGGATCGCCCGAGCCACCCTCCGCACCGTCCTCTCCGCGCACGGCCTCTCCGTACTCAACGACGTGGCCGAACTGCTGACGTCGGAGCTGGTCACCAACGCCTACCGGCACAGCGGGGGCCCCGCCGCGCTGCGGCTGCGCGAGCTGGACGGCGGGCGCGGCCTGCGGGTCGCGGTGTGGGACACCGACCCGCGCGTCCCGCCCCCGTTCGACCGGGGCGACGGCGAGCACGGCCGGTGCGGGGCCCTCCGCCCGGTCCCGCTCACCCCGGCTGCGGCGGGCGACGGGGGACGCGGGCTGTTCCTCGTCTGCCACTACGCGCACGTGTGGGGCGGCTACCCGCTGGGGGACGACCTCTTCGGCCGGGGCGGAGAGCTGCTCTGGTTCGAGCTGGGGGCGGGGCGGCCGGACGGCTGGGCGGTCGCGGCGTGAGTGCGGCGGAGGAGTCGTCCCCGTGGGGTGGGGGGCCCTTGGCTCCCGCCGGGGCTACCGTGGAGGCAGCGACACGTTCTGTAGCCGATGGAGGACCGTGGTGACCACCATGACCGAGCGGCCGGCGGCGACCATGGAGCCCTCCTCGGGTGAAACCTTCGAGGACCTGCTGCGACTCGTCGAGGAACTCAACACGCCTGACGGCTACAAGACCGAGCTCATCCGGGGGAAGATCGTCGTGTCGCCGTGGTCCAAGCTGCGCTACAAGAAGCCGATGAAGTCGCTTCGGCGCCAGCTGGAACCGCATGCCCCGGAGGGGCACGACGTCGACACGTCTCCCTTTCTCTTCAGCTTCCCGAGTGTCGGGCGGGCCTTCGGGCCGGACCTGCACGTCGCCGACGAGGCCGCGTTCGAGGGCGAGGGCCGCCACGCGGACGGCGCCGCCCTCTCCCTCGTCGCCGAACTGACCTCCGTGTCCACCAAGGACGTCGACTGGCTGGACAAGCTGGATGCGTACGGGTGCGTGGTGCCCGTCTATCTCGTGCTCGACATGCAGGCCGAGGAGGTCACGGCCTTCTGGGAACCGTCGCCGAGGGGGTACCGGTCCCGGACCACGGTGCCGTTCGGGGACGTGCTGCACATCCCCGAACCCTTCGGCTTCGAACTGGACACGGCCGACTTCGTCACTCGGGGTGCCGAGACGGCGCCCACGGCCCAGTAGCCGCCGTCAGGCGGCCTCCACCCGCTCCCGCCGCACCGAGTACAGGACGAACCCCGCCCCAAGACCCAGGAACGCCGTGCCCCCGGCCACGTACGGAGTCGTGTCGACGCTGCCGGAGTCGGCGAGGCGGCCGTCGGCGTGGGCTGTCTCGTGCGTCGAGCTCGCCGAGTGGCGCGCGATGTCGCCGGGCGCGCCCGGTGACGCGGTCGCCTTCGCGGAGGGGACGAACCACAGGGCGCCGAGCAGGGCCCCGGCTGCGGCTGCGGTCAGCAACGGTCGACGTGCGATCACGGGAAACGGATCCCCCTTGTGGAGCTGGCGAATTGGCCGTCTGGGGCGATGCTAGTGAAAGGCGCGGGTCGCGGGAAAGCCGAGCCGGTGACGGGCCGTACGCTCCGGCGTATGAGTACGGACGAGACATCACGCTTTGTGCGACTGCGCGTCGAATTGGTGGTCGAGGTCGACGGCCCCGAGGACCTGCGCTCCACCGCCCTCGGGCGCATCGCCCAGGACACGTACATGCCGGACGACGAGCGGGCGCACGCCCAGGCGGCCGTGAAGGAGGACGACGCGGAGGCGCTCGCCTACCTCGTGGACCCCGTCGACCTCGTCGGGAACGTCCCCGGCGTGGAGCTGACCCAGGCCTCGTGGAGCAGCGAGGTGATCGACTACGACCCCGATTCGCCGGAATGGGACCCGGACGAGCATGATGACGCCGAGGACGGCGACGAGCCGTAGCCGCGGCGGGCGAACAGCGTCCCGGGAAGCGTTTTCCGAAACTCGGAGCCCCGGGCGGCAACCGCCGCCCGGGGCTCAGTCGTCTCCTGGATGCACGGCAGTCCCGGCCGCACCGCCGACGTGGCGTTCACCACATCTTCGGCTGAAATGGAACGGGATGAACCGGCAAGGCGTTAGGCGGGGTTGCGGGGGGACCCGCGGGGTCTTGGGGATTCGGCGACGATGGAGAAGCGTGTAATGACGGACAGTAAGCGGCGCAGGGGTCTGATGGCCGTGTCCGCCCTGGTCGGCGGGGTGCTTGTGCTCTCCGCCTGTAGCGACGACGGCGGCGACAAGAGCGGCTCCGGCAGCGGCAAGAAGTCGCAGAACCAGGTCGACGAGGCGGCGGCCGAGAAGACCTCGGAAGCCAAGATCGAGATCGCGCCGAAGAACGGCTCCGACAACACCGGCATCAACAACGACGCCAAGGTCACGGTGAGCGAGGGCACGCTCACGAACGTGGCCATGAAGACCGAGGACGGCACCGCCGTCGCCGGCCGGATATCCGCGGACAAGAAGTCGTGGAAGCCGAGCGCCCAACTGGAGCGCGCCACCACCTACAAGATCGCGGTGACGGCGAAGGACTCCGAGGGCCGCAAGGCGCACGAGAACTCCTCGTTCACCACCGTCTCGAAGGCCAACAGCTTCATCGGCAGCTTCACGCCGGAGGACGGCTCGACCGTCGGCGTGGGCATGCCGGTGTCGATCAACTTCGACAAGGCGATCACGAACAGGAAGGACGTGCAGTCCCGCGTCAAGGTGTCCTCCAGCAGTGGCCAGGAAGTCGTCGGGCACTGGTTCGGGGCCAACCGCCTCGACTTCCGCCCCCAGGACTACTGGAAGGGCAACTCCACGGTCACCCTGAAGCTGAACCTGGACGGCGTCGAGGGCGCCGACGGGGTCTACGGCGTCCAGCAGAAGACCGTCACCTTCAAGATCGGCCGCAATCAGGTCTCGGTCGTCGACGCCAAGACCAAGCAGATGAAGATCATGCGGGACGGCAAGGTCGTCAAGACGATCCCGATCTCCGCGGGCTCGCCGGAGAACAAGACGTACAACGGCAAGATGGTGATCTCCGAGAAGTTCAAGGAGACCCGGATGAACGGCGCCACCGTCGGCTTCACGGACAACGACGGCAAGGGCGAGTACGACATCAAGGACGTGCCGCACGCCATGCGCCTGTCCTCCTCCGGCACCTTCATCCACGGCAACTACTGGGGCTCGCCGTCGATCTTCGGCAACGTGAACACCAGCCACGGCTGCATCGGTCTGCAGGACGCGAAGGGCGCGGGCGACAAGTCGAAGCCCGGCGCCTGGTTCTTCGAGAACTCGATCACCGGTGACGTCGTGGACGTCCGCAACACCGGCGACAAGGTCATCGCCCCGGACAACGGCCTCAACGGCTGGAACATGAGCTGGGCGCAGTGGAAGGCGGGCTCCGCCGTCTGACCGGCGAACCCCTCCGGCCCACGCGCAGTGGCCCGCACCCCACCGGGGTGCGGGCCACCGTCGTGTCCACGGTGTTGCGGCACCATGTTGAACCGGCCAACAACACCAACTAATCACTTCTGCCTCATAGTTGAGCAGATATCGTCCTCCTTGACATAGTGCGTGACTCAGTGCTTTCACCTTGAGGGGGAAACTTGCTCAGACAAGTACAGAAAGCGAAGAGACCGGTCACCGCGCGGCGTGCCGCAGCGGCCGCCGTCGCCACCGCCGCAGCCGTGGCGCTCGCGGCGGGCATGACCAGCCCGGCGCAGGCCGACCCGGACGCGGCCCGCCCGGCCGGTACCTCGGCTGACGAAGTCAGGGTGCCGGTACGCCACCACATCACGCTGCTCACCGGCGACCGCGTCACCCTGGACAGCTCGGGGCGCCCCATCGCGTTCGACCCCGCCAAGGGCCGTGAGCGGATACCCGTGCGGACCACCCAGCGGGACGGCCACATCCTCGTCGTACCGGCGGACGCCCAGCGCCTGATCGCCGACGGCACGCTTGACCAGCGTCTGTTCGACGTCACCGAGCTGAGCAAGAAGGCCAACCGCACCGCCCAGAAGCAGGGCCTGAAGGTCATCGTCGGCTACAAGGGCGCGGCCGGTGCGGCCAGGTCCGAGGTGCGCGACGCGGGCGGCACCAAGCTCCGCCGCGCCCTGAAGACCCTCAACGCCGACGCGGTGCAGACCCCCAAGCGGGACGCCGCCCAACTGTGGCAGGCCCTGACGGCCGAGCGGGACGGGGAGCGCACGACCGCGTCCGGCATCAGCCGCGTCTGGCTCGACGGGGTGCGCAAGGCCAGCCTCGACAAGTCCGTCAAGCAGATCGGCGCTCCGAAGGCGTGGGAGGCCGGGTACGACGGCAAGGGCGTCAAGATCGCCGTCCTGGACACGGGCGTCGACGCCACCCACCCGGACCTGAAGGAACAGGTCGTCGGGGACAAGAACTTCACGCCGTCGCCGGACACCAAGGACCGCGTCGGGCACGGCACGCACGTGGCGTCCATCGCGGCGGGCACCGGCGCCAAGAACGCCGCGTACAAGGGCGTCGCCCCGGGCGCGAAGGTCCTCAGCGGCAAGGTGCTCGGCGACACCGGCTCCGGCGACGACTCGGGCATCATCGCGGGCATCGACTGGGCCGCGGCCGAGGGCGCCGACGTCGTGAACCTGAGCCTCGGCGGCGGTGACACCCCGGGTGTCGACCCGCTGGAGGCCGCGGTCAACAAGGTCTCCGCCGACAAGGGCATCCTCTTCGCCATCGCCGCCGGGAACGACGGCTCGCCCCGCTCGGTCGGCTCGCCCGGCAGCGCGGACGCGGCGCTGACCGTCGGCGCGGTCGACGACAACGACAAGCTGGCGGAGTTCTCCAGCCAGGGCCCGCGTGTCGGCGACGGTGCCATCAAGCCCGACGTGACCGCGCCCGGCGTCGGCATCACGGCCGCCGCCGCGCCCGGCAGTGAGATCGAGAAGGAGGTCGGCCAGAAGCCGGAGGGCTATCTGACGATCTCCGGTACGTCGATGGCGACCCCGCACGCCGCGGGCGCCGCCGCCCTCCTCAAGCAGCAGCACCCCGACTGGAAGCAGCCGGAGCTGAAGGGCGCGCTGACCGCGTCCACCAAGGGCGGCAAGTACACGGCGTTCCAGCAGGGTTCGGGCCGTATCGCCGTGGACCGGGCCATCAAGCAGACGGTGATCGCCGACCCGGTGTCGGTCAGCTTCGGCACCCAGCTGTGGCCGCACACCGACGACAAGCCGGTCACCAAGAAGGTCACCTATCGCAACCTCGGCAAGGACGAGGTCACCCTCGACCTCACCGCCGAGTCCGTCGACCCGAAGGGCAGGCCCGCGCCTGACGGGTTCTTCACGCTCGGCGCGAAGAAGGTCACCGTCCCCGCGGGCGGCACGGCCTCCGTCGACCTCACGGCCGACACGCGCTTCGGCGGGGCGGTCGACGGCGGCTACTCCGCGTACGTGGTGGCGACCGGCGGCGGCCAGAGCGTCCGCACGGCCGCCGCGGTCGACCGCGAGGTCGAGTCGTACGACCTGACGGTCAAGCACATCGGCCGGGACGGACAGGCCGCGAAGCACTACAACACCACGCTCGTCGGCATCTCCGGGCTCGGCAAGGAGCAGTTCCTCCCGGTGTACGACGAGTCCGGGACCGCCAAGGTCCGGGTGCCCAAGGGCGGTTACGTCCTGGACGCCGGTGTCCTCGTCGACCCGCAGGACGTCACCAAGGGCGCCGACTGGATCTCGCAGCCGAAGCTCGACGTCACCAAGGACGCGACGCTGACGGTGGACGCCCGCACCGCCAAGCCGGTCGACATCAGCGTGCCGTCGTCCGCCGCGAAGTCCGTGTTCGCCTCGCCCTCGTACGAGATCACCGCGGGTGAGGACGGCTACGGCTTCGGCTGGTGGCTGGACTCGTACACCGGGCTGCGCAGCGCGCACCTCGGCCCGCAGGTCACCGACGGCTCGCTGTTGCAGAAGTGGGAGGGGCACTGGACGAAGGGCGAGAAGGCGCAGTACAGCACCGTCGCCGGCGGCCCCGTGAAGCAGCTCGCGACCGGCTTCACCCGCGAGTACAAGGACGCCGACCTCGCCACCGTGAAGGCGGGCCTCGGCGCGTCCTCCAGCGGCAAGCAGGCCACGGCCACCGCCTACGGCCGCCTGCCCGGCAGCTTCAGCGCCACCGGCTTCAGCGCCCCGCAGAAGGCGCCGAGCACCCGCACCCTGTACGTCTCCACGGACGACAAGGTGAAGTGGAGCCTGGAGTACGAGCAGCGGGGCGGTGTCGACGAGGACGGCTGGCCGATCATCGACGCGCAGTACACGCTCGGCAAGCCGCAGGCGTTCGCCGGGGGCAAGACGTACACCAAGACGTTCAACACGGCCGTCATCGGGCCGCGCGTCGGCGGTGACTACGGAGTCGTGCGCGACGGCGACAAGCTCGCGGGCTACCTGCCGGTGTTCGCCGACGGCAAGACGCACGCGGGCGGCTCGCTCTACACCTCGGTGAAGACGACGCTGACCCGCGACGGCACCCAGATCGGCACCAACGACGACCCGCTGACCGGCGACAAGCCGTTCACGGTCCCCGCGGGTGACGCCGAGTACAAGCTGTCGACGTCCGTGAAGCGCTCGGTGGCCGTCTCCGCGGCCTCCACGCGGGTCGACGCCAACTGGACGTTCCGCTCCAAGAAGACGTCCACCGCCACGAAGCTGCCCGTCTCCGGCGTGCGCGTCGACGCGGCGGTCGGCCTCGACAGCCGGGCCCCCGCGGGCGCCAAGCAGTCCGTGCCGGTGAAGGTGACGGGCGCGGCGGCCGGCGCCAACCTCAAGACGCTCTACTTCTACGTCAGTTACGACTACGGCCAGAAGTGGGACCCGCTGAAGGTCAAGAACGGCAAGGTCGAGGTCACGAACCCGGAGAAGGGCAAGGCGATCTCGTTCCACGCCAAGATCACGGACAAGAAGGGCAACAAGTCCACGATCTCGATCTACAACGCGTACTACGGGAAGTGACCCGCACGCCAGGGGAACTGATCCGCGTCCGGCGGGAACCGACCTGATTCCCGCGGACAGTTGAAGGAGTGTGAGGAGCGGCTCCCGAAGCCTGAAGGGCTTCGGGAGCCGCTTCCTGTGTACGGACCACACTTCGACGGCAGGGGGAGATCTTGCGTCAGCACAGGAAGAAGGCGTACGCGGCGGTGATCGCCGCGGCGCTCGCGGCGGGCGTGGTCGGGCCCGCGGCGGCGGGGACGGACGGCGGGGCGGAACGCCGGAGCCGCCAGCAGGCGTCCGGGCAGGCCGGGACCACGCACCGCCTGACCCTCGTCACCGGCGACCGTGTCACCGTCGACGCCAGGGGGCGCCTGGTCGGCTTCGCACCGGCGGCGGGGCGCGAGCGCATACCCGTGAGCACCCGGACCGTGCGCGGCCACGCCCTGGTCCTGCCGTACGACGCCGAGCGGCTCATCGCCGAGGGCAAGGTCGACCGACGGCTCTTCGACGTCACGGAGTTGACCAGCAAGGCGAACCGAAAGGCCCAGCGGCGGGGCCTGAAGCTGATCGTCGGCTACCAGGGCACCGCGCGCGGCGCCAAGGCCGGGGTCCGAGCCGTCGGTGACACCACGGTCCGCCGCAGCCTGACGTCCCTGAACGCGGACGCCGTGACCACGCCCAGGAAGGACGCGGCCGCCCTCTGGAAGACCCTCACCGGCGGCAAGCGCGGCACCGCGTCCGGCGTCGGCCGCGTCTGGCTGGACGGGACGCGGAAGGCGAGCCTCGACAAGAGCGTCGAACAGATCGGGGCGCCGAAGGCCTGGCAGGCCGGGCTCGACGGCAAGGGCGTCAAGATCGCCGTCCTGGACACGGGCGTCGACGCCACCCACCCGGACCTGAAGGACCAGATCGTCGGCGAGAAGAACTTCTCCGCGGCCGTCGACACCAAGGACCGCGTCGGGCACGGCACGCACGTCGCGTCGATCGCGGCCGGTACGGGGGCGAAGTCGGGCGGCAGGTTCAAGGGCGTCGCCCCGGGCGCGAAGGTCCTCAGCGGCAAGGTCCTCGGCGACGACGGCAGGGGCAGCGACTCCGGGATCATCGCGGGCATGGAGTGGGCGGCCGCGCAGGGCGCCGACGTCGTGAACGTCAGCCTCGGCGGCACCGACGACATCGGCGTCGACCCGCTGGAGGAGGCCGTCAACAAGATCTCCGCCGACCAGGGCGTCCTGTTCGCCGTCGCGGCGGGCAACGAGGGCTATCGCGGCTCCATCGACTCGCCGGGCAGTGCGGACGCGGCGCTGACCGTCGGCGCGGTCGACGACAACGACAAGCTCGCGGGCTTCTCCAGTCAGGGCCCGCGTGTCGGCGACGGTGCCGTCAAGCCGGACGTGACGGCGCCGGGCGTCGACATCACGGCCGCCGCCGCGCCCGGCAGTGAGATCGAGAAGGAGGTCGGCCAGAAGCCGGAGGGCTACCTGACGATCTCCGGTACGTCGATGGCGACCCCGCACGCCGCGGGCGCCGCCGCCCTCCTCAAGCAGCAGCACCCCGACTGGAGGGCGGCCGACCTCAAGCGGGCCCTGACGTCGTCCACGAAGGGCGGCGCGTACACGCCGTACCAGCAGGGTTCGGGGCGTATCGCCGTCGACAGGGCCGTCGGGCAGAAGGTGGTCGCCGACCCGGTGTCGCTGAACTTCGGCGCGCCGAAATGGCCGCACACCGACGACAAGCCGGTCACCAAGAAGGTGACGTACAAGAATCGCGGCACGAAGGACGTCACCCTCGACCTCTCGGTGACCGCCACCGACCCGAAGGGGCGCCCGGCCCCGGGCGGCTTCTACACGCTCGGCGCGAAGAAGGTGACGGTGCCCGCGGGCGGGCGCGCGGCGGTCGGCCTGACGGCGCACACCAAGCTCGGCGGCTCGGGGCGCGGCACCTACTCCGCGTACGTCGTGGCGAAGGGCGGCGGGCAGAACGTGCGCACGGCCGCCGTGGTGCAGCGCGAGGGGGAGACGTTCGACCTGACGCTGAAGTACGTCGGGCGTGACGGTCGGCCCGCGAGGTTCTACTCGTCCGGCCTGATCGGCCTGAGCGGGCCCGGCGCCGACGCGGACTTCGAGGTCCACGACGTCTCCGGAACGGTCAAGCTCCGGGTGCCCAGGGGCGGTTACCTCCTCGACGCGAAGATCTACCAGGACCCGGAGGACGCCGCCAAGGGCGTCGACTGGCTCGCCCGGCCGAAGCTGAACGTCACCAAGGACATGACGCTCACGGTGGACGCGCGGACGGCGAAGCCGGTGGACATCACGGTGCCCGACAAAGGCGCCGAGCAGGTGACCGCCTTTCCCCAGTACGAGCTGCCGGACGACATGGGCGCGGGAGTGAGCGTCGACTCCTACGCCCAACTGCGCACCGCGCACCTCGGCCCCGAGGTCACGGACGGCTCGCTGCACCAGCAGTGGGCCGGGTCGTGGGTCAAGGGCGGCGACGAGCAGTACGACATCCTCGTCGGCGGCAAGGTCGACCGGCTCGCGACCGGCTACACCAAGCACTTCGAGGACAGCGAACTCGCCACCTTGAAGACCCGCTTCGGGGCGTCGGCCAAGGGCAAGAGGGGGGTGGCCAGCGCCACGGGGTGGCTGCCCGGGGGCAGCGGCATCGGCACCGGCTGGATGGCCCCGCAGAACGCCCGCACCACGCGGACGTTCCACGTGTCCACGGCGGACAAGGTGGAGTGGGACACGTTCTTCCACCAGTTGGGGAAGGACCAGAACGGCGACGTGACCGCCGAAGCGACCTACAGCGTCCACCCGTCGGCGGTGTACCAGCCGGGCAGGACCTACACGAGGACGTTCAACACGGCCGTGTTCGGGCCACGCCTCGGTGGTGACCTGGGGATCCACCGCGAGGGCAACGGGATCTACGGCTTCGTGCCGGTGGTCGCCGACGGCGAGGGGAACGAGGGCGACTCCCTGTTCTCCTCGGTGCGGACGACCCTGTACCGCGACGGCCGCAAGATCGGAGAGAACAAGGACCCGCTGTCCGGCGACGAGTCCTTCAAGGTCCCGGCGTCTGACGCCGAGTACCGCCTCGTCACGTCCGTGCGGCGGGACCCGCGCGTGGCACCCGTCTCCTCGCGCGTCGACGCGAGCTGGACGTTCCGCTCCAAGAAGGTCGGGGAGGAGACCCGGCTGCCCGGGTCGACGGTCCGCTTCACGCCGAAGGTGGGCCTGGACAGCCGGGTGCCCGCGGGGGTGACCCAGTCCGTGCCGGTGACGGTCCAGGGCGACGCCGCGGGCGCCGGCCTCAAGTCCCTCGCCGTGTACGTCTCCCACGACCGGGGCCGCACCTGGAAGAAGGCGACGGTGCGCGACGGCCGGATCTCCGTGCGGAACCCGGCCGCGGGCAAGTCGGTCTCCTTCCGCGCCGAGGTCGAGGACAAGAAGGGGAACAGGGCGACGGTCGCGATCCGCGACGCGTACATCGGGAAGTGAGGGGCGCGTACGGAGTGAAGTGAGGGGCGCGTAGGGCGTGAGATGAGGGATGCGTACGACGCGCCCATGAGGGACGCGTGCCTCCACGGGGGTGGGGCACGCGTCCCTTCGCGGTCAGGCGTCCCGGCGCCCCGCACCGAACGGGCTGTCGATCAGATAGCGCCAGTACCCGTCGGCGCCCCGGCGCGCCACGTCCGTGGCGGTGGCCCGCACCTTGCCGTCGATCTCCCAGTCGACGAGCAGGAGCGCGATGTCGTCCGCGACGTGCACGCGCCGGGGCGTCACGGAGATGGGCAGGCCGAGGGCGAGGAACGGGGCGTTCTGCGCGGCGATCGCGTCGGCGCCGTGGACGGGGGTACCCGACTCGGGGACGAAGGAGGCACCGGGTTCGTACAACTCACGGACGGCGGCCGCGTCGCCGCTGTTGAACCGCTCGGCGAACGCCGACGGGACGTCCTCGGGGCGCTGGGGCAGGATGAAAGTGCTCATGACCGGCACAGTAGGAGGCGCGCCCGTGGCTCACCGAACGGTAAGGCAGGCACCCCCGGCCACCCGGGAGCCGCGCCCCGGCCTGCCCGACGACCCCCGCGCCCGCGTCCCCGCGCCGAGCCCCGACTGCCCCGTCGAGGTCACCCTCGCGGCGCTGCGTGGACGCTGGACGACGCTTTTGGTGCGCGAGTTGCTCGCCGGTGACGTGTACGCGTACAGCGAACTGGCCGCCGCGCTCCCGCAGTTGTCCGACAAGGTACTTGCGGAGCGGCTGGCGCAGCTGGCCGCCGCCGGAGTCGTCCGGCGCACCCGGACTCCCGGATGGCCGCCCACCGTCACCTATGAACTGACTTCGCACGGCCGGGATCTGGGTCCAGTCCTGCAGGCTCTCTGGGACTGGGGCGCCCAGCATCCGGCTCCCAGGGAAGAGGAAGCCGCCACCCCATGAGCGCCCACACCGTCGAGTACATCCGCTACCGCGTCCCCGAGGACCGCGCCGCCGAGTTCCTCGCCGCGTACACCCTCGCCGCCGTCCCGCTGGCCGCCGCGCCGCAGTGCGTGGACTACGAACTCACCCGCTGCGAGGAGGACTTCGAGCACTTCATCCTGCGCGTCACCTGGACGTCCACGAAAGACCACCTGGAGGGCTTCAGATCCTCCCAGCAGTTCAAGGACTTCTTCGCGCACATCCGCCCGTACGTCTCGAACATCGAGGAGATGCGGCACTACACCCCGACGTCCGTGCGCGGATCGGGCGCCGCCACCCCGACGCTGTACACGTGGGCGGGCGGCGCCGAGCGCTTCGACCGCCTCACCGAGGTCTTCTACGAGAAGGTGCTCGCCGACGACCTGCTCGCCCCGGTCTTCGCGGGCCTCGCCCCCGAGCACGCCGCGCACGTCGCGCAGTGGCTCGGCGAGGTCTTCGGCGGCCCGGCGGTGTACTCCAAGGAGCACGGCGGCGAGGGCGGCTCCGGCGCCCACGCCCACATGGTCGGCAAGCACTTCGGCAAGGGCATCACGGAGCCGCAGCGGCGCCGCTGGGTGAACCTCATCCAGGACGCGGCGGACGAGGCGGGCCTGCCGACGGACGCGGAGTTCCGCTCGGCGTTCGTGGCGTACATCGAGTGGGGCACGCGCCTCGCCGTCTACTTCTCGGGCCCCGACGCGGCCCGCCCCGTCAGCCAGCCGGTGCCGCTGTGGAACTGGGGGGCGGCGCCGCCGTACCAGCCCTGATCCCCGTCCGGGGAAGGGCCGGGTGGGTCCGGGGCGCGGCCGGGTCCCGTCTTCACGGGACCCGGCCGCGCCCTGGTGCCGCGCCTGACCCCTGGCGGGCTAGGACACCCCGTGCCGTGAGGAGTCCACGGCGTCGATGCCCCAGCTCGCCAGGAGTCGCAGGCCCTCCGCCGAGGGGGAGCCGGGCTCCGCGTGGTACGTCACCAAGGACTGTTCCGTGTCGTCCGTGAGGCGCATCGTCTCGAAGGAGAGGGCCAGTTCCCCGACCAGGGGATGGCGCAGGCGCTTCACGCCGTGGCCCTTCTCCCGGACGTCGTGCGTGGCCCACAGGCGCCTGAACTCCTCGCTCTTCACGGAGAGTTCGCCGACCAGGGCGGACAGGAGCGGGTCGTTCGGATAGCAGCCCGCGTCCATGCGCAGGAAGCTGACGATGTCCGACGCCTTCTGGGCCCAGGTGTCGGAGAACAGCTCCCGCATGTGCTCGTCGAGGAAGACGAGCCGTGCCCAGTTCCGCTCCTCGGCCGGAAGGCGTCCCCAGTCGCCGAACAGCGCGGCCGCCATCCGGTTCCAGCCGAGGATGTCGGAGCGCCGCCCCACCACGTACGCGGGCACACCGTCCATCGCGTCCATCAGCTGCCCCACCGCGGGCCGCATCGCCTGCGTGCGCGGGACCCGCTTCTTCTTGTGCGCGGCGGGCTTGGCGAGGTGCATGAGGTGCGCGTGCTCGGCGTCGGTCAGGCGCAGAGCGCGCGCGATGGCGTCCAGGACCTCCGCGGACACGTTCCGCCCGTTGCCCTGTTCGAGCCGGGTGTAGTACGCCACGGACACCCCGGCGAGCTGGGCCAGCTCCTCGCGGCGCAGGCCGGGCACCCTGCGGTGCCTGCCGTAGCTGGGCAGGCCCACGTCGTGCGGCTGGAGGCGGGCCCTGCGGGTGCGCAGGAACTCGCTCAGCTCGGCACGGCGGTCCAGACCCTCCGGGGGCGGCGTGCCCTGCGGGGCGTTCTCGTCCATGCACTCCAGTATTCAGGGTCGTACGCCACTGAGCCTGATACCAGTGGTGGTAGGACCGTCCTGCGTAGGCACAACGGAGGGCTGGGTGGTCCTTTCCGCAGGTGGCAGCGTCGAGGGCATGACCGCACAGACCATGAACGTCCCCGCTTACGCAGCCCCCTCGGCCAAGGCCCCGCTGGCCCGCACCACCATCGAACGCCGCCCCGTCGGCGCCTCGGACGTCCTGATCGACGTCAAGTACGCCGGTATCTGCCACTCCGACATCCACCAGGCCCGCGACGGCTGGGGCGAGGGCATCTTCCCGATGGTGCCCGGCCACGAGATCGCCGGTGTGGTGGCGGAGGTCGGTGCCGACGTCACCAAGTTCAAGGTCGGCGACCGCGTCGGCGTCGGCTGCATGGTCGACTCCTGCCGCGAGTGCGAGAACTGCGAGGCCGGCCTGGAGCAGTACTGCGCCAAGGGCAACATCCAGACGTACAACGCCCTCGACAAGGAGGGCCGGCCCACCTACGGCGGCTACTCCACCCGCATCGTCGTCGACGAGGCCTTCACCCTCCGCATCCCCGACGGCCTCTCCCTCGACGTGGCCGCGCCGCTGCTGTGCGCGGGCATCACCACGTACTCCCCGCTGGCCCACTGGAACGCGGGCCCCGGCAAGAAGGTCGCCGTCGTCGGGCTCGGCGGTCTCGGCCACATGGCCGTCAAGATCGCGCACGCCATGGGCGCCGAGGTGACCGTCCTCTCGCAGTCCCTGCGCAAGAAGGACGACGGCCTGCGCCTGGGCGCAGACCACTACTACGCGACCAGTGACGACGCCACCTTCGAGCAGCTCGCGGGCAGCCTCGACCTGATCGTCTCCACGGTGTCGGCGCCGCTGCCCCTGGACAAGTACCTCGGCCTCCTGAAGACGGACGGCGCGTTCGTGAACGTGGGCGCCCCCGAGGAGCCCGTGTCCCTCAACCTCTTCTCCCTGATCTTGGGCCGCAAGAGCCTCGCGGGCTCCGGCATCGGCGGCATCCAGGAGACCCAGGAGATGCTGGACTTCTGCGCCGAGCACGGCCTGGGCGCGGACATCGAGCTGATCCGGGCGGAGCAGATCAACGAGGCGTACGAGCGGGTGCTCGCCAGCGATGTGCGGTACCGGTTCGTGATCGACGCGGCGACGATCTGACCTGGCCTGCGGCGACGATCTGGCCTGACCCGGCCGGACGGCCCGCCTGGTCCCGGGCCCGGTCTCCGTGACCGGATCTCGCCTGGGACCAGGGGCCTAGGGCGCAATGCGCAGCGCGCGCCGACCCGCTGACCGATGTCGGGCCGGGCGCCCGTACGTAACGTGGTCGATGTCAGGCACACAGGTCATACACCGCAAGGCCTACGAGGAGGTCCGCACGATGACCATCGAGCTGAACCACACGATTGTGGCGGCCACGGACAAGAAGGCGTCCGCGCAGTTCCTCGCCGACATCCTGGGGCTCGAAGTCAGCCCGCAGTACGGCCCGTTCATCCCCGTGGAGATCCCCAACGGCGTCACGCTCGACTACTACGAGGGCGGCGGCGGCCCGTCGGTGCCGCAGCACTACGCGTTCCTGGTCTCCGAGGACGAGTTCGACGCGATCTTCGGGCGCATCAAGGAGCGGGGCCTGACCTACTGGGCGGACCCGTACCACCAGCGGGAGAACGAGATCAACACGAACGACGGCGGCCGTGGGGTCTACTGGGACGACCCGGACGGCCACAAGCTGGAGATCATCACGCGGGCGTACGGGTCCGGGGCGTAGCCCTGCGGGGCGGCGGCGTCCCGGCCGGGGCCCCGCGGCCGGGACGCCCTGCGGCCGTCGCTGTCGCCGTCACCCGGGGGTGTCGCCGTCGCGCAGGAACCCCAGCACCAACGGTGTGGCGACCTCCGCGAACTCCTCGAAGTAGGCGTGCCGCGCGCCCGGGACGAGCCGAGTCCGGGCGTCCGGCAGGCGCCGCGCGAGCAGCGGCGCGTTGGCGGTGGGGTTGAAGGTGTCGTCGTCGCCGTGCACGACGAGGGTCGGCGCCTTGATTCGGACGAGGGCGTCCCAGGCGTCGTGCCGGGCGCTGGCGCGCAGATGGCGACGGCGGGCGTGCGCGGGCATGGTCGGATCCCCGAGGGTGCCGAACTCCCGCCGCCCGCTTGCCTCCTGGGCGGCGATCCAGCCGGGTGTGTACATCAGCTCGAGCAGCGCCCGCCGTGCGGCAGCAGGGTCGCCCTGCGCGAGTGCCCGCCGCACCTCGGCCCCCCGCTCCACACCGTGCGGTGCCCCCGGCGACGTACACCCGAGCACGAGCCGCTCCACCCGCTCCGGAAACTCCGCGGCGAACCACTGCGCGACCCGTCCGCCCATGGACGTCCCGTACACATGGGCCCGCCCGATCCCCGCGTCATCGAGCACGACGCCCACATCATCGGCGAACCCACGCGTGCTGTACGTGTCGCTGTCGGGCCGATCACTGTCCCCCGTCCCCCGCCAGTCCAGCGTGACGGTGGTGAACACGGCGGCGAAGTCCTCGACAACGGGATCCCACCAGTGCCGACTGTTCGACTGCCCACTCAACAACACCAACGGCTCACCGGAGCCCCGGATTTCATAGTGCAGCGCGGTGCCGTCGGGGGCGTAGGCGTGGGGCATGGGGGTCCTTGGCCGCGGGGGATGTCGGTTACTTGTCCGCCGCCTCGGGCGCCGGAGCGATCCCCGTCGGGCAGGACACGCCCCAGTTCGTCTCGAAGGGGTCGCCCAGCTTCACGCCCGTGCCGCCGATGCCGCAGTAGCCGTCGGGGTTCTTGTCCAGGTACTGCTGGTGGTAGGCCTCGGCGGGCCAGAAGGCGCGGTCGGCCGCCGGGAGGACCGTGGTGGTGATCTGGCCGTGGCCCGCTGCCGTGAGGACCTGCTGGTAGGCGTCGCGGGAGGCCGTGGCGGTGGTCTCCTGGGCGGGGGTGTGGGTGTAGATCGCGGAGCGGTACTGGGTGCCCACGTCGTTGCCCTGGCGGAAGCCCTGGGTGGGGTTGTGGGACTCCCAGAAGAGCTTGAGCAGTTCGGCGTACGTGACCTTCGTGGGGTCGAAGACGACGCGCACGACCTCCGTGTGGCCGGTCAGGCCGGAGCAGACCTCTTCGTAGGACGGGTTGCGGGTGTAGCCGCCCTGGTAGCCGACGAGGGTCGTCCAGACGCCGTCGGTCTGCCAGAACTTGCGCTCCGCGCCCCAGAAGCAGCCGAGCCCGAAGTCCGCGACCTCCAGGCCATCGGGGTAGGGGCCGAGCAGGGCGTTGCCGAGCACCGTGTGCCGGGAGGGGACCTCGAACTCGGGCGTCTCGCGGCCCTTCAGGGCCTCCTCGGGGGTGGGGAGGACGGGCGTGCGACCGAAGATCATGGGGTTTCACTCCTTGTGGCGGGCCTGGCGGCGGCAAGTCACTAGAACGCCGGGGCGGGGCCCGGCATTCCTGCCGGTCAGTGGGGCAGCGTGGCGGGGCTGCCGCCGTTGGCCTCGTAGCCCGCGACGGCCAGGGCGCGGTAGACCGCGTAGTCCGCGGCCGGGTCGGGGGACAGGGTCCAGGGGAGGGCGCCGACGTGGCCGTCGACGTGGACCAGCTGGTCCATGGCCTCGCCCCAGCGCTCGCAGCGCACCAGGAAGAAGACCAGGAGATGGCGGACGTGGGCCAGCATCGGGTCGTCCGGGCGGGCGGAGTGCACCGCGAACTTGGCGCCCTCGATCGCCTTGGTGACGACCTCGCTCTGGTAGAACCCGCGGACCAGGTTCACCTCGGGCAGGTGCTCGTACACCGCGAACAGGGGCAGCGCGGAGAGCAGGGAGCCCTTGGGGGCGCGGGCCGCCGCCGCCTCCGCGAAGGAGTAGGCCTCCTCGCGGGTGCCGTGCCACTTCTCGCACCAGTAGTGCAGCGCCGCCAGATGCGCCCCCATGTGGGCCGGGGCGCGGTCCAGGATCTTCAGCCACAGCTGCTCGAAGTCCGCGCGCGGATAGGCCATGCCGCGGGCGATCGACAGCTCGACGATGTACGGAATCGGGTCGCCGGGGGAGAGGAGCGCGGCCTGGCCGCAGGCCTCCTTGGCCTCCTCCAGGATGATCCGGAACTCGTCCGTCCCCGCCGTCGAGGAGCGCCAGGCCTGCTGCACCAGGAACTCCGCGTGCACGGCCGCGCCGCCCGCGTCCTTCGGTGCCTCGGCCCGCCACACCCGCAGCCACTGCCCGCCCGGGGTGTCGCTGACCCCGCCCGGCCGCTGCGCCAGCTCCAAGGACGCCGCGCCCGCGAACGCCTGCACACGCTGCCACCGCCGCTCACCGTGCACCTCCGTCCCGGCGAGCAGCTGTGACGCGGCACGCCAGTCCTGCGTGCGCTGCACCAGGTCGAGGACCTCGATCAGGTCCGCGTCCGGTCCGGGCATGCGGATGTCCAGCTCCTCCTGGCGCGCGAAGCCGTAGTTCGCCGGGTCCGCCGCGTCCGGGGCGCCCGGGTGCACCTGGCGGATTCCGCCGCGCCTGCGCAGCAGGACCGGCCCGAGAACCGCCCCGATCATGACCACTGCCATCAGGACCCAGAGAATCTCCATACGTACAAGCGAACCAGACGCCTGTGACAATTGGCCAACCTGGCCGTCCCCGCCGGTCAACCTGTCCCGCGGGACCCGGGCCACCAGCCGCCCCGCCCGGCCCCGGGGCCCGCGCAGCATTACGCTCAGGCCGCATGAGTGACTCGCGCAGCAGCCAGAATTTCGAGACCGTCGCCATTCACGCGGGCAACACCGCCGACCCGCTCACCGGCGCCGTCGTCCCGCCCATCTACCAGGTGTCCACGTACAAGCAGGACGGAGTCGGCGGGCTCCGCGGCGGCTATGAGTACAGCCGCAGCGCCAACCCGACGCGCACCGCCCTGGAGGAGAACCTCGCCGCCCTCGAAGGCGGCCGCCGCGGCCTCGCCTTCGCCTCCGGCCTCGCCGCCGAGGACTGCCTGCTGCGTACGCTGCTCGGCCCCGGTGACCACGTCGTCATCCCCAATGACGCGTACGGCGGTACGTTCCGCCTGTTCGCCAAGGTCGTCTCGCGGTGGGGCGTGGAGTGGTCGGTCGCCGACACCTCCGACCCGGCGTCGGTGCGGGCCGCGCTCACGCCGCGCACGAAGGCCGTGTGGGTGGAGACCCCCTCCAACCCGCTGCTCGGCATCACCGACATCGAGGCCACGGCCCAGATCGCCCGGGAGGCGGGCGCGCGGCTCGTCGTCGACAACACCTTCGCGAGCCCCTACCTCCAGCAGCCGCTCGCCCTCGGCGCGGACGTCGTCGTGCACTCCATGACGAAGTACATGGGCGGGCACTCCGACGTCGTCGGCGGCGCGCTCGTCGTCAACGACGCCGAGCTCGGCGACGAGTTGGCGTTCCACCAGAACGCGATGGGTGCCGTCGCCGGGCCCTTCGACTCCTGGCTGGTCCTGCGGGGCATCAAGACGCTGGCCGTCCGCATGGACCGGCACAGCGAGAACGCCGAGCGCGTCGTCGACATGCTCACGCGGCACGCGCGCGTGACGAAGGTGCTGTACCCGGGGCTCGCCTCGCACCCCGGGCACGAGATCGCCGCCAAGCAGATGAAGTCCTTCGGCGGGATGGTGTCCTTCCAGGTCGAGGGCGGCGAGGAGGCGGCCGTCGCCGTCTGCGACCGGGCCAAGCTGTTCACCCTCGGCGAGTCCCTCGGCGGCGTCGAGTCGCTCATCGAGCACCCCGGCCGCATGACCCACGCCTCCGTCGCGGGCTCCGCCCTGGAGGTCCCGGCCGACCTGGTGCGCCTCTCCGTAGGCATCGAGTCGGCCGACGACCTGCTGGCGGATCTGCAGCAGGCGCTGGGCTAGGCGCGCGGGCGCTCGGGGGTGGGGGCGGCCGGGGCGACCCCGGCCGCCCCGGGTCACCAGCTGGTCAGGGGCGGGGTGCGGCTCGACGGGGGCTCCACCCACGGCTGGGCCTCCGCCGCCCAGACCGCGAACGCGACGACGGCGACCAGCAGGAGCAGCCACATCAGTCGCCGCGCGACCGTGCGGCGACGCAGCATCCGGGCCCCGCGCCGCACGGCGTCCGCGTGCAGTTCGGGCGGCACCGACGCCGGCGCCCCGGCGTCGAGCATCCCCCGCACCACGGCCTCCCGCCGCTCCTGCTGGCTCATGACGAGGCCGCCTTCCCGAGGGGCGCGCCGGGCGGCACCCCGGGCGCGGCGGGTGTGGTGGGCGCGGGCCCGCGCGGCGGATGGAGCACTGTGGCGACAGCCCGGGCGGACAGCACCCGCACCCGCTCCACGCCGAGCCCGAGCAGCGCCGCCGTCTGCTCCTCGGCCACACCCTCGTACAACCGGAGAACGAGGACGAGCCGCTCCTGCGGGGACAGCCGGGCGAGCGGCCCGCCGCGCCCGCGGGACCGCCGCCAGGCGCCCCGCGCGAAGCGGACGACGAGGACGGTGCGGGTGCGGTCGTACGGATCCTCGCCGCGCATCCTGTCCCAGGAGGCGTACGTGGACGCGAGCGCGGCCGTGAGCAGCGCCCGCGCGCGCGGGTTGGCGTCCGGCCGCTCACCGGTGAGCAGCGTGGCGGCATGCAGGAGACGCCCTGCCGCGCCCGCGACGAACGCCTGGAACTCCCGGGCACGGCGGGCCTGTTGGGCGGCCTGCCGCTCTCGCACCGCGCCTCCCGCCGTCCGGCGTAGGGGGACTCGGTTTCATCTGAGGCCAGGCACGGTGCCCAGGTCAAGAGCCCTGCGCGAGCGGAACCTGCCGCCCTGCGCCCGGCCGCGGTGGTCGGCGTACCGCGGCCGGGGGCTCAGGAGTCGGTCGGAGCGACGGGGTCCGGTACCGCCTGGGACGACTGCCGCGCCGAGAGCGCGGTGTTGAAGCGGGTGAGGAGCGCGGTGAAGCTCTCGCGTTCCGCCGGAGCCCAGTCCTGCGTGAGCTCCGCCATCAGCTCGCGCCGCGAGGAGCGCACCTCGTCGAGGCGGGCCTGCCCGCGCGGGGACAGCTGGAGGACGACGGCACGGCCGTCCTCGGGGTGGGAGGTGCGCTTGACCAGGCCGGTGTCGACCAGGGGCGCGACCTGCCGGGTCACGGTCGACGAGTCGATGCCCATGCTCGCCGCGAGCGCCTTGACGCCCATGGGACCTTCCTTGTCGAGGCGGTTGAGCAGCAGGTACGCGGCGCGGTCCATGGAGTTGCGGACCTGTCCGACGCCGCCGAGGCGGGTCTGCTCCGCACGCCGTGCGAACACCGCAACCTGATGCTGCAGGGTATCGAGGAGGCCGGGATCGCTGGCGGTCGTCATGTCCGGAGTTGTGGGCATGGCCGGGGGCTCACTTCATGGGAAGGGTGGTGGGTTGGGGGACAGGGTACGCGGCCCGGGCGCTACCCGTACCGGCGCTGCGCAAACCCGTCTCGCCGCTTGGTCACGCCGGGAGGGGGCGGGCGTGAACTGCGAGACTGCAGTCATGAGCTACCGCACGACTCGCTCCTTTCCCGCCGTCACGCTCGACGACGTACGGGGCGCCCAGAAGATGCTCGTCGGCGTCTCCAGGGTCACGGCCATGGAAGGCAGCAGGCACCTGTCGCAGTTGGTCGGCGCGCCGGTGCACCTGAAGTGCGAGAACCTCCAGCGGACCGGCTCGTTCAAGCTCCGCGGTGCCTACGTGCGCATCTCCGGGCTGCTGCCCGAGGAGCGCGCCGCCGGAGTCGTCGCGGCCAGCGCCGGGAACCACGCGCAGGGCGTGGCCCTCGCCTCGTCCCTGCTCGGCGTCCGCGCCACGGTGTTCATGCCGGTCGGGGCCCCGCTGCCGAAGGTCGCGGCGACCCGGGACTACGGCGCGGAGGTCCGGCTGCGGGGCCAGGTCGTCGACGAGACGCTGGCCGCCGCGCAGGACTACGCGCGCGAGACGGGCGCGGTCTTCATCCACCCCTTCGACCACCCGGACATCGTCGCCGGTCAGGGCACGGTGGGCCTGGAGATCCTGGAGCAGTGCCCGGAGCTGCGCACGCTCGTCGTCGGCGTGGGCGGCGGCGGCCTCGCCGCGGGCATCGCGGTCGCGGTCAAGTCGCTGCGCCCGGACGTACGCCTGGTGGGGGTGCAGGCGGCGGGCGCGGCGGCGTACCCGCCCTCGCTCGCCGCGGGGCGCCCGACGTCGATCGACAACCCTGTGACCATGGCGGACGGCATCAAGGTGGGCCGCCCCGGGGACGTGCCGTTCCGGCTCGTCGAGGACCTCGTGGACGACATCGTCACGGTCTCCGAGGACGATTTGTCGAGTGCCTTGCTGCTGTGCCTGGAGCGGGCCAAGATGGTCGTCGAACCCGCGGGCGCGAGCCCGGTGGCGGCGCTGCTGAGCGATCCGCGCGCCTTCAAGGGCCCGGTCGTCGCGCTGCTCTCCGGCGGCAACGTGGACCCGCTGCTGATGCAGCGCATCCTGCGCCACGGCATGGCGGCGGCGGGCCGCTACCTGTCGCTGCGGCTGCGTCTGACGGACCGGCCGGGTGCCCTGGCGACCCTGCTCGGGGTGCTGTCGGCGGTGGACGCCAATGTCCTCGACGTGAGCCATGTGCGGACCGACCCTCGGCTCGGGCTCACGGAGGCGGAGGTGGAACTGCATCTGGAGACCAAGGGGACCGAGCACTGCGCGGAGGTCGCGACGGCGTTGCGGGATGCCGGGTACACGGTCATCGGCTGACGCCGGACACGTTGATCGGCTGGCGTCGGGGCACGGTCATCGGCTGACGCCGGGCATGTCGATCGGCTGACGCCGGGTACGTCGCGCACGCCGTGGAGGGCGCGCGGGCGGCGAGGGGGGCGTGCGAGAGATCCCGCGCCCCACTGGTTTCTGCAAGGCTCATCCAATGCGTTGAGTGACGCGATGTATCGCGTTAGTGTTTGTGAGGCACGTCACTGAGTGTCGGGCGATCGGAACCCGGCGATTCTAAGCTTTTCGCTAGGAAACCACCCAAAACATGGGAGACCCCCTATGCCAGGCGCCATCTACGCCGAAGGTCTGGTGAAGACCTTCGGTGACGTAAGGGCTCTGGACGGCGTCGATCTCGATGTCCCGGAAGGCACGGTCCTCGGCCTCCTCGGGCCGAACGGCGCGGGAAAGACGACGGCGGTGCGCTGCCTGACCACGCTGCTCACCCCCGACAGCGGCAAGGCGTTCGTCGCCGGGATCGACGTCCTGAAGCATCCGAACGAAGTGCGGCGCTCGATCGGCCTCTCCGGCCAATTCGCCGCCGTGGACGAGTATCTGACGGGCCGTGAGAATCTCCAGATGGTCGGCCGGCTGTACGAGATGCGGGCCAAGGAGGCCAAGGCGCGGGCGGGTGAGCTCCTTGAGCGCTTCGACCTCGCGGACGCGGCGGACCGCCCCTCCAAGACGTATTCGGGCGGTATGCGCCGCCGCCTCGACCTCGCCGCCGCCCTGGTCGTGTCGCCGCCGGTGATGTTCATGGACGAGCCCACGACCGGCCTGGACCCGCGCAACCGCCAGGGGTTGTGGGAGGTCATCCAGGAGCTCGTCGCCGGCGGCACCACCCTCCTGCTGACCACGCAGTATCTGGAGGAGGCCGACCACCTGGCGCACGACATCTGCGTCGTCGACCACGGCCGCGTCATCGCCCGCGGCACCGCCGACCAGCTCAAGGCCCAGATCGGCGGCGAGCGCGTCGAGGTCGTGGTGCACGAGCGGGACCACATCGCGACCGCCACCGAGGTCCTCACCGGCTTCGGCAAGGGCGAGGCCACCGTCGACCGGCACACCCGCAAGCTGACCGTCCCCGTCACCGGCGGCGCGAAGCTGCTCGCCGAGGTCATCCGTGAGCTCGACACCCGCGGCATCGAGATCGACGACATCGGCCTGCGCCGTCCCACCCTCGACGACGTGTTCATCTCCCTGACGGGCCACACGGCCGAGGTCAAGGACGAAGAGAACGGCGCGAACAGCGCGAACGACGTGCAGGGAGGCAAGGACGCCAAGGGCGCGCCCGTCGCCAAGGACAAGCACAAGAAGGAGGCCGCCCCGTGAGTGCCGTCACGCGTACCGCTCCCGCCCCCAGGCCCGCCGGCGGTATCGGCAAGTCCGTCCGCGACTCCCTGGTCATCGCCCGCCGGAACTTGATCAGGATGTCCCGGATTCCCGAGATGGTGCTGTTCGGCCTGATCCAGCCGGTGATGTTCGTGGTCCTGTTCACGTACGTCTTCGGCGGGTCCATCCAGGTCGGCGGCTCGCTCTCGTCGCAGGACTACCGCGAGTTCCTGATGGCCGGCATCTTCGCCCAGACGGTCACCTTCGCCACGGCCGGCGCGGGCGCCGGTATCGCGGACGACATGCACAAGGGCCTCATCGACCGCTTCCGCTCGCTGCCCATGGCGCGCGGCGCCGTCCTCACCGGCCGCACCGTGGCGGACCTGGTGCAGACCGCGCTGACCCTGGTCGTGCTCGCCCTGGTCGCGCTGCTCATCGGCTGGCGCACGCATGAGAACTTCGGCAAGATCCTCGCGGGCTTCGCCCTGCTGCTCCTGCTCGGGTACGCCTTCTCGTGGATCGGAGCCCTGATCGGCCTGTCGGTGCGTACGCCGGAGGCCGCGACCTCCGGCGGGCTCATCTGGCTCTTCCCGCTGACGTTCATCTCGAACGCCTTCGTGGACTCCAACAACCTGCCGACGTTCTTCCGGCACATCGCCGAGTGGAACCCGTTCAGCACCACCGTGCAGGCGTGCCGCGAGCTGTTCGGCAATCTGCCGCCCGGCTTCAAGACGCCGGACGCCTGGCCCATGCAGCACCCGGTCCTGGCCTCGGTGCTCTGGTCGGTGCTGATCCTGGTGGTCTTCCGCACGCTCGCGGTGCGCAAGTACCGCTCGGCGGCCGCCTGACACCCGGCCGCCGAGGCCCCCGAGCCCTCCGCCCCCCGGCACCCGGCCCCCCGGCCGTCCGACCCTCCGGGCGAGGTCACCCGCAGGCGGCGTGCACCCGGCCGTCCGCGGGGGCCCGCCGCCCGGTGAGCCCCGCCTGCCAGGCGACGCGGGCCACCTGCAGCCGGCCCCGGATGCCGAGCTTGCCGCAGATGCTGCCCACGTGGTCCTTGGCGGTGTCGGAGCTGATGGTGAGGGCCGCGGCGATCTGCGGGTTGGACAGGCCCTCGCCGACGAGTTCGAGCACTTCCAGCTCGCGCGTGGACAGGGTGGCGAGGAGGGCCCGTGCCTCGTCCCGAGCCGAAGGGGCGCAGCCGGGGCACGGACAGGCGCCGGCCACCACGTCGACCAGCTCGGGGCCGAGGACCGGCCCGCCCGCGGCCGCCGCGCCGACCGCCCACGGCAGATGGGCGGCCGCCGTGGCCCGGTGCAGGACGCCCGCCGGACGGCAGGACAGGATCCGGCGCAGGCCGCCGCAGGTGAACCGGCCGGCGAGCAGCAGGACGGCCACCGGCGCGGGCGCGGCGGCAAGCCGGTGCAGGGCGGTGACCGCCGACTCCTCGTCGCCCTGGCTGACCACGAGCACCCGGGGCCGGGCGCGGCGCACGAGCGCCACCTCCCGGCCGGGCTCGTCCTCGTCGGCGACCTGATGCCGCCCCTCCGTCTCCAGGGCGGCACGCAGCTCCGCCCGTTCCGGTCCGCCGCGCGCGATGACACCGACCGAAATCACAGTTGACCCCCGTGTCTCACTGCTTCCCCGTGGTGAGTGCGCAGCCAGTGGTCCATCACGGCAGTGACTACGTGAGCAGGCTGCGTACGCCCAAGATGGTGCGACGCGGAAGGTGAACTGCGGGTGGCATGAACATGAATAGTGCGTCGGGCGTGGCGCAAAAGATCCCCTGGGCGGGGGGTACTGCCGGGGTGCGCGGGGCTGGAGGCTACAGACGCCGAGAACGTCCGGGTGGCGCGCCCCGGCCGATTCGGCCGACCGACGTACAGCCAACGAGGGGAAGTCCATGTCGAAGGTGCGGATGGGTGCGGCCGCGGCCGTGATGGCGGCGGCGATGGTGGCGGGGGCGGCGTCCCAGTCGTCCGCCGCGGCACAGGAGTTGGAGCTGGTGGCGTACCAGCCCAAGGCGCAGAACGGCAAGGTGTGGGCCAGCGGGTTCTACGAGGGGTACAAGAAGGTCTGCGTCACGCTGCTCCAGGAGAGCCTCGGGACCATCCCGCCGATTCCGGTGACGAGCAAGTGCCAGAACGTGTCGCCCAGCTCGCTGGGCAGCATCAGCGTCGGCGCCAAGTGTCCCAGGGAAGGCATCTTCCGGACCCTGCTCTCGGGCACCCGGACCAACAACCGCAAGGACATCAAGGACTCGGCGCCGCGCTTCGTCAAGTGCAGGTGAGCGCGACGGACCGACGGAACGAGGGGAAGTCCATGTCGAAGGTGCGGATGAGCGCGGCCGCGGCCGTGATGGCGGCCGGAATGGTGATGGGGGCGGCGTCGCAGTCGTCGGCCGCGGCCCAGGAGCTGGAGCTGATCGCGTACACCCCGAAGGTCCAGAACGGCAAGGTCTGGGGCAACGGGTTCTACGAGGGCTACAAGAAGGTCTGCGTCTCGCTGCTCGGGCAGACGCTTTCGGGCTGGGTGCAGCTCACCAACAAGTGCCAGAACGTGTCGCCCAGCTCGCTGGGCAGCATCAACACGTCCGTGAAGTGCCCCACCCGTGGCGCCTTCAAGACCTTCCTGTCGGGCACCAGGACCAACAACAAGGTGGATGTGAAGCAGTCCGGCGGCATCTACCTCGAATGCAGGTGACACCCGGAAAGCGGGCCCCGCGCCCGTAGCGGCGCAGCCGCCCGCCGCCCGCACGCACGAGACCCCCGGCGCGGACCGCGCCGGGGGTCTTCGGTGTCCCTGGGGGACTCAGCCCTGGTACGGCTTGGCCTCGAGGATCTTGACGGAGGCCAGCTTGCCGTTCGGCAGCTCGTACTGCGCGTTCTCGCCGACCTTCTTGCCGTTGACGCCGCTGCCGAGCGGGGACTGCGGCGAGTACGTCTCGATGTCGTCGCTTGCGTACTCCCGGGACGCGAGCAGGAAGGTCACCGTGTCGTCCTCGTCGCCGTCGAACGCGATGGTGACGACCATGCCGGGGGCGGCGACACCCGACTCGGCGGGCGCCTCACCGACCTTCGCGTGTTCCAGGAGCTGCGTCAGCTGGCGGACGCGGAGCTCCTGCTTGCCCTGCTCCTCCTTGGCCGCGTGGTACCCGCCGTTCTCGCGCAGGTCGCCCTCCTCGCGCGCCGCCGCGATCTTGGTTGCGATCTCGGTGCGCGCAGGACCAGACAGGTACTCAAGCTCGGACCGGAGCTTGTCGTACGCCTCCTGGGTCAGCCAGGTGACGTTGTCGCTGGTCTGGGTCACAGGTGCTCCTCGTAGGTACTGGGAATACAAAGCATCGCCCTACCCAGAAGGATGTTCCCTAACGGGTGGGCGAAACCACGAGCCTAACAATTTCGGTGCCGGAGGGGGAGGACATAAGCCATCAGAGAAGTGTCAGCGCAGGTGAGCGCGTGGGCGCCGGGAGCGGCGAGGCGTGTCGCGGGCGGCGTCGGGCGGGGCGGGCGGCGTCGGGCAGCGATCAGTCGGCGTGGCAGCCGACCAGCTCCGCGCTGGTGGCGCGCCCGGTCGTGCGCAGCGTGACGGTCTTGTCGACGCGCCCCTTGTCCTGGTCGAAGCGGAAGTCGGCGCGGCCCACCTCGGAGCCGTCCTCGGCCTGGGAGCGGAGCGTGCAGTAGCCGTTCGCATCCGCGTCCTTGCGCACTTCCAGGTGCACCTCGACGGCCTTGTCCGAGACCACGTCGAACTTGATCAGCTCGCCGCTGAGCTTGGCCCCGGCGATCGAGTCGTACCCGAACCAGCCGATCACGCCGAGCAGCAGCACACCGAGGACGGAACCGACGATCTTGAGCTTGCGGTCGGCACGCTCGTCCGCCGACCTGCCGTAGCGGTCCTCGGGGACCCGCGTGGCCAGGCCGCCGCTGTCGCCGCCGCTCACCGCGGTCATGATCGTCCTCCATGCGGGCAGGGAATGCCGGAATTTTCCGCCCCCCGGTTCCGTCACTATAGAAGCCCCGTACAACGCCTGATGACCGAGGGCGCCACAGCACGCACCGGCGCCGGACACCTGAGGATCGAGTCTTGACTGAGCAGCTTCGACTGATGGCCGTTCACGCCCACCCCGACGACGAGTCGAGCAAGGGCGCGGCCACCATGGCCAAGTACGTGTCCGAAGGGGTGGACGTGCTCGTCGTGACCTGCACGGGCGGAGAGCGCGGCGACATCCTCAACCCCAAGCTCCAGGGCGACACGTACATCCAGGAGCACATCCACGAGGTGCGCAAGAAGGAGATGGACGAGGCCCGGGAGATCCTCGGCGTCAAGCAGGAGTGGCTCGGCTTCGTCGACTCGGGCCTGCCCGAGGGCGACCCGCTGCCGCCGCTGCCCGAGGGCTGCTTCGCCCTGGAGGACGTCGACAAGGCGGCCGGTGAGCTGGTGCGCCAGATCCGTTCGTTCCGCCCGCAGGTGATCACGACGTACGACGAGAACGGCGGGTATCCGCACCCGGACCACATCATGACCCACAAGATCTCGATGGTGGCGTTCGAGGGCGCGGCGGACGCGGAGAAGTACCCGGAGAGCGAGTTCGGCCCCGTCTTCACGCCGCAGAAGCTGTACTACAACCAGGGCTTCAACCGGCCGCGCACCGAGGCGCTGCACCAGGCCATGCTGGACCGCGGCCTGGAGTCGCCCTACGGGGAGTGGCTGAAGCGCTGGGACGAGTTCGAGCGGGTCGAGCGCACGCTGACCACGCACGTTCCGTGCGCCGACTTCTACGAGATCCGCGACAAGGCGCTGATCGCGCACGCCACGCAGATCGACCCCGACGGCGGCTGGTTCCGCGTCCCGATGGACATCCAGCGGGAGGTCTGGCCGACCGAGGAGTACGAGCTCGCGAAGTCTCTGGTCGATACCTCCCTCCCCGAGGACGACCTCTTCGCGGGCATCCGCGACAATGCCTGACATGAGCGGAAGCGCAAGCCTGGCAGTGACGCATCTCGTCCCCCTCGCCAAGGAGGTCGACGAGAACAAGGTGACCCCCGGGGTCCTGGGGTTCATCGTGTTCGCGGTGATGGCGCTCGCGGTGTGGCGGCTGATGAAGTCCATGAACCGGCACATGGGGAAGGTGGACTTCAAGGAGTCCCCGGACTCCTCGGACCTCTCGGACTCCTCGGGTGCCCCCGAGGGTGCCGAGCCCGCGGTCTCCGGGGCGGCTCGTGCCTCCGGTGCCGCGGGTGCGTCCGGCGACAAGGGACCCAAGGGGTCCAAGGGATCCAAGGGGTCCAAGGAAGCCTGAGGCTTCTGGCGGGGGCGCCCGGGCAGGTACGCCCGGCGCGCCCCACTCGGTGCTACGCCCCCGCCCCCCCGTGATCGGCGCTCCGCGCCTCGTCCTCGAACGCCGGACGGGCTGACGCTTGTCACCTTGAGTGGTCCGCCAGTGACAGCAGCAGGTGGGCTGACTCCGGACGCAGGTGGTCGGAGTGCGCGCCCGCGGGGCCGTGGCCGTGGACGAAGACGGCGCCCGCGTCGACGCTGACGAAGCGGTGGTCGAGGGCGTCGTGCGGGTACGCCTCGTCGGTGGCCCGCATCCGGATCCCGGACACCGGCGCGGGCGCCGTCCCGATCCCCGCGTACCCGATGCCTGCCCGCTTCTCGGCCCGCAGGTGCCAGAAGCCGGTGGCACGGTCGTGTTGCGAGTACGTCGCCACCACCGGCCCGTGCAGCGGCGCCCCCGCGAGCGCGGTGAACGTGGCCGCGAAGGCGTCCCGCGCCGCCGCCATCTGCAACAGCAGCATCGAGTCGACGGTGAACGGCCGCCCCGGCGGCGCGGGCGTGCTCCACCCCAGCGTCCCGCCCGGCGGCGCCGCGGCCCACTGCACCGCCTCGCACAGCAGCCGGCAGCCGAAAGAGTGCCCGACGAGGTGCAGGTACTGGCCGCCGCGGTTGGCGAGGACGGGCGCGGCACGCGGGTCGCCCCTGTGGGCGTCCAGATAGCCCAGGAGCTGCGCGATCACGCGGGCCGCGTGGCCCTCGGCGCCCATCGCGTGGGCGCGGTCGCGGATGCGGCGGTAGCCGCCGAGCGAGGGCAGGGAGCGCGACGGCCACCGGACCAGGACCGGCCACGGGGCGAAGTCCCGGTGCCCGGGTGCGCCCCGCCGGAGCCGCGGATACAGCCCTGCCCGCTCGCCCCGCTGCCGCTCCACCAGCCCCATCAGCGTCCGCAGCGCCCTCAGCGCCGACGCCTCCGAGGTCTGCCACCCGTGGACGTACACGACGATGTCCGTCGCCCAGGACGGCGGGGTCAGCCGCTGCGCGAGGTGGGCGTCGAGGCCGGGCGGCGGCACGGGGCGCGGGCCGTCGCGGGTGGGCCGCAGCGGCCAGCCACTCGCGTCGAGGTCGACGACGGCGATTCGGCCGTGCCCGTACGCCTCGGCCATCCCCGCGCCCTCGCCCATCTCTGCGCCCTCGGCCGTCCCTGCGCTCTCCGATGCCTCGGCCGTCCTGGCGTCCACGGTTGCCTCCGCCATCTCCGTGCTCTCGGGCGTCTCGGCCGACCCTGAGTCCTCGGACATCTCGGCCGTCCTGGCGTCCACGGTTGCCTCCGCCATCTCCGTGCTCTCGGGCGTCTCGGCCGACCCTGAGTCCTCGGACGCCTCGGCCGTCCCCGTGCCCTCTGATGCCTCAGCCATCCCCGCTCCGCCCAACTCCCCGGCCGTCCCCGCACCTGTCACCCGTCACTTGTCCCCGCACCCCTCGCTCATCCCGTCCCTCTCCGTGGAGCCCTCGTTCACGCCGTGCGCTCCAAGCGGCTGTCCATGCCGCTGTGCAGGGCGTACGCGAAGCCCAGCGGGTTGTGGCAGGTGTCGGCGAAGTGCCGGGACAGGGCGTGGGCGATGTCGCCCGCCGTCTCCCGGCCGGTCAGGTAGCGGGTGACGAAGGCGAGCGCGTACTCGGCGGCGAAGCGCTGCGGCATCTCGATCTGTGGGCCGAGGATGCCGCTGGCGCCCGCGTCGAACAGGGCCCTGCCGAGGTAGGCCAGGTCGGCGTTGCCGGGGAGCCCCGCGTAGCAGGCGTTGAGCAGGACGAAGGGGCGGAACGGCACGCAGGAGTGCGGGGGCGGGCGGTGGGCGCGCAGGCTGTGCGCGTCGATGGCCCGCTGGTCGGTCAACTTCAGGACGAGGTAAGGGGGTTCGTCGCCGGACGCGGTGAAGTGGCCGTGGCACCAGAAGTACATCAGCTGCTCGTCGAGGAGAGTGTCGCCGAGGGCGCGTTCCAGTTCGTCGCGGGTGGTGCGTTCGACGAGGTCGCCGCCGTCGGCGAGGGCGGTGGCGACGTCGGCGGCCCGGGTCAGGCCCTCCGCGTCGACGCCCGTGTCGTGGTTGAGGCTGACGGCGGGGGCCGAGCGCGGCGGCGGGTCGCGGTCGTCGGCGACGCGGGCGTAGGCGTTGCCGCCGGTGTGTTCGAGCTGGTGGCGATAGCCGAGGAAACGCCCGAACAGGCTCCCGGTGCCGGGCTCCGCGTCCTCGTCCAAGGCGACGGGCAGGCACAGCATCGGCCAGGGCAGGTACAGGTCCGAGTGGAAGCGGACGCGCAGGGGCCGGTCGCTGCCGAGGGCGTCCGTCAGGAAGCCGCGGAAGAGCTTCAGCTCCTCGGACTCGCCGCCGAGGAGGACGTCGTAGAGCAACTGGGTGCCGTAGCGGGCGAGTCGGGCGAGCGCGGTGCGCAGTTCGGCCTCGGGTTCGGCGGTCAGGTCGACGAGGGAGGCATACGGGAGCGGGGTGCGGCCGGGGGCGGGGCGGCCGGACGCGTCCAGCGGCTGGAGCGCCACGAACTCGTCCCTCCACACCTGCCGCAGCCGCGCCGCCACCGAACGCACCTCGCGGGGGCGGACGTTGAGCGTCACCGTGTGCTCGGAGCCGCTGAGCGAGGGCACGGCGGGCCCGTACATCCGGGCCTGCACGGGCTCGTCCTCACGGCGCGCGTCCAGCCCGACGACGAGATCGGGGTGCCGGATGACGTGCCGGGGAAGCCGGGTGAAGCCCAGGCTCGGGTCGTGCGTGACGCGGGTCGGCAGCTCGTGGGCCATGTGTCCTAGGCCCTCCGCAGTGCTTCGGGCGACAGGGCGTCCCGCGGGCCGCCCTCGCCGTCGGTGACGTCGATGTAGGTCTCGACCTGCTGGAGGACGGTGGCCGTCGCGGAGTCCTCCACCGTGAAGAGGAGCCGGTGGCGTCCCGCCTTGTGGGGCGTGAACAGGAACTCGGCGCCGTCCTGGTCGTGGGGTGAGGGCTTGAGCGTCAGGGCGTGCGCGGGTTCGACGTCGGCGGCCGTGAGGGGGGTGGCGCGGGCGGTCAGCCAGGGGAGTTCGGGGGTGGGGGCGGACCAGGGGTGTTGTGGGCCGGGGTCGACGTGGAGGGTGATGCGGGACGCCGTACCGGCGGTGGATTCGTCGTCGAGGAGGGTGAGGCGGATGCGGGAGAGGGCGGTGGGGAAGGGGGTGGCTCTGTCGGTGCGCGCGCCCGGCTCGGGGATCAGGTGGCGGGCGGTCAAGGGGATGTGCTCGGGGTGGCGGCCCCGGTCGAAGGCGTTGGAGCGCAGCGACATGGCCCACCCTTGACCGTGGGAGTCGCCGATGGCCTCGAACCGGCGCTCGGCGTCGCGGTAGAGGCCTGCCTCCGCCCTCGCCAGCGAACTTCCCCCCTCCCGCCGCCACAGCCGTGCCAGCTCCAAGGTGTTCCAGGCCTGGCCGTGCAGGCAGCCGCATCGGTTGAAGAGGTCCATCGCCGATCGGAGCTTCGGTGATATCGCAAGACTGGGGAACGGCAGGAGCGCACGACAGTGCTGTGCCCAGGCGGTGCCCAAAAGGTCGGGGACGTTGCGCAACTCCCGTTCCGCCGTACGGGCCAGAGGCGCGGCCCCCTCCCGGTCGCCGAAGGCCTCATGCGCGAGGGCGAGGTACAGGTACGTCCAGCCCTTCCCGCGCACGTCACCGTTCGACAGGTGAAGGCCGAGCGCCTTGTGCAACTGGTGGAGCGCCTCCGTGTGGCTCCCGAACAGCGCCTGGTTCCTGCCGAGTTCGGTCTCCGTCCAGGCCTGGCCCTGGCGGTCGCCGAGCTCCACGAACATGTGCCGGGCGGCCTCCAGCCGCTTCTGTGCCTCCTCCAGGTCGCCGCGCACCATCCGCAGCCGCCCGTAGTGGTGGATGGCCCAGGCCTCGCCGCGGGCGTCGCCCCGGACCTGGTGGGCTTCCACGGCGCTGCGCAACAGCCGGTCGACCCCGCGGAGTTCACCCATGTCGCACTGGACGGCAGCGCGGGTGTGCAGCACCCAGCCGTCCGGCGGTACGGCGTCGGGGGCGGCGTCGAGCGTGGCCGCGGCCTCGCGCAGGTGGCCCGCGCAGCGCTGGGCGACCGCCTTGTGGAAGGCGGCACGCGGGGAGTCGAGCGTGGCCAGGGTTTCCGCGGCGACCAGTGGCCTGCCGGTATCCCGGGCCGCGACGGCCGCCGTGAGCCTCGCCGGCTCCCAGTCGCCCGTCCGGTGCCAGTACGACTGCTTCAACCGCAGCAGCCTGAACACGCCCTGTTTACCGGTAAGTTGGGGTTCGAGCAGTTCGACCAGCGCGGTGGCGGTCTCCGCCGCCCCGGCCCGGGTGAGACGGATCACGAGGTCGACGTACGCGTCAGCGCCGCCGCGCGGCTCGACAGTGCCGTCCAGGAGCGCTTCGGCGAGGCCGGCGTCCAGGTGCCGGGCGGGCCCCGTGCGCAGGTCCGGGTGCGGCCGGAACCACTCGGGCCGCGTGGCCTGGAGCACTCCGCGGGCGGACAGCTCCCGCAGCGCCTGCCGGGCCCATGCGACGGGCCGCGGCCGCGCCGTGCGCAGCGTCGACGCGTACAGCCCCGCCGCCACCGACGCGTTGGCCTCTTCACCCTCCCAGTGCGCGAGCACCCGCAACAGCGCCCGGGTCGGCGCACTCAGCCCGGCGAACCCGGTGCCCCCGGCGTCCCCGCCGCCCGTGACCTGGTGGGAGCCCACCGGCACCTCGGTCACCTCGTGCGCGACCCCGGACACGGCAAGGACTCGCGAGTCCGAGCCCCGGACGAGCCACGCGGCAAGCCGCAACAACTCCGCCCCAGCCTCCCCGGTGGGCAGCCCGTCGAGCACCACCAGGTGGCGCCCCTGCACGAGTGTGTCGTGGCACGGCCAGGCCAGCGCGTCCTCCAGCCGATCGGGCTCGGCCAGCACCATGTCGTACAGGGAATTCGGCGGGCGGCCGTCAAGCAGCAGCTCAAGGAGGCGCAGCAGGACCAGGTCCGGCGTGGCGTCGGCCGCCCCGAGCGGCACCCAGCAGGGCGTGAACCGCACCCCTTCCGACGTGTCCCAGGCCGAATGGGCGAGCCGGACCGCGAGGTCGTACGCTCCGGCGCCAGGCTCCCCGTGCAGCTCCATGACCGCGGGGCCCTCGTCATCGGGACCCGGCCGCAGGAACGCGCGCAGCGCGCCCGGCAGCTCCGCCACCTCGCGAGGCCCGTCGTACGGCGACAGATCGTCCGGCAGCCACCCCTTCACGTACCCCACCCCCCGCTGCCCCCGAAGCGCCCAACTCCCCTACTATGGCCCGCCGCTCAAGGCGTGGTCACCGAAACCCCCATGATCTCCCTGGCATGCCGATCCGGCGTCATCCCCAACCGCCACGCCTGCCACCCCGCGTCCAGCTCGGCCCCGCGCTCAAGAAGCAGCAGATACGCCTCCACGTACTGGTCGAGCTTGCCGTCCCGCGACGGATGGACGGCGCGGGCCAGTTGGACCAGCTCCTCCTGGGCGACGGCCGTGCCGATCTCCCAGCCGCCGGGGGAGGCGTAGGGCAGGAGCGTGGCGCGCAGGAAGTGGGCCCAGTCCTCGCCGCGCCGGTCGCCGTAGGAGGCGAAGAGGGCGATGGCCTCGTCGCAGAGGGAGAGCGCGGCCTGCGTGCGGGCGTTGCCGGCGTCGACGACGGCCAGCTCCAGGCACGTCCAGGCCTCGCCGTGGGCGACCCCGATGCGCTGGAAGTCGGCGCGGGCGTCCATCAGGAGCTGGCGGGCGAAGCCGGAGTTGCGCAGCGAGCCGGTCTGCGCGGCGCGCTGGTCGCGGGTGACGCGGGCCGAGTGGTGGCGGGCGCAGGCGAGGCCGTACACGTCCCGCATGCGGGAGAACATCGTGCGGGCCCGCTCCAGGTCGCGGACGGCCTGTTCGAGGTTGCCGGTCTCCTCCAGGGCCTGGCCCAGGTAGTACAGGGACCAGGCCTCGCCGCGGGCGTCCTCGTTGTCGCGGTGCCGGGAGACCGCCTGGCGCAGGCCGTCGACGGCGGGCGCCGGGTCGCCCGCGACGAGCCGGGCCCGGGAGAGCTGGGTGAGGGCCCACGCCTCGCCGCGGGCGTCGCGCGTGCTGCCGTACAGGTCGAGGGCGCGCCGCAGCTCCTCCTCCGCGCGCGGCACATCGCCCTTGCGCAGGCACACCTGGCCGAGCTGGAAGTGGGCCCAGGCCTCGCCGTGCACGGACTCGCTCTCGCGGTGCAGGACCAGGGCGGTGCGCAGCATCTCCTCGGCCTCGCCGAGGCGGGAGCGGTCGCGTTCGACGGCGGCCAGGGCGTGCAGGGTCCAGGCGCGGTCGCCCGCGAGCTGCTCGGACACCTGCAGGTCGAGCGCCTCGCGGAGCCGGGCGGCGGCCTCGGACAGATTGCCCTGGTGGTGCAGGGTGATGCCGAGGGAGCCGAGCGCGCGGGCCGCGCCCGCGTCCTGGTGCGCCTCGAAGTACAGGTCGACGACGGACGACAGGGTGGAGCGTGCCTGGTCGAGGTCGCCGATCTGGCGGGCCGCTATGCCGGTGCGCCACTGCACGCTGCGCTCCATCCGGCCCCGCCCCGCCGCGCCCCCGGTGGCCGCCGCGCCCTGCTCCAGCTTCTCCAGGGACTGCGCGAACTCGCTGATCTCGCCGAGGCGGTAGAGGTCGCCGCGCAGCAGGCAGTAGTCGCACAGGGCGCCGAGCAGATTGAGGACCGCCTGCGGGTCGACGCCCTCGGCGTGCCGCAGCGCCGCCGTGATGAAGCTCGACTCGTCGTCGAGCCAGTGCAGCGCGGAGTCCAGGGACGTGAAGCCGTGCTGCCCGAAGTGGTCGGCGCGGGTGGAGGTCTTGCCGTCGACGAGGCGGATCACGGAGTCGGCCAGCTCGCCGTAGCTGACGATGAGACGTTCCTGCGCGGCGGTGCGCTCCCCGGGCTCCTCCTCGTCGGCGAGGCGTGCCTGGGCGAAGGAGCGGACGAGGTCGTGCAGGCGGTAGCGGTCGCCGCGGACGTGGTCGACGAGGCCCGCCCGGGACAGCGCGGTGAGCTGGCGGCCCGCCTCGGCCTCGTCGGTGGCGAGCAGCGCGGCGGCCGCGGCCGCGCCGAGCGAGGCGCGCCCGGCCAGCGCGAGCCGCCGCAGCAGTCGGCGCGCGGGCTCCGCCTGGTCGGCGTAGCGCAGCGAGAGGGCGCGCTCGACGGGGGCGAAGGCATGCGGAGGGCCGTACGCGGAGAGGTCGTTGACCAGCTCGAGCGGGGTGCGCGGCCCGAGCGAGGACCCGGCGGCGCGCAGCGCGAGCGGAAGGCCGCCGCACAGGTCCCGCACGGTCTCCAGGGACGCCGCGTCGTAGGGTCCGGTCAGCTCCTCCGCCGAGCTGCGCAGCAACTGCTCGGCGCCCGCCGCGTCCAGCTCCTCCACCGGCAGCTGGTGCACCCACGCGGGCAGGTCCTCGGGCAGGTCGAGGGGTTTGCGGGCGGTGACGAGGACGAGGCTGTCGGAGCGCTCGGGGATGAGGGTGCGCACCTGGTCCGGGTCGCAGGCGTCGTCGAGCACGACGACCACCTCAAGGCCCGTCAGATGCTGGTGGTAGATCTCGCTGAGCCGTCTGACCTGCTGCTCCTGCGTGGAGCGCTCGCGGAACAGAAGCTGTTCGCGGGGTGCGCCGAGGCGGTTGAGGAGGTGCAGGAGCGCGTCGCGGGTCGACAGGGGCGGGGTGTCGGGGCTCTCGCCGCGCAGGTCCACCAGGCAGGCCCCGCGGAACTGGTCCTTCACGTCGTGCGCCGCCCGCACGGCGAGCGCGGAGCGGCCCGCCCCCGGCGCCCCGTGCAGCACGACGACCGTCGGCTTGGTCTGGGTGCTGGCGCGCGCCGCGTGCACCCACTGCGCGATCCGCCCCAGCTCCGCCCGGCGTCCCGCGAACGTGCCGTGGGGCTCCGGCAGTTGGGCGAAGGACTGCTCCAGGACGGTGCGCCGCCGGGCCGCCGCGCTCTTGTCGGTGCGGCGCAGTTGCGGGGCCGCCTTCTTCTGGCCGCCGCTGCCGCCGGTCACCCCGCCGCCGCTCGCCGCGTTGAGGACCCGCTGCTGGTCGAGGAACGGCCGGATCCCGCGCACCTCAAGGGCCGTCAGCCACTGGAGCCGCAGTTGCTCGGGCCCGCCCGGCTGGCTCACCGCGCCCGCGTGCCGCTGTGCCGCCGGGACGTGCGACGCCGTCACCTTCACCACCGTCGCCGCGGCGCCCGCCACCGCGACCGCCGCGCCCGCGCCGAGCGCCGTGCCGCCGCCCGTGCCGAGCGCGAGGTCGGCGGCCGTGGCCGCGACGGCGGCGACGGCCACGACGAGCAGCGGCGTGCCCGCGCCCTCCTTCGCGTACCGCTGGGCGAAGGTGAGCTGCCCGGCCGCCGCCTCGTCCAGGGCCCGCGTGTACGCCTCGTACTCCTCGGCCGCCGTCTGCGCCATGGCGTCCAGAGCGCCGCGCGCCCGCGACAGGAGCACCCCGCCGTCCGTGCGCCCCCCGGTGCGCCGGACCTCCTCCTCGACGGCTCGTGCCAACAGCCGCTCGGCTTCGGCCCGATGGCTGTCCCGCATGTGGTCCCCCTCCGAGAGCGGCACGTGCCGTCGACACGTGTCCGTGCGTGTGCCCCGCGTAGGGGTACGTCTGCCCCGTACCTCTACATGTACGTGTCAGTGTCCTGCGTACGTGGCGTCGGCGCGAGGGAGTCGGCGGATCAGGGGCCGGTGTGCGCGAGGATGGGACCATGCCGAACCGACTGGCCCATGAGACGTCCCCCTACCTCCTCCAGCACGCCGACAACCCCGTCGACTGGTGGCCCTGGTCGGCCGAAGCGTTCGCCGCCGCCCGTGAGCGTGGGGTGCCGGTGCTGCTCTCCGTCGGGTATTCGAGCTGCCACTGGTGCCATGTGATGGCGCACGAGTCGTTCGAGGACGAGACGACGGCGGCGCTCATGAACGAGCACTTCGTGAACATCAAGGTCGACCGCGAGGAGCGCCCCGACGTCGACGCCGTCTACATGGAGGCCGTGCAGGCCGCGACCGGGCAGGGCGGCTGGCCCATGACGGTCTTCCTCACCGCCGACGCCGAACCCTTCTACTTCGGCACCTACTTCCCGCCCGAGCCCCGCCACGGCATGCCGTCCTTCCCGCAGGTCCTCGACGGCGTGCGGCGGGCGTGGACGGACCGGCGCGACGAGGTCGGCGAGGTCGCCGCGAAGATCACCCAGGACCTGTCGGAGCGTCAACTGGCCGTCGGCGACGGCGGCCGACCCGGCGAGGAGGTGCTGTCCCAGGCGCTGCTCGGCCTGACCCGGGACTACGACGCGACGCACGGCGGCTTCGGCGGCGCCCCCAAGTTCCCGCCGTCCATGGTCGTGGAGTTCCTGCTGCGCACCCACGCCCGCACCGGCTCCGACGGCGCCCTGGAGATGGCCGCCGACACCTGCGAGCACATGGCCCGCGGCGGCATCTACGACCAGCTCGGCGGCGGCTTCGCCCGCTACTCCGTCGACCGCGAGTGGGTCGTGCCGCACTTCGAGAAGATGCTGTACGACAACGCGCTGCTGTGCCGCGCGTACGCCCACCTGTGGCGGACCACGGGATCGGACCTGGCGCGCCGCGTCGCCCTGGAGACGGCCGACTTCATGGTCCGTGAACTGCGCACCGGAGAGGGCGGGTTCGCCTCCGCCCTGGACGCCGACAGCGAGGACGCCACGGGCAAGCTCGTCGAGGGCGCGTACTACGTATGGACGCCCGCGCAGCTCCGCGAGGTCCTGGGCGAGGCGGACGGCGACCTCGCGGCCGCGTACTTCGGCGTGACCGAGGAGGGCACCTTCGAAGAGGGCTCCTCCGTGCTCCAGCTTCCGCGCGGCGAGTACGGCACGGTCGCCGACGCCGACCGGATCGCCGGCATCCGCGAGCGCCTCCTCGCCGCCCGCGCCGAGCGGCCCGCGCCCGCACGCGACGACAAGGTGGTCGCCGCCTGGAACGGCCTCGCCATCGCCGCGCTCGCCGAGACGGGCGCCCTCTTCGACCGCCCCGACCTGGTCGCGGCGGCCGTCGCCGCCGGAGACCTGCTCGTCCGCCTCCACCTCGACGACCGCGCCCGGCTCGCCCGCACCTCCAAGGACGGGCACGTCGGGGCCAACGCCGGGGTCCTGGAGGACTACGCCGACGTCGCCGAGGGCTTCCTCGCCCTCGCCTCCGTGACCGGCGAGGGCGTGTGGCTGGAGTTCGCCGGGTTCCTGCTCGACCACGTCCTCGCGCAGTTCGTCGACGCGGAGTCCGGGGCGCTGTACGACACGGCGGCGGACGGGGAGCGCCTCATCCGGCGCCCGCAGGACCCCACCGACAACGCGGCGCCCTCCGGGTGGACCGCGGCGGCGGGCGCGCTCCTGTCGTACGCGGCGCAGACCGGGGCGAGCCCTCACCGGGAGGCGGCCGAGCGGGCGCTCGGCGTGGTCGCGGCCCTGGCGCCGCGCGCGCCCAGGTTCATCGGGCACGGGCTCGCCGTGGCGGAGGCCGCCCTCGACGGGCCGCGCGAGGTGGCCGTCGCCGGGGAGGTCGGCGGCGCCCTGCACCGCGTCGCGCTCCTGGGGACCGCGCCCGGCGCCGTCGTCGCCGCCGGCCGGCCGGACGGCGAACTCCCGCTGCTCGCGGGGCGGTCGCTGGTGGACGGCGAGGAGACGGCGTACGTGTGCCGGGGCTTCGTCTGCGACCGCCCGACGACGGACGCGGAGGAATTGGCGCGGGCACTGGGGGCGTCCCGCTAGCGGCCCCTGCCCGTCCCGGGCCACGGCCCACCGTCTGGTCCGGGGTCGTGCCTCCTGCCTGGCCTCGGGTCGTGCTTTCTGTCTGTTCCGGGCCGTGCCCACCGTCTGTCCCGGGGTCGTGCCCTCTACCCGCCCTCGGGCCGTGCCGTCTGTCTGTCCCGGGGGCGCACCCTCTGCCCGTCCCGGGCCGCATCCACCGCCCGCCCGGGGCCGCACCCACCCCCCCGCCCGGGGCCGCTCCCTCCCCCCCCCCCGCCCCGGACCGCACCCTCCACCCACCCCCGCCCCGTGATCCGTCAGCGGACCGTCAGTGGCCCCCGGCCAGCATCGACTGCCATCGGCACCCTTTGATGGAGGTCCCATGGCAGTCAGTCGGCGCAATCTGCTGCGGTCCGCCGCGGCCGTCGTACCGGCGCTCGCGGTCGGGAGCGCGCTGCCCGGCGCGGCCTCGGCGGCGGGCGTGGCGCAGGGGCGGTGGCAGGTCTTCCCGGTCGACGGGTCGAGGGGAGGCCACGCGTTCAACCGGCTCGGCTTCGCCCCGGGCGGCGGCGCCACCGCGCTCGCCACGTACGTCTCCTTCGACGGGAACAGCACCCAGCGGGAACCGGCCGCCTTCCAGTTCGACGGCAGGGACTGGCAGCCGTCCGCGTTCCACAGCTTCCCCGACGGGACCAGACCCCTGAACGGCCTGGCGGTCCAGGCGGACGGGGCCTGGGGCGTGGGTCTGAGGTGGAACAGGCAGACGATGCGGGACGACGCCCAGATCCTGTACTGGGACGGCACGACGTGGGCCGACCGGACGGCGGGCGCCGACATCGGCGAGCCCTTCGAGGCCGACGGGACAGGGAACGACGTCTGGGTGGTCGGCGGCGCCAAGCACCCGGCTCCCGGGGCGGTGGCGCTGCGCCGCAGCGGCTCGGGCTGGACCTCGGTCGGCCTGCCGTCCGGGCTCGGCGCCGGTGCCCGGCTGCTGACCGTGCGGGTCGTGGCCGCCGACGACGTCTGGGTGGGCGGCTTCACGGCCACCGAGGCCTTCGGGACGCGAACGCCGCTGGTGCTGCACTGGAACGGGTCGTCCTGGAAGCGGCTGCCCAACCCGTTCGGCACGGCCAACGGGCAGGTGTCCGCGCTCCTGCCGCACGACGGCGTGCTCTGGGCCGGGGGCTACTCCGGGACCGGCATCGGCGGCGGGAGCGGCGACCGCGCCGCCGTGGCCGCCTGGAACGGCGGCGCGTGGTCGCCGCGGACCCCCGCGGGCCTGGAGGCTTCCGAGGCCACGCAGTTGGCGGTGTACGGCACGGAGGTGTGGGCCGCGGGCCGGCGCACGCCGCTGCAGCGCTGGACCGGCGGCTCCTGGTCCCCGGCGGCGGGACCCGAGCCGGAGCCGCTGACCGTGGGTGCGCTGGCCACGGCTCCGGACGGGTCGCTGTGGCTGGGCGGCAACACGGAGGGCGGGCGTTCCTACTTCTTCGCGCGGCTCCCGGCTGCTTCCTGACCCGAGGGCGGGGGGGCTAGCCCGGCGGCAGCCCGACCGTGCCCTCCGACGCGGCGACGGCCTGCCGGACGATGGACTGGAGCCGTTCGTGGTGGGCGCCCCGCCAGTACACGCGGGCGCAGTCACCGCACTCCGCGAACACGTCGTACGTCCCCCGGGTGCCGCCCTCAAGGCGCTCCGCCACGTCCTCCTTGGTGGCGGCCCGCAGCGTTCCGTTGCAGGCCGTGCAGCGCGTCCACGGTCGCAGCGGCGGCGCGAACCGCTCCAGGATGTCGCTGAGCTGGTCCTCGGGCCGGTCGCTGTAGACGTACGCGCCCGCCCACAGCTCACGGCGGCGCAGCAGCCCCCGGTCCCGGCTCAGGAGCACACGGCGCTCGGCGGCGGACAGGGCGGCGAGCGCGGGGTCGCCGATGTCCGTGCTCTCGTACGCGGTGTCGACGCCGAGCAGCCGCAGGCGCCGGGCGAGGGTGCCGAGGTGCACGTCCAGGAGGAAGCGCAGCGGCTCCTCGGGGGGCTGCTCGTCGGGCCGCACCCGCTGGGGCCGCGGCACGCACCGCACTTCGACGCGCTGCCCGGCGGCGGGCACATGGCCCGCCGGGACCTCGTGGCCGTCCACGACGAGCGCGCCGACCTCGGTGAGGGGGACGCCTAGCGACTCCACGACATGCCCCAGCGAGGACGCGCCGTCGGTGACGGCGGTGGTGGTGCGGCCGCGCCGCTCGTGCGGGACGAACAGGGCCAGGTCTGGGGCGAAGTCGATGAGGATCTCCGGACCGTTCATGCGGCCCAGGATGGCATGTTCTGGCGGGGGTGCCTTGGGGTTTGTGGGTGCCGCCCTCGGCTGGGGCTGCGCCCCTTTCCCCCGCTTCGTCGGCGCTTCGCGCCTCGTCCTCAAGCGCCGGACGGGCTGGATCTTCCGGCCCCGTCAGTTCAGACGTGCGGGTCAGTACCAGGTCAGCCGCGACCCCTGATTGCCCTCATCTCTCACGCGTGCTGATACGCCACCATCGAGATCCCCACGTAATGCACCGCGAACGCCGCCAGAGTGAACGAGTGGAAGACCTCGTGGAAGCCGAACCAGCGGGGGGAGGGGTTGGGGCGCTTGAAGCCGTAGACCACGCCGCCGACGCTGTAGAGGAGACCGCCCACGACCACCAGGACCAGGACGGCGATGCCGCCCGTGCGCAGGAAGTCAGGGAGGAAGAAGACGGCTGCCCAGCCCATGGCCAGGTAGCAGGGGGTGTAGAGCCAGCGCGGGGCGCCGACCCAGAACACGCGGAAGACGATGCCCGCGGCGGCGGCCGCCCAGATGCCCCACATCAGCCACTGGCCCTTGGCGTCGGGCAGGAGGAGGAGGGTCAGCGGGGTGTACGTGCCCGCGATGATCAGGAAGATGTTGGCGTGGTCGAGCCTGCGCAGGACACCGTCCGCGCGGGGGGACCAGTCGCCGCGGTGGTAGAGCGCGCTGACGCCGAACAGCAGGCAGGCCGTGAGGACGTAGATCCCGCACGCTATGCGGCCGCGGGTGGAGTCGGCGAGGGCGGTCAGGAACAGACCGGAGACCAGCACCGCGGGGAACATCCCGGCGTGCAGCCAGCCGCGCAGTTTGGGCTTCACCGGATGGGTGGGCGCGGACGTGTCGGCCGCGGCCGCGTCGGGGCCGCCTGCGGGGGAGTTCACGAGCGCGTCGGGGGCGGGTGAAGTCATGGGCGGCATCGTACCTACGCAACCGTAAGTTAGGTGTCAAAGGTGACGCGGGCACAGCCTACTAGTGGTGAGGCTCACGGTCACGGGGTGCGGAGTGGCAATGCTCACGCCGCTCAGTTGTGAGGCACTCTGGACAGATGCGCATATGCGTCGGATGATCAAATGAGTGCGGTCGGCACCGGATGAGCGCCAGGGAGATCGAAGCAGTGAAGCATCCGGGTCGCAGCCCCCACGGGGCCCCAACCACAAAACCCTCGTATAGGAGCAATCGTGGCGCGCGATATCGCGGCTCCCCCGTCAGTGACGTCCCCGGACACCGTCCCCACCGACCACCAGGCACTCGTGTCCTGGGTGAACGAGATCGCCGAACTGACCCAGCCGGACAGCGTGGTCTGGTGTGACGGCTCCGAGGCCGAGTACGAGCGCCTGTGCGAGGAGCTCGTGGCCAAGGGCACCTTCAAGAAGCTGGACCCGATCAAGCGGCCCAACTCCTACTACGCGGCCTCCGACCCGACGGACGTCGCGCGCGTCGAGGACCGCACGTTCATCTGCTCCGAGAAGGAGGCGGACGCCGGGCCGACGAACCACTGGAAGGACCCGGCGGAGATGCGCGACATCTTCGCGGGGGAGAAGGGTGTCTTCCGGGGCTCCATGCGCGGCCGCACGATGTACGTCGTGCCGTTCTGCATGGGCCCGCTCGGCTCGCCGCTGTCCGCGATCGGCGTCGAGATCACCGACTCCGCGTACGTCGCCGTGTCCATGCGCACCATGACCCGCATGGGGCAGCCGGTCCTGGACGAGCTGGGCTCCGACGGCTTCTTCGTGAAGGCCGTGCACACCCTCGGCGCCCCGCTGGAGCCGGGCCAGGCGGACGTGCCGTGGCCCTGCAACTCCACGAAGTACATCTCGCACTTCCCGGAGTCCCGCGAGATCTGGTCGTACGGCTCCGGCTACGGCGGCAACGCCCTGCTCGGCAAGAAGTGCTACGCCCTGCGCATCGCCTCCGTCATGGCGCGCGACGAGGGCTGGCTCGCCGAGCACATGCTGATCCTCAAGCTGACGCCGCCGACCGGTGAGTCCAAGTACGTCGCCGCCGCCTTCCCGTCCGCCTGCGGCAAGACCAACCTGGCCATGCTGGAGCCCACGATCTCCGGCTGGACCGTGGAGACCATCGGCGACGACATCGCCTGGATGCGCTTCGGCGCGGACGGCCGCCTCTACGCGATCAACCCCGAGGCCGGCTTCTTCGGCGTCGCGCCCGGCACCGGCGAGCACACCAACGCCAACGCGATGAAGACGCTGTGGGGCAACTCCGTCTTCACCAACGTCGCGCTGACGGACGACGGTGACGTCTGGTGGGAGGGCATGACGGAGGAGACTCCGAAGCACCTCACCGACTGGAAGGGCAACGACTGGACCCCCGAGTCCGGCGTCCCCGCCGCGCACCCGAACGCCCGCTTCACCACGCCCGCCTCGCAGTGCCCGATCATCGCGCCCGAGTGGGAGGACCCCAAGGGCGTGCCGATCTCGGCGATCCTCTTCGGCGGCCGCCGCGCCTCCGCGGTGCCGCTGGTCACCGAGTCCCTCAGCTGGAACCACGGTGTCTTCCTGGGCGCGAACGTCGCCTCCGAGAAGACCGCCGCGGCCGAGGGCAAGGTCGGCGAGCTGCGCCGCGACCCGTTCGCCATGCTGCCGTTCTGCGGCTACAACATGGGTGACTACATGGCCCACTGGGTGGACGTGGCCAAGGACAAGGACCAGTCCAAGCTGCCGAAGATCTACTACGTGAACTGGTTCCGCAAGAACGCGGACGGCAAGTTCGTGTGGCCCGGCTTCGGTGAGAACTCCCGTGTCCTGAAGTGGATCGTCGACCGCCTCGACGGGCGCGCCGAGGGCGTGGAGACCCCCATCGGCGTCCTGCCGACGCCCGCGTCCCTGGACACGAACGGCCTCGAACTGCCCGCCGCCGACCTGGAGTTCCTGCTCACGGTCGACAAGGAGGTCTGGCGCGAGGAGGCCGCGCTGGTCCCCGAGCACCTGAACACGTTCGGGGACCACACCCCGAAGGAGCTGTGGGACGAGTACCGCGCGCTGGTCGCCCGACTGGGCTGACCCCGTCGGCAGATGACACCCGGGCCGCACGCCGCTGAGGCGCGCGGCCCGGGGTCGTTCAGGCGGCGCCCACGAGGTGGGCGGCGGCCGCGTGCGCGTCCATGCGCTCGGCGGCCAGGATCGCCGCGCCCGTGTCGGCGCGGGACGCGGCCACGACCAGGGCACGGCCCGCGAGGGCGTGCGCGCGCTGGTGCAGGCCGGACGCGTGGGGCTCGTGGATGGCGGCGACCACGCCCGCGCGGACCGGCGGCAGCCCGCCGCGCAGGCGGGTCACCTGGGCCGCCAACTGCTCGGCGGCGGCGTCGAGGCCGGGGGAGGGGGCGAGCGCGCGCAGCTCGTCGGTGACGGCGAGCAGTGCGGCGAGGTGCCCGGCGAGCTGGATGTCCAGCTCCTCCTCGCGGGAGCGGTGCGGGAAGTCGCCCGGGTCGGCCATGGCGTGGACCGACTTGGTGCGGATCGGCTCGTACATGAGAGGGCCTCCAGGCGGTTGCTTGAAAGCCATCCTAGCTTAGATTCTGTCTAAAGTTGAGTCGATCCTGGAAAGCGGGATCAAGGGCGGCCGCGGGGGCGGGTCACGGCTGGCTGTAGCCGTCCAGGAAGGTGCCGATCCGGGTCACCGCGTCCGCCAGGTCCGGCGCCGTCGGCAGGGTGACCACGCGGAAGTGGTCGGGCTCGGGCCAGTTGAAGCCGGTGCCGTGGACGACCATGATCTTCTCGGCGCGGAGCAGGTCGAGGACGAGCTGACGGTCGTCCTTGACCTTGAAGACCTTCGGGTCGAGGCGCGGGAAGAGGTACAGGGAGCCCTTCGGCTTCACACAGGTCACGCCCGGGATCCGGGTCAGCAGGTCGTACGCCGTGTCGCGCTGCTCCAGGAGGCGCCCGCCCGGGAGCACCAGGTCGTTGATCGTCTGCCGCCCGCCGAGCGCGGCGACCACGCCGTGCTGGCCCGGCATGTTCGCGCACAGGCGCATGTTCGCCAGGATCGTCAGGCCCTCGATGTACGAGGCGGCGTGGGCCTTCGGCCCGGAGATCGACATCCAGCCGACGCGGTAGCCGGCCACGCGGTACGCCTTCGACATGCCGTTGAACGTGAGCGTCAGCAGGTCCGGGGCGACCGCGGCGGTCGGCGTGTGCGTGGCGCCGTCGTACAGGATCTTGTCGTAGATCTCGTCCGAGCAGACCAGGAGGTTGTGGCGGCGCGCGATGTCGGTGAGGGCGCGGACCATCGCCTCGTCGTAGACCGCCCCGGTCGGGTTGTTCGGGTTGATGATCACCATCGCCTTGGTGCGGTCGGTGATCTTGCGCTCGATGTCGGCGAGGTCGGGCATCCAGTCCGCCTGCTCGTCGCAGCGGTAGTGCACGGCGGTGCCGCCGGAGAGGGAGACCGCGGCGGTCCACAGGGGGTAGTCGGGCGCGGGGACCAGGACCTCGTCGCCGTCGTCGAGGAGGCCCTGCATGGCCATCACGATCAGCTCGGAGACGCCGTTGCCGATGAAGACGTGCTCGACGTCGGTCTCGATGCCGAGGGTCTGGTTGTGCATCACCACGGCGCGGCGCGCCGCGAGCAGGCCCTTCGCGTCGCCGTACCCGTGGGCGTCGCCGACGTTGCGGAGGATGTCCTCCAGGATCTCCGGGGGGCACTCGAAGCCGAAGGCCGCGGGGTTGCCGGTGTTGAGCTTGAGGATGCGGTGGCCTGCGGCTTCCAGGCGCATCGCCTCATCGAGCACCGGGCCCCGGATCTCGTAACAGACGTTGGCGAGCTTGGTCGACTGGATCACCTGCATCCCCCGAGCGTACCGGGCGGGGCGCCTTGGGCAGGGAGAGCTCGGTCACGGTCCCTGTCGTTCGCGGGTGCGGCCCGTCGGGGGCTGGTCGCGCAGTTCCCCGCGCCCCTTTGGGGTGCGGTCTTGTCCCGCCCGCCGGATACCCCAACAATGCGCATGACAAAACCGAGGGCTCAAGAGGCCCTCGGTCACACAGGCATCAGAGGGGACCCCCACATGAACAAGCCTCTCGTCGGAGCCGCACTCACCGCCGTACTCCTCGGCGCGGCGAGTGTGCCCGCGGCGGCCGTCAGCAATGACGCGCCGTCGTCCGACAAGCGGACGGCGGCCGCCGTCAAGGCACCGGCCGCCAAGGCCGTGAGCTTCGCCGGCACCGTGGCGCTCAGCAACTGTTCCGGCTCCGTCGTCCGCGTACCGTCGTCGCAGCCCACCGACCCCGCGCTCGTGATGTCCAACGGGCACTGCCTGGAGACCGGCTTCCCGGCCCCCGGCCAGGTCATCGTCGACCGCGCCTCCTCCCGCAGCTTCACGCTCCTGAACGCGAGCGGCGGGAACGCGGGCACCGTGCGCGCCAGCAAGATCGCGTACGGCACGATGACCGACACGGACGTCTCGCTCTACCAGCTGACCAGCACGTACAAGGACATCGAGACCCGCTACGGCATCAAGGCGCTGGAGCTGGACTCCGTGCGTCCGGCGCAGGGCAAGGCCATCACGGTCGTGTCCGGCTACTGGAAGCGGATGTACAAGTGCAACGTCGACGGCTTCGCGTACCAGTTGAAGGAGGGGCGCTGGACCTGGAAGGACTCGGTCCGCTACACCTCCGCGTGCCAGACGATCGGCGGCACGTCGGGCTCGCCGGTGGTCGACGACGCGTCCGGCAAGGTCGTCGCCGTCAACAACACCGGCAATGAGAACGGCGAGCGCTGCACGGACAACAACCCGTGCGAGGTCGACCAGAACGGCAAGGTGACCGTCCGCCAGGGCATCAACTACGGCCAGCAGACGTACACCATCGTCCCCTGCGTCGGGGCCGGTAACAAGATCGACCTGAACCGTCCGGGCTGCACGCTGCCCAAGCCCTGACCCCCCGGGATCAGGTTCCGGTCCGGCGCACGGCACGTCCCGCGAGGACGTCCGTGCGCCGGCCGTCCTCGATCACGAACCTGCCGTCGATGAGGACGTGCGGGATGCCCACCGGCAGGGTGCGCGGCGCCTCGAACGTCGAGCCCGCCGCGACCGTGTCCGGGGCGAAGAGGACCAGGTCGGCGCGGTAGCCCTCGCGGACGAGGCCCCGGTCGGGCAGGCGGAGGCGGGCCGCAGGGCGCGAGGTGAGGTGCGCGACGCACTCCTCCAGGGACAGCACCCCCAACTCCCGCACGTACTTGCCCAGATACTGCGGAAATGTGCCGTACGCCCGCGGGTGCGGCTTGAAGCCCTGCAGGATGCCGTCGCTGCCGCCCGTGTGCACCGGGTGGCGCATGATCGCCCGGACGTTCTCCTCGTGGCCCACGTGCTGGAGGATCGTCGAGCCGAGCCGGTCGTTGATCAGCAGCCGCCGGGCCGTCACCCACGGCTCCTCGCCGCGCATGTCCGCCGACTGCTGGATCGTCTTGCCCACGCAGGAGGCGAGCCCGGGGTCGGACACGCCCGAGATCTCGATCGTGTCCCACTCGATGGGCACGCCGTGGCACCCGTCCGCGCCGATGACCTCCATGTGGTGACGGATCCGCGCCGCCGTCCCGTCGTCCCGCAGCCGGGCGAGGATCGCGTCCGGGCCGCCCTCGCTCGCCCAACTCGGCAGCATCGCCACGAGCGTCGTGCAGCCGGGCGTGTACGGGTACGTGTCCAGGGTGATGTCGGCCCCGGCCGCGAGCGCGTCGTCCAGGAGCGCGAGGAGCTCCGGGGCCCTGCCCTTGTTCACGCCGAAGTTCATGGTGGCGTGGGCGAGGTGGAGGGGGCAGTTCGCGGAGCGCGTCAGCTCCACCATCTCCTCGTACGCCTCCAGGGCGCCCGCGCCGTAACTGCGGTGGTGCGGGCAGTAGTAGCCGTCGTACGCCGCCACCACCCGGCACAGCTCGGTGAGTTCGGCGTCCTTCGCGTACATGCCCGGGGTGTACGTCAGGCCCGACGACATGCCGACGGCGCCCTGCTCCATGCCCTCGGCCACCAGCCGCTTCATCCGCTCCAGCTCGGCCGGGGTGGCCTCGCGGTCCTCCCAGCCCACCGCGTACATCCTGACCGTGCCCTGCGGGATCAGGTACGCCGCGTTCACCGCGATGCCCCGGCCGTCGTGCGACCTGTCCAGGCGGTCCAGGTACTCGCCGACCGTGCGCCAGTCGAAGTCGATGGACGTATCCCCGGGCGCACCGCCGTTCCAGCCCGTGATCGCCTGGCGGACCTGGGTGAGGGTGCGGTCGTCCACCGGGGCGTACGACAGGCCGTCCTGGCCGATGACTTCCAGGGTGACGCCCTGGGCCGCCTTCGCGCTGTGGTCGGGGTCGCGGAGGAGGGCGAGGTCGCTGTGGGCGTGCATGTCGATGAAGCCGGGGGCCAGGGCGAGGCCGTCAGCCTCCACGGTTCTTGTGCCCGCCGTGGCCGTCGGGCGGGGGCCCGTGCCCTCCTGGCGGATCTCGGTGATGCGGCCGGCTGTTATGGCCACGTCGGCTCTGTACGAGGCGCCGCCCGTGCCGTCGATCAGGCGGGCTCCGCGGATGAGCAGGTCCATGGTGGGGTGCCTTTCTGGTGCGGGTGGTGGTGGCCTCGCGGGGCGCCCCGGGCCCGCCCCTTCTCCGAAACCGGGGCTGCGCCCCGGACCCCGCTATCGGCGCTTCGCGCCTCGTCCTCAAACGCCGGACGGGCTGAATGCCTCCCCGGGGCGGGCCGGAGAGGTGTTTCGGGGCCAGGGGGTGCCGGGCTTCTGGGCGGCCCTGGGGGAAGGTTGGGCGGGTGGGTGGGAGAAAGCCCGTCCGGCGATTGAGGACGAGCGCGGAGCGCGATTCGGGGGTGCCCCTGGACGGGCGGTCAGAAGTAGGTGCGGATGTAGTCCGTGACCGTTCCGTCCGCCTCGACCAGAGGGATCAGCTGCCACTTGTCGAAGGACGTGCAGGGGTGGGAGAGCCCGAGCCCGACCCAGTCCCCGACCTCCAGCTCCACGCCGGAGGCGGTCCGCAGCCACCCGTGCTGGTCGGAGAGCCCGGTCACGACGACCCCGTCGGCGGCGGCCTCCGTCCCGTCGCCGCGCCGGACGACCTGTGCGGCGGGCAGGTCCAGGTCGTACGCCGCGTCCCGCTTGCCGGCGTTGACGAAGGCCTGTTCGGCCGTGGGCCGCGACACGACCTGCGCCCACAGCCGGAAGGCGGGCTGGAGGGCCCCTTCCTCGGGGACGCGGTTGAAGGGGGTGAGATGCGCGTAGTGCCCGTCGTCGTGGGAGACGTACGCCCCGGACCGAAGCAGCTTGAGGACGGGCAGGGAAAGCCGCGGGACGGAGGCGAACTCGTCGGCCACCGCGTCGAACCACGCGGACCCCCCGGCGCTGACGACGATCTCGTCGAGCCCACCGGACTTGAACCGCCCCGCCACGTCGAACTCCTCGGCGAGCGCGACGAGCCGCCGCAGCCAGGTGTGCACCCGCTCGGGCGTGGCGTCCGGCACCTCCCCCTCGTACCCGGCGACGCCGACGAGCCGCAGCGTCCCGACGGCGGCGACGGCGTCGGCGACGTCCGCGCAGTCCGCCTCGGTGCGCGCGCCGGTGCGGGCACCGTCGCCGGCGGCGAGTTCGACGACGACGTCGACGGGGCGGCGGGCGCCCGCCGAGCGGAGGGCCGCGTCCATCAGTTCCACGCCGCGTACCGAGTCGACGTAGCAGATGAAGCGGAAGCCGGGGTCGGCGTCGAGTTCGGCGGCGAGCCAGCGCAGCGCGGCCGCGTCGACGAGTTCGTTGGCGAGGAAGATCCGCTCGACGCCGAACTCGCGGGCCACGCGCACCTGGTGGGGGACGGCGAGGGTGATGCCCCAGGCACCGTGGGCGAGTTGGCGCTCGAAGAGCTGGGGAGCCATGGACGTCTTGCCGTGCGGCGCGAAGGCGAGGGCGTGCCGGGTGGCGTACTCCTCCATGAGCGCGAGGTTGTGCTCCAGGCGCTCGGCGGAGAGCGCGAGCACGGGGGTGGTGAAGCCGCCGGTGAAGAGGTTGCGGCGCTCCGCGGCCAGCTCGCCGACGGTCAGCCCGTCGGCGTCCGGCGGCAGCGCCTTGAAGCGGTGGTCGATCCGCTCGTCGGCGAGGCGCGCGACGGCGTGCGCGCGGCGGTCGGCGGGGGCGGGCTTGTCGGCGGCCATGGGGCGCCTCCTCGGCTCTTCGGGCCCGTCAGCCTTGCGCTGCCCGAGCTCGTCGGTGTGGCTTCGCAACGCCCCCCATCGTGGGCGTTGCACAATATGCAACGTTCATTGCGTATGTCGCTTACTGCTGTCTAACATCCGAGCCAACGCCGGGTCAACGGATCCGGCGGGCGAGTGAAGCGAGCGAGAGGCTGACACCGACGTGACCCGAGCAGGCGCCGCCGGAGACACGAACTCCCTGGACACCGACGTGGTGGCGGTGGGCGAGTCCATGGTGACGTTCCTGCCGTCGCGCCCGGGACGGCTCGCCGACGTACCGTCGTTCGAGCGCGGCATCGGCGGCGCCGAGTCGAACGTCGCCTGCGCCCTGGCCGCCGCGGGCCACCGCGCCCGCTGGGTCAGCCGCGTCGGCGCCGACGGATTCGGCGACCACCTGGTCGAGACGATCGGGCAGTACGGCGTCGACACCTCCGCCGTCGGCCGCGACCCGCACCGCCCCACCGGCATCTACTTCCGCACCGCCGACGACCGGGGCGCCGACGCCCACGAGGTCGTCTACTACCGCGCGGGCTCCGCCGCCTCCGCGATGTCGCCCGCGACCATGCCGCACGACGCCCTGTGGTCGGGCCGCGTCCTGCACCTCTCCGGCATCACCGCCGCCCTCTCCGCCGACTGCCTCGCCCTCGTCCGCGACCTGTGCCACCGGAGGCCCGGCCGCCGCTCCCTGGTCTCCTTCGACGTCAACCACCGCCCGGGCCTGTGGCGCGCGGACGACGGCGCCGAGGTCCTGCTCGACCTCGCCCGCGGCGCCGACCTCGTCTTCGTCGGCGAGGACGAGGCCGCCGCGGCCTGGGACGTCACCGGCGGCCCGGCCGCGATCAGGGCCGCCCTGCCCGAGCCCGCCGTGCTCGTCGTCAAGCAGGGTGCCCGCGGCGCGACCGTCTTCGCCGCCGACCACGCCACCGGGTGCGACACCGTCACCTTCGTCCCCGCCCTGCGCGTCGACGTCGTCGCGCCCGTCGGCGCCGGGGACGCCTTCGCCGCCGGTTTCCTCTCCGCGACCCTGCGCGGCCTGCCCGCCGAGCGCCGTCTGCGCCACGGCCACCTGATGGCCGCCGCCGCCCTCACCGTCCCCGGCGACCTCGCGACCCCGCCGTCGCGCGGCCACGCCGACACCCTCGCCGCCCTGGACCCCGCCGACTGGGAGACTCTGCGTCTCCGCCCCGGCTGGACGGCGGCGGCCGACCCGACCAGGGCCACCGCCGTGGCCGACGAGGAGGTACGTCCGACATGAGCCAGACCGTCGACCGCGCCCTGTCCATCCTGCCGCTGCTCGCCGAGGGCCCCGCCGACCTCGGCCAGGTCGCCGACCGCCTCGGCGTGCACAAGTCCACGGCCCTGCGCCTGCTTCGCACCCTGCACGAACACGGCCTGGTCTTCCGCCAGTCCGACCAGCGCTACCGCCTCGGCGCCCGGCTCTTCGCGCTCGCCCAGGAAGCCGTGGAGAACCTCGACGTGCGCGAGATCGCGCACCCCCACCTCCTCGCCCTGAACGAGAAGTGCGGCCACACCGTCCACCTCGCCGTGTACGAGGAGCAGGAAGTCCTCTACATCGACAAGGTCGAGAGCCGCTACCCGGTCCGGATGTACTCGCGCATCGGCAAGCCCGTCGCCATCACCGTCGCCGCCGTCGCCAAGCTGCTCCTCGCCGACTTCCCCGAGGCCGAGCGCCGCGCCCTCGCGGACAAGCTCGACTATCCCGCGTACACGTCCCGTTCCACGCCCAACGCCGCCGCCTTCCTCAAGGAGCTGGCGCAGGTGCGCGAACAGGGCTGGGCCACCGACCTCGGCGGCCACGAGGAGTCCATCAACTGCATCGGCGCCCCCATCCGCGGCGCCGACGGCCGGGTCGTCGCCGCCATGTCGGTGTCCGCCCCGAACGTCGTCGTCACCGCCGAGGAACTCCTGCGGCTGCTGCCGTTGGTACGGCGTACGGCGGAGGCCATCAGCAGGGAGTACTCGGGGCACGCCCCGGAGAAGTAGTACTCCCGAGAAGCAACTCGACGTGACGGCGCGACGACGTGACCAAGTAGCGACGTAACGACGCAACGAAGCAACACCCCTACGGAGAAGGCAAGTCCATGAGCGAGAAGACCGCCATCACCCCCGCCACCCACACCGCCCCGCCCGCGAAGTTCTCGCACGGCGTCAAGAAGGGCAACATCCTCCAGGTCGCAGGCCAGGTCGGCTTCCTGCCCGCCGAGGAGGGCAAGGCCCCCACCCCCGCGGGCCCGACCCTGCGCGAGCAGACCCTGCAGACCTTCGCCAACGTCAAGGCGATCCTCGAAGAGGGCGGCGCCACCTGGGACGACGTGATGATGATGCGCGTCTACCTCACGGACGTGGACCACTTCGCGGAGATGAACGAGATCTACAACCAGTACTTCGAGGAGCAGGGCCTCAAGGCCCCGGCGTCCGCCCGCACCACCGTGTACGTCGGCCTGCCCAAGGGCCTGCTCATCGAGATCGACGCGCTGGCCGTACTCGGCTGATCGCCGCAGCGGGCGACGGCCGCACCGGTCACCACCCCTGACCGCGGCCCGTCGCCGCCCCCCACCCGCAAGCCGCACGTCATCACGGCGCGGTGCCGACCCGGGCGCCGCGCCGCGATCCCCCCTGCCCAAGAAAGCCCCATGCACTTACGAGGTCAACGATGTCCCCGTCCTCCCCCGTGTCCGCGACGCTCGCGGCCACCGCCCCCGCACAAGAGACCCCACCGCACACCGGCGGCCTGATGGCCCTGATCGACGGCACGGCGGGCCTTTTGACCGTCGCGGCCCTCGGCATCCTGCTGCTCCTCTTCCTGATCATCAAGGTCAGGCTCCAGCCGTTCGTGGCCCTCCTGGCGGTCTCCATAGCCGTCGGCCTGGCAGCGGGCCTGTCGGTCACCGAACTCTTCGGCACGGTCCAGAAGTCGGACGCGGTCTCCCTCATCGAGACCGGCATGGGCGGCATCCTCGGCCATGTCGCGATCATCATCGGCCTCGGCACCATGCTCGGCGCGATCCTCGAAGTCTCCGGCGGGGCCGAGGTGCTGTCCCGGCGCCTCCTCGACCTCTTCGGCGAGAAGCGCGCCCCCGTGGCCATGGGCCTGACCGGCCTCATCTTCGGCATCCCGGTCTTCTTCGACGTCGGCATCTTCGTCCTCGCGCCGATCGTGTACGCCGCCGCCAAGCGCAGCGGCAAGTCGATCCTCCTGTACTGCCTGCCGCTGCTCGCGGGCCTGTCCATGACGCACGCCTTCCTGCCCCCGCACCCCGGGCCCGTGGCGGCGGCCGGACTGCTGAAGGTGGACCTCGGCTGGGTCATCCTCATGGGCATCGTCTGCGGCGTCCCCGCCGTGCTCGCGGCCTGGGTGTTCTCCGCCTGGATCGGCAAGCGAATCTTCGTCCCCGTACCGCAGGACATGCTGGAGGCCTCCGAGGAGGCGAAGGCGGCCGTCGCCGACGAGCAGCGCGCGCAGGGCCTGACCCCGACGGAGGAGCCGGTCGCGCTGAGCACCGTGTTCCTGATCATCGGCACCCCGCTGCTGCTCATCCTGCTCGCGACGTTCTCCTCCATCGCCTTCGACCCGTCCACGCTCCGCAGCGTGATCGAGTTCTTCGGCCACCCCTTCGTCGCCCTGACGATCGCGCTCCTGATGGCGTACTACCTGCTGGGCATCCGCCGCGGCTGGTCCCGCAAGTCCCTGGAGACGGTGTCGACGGCGTCCCTGAAGCCCGTCGGCAACATCCTCCTCGTCGTCGGCGCGGGCGGGGTCTTCGGCGCCGTGCTCAAGGGCAGCGGTGTCGCGGGCGCCCTCGCCGACACCTTCAACGACGTGGGTCTGCCGGTCATCGTCCTCGCGTACCTCATCTCCCTGGTCCTGCGCGTGGCCCAGGGATCGGCGACGGTCGCGATCGTCACCACGGCGGGCATCGTCGCACCGCTGCTCGCCGAGGGCGACTACTCCAACGCCTTCACCGCCCTGGTCATCATGGCCATCTCCGCGGGCTCGATCTTCGCCTCGCACGTCAACGACGGCGGCTTCTGGATCGTGGCGAAGTACTTCGGCATCTCCGAGCGCGACACCCTCAAGACCTGGACGGTCCTGGAGTCGGTGCTCTCGGTGGCGGGGTTCGCGGTGGCGGCGGTGGTGAGCCTGTTCGTGTAGCCGTACGTCCGCTGTCCGGCGGCATGTGAACGGGGATGCGCGGCGATCCGGCCGCGCATCCCCGTTCACATGCCGCCCGAGGGAAGCCCCTCGGCCTCAGTACGGCTGCTTCTTGCTGACCGCGTGGGCCACGCTGTAGGCGCCGACCATGGCCACGGCCAGGCCCGCGAGGGCGATGCCGCCGTTGAGGCGCTCCCACCAGAACTTGTGCGGAGACATGGGCTCGTGGTCGAGCATCGCCTCGAGCAGGTCGGTGCCGCCGATGTCGAGCAGGGTGAACACATAGCCGTTCGCGACGCCGAGGTACGCGCCGAGGGCGGCCAGGATCGCGGCCCAGACGTGCGGTCCGGCGGCGCGGCCGCCCGTGCGGCCGGTCACCACGCCCACGACCACCGCGAGCACCGCGGCACAGGCCAGATAGGTGGCCTGGAGCCCCACCCGCGAGAGGTCCTTGTGGCTGGCGACCAGCAGGCCCGCGTAGGCAAGGCCGATGCCCAGCGAGACGAGCAGTCCGAGGAAGAAGGCCCTGCCCGGCTGCGCGCGGCCGCCGGGGGGCGGGAAGCCGGGGGCGTAGGGGTAGCCGTGCGGCGCCGGCTGCTGGGGAGGGTAGGGGGCCATGTTCTGGCCCGGGCCCGGATAGCCGTATCCCGGCTGCTGTGGTGGCTGGCCGTACTGCGGTGGCTGGCCGTACTGCGGTGGCTGCGGCTGCCAGTTGCTCATGAGTCCCCCGATGGTGGATGTCTTCCCTGCACATGGGTGCGTGAGCGGTCAAGGTACCAAGGGGTCCGTGCGGCCACGGAGCCCGCGACGGAGGGCGGTGCCGTACGGCCTGCGAGCCCGCCGGGGCGGGCTACAGGATGGGTACGGGTCGGCAACGGGAGTGCTACGCGTGCCGACGCCGACGGATTTCCGGGAGCGACCGGGTAGCCTGCCCGGGGCTCTACGCCTTTCAATCACCTGTTCGCACCGTCCGCTCTGTGCGAACTGTCGGAAAAATTCAGTACTCGGGGGATCAGTACATGCGTGTCCGTCGCGCCGTCGGCGCCGCCGCTCTCGCTCTCACCGCCGTCGCCGTGCTCTCCGGTTGCACCGACAACCCGGAGGACAAGGCCTTCGGCGGTGGTGACGCGCCCGCGCCACCGACCATGCCGACCATGCCGAATCCCTCGCTGTCGCCGAACCCCAGCGGGCTGCCCGACACCCCGGGCACGTCGTCGGGCGGCTCCAGCGATTCCGGCGGGCTCAGCTCCGGCGGCTCCAGCGGCTCGGGCGGGCTCACCTCCGGCGGGTCCACCGGCTCGGGCGGGCTCAGCTCCGGCAGCAGCAGCCAGCCGACGTACGACTCGAACGCCATCGGCGAGGTGATCGGCCAGAACTGCAGCTACGAGCGCACCAACGGCCGGATCACCTACGACGTCGACATCCAGAACTCCTCCTCCGACCAGGCCTTCCGGTACTCCTTCTCGGTGGTGTTCAAGGTCGGCCAGTCATCCAGCTCCGCCGTCGCGAGCAGGACCCTCGCCTACCGGAGCGACACGGTGACCGTCTCCTCGGGCGGCGACCGGACCGTCGAGATGCACGCGCCGTACAGCACCAACGACCGCCTCGTCTACTCCTGCCAGGTGACCTCGGCCCGCAAGTACCCGGCGACGTAGCAACGGCCGCGCGGAACAGACCGCCGTCCGACCCGGATCCGACCCCGAACCGCCCCGCCGCGCCCCGTTCCCGACCGGCCCCTCGTGTGCAATGGGAGGCCGGGGGGAGCCGGGTGGGCGGGGCTTGTGGCGGGTGTGACGCGGTGCGATCCTTGCCGCCATGCCGGTCACTCCCCGTCCACCCGATCACGGATCGGTTCTCGCGGAGGTGAGGAGAGTGCGGCGTGCCGGACTCCTCAGGCTGCGCGAACTCGAGACACCCGAACTGATCCGCATAGCCCGCGAGTTACCCTCGGCGGCGCCGTCCCCGACGGACAGCGGAGCCGTGGAACGGCTGCTGCGGACCGCCGTCTCCGCCGTCGGCGGCGGCTCGCTCCAGGAGGCCGCCGAATTCACGCTCGGGCTCGCCCAGGGCACCCGGGACTGGCCCGCCTCCTCCCGGCGCAGGCGCGCCGCGCAGGTCTACGGCGTCAGCGTCGAACGCTTCCGCAAACACCATGAGCTGATGGTGCTCGGACAGATCGCGGAGCGGATCGTGGACATCGCGGCCCCGCGGCCGTCCCCGGAGGCGGCGGTGGGGGCGGTGGCGGCGGTGGGCGCTGCGGAGCGTGCCCGACCGGGTGCCGAAGTCCCCGCGGCCGCCCAGCGGCTGACCCTGCCGCCCGCCCACCGCACCGTCCCCGTCCGCCTCGCCCACCGCACCGTTCCCGTCACCGTGCACGTCCACTCGGTGGACCTCCTGCGCGACGTCGACGTCGTCCTGTCGCCGTCCAACACCTACTTCTCGCTGCCCGCCGCCTACAAGTCGTCCGTCGCGGCGACCCTGCGCAGGGCCGGGGCGCGCAGGGACGCCTCAGGGGGACTCGTCGAGGACCGCGTCCACGACGAGCTGGCGCGGTGGGCCGCACGGCACGCGGCGCCGGGGCGCGAGGCGCTGCCCGGCACGGTCGCCGCCACCTCGGCGGGCGCGCTCGCCGAACAGGGCATCCGGCGCATCTACCACGTGGCCGTGGCCGTGCCCCGGCCCGGCACCAACGACTACGACGTCCAGCCCGCCGACCTGACCCGCGGCGTCGCCCGCGCCCTCGCGCTCCTCACGGCCGAGAACGCGCACGCCGAACCGCCGCTCACCTCCGTCTGCCTGCCGCTCCTCGGCGCGGGCCGCGGCGGCCTGTCACCGCTGGAGAGCTTCTCCGCGCTGTGGGCGGCCGTGGAGGCGGAACTCGTCCGCGGCGCCGACCTCGACGTGCACTTCGTGGTCCGCAGACACGCCCGCGGCGACCTCGTCGAACGGCTCCTCGCCGGACTCGGCGGAGCGGACGGCCCATGAGGCCCGGGGCGCGGCGGCATCGGCCAACACCCAGGAAAGCCGGGCCCACCCGGCACCGACGCATCGACGAACGCCCATGAAGGCCGGGCCCACCCGGCACCGACGCATCGACGGACGCCCATGAAGGCCGGGCCCACCCGGCACCGACGAACGGGAGAAGGCCAGTGAATCCGTACGTCGTACTGGGCGCCGCGGCGGCCACCTGGGACCGCCTCGCCGCCCGGCTCGCGGGCCCGCCCCGCGACCGGCTCGCCGAGCTGCTCGCCGTCGTACGCCGTCGGGGCGCGGCCGAGACCGAACGGCGGGAGGCGGCCGAGCGGGCCGCGGAGCTGCTGCGGCACCGGTTCCCGGAGGAGTTCGGCGCCGGGCCGGACGCGCGCCTCGCCGGCGGCCTCATCGACGTCGCCGCCGACACCGACCCGCACCCCGCCTACCAGGGCTACTCGGCCGAGGACTTCGCCGTCCTGGTGATGGACGGACACCGCATGGTGGGGCCGGTGCTCGGGCCCGTGCGTGAACGGCTGCTCGCCGAGCCCGCGTGGGACGCCGACGTGCTGGCCCGGCAGGGCGGCGACCCGGAACTGCCCGCGCTCATCAGGCTCCCCGGCGAGGGCGGGCGACGGCGACTGCCCCGCTTCCAGTTCGACGGCGACGAGGCGGCGCCCCGCCCGGTCGTCCTGGAGGTCAACGCACACCTCGCCGCCGACCGGGACCCCTGGGGCGCCGCCGACTGGTGGCTGTCGGACAACGCCTGGCTCGGCGAGCGCCCCGCCCGGCTCCTCGACACCGGCAGGGACCGCCAACTGGTCGACACCGCACGGCTGTTGATGGAGGAGGGGTAGACGTGCCGAACTACCGCCCCCCGGCCGAGCCACAGGGCACGCCCGCCAAGGCGACCCTCCCGCGCGGCACCACCCTGTACCGCGTGCACTCCGGCCACCGCGACGCCGCCGCCTTCAACCCGCGCCCCTCCCACTGCCTGTACGGCGGCGGCCGGTTCGACGGCACGTCCTGCGATCCGTACGCCTACCTCTACGCGGGCATCGGCACGGCCGCCGCCGTCTGCGAGACCCTGCTGCGCTCCCTGCCCTTCGACCCGGACGGCGGGCCCCGCCTGCTGCCCCGCGTGAGCGTCGAGCACCGGCGCCTGAGCACCCTGCGGCTCGCCGCCGACACCGACGTCGTCTCCCTGACCACCGCACGGGACCTCGCCGCCGTGCACCAGGACAGCTGGCTGGTGCACACCGAGGCGAGCGAGTACGCGTACACCCGTGACTGGGCGCACTGGATCCGCGACCACACCGGCCCCTGGGCCCGGGGCCTGCTCTGGGCCTCCAAGCGGGAGCCGGGCGACCGCGCGGTGGTCCTCTTCGGCGACCGCTGCCCGCCGGGGACCGTCGAGGTCGTCGAGGACGGCGTCGTGGACTTCGGCACGGATGAAGGCCAGGAGTGGCTCAACTCCCTCCTTGAGCCGTACTTCGTCCGGATCGCGCCCTGAGCCCTGCTCCTTCCCGCCCACCGCGGGCCCCGCCCGTCGCCGTCCGCCGCGGGCCCACCCCGCCCCTTCCCGTCCCGTGCGGGCCCGCCCCGCTCCTCTCACCCCGTGGAGGCCGCCCCGTGACCACCGAAGACGCCGCGGCCCCCGCCGGTGCCGACGGCCTCCGCGCCCAGCGCGACGAACTCCTCGACATGCTCTGCGGGCTTGCCCCCGACGACCCGGACGCGCCCGAACTGCACGCCCGCGCAGGGTTCCTCGGCCTCCTCGCGTTCATGGAGGAGTGGCGCCCGGACGACCTGAGCCGGGCGGCCACGGCGTTCGACGCGGCCTTCCTCGCCCCCGGCGACTCGGCCGACTGGAGCCTGTGGCGGGCCGCGTACGCGCACGTCGTCGCGTTCCGCTACGAGGCCGACCCGCGGCCCGAACTCCTCGACGAGGCACTGCGCCGCTACGAGGAAGCGGTCCGCTGCGAGGGCCTCGACGACGCCGTCGTCCTCGGCATCCGCGCCAACCAGGGCCACCTGTACCTCCAGCGCACCCTGCGGCACGGCGGCACCGCCGCCGACGCCGAGGCGGCCGCCGCGCACTACGGGGCGGTCCTCGACGCGGGTCATCCGTCCAGCGACCTGCAGGAGGTGCGGTACGGCCTGGGGGTCGCGCTGGCGGAGCTGGCGTTCGCGTCCGGGAGCCTCGTGGCCAGGACGGTCGAGCGGGCCCGACTAGAGGAGGCCGCGGCGGAGTTGGACCGCGCGCTCAGCGAGGTGCGGCAGCGCCCGGGGGACGAACCGCCCTGGGTGCGGGACGCGGTGCTCCGCTCCGTCTACGTCCGCAGCGCGGTCTGGAGCGCCTGGCCCGATCCGCAGCAGGCCGAGGCCCTTGAGGGGAAGGTGCTCGACCTGCTCGACGACCCGGGGTACGAGGCGCTGCTCGGTCCGGGCCACTTCGACGGCTTCGGGAAGATCCTCTACGAGCGGGCGACACACCGTGGTGACGCCGCGGGCCGTGACCGGGCCATCGACCTGATCCGGCGCGCGATCGCGGTATGGCGGCCCGAGCGGGACGGCGGCGTCGCCAGGACGGCGCTGTGCCTGGCCCAGTTCCTCCAGGCGCGCTACTACGACGACAAGGACATACGCCGCGTCCAGGAAGTCGCCGAGGTCGCGGAGCTGGTCCTCGCCGAGGGCCGGGCCGAGGACCGGGTGTCCCGCGTCGTGCACGCGGGCGGGCAGATGATGGCCGGCTGGGCCCGGTTCGTCCTCCACGAACGCGGCCTCGTCCCGGACTCCGGCGACGCCATGTCCGCGGCCATCCAAGGGATGATGGACGCGGTGGAGGAGGGGTCGCTCTACTTCGACCACAGCGGCGGCGTCGAGGGCATGCCGGGCTGGTCGTCCGGCGCCACGCCGTCGGACGAGCTCGTCCCCCGCCTCGACCGGGCGTTCGCCGCCTGGAGCAGGGAGGAGTCCGAGGAGCACCGCGCGGAGGCGGCCCTCGAAATGCTGCGGTACATGCCGCACATGCCGATGTTCTTCGACCGGGCGAAGGAGAAGGACGCGCTGATCGCCTGCGTCCTCGCGTTCCGCCCGGACGACCCCGACTGGCAGCGGCAGGCCCACGCCGCGGTCGGCAACGTACGGCTTCGGGACTCCGTGGCAGGACTCGACAACCGGTTCGACGACATCGTCGACCACTTCATACGGGCCGGAGCCCGCCCGGCCACGGGAGCACCGGGAGCCCCCGGGGACGCGGACGAAGCCGGTGCCGTGACGGACGCGGAACGGCAGCACCAGCACGCCGCGGAGATCGGCTACCTCCAGGCCCTCGGCGCGCGCTCGGAGCACGCCGCGACCGGCGACGACCGGGACGCCGCCCGGGCGACGTGGGCGCGCCTTCGCCACAGCCCGCAGATCACCGAGCACAACCGCCGCCTCCTGGACGCCAAGTACGCCGCGGCCGACACCCTGGACGCCGTGGCGCGCGGCGACGTGGCCGAGGCCGACCGGAACATCCGCGTCGCCGCCGAGGCCCGCGACGGGCTCGCGGACGACCACCCGGCACGCGCCGAACTCGGCACGGTCATCGAGGACCTGCTCTACGCCCGCGACCGGCTCGCCCGCGCCCTCGGACTTCCGCCCGCGCCGCCCCTCGCCGACCGGCTCAGCGCGGCCCGGATGCGCGCGGAGGCCCGCCGCCTGCCGCGCGACCGCCGGGCCCGGGTCCTCGGCGACAGCGGCGCCGTGCGCGTGGGGCGCGCCGCCGACCCCTGGGACCCGGCCGCGTTGCGGGAGGCCATGGAACTGCTGCAGGACGGGTACGACCTGGCCGAGCAGGGCAGTGACGACAGCCTGCGGTACGCCACGGGTCTCGGCGGGGGCCACTGCACCCTCGCCGAGGCGGAGCGCGACCCCGCCGCCCGCGCCCGCTCCCTCGCGACCGGCATCGACCTCCTGGAGACGGCGCTGCGCGGCTGCGGCGGCCCCGAGCACCGCCTCTACGCCCACACGGGCCGCACACTCGCCCATGCCCTGCGCCTGCGCGGCGACCTCGACACCGCACGCCGCACCGGACTCGACGCCCTCCGCGGCCACACCTGGGCGGCCCTCCTGCAGTCCGGCACCGGCCACGCCGCGCAGGCCGCCGCGCAGGCCACCGACGCCGCACTCGAAGTCGCCGCCTGGTGCCTGCGCGACAACGCCCTGGAGGAGGCCGTGCAGGCGCTCGACGCCTGCCGCGGCCTGGTCCTGCACGCGGCCACCACGTCGAGCACCGTGCCCGAACGCCTCGTCGCCGCCGGCCACGAGGAACTGGCCCGGGAGTGGCGGGAGTCCGGCGCGGAGGCCGCGCTCGACCCGGCCGCCGCCGCGCCGACCCTGCCCAGCTCGCTGCGCCGCCGCGTGCTCGCCGCCCTCACCGGCTCCGGCGGCGCCCAGGGCCGGCTCCTCGACCCGCCCACGACGGCCGAGATCGCGGCGGCCCTGCGCACCCAGGGCAAGGACGCCCTGGTCTACCTGGTGCCCGCGTCCGACGACATCGGCGGCACCGCCGTCGTCGTCACGTCGAGCGGTGACGTGACGTGCGTACCGCTGCCGCTCCTGAACCGGGACGCGGCGCCGCTGCGGGAGTACGCTCCCGCAGCTCCCGCAGCTCCCGCAGCTCCCGCAGCTCCCGCAGCTCCCGCAGCTCCCGCAGCTCCCGCAGCTCCCGCAGCTCCCGCAGCTCCCGCAGCCACCGCAGCCCCTGCCACCGCCGCCGATGCCGCCCCCGCAGTCACCGCCGCCGATGCCGCCACCGCCGCCCGCGACCTGGGCCCGGTGCCGGGCGCCGCGCCCGGCCGCCGCCCGCGGCCGCCCCTGCGCGCCCAGCTCGACCGGCTCTGCGGCTGGGCCTGGTCCGCCGGATTCAAGCCGCTCCTCGACGCCTTCGCCGCCCCCGCGGGGCGCGGCCCGCGCCTGGTCCTCGTCCCGATGGGCACCCTCGGCCTGGTCCCCTGGCACGCGGCCTGGACCCGAGACCCCGACGGCCGCCGCCGGTACGCGCTCGCCGACGCGGAGATCTCCTACGCCGCGTCGGCGCGGCTGCTCTGCGAGGTGGCCGCCCGCCCCGCCGTCCCGCACACGGGCGCCGCCCTGGTCGTCGGCGATCCCACCGGCGACCTGCGGTACGCGGGCGAGGAGGCGGACGCCGTGCAGCGCGTCTTCTACCCGCGCGGCCAGTTCCTCGGGCGCCGCGCGGTCGGGGACGGCGCCGGTCCGGGGACGCCGCACGAGGTGGTGTCCTGGCTGACGCGCGACGGCGGCGACGACGGCGCCGTCCTGCACCTCGCCTGCCACGCCGCCGTCACGCCGAGCGCCCGGCGCAGCTCCCACCTGAGCCTGTACGGCGGCGAGTTGTCGGCCGAGGAACTCACCGAGGCGGTCGGCGCGGGCCGCCGGGGACGGCTCGGCCTCGTCCTGCTCGCCGCCTGCCGCAGCCATGTCTCCGGACACGGCCACAACGAGGCGTACAGTCTCGCGACCGCGTTCCTGGTCGCGGGCGCGCGGTCCGTCGTGGGCTCGCTCTGGCCGGTGCCCGACGACGCCACGTCGGTCCTGATGTTCATGGCCCACCACTACCTCAGGGCCGAGGGCGAGCCGCCCGCGCGGGCCCTGCGCCGCGCCCAGTTGTGGATGGTCGACCCGGACCGGGTCCTGCCACCCACGCTCCCCGCGTCGCTCGCGTTCCGGGCCCGCCGCGTCGACCCGGACGACCTGAGCGCGTGGGCGGGGTTCACGCACCTGGGTCAGTAGGCGTCAGTAGGCGTCCGGTAGGTCAGCAGGCGTCCGGCACGACGGTACGCAGGCTGATCGTGCGGGCGGTCCAGCGGCCGGGGGACCCGGAGCTGACGCCGCCGAGGTCACGGCCGGCCGCTTCGGGCGGGTCGAGCCGCAGCGCCCCCGTACCGAAGCCGACGACGGCGTCCCGCGCCCCCGAGCGATCCGCGTCCCACGCGGGCAGGTGGAACGGCACCGTGTTCAACTCGCCCTCGGCGACGACGAGCTTCAACCAGTCGCGCGCGAACGCCCCCGGCACGGCCGCCCGGGACGCGGGCAGCGACAACTGCACCGGCTCCCCGTCCAACGCGTGGCCGGTGCGGCCAGGCCCGATGAAGTGGCCCGGAAACAGCACCGAGTGGCTTCCGTAGCTGTCGGTGAGATCGAGCAGCAGACACCACAGCGTGCGTCCGGGCGACCGGTTGTGCAGCCGGATCGACACCCACGGCTCGCGCGGCTCCGCCCCCTCCGGCCCGTACGCGCAGACGATCTCACCGCTGCCGTCCGGCACCAACGCCTGTCCCGGCGGGGCGCCCCACGGTGTGATCTCCACCTGGATCAGGTTGTCGAGCACCGAGGGCCGCGGCGCCAGATCGCGGATCTGATGCCAGCGGGTGAGGTGCGACAGGCAGTTCACGAGCCGCGGTACGTCACCGGGCTCGGCGAGGGGCAGCGGCGCGGTGAGGGGGGTGTCGTCGCGCCGGAGGATGTGGGCGAGGCCGTCTCGGGGGGATATGCGGAAGTGGAGGTCGGCGGGGGTGGACGGGGTGGACGGGGTGGCGGTGGCGTCCGCGTCAGTGGGGGCGGCGGTGGCGTCCGCGTCGGCGGGGGCGGAGGGGGTGGCGGCCTCCGAGTCGGCGGGCGTGGGGGCGGAGGCCAGGCGGAGCAGGGGGGAGGGGCCGTTGCCTGGGCCGGAGGTCGCGACGGCGTGCCTGAAGTCGGCTTCCAGGGCGGAGAGTCGCTTGCCGGTGGGTTCGGCCGCGCGCGTCCCGCCCGAAGGCGCCTCGAAGCTCACCGTTGCAAGCGGAAGCGCCAGGGCCGACAGCGCCACCGGGTACACCCGCCCCGCGTCGGGCTCCCACCCCAACGGGTCCACGAGCGTACGGTCGGCGTACACCTCGCGCGCCCGCAGCTCCCGGGCCCGGGCTTCCTGTGCCCGGGATTCCTGTGCCTGAGGTTCCTGTGCCTGAGGTTCCTGTGCCTGAGCGTCCCGGCCCTGCGCGGGACGCTCAGCCGCGCCCTCGATCTCCCCTCCGTCCCCGACGCCCTCGTCCCCCACAACCCGGAACTCCGTCCCCGAAGCCCCCGCCCCGTCCCGCAGCCCGTGCCCCGTCCCGCAGTCGACCTCCCACCCCCGCGCGCCGAACCGCAGCAGATAAGGACCCGGCACCCGGACCACGGCCCCACCCAGGAACGGCAGATCGGCGACGCCCCCCGGAGTGGCCGGGAACAGCACCGGCTGCTGCCCGACGCCACCGCGCCGCACCCGCGCGTCCGCCGCCGCGAGAAGATTCCGGTACGTCACGTCGGGCCCCGCGTCCCGGACGGCGCCGAGGAGGGCGTACGTGAACGCGCCGTGCGGTCGACCGCCGAACTGCCCCTCGTACGAAAGCTGGTCGAGCCGACTCGCGGCGAGGAGCACGTGCCGCGCGGTGTCCTCGCGTACAGGCACGTCCCGGGCCTCGGCTGTGCGGGAGGCACGCGGGTGCGACGGCTCGGAGGCGGGCGTGGGCGCAGGCGCGAACCGGGCGATGAGGCCCTCCGGCTCCCGGGTCGCACCGCCCGAGAAACAGCAGTCGAGGACGGCGGCGACGTGCGCGCCGCGCGCGGCCACCGCGTCGAGCAGCGCGCCGAGGCGCTTGTCGGGCAGCGGCCCGTCCGCGCACAGCAGGGCCTGGTTCCGGCCGGTCGCCTCGACGAGCAGGTCGGCGCCCGTGGCCCAGGTGCGCGTGCCGTGCCCGGAGAACCAGAAGAGCGCCGTGTCGCCCGGCCCCGCGGCGCCGAGGAAGCGCCGGATGCCGGCCTCGACCACGTCCACGGTCGCCTCGCCGTCACACACCAAGGCGGTCCTGGCGGTGCCGTTGGTACGCCGGGTCAGCAACTCGCGGGCGGCGGTGACGTCGTTGACGCAGCCGCGCAGGGGCCTGGCGAGCCGCGGATCGTAGGCGTTGAGGCCCACGAGGAACGCGAAGATCGATCCCATGCCGGGAGTCTGACAGTGGGGCAGCACCGACGAAATGCTTCAACTGGGCGTCAGCTGGCTGACTTTGGGGTCACATCGGGCCACGTGTCCCTGAGGCGGGGCTGTGAGTCGTCGGGCGGGCGCCCGCTGTGGCTGCCGGGACGCGCCGTTCGCGGCAACGCACGTGCTTTGGCTGGTACGGCGCGGTCGTCGGCGCGTGGTGTTCCGTGAGCGTGCCTGGACAGGGCAAGGCGCCGGGCGACGGAGTCGGTGGGTCGGCCTGGTGGACCTGGACCTCGTGATGGCTGGAACTGACGTCATGGGTGATCATCTGAATACGGACTGTCGTACCCCGTGGCTAGAGTTGCTCAGTAGTTCGCGATAGCTATGTGATCTGACTGTGGTCGTTCGGGGGTGGACTGGTGCTGTCAGGCTCGGGTGGGGCGACGCCGTCAGGGAGGTCGGGCGCCGCGTCGTGGATGCCGGACGTGCTCGGCGGCGTACGGGACGCGGCCGCTGATGTGGCCACGGAGTTCTCGTCCTTCGTCAAGTTCAAACAGCGCGTCGACGAGCTGATCCACGACCTCAAGGGGTCCCCGGCAGGCCCGGGCAAGGTGGGACAAGAGCCGCTGGCGCGCGCCCAGTTCGGCGCCGGGGACGGGGCCTGGGCCGAGGCGTCCGGCGTCTTCGGCGCGTACGAAACGGTGATCACCGAACTCGAGACCCTGTCCAAGCTCCTTTCCGACTCCATAGAGGGCATGGGCATCGCCGTCCTCGCCTCGCACAAGGGGTATCGGAACGTCGACGACGACATTCGCGATCGCATGGCGGAGATCAGCGCGGGGATCGCGGAGCGGTACGGGTCCGGTGGCGCGGGTGGCGCAGGGGGCACCGGTGGCAGGGAGGAGCCGGGCCGGGTGGACCGGGGCCCGGCGGATCGGGCGGGCGACGCGGGAGGGACGATCTGATGGGCGGCACCTCGTTCGAGTCCATGAGCCACGAGCAGATGCTGGCGTAGCTGGACCAGGCGAACAGCGGCCACGTCCACGCGGCCGCGGACCGTCTCGTCGCCGCGGCCACGGAGATCCGCAAGATCGCGGACGAACTGGACGTGCGCCCGCAGTGGGTGCGGTGGAAGGGCGAGGGCGCGTCGGCGTTCCGTACGTGGAGCGGGGACCTGGCCAACTCGACGCTTCGCCTCGGGGACTTCAGCGAGGAGTCGGCGAGGTGGCTGTCGCGGGCGTCGGAGGCGATCGCCAACGCCCAGGCGTCGATCCCTCGTGACAAGGGTGCCGCGCAAGGGAACTCGGCGGCGGCGCAGGCCAACGCCAACGACCCGGACGCGCGGGCGGTCGGCGCGAAGTCGGCGGACGAGCTGGAGCGGATCGCGGCGGCCAAGGAGAAGGTCCGGCAGGAGGCTGCGGCGGAGATGCGGAAGCTGGGGCAGGCGTATCGGTTGAGCGACCTGGCCACCGGCGGAGGCTGCGCCGACAGCGCGGCCTTACTGAAGCGCAAGGCGGAGCTGGCCGACTGGAAGGGCGTCAACGCCACGGTGGGCAAGGCGTTCGTAGTGAAGACGGCGTCCGAGTTCGACGACGCCGTCACACGTCGGCGCAGAGCGTACTCGCGGTCCTTCAGGGTGCGCTGAAGGCGTTCGCCCAGCACAAGGACGAGATGGAGCGCGTGGCGGACGGCGCAGCGAAGCGCAACATCCGCATCACCCCGGCAGGCGGGGCGGAGGCCCGCTCGCCGCGGTAAGCCGCCAAGGACGGCACTCCCACGCAGGCGGATCTCGTCGCGGTCATGCTGGACGCCACCCGCGTCCTGCGAGAGGCGGACGAGACGGACCACATCGCCGAACGGGCCCTACGCGCACTGGCACGCGGCAAGCACGACTTCTCCGACGTCCGCGTGAACAGCCTCGACCACGCGAAGGACCTCCAGGGCCGGGCGGACGCGAACCGCACGGCAGTAACGCGAACATCGGCAACCTCGGCATGACGACCGTGCGGAATCTCCTGGGAACGGTGGGTACGGACCCCGGAGCCTACGGCGCCATCCTCAACGCCCAGCAATCCACCACGACCCAGCTCATTCACGAGACGGTCCAGAAACCCTGATGGCCTTTCTGAGGCGACGGTCAAGAGCGATGTGAGCAACAGGGTCGCCCCGGGCGCTGGGATCGCCGGAATCATGGCCGAAGCGCGCGCAAGCTGTCCATGACGACCGAATCGCGGCTGACGAGGAATTCAACAGCAGCATCGATACGACGGGCAAGTGGGCGGAACGCGCCATCACGATCGGCGTGAGTGGTATTCCCTACGTCGGCGATGTAGTGGGCTGGATCGCTGAGGACGCACGTGAGAGTGTCGTCGACAAGTACCGCAGAGATTCCAGTGAAGACGCGGCGCAGGAGCGGCAGGAATTCCTGGACGAGCAGCGCGAGAATTCTGCCGATGCCACGTACGATGCCGTGCGCAGCGCGGCGAGGCAGCATGGGCAGAGTCCTGCCGAGTTGGACACGGACAGCTTCAAGACTCGTCACGAGGCGGAAGAACAAGTCGAACGTGTCGCCAGCAACCCGGGAAGTGCCCCGCTGCGACTCGGTGAAGCTCGGGGATACACCTCGAAGCGTGCCGCTGTGCTGCTCCTGAACTGCCCAATGCAGGGCTACCCGGGCGCTATCACAGCGAGGGTCTACGACATGGACGAATTCCCGTCGGACAGCTCGGACGCCAAGGCCTTCGCCGAACTGACCGCCGAAACCCTGCGCCTGGCCGCCCAGAAGGTCTACAAGTGCGGCACCAGCCCGGCCCTCCCCGCCGGCTCCCCGAGCCTCGGTCAGCCGAGGAGCGAGTGACGAGTGACGAGTGACGAGTGCCGAGTGACAGACAGGAGTACGGCGAGCAGCAGGAACACGGCGAGAGGTCTCAAGGAGACACCCCTCGCCGTGCCCGCGTAGCCCTGACTGCCGTCAGTCGGCTGCCGTCAGCCGCCGTCAACTACCGGAGCAGTACTGCTGCTCCTTCCCGATGGACCGATACATGCAATCCGCGTTCTCCAGAAGCTGGAGCACAGCGTCCCGGTTCCGGGACGTCTCGCGTTCGATGACCTCGTCGGGCGGGTAGAAGCCGCCGCCACCGGAGCGCGGGTACATCTCGAAGGTGTAGCTGAAGATCTTCTGGTTGCCCCACAGCCAGTCGTCGATGGAGCCGTCGGTGATGTAGAGGTCGCTGGCCTGTTCGGGGGTGTAGCCGTTGCTCGCGGCCATCTTGCGGCCGACGGCCGCGTGCGCGTCGCGGTCGTCCTGGGTGAGGCCGGGGGCCGTGTCGGCGGTGGTGTAGCCGTAGGGCCACAGGATCAGTTCGCTGTAGGTGTGGAAGTCGATGCCGGCCTTGATCTGCTGCTTGCCGCCGACGACCCGGCTGCGTACGAAGTCCGCGACGACCTTGACCTCGGGGGCGGACTCGGCGCGCGGCCCGCGGTAGGTCTCGGAGCCGGTGGAGCCGGAGGAACCGCCGCAGCAGCCCCACTTGAAGTTCCAGTTGCGGTTCATGTCGGTGCCGACGTTGGCCGAACCGGCGTTGGGCTGGCGGTTCTTGCGCCAACTGCGGTAGGAGCCGCTGGCGATGTCGTACTCGCCGCCGTCGGGGTTGAGGTCCGGCACGATCCAGATCTCGCGGGAGTCGACGACCTTCTTGACGCGGGCGTCGGTGGAGTAGCCGGCGCCCAGCTCGCGCATCAGGTAGAGGGCCATCTCCACCGTGAGGTGCTCACGGGCGTGCTGGTGGTGGGTGAAGAGGACCTCGGGCTCGCTCTCGTCGGTGCCGACGTTGTCGCTGATCTTGATGGCGACGATGTCGCGGCCCTGGTGGGTCTTGCCGATGACGCGCTTGCTCATCAGGTTCGGGTACTGCTGGAGCCGCTGGTCGATCTCCGCGTTCATCTCGGCGTAGTTGTGGTAGCGGGAGTCGGCGGGCGGGAAGTCGCGCACCTCGACGCGCTTGCCGTCGGTGCGGGCGGGCGGCGCGGGAAGCACCTTGAGCTTGTACCCGAGGGCGCGCAGCTTCTTGGCCTGGGCGGCGTCCGCGGTGACGACGACCGCGTGGTCGTCGGCCTCGTCGATGGACACGCCGGTGGCGGCGACCGCCGTGCGCGCGGCGGGGGTCGAGGGACCCGGGATGGAGTACTGGCGGACGTCCTCGTCGGCCGCGGTGGCGGCGGCCGCCTTCTTGGCCGAGGGGGACGAGGAGTCGGACGCGTTGGCGCTGAGGGGCGCCGCGACCGCGAGGGCCAGCATGGCCGCGAGGGCCGCTGATCTCTTTCCGCGTATGCGAAGTCGCATGAATGCTCCTGTGGGGGTGGGGGGTTGTGCCGTGCGGCGTGCGGCTTACAGGAGGAGCGGGGCGCGCGGCGTACGCCGAGTGCGGCGCGTACGCCCGGTGGTACGGCCGTGCGGGCCCATGGTCGCGGCATGGCATGCTCCGGTCAATGGCGCCTTTGAGCCGTCCCTGCGCGCCTCTTGTGCACCAGGAGTCTTTGCGCTTTCTTGATCGCATGGCTGAAATCACGGGTGGCGAGGTCGGTGAGAACGGCGGAGCGGGTGCGGGCGGGGTCAAGGTCCCGCTGCGCAAACCCAGCTGGAAGTACGTGGGCCCGGGCATCGTCGTCGCCGCGACCGGCGTGGGAGCGGGCGACCTCGTCGCCACGCTGATCGCGGGCAGCAAGTTCGGCTACACCCTCCTCTGGGCCGCGATCATCGGCTGCCTGGTCAAGATCTCCCTCGCGGAGGCCACCGGCCGCTGGCATCTGGCCACCGGCCGCACCCTCTTCGAGGGCTGGCGCAGCCTCGGCCAGTGGACGACGTACTACTTCGGCGTCTACGTCGTCGTGTGGGGCTTCGTGTACGGCGCCACGGCGATGTCGTCCAGCGCGCTGCCGCTGGTCGCGCTGTTCCCGGACGGGCCGGGCCTGAAGACCTGGGCGGTCGTCTGCGGGCTGCTCGGCCTCGCCTTCGTGTGGTTCAACCGGTACGCCGTCTTCGAGAAGGTCATGACGGTCGTGATCGGGATGAAGTTCCTGGTCGTCGTGTACGTCGCGATCAGGGTCGCCCCCGACCTCGGCAACGCGTTCGCGGGCCTCGCCCCGGTCCTGCCGGACGGCTCCATCCTCTACACCCTCGGCCTGATCGGCGGCGTCGGCGGCACCATCACCATGGCGGCGTACGGGTACTGGGTGAACTCCAAGGGCTGGACCGACATCACCTGGATCCGGGTGATGCGCCTGGACAACCGCGTCGCGTACATCACCACCGGCGTCTTCGTCGTCGCCATGCTCATCATCGGCGCGGAGCTGCTTCACTCCTCGCACATCGCGCTCACCTCGGGCGACAAGGGCCTGATCCAGCTCGGCGACGTCCTGGAGGACCGCTTCGGCGCGGTCACCGCGAACCTGTTCCTCATCGGCTTCTTCGCGACGTCGTTCGGCGCGCTGATGGGCGTGTGGCACGGGGTGAGCCTGATGTTCGCGGACTTCGTGGAGCGGTTCCTGCGGGAGCGGGGGGCCGGGGACGGCGCCGCGGTGTCCGGGGGCGCCGAGGGGGAGGCCGTCAGCGCCGACACGGGCCCGGACCCCACTGCGGGGGTCGCCGCCGAGAGCGACATGGTCAAGGAGGTCGCCGCGGGCAGGCGCGAGAAGTCCCTCCCCTTCCGCGCCTACCTGCTCTGGCTGACCTTCCCGCCCATGGGCCTGCTCTTCCTCGACGAGCCCTTCGGCCTGGTCGTGGCGTACGGCGTGCTCGGCGCGTTCTTCATGCCCTTCCTCGCCCTCACCTTGCTCTGGCTCCTCAACACCTCGCGCACACCGGCCCCGTGGCGCAACAGCTGGCTGAGCAACGGCATGCTGACGATCGCGGGCCTGCTGTTCCTGGTGCTGTGCGTCAAGCAGGTCATCGACGTGGACTGGGAACGCCTCTTCTGACCCGTACGAGTCCGAGGACGCCCCCGTGCAAGACGGCAGCGCCGCCGGGGGAGCGGCGGCGCTGCGGACAGAGGGTGACCCCGGACGGTACGGCTACGGCAGCCCGTGTACGTGCGGACCCACGGCGTTGGACCACGCGTTGCCGTTGGCCGCGTCCCAGTTGGTCGACCAGGTCATCGCGCCCCGGATGCCGGGGTAGGTCCTGGACGGCTTGAAGGAGCCGCAGTTGGTGCCCTTGGCCAGGCAGTCGAGGGCGTTGTTGACGACGGACGGGGCGACATGGCCCGACCCGGCGCCGCGCGTCGAGGCGGGGGTGCCGATGCCGACCTGGGACGGCGCGAGCCCGCCCTCCAACTGGATGCAGGCGAGGGCGGTCAGGAAGTCCACGGACCCCTGGCTGTACACCTTGCCGTCGCACCCGAGCATGGAACCGCTGTTGTAGTACTGCATGTTGACGACCGTGAGGATGTCCTTCACGTTCAGGGCCGTCTTGAAGTACTCGTTGTTCTTGTTCTGCATGTCGATGGTCTGCGGCGCCATCGTCAGGACGAACCCGGGACCGGCCTTCTGCCCCAGCGACTTCAGCGCCTGCGTCATGTAGGTGGAGTTGAGCCCGTTCTCCAGGTCGATGTCGACGCCGTCGAACCCGTACTGCTGCATCAGGGAGTAGACGGAGTTCGCGAAGTTCGTGGCGGCGGCGGAGCTGTTGACCGCGACGGCACCGCGCTCACCGCCGACCGAGATGACGACGGACTTGCCCGCCGCCTTCTTCGCCTTGATGTCGGCCTTGAACTGATCGACGGTGTACCCGCCGAGCCCGGCCGAGTCCAGGTTGAAGGTCACCTGCCCCGGCGTCCCGGTGGCATCGGCGAAGGCCACCGCGATGATGTCGTACTGGTCCTGCACCTGGCTGAGCTTCTGCACGGTGGCGCCGTTGTTGAAGTTCTGCCAGTAGCCGGTGAGGGCGTGCTTGGGCACGGCGTTGGCCCCGGCGGCGGCCTGCGTCCCGGCGGCCGCCCGGAAACCGGTGTCCTTCGCGTCCGGCGACGCGTCGGCGCTCGCGGTGCCACCGGTCGCGAGCCCGGCGATCGCGAGCCCGAGCGCGGCGAGCCCGCCGACGAGGGCGCTCCTCTTCCTGTGTGCGCGGTCCATCTTCTGCCTCCGTGGGGGGAGTTGGGGAGGAGGTACGAAAACGGGTGGCCACCGCTGGTCGTACAAGCTGGTCCAGACCATTGGGGTTGTCAAGACTTCTTGCGCGACCGGGTGCGCGCCGGGCGGGCGGGCCCGCGCGAGCCGCCACGAACCGCCCCCGGTGGCCCGTGGACCGCGGGCGATCGACCCTCCGGACACTCCGGCGAGCACAAGCAACACGACAACCCGGAGGTGAACAGTGCGAAGTTGGGTGTTAGCCAGGGCTCCGCGTGGATATGGTGCACAGTCAGAGGCGCACGTGAACGTGGGCGTGCGGACGGGAGCGTGAGGACTCGGAGCCGGGGGTGTGCGCATGCCGACCGCGATAGCCGTCACCAGCCCCGGGCTGGTGCTGCCCTCGCCCGACCGGCACACCCCGACCGCCGCCGTCCTGCAGAGCGCCGTGCAGGCCGCGCGGGGGCACGCGGGCAAGGGGCACGCCGCCAAGTCGGCGGTCGCCAAGGCCTCCGCCGGGAAGACGAAGGCGCAGGCGTCCCAGGCACAGTCCCTGGACCAGGCGCTCACCGAGATGCACACCCTCATCGAGCACCACGGCTACGTGATCGTGCTCTGCCCGTCCTCCGCCCCGCCCGCCGTCCTGCACCGGCTGCACGCCATCCGGTCCGTCCTCGAGAGCGACCGCATCGCTCTCGTGCGCAGTGACCTGCCGCCGCTCGGGCTCTCCGTCCTCGCCCTCCAACTGCGGCAGTTGTCGATATGCGACTTCAGCCCAGGGGTGCTCGCCTGCGCCGCCCGGCTGCTCAGCCACTACATCTACGCGGGCGCCCTCCTCGGCTCCGTCGCCAAGCTCGACCGGGTGCCGGTGACGCTGCGGTCGCACACCAAGTCATGGGTTCCGGGAGCGCAGTTCGCGGTACTCGCCGCGCCGCGGCCCGAGCTGGTGAAGGTGGGCGGCGACGGGCTCCCGGCCGGGCCCGGGTTCAGTACGAAGCTGCTGTACGCGGCCGGACAGCTCGCCCCCGACTGGGTCGTGGACACGCTCGCGCCCGCGTGGAACGTCCAGGGTTGCGCCGACATGGAGCTGCCCGCGGAATCGCCGCGCTGGTGGGCCACCGGCAAGCTCGTCGAGTTCGCCGCCGCCATCCCGGACATCTCCGTGCTCTACCAACTGGTGTCGTCCGTGCGGAGGGAGGACTGCCACTGGTGCGGCCTCGAACTCATCGGTGACCGCTGCGCCTTCTGCGCCGCCCCGATGCCGTCCGCCGCGCCCGAACCGGCGGTGCACGCCCTGCCCCGCGGCGGGACCTAACGCCGAACCCGCCCGCGTACCCACGCGTCCGACACCCACGCACCACCCCGCTCACTGTCCGTAGCCACACGCACTCGCTGCACGAACGAGGTAGGTAGTCCGGCCCATGAACTCACGCCAGCGCCGAGGTGTCATCCTGCTGGTCCTGTCGGTCCTGTGCGCGCTCGGCGCGTTCGCCGGGGTGCTCTCGGTGATCCGCGACGTGAACTCCAAGGTCGGGCCCGAGGTCGAGGCGTACGAGCTGAAGAGGGACATCGCGCCGTACAAGGAGCTGGCGCCGGACCAGTTCAAGAAGGTCGAGATGCCCGAGCGGTGGCTGTCCGACAACGCCGTGACCAACCTGCGGGAGATCCGCGGGAAGATCGCCGTCACGCAGTTGCGGAAGGGCTCGCTCCTTCAGACCGACATGATCGTGAAGCGGCCCCAACTGGAGCCGGGACAGCAGGAGATCGCGATCATGATCGACGCGGCGACGGGCGTGGCGGGCAAGATCACACCCGGTTCCACCGTCAACATCTACGCCACCTTCAAGGCCGAGACCGACCGCGGCAAGGACCAGTCGAAGGTCATCGTGGAGGGCGCCAAGGTCATCGACGTCGGGAAGCTGACCGCCCTCGACAGTGACCGTGACGACCGCAGCCGCCGCCGCGACGACGAAGCCGTGCCCATCACGTTCGCCCTCGACACGCGGGACGCCCAACGCGTCGCGTACGCCGAGTCGTTCGCCTCCCACGTGCGGCTCGCCCTGGTCGGGCAGGGGGGCGAGGCCGATGTGCCGCGCGGGGACCGTACGTACACCCTGGACGAGGACAAGTAAGGGGAGCAGGCCTATGTACGTGCCCTCTCGTCGCACCCGCCGGGTCAGGACCCGGGGAGGCCGCGCGTGACCACCCGCATCCTGCCCGCCGTCGGTGACGTGGACGCCGCCCGCGCCCTCACCGGCCTCGCCGCGCAGCTCCCCGACGCCGAACCCGCCGCGCCCGTCACCGACTCCACGGCGCTCCTCGACACCCTGGCCCGGCTCGCCGCGGCCTCCCTCGACGAGCTGCCCGAGGTCGTCCTCGTCCACGAACGCATCGCGCCCGTGCCCGCGCTCGACCTGATCCGCGACCTGGTCCTGCGGTTCCCGGCGGTGGGCGTCGTGCTGGTCACGGCCGACACCAGCCCGGCGCTGCTCACCGCCGCGATGGACAGCGGTGCCCGCGGCATCGTCACCTTCCCGCTCGCCTACGACGCCCTCGCCGAGCGGGTGCAGGCCGCCGCGGCCTGGTCGAGCGGGATGCGGCGGCACCTGGGGTCGAGCGCCGTCGAGCTGTACGGCGGCGGGCCCGGCGCCGCGGTGCCCGGCGGCGGGCAGGTCGTGGCCGTCACCGGCGCGAAGGGCGGCGTCGGCACCACCCTCGCCGCCGTCCAGCTCGCCCTCGCCGCGCAGGCCTCCGGCCGCAGCACCGCGCTGCTCGACCTGGACCTCCAGTCCGGCGACGTCGCCTCCTACCTCGACGTGCAGTTCCGCCGCTCCGTCGCCGACCTCGCCGCCATCAGCGACATCTCGCCACGTGTCGTCCAGGACGCGGTGTACGCCCACGAGTCCGGCGTCGGCCTGCTGCTCGCCCCGGCCGACGGCGAGCGCGGCGAGGAGATCACCGACCGGGTCGCCCGGCAGACGGTCAACGCGCTGCGCGGACGGTACGACGTCGTGGTCGTCGACTGCGGTACGTACGTCACGACCGCCACCGCCACCGCCGTGGAGATGGCCGACCAGGCCGTCCTCCTGGTCACCCCCGACGTGGTCGCCGTGCGCGCCGCCAAGCGCATGGTGCGGCTCTGGGACCGGCTCCAGATCCGCAAGGCGGAGGAGACGGTCACGGTCGTCAACCGCGCCGCCCGCGGTGCGGAGATCCAGCCGTCCCTCGTCTCCCGCGTCACCGGCACCCGCGCCGCCCGCGCCACCGTGCCCGACGCCCCCAAGGAACTCCAGGCCCCCGTCGACGCCGGCCGCCTCCAGGACCTCGACAGCAAGTCGACGGTCAAGCAGGCCCTGTGGGGGCTCGCGGGCGAACTCGGCCTGGTGGAGCCGGAGTCCGCGGGGCACGGACGCAAGGGCGGGCGCGGGACGCGGCGGCTCGGGAAGTCGGAGCGGGGGCGGGGCGACGGTCCCGGGAGCGGTGCCGGGGGCGGGGGTGGGGGTGGGGGTGGCGGCGGCGTCGGCGTCGGCAAGGACGGGCTGCGGTCCGACCGCGGTGCCGTCACCCTCGAATTCGCCGGGATGTTCCCGCTCCTGCTCACCGTGATCGGGCTGCTCTGGCAGTGCGCCCTGTACGGCTACTCGTACTCGCTCGCCGGGAACGCCGCCGACGAGGCGGCACGGGCCGCGACAGCCGCGGCGGCGGTGCACGGTGACGCCCAGGGCGCCTGCCAGGCCGCGGGCAAGGACCACCTGCCCGGCGCCTGGCAGGACGCCGACATCGGCTGCGCGCCGGAGGGCGACGTGTGGAAGGCCCACGTGGACGTGGAGGTCCCGCTGTTCTTCCCGGGCGTCGACGCCGGGTGGACCGTGAACGCGGAGGCGGGGGCGGCTCGCGAGGGGGACTCGCCGTGAGGCGCGGGGTGCGGTGGCCGGGGGCGGCCCTCGGCGTGCGCCGGGCCCGGGTCGCCCGCCGCCGGAACCACCCCCGGCCCCGCCGCCCCTACGACGACGCGGGCGTCTCCATCCTCGAATTCGCCGGCTTCCTCCCCATCCTCCTCATCGTTGGCCTCGCCGCGATCCAGCTCGGCCTCGTCGGCTACGCCGCGAACCAGGCGGGTTCCGGCGCCCGCGCCGCGGCCCGGGTCGCCTCGCAGGGGGAGGGCGGCGGGCAGGCGGCCGGGTACGCCGCCATGCACGACGGACTCGGCGCCGACGTGGACGTCGAGGAGGGCGGCGAGACGTCGACGGCGACCGTCACCGTCGAGGTCCCCACGCTCCTCCCGTTCGTGGACACCGACTGGACCGTCGAGAAGTCCGTGACGATGCCCAACGACGACCCCGAGGCCGGAGGCTGACCCGGATGAGCCTGAGAGCCCGTATCGCCTCGCCCGCCGACGCGGTCACGCCCGACCGCGACGAGGGCCTCGTGGCGACGTACCGCGCGAAGCTCCTCGAAGAGATAGACCTGGCCGAGATGTCGTCGCTCGCGGCGGCCGACCGGCGGCTGCGCCTGGAGCGCGTGCTCAACCACATCATCAGCCGCGAGGGCCCGGTCCTCTCCTCCTCCGAACGCGCCCACCTGGTCCGCCGCGTCGTCGACGAGGCCCTGGGCCTCGGCGTGCTCGAACCGCTCCTCGCGGACGCCTCCATCACGGAGATCATGGTCAACGGCCCCGACTCGATCTTCGTGGAGCGCGCGGGCCGCGTCGAACAGCTCCCGCTGCGCTTCGCGTCGAACGACCAGCTCATGCAGACCATCGAACGCATCGTGTCGACCGTCAACCGCCGCGTCGACGAGTCGAATCCGATGGTCGACGCCCGCCTGCCCACCGGCGAACGCGTCAACGTCATCATCCCGCCGCTGGCCCTGACCGGCGCGACCCTCACCATCCGCCGCTTCCCGCGCGCGTACACGCTCCCCGAACTCATCGGCCTGGGCTCGCTCGACGAGCACATGCTGATGCTGCTCGCCGCGTTCGTACGGGCCCGCTTCAACATCATCGTCAGCGGCGGCACGGGCTCCGGCAAGACGACCCTCCTCAACGCCCTCTCCGGTCTGCTCCCCGCCCACGAACGCATCATCACCATCGAGGACTCCGCGGAACTCCAGCTCCAGCAGGACCACGTCATCCGCCTGGAGTCGAGGCCCCCCAACGTCGAGGGCAAGGGCCAGATCACCATCCGCGACCTCGTACGCAACTCCCTGCGCATGCGCCCCGACCGCATCATCGTCGGCGAGGTCCGCGGCGGCGAGACCCTGGACATGCTCCAGGCGATGTCCACGGGCCACGACGGCTCCCTGGCGACCGTCCACGCGAACACCGCCGAGGACGCCCTGATGCGGCTGCAGACCCTCGGCTCCATGTCCGAGGTGCAGATCCCCTTCGAGGCGCTGAAGGACCAGATCAACTCGGCCGTCGACGTCGTCGTCCAGCTCGCCCGGCACGCCGACGGCTCCCGCAAGGTCGCCGAGATCGTCCTCCTCGTCTCGCACGGCCGCGAGCACTTCCGCATCGCCCCCGTCACCCGCTTCGTGGCCCACCCGGTCGGCCCGGACCGCATCGTCCACGGCTACTTCGAGCATCTGCCGCTGCCGCGCCCCGTCGCGGAGAAGCTGTACGTGGCGGGCGAGCCGGTGCCGCCCGCCTACGGCGTGGCCGAGGCCGTCGACGTACTGAACACCAGGGAGGCGATCGGCTGATGGACACGAACACGAGAGAATCGATCGGCTGATGAACAACCCCACGCTGCTGGCCCTCGGCGCCACGCTCCTCACCGGCACGCTGGCCGTCGCCGGACTCCAGACGTACGCGTCCGGGCGCGCCCAGCGCCAGGCCCTGGAGGACCGTCTGGCGGGCGAGGGCTCGCGGCCGGCCCTCGAGGGCGGCGGCCGCGTCCGCCGCTTCACGGCCGTGGACCGCCGCCTGCGCCGCACCCGCGTCGGCCGCGAGCTCCAACTCCGCCTCTCCGCCACGGGCCTGGACCTGACCCCCGGCGAGTTCTTCACGTACGTCATGGCGGTCGTCGCCGCCCTCTGGCTGATCGCGGCCGCGTCCCTGGCCCCCTTCTTCGGCCCCATCGCCGGGATCGTGGCCGTCTGGAGCGCGGTCATCTTCCTCAACTGGCAACGCCAGAAGCGCATCGAGGCCTTCATCAACCAGCTCCCCGACGTGGCTCGCATCCTCGCCAACGCCACGGCGGCGGGCCTGGCCCTGCGCACGTCCCTGGCGATGGCCGCGGAGGAACTGGAGGCCCCCGCGGGCGAGGAACTCTCCCACGTGGCGCACCAGCTCACCCTGGGCCGCTCGATCGACGACACCCTCGAGGAACTGGCCCAACGCCTCCCGTCCCGCGAATTGATAGTCCTAGTAACCACCCTGGTCCTCTCCAACAAGGCGGGCGGGTCAGTGGTGAACTCGTTGCGGAATCTGACCCAGACCCTGGAGGACCGCAAGGAGACCCGGCGCGAGGTCCGCACGATGCTGTCGGAGGTCCACGCGACGGCGTTCACGGTCCCGCTCCTGGGCCTGGGATCGTTGTTGCTGATCAACTCGTCGAACGAGGGCGCCCTTGAGCGCGTGACCGGCTCCCCCCTCGGCCAGACCCTGATCCTGATCTCCCTCGGCCTCTACGCCGTCGGCTTCTTCGTGATCAGGCGCCTCGGAAAGATCGAGGTGTGAGGGTGGACGCCACACGCGTACGAGGGGAGCTGGGGCCCCGATGACCGCACTGCTCCTCGCCGCCCTCATGGCCCTGGCCGTGGCCGGCGCCGCCCAGGGCATCCGCATGTACCGCGCGGAGGCGAAACTCCCGGCCGACCTCGCCGTCGCCCTGGAGGTGGGCGCGTCCCGCGTCTCGGTGGCAGGCGGCGCGGTCGACCGCCTGGGCATGCGTTTCGCGCCACTCGTCCTACGCCTCATGGGCCCGAAGCGCGTCACCGCCAAACGCCGCCGCATCGACATGGCGGGCAACCCCGGCGGCCTCACGATCGACCGCTACGCGGCGCGGAGGGCGGTGTATGGCGTGTTCGGGGCGGTGCTCGGCCTGATCTTCCTCACCAACGGCCAGCCCCTCTTCGCGGCCCTGACCTTCGCCTTCGGCGCGGTGGCCGCTGACGCCCTGATCTGGCAGGCCGTACGCGAACGCCGCGAGGTCATCGACCGCACGCTCCCCGACTTCCTGGACGTCCTCGCGGTGGTCGTGTCCGCGGGCCTCGGCTTCCGCCAGGCCCTCGACCGCGTAGCCGAAAAGTACGAGGGCCCTTGGGCGGACGAACTCCGCATCACCCTCCGCCAGATGGACATGGGCGTGAGCCGCCGCCAGGCCTTCGACGAACTACGCAAACGCAACTCCTCGGAACAGGTGGCCCAGTTCGTCTCCGCCCTCCAACAGGGCGAGGAACTAGGCTCCCCCATCGCCGAAACCCTCATCCAACTAGCCACCGACATGCGCCGCACCGACGCCCAGAACTCCCGCCGCCGCGCCGCGAAGACAATCCCGAAGGCGACGATGGTGACGCTCGTCTTCATGCTTCCGGCGACGATGATCCTGATCGCGGCGGGGATGTTTCTGGGGTCGGGGTCGGACTTCGGGTCGATTTTGGGACGGTGAGAGTGGTCAATGTCTTCCCGGAAGCAACGCGCGAAGGGCGTGGCGGAGAAGTTTGCGCGCCGCCTCACCGCACATCGGCGAATACGCCAACCTGCTGCGTGCGGGGGCGCAAGCCGGTTGCGCGGACGGCCTCTTGGGGCAGTTGTTGTGTCGTACGGTGCGCGCGAGCATGTGCGCGTGATCGGCCAGTTCGGCCGGTTCGGTCAAGTTGTCGGTATCGGGTGGGAAAGAAGGGTCGTCCGTCATGCTGAAGGATCGCGTGCTGGGAGCGTGGATGACGTGGACGCTGACGGTGGCTTCCCGGGTTCGGGGGATGCGGGGGAGCGAGCGGGATCGGGGGGCGGGGTTCGTGGAATACGCGGGGTTGATGATTCTGATCGCCGGGATCTTCGTCCTCATCGACGGCCTCGGCCTGGACGGACAGATCTCCGGAGCCATTCAGGACGCCGTGTCCGACGTCATCGGCGGCTGAGGCGGGCCCGACTCCGCAGTGACGCGGGCTCGACTCTGCCCCTCTACATCTGGTTGACGGGAATCATCCTCTTCGTCGCACTCGCGTTCTTCGCCTTCGCCCAGGCCGCCTCGGCACGCAACGGGGCCCAATCCGCGGCGGACGCTGCGGCGTTGGCGGCCGCGCAGGACACCCGCGACGAACTGGTCGAGGGGCTGGGCGAGGCGATTGCCTCAGGGGAAGAGGACGAATGGCTGGACTGGCTCGAGGGTGACATGGCCACGGGCGAGGGTGCGCAGGGAGCGGCGGACGCCCTGGCTGCGGAAAACGACGCGTACGTGAGCGATTTCGGAGGGACCGAGGTCGAGGGCTACCCGGGCTACGACGTGGAGGTGACCACCAACTACACCGTCGGGGACTCGATCATCCCGGAGACGGAGGGCCAGCACGCGAAGGCCGACGCGACCGCCGTTATCAAGCCCCGTTGCGATGTGGCCGAGTCAGCCGATCCGGAGAAGGCTGTGGAGTTCGTCTGCGACGGTGATGATGTCCCCATCGAGATCGACCCGGACGACTTCGACCTGGACGACCTCCCGGACGCCTCGACGCTCTTCTCCGTACATCTGGCCAACTGACAAGCGAGCAGAGAGAAAAGGAAGCCGTAGCGATGAAACTTCGGCGCACCATGAAGACCCGCAGGGCTATGACCGCGGTGGCGATCACGACTGGGCTGGTCCTCGCGGTGGCCGGCTGCGGCGGAGGTGACGGCGGGGACGACGACTCGAAGAAGAACCCTTCGTCCGAGGCCCCCAAGAACGACCAGAACGGTGACGAGACACAGGAGGAGGAACAGCCGCAGTCCTCCGACGAGGTGCTGGCCGAGGTCAAGGGCGAGGAGAGCATCACGCTGACGGTCAAGTCGGCGGTCCGGGACGAGGGCGGCTTCGTCACGGTCTCCGGCACCGTCACGAACAACGGCAGCCGCTTCTTCGCGGCGGCCAACTGGCGTGGCGAGGAGCGCGAGCTGAACAAGAACGGCTCGTCCGTGGCCGGCGCGAACCTCGTCGACGGCAAGGGCAAGAAGCGGTATCTCGTGCTGCGTGACACCTCGGGCCGCTGCCTGTGCACGAAGTTCACCGGCGGCGTCAAGCCCGGGCAGACCAGCGACTGGTACGCACAGTTCCCCGCCCCGCCGGAGGGGACCAGCGATATGACCTTCCAGGTCGGCGCGATGCCCCCCGCCCTCATCGAAATCTCCGAGGGCGAGTAGCCATGACCCGCTCCCGATCCCTGGCCACCGCCACAGTCACCACCCTCACCGCCTTCCTCCTCCTCGCCCCCACCCCCGCCGCCTGGGCCGACGACGAGGACCCCAGCGCGCCCCCCGGCAGCTCCACCACCTCCCCGCCCCCCAAGGTCGACTCGAACAGCCCCGGCCTGAAGCTCGCCGACGGCGCCACCCTCGCCCCCGCCAAGGTCCTCGACATCAAGTCCGTCGTGGAGGACATGGGCGGCGAGGAGCGCCGCGAGGACACCAACACGGACGTGAAGTTCGCGCTCCAGGCGGAGGTCCTCTTCCCCAAGGACAGCCCCAAGCTGAACCCGGAAGCGGCGGCCCGCATCAAGGCGATCGCTGAGGAGGCCAAGGCCCAGAAGGCCACGGACGTCCGCGTCTTCGGGTTCACGGACAACCTCGGCTCGTACGGCCACGGCAAGAAGCTCTCGAAGGACCGCGCCGAGGCGGTCCACGACGAGCTGGCGACCCACTTGGGCCCGGAGGTCACGTACGCCGTGCGCGGCTACAGCGAGGACTATCCGATCGCGGACAACAGGTCGGAGGAGGGGCGCAAGAAGAACCGGCGGGTGGAGGTGTCGTTCCCGCGGGGCGCTTCGAGCGGTCCCTCGGCGGAAGGCGGCAGCTGAAGGAGGGTCTCGTTTTTCGTGGCACAGTCTCAGCCGTGAGGGGTGAGCAGGCTGGGGGTGCCGTATGCCGGTATCGGCTGAGGCGGACGGGGTCGTACCGTACGTCGAGGCGTCGTGCGTGGAGGGCAAGTGCGAGCGTGAAGCTTTCCCTTGATCCTGGACACCTGGACACCTGGACACCTGGACACCTGGACACCTGGAGACTGGGACCTGAGGTTTCAGAGGAAGTAGCACCAGGTGGGAAACAAGTACGCGAAGCGGTACGCGGAGGAGTTCAAGCGGGACGTGATCGCGCCCGTCGATTCCTCGGGCAGGATGGTCACCGCCGTGGCCCGGGAACTCGTCACTTGATGCGTTCCTCGAGTTGGATGGTGACCTTGTCGCCGGGGCCCTTTCCGAGCAGCTCGCGTACGGCGGTCTTGACGGGCAGCTTGTGCGTGCCGTCGCCCAGCGCCATGAAGGAGCTCCGGAATGGGTGGCCGTCGATCGTCCCTCGGATTTTCACGAGCCCGCGGGTGCCGAAGTATTCGGCCGATCCGGGCATCACCACATAGGTCCAGCCGCCCTTGTTCGGGCTTTTCTGCAGGGTCGCGGTGAACTCTTTGTCCAGTGCGGTCATGGCGCGCTCCTATTCGACGACAACCAGGATGTTGCCGTCACGGTCCCGAAGGGTGAACATGGGCGGCACTCCAGGCCACTGGAGCAGCTCGTCCACGTCGGCCTCCTGCTCCTTGAGACGTGTGTGGACGGCCGGGACGTCGCCGGCGTTGAGCCTGATCCCGGTGTCGACGCCGGTGGGCTCGCCGGGGATCAGCGCGATGCTGGTCACAGCCCCGACGGGGGCGACGGTGATCCAGCGCCCGCCGATCTGCTCCAGCGGAACATCCATCCGCTTCTCCAGCCCCAGGACGCCGACGTAGAACTCGACGGCCTTGTCCTGGTCGCTGACGGGAACGGCGACGGTGCCGATTCCGGTGATGCGTGCCTGGTCGTGCTCAGCCATCTGTGCTCTCCCCGGTGTGGTGGATTCACCCACTAAGACCGGCGGGCCCGGCAAAACTCATCGCTCCACCCCTCTGAATCCGTCCCAAGAAATCACCCGAACATCCCGGCCGTCGGCGGCCGCTCACTACCACGCAGGGCACACGATGTTCGAGCGAGTCAACGCGAGCCCCGGAGCTGACTGGACGCGTGTCAGTCAGCGGTCGCCGCGCATCAGCCTGGGCCGATGACGGCCCGGGTCTCCTGCTCGACGATCTCCCACAACGGCGCGCCGTCCTGGTTGGTGAGGATGACGCCGACCCAGCCAGTGTCGGGATAGATGGTCCAGTTGGCGCCGACGCCGGGGTTGGCGCCGGCGCGGCTCCACACCCACTGGCCGCTGACCAGGCTGACCGGCACCTGGTAGGCCCCGAACGACGCGTCGGCGGTGGCTGCCCGGCGGGCCAGGCCGCCCCCCTCGGGGGCCAGGGGGATCTTGGGTCCGGTGAACAGTTCGGCGTAGTGCCGGTCCAGCACTGTGCCGTCGCCCAGCGCACGCGCGAACCGGACCAGATCTGGGGCGGTGGCGAAGCCGCCGTCCCCAGGGGCATCGATGAAGGCGCGGCCCGGGTTCTTGCCCCGTACATACGGGTCTGGACTGCCCTTGTCCAGATTCCGGACCGCGTCCACGTGGCTGCCGTCGGACAGCGCCATGTACGGGTGCGCGATGTGCTGGTCGGTGAGCCACTGCGGCCTGGTGTAGAACCCCGAACCGGTCATGCCGCAGCGCTTGAAGATGTTCTCCTGGACGTAGTCCCAGTAGGTCTGGCCGGTCACGGCTTCGATGATCTGCGCGGGAATGGCGACCTCGGCGCCTGAGTGACTGCTGGGTGTGCCGGGAGGAGCCTCCGGCGTCGCCTGCCGGGCCCACTGCTCGTAGAACTCGTGCACCTCCTTCCGGCTCTGGAAGATGCGTCGCACGTCCTCATCCGGGGTTTTCATCCCGGAGGTGCCGGTGAGCAGATGGTGGATGGTGATCCGCTCGGCGATCTCCTTGGCGTAACCCGTCAGGTGAGTGCCCACCGTGTCCGACAACTGCAGCTGGCCCCGCTGCGCCAGCTGCAAGATGGCCACCGCGTGGAACGGCTTGCCCGCCGAGCTGAGGCTGAACGCGGTGTTCTCGCCGTTGGGGACCCCCTTTTCCTTGTCGGCCATGCCGTAGCTGCGCGACAGCACCGTCCGGCCCCGGTGCGACAGCATCACCACGCCGGAGAACCTGCCCTCGGCGGCCAGTTTCGCCACGTACCGGTCGTAGGCTCCGCCGGGCCGGGTGTCCGGCGGGATGCCGGAGCCGGCCGGGGCCGCATCGGCGCGGGCGGGCCGGGCGCCCACCAGCGGCGCGCCCGCCGCGACCATCCCGGCGGCAGCCAGCCCGCCCCACCCCAGCAGCCGCCGCCGGTCGACACCACCTACGGAATCCGAATCCATGATCACGGTCCTTTTCTGATCGACGAACTGACCGTGCCTCCACTCAAGACGGACGACTGTTGCTGTGGCGTATGCGTTTTTCGATACGCCCGCGATACACCCGGCCCCCCACTCCCCAGCACCTGGAACATGGATCGGCCAGACGAGGGGCGTGGACCCGTGCGGCGACGACGGAGTCGCTGGTGGGGTTCGAGTCACGGCTGGAGCGGGACCGGGCCATGCTCCTCGCTCATGACCGGAGGGTGGTGGGGCCGGCCTCGCGGTGAGACAACAGGGAACCAGCAGGTCACAGAAGGTCGCCATGCCATCGGCGGCGAGACCCTGCATCGCTGACCGCCCACACTCGCCCTCAGTCGCCCTGAGAAGTGTGGTGCGCGGGCCAGGCGTCGCGAAGTTGCCACTCCTTGGCAGGGGGGGCAGGGGGGCAGGAGGCAGGGGCGCGGCATCCACGCTCAGTGTCCGCTCGCCGGTCGCGGTGGCAACTGTCTCCCCGTAGGGACCGGTCGCGCGTTCGCGGTATCCGCCGGGGGGAGAGAGACGATCTCAGGCCAGGCCGATGGCTTCCGCGTCGAAGGGAGCCTCTTATTCCTCGGACTTCCTCGGACTTCCTCGGACTTCCTCGGACTTGTGCGCTGTGATGCCGCGACATGCGGTAGCGGAATCAAGCCCCTTCTCTCCCAACTGCGTTGCGTCTGCAATGTGGTGTGGGAGAGTATGTTCGATGCGCTACGTGGCGTGTGTGCCTGGTGGGCGTGGAGTGATGTCGTTGCGCCGGTCAACTACTGGTTGGTCGGCGGATGGTTCGAGCGGGGGTGGCTTGTGAAGTTCGATATGGGTGAGACGACGCTTGCTGTGTTGGGGAGGCAGACGTCGGGGTCGAGTGATGATCTGGGGTCGTTGATCCGGGCGTTGGTGTCTGCGGCGGAGCCGTTGGAGGGGAAGTTCAACGGTGCGGGTAAGGCGACGTTTGATTCGTTCAAGTTGCGGGCGGATGAGATCACGGCTGCGTTGAACGGGTCGTTGTCGTCGATTCTGGGTGGTCAGGCGGGGATGGACGAGGCGTTCGGTACGGGTGTGCAGGAGCAGTCGGACAACGCGCACAAGAACATGGGCGCGGCTAATTTTCAGGCGGCCCGGTTCTCCGGCTGAGGGCTTTGACCGCGGGGTAGCCGGGGGAGCTTGCCCCTTCCACCACTCAACAACACACCGTTACACGGGGAGTTTCGTCATGGCTGGGAACCAGGACCGGCGTTCGTACGACACGGGTGCGTCCGCCGATGTGCAGGGCGGCCTGCACATCATCATCGGGAATCTGGAGCGGGTCCTCGGTGACCGGGACCGCGCCGTGAAGGCGGCGATGGCCGACTACCAGGCCGACGGAGTCTCGGACGAGTACCACGGCAAGGAAGTCCGCTGGAACAAGGCGGCGAACGAGGTGCGGGAGATCATCCGCCTTGTGCGGTCGACGTTGGAGGAGAACGACGGGACGGCGCAGACCACGTTGTCGCGGGCGCGGGCCGCGGTCAACAACATCGGCTGAGTACGCGCCGCGCAGGTATGTCGACGAACCGGATCGCTGGCAGGTGGTCCGGCGCACGGAGATCGAGGGGGCGTGTGATGACGGCGTGGGACATCGAACCCGGTGGAGTCCAGGGAGTACTCCAGCGGGCCGGTACAGCCGCCGAGACCATGGCGACCGCCGGCAAGCAGATGCAGAAGACGCTGCCGCAGGCGGCGAAGCACGCGGGGACCATCACAGAGGGTGGGCACGAGGGGCAGGGCACTCAGGGGCCGGTGGGATCCGCCCTTGGTGTGTTCTTCAACCAGTGGTCGAAGAGCCTCACGTACATCGCGAAGAGGACCGGAAGTTCGCTGAACGGCGCCAACTTGGCCACCCAGGAGTACATCAAGGGTGACCTGGACATGGCTGCGACGAAGCAGGGCAAGGCGCTCGCCGAGATGCCGGTGCCCGACATGCCCGGTGTCGGTGGTGGTGCGCGGGGTGGTGGAAAGTGAGCAGCGAGCTCATTGACCCCAATGGCATACCGCAGTTCACGGGCGACCTGGAGCAGCTTGAGCGGGACGCCACGGACCTCAGCATGGAGGCATCGCTGTTCCGCCTCAGCGGCGGCCAGGTGCATTCCACTTTCCAAGGGCTCTCGGCGTTCTACGAGGCTCCTGAGGCGGAGGATCTGTTTGCGACGACCAAGCCGGTGGCCACGCGATCGGATGCCTTCGCGGGCCAATTGGAGAAGGTCGCCCAGGCCTTGAGCGACTACGCGTCCGAAGTGCGGCCGCTGGCGAAGAAGCTCAAGCAATTGCAGATCGAGGCCAGTGCCTTTGTCATCGACGACGTCTCGACCGACGACGAATGGCGCAAGGACCAGGACAAGGTCGACCACAACAACCGGATGGTGGAGGACGTCAAAGCCGCCACGCAGGCCTTCCACGCGGCCGAGATCGCCTGCCACAACACGATCACCAAGCTGGTCGACGGCATTCAGCTGAAGCCCAGCAGCGACGGCAACACCAGCTGCGGAACGTATGGCTACACCGATGAGGTCCTCGACCAGGCCGAGGAACTTCCCTGGGGCGCCAAGGCGGAGCGGGACTACGACGGTGTCGACTGGTTCGTCCACCAAGCGAAGGAGGTCGGCAAGGGCTTCTTCGTGGACGGTGTGGTCGGCACGGCCAAGGCACTTGGCACGCTGGCGGGCAAGGACGGCTGGGGCGCGGCCGGGGAGGCATGGACCAACCTGGCCAAGCTGAGCACCGGTCTGACGCTGACCATGACACCCCTCGGCGGAGCCTTCTGGATGGCCAAGGACGACCAACTGCCCGGCTGGCTCCGGGATTCCCGCCAGGCCGTGGTCGCCACGGGCAAAGGGTTGATCGCCTACGACCAGTGGAGCAGGAACCCGGCGCGGGCCGGAGGGCTGGTCGGCTTCAACGCGGTGACCATCGTGGCGACGCGCGGCGCGGGGGCGGCGGCCAAGGGCGGGGCCATGGCGAAGGTGGTCTCGGCGACCGGCAGAGTGGGCCGGGCGGTCGATCCGTTCACATACGCCGCGAAGGGCGTGAAGTTGGCGACGGTCAAGGTCGGGGACTTGGTGGCGCCGCTGAAGAACTCCCGCCCGGGTGCGTACGCGGACATGGCCGAGAACGGTTTTCGGCTGCCGGAACGCGGCGCGGATGTGCCCGTGCGTCCTGCGGCTGTGCCGGACAATGCGCTGCGGTACGTCGACGGCAAGGGTAGATCGGTCTACCTCACCAAGGAGGGGGCTGTCCTCGACGGGAACGGCAAGGTGCTGCAGAAGGCGGAGGACGCCCGGCCGGAGCCGTCCGCTGCGGACCGCGCTGCCCCGGTGGTGAAGGAGGAGGCTCCGCCTGCCCTTCGTGCGCCGGATCGTCAGCCTGTGCTTGCTGGTAGGCATGCGGGTGAGCACGTGGATGGTGCCGTGGGCCGGGTCGGTGATGATCTTCAGGACGGCGGCGCAGCTCGCGATGCCACTGGTGAGGCCGGCAGGCGCACCCAGGGTGGCAGGGCTCATGAGGCGGGTCACGATGCGTCCGCTCATCACGAGCCTCCTGCGGGGCCGCCACGTGACGGTTCCTCGTCTGGTGCAGGCTACGGGTCCAGCGGCGGGCACCACGGTCCTGACGGGGCTCACCACAGCGGCGAATCGCCACCCAACGGCCACTCTGGGGATGGTCACACAGCAGACTCATCCAGTACCGGGCACGACATTCCGGGCCACGCGGACGCTCCCCATGGCTCTGGTAACCCCGCAGACCATTCGCCTGGTTCTGGTCCGTCAGGGCCGTTGCAGTTGGGCGGGGATGCCGAGCATACGCTGCGGGAAGCGATCAAGGGCATCCCCAAGAACACCATGAAACCCAAGGTTCTCGAGCGAGCGATCAGCCGCCTGGCGGAACATCCGTACGGCCGCGAAGTCGCGGAGGTCATCAGCTCTGGCAAATTCTCCCATGCGACCGGATTTCGGGACCTCGTGTCCCAGTTGGGCTCGGGAGTGGCCGGGCAGCACATCCGTGCCATCGACCAGATCAGGTTTGGCGATCAATTGCACGCGAGTGGCCTGCGGAACATTGAGTTCGAGATCAAGAACTCAGCGCACAAGGCGGATCTTGATGTCAAGGTGACGGACGATGCCGGGAACTCCTACGGCTACCAGATGAAGCGGCTCAACAACCCCAAGGACCCCTTTGAGCAGATCGCGCGGGCCGATTATCTGGGGCAGCTGTCCAAGTCGCAGGCGGACGTCAGAGTCATGCTGGTGGACGGTCAAGGGACCGTGGCGGACTGGACGAGCAGGGGCATTCCAGACGAGTTGCTGCGAGTCCATCGCGGCGAGCACGCGCTCAAGAGTGAAAAGGGTCGTGGCATTCTGTTCGTGCTCCGACTCGATGACGGGACGATCGTGATCCCGCCGGGCGCCAAGGTCGATCCGCGAGGTGTTCTGTGATTACGACGATTCCCGTCGGCAGCTGGTACTGGGAGACCAAGACACAGGGTGGCGGTGACGATCTTGCCTGTCGCGGTGTCCGGGACCTCCTCGAAGTGTGGGGTGTCATGACCGATGTCGGTCTCGCCCGGGGAGACGCTCGGGCGGACATCAGTGTGCAGGATCGCGCCGATGGCGCCGTCGTGTTCACCAAGCGGGATGTGCAGGTGGCGGCCGGGACCGAGGCCGCCGAATCGGATCTGCTCCTGATGTTGAGGTCCGTGGCCCAGACGCAGAGCGCGGGGCTTGTGACGGTCGACCTTTCTGTCCCGGGTGTTTGCCTGCGGGGAGGCAAGAGTGTCCAGGTCGAGAAGCTCTTCCTGATCTCGGTCGACGCCTGGCCCAGCGGGGCGGGGACCGTGGCGCTGCACGCCTACTCCGACGTGTGGATGACCCATGACCTGCGAGGGCGAAAGCACCCTGATGTTCAGAGGGAGAACGCCCCGCTGTTGGCGGCTGCTCTTGCTGGGATCGCCAGGCTCTTGGGAGCTGACGTCATTCCTGGAGATGCCACCTCTTATGGTGTGCCGTCGGCGACCGGGTTCGAAGACCTCCCGGACGAGGATCCGGACCTGCTGGATTCCTGGTACATGTTTGAAGTGCCCCGAAGGACTGAAGCGCTTCAGGCTCGACTGCCCTCAGAAGCACCGCAGTTCGCGACGGACACCGAATTGCCCGTCAGCTTTGTGGAGATTGCGATGGGAGGCAAAACCATCGGCTACTTGTGGGTGGCCGACGGCGACAGCGCTGCTGGGTACGAGCCGTACACCCCTGCTGGCGACGTTTCGGTCGAAGCTGGTGTGCGTTGGCTGGAGCGGTTGAGCGATGCCAAAGCGCGCGGTGCGGCTCCGTCTCACGCGCTGCGCCTGCTGGCGTCGGAAGCCGACGAATCGACGTCTGGGATGATTGTTCCTGGCTCCCAGGGAGTCGCCGACTCGCTGGAGGATCTGCAAGAGCTGTCCGGACGCGAGGACCGTTCTTTCAGCGGCATCTAGTGACGAATGGGTACCTATGGCGGCTCAGGACTATGACAGTCAGTTGTTGGAATCCGTGGCCGTCCGGCGGCGGCGTCTGCGTGATGCCGTCGTGTTCGGTGGGGAGCGGCAGCGGCGGGGGTGGGACGAGCGGTTGGGGAAGTTGGTCGGGGGGATTGTGATCGGGGCTGTGTTGTGTGCGGGGTGTGTGGGGTGGTCGTTCGTTTCGCATCGGGTGATGAAGGACAAGCCCGGGGGAGTTTCCTCCGTGCCCGGTTCGGGTTCCTCGGTTTCGCCTTCGAGCGGTGCGTCTAAAACGCCCTCTGTGTCCGCTTCTTCTCGGTGATAGGTTCGAACTTGTGATATCTGCGGGGGCAATGAGCCGTAGCCAGGGGCGAGTGGCGTTGAGCCGGGTGACCTTGGTGGGGGAGCGGCGGCGGGTCGATCTCGTACTGCCTTCTCAGGAGCCGGTCGGGCTGTTGCTGCCCGAGGTGATGCGGCTGCTTGACGATCGGGTGGGGGCTCGGCCCGAGTTGCGGTATCTCGTGGCTGCTGATGGGGCCGCGCTCGCGCAGGACAGCACGCTGGAGTCGGCCGGTGTCGCCGATGGGGCCGTGTTGCGGCTCGTGCGCGCCGAGGACGCGCCCTCCGCGCCCGTCGTGCATGACGTCACCGATGAGGCCGCTGGTGATCTGGATGTGCGGGCCTGGCGGTGGGGCGCGGGTGCCCGGCGTGTGGTGTGTGGTGTTGCTGTGGGGGTGTGGGCTCTCGTAGCCGCGGTGCTGGCCCGGGAGGAGTTCGACGACTCCCGGGTGGGGGCGGGGCTGCTCGGGGTCAGTGCGGTGACCGCTGTGTGCGGTGCGGTGCTCGGGCGGGCGCGGCGGCGCGGGCTTGCCGCCACGCTCATCGGGGCCGCGGGTGCGCTTGGAGTCTTTGGGTCTTGGACGCTGGGGGGCGCGAACGGCTGGTCCGGGGGCGCGCGGTTGGCGAGTGTCGTCTGCGTTCTGGTTGTTGCCCTGTTGCTGCTCGGGTGGTTCACGCCATTGGGGCGTGGTGGGCTCGTCGGCGGTGGCGCGGTCGCCGGGTGTGCTGTGGTGTGGGAGGGCGTACTCGGGATTCAGGGCGGTGGGCACGTCGACCGCGTGGGTGCCGTGCTCGCCGTGGTGTCGGTCGTCGCCCTCGGCGTGCTGCCGCGGCTCGCCCTGATGGCCGCAGGGCTCTCCGGTCTCGACGACCGGCGGTCGGGCGGGGCCTCCGTCAGTCGGTACGACGTGGGGAGCGCCCTTGCCGCCACCCACCGCGGGCTCGCGCTCGCCACGGTGGCGTTCGCCGTGTCCGCGGGGGCTGCCGGAGTGCTTGCCCTGCGTGACGTGTCCGTGTGGTCGGTGCTCCTCGCGGCGGCGGTCGCCCTGGTGCTTGCCCTGCGTGCGCGGGCGTTTCCGCTCATCGTCGAGGTGGTCGCCCTGCTCGCGGCCGCGGCGGCCGTTGTGGGGCGGCTCGCGTGGGTGTGGCTCGGCGAGTCCGGGGCCGCGGGCGGGCCGCTGACGCTGCTGGTCGTGCTCGCGCTGGCCCCGCTCCTCGTACTCGCCGTGCGGCCCGCCGAGCATGTGCGGGTGCGGCTGCGCCGGGTCGGGGACGCGCTGGAGTCGCTGGGCGTCATCGCTCTGATTCCGCTGGCGCTCGGGGTGTTCGGTGTGTACGGGCGACTGCTCGACACCTTCGCGTGAGGGTGCGGGACGACGACATGGCTGAGGCTAGGGACTGGCAGCGGGATTTGCTGCGGGAGCTGGGCGCTGGCGCGGCTGCGGGGGGCGGCGGGAGGTCGACCCCGACGTCCGCGCCCGCCGTTGCGCCGACGCCAACACCCACCACTGGTACGCCCGCACCCGCCGCCGTCACCGCCGCGAGTGTGCCGGCCACACCCGGACCCACGGCCCCCGCGCCCACAAGCGGCCCACCCGCTCCCCGACGCGGAGCGCCCCCCACTCCCGAATCCACCCCCACAGCCGACCCCCGCCTGGCCCTCGCCCTCGGCCGTCCCCAGCACGGGGACTCCCTCCCTCGGCGCACCAGCCGCTCCCTGCGCAAGCTCGTCGGCTCCGCGTCGCAGGACGTGGCGGACGAGAGCCGGATAGCCCGCGAGGTGCAGCAGCCGGTCACCACCGGCCGGGTCGTCGCGGTGACGTCGATTCGGGGCGGGGTCGGCAAGACCACCGTCTCGGCGCTGCTGAGCCGGACGTTCCACCACTACCGGCACGACCCGGTCCTCGCCCTGGAGGCCGACGCCGCCCTCGGCACCCTGCCGGTGCGGCTCGGCGCCGATTCGGTGCGCTGGTCCTGCGCGGACCTCGCGCGGATCCTGACGCCGTCCATGCAACTGACCGACATCACCGGCTACTTGGTGCCGGTGCCGGACGGCGGCTGGCTGCTGCCCGCCAGCCAGGGCCGCGTCGGCGCCCCCCTCGACGTACCCACGTACCGCACCGTGACCCTCGCCCTGCGCCGCTACTTCGCCGTCACCGTCGTCGACTGCGAGACGCTGCCCGGCGAGGTGGCCCGCACTGCCATGGACACCGCCCACGCCCGCGTCGTCGTCGCCCCCATGACCGTGGAGGGCGTGCACGGCACCCGGCTGGTCCTGGACTGGCTGGCCCAGCTGCCGCACTCCGCCCTCGCCACCACCGTCGTCGCCCTCACCGCCAACTCGCCGGACATGACCCTCGACCTGAAGACCGCCGCCGCACACCTGCGGGAGACCGGCGTGGCCGTGGTGCCCGTCGCGTACGACCGCCATCTCGCCCAGGGCGGCCCCATCCGCGGACCCCAGCTCGGCAAGGCAGCCCGCGACGCCGCCGTCCACCTCGCCGCCGAGGCGATGAGGCGCGCGGTACGCGTGCGATGAGCGGGACGACCACCGCCGCCGGGACCACTGCCGCCGCAACGGCCACCGCTCAGGCAGCAGAGGCCGCCCTGGTGACCGAGGCCGACACCACACCCATGAGGACGCGATGACCCACCGCCTCGTACACCGCCCGGCCCGCTCCACCCGCCCCCCGTCCGCCACCGCCCAACGCACCATCGAACCGCCCCCGAACCTCCCCGAGGGCAAGATGGGCAACGCCGCCACCGCGCTGCTGCCGATGGCCGGTGTCATGGGCTCGGTCGTGATGATGACCGTCATCCGCAACAGCCAGTTCGCCGCCCTCGGCGCCATCGTGCTGGTCTTCGCGCTGCTCGGCGGCGTCGCCCTGTTCTGGTCACAGCGCGGCAAGGCGCAGCGCACCCGGCGCACACAGCGGGAGCGATATCTGGAGTACGTGGAGGAGCAGCGCGACGAACTCGGTGCCACGGAGAGGGAGTTGCGCCAGCGGGCGCGGCTGCTGAACCCGCCGCCGCAGGCGCTCTACGACCTGGTACGGGATCCGGCCCGGCTGTGGGAGCGGCGCCGCGGCGATGCGGACTTCCTCGCCGTGCGGGTGGGCTGTGGCGACGTACCCGTACAGGAAGTGGTGATCGGGCAGCACGGCGGCAGTGGGGTACTCACGCCGCCGGACCCGTTCATGCTCAACGAGGCGCGCGCCCTGCAGGCGCGGTTCGCCGTCGCGCCGGACTTCCCGCTGGCCGTGCCGCTCGACCGGGCGGGAAACGTGAGCGTCGTCGGCGACCGCGAGGGGGTGCTGCGCGTCGTCCGTGCCCTGCTGGTCCAGGCCGCCGTGACGCACGCGCCGGACGATCTGGGGATCGCGCTCGGTGTGCCGGGGGAGCGGCTAGCGGAGTGGGAGTGGGCGAAGTGGCTGCCGCACGTCCAGGACGCGACGGCCGACCCGGAGGCGTGCGACGGGCCGGTCGCCGCCCGGCGCATCGCACCGGACGTGGCGCAGCTCGCCCGGCTGTGCGGCGCCGACCTGCGCCGCCGCTCCTCGTACGCGGCCGAGGTGCGGCGCGGGCTGTCCGGCAGGAACGCGCTGCGGCTCACCGATCGGCTCCTCGTGGTCAGTGACACCCACAGCGAGACCGCCGCGGAACTGCCCCGCCCGGACACGGCGGTCGGCCTCGCCGACATGGGCGTGACCGTGCTGCACCTCCTTGAGCGGCAGATCCACGAGCCGGACGAGGTGAGTGTGCGGATCACCGTCGACGGTGATCAGGTCGCGGTCGAGGACCTGCGTGCGCCGAGGGCGGGTGGCGCCCAGCCAGACGCCGCGCAGCCGACCGCCGGGCAGCCCGCCGCCGGGCAGCCCGCCGCCGCCCACGGCCTCGCCGACGACGTCAGCCTCGCCGGCGCCGAAGGGCTCGCCCGCATGCTGGCATCGCTGTGCCTGTCCGCCGAGTCCGCCGCCGAAGGCACCCCGGTGTCCGGCCCCGTCGACTTCCCGGCGCTGCTCGGCATCGACGACCCGGCCGCGGTGGACCTGGACCGGCTGTGGGCGCCGCGCACCGAGCGGGACTTCCTGCGCGTGCCGATCGGGCTCGACGACCGGCACGAGCCGGTGCTGCTCGACCTGAAGGAGTCCGCCGAGCTGGGCATGGGCCCGCACGGGCTGTGCGTGGGCGCGACCGGCTCGGGCAAGAGCGAGCTGCTGCGGACCCTGGTCCTGGCGCTCACCGCCACGCACTCGCCCGAGGACCTCGCGATGGTCCTCGTCGACTACAAGGGCGGCGCGACGTTCGCCCCCTTCACGGGCCTGCCGCACGTGGCCGGTGTCATCACGAACCTGGAGAACCAGGCCGACCTCGTCGAGCGCGTCCACACCAGCCTCGCGGGCGAGATCAAGCGCCGCCAGCAGGTACTGAAGGACGTCGGGAACATCGCCGACATCGGGCACTACGGCGCCCTGCGGGCGAAGGAGCCGGGCCGGGGCCTTGAGCCACTGCCGCACCTGTTCGTCGTCATCGACGAGTTCGGTGAACTCATCACCGCCAAGCCGGACTTCATCGACCTGTTCCTGTCCATCGGCCGCATCGGCCGGTCCATCGGCGTACATCTGCTGCTGTCCAGCCAGCGCATCGAGAGCGGCAAGCTGAAGGGTCTGGAGACGTATCTGTCCTACCGGCTCGGGCTTCGGACCTTCTCCGCCGACGAATCCAGGACGGTTCTTGACCGGGTCGACGCCTTCGAGCTGCCGCCACTGCCGGGCTTCGGCTATCTGAAGGTGGACACGTCCACGTACACGCGCTTCAAGGCGGGGTACGTCTCCGGGGCCCATCACGGCCCCACGGCGGGCGAGCCCGCGGATGACGCGCCGCGGGCCTGGACGTACCCGGCGTTCAACGCTCCCGCACGGGGCACGGACGGACCCCAGGAGGAGACCGGGACACGGGAGCGCGAGACCGGGCCGACCGTGATGTCCACGATGGTCGGTCAACTCGCCGTCGCCGCCGCCCCGGTCCGCCGCATCTGGCTGCCGCCGCTGCCCGACGCCGTCACCCTGGACGCGGCGGCGGGCCCCCTCCACGTCTCCGAGCACGGCCTGCGGCTGTCCCGCGGTGACGGCCACCTGCGCGTTCCCCTCGGTGTACTCGACGACCCGGCCCGGCAGTGGCAAGGGCAGTGGCTGCTCGACCTGAACGTCGCGGGCGGCCACGCGGCGGTCATCGGAGGCCCCCAGTCGGGCAAGACCACCCTGCTGCGCACCCTCGCCCTCTCCCTCGCCCTGACCCACACACCCGCCGAAGTCGCCGTCTACGGCCTGGACCTGGTGGGTGGCGGGCTCACCGCGCTGGCCGGGCTGCCCCATGTGGGCGGCATCGCCACCCGTGCCGACCCCGAGCGCGCCGCCCGCACCGTCGCCGAGGTGGGAGCCCAACTGGCCCTGCGCGAAGAACTGTTCCGCGAGCACGGCATCGACTCCCTCGACCAGCTGCGCCGCATACGCGCCAAGGGCGGGCTTCCCGAGCTCGGCTCCACCGACATCGTGCTGCTCGTCGACGGCTTCGGCGCGCTGCGCGAGGAGTTCGACGAGCTGGACGAGCGCATCGCCGAACTCCTCAAGCGCGGCGGCGGCTACGGCATCCACGTCGTCGCCGGAATGCTGCGCTGGAACGACGTGCGCATCGCCACCCAGTCCATGTTCGGCACGCGGGTCGAGCTGCGCCTGAACGACCCGTCCGACTCCACGGTCGACCGCAAGCTCGCGGAGACGTTCACCGCGGACACCCCGGGACGCGTCCTCACCGACGGAAAGCTGTTCGCGCAGACCGCGCTGCCGCGTACCGACGGCCTGCCGAGCGCCGAAGACCTGGGCGCCGCCCTCGACGACGCGGCGCGCACCATCGCCGCCACCTGGCACGGCGAACTCGCCCCGCCCGTACGCGTCCTGCCCACCCGGCTGCCCGCCGCCGGCCTGCCCTCCGCCCACGCCGAACCGCACCGGGTGCCGCTCGGCGTCGACCAGGACACCCTCGGCCCGGTGCTGCTCGACCTGTTCGGCCAGGACCAGCACCTGCTGATCCTCGGCGACAACGAGTGCGGCAAGACCAACCTGCTGACCTTGATCGTCGACCAGCTCATCGCCCGCCACGGCGACGACGCACTCGTCTTCGGCGTCTTCGACCCGCGCCGCGGCCTGCGCGGCGTCGTCCCCGAGCCCTACCGCGGCGGCTACGCCCACAACGCCAAGCTCGCCGCGGCCCTAGCCACCGGCATCGCGGGCGAGCTCGACAAACGCCTCCCGGAGACCGCCGACCCCGACGCGACCAGCCTCGAACCCGCCTTCACCGGCCCGCGCATCGTCATCCTCGTCGACGACTACGACATCCTCACCACCGCGGGTCAGCAGCCCCTGGCCGCCTTCCTGCCCTACGTCTCCTCCGCCCAGGACATCGGCCTGCACTTCGTCGTGGCCCGCCGCACGGCGGGATCCGCCCGCGCCCTGTACGAGCCGTTCCTCACCACCCTCCGCGAGACCGGCACCACCACCCTCCTCATGAGCGGCGACCGCGCCGAGGGACAGCTCTTCCCCGGCCTGTACGCCTCCTCGCAACCCCCTGGCCGAGGCACCCTCGTGCGCCGCGGGCACTCCCACCGGCTGATCCAGACGGCCCTCGCCCACGAGACCGAAGCCCCGGACGACGAACCGGAAGCGACGAAGCACCTGTGACCAAGGACGTCATCGCCCTCACGCCCGCGATGCCCGACGCCATGGCCCTGCTGGCGGGTCTGCACGCGGGCGGGCCCGATCTCAGCGTCCACTCCCTGGCCGACGGAGCCGTCGTCCAGTTGCGTACGCAGGACGGCCGGCCCCTGGTCTCCGTCGAGGCACCCGTGCTCGTCCAGACGCCCGGGGAGGCCCAGCGCCTGCTCGGCTCCCACTTCGCGGCGCCCGACGTGCCGTTCTGGTGGACGGAGGTCCGCGCGTCCACCGCCGTCGCCGAGGCGGCGGACCTCGCCGGATCGTTCTGCGGCCGCCTCACGCTGTTGCTCGGCGGCACCACGTGGCCGCCGGAGGCCGCGACCATCGGTGTCGTCCACATGCCCGACGGCCCGACCGGCGAGGAGGCCGTTCCCGAGCCCGAAGGCGCCCTGCCCGCCGTCGACGTCCTCACCGACTCCACCGCCGTCGTCCTCGCCGACCGCCCGGTCGTCGCCCTGACGGCCTGGCTCTCCGAAGTCCTGCGTGCCACGGCGGCCTCGGGCAGGGCACTGCACCTCGTCACCCCGTCCCCTTCCCGCCTGAGCCTGTCCCTGCGCACCGCCCTGACCGGCCCGCCGAACCGATGGGTGGTGCAGGCTCCCGAAGGCGGCTACTACGACGGCCTGTCCGGCGCCGTACTGCAGTGGCGGGACGGCACCTTCACTCCTGCTCTCGACAACGACGGCGAGACCGTGGCGGCCAAGGGCTTCACGCCGCCCGAGCCACCGTCCGAACAGCAGCTCACCGTCTCCGTGCGCACCCACCACACCCCCGACGCCGACCTCGTTCTGGGCCGCACCCTCGAAACCGCCTGGCACCACCTCACCGGCGCGGCCCCGGCGGGCTGGGGCACCGCCGAACCCGTCAACCTGCCTTGGTCACCTCGCCAGTTGACCGCACTGGCCCGCGACCGGGCCCCGGCCCCGAGCCACCTCCTGGCCGTCGGCCACGCCGACCGCCCCGCGATCGGGAGCCTCCGGGTGACCCGTACGAGGTCCGGAGTCGCGGAGGAGGCCGCGCTCACTCTCGGATACGCGGCCGACGAGCCTCCGCCCCTGGACACCCTGGAGACGCTGGCCGAAGCCCTCGCGTCCGCGCCCGGCCTGAGCGCCATGCTCATCACCCTGCGCCGAGCCCGCCACGACCTCACGGTTCCGGCCCACCTCGAAGGCCCGCCCATCCCCGTCTCGTTCACGCTGGGTCCCACGGACGTACAGGCCATCGGCCTCGACCACGCCCGCCGCCCGCCCCTGCCCCAGCGCCCCACCCCGCTCGGCCCCACCACCGCCCCGGCCCTGCACTACCACCTGAGCGACGGCACGAGCCCGGACGCCTGGACCGATCTCGGCGTGCTCACCCGACACCTCAGAAACACATAGCCCGCCCGGCGCCCCCGTGCCTACGATCACCCCCATGCCCACATCGCCCACCTTCGACCAACTCGTCGCCGAAGCCGAAGCCGCCCCCACCGAAGGCTGGGACTTCTCCTGGTTCGAGGGGCGGGCCACCGAGGCGCGGCCTTCGTGGGGGTACGCGCGGGCCATGGGGGAGCGGCTCGGGCGGGCCGGGGCCGCGCTCGACATTCAGACCGGTGGTGGGGAGGTCCTCGCCGCCGCGCCCGCGCTGCCCCCGCTCGCCGTCGCCACGGAGGGGTGGCCGCCCAACGTCGCCAAGGCCGCCGCGCTGCTGCACCCGCGCGGCGTGGTCGTCGTGGCCTCGCCCGAGGACGCGCCGCTGCCGTTCGCGGACGGGGTGTTCGACCTCGTCACCAGCCGGCATCCGGTGACGCCGCACTTCGACGAGATCGCCCGCGTCCTGCGGACCGGCGGGACGTACTTCGCCCAGCACGTGGGGCCGAGCAGCGTGTTCGAACTGGTGGAGTACTTCCTGGGGGAGCAGCCCGCGGAGGTCAGGGGCGCGCGGGACCCGGAGGGGGAGCGGGCCGCCGCCGAGGCCGCCGGGCTCGATGTCGTCGCGCTGCGCGCCGAGCGGCTGCGGATGGAGTTCTACGACATCGGGGCCGTCGTCCACTTCCTGCGGAAGGTCGTGTGGATGGTGCCCGGGTTCACCGTCGACGCCTACCGGCCGCGCCTGCGCGAGCTGCACGAGCGGATCCGCGAGGAGGGGCCGTTCGTCGCCCACAGCACCCGGCACCTGTTCGACGCGGTCAAGCGGTAGGCAGAGGTTGTCGGTGGCGGTCGGCCGTATTCATCCGTTCGGCGGTACTGTCGGTTCGGTAAGTGAGGCGGCGGAGCCGGTACGTGGACGAGGAGTTGGCATGGCGCATCGCAAGGGACCGTACCTCTGCGGCCTGGACGCGGCCGTCGATGTCGTCGGCGGCAAGTGGAAGCCCCTGATCCTGTGGGCGCTGCACGCCGGTCGTACGCTCCGCTTCGGTGAGCTGCGACGGCACGTGCCCGGCGTCAGCGAGAAGATGCTCATCCAGCAGCTCCGCGAGATGGAAGCCGATGGCATCGTCCACCGCGAGGTCTACCGCGAAGTGCCGCCCAAGGTCGAGTACTCCCTCACCGAGCTGGGCCAGACCTTGAACGCGGCCCTTGTGCCCCTCGGTATCTGGGGCGACAAGCACATGGAGCGGCTGGTGGAGCGGCACGCCGAGAAAACCGGCGCCACCTCCGTGCAAACCGGGGCAAACTGACAAGGTTCCGCCAGTCGATTCCGCATCGTTATGCGAACTGGCTCGATTCCGCTCCACGCGTCCCGTAAGTTCAGACCAACGCTAATTCGCGTGAGCAAATCCGCGCGGGCGGTGCCGCGCAGTGGAGGGGGCTGCGCGGCCTCGCGCACCCCTCGAAGTCCGGCCTCTCCCCGGCTTCCGCCCATCGAGCCGCGCCCTCGCCCTGCTCCCGCCCCGCCGGTCCACCCATCGCCGTCAAGCCCGCTCCCCACGCCCGCGTCACCCTTCGGGAGTACCCGCGCCCGGCGACCGGATCCCGCCGGGAGGGCCGAAATCCGGTGGGAGAACAGGCTCAGCCAGTTGTCGGGCGATTTCGGAGCGTAGTTGTGGCACGCCGATGCACCCCGAACCACTTACGAAGGGTTATGGTGGAAACCCCCCCTCGGGCCGGTCCGTCTCCCCCCCCACGGACCGGCCCGTTTTTTGTGCCCACTTCCGCACCCGCCGGAGGGCATGCGCCGGACACCCACTCAGCCCGTCCGGCGCTTGAGGGCGAGCGCGCAGCGCGACCGGGGGCGCCCCGGCCACGAGCAACCGTCCCCGGCCAAGAGCAACCGCCCCGGCCAAGACCCCCTGCGCAAGGGCACCCCCAGGCCACCCAAGGCCCCCGGCCAGAACTAGCTCCGACCAGCCCAGATGTTCGTCCCGGGCGTGGACACCGCGAACGTGTCGATCTCCGCGAGCTCCCCATCCGTCAGCTTCGGACCCGAAAGCGCCGCCACGTTCTCCTCCAACTGCTTCACGCTGGAGGCCCCGATGAGCGCGGACGTCATGCGCTCGTCGCGCAGGACCCAGTTCAGCGCCAGTTGCGCGAGCGACTGGCCGCGCCGGGAGGCGATGTCGTTCAGGCCATTGAGGCGGCGTACGACCTCGTCATTGAGCAGCTCCGGGTCGAGGGACTTGCCCTGGGTGGCGCGGGAGCCCTCGGGGATGCCCTTCAGGTACTTGTTCGTGAGCAGGCCCTGGGCGAGCGGCACGAAGGAGATGCAGCCCATGCCGGCCGCCTCCAGGGTGTCGAGCAGCCCGTCGTCCTCGGTCCAGCGGTTGATCATCGAGTACGACGGCTGGTGGATGAGGGGACGGACGCCCATCTCGCGCAGCAGCCGCGCCGCCTCCGCGGTCTGCTCGCTGTTGTACGAGGAGACGCCGACGTACAGCGCCTTGCCCTGCTGGACGGCCGAGGCCAGCGCGCCCATCGTCTCTTCCAGCGGGGTGTCCGGGTCGAAGCGGTGCGAGTAGAAGATGTCGACGTAGTCGAGGCCCATGCGCTCCAGGGATGCGTCGAGCGAGGACAGCAGGTACTTGCGGGAACCCCACTCGCCGTACGGGCCGGGGTTCATGAGGTAGCCCGCCTTGGTCGAGATGACCAGCTCGTCCCGGTAGGGGGCGAAGTCCTGGGCGAAGAGCTTGCCGAAGTTCAGCTCCGCGCTGCCGGGCGGCGGGCCGTAGTTGTTCGCCAGGTCGAAGTGGGTGACGCCCAGGTCGAAGGCGCGGCGAAGGATCGCGCGCTGGGAGTCCAGGGCGCGGTCGTCGCCGAAGTTGTGCCAGAGGCCGAGGGAGACGGCGGGCAGCTTCAGGCCGCTGCGACCACTGCGCCGGTACTCCATGGAGTCGTAACGGTCCGCCGCCGCGCGGTATTCGGAGGTGTCGTTCATGAGGACGAAGCTACTTCAGGGAACCGCGACGTGGCCCGTACGCGTGTACTCACAAGGCCCGTGCCGGAAACGGAAGGCGGGCCGCACCCCGGATCGGGAGGCGTCCGCGCAGCGGTACGCTTTCGCCTTCGGGGACTGCCGTCTGTATGGAGGGGCTGACAAAGGTGAAGCTGCGCGACCTGGTGTACGGACTCTACGCACGCCGGGTGGAAGGCCGCCTCGACCACGACCAGGTGCCCAAGCACATCGGCGTCATCCTCGACGGCAACCGCCGCTGGGCGAAGGCCTCCGGCGGCACCACCGCCCAGGGCCACCAGGCGGGCGCGTACAAGATCGAGGAGTTCCTCGGCTGGTGCGCCGAGACGGACGTCGAGGTCGTCACGCTGTGGATGCTCTCCACGGACAACTTCGACCGCCCCGAGGAGGAGCTGGGCCCGCTCCTCGGCATCATCGAGGACACCGTCCGCAGCCTCGTCGACGACGGCCGCTGGCGCGTCCACCACGTCGGCGCCCTCGACCTGCTCCCGGCCCGCACCCAGGGCGTGCTGAAGGAGGCGGAGCAGGCCACCCACACCCGAAGCGGAATACTCGTCAACGTCGCCGTGGGCTACGGCGGCCGCCAGGAGATCGCCGACGCCGTCCGCTCCCTGCTGCTCGACCACGCCGAGCGCGGCACCTCCATCGAGGACATCGCCGAGAGCGTCGACGTCGAACAGATCTCCAAGCACCTCTACACGAGCGGCCAGCCCGACCCCGATCTGGTGATCCGGACGAGTGGAGAACAGCGTCTGTCGGGCTTCATGCTCTGGCAGTCCGCTCACTCCGAGTACTACTTCTGCGAAGTCTTCTGGCCGGCGTTCCGGAAGGTCGACTTCCTGCGTGCGCTGCGCGATTACGCCGCGCGCCACCGCCGTTACGGCGGATGACGCAAGCACCCCGATGAGGTCTCGGTAACCAGGAGTTAACCAACGCGCCGTCATATGCCATGGCATGGCTGCGCTTGTTCGAGGGAATACCACTTGCAGGTCGGCGTCCGATTCACGGACGCCGGATCTCAGCGGACGGCACGGGGCCGTCCGCCCGGGAGGCCCTTTGCACCAGGACGACCGCGCGCCGAGCGCGGACGACAGGGAGGGCCGGTGCTCGGCCCGCGCAGGGCGGCCAGTCACCGGCCCAGTTCCCTCCGTCGCTCCCCGACCTCATCCGAGGGGGTACGTCCTTCCGTGGTGACCAGCACAAAGCGCCAGCAAGGCCGGCGCACCTATGTTCTTGACACCAGCGTTCTGCTCGCCGACCCGAACGCCCTGTCCCGCTTCGACGAGCACGAAGTCGTGCTGCCGATCGTCGTCGTGACGGAGCTGGAGGCCAAGCGGCACCATCCCGAGCTCGGCTACTTCGCCCGGCAGGCGCTGCGCCTGCTCGACGACTGCCGGATCCGCTTCGGGCGCCTGGACGCGCCGATCCCGATCGGCGACCTGGGCGGCACGCTGCGCGTCGAGCTCAACCACTCCGACCCCGGCGTGCTCCCGGCGGGCTACCGCCTGGGCGACAACGACTCACGGATCCTCGCGGTGGCACGCAACCTCCAGGCGGAGGGGTACGAGGTCACGGTCGTCTCCAAGGACCTGCCGCTCAGAATCAAGGCATCGTCCGTAGGTCTCCTCGCCGAGGAGTACCGCGCGGAGCTCGCCATCACGGACGCCTCCGGCTGGACCGGAATGTCCGAACTGACCCTCTCGGGGGAGCAGGTCGACCTTCTCTTCGAGACGGAGAGCCTGTACGTCCCCGAGGCCGCCGACCTGCCCGTGCACACGGGCCTGACCATCCAGTCCGAGCGGGGCAAGGCCCTCGGCCGGGTCTCGCCCGAGGGCAACGTCCGTCTCGTACGCGGCGACCGGGAGGCCTTCGGCATCAAGGGCCGCAGCGCGGAGCAGCGCATCGCGCTCGACCTCCTCCTCGATCCGGACATCGGCATCATGTCGATGGGCGGACGCGCGGGCACCGGCAAGTCGGCGCTCGCCCTCTGCGCGGGCCTGGAGGCCGTCCTGGAGCGCCGCCAGCACCAGAAGGTGATGGTGTTCCGGCCGCTGTACGCGGTGGGCGGGCAGGAGCTCGGCTATCTGCCGGGCACCGAGGCCGAGAAGATGGGGCCCTGGGCACAGGCCGTCTTCGACACCCTCGGGTCCGTCGCGGGCAAGGAGGTCATCGAGGAGGTCTCGGCGCGCGGCATGCTGGAGGTGCTGCCGCTGACCCACATCCGGGGCCGCTCGCTGCACGACGCCTTCGTCATCGTGGACGAGGCCCAATCCCTGGAGCGGAACGTCCTCTTGACCGTTCTGTCCAGGATCGGGGCGAATTCACGTGTCGTACTGACCCATGACGTCGCCCAGCGCGACAACCTCCGGGTCGGCCGGTACGACGGAGTCGTGGCCGTCATCGAGAAACTGAAGGGGCATCCGCTCTTCGCGCATGTCACCCTCACCCGGTCCGAGAGGTCGCAGATCGCGGCACTTGTGACCGAAATGCTGGAGGATGTTCAGATCTGACACCGCCTGGTACCAGCGGACCGAGAGGTCCGATGGATCTGGGGCATCTGTCCAAGTTCGGTTCCCCTACGGGGTAGTTGGCGCCGCCCGGCGAAGCGAGTGAGCCTAGCCGGGCGGCGTCTTGATGTGCGGGGGTTTCCGCAAAACTCCTGGGGCAAACGGGGTGTGAGCTTTCCCACGCAACGCGGAATTGCCTCCCGGTATCCCGCTACGGCAGAGTCTGGGTCCTGTCAGGCCCCGCATACGGCACTCCTGTACCCCCAGCGGTACGGAACAACAGAACTTCATAGTGGTAGCCGTATGCCGCCCGAGCATCAAGCGGCGCTCCTGTCCCAGGAGTTGTCCACCGGGCCCGCGCCTCCCGTGACCGATGTACCCAGCGGAGGCCAGCGTCAGGGGCACGATTGCGTCCGCGGGGTCACCTATGCGGGCGATGCTGGAAGGAAACCGTGTGAGCCGGATCTCGGTCCGGGGATTCGCGGTGGCTTCGGCCACTGCGGTCACCACCGTCGGCGCCGTCGTGGGAGTCGCCTCGGGCGACACCCAGTCCTCGAAGTCCAACGACCTCGAGACGACGGCAAGCGACGCGACTCTCCTCGCAGACATACCCGCGGGTCAGCACGCCCAGGTGCAGACCACCTCCGTGGCGCAGCAGGCCGACGCCCAGGCGATGGCCGCCGACACGGCCGCGAAGAAGTCCGCCGCCGAGGCCGCGCGCAAGCAGGCCGCCAAGGACGCCGTGGCCAAGCAGCAGGCGGCCGAGAAGGCGGAGAAGGCCGAGAAGGAAGCCGCCGCGAAGAAGGCCGCGGAGAAGAAGGAGCGTGAGAAGGCCGCCGAGTCCAAGGCGAGCCGCTCCTCCGGACGCGACGCCTCCAGCTTCGCGCCGCAGAGCTCCTACTCCGTCGCGCAGGTCCAGGCGATGGCCCGGCAGATGGTCCCGGCCGGTCAGTTCCAGTGCTTCAGCAACATCGTGAACCACGAGTCGACCTGGAACTACAAGGCCACCAACGCCTCCTCCGGCGCGTACGGCCTGGTCCAGGCACTCCCCGGTTCCAAGATGGCCTCCGCGGGAGCCGACTGGCGCACCAACCCGGCCACCCAGATCAAGTGGGGCCTCAACTACATGAACGACCGCTACGGCAGCCCGTGCGGTGCCTGGGACTTCTGGCAGAACAACAACTGGTACTGAGGTGCGCGACCGGCGCTGACCAGCAGTGGACAGCGCCGAGATCGCTCTCAACCTTCAGGGACCCCTCACCGTCCTACGGTGAGGGGTCCCGTCCGTGTACGGTCGGTCCGGCAGTCCCCCGAGAAGAACCCGGGGGACTTGGTACGTGGTGGGGCAAGACGGGGGTAGAGGACGGATCATGGCGCGAGTTCCAGGGTGGCGCGGCCGCGTGGGCGGCGCGCTGACCAGGATGGGAGAACGCCTGGGCGGCTCCAAGGAGCAGTCGGCGGTGGGCGCGGGCGCGGCGGCGGATGAGTCCGGCGCCGGGGCGCGGGACGTACCGGCCGACGCGACGCCGGTCGGCGTGGCCGCGTCCGCCGCGGGTGCCGACTCCGCCTCCGGCGCGGGTGCCGCCGCCGTGCGTGCCTCCGGCAGCGCCCCGGCCAACGGTGTCACCGCCGACGGCGCCGGCGCCCACGGGAAGCTGTCGCTGCGCAAGCGGTACGCGGACCGGGTGCGGGCCGCCGCTGCCGCCGAGGACGAGCTGGACCGCCTCGACGACCTGTCGGACGACGACACGTCGGGGGAGACCGGTGCGGGTGGCTCCGGCACCGCCGACCAGGTCCCCGCGCCGCCCGCCTACGCGCCCGACATAGGGGCACGGCCCGACCCCGTCGCCGCCGTGCCCTGGGGCGTGCGGGTCGCCGCCGAGGCCGGCTGGCGGCTGCTCGTCCTCGCCGGGACCGTCTGGGTCCTGATGAAGGTCATCAGCGCCGTCCAGCTCGTCGTGTTCGCGTTCGTCGCCGCGCTGCTCATCACCGCGCTGCTCCAGCCCACGGTGGCCCGCCTCAAGCGGCTCGGGCTGCCGCGGGGGCTCGCCACCGTGTGCACCGCCGTGCTCGGCTTCGTGGTCATGGGGCTCGTCGGCTGGTTCGTGGTCTGGCAGGTCATGGAGAACGTGGACACGCTCTCCAGTCAAGTCCAGGACGGCATCGAGGACTTGCGGAAGTGGCTGCTCAACAGCCCCTTCCACGTCACCGAGGACCAGATCAACGACATCGCCAAGTCCCTGCGCGAGGCGGTCGGTGCCAACTCCGAGGAGATCACCTCCGCCGGGCTCGAGGGCGTCACCGTCATCGTGGAGGCGATGACCGGGATCCTCCTCGCGATGTTCTCCACGCTCTTCCTGCTGTACGACGGGCCGCGCATCTGGAAGTGGTTCCTGAAGCTGGTGCCCGCCGCGGCCCGGCCGGGGGTCGCGGGGGCGGGGCCGCGGGCGTGGCGGACGCTCACCGCGTATGTGCGGGGCACGGTGATAGTGGCTCTCATCGACGCCGTGTTCATCGGCGTCGGCATCTACTTCCTCGGCGTGCCCATGGCCGTGCCGCTCGCCGTCTTCATCTTCCTGTTCGCGTTCATCCCGCTCGTGGGCGCCGTGGTGTCCGGGGCGCTCGCCGTGGTCGTCGCGCTCGTCACGCAGGGCGTGTTCACGGCGGTGATGGCGCTGATCGTGGTGCTCGCCGTGCAGCAGATCGAGGGCCACATTCTGCAGCCGTTCATCCTGGGGCGGGCTGTGGCCGTGCATCCCCTGGCCGTGGTGCTCTCCGTGGCCGCCGGGGGGATGGTCGCCGGGATCGGCGGGGCGGTGGTGGCGGTGCCGCTGGTCGCGGTGACGAATACGGTCGTCGGCTATCTCCGCGCGTACGCTCGCGAGGCCGCGCTCAAACAGGCCCCCCAGCCCCGCGGTGCCACAGCCTCCGAACTGGCCCCCACCCCCACGAAGCCGGACGCCTGAACGGCCGGGCCGGGGGCCCTGCGCGGGGCCGGGTGTCCCGTGCGGGTGGGACGGGCCTCCGCCGATCGGGGTGGGGTACGCGTAGGGCCCCGCTCGATGTGAGCGGGGCCCTACGCGTGCGTAGCAGGAGCCGGCGGCGGGTCAGCCGGCCAGGTGCTCCTCGGAGTCCAGGGTGACGCCGACCGCCTGGAGGACGGCGGCGATCTTGACTGCTTCCTGGATGGTCTCGCGGTCGACGCCGGCCTTGCGGAGCACCTGCTCGTGCGAGTCGAGGCACTGCCCACAGCCGTTGATCGCGGACACCGCGAGGGACCAGAGCTCGAAGTCGACCTTCTCCACACCCGGGTTGCCGATGACGTTCATCCGCAGACCGGCCCGCAGCGTGCCGTACTCCGGGTCGGAGAGCAGGTGCCGCGTGCGGTAGAAGACGTTGTTCATCGCCATGACGGCGGCAGCCGACTTGGCAGCGGTGTACGCCTCGGGGGAGAGGTTCGCCTTCGCCTCGGGCTCGAGCTCGCGCAGCACCTTCGGGGAGCGGGAGGCGATCGCGCAGGCGAGCACCGTGCCCCACAGCTGCTGCTGCGGCAGATCCGAGTTGCCGATGACCGAGCCGAGGTTCAGCTTCAGGTCCTTGGCGTAGTCCGGGACGGCGGACTTGAGCTCATCGAGGGCCATGCTCACTCACCGGCCAGGAGCGCGACCGCGTCCAGGGTGTCCTCGCCCTTGCTCCAGTTGCACGGGCAGAGCTCGTCCGTCTGGAGGGCGTCGAGGACCCGCAGGACCTCCTTGGGGTTACGGCCGACGGAACCGGCGGTCACCATCGTGAACTGGATCTCGTTGTTCTGGTCCACGATGAAGACGGCGCGCTGCGCGAAGCCGTCCTCGCCCTCGATGCCGAGGTCACGCATGAGCTCGTGCTTGGAGTCCGCCAGCATCGGGAAGGGCAGGTCGGTCAGGTCCGGGTGGTCCTTGCGCCAGGCGTGGTGCACGAACTCGGAGTCGCCGGAGAAGCCGAGGACCTGGGCGTCACGGTCGGCGAACTCGTCGTTCAGCTTGCCGAAGGCGGCGATCTCGGTCGGGCACACGAAGGTGAAGTCCTTGGGCCACGCGAAGACGATCTTCCACTTGCCTTCGTAGGTCTTGTGGTTGATCTGCTCGAACTCCTTGCCCTTCTCCAGCGAGACACAGGCAGTCAGGTCGAACTCGGGGAACTTGTCACCGACAGTGAGCACGCGCTCTCCTTGCAGCGTAGGGGCCCGGTAAGGGGCTCCAGGGGGTTGGACTGCTGTCGATCGTGGCACAGAGTGCATTGATTAGGGAAATAGCTACACTCGGTCGTGTTGATCGGAGGTAGTTATCAGTGCGAGCCATAAATAGGGGCAAGCAACCCAGCCTGGCGCAGCTGCGCGCGTTCGCGGCCGTGGCCGAGCATCTGCACTTCAGGGACGCGGCGGCAGCAATCGGGATGAGTCAGCCCGCGCTGTCCGGAGCGGTGTCCGCCTTGGAGGAGGCACTGGGTGTCCAGCTCCTGGAGCGCACCACCCGCAAGGTGCTGCTGTCCCCGGCGGGGGAGCGGCTCGCGGTGCGCGCCAAGGCGGTCCTCGACGAGGTCGAGGCGCTGATGGAGGAGGCGGACGCGGTGAAGGCGCCGTTCACCGGCGCGCTGCGGCTCGGTGTGATCCCGACGGTGGCGCCGTATCTGCTGCCGACGGTGCTCGCCCTCGTCCACGAGAAGTACCCGGACCTGGACCTCCAGGTGCACGAGGAGCAGACGTCCTCGCTGCTGGAGGGCCTCGCGGCGGGCCGCCTCGACCTGCTCCTGCTCGCCGTACCCCTCGGCGTACCCGGCATCACCGAACTCCCCCTCTTCGACGAGGACTTCGTCCTGGTCACGCCGCTGGACCACTGGCTGGGCGGCCGCGAGGGCATTCCGCGCGAGGCGCTGCGCGAGCTGAACCTGCTGCTGCTCGACGAGGGCCACTGCCTGCGGGACCAGGCCCTGGACATCTGCCGCGAGGCGGGCCGTGGCGACGCCCCCGTCACCACCACCGCCGCCGGGCTCTCCACGCTCGTCCAACTCGTCGCGGGCGGCCTCGGCGTGACCCTGCTGCCGCGCACGGCGGTCCGCGTGGAGACGAGCCGCAGCAGCCAACTCCTGACGGGGTACTTCGCCGACCCGGCCCCGACGCGAAGGGTGGCCCTCGCGATGCGCACGGGCGCGGCGCGGGCGGCGGAGTACGAGGAACTGGCGGACGCCTTGAGGGAGGCGCTGCGGCCGCTGCCGGTACGGGTGTTGTGAGAGTGCCCCCGGGGGGCGCGCTTCATGGGCGGGCCAGCAGCCGGGGGCACTCCGGGGACAAGCTTCACGGGCGGGCGGGTGGGAGCGGCCGCCGCGCAGCGGCGGCGAAGGGCTGCCGCGCCGTGGACATCACTCCGTACGGAGCCCATCCGGCCGCATCATCCGCCACAGCGCCGGCAGGCTCAGCAGCGTCACCACCGCGACCAGCGCGGCACCCGCCGCGCACAGCGGCAGGAACACCAGCCAGTCGGTGACGGACTTGTCCACCATCCGGCACATCACGGTCCCGAGGGCCAGGCCGCCGGTGATGGCGAGGCCGAGGCCGAGCACCACCGGGATGGCCGTCTGCCACAGCACCGACCAGGCCATCGACGAGCGCCGGGTGCCGAAGGCGGTCAGGGCCGCCAGGAGCCGCTTGCGCTCGCGCAGTTGCTCAAGGGTGGAGACGAGCATGGACGCGGCGATCAGCAGCATGGTGGCGATCGCGCCCGCCTGCAGCCCCTTCTGCACCGAGGCGTACTGCTTGTCGCGCTCGATCATGCGGATCGTGTACACGCGGATCAGCGGATCGATCTGCGTGGCCGCGTTGCGCACGTACTCCTCGGCGTCCGTGACCTTCGGGTCGATCTGCACCAGGGCCTGGGTGCTCGCGTCCGACAGCTTCGCCACGTCGATCGCGCCGGGCGTCACGAAGACGCCGTTGTAGCGGTCGCCCACCGGGTCGGGGCGCGAGGTGACCGTGCGGGTCGACTTCGGCAGCGTCCACGGGGCGTGCTTCCCGCGTGCCTCGCTCGCGTAGTCGCCCCAGCTCTCGCTGTTGAGGTCCAGCTTCTTGCCGGGCCGTGCAGTCTGGTCCACCCACTGGTCGAGTTCGCGGTCCCCGGTGTGCACGACGAAGGTGTCGCCGTCCTTGCAGGAGCTGACCCGCGCCAGCTCGCGCAGGGTCGCGCAGGTACCGACGGACAGCTCCGTGGTGGGCCGCATGTCGTCGGCGTTCTTCAGCTCGCCCGGCTTGACCACGTACGACGAGACCCGGCCGATGACGCCCTTGACGCCCTTCGCGGCGCGGAAGTCGTCGATCATCCGCTGGGCGAGCGGACCGCTGGCCTCCGGCGAGCTGACGTTGAGCTGGGCGCGCCGGGGGTCCTGGTCGGTGGTGGTGTTGAAGTCGTCGTGCATGGACGCGAAGAGCATCTGCAGGGCGACCGCGCCCGCCACCGCGACCGTGATGCCGCTGACCGCGCGGGCCGCCGTGCCGCTGCTCAACTGCAGCCGCCGGGTGGCGAGCTGCCAGGGCACGGGCCCGCCGCGCAGCCGGGCCACGGCCGCCTCGACCAGCCAGGGCATCAGCGTCGCGAGGCCCACCAGGACGAGGGTGGCGCCCAGGGCGATGGAGTACACCTGCACGTCCTCGCCGGCGCTGCGGGTCACCTGGTCCTGGTTGAGCAGGATCACCAGTCCGGCGACGGGCAGCAGCAGCCGCCACCACAGCCGCCGCTTGCGTGCCGTCGCGCTGCGCACGACACCGAGGGGCTCGATGGCGACGGCGCGCAGCGAGACCAGCGTGACGAGCACGGACGAGACCGGCACGGCCACCGCGATCAGCGCGGCGAGCCCGGGCAGCGGCACCATGTCGGAGGGGAACGCGCTGACCTTCCAGATGTCGACGACGCCCACCAACTGCCGTACGCCCAGGAAGAACACGGCACCGAGCGCGAGACCGAGCAGCGCGCCGAAGAGCGCCTCGCCCGCCGCGATCCGGCGCACCGCCCGCCGGTCCGCGCCGACCAGCCGCAGCGCCGCGAGGCGCTGATCGCGCCGCTCGCCGCCGAAGCGCACCGCGGTGCCGATGAAGATGAGCACCGGGGTGAGGAGGACGACGCAGATCAGGACGACGAGCACGACCAGGAGCGGGTCGAGCGGCTCGGCCGGGTTCTTGTAGCCGAACTCCTTGACCCGGTGGGCGCCCTGCGCCTTGGTGAGGGTGTCGGAACCCGTGTAGTAGTAGAGCTCCTTGGGGCTCATCAGGCCCGCGTCACCGATGGTGCCCGTGACGCGATAGCCCTTGAAGCGCTCCTTGAGGAGCTTGCCCTCGGAGCTGTTCATCAGGTCGCGCAGGGCGGGCGAGACCAGCATCTCGCCGCCCTTCGGCAGCTCGCTCACGCCGGGCGGGAGCACCGGGTCGCGGCCGTCGGCGCGCACCGAGCGGCCGCCGATCTCCGAGTCGCGGAAGTCGGTGCCCGCGTCGACGATCAGGATCGTCGACTCGGTGCGTTCGATCGTCTTGGCGGCCATGGTGTCGGCGGGCTGGCGTGCCGTCGCGCGGGCGTCGCGGTTGGCGAGCAGGTCCGGCACGGAGGCGGCGCCGAGCAGCAGCGCGACGCCCAGGCCCACGCCGACGGCGGTGAGCGTGGTGCGCACCCAGCCCTCCCGGCCGCCGCCGACCGCGAAGCGGATGCCCATGACGAGGTCGCGGAGCCAGGCGCGGGCGCCGGTGGGTCCGGTGGGCCGGTCCGTGGCGACGGGCGGCGCCACCGGCTTCGTACGGGTCGTGCTCATACCAGGCGCTCCATGTCCCGGGACTTGCCGTCGCGCACGACGACCTCGCGGTCGGAGTAGGCGGCGACCCGGGTCTCGTGGGTGACGAGGACGACGGCCGCGTTGGTGGAGCGGGCGGCGTCGGTGAGCAGTTCCATCACGCGCTCGCCGTTGAGGGAGTCGAGGGCGCCGGTGGGCTCGTCCGCGAACAGCACGCGCGGGTTGGTGACGAGGGAGCGGGCCACGGCGACGCGCTGGCCCTGGCCGCCGGATGCCTGGCCGGGACGCTTGTCGCGTACGTCGTCGACCTCCAGGCGCTCCATCCAGGACAGGGCGGTCCGCTCGGCGTCGCGGCGCTTGGCGCCGTTGAGCCTGAGCGGCAGCGCCACGTTCTCCAGGCACGTCAGCTCCGGGACGAGCTGTCCGAACTGGAACACGAACCCGAACTCGCTGCGGCGCAGCGCGCTGAGCGCGGTGTCGCTCATGCCGGCCAGGCTCTGGCCGTTGTACGTGATCTCGCCCGCGTCCGGCCGCACGATCCCCGCGAGGCAGTGCAGCAGCGTGGACTTGCCGGAGCCGGAGGGGCCCATCACGGCGACGATCTCGCCGGGGTGGATGGAGAATTCGGCGCCGTCGAGGGCGGTCGTCGGACCGTACGTCTTGCGCAGTCCGTCGGCGGTCAGCAGGGAACCCGCGGGAGTCATCCGGGGAGCACCTCCTTGGCGAGCTTGCCCAGTCGGGCGGAGGTGAGCTCCAGCCAGCGCAGGTCGGCTTCGAGATGGAACAGGGCGTGGTCGCAGATGAGCTGATCGGCGAGATCGCCCTTCCGCTTGCGGTCGGTGAGGATCCGCATCAGGCGCAGATGCTCCGCGCGCTGGGTGTCGAGGATGTCGGCGGCGTCGCGGTGGGTGAGCAGCGCGAGGACGACCTTGGTGTACAGCGTCGACTGGAGGTACGGCTCGGGCTTCTCCGGTGTCGCGAGCCACCGCTGGACATCGGTGATGCCCGCCTCGGTGATGGCGTACCGCTTCCGCTCGGGACCGCCGCCTGCCTCCACCCCGTCGACCTCGACGAGGCCGTTCTTCAGGAGCCGGGACATGGTCGAGTAGACCTGGCCGTAGTGCAGCGGCTTGTCGTGCCCGAACTTCTCGTCGAAGGCGCGCTTGAGGTCGTAGCCGTGGCGGGGCCCTGATTCGAGGAGCCCGAGGAGGGTGTGACCGATGGACATGCGGAGCACTATACACAGCACGTATACGTGGTGTGTATACGCGCAGTGTCTAGGTCGGTGAGCGGCTGTGCGTTCGGTTCGCGGGCAACCGTCGGTGGTCCTGGTGAGTCGATTTGGGTGGGACAGCACTGGTTCCCCTGTGCCGGGTGCTGATTGTCACGTCCGGAAAAGGCCGGATCGTGGGGCGTTTGTCCACTGGCGCGGTGTTAGCTTCATGAGCTGACCTGAGGTGCCGGTGCACTCAGCGGCAGGAACCCGAGCACGACGCAGACACGCAGTACGCGGTACGAAGACGACGAGACGAAGCGGAGCGCCACAGTCATGGGCCGAGCGGAAGAGCGAAAAGCGCGGCAGCGCGGTGCGCGCCGAGCAGCGCGCCCCCGCCCGTCCGGCGGCGCCCCCGCCACCGGCAGTCCCTCCGTGGCCGGACCCGCCGCGAACGGGCCGGCCGGCGGCGACCCCGTCGGCGAGGACGCCTCCCGCGAGGGCATATCCGGCCCGGGCGAGTCCGGCGAGGGCGAGGGCGGCGGCCGCCGCGCCGCCCGCCGCGCCCGCCCGGCCAAGCCCAAGAAGACCGGCATCCGCCGCTTCTTCACCTGGAAGAAGCTCCTCGGCGCGTTCTTCTCCTTCGTCCTGCTGCTGATGCTCGGCTTCGTCGTGCTGTACCTGGTCGTGGACATCCCCAAGGGCAACGCCGCCGCGCGGCTGCAGAGCAACGTCTACAAGTACAGCGACGGCTCGCTCCTCGCCCGTGACGGCGACGGCGACGTGAACCGCGAGATCATCGACCTGGACAAGATCCCCAAGCCCGTCCAGCGCACCTTCGTCGCCGCCGAGAACAAGTCCTTCTACAAGGACTCGGGCGTCGACCTGAAGGGCACCGCCCGCGGTGTGCTCAACACGCTGTCCGGCAAGGGGAAGCAGGGCGGCTCGACGATCACCCAGCAGTACGTGAAGAACTACTACCTCACGCAGGACCAGACCGTCTCGCGCAAGCTCAAGGAACTGGTCATCTCGCTGAAGGTGGACCGCGAGAAGAGCAAGGACGACATCCTCGCGGGCTATCTCAACACCGTGTACTACGGTCGCGGCGCCTACGGCATCCAGGCCGCCGCCCAGGCCTACTACGGCGTCGACGCCGAGAAGCTGAACGTCGCGCAGGGCGCCTACCTCGCCGCGCTCCTGCAGGCCCCCAGCTCCTACGACTGGGCGACGGCCACGCCCACCGGCAAGAAGCTGGTCAGGGAGCGCTGGGACTACGTACTGAACAACATGGTCGAGCAGGGCTGGCTCGACTCCACCGAGCGCGACCGCCTGACGTTCCCCAAGCCGCACGAACCGAAGCCCGACCCCGAGATGAAGGGGCAGACCGGCTATCTGGTCCGGGCCGCGAACGAGGCCATCGAGGCGCAGCTCGTCAAGGAGGGCTACACCAAGTCCGAGGCGGAGGCGCAGCTCAAGGCGGGCGGCTACACCATCACGCTCAACATCGACCCCAAGAAGCAGCGCCAGCTGGAGAAGGCGGTCGACAACAAGCTCAACGACCATCTGGAGCCGGGCAAGAGCAAGGCCGACGCGCGCGTGCAGGCCGGTGCCGTGTCCGTCGACCCGAAGACCGGCGGGATCGTCGCGATGTACGGCGGCCGGGACTATCTGAAGCACTTCACGAACAACGCCACCCGCGCCGACTACCAGCCCGCCTCCACCTTCAAGCCGCTGATCCTCGCCGCCGCCCTGGAGCAGGGCGCCAAGACGCAGGACGGCAAGCCGATCACGGCGGACACCATCTACAGCGGCCGCAGCAAGCGCCCCGTCAAGGGCAGCGACATCGGCTTCGCGCCGCCCAACGAGGACGGCCGCTCCTACGGCCCCGTGACCGTCCAGACGGCGATGAACAAGTCCGTCAACTCCGTGTTCGCGCAGATGGGCGTGGACGTCGACATGGACAAGGTCCTTCAGACCGCGGGCAAGCTCGGCATGGACGTCAAGGGCCTGCCCGCCGTGCCCGCGCAGACCCTCGGCTCGATGGGCGCGAGCCCGCTGGAGATGGCGGGCGTGTACGCGACGCTCGACAACCACGGCAAGAAGGTCACGCCGCAGCTCGTGAAGTCGGTCGAGCACAAGGACCGCTCCGTCGACCTGCCGGACGCGATCGGCGACGAGGTCATCAGCCGCGGCGCCGCGGACTCCGTCACGTCCGTCCTGACCGGCGTGGTCGACGACGGCACGGCGCGGGCCTCGGTGCGCGACGCGAGCAACCGCAAGGGCCAGTCGGTCGCGGGCAAGACCGGTACGTCCGACGACAACAAGTCGGCCTGGTTCGTGGGCTACACCCCGAAGCTGGTCACGTCCGTCGGCCTGTTCGGCGAGCAGCCCGAGGACGACGGCAAGTTCAAGCGCGGCGATCAGGTGTCCATGCGGGGCGCGGGCGGCAAGCCCCGCGTCGACGGCGGCAGCTTCCCCGCCGAGGTCTGGGCGGCGTACACGTTCAACGCGACGGGCTCGCGCACCAAGTTCAACCTGAAGACGGACATGGGCTCCGGCGTCGAAGCGCCGCCCGAGCCGACGACGCAGGCCCCGCGCACCCCGACGGCGCCGCCCACCGAGACGGACGACGAGGACAAGGACAAGCCGACGACCCAGCCGCCGTCGACGAAGCCTCCGTCGACCAAGCCGCCGACGACCCCGTCGACGAAGCCGCCCACGACCCCGACGACGCCGACGAACCCGCCGACGACTCCGACGACGCCACCACCGACGTGGGGCATCCCGGACGACCCGGACGACAGGGCGGACCGCTCGGACCGGGCCGACTGACCGCGCGGAGCGCCCGGGCCGGGGTGACGGCCCGGGCGGTACCGGGGTGACCGGCAGGACGTACCGGGGTGACCCGGACGGGCGGCTACGCCCCGCCGCCGTTGACCTTCGCCGCGACCCTGTCGCCCAGCTCCTTGTCCACGTTGCGCCAGTACGCGAGCGCCCGGTCGAGGACGGGCCGGGAGACGCCGTCGAGGAGGTGGCCGCTGATGTTCGACACGAGCCGTTCGCGCTGCGCGTCGTCGAGCACCTGCCGCACCTGCGTGCCCGCCTGACCGAAGTCGTCGTCCTCGCGGTGCCGCTTGTACGCCTCGCGCACCATCTCGCCCGCCGTCCGCCAGCCCGCGGGGTCCACGGACTCCTGGACGGGGGCGGCCGGGCCGCCGTAGGAGTTGGGCGCGTACGGCCGGGCCACGTCGGCCGCCTCGTAACGCATCGGCCCGTCCTTCGCGTACGAGGCGACGGCCGTGCGCGGGCGGTTCGGCGGCAACTGGGCGTAGTTGGGGCCGATGCGGTAGCGGTGCGTGTCGGGGTACGAGAACAGCCGTCCGAGCAGCATCTTGTCCGGGGACGGGCCGATGCCGGGCACCATGCTGGAGGGCTCGAACGCGGCCTGCTCGATGTGGATGTGGAAGTCCTCGGGGTTCTTGTCGAGGCGCATCCGGCCGACCTCGATCAGCGGGTAGTCGCCGTGCGGCCACACCTTCGTCAGGTCGAACGGGTTGAAGCGGTAGTCCGGGGCGTCCTCGAACGGCATGATCTGGACCTTGAGCGTCCAGCTCGGGTGCTCGCCCCGCGCGATCGACTCGAACAGGTCCCGCCGGTGGGCGTCGCCGTCCGTCCCGGCGAGCTCGTCGGCCTCGGCCTGGGTGAGGAAGTCGATGCCCTGGTCGGTCTTGAAGTGGTACTTCACCCAGAACTTCTCGCCGCCGCCGTTGATCCACATATACGTGTGCGAGGAGTAGCCGTTCATGTGGCGGTACGTCTTCGGGATGCCGCGGTCGCCCATCAGCCACGTCACCATGTGCGCGGACTCGGGGGACAGCGTCCAGAAGTCCCACTGCATGTCGTGGTCGCGCAGACCGCTGGCGGGGGTGCGCTTCTGGGAGCGGATGAAGTCCTGGAACTTGATCGGGTCCCGGACGAAGAAGATCGGCGTGTTGTTGCCCACCAGGTCGTAATTGCCGTGCTGGGTGTAGAACTTCAGCGCGAAGCCGCGGGGGTCGCGCCAGGTGTCGGGCGAACCCTGCTCACCCGCGACGGTCGAGAAGCGCGCCAGCATCTCGGTGCGCCTGCCGGGCTGGAAGAGGTCGGCCTTGGTGAACTGGCTGACGTCGTTGGTGACCTCGAAGGTCCCGTACGCCCCTGATCCCTTGGCGTGCACCACCCGTTCGGGGACCCGTTCCCGGTTGAACTGGGCCATCTTCTCGATGAGGTAGTGGTCCTGGAGCAGGATCGGTCCTTCGGACCCGACGGTCAGCGAGTGTTCGTCGCTCTCCACCGGGATCCCGGCGTTGTTCGTCGTGTACGTCATGAGCGTCCTCCCATCGCACGAGGCTCGGGCACACAGGCCAGTGAACTCCGCCGACTGGGTGTCGGCAACATTTGGACGGGGTCCAATTCCGGTTCAATTCCGGCGCAGGCCGACCGAGGACGTCCGGGAGCCCGGGGCCGATCAGGGGCCGACCAGGACCCCGGCCCACGACCGCGCCCCGGCCGACCCCGGCCGGCCGCTCTGGTTCAGCCGTTCTGGTTCAGCTCGAACCAGACCACCTTTCCCGTACTCAGCCGCGTGGCACCCCAGCGCCGCGCCAGCCTGTTGACCAGGTAGAGCCCGCGTCCGCCCTCGTCCGTCGCGCGGGCCTGGCGCAGCCGCGGGAGCTGCGGCACGTCGTCGCCGACCTCGCAGCGCAGCACGTCCGTGCGAAGCAGCCGCAGCGTGATCGGCCGCGTGGCGTACCGCACGGCGTTCGTGACGACCTCGCTGACGAGCAGCTCCACGGCGTCGTTCAGCTCGGTCAGACCCCAGCGCTCCAGGGCGCTGCGGGCCAGCCTGCGGGCGCGCGACGGGGTGGCGTCCTCCGGTTCCAGGAACCAGTACGCCACGTCGCTCGGCGCGATCCCGTCGAAGCGGGCGGCGAGCAGGGCGATGTCGTCGTCGCGGTCGCCGGGGCCGAGCATGTCGAGGACCTCGTCGCACAGGGCCTCGAGGGGCGGCGGGTGGTCGGGACCGGTGAGCTGGGCGGTGGCGGCGAGCCGCTCGCGCAGCTGCTCTATGCCGGTCCACACGTCGCGCAGCCGGGACTCGACGAGCCCGTCCGTGTACAGGAGCAGCGTGGCGCCCGCGGGCGCGTCCAGCTCGACGGCCTCGAAGTCGACGCCGCCCACGCCGATGGGCGCGCCCGGCGGCACCCGCAGGACTTCCGCGCGGCCGCCCAGGTGCAGCAGGACGGGCGGCGGGTGGCCCGCGTTGGCGATGGTGATGCGGTGCGATACGGGGTCGTACACCGCGTACAGGCAGGTCGCCATGCGGTCGGAGCCGAGGCGCTGGGCCTGCTCGTCGAGGTGGTGCAGGACCTCCTGGGGCGGCAGGTCGAGACCGGCGAGGGTCTGCGCGGTCGTACGGAGCTGGCCCATGATCGCGGCGGACGTCATGGAGTGCCCCATCACGTCACCGACGACCAGGGCGACGCGGCTGCCGGGCAGCGGGATCGCGTCGTACCAGTCGCCGCCGACGCGGGCGGTCTCGGCGGCCGGGAGGTAGCGCGAGGCCAGGCGCACGCCGGTGGCGCGCGGCAGGGTCTCGGGGAGCATCGTGCGCTGCAGTTCGTCGGCGATGTACGCCTCGCGGCCGTACAGGACGGCCTTGTCGATGCCGAGCGCGCTGTGCGTGGCGAGCTGGGCGGCGACCAGGAGGTCGTCGGCCTCGAACGGGTGCCGGTCGGGGCGGCGCAGGAAGACCGCGGCCCCGATGACCCGACGCCGCCCCCGCAGCGGCGCCAGGATCGCGCGCTGCCCGCCGGGCACTCTGCGCCCCTCGCCGAGCAGCTCGGGCAGCGCGCCGAACGCCGACGCCGCGTCCGCGAACACCGGCCGCACCCCGCGCAGGACCTCGGCGAGCGCGCTGCCCACGCGGACCTCGCACAGCTCGGCGGCCAACGACAGGTCGGACTGGACCTGGAGGGCGGGCAGCGTGCCGCCGTCGGTGTCCTGGTCCTCCGGGATCCGGTCGGTGCGGCGCAGCCGGAGCAGCAGCGGTCCCACGGGGCGCTCGTCGCCCACCGGCAGCGGGTCGCGCAGATAGACGAGGATCGCGTCCGAGAACGTCGGCACCGTGGCCCGGCACAGGCCCATCACGATCTCGTCGAGGTCGATGCCGCGGGCGATGCGCCGGGTGGCGGCGCCCACGAACCGCAGCCGGTCCCCGTCGCGCCGCATCGCCGCCGGACCCGGCGGGCGCGGACGGCCCGAGCGGCGCTCGGCGCCATCGGGGGCGCCCGGCACGTCACTCACGCCGGGGAGGGCCGCCGGGCCCTCGGTGCCCGGCCTGGCCGCGTCGGGGCCGGGGTGGGGCTGGGTCGGCACGCCCTCGGGGGCCGGGCGGGGGCGGTGGCTGCCCGGGCCTTCCGTGGCGGGCGTGGACGACTGGGCGTGCTCGCTGCCCGTGCCCGCGTCCTGTTCACCCGTGCGCGCCTGCGCGGGCAGGGCGTTCACGCCACCGGAGCCGAACGTTTCCGTCTCCGGGGCACGCAGCAGCGCCCCGCGGGGATCCGCGGGGGCGGTTGGCCGGGCAACTGGTGCCTTGCGGCCCTCGTAGGGGCTGAGGTGCTCCGTCACGCGTTTCGAATCCGTCCGTCCGGGGCTGCGCGCCGCGCGCGCCGTCCAAGCGTTGCTCAGCCGCGTCGGCAGTGCAGGAATAACTGGTGCTCGGGGTTGGGGCCTCCCCTGCTCGAACGTAGCTGAGAGCCAGGGGAAGCGTCGGTGCTCGCCGGGGCGTACGAGTACGACTCCTCGTGGGCGATGTCGAAGCCGGCGTCCCGCACGACCTGCCGCAGTTCGTCCCGCAGGTAACCGGATACCCGGATTGTGTGCCCCAGGAACGGAATTGCCACGTCGTCAAGGTCGGCCTCGACCATGGACAGTCCCAGCAGACCGCCGGGCCTGAGCAGGGACCGCAGCAGTCGAAGAGCCGACGGTATCTCCTTCCGGGGCAGCATCAACAGCGCGAAGAAACAGGCAATTCCGTCGAACTGCCCCACAGCGCCCGGTCCTTCGCCCGAGGGGCGCAGATTCGCCAGATCCACCCGTCGGAACTCGGCCATCGGCGGCGGTACGTTCGCCCGGGCCAGCTCCAGCATGCCCGCCGACAGGTCGACGCCGAGCACCGAGTGGCCCGCCTCGGCCAGTTGCCGGGTCGTCGGCAGGCCCGTGCCGCAGCCCACATCCAGGATCCGGGAGCCCGCGGGCAGTTCCTCGGCGAGGCGGCGGCCCGCCGCGAGTTGGCCCGCCTTGTGCGGGAACGCGACGTCGTAGGCCGAGCCGATGGCGTCGAACGCCTCGGCCTGGCCCGTGCGGTCGTGGCCGCCAGGCGCGCGGTATGCCTCGCTCACGTTCAGCCGCTCCTTGATGACATCCTGTCAGGCGCTGCGGGGGCACGAGGAGTTGTTGCTGTGCGCCCTTGCGGAGGACGATCCTACGTTTGAACCACGGGGGCGCATCAAGGGTCTCATGAGGACACGTGCGCGGGCGTACGGTCCCAGTCCTGGGGGAGGGCGGGAATCCGCCACGACGGGTCCGGGCGCCAGCTCGGCCAGTCGTCCCCGAAAGGAGGTCCCCAGGCGCGGATGACGTCCACGGCCGCGTGACCCGCCTCCCGTACCGCCGCCGCCTTCCGTTCCGTCATCAGGCCCGCCCGCTGGGCCTGGGCGAACTCGTCCTCGTCGTGCCAGCGCCAACTTCCGTCCGGGCGTACGGAGATGTCCAGGAAGTGGTCCTCGGAGTCCACGCCGCCGTGCCAGCGGGTCCGCGGCTCCTCCAGGTTCACGTACCAGTTCTTGAAGCGCCAGCCCGGCTCCCAGAACAGCCACACCGACCACGGCTCGTCCGGCCGCGCCAGCTTCAGCACACCCGTCCCGGACCAGCGGTCCCTGCGGGTCGTCCTCGGCTTCGTGTACCGCGTGGCCAACGGCTCCCGGTGCACCGGGGTCCCGTCCTCCAGCACCGGCTTCACGCACTCCGTGCCCGGTGCCATCCAGACGGCCAGCAGGTCCTCCTCGTCCCGCGCGACCGTGACGGGCCGACAAATGTGGAACCCCTCACCGGCGTTCTCCCGATACCGCCACAGAACCTGTGTCCCCGGCTCCCACCGAGCCGCCCTCACCGCGCCCACTCCGCCGTCGTCGTCTGTCATGAACAGATATTAGGGTCTGCGGCCCTGTTCCCTGCCGGGGGCTCCCCAACCCCACCCCTTCCCGAACCCGGGGCTCCGCCCCGGACCCCGTATCGGCGCTTCGCGCCTCGTCCTCAAACGCCGGACGGGCTAGATCAGGTGCTGCTGTTGTATTTCAGCCCCTCCGGCGTTTGAGGAGCGGGGTCCGGGGCGGAGCCCCGGGTTCGGGAAAGGGGTGGGACTGGGGCGCCCCGCGCAGGCCTACGGCCGCGTCATCCGCAGGACGTCCAGTGCGGCGTCAAGCTGCGCGAGCGTCAGGTCGCCCCGCTCGACGTACCCCGCGTCGAGGACGACCTCACGGATCGTCCGGCGCTCCGCCAGGGCCCGCTTGGCGACCTTCGCCGCCTCCTCGTACCCGATGTACTTGTTGAGCGGGGTGACGACGGAGGGCGAGGACTCGGCGTACTCACGGGCCCGCTCGCGATGGGCGACGATCCCGTCGACCGTCCGGTCGGCGAGCAGCCGCGCCGCGTTGGCGAGCAGCCGCACCGACTCGAGCACGTTCTTGGCGATGACCGGCAGCATGACGTTGAGCTCGAAGTTCCCGGAGGCCCCGGCGACGGCGACGGTGGTGTCGTTGCCGGTGACCTGCGCGGCGACCATGAGGACGGCCTCGGGAATGACGGGGTTCACCTTGCCGGGCATGATCGAGGACCCGGGCTGCAGATCGGGCAGGCTGATCTCGGCGAGCCCGGTCCGGGGCCCGGAGGCCATCCACCGCAGGTCGTTGGAGATCTTGGTGAGGCCGACGGCGATGGTCCGCAGCTGCCCGGAGGTCTCGACGACCCCGTCGCGCGCGCCCTGCGCCTCGAAGTGATCGCGCGCCTCGGTCAGCGGAAGGCCGGTGGCCCGGGCGACCTCGGCGATGACGGCGGCGGAGAACCCGGGCGGGGTGTTGATGCCGGTGCCCACGGCGGTTCCGCCGAGCGGCAGTTCGGCGAGCCGCGGCAGCGAGGCCCGCAGCCGCTCGACGCCGTACCGCACCTGCGCCGCGTACCCCCCGAACTCCTGCCCGAGGGTGACGGGCGTGGCGTCCATCAGATGCGTACGCCCGGACTTGACGACGTCGGCGAACTCCTCGGCCTTGCGCGACAGGGCGGCGGCGAGGTGGTCGAGGGCGGGGATCAGATCGCCGGTGACGGCGGCGGTGGCCGCGATGTGGAGGGAGGAGGGGAAGACGTCGTTGGAGGACTGCGAGGCGTTGACGTGGTCGTTGGGGTGGACGTCCCGGCCGAGCCGCTCGGTGGCGAGGGTGGCGATGACCTCGTTGGTGTTCATGTTGGACGAGGTGCCGGAGCCGGTCTGGAACACGTCGACGGGGAAGTGCGCGTCCCAGCGCCCGTCGGCGACCTCGCGGGCGGCGGCCACGATGGCCCCGGCGATGTCCTGGTCGAGCACGCCGAGCTCGGCGTTGACCTTCGCGGCGGCCGCCTTGATCTCGGCGAGGGCCGCGATGTGGGCGCGCTCCAGGCGCTGGCCGGAGATGGGGAAGTTCTCCACGGCGCGCTGGGTCTGGGCCCGCCACTTGGCGTCGGCCGGCACCCGCACCTCGCCCATGGAGTCGTGTTCGACGCGGTATCCGCCCTGGTCAACGCCGTTGTCTCGGCCCTGCTCGCCGCTGTCGCCGCCGCTCATGTCCGTTGGTCCTTCCGTGCTGCCGGGTACGCAACTGCCTCAAAAAGTTGAGCACTTGTCTTGTTCGGAGTATTCCCAAGCCCCCTACCCACCAGTAAAAACCGTGGGTAACACCAAACCGGGGAGGCGCAATGAAGCGCGTTCAACGCGTCAGACGTGCCGGCGCGAGCCGGCTGCGCGGCACACTCACGGCGGCCGCCGCCGTCACGGTCCTGATCGGCGGGGCCGCCACGGCCGTCCCGGCCCAGGCCGCGGACCCGAAGGGCCCCGCCCCCGCGGCGACGCCCCTGCCGCCGGAGCTGGAGAAGATCCGCGCGGCCGAGGCCACCAAGCTGTACGGCGACCCCGCCGAGCGCCCGCTCGCCGACCGCAAGACCGGCCTGATCTCCCTCGGCGACAGCGAGATCAGCGGCGAGGGCGTCGGGACGTACGAGCCGGGCACCAACGGCCCCGACAACTGGTGCCACCGCTCGCCGGACGCCGCCATCCACCGCACCGGCATCCCCGCCGACGTCACGTACAACGTGGCCTGCTCGGGCGCGCAGACCGTCAACATCAGGATCGGCGGCCAGAAGCAGTACGCGGACGAGCTGGTGCAGAGCGACAACCTCGCCATCAAGGCCCGCAACACCCGGATCAAGACGATCCTGCTCGTCATCGGCGCCAACGACGACCTCCAGTTCTCGCCCGTCATGACCGACTGCGTGACCCGCTACCTCACCCTCCAGGGCCCGTGCGCGCCCAAGTACAAGGACGGCTGGCAGGCCCGCGTCGACGCGCTCGTGCCCAAGGTCGAGCAGTCCGTACGCGATCTGCGCACCGTCATGGACCAGGCGGGCTACGCGGGTGACGACTACAAGCTCGTCGTCATGGGCTACCCGAGCCCGATCGGCCCCGACTTCCGCGACAACCCGGAGTTCCCCGGCAAGCTGGCCTGCGGCGGCCTCGGATACGACTCCGACACCGAGTGGGGCCGCAACGAGGCCGTGCCCGCCTTCGAACGCGGCATGCGCAGGGCCGCGAAGAACTCCGGCGCGCTCTACCTCGACAACTCCCGGCTCTTCCACGGCCACGAGGTCTGCATGGAGGACACCTGGGCGCGCGGCCTGTACGTGGACCTGACCAACCCGTTCCCGCCGGACTCCAACTCGGTGCGCCAGTCCTTCCACCCCAACGCCCGCGGCCACGGCGCCTTCGCCTCCTGCCTCACCCAGCTCCACAACTCCGACTGGCGTGAGGGCAGCTGCGCCGACCCGGCGTCCACGGGCAGCGCCAAGCTGTACGAGGGCGGCTGGGACGACGCGTACAAGCCGCTGACGAACGAGGCCACGAAGACCTGCGTCGACGCGGACGCCTCAAGCAGCCGCAACGGCACCAAGGTCCAGGGCTGGGACTGCACCGGCAACCGCAACCAGACCTGGTGGTACGACTCCGGCCAGCGCTCCCTGCACACCGGGCTGACGCAGGACCGCTGCCTGGACGTCCCCGAGGGCGCCTACAAGGAGGGCACAGCCGTCACCCTGTGGAACTGCCACGGAGGCAGCAACCAGAAGTTCGTCCGCGACGCAGGCACCCTGCGCCCCACCGCGAACACCACCCTGTGCCTGACCCTCGCGGGCCCCAAGGAGCCCCTGCGCCTCCAGAAGTGCACAGGCACACCGAACCAGAAGTTCGCGTAGCGAACAAAGCCCGTCCGGCGTTTGAGGACGAGGCGCGAAGCGCTAAAAAAGGGGGCCAGGGGGCGAAGCCCCCGTACGGGACGGGTAGGGGCGGCGGGGGCGAAATCCATCCCCCGCCGCCCGCAGGCGCTACGCCAGCCCGGGCCCCCGCACCTGAATGGACGTGAACGTCGGCTCCGGAGCCGGATTCTGGAAGAAGTCGTTGCCCTTGTCGTCGACGACGACGAATGCGGGGAAGTCCTCGACCTCGATCTTCCAGACGGCCTCCATGCCGAGCTCCTCGTACTCGACGACCTCGACCTTCTTGATGCAGTCCTGCGCGAGCCGCGCGGCAGGCCCACCGATCGACCCCAGGTAGAAGCCGCCGTGCGCGTCACACGCGTCCGTGACCTGCTGGGAGCGGTTGCCCTTGGCCAGCATCACCTTGGAGCCACCGGCGGCCTGGAACTGCTCCACGTAGGAGTCCATGCGCCCGGCCGTCGTCGGCCCGAAGGACCCGGAGGCGTACCCCTCGGGGGTCTTGGCCGGTCCGGCGTAGTACACCGGGTGGTCCTTCAGGTACTGCGGCATCTCCTCGCCCGCGTCGAGCCGCTCCTTGATCTTGGCGTGCGCGATGTCGCGGGCGACGACGAGCGGTCCGGTGAGGGAGAGGCGGGTCTTCACCGGGTGCTTGGTGAGCTCGGCGAGGATGGCGTCCATGGGCTGGTTGAGGTCGATCTTCACGACGTCACCGGCCTCATCCAGGTGCTCGTCCGTCGTGTCCGGCAGGAACCGCGCCGGGTCGGTCTCCAACTGCTCCAGGAACACGCCCTCGGCGGTGATCTTCGCGGTGGCCTGTCGGTCGGCCGAGCAGGAGACGGCGATGGCGACGGGCAGCGAGGCGCCGTGTCGCGGCAGACGCACCACGCGCACGTCGTGGCAGAAGTACTTGCCGCCGAACTGCGCGCCGATGCCGATCTTCTGCGTCAGCTCGAAGACCTTCTCCTCGAGCTCCTTGTCGCGGAAGCCGTGGCCGGTCGCGGAGCCTTCGGCGGGCAGCTCGTCCAGGTAGTGCGCGGAGGCGTACTTCGCGGTCTTCAGGGCGAACTCGGCGGACGTGCCGCCGACGACGATCGCCAGGTGGTACGGCGGGCAGGCCGCCGTGCCCAGCGACCGGATCTTCTCCTCCAGGAACTTCATCATGGAGGCCTCGTTCAGGACCGCCTTGGTCTCCTGGTAGAGGAACGACTTGTTGGCGGAGCCGCCGCCCTTGGCCATGAAGAGGAACTTGTAGGCGCCGCCGTCGGTCGCGTACAGCTCGATCTGCGCCGGGAGGTTGGAGCCGGTGTTCTTCTCCTCCCACATGGTCAGCGGGGCCATCTGCGAGTAGCGCAGGTTCAGCTTCGTGTACGCGTCGTAGATGCCGCGCGACAGGGCTTCCTCGTCGCCGCCCTCGGTGAGGACGTTCTGGCCGCGCTTGCCCATGACGATGGCCGTGCCGGTGTCCTGGCACATCGGGAGCACGCCCGCGGCGGCGATGTTCGCGTTCTTCAGCAGGTCGAGGGCGACGAACTTGTCGTTGCCCGAGGCCTCCGGGTCGTCCACGATGCGCCGCAACTGCGCCAGGTGGGCCGGGCGCAGATAGTGCTGGATGTCGTGGATCGCCTCGGCGGCGAGCTTGCGCAGCGCCTCCGGCTCGACCTTGAGGAACGTGCGCCCGTCGGCCTCGAAGGTGGACACACCCTCGGAGGTCACCAGCCGGTACGGGGTGGTGTCCTCTCCCAGCGGGAGCAGATCGGAGTACGCAAACTCTGGCATGACGCCCAATTCCTCACTCGGCAGACAGCGGCGCGACCTCCATTGGTGGCGCCCGACCAGCGTAGAGCGCCCCGGGAGTGCCGGTCTGGTGAGGTAAGGCTCACTTGACGGCGGCGGCCGCGTCGGCCGGACCCGCGCGCCGGCCGCCGCGCCCCGCGCGCGACCGGCCGGCCCCTCGTGGGGTCTGGTCGCGATCTATCGCGTTTGGGTACGCTGACGGCGTGGACCTAGAGAAGCGTTCCCAGACCCCTGCCGCCAAGGCGCCCGCGCGGCTGCGCGCTTCGGACGCCGACCGAGACCGCGCCGCCGACATCCTCGCCGAGGCGCTCGCCACGGGCCGGATCGACCCGGAGGAGCACGGCGAGCGGATCGACGGGGTCTACAACGCCAAGACCGTCGCCGAGCTCGAGCCCTTCGTCGAGGACCTGCCCGCCCCCGGCGACAAGGGCCCCTCGTTCGAGAAGGCGCCCGCCCGGCCCTCGCCCGGCGAGGTCCCCGAGAGCGCCGACGAGACCCTGTACGCGGTCTTCGGCGACGCCGTCCGCAAGGGCCGCTGGCGCGTCGGCCGCCGCACGCACGCGTACGCCGTGTTCAGCGATGTCGTGATCGACCTCAGCGAGGCCGTCTTCGAGCACCGGCAGGTCGTGATCAAGGGTTTCGCGCTGTTCGGCGACGTGAAGATCCGCGTCCCGGAGAACATCTCGCTGCGCGGCCGGGGCAGGGGCGTCTTCGGCACCGTCGAAGTGGACACCCTGGACTCCGAGGAGAAGGACGCGCCGGTCGTCTTCGTCGAGGGCTTCGCCGTCTTCGGCGACATCAAGGCCCGGCCCAAGCGCGGCAAGCTCATCCGTGACCTGCGCGGATATCTGCGCAAGCGGCTGGAGGGCTGAGCGCGCCGCCCGCCGCCGCGGCACCCGGGCACCCGCTCGACGACGACACGTTCCGGCCACCCGCGCCGCACGGCAGGAACCGGAGCTTCCGTACACCGGAACCCAGTGCATAGGCCCGCACACAGCGGGTAGAGCTTCGGGCATCGTCTCTCGCTCGCGAAGCCGTCGTCAGGAGTAGACCGTGCTGCAACCGACGCATCAGTCCCTGCAGGTCGCCGTACCGGCGGAGGGGGCCTCCCCTGCACGAGCGCAGTCGAGCGCTTGGGGAAGGGTGCCAGCGCGCGAGCGGGACCAGGACAACCCATGGCACTCCGACGCCGTGTGCCGCCGGGACGAGGCCGGTCTCTTCTTCGCCCCGTCCAAGGAGCCCACCGCGGCCCGGCTCTCCCGCGAGGAGGCCGCGAAGCGCGTCTGCGCCCGCTGTCCCGTGATGGTCGAGTGCCGTGAGCACGCCCTGCTCCAGCCCGAGCCGTACGGCGTCTGGGGCGGCCTGACCGCCGCCGAGCGCCGCGTGGTCCTCGCCCGGCGCCGCCGCCGCGACCTGGAGCTCCAGAAGGCCACCCGCACCGCCGCGGGCACCATCGCCGCCGCTGGCTGAGCGGCCGCGAACTCCGGGGCGAACTCCGGGGTCGCTGCGATCTCCGGGGGCTGGTGAGGGGCGGCGCGCGCGAGGGCTCATCCTCGTACGACGACGGGGGCGCTCCCCGCACGGAGCGCCCCCGTCGTCGTATGCCGCCGCGGCCCCCGTCTACTTGGCGCGGTCGAAGTCGATGGCGCTGTACGCGCGCAGCTTCGAGAGCCGGTGGTCGGAGTCGATCTTCCGGATCGTGCCGGACTTGGAGCGCATCACGAGCGAGGACGTCGAGGCGTTCTCGGCGCGGTAGCGCACACCGCGGAGCAGCTCGCCGTCGGTGATGCCGGTCGCGACGAAGAACACGTTGTCGCCGCTGACCAGGTCGTTCGTGGAGAGCGTGCGGTCCAGGTCGTGCCCGGCGTCGATCGCGCGCTGCTTCTCCTCGTCGTCCTTGGGCCACAGCTTGCCCTGGATGACACCGCCCAGGCACTTGATCGCGCAGGCGCTGATGATGCCCTCGGGGGTGCCGCCGACGCCCATGAGCAGGTCGACGCCGGTGCCCTCGCGGACCGCCATCACCGAACCGGCCACGTCGCCGTCCGAGATGAACTTGATGCGGGCGCCGGTCTCGCGGATCTCCTTGACGATGCCCTCGTGCCGGGGCCGGTCCAGGATCATCACGGTGACGTCCTCGGGCGAGGACTTCTTGGCCTTCGCGACGCGGCGGATGTTGACCGCCGCGGGCGCGTTGATGTCCACGTAGTCGGCGGCCTCGGGGCCGGTGACCAGCTTGTCCATGTAGAAGACGGCGGACGGGTCGAACATGGTGCCGCGGTCGGCGGCGGCAAGGACGGCGATGGCGTTCGGCATGCCCTTGGCGGTGAGGGTGGTGCCGTCGATCGGGTCGACGGCGATGTCGACCTCGGCGCCGGTGCCGTCGCCGATGCGCTCGCCGTTGAAGAGCATCGGCGCCTCGTCCTTCTCGCCCTCCCCGATGACGACGACGCCGTTCATCGAGACGGTGTGGACGAGGGTCCGCATGGCCCTGACGGCGGCACCGTCCGCGCCGATCTTGTCGCCGCGGCCGACCCAGCGGCCCGCGGCCATGGCGGCGGCTTCGGTGACCCGGACGAGCTCCAGGGCGAGGTTGCGGTCGGGAGCCTCCGGGGAGACCACGAGTTCGGACGGCAGCGAATGATGCTCGGTCATCGAGGCGCACCTTTCTGATGCGGAACAAAAACTGCGCCCGGAGGGCGTCCCTGCAAGGGCGGGGGCGGGAGACGGGCGGGCGGCCGGATGAGGGATATGCCTTGACTCTATCCGCAGGTCGAAAGAATGAGCAGAGGGCCCCACACGTGAGCGCGGGTGGGGCCGTGCCGAGGCGGCGGCGTGGACCTGCGACGATGGGGGGCGTGGCAGGCAGAAATGGCAAGCAGACCGTGCGGAACATGCTGCTCTCGATGGCCGTCATCGGCATCGTGGTCGCAGTGATCTACGTCTTCGTCCCGCACGACGATTCCGAGGAACCGGTCGAGCGGGTCGACTACCGCGTCGAGCTCCTGACCGCCAGGCGGGCCGCGACCTACCCCGTGGCGGCGCCCCAGGGCCTCCCCAAGTCGTGGAAGCCGACGTCGGTGCGGTTCAACGGCGCCGACCACGACAGCTGGCACCTGGGCTTCCTCGACCCGGCCGGGGAGTACGTGACGGTCAAGCAGTCCACGGCGAAGCCGTCCGAGTTCATCGAGACGGCCACGCAGAAGGCGCGCAAGACCGAGCGCACCCAGGAGATCGCGGGCAAGACGTGGCACCGCTACAAGGGCTCGCGCTATGACGCGCTCGTCCTCCAGGACAAGGGCGCGACGACGGTGGTCGCGGGGACGGCCTCGTTCGGTCAGCTGACGGCGATGGCGGAGTCCCTGGAGATGAAGCGGACGCCGGTCGAGACCGGCGTGTAGCGGTACGCGGTACGGCGAATGGCAGTGGTACGACGAGAGGCCCCCGGCGGTGTCGCCGGGGGCCTCTCGCGTTCTGCCGTGTCCTGCTGCGTCCTGCTGCCGGGACTCAGACGGTCGTGATGACGTCCTCGTACTCCAGGCGCGGGGAGCGCGGGAACCAGGCGTCGTCGCCCGGCTTGCCGATGTTGATGACCATCAGCGGGGTGTGGTCGTCGTCCAGGAACTCCTTCTGGACGCCGGCGAAGTCGAAGCCGGTCATCGGGCCCGCGGCGAGGCCGGCGGCGCGGATGCCGACGATGAAGTACGCGGCCTGCAGCGCGGCGTTCAGGCCGGCGGCCTGCTCACGGACCGGGCGCTCGGAGAAGAACGCGTCCTTGGCCTGTGGGAAGTGCGGGAAGAGGGCCGGGAGCTCCTCGTGGAACTCGTTGTCCGCGGCCAGGATCGCGACCAGCGGCGCCGTGGCGGTCTTCGGGCGGTTGCCCTCGGCCATGTGCTGGACCAGGCGCTCGCGGGCCTCGGGGGAGCGGACCAGGGTCACCCGCAGGGGGGACTGGTTGAACGCGGTGGGGCCGTACTTGACCAGGTCGTAGATGGCCTGGACCTGCTCCTCGGTGACGGGCTCGTCGGTGAAGGTGTTCGCGGTGCGGGCCTCGCGGAAGAGCAGGTCCTGGGCGGCGGGGTCAAGAACGAGGGACATCTTTACAACCTTCTCGATGCGTTGCTGAGGGCTCCGGCGGCGGTCCTTGCGCCCGTGGGAGGTGCCTGGGTGCCTGCCGGTGGGATCGACACTACGACAGTGAGGTTCAATATTCAACTAAAGCTCGGGCATGGTGATCCGCTTCACAGGGATGGGCCCAGGCGCCCTACGCGTCCTCGGTGTCCGGGTCGTCCTCGGCGTCCGGGGCCGCGAGGGCCGCGTCGAGCCGGGCGCGGGCCCCGTCCAGCCAGCGGCGGCACGCGGCGGCCAGCTCCTCGCCGCGCTCCCACAGGGCGAGCGACTCCTCCAGGGTCGTACCCCCGGCCTCCAGGCGGCGCACCACCTCGATCAGCTCGTCCCTGGCCTGCTCGTAGCCGAGCGACGCCGCTTCCGTATCCGTCCTGCTGGTCATGCGCCCACCCTAGATGTCGACTCGTACCGTGAATTCGCCGTCGGCGACCCGGGCCCGCAGCTCCTCGCCGGAGGCCACCTCGTCGGCCGCCCGGACCACCGCGCCGCCGCCCCCGTCCGCCGTCCTCTTCTGCAGCACCGCGTACCCCCGCTGGAGGGTGGCGGCGGGGGAGAGGGCCACCACGCGCGCGTGCGTGTGGGTCAGCTCCGACTCCGCGCGGTCCAGGAGGTGGCCGAGCGTGCGGCGCGCCCGGTCCGCGTACGCCGTGATCTGCTCCTCGCGGTCCTCGACCATGCGGTGCGGATGCTCCATGCAGGGGCGGGCCAGGGCGTGCGCCAGGCCGCGCTCCTCGCGGTCAAGGAACGCCTCGACGCTGCGGCGCGCGCGGTCCCGCAGGAACGCCACGCGCTCGTACTCCTCGCCGACGTCCGGCACGACCTTCTTCGCCGCGTCCGTGGGGGTCGAGGCGCGCAGGTCGGCCACGTAGTCGAGGAGGGGGGTGTCGGGTTCGTGGCCGATCGCGGACACCACGGGCGTACGGCACGAGGCCACCGTGCGCACCAGCTGCTCGTCGGAGAACGGCAGCAGGTCCTCCACGCTGCCGCCGCCGCGCGCGACGACGATCACGTCGACCTCGTCGAGCGCGTCCAGCTCCTTCACCGCCTGCACCACCTGGGGGACGGCGTGCACGCCCTGCACCGGGACGTTGCGCACCTCGAAGCGGACGGCCGGCCAGCGGTGCCGGGCGTTCTCCAGGACGTCCCGCTCCGCGGCCGAGGCGCGGCCGCAGACCAGGCCGATGAGCTGCGGCAGGAACGGCAGCGGCTTCTTGCGGTCCGGCGCGAACAGGCCCTCGGCGGCGAGCGACTTCTTCAGCTGCTCCAGGCGGGCCAGCAGCTCCCCGACGCCGACCGGCTTGATCTCCGCCGCCCGCAGGGACAGCTGGCCCCGTGGCGCGTACCACTCCGGCTTGGCGTGCACCACGACGCGGGCGCCCTCCGACACGACGTCCGCGATCGCGTCGAACACCTGGCGGTAGCACGTGACGCTCACGGAGATGTCGTGCGACGGGTCGCGCAGCGTCATGAACACCACGCCCGCCCCCGGGCGCCGCGACAACTGCGTGATCTGCCCCTCGACCCAGATCGCTCCGAGCCGGTCGATCCAGCCCCCGATGAGCCGGGACACCTCACCCACGGGGAGCGGCGCGTCAGCGGACGTATTGAGACCCATGAGCCGAGCGTATCGGCCCCCACCGACAGCGCCCGCTACGGAACCGGCGGCCTGCCCCGAGCCCCCTGGACAGCCAGCACCACCAGGCCCACCCCCAGCCAGATCGCGCCCACCACCTGCGCCGAGCCGGACGCCTCCACGATGACGGCGACGACGATCGCCGCACCGAGCACGGGCACGAGGACGTGCCGCCACCAGCTCACCTCGCCACCCCGCCGCCGCACCGCGAACCAGCCCACCACGCTCGCGTGCAGCAGGAAGAAGGCCGTCAGCGCCCCGATGTCGACCACCGACACCAGATGGTCCATGCCGTCGTCCCGCCGGGCCGCCCACACGGCGGCCACGAGCGTGACGACGGCGGCGCAGAGGAGCGCGACCCGCGGCGTACCCGACTCCGTCTTCGACAGCAGCCGCGGCAGCCGCCGTTCCCGCGCCATCGCGAACAGCAGCCGTCCCGCGGCCGCCTGCCCGGCGAGCGCCGCGAACGCCGCCCCGATCGCCTTGCTGACGGCCACCAGGTCGTGCAGCCAGTCCCCGACGGCCGCGTCCACGGAGGAGTAGAAGGCGGACCCCTGGTCACCGGGGTTGGCGGCGAGGTCGGCCGAGGAGACCGGGGACAGCAGCGCCACCAGATACGTCTGGAGGACGAACAGCACACCCGTGAGAGCCAGACAGAACAGCACGGCCCGCGCCACCTTCGCCGAGCCGCCCGTCACCTCCTCCGCGAACGAGGCGATCGCGTCGAAGCCGAGATAGGACAGGACGGCCACGGACACGGCCCCGACCACCGCCGACAACGCGAACGCCCCTTGCGTACCGTCACCCGTCAGCGGTGAGAGCCACCCCCGCTCCGCCCCGTCCCGCGCGAGCACCACGACGGCCGACACCACGAACACCAGCAGGACGACGATCTCCAGCGCGAGCACCGCGAACCCGACCCGCGCTGCGGGCCGTACGCCCCACAGGTTCAGGGCCGTCGTCAGGGCCACCGCGATCGCCGTCCACACCCACCGGGACACCGACGGCACCAGCTCGTGCATGGCGATCCCGGAGAAGAGGTACGCGACGGCCGGGATCAGCAGGTAGTCCAGCATCGCCATCCAGCCCGCGATGAACCCGGGCCCGTTGCCGAGCCCCACGCGCGCGTAGGCGAACACGGAACCCGCCTGGGGGACCACCTTCACCATCTGGGCGTAGCTGAAGGCGGTGAACGCCATGGCGATCGTCGCGATGACGTACACCAGTGCCACCGCGCCGTGCGACTTCGCGTCGAGCGTCCCGAAGACGCCGACCGGGGCCATCGGGGCGATGAACAGCAGACCGTAGACGACCAGGTCCCGGAAGCCGAGGCTCCGTCTCAGCCCCTCGCCGTCGGCCGAGGGTTCCCCGTCGGGCGGCAGGGGCGCATTCGTCGTGTGGGCGGACATCGAGCCTCCGGGTGCCTCCGCTGGTCACGCAGTGGCTCCCAGTCTCCCCACTGAGGCGATCTTTGACCTGTCGTACGCGGCCTTACGATGGTCCGTATGACTGCAACGCCTGGCTCCCGCCGTGTCCTGCTCGCCGCTCCCCGTGGCTACTGCGCGGGTGTGGACCGTGCCGTGATCGCCGTCGAGAAGGCCCTGGAGCAGTACGGGGCCCCGATCTACGTCCGCCACGAGATCGTCCACAACAAGTACGTCGTGCAGACCCTGGAGAAGAAGGGCGCCATCTTCGTCGACCAGGTGGAGGAGGTGCCGGAGGGCTCCATCGTGATGTTCTCCGCGCACGGCGTGGCGCCGACCGTCCACACGGAGGCCGCCGAGCGCAGTCTCGCCACGATCGACGCGACCTGCCCGCTGGTCACCAAGGTCCACAAGGAAGCGGTGCGGTTCGCCAAGGAGGACTTCGACATCCTCCTGATCGGCCACGAGGGGCACGAGGAGGTCATCGGCACGTCCGGTGAGGCCCCCGACCACATCACGCTCGTCGACGGCCCCGAGGACGTCGCCAACGTCGAGGTGCGCGACCCGGACAAGGTCGTCTGGCTCTCCCAGACCACGCTCTCCGTGGACGAGACGATGGAGACGGTCGACGCCCTGAAGGGCAAGTTCCCGAACCTCCTCTCGCCGCCGAGCGACGACATCTGCTACGCCACGCAGAACCGCCAGACCGCGGTGAAGAAGCTCGCGGAGGACGCCGAGCTGGTCATCGTCGTCGGCTCCAAGAACTCCTCGAACTCCATCCGCATGGTCGAGGTCGCCCTGGAGGCGGGCGTGCCCGCGTCGCACCTGGTGGACAACGCCGGGGAGATCGACGAGGCCTGGCTCGACGGCGTGACCACGGTCGGCCTGACCTCGGGCGCGTCCGTCCCGGACGTCCTGGTGGACGGCGTCCTGGAGTGGCTGGCCGAGCGGGGGTACGCGGACGTGGAGACGGTGAAGACGGCCGACGAGTCGATCACCTTCTCGCTGCCCAAGGAACTGCGCCGCGACCTGCGCGCCGAGGCGGCGGAGCTGTCCGCGAAGAAGTAGCCCGCGGGGCGACGGGCCGGGGCGACTGGGCCGACCGGGGCGATCGGGGCGATCGGGCAGACCGGGGCGGCCGGGGCGATCGGTCCAAGCGGGCCGACCGGTCCAACCGGGGCGTGCCTGTCAGTCCGGCGTCGTAACGTGGGGTCCATGCAGATCTTCGGTGTGGACATCGGCGGATCCGGGATCAAGGGGGCACCCGTCGACCTGGAGCGCGGGGACCTGGCCCAGGAGCGGCACAAGGTGCTGACGCCGCAGCCGGCCACGCCCGAGGGCGTGGTCGAGGGCGTGCGCGAGGTCGTCGAGCACTTCGGCTGGACCGGCCCGGTCGGCGCCACGTTCCCGGGCGTGATCATGGACGGCGCGGCGCGCACGGCGGCGAACGTCGACAAGAGCTGGATCGGCACGGACATCCGCAGCCTGATCTCCGAGCGCATCGGCGGCGCCCCGGTGACCGTCCTGAACGACGCGGACGCGGCGGGCGTCGCCGAGATGCACTTCGGCGCGGGCCGCGGCCGCACGGGCACGGTCATCACGCTCACCCTCGGCACGGGCATCGGCAGCGCCGTCTTCACCGGCGGCCACCTCGTGCCGAACACCGAGCTGGGCCACCTGGAGCTGCACGGCCACGACGCGGAGAAGAAGGCCTCCTCCAAGGCCCGCGAGGACGAGGACCTGACCTGGGAGCACTGGGCGCACCGCGTCCAGAAGTATCTGGCGCACGTCGAGATGCTGTTCTCGCCCGAGCTGTTCATCATCGGGGGCGGCGTGAGCCGCAAGGCCCACAAGTTCCTGCCCCTGATCAAGGGCATCGAGGCCGAGATCGTCCCGGCGGAGCTGCAGAACAACGCGGGCATCGTGGGCGCGGCGATGGCGGCGCGGGCGGACGGGCAGGGGGCGTAGCCCACGGGCCCGCACACCTCGCGGCCGACCAGGCCTCCTAGGAGGCGGGCACCCGCCGCTGCGGCGGCCGCACCCGCCCACCCCGTCGCTGCTGCTGTTCCTTCCACTGCCGCTGCTGGCGCCGCCGGTTCATGAGCTTGACCTTGCGCACGGTCACGATGACACCGGCGACCAGCGTCCCGCCGTACAGCCAGCCCGCGTGCAGCGCCAGCGACGTCAGCAGCCCCATGAACTGACCGCCGAAGCCGTCGGTGCCGCCGGAGATCGGCAGCACCCCGGCCGCGAACGCGATCGGCACCGCGACGGGCGCGGTGACCAGGTCGGCGGGCCGCACCCACAGCGCGGTCAGGGCGCTCACGGGCAGGAACAGCACGCCGTACGCGACGAGCGAGCCGCCGAAGAGCAGCCGGAGCAGGCACGCGAGCACGAACATCACGGCCGCGGCGAAGAGCCCGCTGCCGAGCCCGGTCAGTCGCGGATTGGGCATCCGGCGCAGCTTCCGGTACAGCGGCATCCGGCTGACCCTGCGGTACACCGGCGTTCTGCGCAGGACGCGGACGAGCGGCGAGGCGGGCCTGCGGGGGCCCGGCGGGGTACGGGGTACGGGGGGCTCCGCGGGGCTGCCTTGTTCGGGCAGCGGCGCGGTGCGGCGCGGCCTTGCGCCCGGGGGACGGGTCCTGTGTTGCTCCACCGGTCCAACCTAGGTCGGCCCGGGTGGTCATACCGTATTGGGACACGCGTTTTGGCCGAGCTTGGCGATGCGTTCGACAGGGCGGCGGTACGGGGCGGGGGCGCGGGGGCCCCGGAGCGGGGCCCGACGGCGGCTCCGGGCGGGTACGGGGGCGGGGCGCGACACGCCGTAGACTGGTGGATCGCCAGACTGGTGGATCGCCCCGGACGACGAGGACAGCGCGCAGCACCGCCGACCCTCCCGGGAGGCCAGCCAGCCCCTGTCACCCCAGCCAGTCCCTGACAGAGCCCTCTGCCAGTCCTCCAGTCCTCACGTACGGGAAGTCGCAACGTGTCGCTCACGATCGGAATCGTCGGTCTGCCCAACGTCGGCAAGTCGACCCTGTTCAACGCCCTGACCAAGAACGACGTCCTTGCGGCCAACTACCCGTTCGCGACGATCGAGCCGAACGTGGGCGTGGTCGGCGTCCCCGACCCCCGCCTCACCAAGCTCGCCGAGATCTTCAGCTCCCAGAAGATCCTCCCGGCCACCGTCGACTTCGTCGACATCGCGGGCATCGTGCGCGGCGCGAGCGAGGGCGAGGGCCTGGGCAACAAGTTCCTCGCGAACATCCGCGAGTCCGACGCGATCTGCCAGGTCATCCGCGCCTTCAAGGACGAGAACGTCGTGCACGTCGACGGCAAGGTCTCGCCCAAGGACGACATCGAGACGATCAACACCGAGCTGATCCTCGCGGACCTCCAGACGATCGAGAAGGTCCTGCCGCGCCTCCAGAAGGAGTCGCGCATCAAGAAGGACATCGCCCCGAAGGTGGCGGCGGTCGAGGCGGCCAAGGAGATCCTGGAGAAGGGCGACACCCTCTTCTCGCAGGGCATCGTCCAGGGCTCGGAGCGCGCGGAGCTCCTGCACGACCTGCACCTCCTCACCACCAAGCCCTTCCTCTACGTCTTCAACGTCGACGAGGACGAGCTGACCGACGACGACTTCAAGGCCGAGCAGCGCGCACTGGTCGCCCCGGCCGAGGCGATCTTCCTCAACGCCAAGCTGGAGGCGGACCTCGCCGAGCTGGACGACGAGGAGGCCCTCGAGCTCCTCCAGTCCGTCGGCCAGGAGGAGCCCGGCCTCGCCACCCTCGCCCACGTCGGCTTCCGCACCCTCGGCCTCCAGACCTACCTCACGGCAGGCCCCAAGGAGTCCCGCGCCTGGACCATCAAGCAGGGCGCGACGGCCCCCGAGGCAGCCGGCGTCATCCACACCGACTTCCAGAAGGGCTTCATCAAGGCCGAGGTCATCTCCTTCGCCGACCTGGTGGAAACCGGCTCGGTCGCCGACGCCCGCTCGGCGGGCAAGGCGCGCATGGAGGGCAAGGAGTATGTGATGCAGGACGGGGATGTGGTGGAGTTCCGCTTCAACGTGTAATCGATTGATTACTGAACGTTGATGCACTTCGTTTGACGTGCAGAGTAGGGGTCGAGCTCTCTTGAGCTCGACCCCTGTCGTCTCCGCATTGGCCCTAGCTGTGCCAGATTGACGGCTGAGTGCCGTACTTCTCGATGATGCGATGCATGTCAGCTCGCTTAAGGTCCCAGAGCGTCTTGTGCGGCTTGAGTGCTGAGTCAAGGCGAGATGGAACATCAGCCGCCGGGAGCTTCCATCTCTGGCGAGCGCCGTGACAGGTTAGGTCTCTTCACTGGAAGACCTGATGCCGCGAGCAAGTGTCTCGCCAATCGTCCACAACCGTAGGGCTGTTGTCAGCCCTACGGCTTAGCCTTCGATCATGCGGCCGCCACTTGAACACGAGCTGCGTGAAGCGCTCGTACGTAACTTGGAGTTGATCGAGCCGGGCCTCCGGCCGGTTCAACTCAAGGAGTTCCCCCTGCCCAATGCCCACGGCACCAAGGGCAGCATCGACATCTTGGCTCGAGACCGTCACCAGATGTGGGTGGTCGTCGAGCTGAAGCGGTCGCGGTCCAGCGCGCGGCAGGCCCTACATGAAGTGAACAAGTACGCCGAACTCCTCTGTCGGGAGAAGAACCTCGCCCCTGACCGTATCCGAGCTGTGATCGTGGCAATGCCAGATGACTGGGAGGAGTTGCTGACTGCCGTCAGCAACGCAGCGCGAGACTGGAGCCATGACCTTCGTGGCTACCGTCTCCTCCTGGATGATGATGGTCAGCCCATCGCTGCCGAGCGGGTACAACTGCTGCCGCGAGCCTTCGAGCCTCGCATCACCCCCATTCACAACCTGTTCTTCTTCAAGACGGAGGAACAGCGGTTGCACGGCTGGAATCTCATCAGCAAGGTTGCCGCCGATCTCGGAGCGCTGGATCTACTGGCGGCGGACTTCGACCGCGTGGCGCAGAAGCAATGGATCCCTGCCCCGTTCGGCCTCTACCTGGCGGTAGGCCGCGTCGATGAGGCACGCGCATCGGTGGACCTTCTGAGCGGTTATGACGGTCCAGAACCGTTCGCCGCCGAGCATCCTGCCGAGTATCTGGCCCTCTGCGCGATCTGCAACCGCCTGGCGCGCAGCGAGATACGGGGCATGAACATGGAAGGAGCTCGGCCGGGGTTGATGACCAACCTTGCTGACGATCCCAACTGGGCCATTCAAGGCTTCCGAGGCACTGGAGCTTTCGATGACACAGCGGCCTTTGAAGACCGAGATCTATTTCGGTTTCTCTCCGGGGATGATCGAGGTGACGGTCAGGTCCTCTACACGGGGTCGGCGAGCCCGCGGGTAGCAAGCCGCTGGCAAGGCTTCCGGAGAGAGATCCGACAGAGTTTGGTCGGCAACCCGGTGTGGGAGTCGCTGGTTGCCGGTTGGCTTGATGAGAAGAGTGAGAAGGTCGGATACGGGGACATTGGCCTGCACATCTACAACCCCTGCAACCTCCTGCAAGCGATCATCCATGGATGGCCAAGCCGATTGGAGGAGTTCCTGCCCATGGTCATGGGGGAAGCCGTATCCGATGAGGGGCAGCACAGCTCAGTGCGGGGCGCCTTGTGCTGGAACGGTCGAGGCATGTCCCTCCCTGCGGCGGTACGGCTCGTCTACCGGGACTCTCTGGTCCTGATGAGCAACATGTACGGCGGAGTCCTGTGGGAGCGTGACCAAGAGTTGCTGGAACTTCTCGGGCTTCAGTACGTGCTCTTGGAGAAGATCGGCCCAGGCCAAGCAGAGCCATCCGCAGTCGATGAGCGTCGTATATGGGTGCGACACGAGCAGGGCGCTCGCGGCTACTCCTCACTCGCGAACCCGTCCGCATACGCACAGGCGTGTGCGGGCATAGCGGCGAACGGGGAGATTATCTCCGTCACGCAGTACCTCAACAAGTATTCCCGTGAGGTAGAGCTGGTGGCCAGGGAGTATCGCGCCTTCTTCCATGTTGTTTAGCTCCGCCGGAAAACGAGTCCGCCTGCGGCGCTCGACCGCCGCAGGCGGGGCGCACCGAAGTGGTGATTCACTGGTTGGCACACGCCAGCGCGTCCCAGTGCTCCGAATGCCTGCGACAGAGTTCAGCGGTGTGTTGGAAGCGGGACACCGAGACCTGTGCGCATCGAAGGGATCCATCCCCGATGACCCGGGCTAGCGGCCCAGGCGGAGAGCGCCTCAGGGAAGTGTCTGTCCTCCAAAACCGACGCGAGAGGCGTGCCCGCCAGGCTTTCCAGAGTGCGGAGTACCTCTGGGAAGTCTGCCCGGTACAGACGTACGGCTGTGCGTGTGGCAGCGTCGGTCCTTCCAAGCTGCACCTGGTCGTGCCATCGGATGAGTCCGGAGATGAACATCTCGCAGGCGTCCGCGCGGCCCTTCCGTAGCTCGTCGCGGTTTAGCCCAAAGACCTCGATGCTGTGCCTACCCTTAGGCGTGCGGCATTTCAGCTCGCCCGTCCTCGGCAGCAGCTTCAGATGATCCGCAGGGTCGTCCACAGTTGGGTCGATGAGCAGGCAAGCGCCCGTTTCGGGGTCACAGGGAAAGAGGTGGCGTTTCTCGTTGCTGTTGCAGTGCGAGCAGGCCAGCAGATGGTTGTCCCAAGAAAAGGTCCGAAGCGGGGTACGAGCCTTCGGCTCGAAGTGGTCGATGTCCGTTCCCTGGTTATCCAGGCAGTACATGCAACGAATACGACCGGGGGCCATCTGCTCCAGTAGACCTTTAATGTGTCTTCTGGCCGCTCGCGCCCCCTTCCACTGCTCATCGGCTGCGTTGCTTGTAGCGCCTGCATCCTGGATCTTCTTTGTGCGAAAGTCGCAGAGCTTGGTCATCGCGTCAGTGGCAGGCAGGCGCTGGACGGGGATCATTCATCACCTGCGAGGTGCGCCGCCATCTCATATACCCGTGCGGTGCGGGAACTCGACAGCTTGGCCGCCAGGTCCTTGTACTCCGCGACTTCGTCGGCATTCGCTTCCTCATCGAAGACCTTCTCTTCGAGATGCACGAGCCGCTTTCGCAGGTTGTCTGCGTGCTCGGAGTACGGGGTCTCTAGGCCAAAAAGCTCGGAGAGTACGGCATCCTCGCCGCTGCCGTACACGATCCGCTGGTACAGGTCCGGTGCTACGACCTCAGGTGCACGCTGTTCCTCAGGTCCCGGCAGCCGAATCAGTCCACCTGGATCAGCGGCCTGGCAGACGTAGGGGCTATGGCTGGTCACGATGAACTGGATTCGTGGAAAGTGACACTTCAGCCAGTCGCCGATCGCCCGTTGCCAGGTGACGTGCAGATGGGCATCCACCTCGTCGATGATGACCACTCCTGGCATCCGCACGATTGGACGGCCGGTGCTGTTGGTCCCGGAATCAAGGGTCCCGTAAGCGGTCTGGAGTTGTCGGACTATGTCGAGAACCAGGGCCACGACGGTTCGGAAACCGTCGCTCATCTCCCTTAGGGGATAGGCCCGGTCTGGGGCGTCGGCCGGTGCCACCCACAGTCCTTCGGACGAGACCCGCAGTGCCCGATACTTGTTGGGCAGCAGGCCGTCGGAGAGTAGCTCCTTAACGGTATCCAGGAGCTGCGTGGCCTCCTCGCTGCCCTCCAGACTCCGCAGCCGCAGCTCCTTGAGCCAGCTGACGCCCTCGGCGAGCGAGGCGTCCTCGTGGAAGAGCGAGGCCATCCGTCCCGCGGGTCCCGGCGAGAGCATGAGCCGTTGGGCCTCCCCGCTGCCCCCCATCAGGCGTCGGAAGGGGCCGTATGCGGCACAGAACCAACCTTGCGGATTGTCAGACCAGGGGCCACGCTCGGCTGACGGAGACCCGTACTTGACGCCGTCGTATGGGGATAGCGAGGGCTGTACGGCGCCGCCGAAGGTGTTGTGCTGGAGGTCGTCGGCGTTCGGTAGCGTCCAGTCCAGACCGAGCAGCATGCGGCCGTCCGGTCCGCGGCCTCGGCCGGTGAGCTGGTCGACTGCGTAGTCAGGTGAGACAGCAGCCTGACACCAGGCGGCTGTCTCACCAGTAGTGATCCAGCCGCTGAAGTTCTGGGTGAGGGTACGAGCGACTCGCGGGCCGGCGAGCGCAAGGGCCAAGGCGCGCAGGAACGTGGACTTTCCGGAGCCGTTGCGTCCCGCGACTACAGTCCAACTGCCGCCATCGCCGGGCTGGGGCAGGGCGAGTGTGTCAACAGCACGGGCTCCATGGAAACCCCGGACACTGGAGAGGCCGAACTCTGTAACGTACACACAGCCCTCCTTACCGATCCTCTGTTCCCCCAGTGGGGATGGCAGTGTCAGCCTCTCATGAGCTGCTGACACTGCCATCTGCCTCGGCTCCGATGCTTCGGGCAGCTCCTCGCCGAGACGCGCCCAGCCCTCTGACTAGGCGAGATTCAGACCTCACCGTCAGCGTTCGCATGCTGGTAGCGGTCGGACGTCAGGCCAGATCGTCCGCGATGACCTCAGTCTGCTTCAGGACGCGGTCGACCGCGTCCGGCTCCTCGTCCGGGGGGTAGCCGAAGAAGTTGAGCAACAGTTTGACCTTGGCGCGAATGCGATCCTGGGCTTGGCTCTTGACGCGCCAGTCAATAGTGACGTCTCCCGCGACCTGCTCGTACAGCTTGCGGGCGATCTTGGACAGGATGTCCTGTCCCATTTCCAGGGCCTTCGGATTGGCCGCGATGGCGTCGTAGAAGGCCATCTCGTGTTCGGACAAGCCGAGTTCGGCAGCAAGCGTGCGGGAACCGGATACCTCTTGGGCCATCTCGACGAGGAGTCGAGCTGCCTCGGCAGAGCCGATGAGGCCGTTGTGATAACGGTTCATCACCGCCTTCATCGCTTCGGAGTACTCCTTCTGTCGCGTGAGGTTGCTCGGGTGCGCTTCCTGGATTTCGCGGGCGATGGCGTCCCGCAGGGCCTTGAGCGCCAGGTTCGGATGGCGGCTGTCCCTCAACTGCTGCACGAAGCCCGCGTCGAGGTGAGAGAGATCGGGTTTGGTGAGGCCGGCGGCGTCGTAGATGTCCACGACACCGTCCGCGGCCACCATCTCAGCGTTGAGCTGCTCGATCATGCGGCGAACGTCCGCTTCGGTGGCCAGGCCGAGCTGCTGCCGATGTTCCGCGGCCAGCTTCTGATAAGTCGTACGCAGGGTCGCGAAGAAGTGGATGTCGGGCAGCAGGTCTTGCACGTCGGGATGGGTGGGGCAGAGAGAGAACGCCTGGGAGAGCAGGCGGCCGAAGTGCAGGAAGCGCTGTGCCCGGGTGGGCTCGCCCGGTGGCAGGGCAGGCTCGGCGGTCTCCAGAAGGTCCAGGGCTTCACGAAGTGCTTCGCGGTGTCCGACATCCCGCAGAGCTGTGCGCCAGGAGCAGCCCCGCAGTACAGCGTCGACTTTGCTGTGCATGCCGCGTACAGACTTGACCGCCTCGGCGATGTGCGCGCCGATAGTCTCCTGCTCCTGGTCGGCCTCCGAGTACGTGGCCAGCGCGTATTTGAGTTCTCTGGCTACGCCTAGGAAGTCCACCACTAGGCCGGAGGGCTTCTCGTCCCAGGTGCGGTTGACGCGCGCGATGGCCTGCATGAGGGCGGCGCCGCGCATGCGGCGATCCAGGTACATGGTGTGCAGGGGAGGGGCGTCGAAGCCTGTCAGCCACAAGGACTGAACGATGATCAACTCAAGTTCGTCTTCAGGTTTGCCCACACGGTCTTGGATCTTCTTGAGCTGAGTTGGGGTGCGCACGTAGTCTGCGATGTCAGGCGTGTCCCTGCCGGGATTGCCGGTGAAGACCACCCGGATCTTCCCGGAATCGTCCGGGTAGAGCTCCGTCTCAGGGTCGGGAGTACCGGTCCACTCCCCGCGGCGTTCTGCGAGAGCTCGGAAGAGGCGGGCGGCGTTACGGCGTGAGGAACAGACGATCATGGCCTTGCCGGGGCTGCCCGTAAGTTTGATCATCTCCTGGCGGCGGATGTCCCAGTGGGAGAGGATCGTGTCGGCGATGGAGCCAATACGTTCTGGGGCACCGATTAGGTCCTCGAAGCGGGCGAAAATGCTGCGTGCCCGGGCTTGCTCTTCCGCAGTGAGCCCTTCGACGAGCCCTTCGGCCTTGGCGTTGAGCTCGTCCAGGTCTATCCCTGCGGGGAGATTGACCTTGTGCAGGATCGGCTCATAGAAGACGGGCACGGTCGCCCCGTCGTCGACGGCCTGTGTGAGGTCGTAAGTGTGGATAGTTGGCCCGAAGACCTGGTGAGTGGAACCAGTCCGGTTGTCGATGGGGGTGCCGGTGAAGGCGATGAAGGTGGCGTTCGGGAGGGCGTCGCGGAGGTTTCGGGCGAAGCCATCCTCCAGGTCATAGTGGCTACGGTGGGCCTCGTCGACCACAACGATCACGTCACGTCGGTCTGTGATGACGGGATGCCGGGCGCCGGCCTTCCGTTCCTCTTCGCTCACACGGAACTTCTGAAGCGTTGAGAAGACGACGCCCCCGCTGTCTGCTCGGCGGGTCAGTAGCTTGCGCAACTGGCTGGCCTTGGTTGCCTTCTTCGGGCTGCCGCTGACCATTTCCAGGCTCTTGCTTTGCGCGAAGGTGTCGAAGAGCTGGGAGTCCAGGTCGATGCGATCTGTGAGCAGCAGGACCGTGGGGTTTGCGACCTCGGGGATGGTGGCGGCGAGTCCTGTGTAGAAGAGCATCTCCTCGCTTTTGCCCGCGCCCTGGGTATGCCAGATGACGCCGGCCCGACCGTCAGTGGCGACGGCTGAGGCGGTGGCGGTGATCGCCTGCCTCACCGCAACATACTGGTGGGCCTTGGCAAGCTTTACGGTGTCGACCTCACCACCCATCCCCTCGGCGGAGAACGAGAGGAAGTTCGCGATCAGGTCGAGGAAGCGATCGGGCTCGAGTGCGCCGTGGACCATGCGGTCGAGCGCCAGGTCGTCGTTCCGCTCGTGCTTGCGGAGGAGAGTACCGTCCTCCTCCGCGTGCCAGGGGGCCATGTGCTGCCAGGGGGTATGCGGGGTGCCAAGGCGGGCGGTTATCCCGTCGCTCGCGAGCGAGAGGAGCAGCGTACGAAAGACGCGGTCGAGTTTGAGCTCGCGGCGGTAGTTCTGGATCTGGTCGTATGCGGAACGGGAATCGTCCGTGCCGCCCGCTCTCTTCAACTCGATGATCGCGAGCGGGATTCCATTGACGTACAGGACGATGTCGAATATGAAGACGCGTCCTCGGGCTCCCTTGACGCGGACCTGGTTCGCAGCGACGAGATCGTTGCTGTGAGGGTTGGTGAAATCGACAGGTCGGACAGTGACATGCCGTTCTTGCTGAGTGACGGGGTTGGTGTAGGACACCTTCACGCCAGCCTTCAGATTCTGGTAGAAGCTCCAGCTCAGGCGGACCTCGTTTGCCGGGTAGGTGTCGAGTAGCCGCTCGATCGCGTCCTCCACTGCAGGCGAGGGCAGTTCGGGGTAGCGCGACGTGATGGCTGCGCGCAGCCGGGGGTAGAGGATGAGGTCGTCCCACCCTCTCCGGTACCCATCGCGGGGGCGGAGATCTTTGCCGCGAATGTGCTGCCATCCACGCTCGGCGAGCTGCTCGAGTGCATGCTGCTCCCAGTCCGCCTCAGACATGGCACGGCCAGCGGCCGTGCCGATCTCCATAGCGCCCGTCTCCCCGTCGGTGGTCATGCGACATCCTCCACGAAGCGTTCGGCGTCCTTGACGCGGATCTTTCCGGTGATGAGCTGAGGTAGCAGGGTGTCGCGCAACGCGGCGAGGGTGTCGTTCTCGCGACGTACGGCCTCGGATTGCTCCTGCATCGGGTTGCAAATCCTGTCGAACTTAGCGAGGTCGGGAGGCGATGGGATGGTGATTTGGAGCGAGCGGATATCGCGAAGACTGAGATAGTCGGCCATGTCCGTCTGGCCCTTGAGTCCCCCTGCCTGACTCCAGAACTCCTTTCCCTGGAACCAATGAAGCAGGTAAAAGGGGGAGACTGGGCTTTCATTTGCGAGACGAAAATAGCAGACTTGTGGACTGTATACGAATTCCGGGTGGCTCGCTTCGATAAGTGCTACGCGACCGACAGTTCCCTTCGTTGTCAGGATTACGTCGCCTCGTTGAGATACCTTCGGACCCATGGAAGACCGGTATGAATTACTGACGAAATGGGTATAAGTGGGAGTGATAATTCCGCGTCCCACATCGGCTACCCGAAGGATCGGGATCCCGGGCTTGCCGTGTTCGGACTGCTTGGTTCGGTATCCGTCTCCGAGAGCCATGAATCCGCCGTCGACGAGTTGTGCCAGCGTGCGGCGAGAGGTATCAATATTTGTGGAGTTGATGACGCGCTCGTACCAAGCTGAACACAATTCGTTGAGGGTGTCGAGCATGTGCTCATTGGCGGAGATCTTGGCGTCCAGGGCTCCGAGGACTTCGGTGATGCCCCGCTGGTCATCCATTGGAGGAGCGGACACCCTGAGTGATCCGATATCGGTCAGGTTCAAGTAGTCCGCCATGTCCGTCTGCCCTTTCATGCCGGCAGATTGGTGTCGGAAATCGTCGCTGCGTAGCCAGTAGTACAGGTACTTGGCGGTAATTACTTTTTCGTTGAGTGTCCGAAAGAAGCAAACTTGAGGGCTATAGACGAATTCTGGCGAGACGTCAGGAATCATGGCGACACGTCCCACTGTTCCCTTGGTTGTGAGTACGATGTCCGCCGATTGTGAGACCTTCCTTCTCATTGCGCTGCGGAAATCTTGCCGCACGAATTCAGTGAAGGTAGGTGTGATCTTCCCATTCATTACCTCTGCCACGCGGAGGATTGGGAGACCTTCTGTTCCGAGTTCCGACTTATTGGTGCGATATCCATCGCCGTACTCCAGATGTCCAGCCGCAGCGAGCTCCTTGATGGTCCATCGCGCCGCTTCGTTCATCAGATCCGCCCCAGCTGCTCGTTCACGGCTTTCGCTAGCCGTTCCGATTCCGCAAACTGCTCCCGCAGCAATACCGTAAGGCGAGCGATCTTCGCTTCCACCGGTTCTGCGTCCGGGTCCTCCGCGACCTCCGCGACCCCCACATACCGCCCTGGCGTCAGCACAAAATCGTGTTCGCGTAGCTTGTCCAGGGTGACGCTGCGGCAGAAGCCTGCGATGTCCTCGTACTCGGCTTCGCCTTCGACTCCGCGCCAAGAGCGGAACGTCCCTGCGATCCGCCCCAGTTCCTCCTCGCTCAGCTCCCGCATCGTCCGACTGGCCATGAAGCCGAGCTCTCGTGCGTCGATGAAGAGGACCTGGCCGGCGCGGTCCGCAGACACCCAGGGCGACCGGGCGGGCCGCTTCCCCTTTCCCTCGGCCAGGAACCACAGACATGCTGGGATCTGCGTCGACCTGAACAGCTGCCCCGGCAGTGCCACCATGCAGGCGACCAGATCGTCCTCGACCATCGCGCGTCGGATGTCGCCTTCGCCGCCGGACTTGCTGCTCATCGACCCATTGGCCAGAACGATTCCAGCCCGCCCGCCGACCGCGAGCTTGCTGACCATGTGCTGGATCCAGGCGAAGTTGGCGTTGCTGGCCGGCGGGGTACCGTACTTCCAGCGCTCGTCGCTGGCGAGTAGTTCGCCACCCCAGTCGGAGATGTTGAACGGCGGGTTGGCGAGGACCACATCGGCCTTCACGTCACCGTGCTGGTCGTTACGGAAGGAGTCTGCGGGCTCCTCGCCCAGGTCCACCTCGATTCCGTGGATGGCGAGGTTCATCTTGGCGAGCCGCCAGGTCGTCTGGTTCCGTTCCTGACCGTAGACCGATACGTTGAAGCGGTTTCCGCCGTGCGTCTCCACGAACTTCTCGGCTTGCACGAACATGCCGCCCGATCCGCACGCAGGGTCGAGTACCCGCTCACGTTCCTTCGGCTCCAGCATCTCCACGAGCAGCCGTACCACCGAGGGCGGCGTGAAGTATTCCCCTCCCTTGCGTCCCTCGGCGAGTGCGAACTGCGCGAGGAAGTACTCGTACACCTCACCCATCAGGTCCCGCGCGCCTACTCGCTTCCCGTCCAGAGAGATCTGCGACTGGAAGGTCAACTGGTCGAGCAGCCGCACTAGTTCGGCGAGAGTGGGCTCGTCGACTCGACCACTGTTGTACATCCTCGGGAGGGTGTCCTTCAGAGGCCGGTTGAACTTCTCAATGGTCCCCATCGCGCCGTCGATGACCTCACCGACGCTCGGCCCGTCTGTACTCACCTTGGCGTGCTTCAGCACCTCGTTCCACCGTGCTGTCGGCGGCACATAGAAGATTCCGGCCCCGGTGTACTGGAGCGGGTCCTCGACCGTATTGCGGATCAGCTCTTCTGAGGCCGCACCTTCCAGTCCCATCTCGGCGAGCATGCCGCCACCCCGCAGCTCCTCCTCCAGCAGCTCCCGCTTCTCTTCCATTGCGTCCGACACGTACTTCAGGAAGACCAGACCGAGTACGAAGTGCTTGTACTCGGCCGCATCCAGGCTGCCACGCAGCTTGTCGGCGGACTTCCAGAGGATGGACTTCATGTCCTCCGGCTTGGCTTGCTTCTTCTGGCGGGGTGGCACGGGAGGCTCGCTTCGTCGTGTAGCGGGGATCAGGGAGACGTCTGTTGCGGTCCAGTTTCGTACAGATCTACGCCACATCCGTCGCATCGGCGCAAGGTCGTCACCAATGGATCCGGCCACGACCTACTTGGTTCGCCCCTCCTCGTGCTCTAGCTGGTGACGCAGCTCAGAGTGGAGTGCTCCAGTCCGTTCAAGACGCCTCCATCCTGGTGGCCACCGTGAGCGGCATCACAGACAGAGCTTGGAGGTTCGCCGAAAGAGGTGGATTAGCAGCGAATGTCTGGCCTGGTTGGGAGGGAGGGGGAACGATCTTCAGTGCTGGGTCAGATAGCAGGGAGCATGGATGGCGAGCGTCTTTCAGAGGTGCAAGGGGGACACCCGGGATCGAAACTATCCGTGCGTGCGTCCACGCTGCCGTCACGCATGGACCGTGCGGTACCGGGAGCCGGGTGGAAGGCAGGGGCGGCAGAGGGAGAAGTCGTTTCCGCGGAGGATCGGCCTGGACGGTGCGGACGCCTTCGCCGCTGGGGTGGGGAAAGACAAGAATGCCCACGTCTGCATCGATCCTGCGCGTGGCGCTATCTCCCTGTCAGTCTGGGCTGAAGAGTGGCTTGATCGACGAGTCATTGGTGAGCCAACCCGCCGCAACTACGAAGGGTTCATCCACAACCATCTCGTGCCGAGCCTTGGTCGTAAGCCCCTGGCTGGGCTGGCGCGCCGGGACTTTGAGAAGTTCGTCAAGGACATCTACCGAGGCGGTGCAGGGCTGGCTGCATCGACGGTGAACGACCGGATGGTGATGGTCGCCGCCATCATGGAGGCGGCCGTCGTGGACAAGCGCATCACGGAGAACCCGGCCCGGGGTATCCGGATCTCCCGCAGGGACGCGCTGGCGGTGGACGAGGACGAAGTTCCGACGTCAGCCGAGGTCGATCTGATCGCTGCGCACATTGCGCCACGCTTCCGCCTCACGGTGTACCTCCAGTCCGGAACAGGCCAGCGCCCCAGCGAAGCCCTGGCCTTCTCCACCGAGTGCAGGCGGCCTGGCTACGTCAAGATTCGATGGCAGGTGAGTGCCAAGGCGCACCGTGAGGACTGCCAGACACCCTTCGTGCCGCTCAAGCATCGGCTGGAGAAGGAGTGCCGAGACGTCCCAACCGCCCTGTTCGTTGAGCAGGAGATCGATGCGCACCTCCTGAAGTGGAAGCCGGTGCCCATCGTCTTCACTGGGCAGAAGGGGAAACGGATTCGGCTCAAGACCTTCTTTGCTCCACGTCAGCCTGGCGCTGGCGTGATGCCGTCCATCGCGTCCTACGGCTACCAGTTCAAGAAGGCATGCCTCTCGGCCGGCCTGGTCGATCTGGACGGCGATGCCAAGTACACGCCCCGCAGCTTGCGGCACTTCTTCGCCTCCACGGCGCTGGCCAACGGTGTGCCGATCCACGAGGTCTCGCGTTGGCTGGGGCACCGTTCGGTCAAGACGACGGTCGACATCTACGGGCATCTGCTGCCCAGTGCCTGGGACCGCTGCCGGGATGTTCTGCAGCACGCCATGCGGCCTGTATCCCCGGACGCGACGTCCCAGCCGGCAGAAGAGGCGAGCTTGAGCGGCAGCGCCCGAGCTGCGTAGGTGTACATGGGGCGCCTGTCCTGCATGGTGCTGGGATAGAACGCCCGTGCTGGGATGGTGCTGGGATAACCCCTGGAAAACCCGCGTTTCCGCAGGTGGGAGCGCTGTATTGAAGGTTCCGCTTCAACGTCTGACCGCTGTAGCGGGTGAGTCGGGGCCGGGTGCGGAAGCGCCCGGCCCTGCTGCGTTTCCGGTTCCACTTCCCTTGCTGGCGGGGGTAGTTGAGGGGGTGGGGCGGGCTCTTGATTGACTTGCGGTGAGCTTTACGGGGGAGCGGTGTTCTGCTGTGTCCCCGCACTGTGAGCCTGGGGGAAGAATGACTCGTTCTGAGGAGCCTGTTCTGCGTCGGCGTGCGCTGCTTGGTGGGAGCGCGGCCGTCGGGGCCGGGGTGGTGTTGTCGGCCGGTGTCGCCTCGGCCGACACCGGTAGCAGTGCTGGTGCTGGTGCTGGTGCTGGTGCTGGTGCTGGTGCTGGTGCTGGTGCTGGTGCCGGTGCTGGTGTCGGTTTCGGACGGCGGCATGGGGGTGTCGGTCAGGCCGCCGTCGACGCCGTCGTCGCTCGGCTCGACGAGAGTCTGGTCGCGTTGCGGCGGGACTTCCACCGGTACCCCGAGGTGGCCGGGGCGGAGGAGGGCACCTCCCGGATCGTGGCCCATCTGCTGCGCGCCGCCGGGCTGAAGGTGACGACCGACGTCGGGGGGTTCGGGGTCGTCGCCGTGCTGAAGGGGGCGCGGCCCGGGCGTACCGTCGCCTATCGCGCTGACATGGATGCCGTACCGGAGAACGGGATCATCCCCAAGGGTGCCAAGCCCGCTCATGCCTGTGGGCACGACATCCACACCACCGTCGGCGTGGGCGTCGCACAGGCCCTCGCCCGGCTGCGGGACCGGCTCAGCGGCACCGTTGTATTCCTCTTCCAGCCGGGGGAGGAGGCGCTGAAGGGCGCCAAGGCGATGATCGCGGCCGGTGTGCTCGACGACCACCGGCCCGAGGAGATTCACGCGCTGCACTGCGGGCCCTTCCCCGTGGGGCAGTTCGCCGTGACGCCCGGGAGCGGCCTTCCGGGGCAGGACGGGGCCGTGATCGAGATGAGCGGTCCGGACGCGTTCGCTTCGGCGGAGCGGCTCGCCGCCGAGATCAAGAAGCTCTCCACGGTGGCCTTCCCGGAGACCCCCGCCGACCTGGAGAAGATGGTCGCCGACGTGCAGACGGCTGAGGGGCCGCTGGCCAGGTTCGTCGTCGTCAGGGCTGGGGCTGTGCGGGACCCGGGTACGGGGAAGGTCACTGTTCCCGTCTCGTACCGCTGCTGGCCCGAGGAGCGGTACACCGAGGTGCGTACGGCGATCCGGCGGCTTGCGAAGCCCTATGACGGTGCCGTCGTGACGTTCGACAAGGATCCGTTCCCCGCCATGGTCTGTCCGGAGCGGGACGCCCGGGAACTGGGGCGGCACCTGCGGCGCAGGCTCGGGTCGGACGCGGTGACCGTGATGCACGCCGCGTTCCCCTTCAACGGCGAGGACTTCGCGCTCTTCCTGGACAGGATCCCCGGTACGTACACCTTCCTCGGCGTACGGCCTCCGGGAGCCGTCATCACGAAGGGCTACCCGCACTACGGCGCCTTCGACCCCGACGAGCGGGCCATCGGGATTGGTGTGCGTGCGATGGCCGGGTGGCTCGCGGAGCGTGCCAAGGGGTGACGGGGGCTTTCGTCCACGGCCCCCGCCCTGGTGGGCGGGGGCCGTGGTGTTTCCGGTGGGCGGGGGCGTCAGCTGAGGATCAGCAGCGTCGTGATGCCCGGGCCGAAGGCGCCGCCCAGTTGGTAGCTGAGGGCGAAGAGGCCTATCGCTGTGGGGCGTTGGGCGGGGGTGGTGGCGGAGGCCGCGTGGACCGAGAGGGTGGCGTTGGCGCCGGTCGCGGTGAAGGCCGCTGCTCCTGCCGCCAGCAGGAGCAGGGGGCCTGAGCTGGTGAAGGTCGCTGTGGCCACTGCCGTCGCGCCGACGGTGACGAGGATCGTGCGCACCGCCGTCCGGCCCAGGCGCGCCGAGCTCGCCGCGAGGAGCCAGGACAGGGCCGACGCGGTCAGCAGGGTGATCAGCTGGCCCGTTCCGATCGCGCCCTTCGTCCAGCCCGCCCGGTCCTGGAGCAGGCTCGGCACGGTGAACAGGAGCGTGAAGTACGTGGTGGAGAGGGTGACGCCGAGGGCCGCGGAGATGAGGAAGAGGGGGGAGCGCAGGAGCGTGGCGGGGACGAAGCCCTCCGGGCGGCGGCGGACGTGCAGGGCCAGGAGTACGGCGGTCAGCAGGGCCGCCGCCACGGCCGGGAGCGGAGTCGTCGGCAGCAGGATCAGGGACGTCGCGAGGGCGATGAGCAGCGCCGCCCCGCGTGCGTCGAAGCGGCCCTCGCCGGGCGGCGTACTGCGGGCGTAGCGCGCCACCGCGGGCACGGCGAGCAGCGCGATCGCCGACACCGCGAACGCCAGACGCCACGACACCGCGTCCGTGAGCGTCGCCCCCAGGAGCGGTCCCGCCGCCCCCATGACGCCGAAGCCGGAGCTGATCACGCCCATCCGCCGCGCGCTGCCCGCCAGGTTCATCGCCGCCGCCACCAGGCCCGCCCCGCCGAGCGACTGGCCGACACGGCCCGCGAGGGCCACCGGCAGCCAGGGCGCGACCGCGACCAGGGCGGTGCCGCCGAGCACCAGGGCCGTGCTCAGGCGCAGCAGGGGCTTGAGGCCGCGGCGGCGCAGCAGCGCCGCCAGCAGCGGGGTGCCCGCCGCCATCGCCCAGGCGAACGCCGTCACCATCCACGTCGCCGTCGCGGTCGCGACGCCCAGGGAGCGCGCCATGTCCGGCAGGATCAGGACGGGGGCGTTGGCCCCGGCGGCCACGGGGGCGGCCAGCAACGCCAGCCAGAAGGCGGGGACTTGGCGGGGGGTGGTGCTGGTGGAGGGTTCGGTGCTGGTGCTGGTGCTGGTGCTGGTGCTGGTGCTGGTATCTGGGCGGGTGCGTGATCTCCGGGTACGAGACGCGTGGGTACGCGACGCCTTCGCGGTGGTCGGAGCGACGGGCACCGTCGTGTCCGGGGCGGTGGCCGCGGGCGCTGTGACGGTGGTGGTGGACGCGGTGGCGGACGCGCTGGTGCTGGACACGGAGACCCCCTGGAGCGGAACGGAATGATGCGGATCGGAATGATGCGCAACGGAACGATGCGCAACGGAACGATGCGGAACGGAACGAAACGGAGTGGGACCGGCGATGGCGGGATGGCGGGCTATAGGGCGGGGCAGGCTGCCCCCCGCTCAGACCGTCGTCACGACGTCCTCGTACGCCAGCCGCGGCGACCGCGGGAACCACGCGTCCTCCCCGGGTCGGCCGATGTTGACCACCATCAGCGGCTCGTGGTCGTCGTCCAGGAACTCCGCCCGGAGCCCCTCGGCGTCGTAGCCCGTCATGGGCCCCGCGGCGAGGCCCGCCGCGCGGACGCCGACGATGAAGTACGCGGCCTGGAGCGTGCCGTTGATGAGGGCGGACTGCTCGCGGACGGAGCGCTCGGAGAAGTACACGTCGCCGATCCCCGGGGCGTGCGGCACCAGCTGGGGCAGCTCCTCGTGGAACTCGTGGTCCGTGGCGAGGATCGCGACCAGCGGGGCCATCTCGGTCTTGGCGCGGTTGCCCTCGGCCATGTGTTTGACCAGGCGCTCGCGGCCCTCGGGGGTGCGGACGAGTATGACGCGCAGGGGGGACTGGTTGAAGGCGGTGGGGCCGTACTTGACCAGGTCGTAGATGGCCTGGATCTGCTCCTCGGTGACGGGCTCGTCGGTGAAGGTGTTGGCCGTGCGGGCCTCGCGGAAGAGCAGGTCCTGGGCGGCGGGGGCGAGGGCGAGCTCGGACATGGTGGGGCTCCTTCGTTGTCTCTGCGTTCGTCTTCTCAAGACTGAAAGTTTCAACGTTGAGATAAAACCATCCAGGTTCCTTCAGCGTCAAGTGTCTTAACATTGAGAAGATGCTCGTTGAGGGAAGACGGGCGCAGCCGAAGGAGAGGGGACGCCATGGGTGACGCCGTGGACGCGATCGTCGGGCAGTGGCAGCAGGAGCGGCCCGATCTGGAGGGCGACCTCTGGCCGGTGCAGCTGATCGCGAGGGTCCAGCGGATGAACCGCGTCCTGGACCGCGGGGCCAAGGAGTTCTGTGCCGAGCACGGCGTGGAGTGGGGCGAGTTCGACGTCCTGACGACGCTGCGCCGCTCCGGGCCGCCGTACGCCCTGACCGCGGGCGCCTTCCTGAAGGCGGCCATGGTGACCTCGGGCGCGATCACCAACCGGATCGACAAGATGGAGGCCAAGGGCCTGGTCGAGCGGGTCAGGGACGGCGCCGACCGCCGCACCGTCCGGATCAGGCTCACCGAGCACGGCAGGCAGCTCACGGACGTCCTGATGGCCGACCACCTGCGCCGCTACGCCCGGCTCCTCGGCGACCTCGACCCCGCGGAGGTCGACGCCGCCGCCGCGCTGCTCCGCAAGTTCCTGGAGCAGCAGGGCGACACGTCGATCACGTAGCCGCGACCGGGCGGGTGGCGCGTTGAAGCCCCTCGGGCGGTGCCGCGGCCGAGGTGACCCCCTGTGTCACCCCCGCCCACCCCGTCCCGGGGAAATCGATGGTGGCTGAAATCCCGCCAACGCCGCGCCCCCGCCCCCTCCGCCTCGCGGAAGCCGCAGTCCGGCAGGGCCACCCCGTCCCACGTGCCACTCCACTGTTACGGGGGGAATGCACGGATTATTGCTGCCATGTCATGGCCGGGGCGTGGCAGTCGTGTTACGTCCGAACACCGCCCTTGTGGGTTTCCTATGGATCCGCCAATCTTTCGTCGGCGACAGAGAGTTGAACATTGATCAGCTCGGCGTGAACATGTCGGCCAAACATTGTCATGCCCTTGTCGCATCCCCCACCAGCGCACCACCGATTGAGGAGGACCCCTCAGATGGCAGTGATGCGTCACCCCCGCCGAAGACTGGCCGGTACGGGCACCCTCGCCCTGACCGCCGCCACCGCCGTCGCCCTCGGTGTCGTCGCCGCGCTCCCCGCGAGCGCGCAGCCGAAGGCAGCGGAAGGTCGGATCCAGTACGCGGACGCCCCCGGCTCGATCGCGAACAGCTACATCGTCACCCTCGACGCGGACGCCCCGAAGGCGGACTCGCCCGCCGGCAAGGCGCTCGCGAAGAAGCACGGCGCCGAGATCGAGCGGACGTACAAGAAGGTCCTGAACGGCTACGAGGTGCAGGCGTCCGAGGCCGAGGCGAAGAAGTTCGCCGCCGACCCGGCCGTCGCCTCCGTCGTGCAGAACCGCACGTACACGGTCGCCGCGACCCAGCCCAACCCGCCGTCGTGGGGTTTGGACCGCATCGACCAGCGCAACCTCCCGCTGGACCAGAAGTACACCTACCCGGACAAGGCCGGTGAGGGTGCCACCGTCTACGTCATCGACACCGGTGTCCGCAAGAGTCACCAGGACTTCGGCGGCCGCGCGGTCGACGGCTACGACGCCATCGACAACGACAACACCGCGCAGGACGGCCACGGCCACGGCACGCACGTCGCCGGAACCGTCGGCGGCACCGCGCACGGCGTCGCCAAGAAGGCCAAGATCGTCGGCGTCCGCGTGCTCAACAACTCGGGCTCGGGCACCACCGCCCAGGTCGTCGCGGGCATCGACTGGGTGACGCGCAACGCCACCAAGCCCGCCGTCGCCAACATGAGCCTCGGCGGCCCGGCCGACAGCGCGCTCGACACCGCCGTCCGCAACTCCATAGCCGCCGGCATCACCTACGCCGTCGCCGCGGGCAACGAGACCACCAACGCCAACACGCGCTCGCCCGCACGCGTCACCGAGGCCATCACCGTCGGCGCCACCACCAACACCGACGCCAAGGCGAGCTACTCCAACTTCGGCACGGTCCTCGACCTGTTCGCCCCCGGCTCCAGCATCACGTCGACGTGGAACACCAACGACACGGCGACCAACACGATCTCCGGTACGTCGATGGCGTCCCCGCACGTCGCGGGCGCCGCCGCCCTGTACGTCGCCGAGAACCCGTCGGCCACTCCGGCGCAGGTCTCCACGGCCCTGACGACCGCCGCCACGCCGAACGTCGTCGGCAGCCCCGGCACCGGCTCGCCCAACCGCCTGCTGTACGTGGGCACGGGCGGCACCAACCCGCCCGGACCGAAGTTCGAGAACGGCGCGGACTTCGCGATCACCGACAACTCCACCGTCGAGTCGCCGGTGACCGTCACCGGTGTCCCCGGCAACGCCCCCTCGGCGCTCAGCGTCCCGGTGGCCATCAAGCACACCTACGTCGGTGACCTGAAGGTCGAACTCGTCGCCCCCGACGGCTCCGCCTACGTCCTCAAGGACTTCGGCGCGGGCGGCAGCTCGGACGACATCAACACCTCGTACACCGTCAACGCCTCCTCGGAGACGGCCAACGGCACCTGGAAGCTCCGGGTCAGCGACAACGCCGCCCAGGACATCGGCACCCTCGACTCCTGGGGCCTGCAGTTCTGACGCCGGTCCTCTGACGCCCTCAGGGCAGGCGATTCCGGCGCCGGTCCCCTGATGACCGTCAGAACCGGGTGATCAACTCGCTTCACCGCTTCACCGCTTCACCGCTTCACCGCTTCACCGCTTCACCGCTTCACCGCTCCACCTCTTCGTCCTCGTCCTCGCGGAACAGCTCCGGGTCCTTGACCCAGCCGGCCGCGAGGACGAGGCGCGTCCGGCGGTGCACGGCCAGGAACCCGAAGGGCCGGTCGAAGGTGGCGTCGATCTCCGTGACGGAGTAGCGCAGCCTCGGGACCCCGCTGCCGACCGCGGTGACGAGGGTGGCGGCTGCCGCCCGGAAGCCCAGCTCCCCGAAGGTCGCGGTGGCCGCCTGGGCGGCCTTGGCCACCGCGATCGGCTCGACGGCGACCCCGGGGAAGTGGCCGAAGTCGTCATCCGTGGCGGCGGTCAGGCCGAACAGGTCGCTCCGCGCGAGCAGGTCGTGCTCGGCGGCGACGGTGAACGGCATGGTCGTGATGTGCAGTTGCGGGGGCAGCGGGCTCCAGTGGCGCTCCCTGCGGACGGTCAGGCCGGGCCCCGGTTCGCCGTACGGCAGGTGGGTGCCCGGCACGCGCGGCCAGGCGCGGCCGAGGATGCCCACGCCTCCGGCGAGCACCTGCCCCGGGGTCATCCCCTCCTCGCCGAGCAGCAGATGTACGTCGACGCCGGTGTCGCCGAGGACACGCGCCTCGGTGACCGCCCCCGCGGGTGTGGCGGCGACGCCCACGCGGTCGGGCAGGCTGCTGACCCGGCGCAACGCGGCCAGGTCATGGCCGTACCAGGGGCCGGAGTCGGCCTCCATGCCGCCCCTGACGAAGGGGCGCAGCCACGTCGTGCGCAGGGCGAGGGCACCCGCGAGGGTCAGCTCGGAGTTCTCGGCCACGCCGTCCGGCATCCGCTCGATCTGGCCGTCGGTGTGCTTCGCGATCCAGGCGTCGAGCGCGGCCTGGTCGTGGGCGACGTCCCCGGTCAGCACGCCCCGGGTGCCCGGGGGCAGGCCATCGGCCCACCGTTCGCGCAGCGTCAGGGTCCGCTTGGTCCAGAGCCCGACGGCGGCGCCGACACCGGGGATCGCGTCGAGGGCGGCCAGCAACTCCCGTGCCGCCTCCGCCGCCCGCTCCGGCGGCAGGCCGATCGCCTCGCCGAGCTCCGCGCGCGCAGGGCCGCCCGCCCCGTCCGCCAGGAACGCGAGGAGCGGCCAGACCCCGGCCGCGGAGAACACCGTGCCGCCCCGCACGTCCCGCGCCCACCGCGAGGTGAGCCCGTTGACCGCCCGCACCGTTGTCTCTGTCACGCGCATGCGGGGAACTTAGCGCCGGGGTCCGTCAGCCTCCCGCGCGGGGTCCCCCTCGTGCGCCGGTGCGGCAGCCGGCGTGAGCGGTGTGTCGGCCGGCGTGCGCCGGGGGCTCAACCGCCGGGTGCGATCAGTTAGTTGATTGCCATATCGCTCGAAAGGCCCTGCGTAAAGACCTGCGGGCCAGGAAATCATCACTTCGAGTGATTCCTTGGCCTAGGGTTGCGGCCAACAACCGACGGTTGCCACGCTGTTGCTGTCTGTCAACCTGATGGGAGTGGCCAGTGACATTCGGTGAGCAGCCGGCCTATCTGCGCGTCGCGGGTGATCTCCGTAAGAAGATCACCGATGGTTCGCTGCCCCCGCACACCCGGCTCCCCTCGCAGGCAAGAATCCGCGAGGAGTACGGGGTCTCGGACACGGTCGCTCTCGAAGCCCGCAAGGTGCTCATGGCCGAAGGCCTGGTCGAGGGGCGCTCCGGCTCCGGCACCTATGTGCGCGAGCGCCCCGACCCGCGCCGTGTCGCCCGCACCGGCTTCCGCGGCCCGGGCACCTCCACCCCCTTCCGCCAGGAGCAGGCCGCCGAGAACGCCCGCGGCACCTGGGAGTCCCGCAGCGAGCAGACGGACGCGACCGACGCGGTCGCCGAGCGCCTCGCCATCAGCCCCGGGGACCGGGTGATGTGCACGCGCTATGTCTTCCGGGACGCGGGCGAGGCCATGATGATCTCCACGTCCTGGGAGCCCCTCGCCGTCACCGGCCGCACCCCCGTGATGCTCCCGGAGGAGGGCCCCCTCGGCGGCTGCGGCGTGGTGGACCGCATGGCCGCCATCGACGTGATCGTGGACAACGTCGCGGAGGAGGTCGGCGCCCGCCCCGGCCTCGCCGAGGAACTGCTCGCCCTCGGCGGCGTCCCCGGCCATGTGGTGCTCTCCATCCAGCGGACGTACTACGCATCGGGACGCCCCGTCGAGACGGCCGACATCGTGGTGCCCGCCGACCGCTATCGCATCGCATACCACCTGCCGGTGCGGTGACCGGGCGCCCGCGCCGATCGCCGCCCCGGCCGCCCGGAATGCGAACGGACCCGTCCGTCCCGCGTGATCGCGAGTTAACGCCCGCCCGGGTTCCGTAACCCCCGGGCAACGGCGCCCGGCGGTGGATCGTCACGCACGGCTCCTAACTTCCCCCTCCGTACCCGCAGTCCGGTCGGAAGTCAGGAGCCCTCATGACGGAAACGGTCACGCGCGACGACGCGAGCCCGGTGGGCGGGGCGGCCCCGGCCGACGGGCCCCCGGCGGGCGGCCCGCCGGGGCGCAGCTACGCCAAGCTCGCCGCCGACGAGAGCCGCGAGGACTACTCGCTGCGCTACGCCCCGCACTCCTTCCGCCGCTGGTCGCCGACCATGGTCGCGTCCACGGCGCTCGGCGGCATCGCCTACCTCGCGGACTTCGCGATCGGCGCGTCCATCGTCTTCACATACGGCTTCACCAGCGGCTTCGCGTCCATCCTGTGCGCGGCGACGATCATCTTCGTCACGGGTGTGCCGATCGCCCGTGCCTGCGCGAAGTACGGCCTGGACATGGACCTGGTCACGCGCGGCGCGGGCTTCGGCTACTTCGGCTCCACTCTCACGTCGCTCATCTACGCCTCGTTCACCTTCATCTTCTTCGCCCTCGAAGGGTCGATCATGGCCCAGGCCATGCACCAGGCGGTCGGACTCCCGGTGGAGATCGGCTACTTGGTGACGACGCTGATCGTCATCCCGATCGTCTTCCGCGGCATGGGCGCGCTCGCCAAGGTGCAGGCGTGGACCCAGCCGATCTGGCTGATCGGCATGGTCCTGCCGTTCCTGGTGCTCGCCTTCGAGGCGCCGGACGCCTGGGGCGCCTTCGGCTCGTTCGAGGGCACCGAAGGCGCGGACCAGGGCTTCTCCTGGATCGGCTTCGGGCTCGGCACCGGCGTCGCGCTCTCCCTCATCGCGCAGATCGGTGAACAGGCCGACTATTTGCGCTTCATGCCGGCCAAGACCGAGGCGAACAAGAGGCGATGGAATCTGGCCGTTCTCGCGGCCGGACCCGGCTGGGTGATCATCGGCGCCGCCAAGCAGCTCGGTGGCGCGTTCCTGGCGTTCGTGGCCCTGGAGGCGGTCGGCAAGACGCACGCCCTGGAGCCGATCGCCCCGCAGATCGAGGCGCTGCGCCCCTGGCTCGGCTCCTTCGCGCTGCCCGCCGCCGCGGTCTTCGTGATCGTCTCCCAGATCAAGATCAACGTGACCAACGCCTACAGCGGTTCGCTGTCCTGGTCGAACTTCTTCTCCCGCGTCACACACCGGCACCCGGGCCGGGTCTGGTACATCTTCCTCAACCTCGCCATCGCGCTGACGCTGATGGAGATGAACATGTTCGCGGCCCTCAACAAGCTCCTCGGCTTCTACGCCAACGTGGGCATCGCCTGGATCGTCGCCGTCGCGGCCGACCTGGTCATCAACAAGCGGGTCGGCTGGAGTCCGCCGTACATCGAGTTCAAACGGGCCTATCTGTACGCGGTGAACCCGGCCGGATTCGGTGCGATGGTGATCGCCTCGACGGTCTCCATCCTCGCGTTCTTCGGCCTGTTCGGCCGGTACGCCGAGGCTTTCTCGACCTTCATCGCCGCCGGACTCGCCCTGCTCCTGTGCCCGTTGATCGCCTGGGCCACCCGCGGCAAGTACTACCTGGCGCGGCCGAACCCGGTGAACGGCCCGCACGTCGAGGTCCCCGACATCACGGCCACCCACACCTGCGCGGTGTGCGAGACGGCGTACGAACTCCCGGACATCGCCGACTGTCCCGTCCAGTCCGGGCCGATCTGCTCGCTGTGCTGCTCCCTCGACGCCGAGTGCGGGGACGTCTGCCGCACGGCGCCCGCGAGCGGCCCGGTGCTGATGCCGGTGCCGACGGTGCCGATGGGGCCCGCGGCTTCCGCGCCTGCGCCGACCCGGGCTCCGTAGGTCGGGGCGCACGCGGGCGCGTCATTCGTCAACGAACCGTAAAGGGGGCCGAGTTCAGGCTTGCCGCGCCCGTCGGCGGCCGTCGCAGGGGGCGCGTCTGCCCGGACGCGCCCCCTCCGTGCTGGCCGATTGCGTATCTCTTTGTGCAAAGTCGTATCCGCTGCGTAAAGGTCGGGCGTAAGCTCGGGCATATGCGGATTGCGGTTTCCTTACTGATCGAGGCGTGGGGTGCGCCGGGGGCGGGGAGCGGAGGGACGGCATGAACGACGGGACGGTCATACTGCCCTGGCTCGTGATACGTCAGGACGACAACGGCAACCGCTACCGCGTCGGAAGGTACGCGACCAAGGCCGAGGCGCAGAAGATCGTGGACAGCCTCGACGACCGCGGCAAGGAACAGCTGTACTGGGTGGAGCGGCTGAACCAGAACGGCGCGAGGTGAAGGTCGTAAGCTCCCGCGCATGACCGATCGGATCGTGGTGGTGGGCGCCGCCCTGTACGACGACGGACGGCTGCTCGCCGCCCGGCGCAGCGCGCCCGAGGAACTCGCCGGGCGCTGGGAGCTGCCCGGGGGAAAGGTCGAGCCCGGCGAGCGCGGCGAGGACGCGCTGGTGCGCGAGCTGCGCGAGGAGCTGGGGGTCGAGGCGGAGCCGCTCGCGCGGGTGCCGGGGGAGTTCGACCTCGGGCGCGGCTATGTGATGCGGGTGTGGCGGGCCCGGCTGCTCGCGGGGGAGCCGAAGCCGCTCGAGGACCACGACGAACTGCGCTGGCTCGGCCCCGGCGAACTGTGGACCGTGGACTGGCTCCCCGGCGATGTCCCGGCGATCCACGCCCTGACGGAATCCTGACGGGCGGCCCCGGGCTTTCCCGGCGGCCCGCTCGCGCGCCGCGCTACCGTCGACGCTTCGGCACACCCTGCCTGACGGGCCCTCCGTCACCCCCTCCGACCTGCCGGAACACCCCGCCGGAGCGAGAAGGTCGGCCGCCCGCGTGACCCTGCGGCGGCCGGGACGCAGGGGCGCGCGAGGTGATGGCGGGACAGGTCGTACGCCCCTCTACGCCGTTCGTGCCACAACGACACCTTGAACGCGGTACTTCCGCCTGAATATCGGGTATGTGGCCATTAACCCCATGAAACCGGACATAGGTCCGCCGCTGGGCCGGGAAGTGATCGGCGTGATCGACACCGAAGGCGAGTGCGCCGAGTGGGACTTTCCCGCGGACCCGGGCGCCGTCCGCACGGCCCGCGCCGTCGTCCGCGCGCAGCTCGGCGCGTGGGGGCTCGGTGCCCTCGGCGATGTCACCGTGCTGCTCGTCAGCGAGCTGGTGACCAATTCCCTGCGGTACGCCTCGGGCCCCATCGGCGTCCGCCTGGTGCGCCCCGCCGATCCCTTTGGCACGCTGCTCGTCGAGGTCTCCGACCCGCTGCCGGACCCGCCCCGGGAACGGGCCGCCGCACTCGACGACGAAGGCGGCCGCGGCATCCAGCTGGTCGCCCGGTCGTCGCGGCGCTGGGGCACCCGCCCGGGGCGTACGGGCACGGCGGGGAAGACGGTGTGGTTCGAGCTGGCGTTGCCCGGATAGAAGACAGAGGGCGCCGGTACGTACAAGTGCACGGGACGAGCACAAGGCGGACACGGGCCAAAAAGCGTTTAGTCCGTGCTGTGATCGTGAACGGCGTGTGGCTCGGCACCGTAGTGCTGGATACTGCGGGCAGCCACATCCGGTGACCGGTACCGGACGCGGTGAGCTGGAGGGGACGGTTCGCGTGAGCGAGATACCAGCGAAGGCGACGGGTTCTGCGCGGCCTGTGGCGCGGTCGGGCGGGGCGCTCCCCGCACGGCCGGTGCCGGGAGCCGGGGGTGGACCTCTCTCGTCGGCGCCGACGGGGGCCACGGACGTCGTGACGGGTGCGCCAGGTGCGGCGGACGCGGACGCGGGCGGCGCGCGAGCCACCGCCGGTGACCGCACCGGCCCCGGACCGGCCGACCCCGCGGGCGAGGACGCGCCCGGACCCGTGGACGGCGGCCCCGGCGACGAACACGCCGCGGCCGACGGCCCGGCGGCCGGGGGCCCCGCGCGTGACGTAGTCCCCGGCGCGCCCGAAACCGTAGGCACCCGTGGGCCGCATGGCGTAGCCGGGGCTTCCGGGGGCGCCGACGCGCGTCTCCGTGGCGCCGGTCGGGCGCCCGCCCGAGTCGACGACCCGCCCCTCACGACGGACGACGTCATCTGGCAGAGCAGTCCGCCCGGGTCCATCTACGACTACATCAAGGTGGCCTCCTTCTCGATCGGCCCCGACGGCCTGGTCGACCAGTGGAGCGCTCGCGCCGAGCGGCTGTTCGGCGTGGCCGCGCGGGACGCCGTCGGCAAGGACCCCATCGACGCGTTCATCGCGCCCGAGCTGCGCCCCGCGGGGCGGCGCAAGATGGCCGAGATCCTCGACGGGCGGGAGTGGACAGGGTCCGTCCCGTTCCGGGTGCCGGAGTCCGAGGCCCGGGTGCCGGAGTCCGGACCGGGCGCCCCGGTCACCGGACCGGGCGCCGGGCCCGCCCCGGCCGCCGCCGGGATCGAAGGCATCGCCGAGGTCTATGTGATGCCCGCCAGGACCCCGGAGGGCGAGCGCTCCGCCGTCTGCATCGTCGTGGACGTCCGCGCGCTCCGCCGGATCGAGACCGACCTCGCCGCCTCGCAGGCCATTTTCGGCCAATCTCCCTTCGGCTTCCTGCTGTTCGGCACCGACCTGAAGGTGCAGCGCGCCAACCGCCGGTTCGCCGCCGTCTTCGGCGGCGCCGTCGACGACCACCGCGGCCGCACGGTCCACGACTATCTGCCCCGCCACGAGGCCGACCGCATGCAGGACGCCATGCGCCGCGTCCTGGAGACCGGCGAGGCCGTCACGGACATGCAGATCGTCGGCCCCGCCCCGGGCAGCAACGAACGCCGCCACTGGTCGATCAACCTCTACCGCGTGCACAGCGGTTCGGGCCGCCCCATCGGTGTCGCGGGCCTCGGCAACGACGTCACCAACCGGCACGCCGCCGCCCGCGAAGCCGCCCACGCCCGCCGCAACCTCGCCCTCCTCAACGAGGCCGGCGCCCGCATCGGCAACTCCCTGGACCTGGAGACCACCGCCCGCGAACTCCTCGACGTCAGCGTCCCGGGCTTCTGCGACCTCGCCTCCGTCGACCTCTACCAAGGCCTCCTGGACGGCGACGAGGCCGCCCACATCCGCCAGAGCCTCGCCGAGGGCAGTGCCGAACTGCGCCGCGTCGCCTTCGCGAGCGCCGTCGCCGACGCGCCCTTCCCCGAAGGCACCGGCCCCGTCGACGTCGGCTCCGTGCACCGCTTCGCCTTCAACTCGCCCTGCGCGGAGGCCCTGCGCACCGCCCGCCCGCGCCTGGTCGCCGCCGACGACGACTGCGGCCCCGCCCGCCGCCTCACCAGCGGACTCATCCAGTCCACCCTCGCCGTGCCGATGGTCGCGCACGACACCGTCGTGGGCCTCGCGCAGTTCTCCCGTACGAAGGGCAGCGAACCCTTCGGCGAACGCGACCGGGCGCTCGCCGTCGAACTCGCCTCGCGCGCCGCCGTCTGCATCGACAACGCCCGCCTCTACCGCCGCGAGCACGAGCGCGCGCTGATACTGCAACGGTCCCTGCTCCCGCCCGGCGACCCCGAGGCCGCGGGACTCGACATCGCCTGCCGCTATCTGCCCGGCAACGCCGCCACAGAGGTCGGCGGCGACTGGTTCGACGTCATCGAACTGCCGGGCCACCGCACCGCCCTGGTCGTCGGCGACGTCATGGGCCGCGGCCTGCGCGCCGCCGTCGCCATGGGCGAACTGCGCTCCGCCGTACGGACCCTCGCGCTGCTCGACCTGGAGCCCGCCGAGGTCCTCTCCGCGCTCGACGAGATCGCCCGCGGCCTCGGCAACCCGCAGGGCAAGGAGCACGCCCGCCGCGGCACGCCCGCCCGGACCCGCGACCGCGACACCGACGACCTCGCCGAGGTCTACCTGGCGACCTGCGTGTACGCGGTGTACGACGCCGTCACCCGCCGCGTCACCTTCGCCAACGCCGGACATCTGCCGCCGGTCCTCGTCGAGCCCGGTGAGTCCGCGCTCATGCTCGACGTACCCCCGGGCATGCCGCTCGGCGTCGGCGGCGAACCCTTCGAGGAGGTCGACGTCGACCTGCCCGAGGGCGCGCTGCTCGCCCTCTACACCGACGGCCTCGTCGAGTCCCGCGACCATCCCCTGGACGAGGGCCTGAACGCCTTCGTGGGCGCCCTCGACGACCCCGCGCAGGCCCTCGAGGACATCTGCGACCACGTCCTGAACACGCTCGACACCCACCACGGCGAGGACGACATCGCGCTCCTGATGGCGCGGGTGCAGGGCCTGCCCGCCGAGCACGTCGGCGACTGGACGCTGCCGCGCGAGCCGCAGTCCGTGGGCCGCGCCCGCGAACTGGCCTGCCAGCGGCTGCGCGAGTGGGACCTCGAAGCGCTCGTCGACACCGCCGAACTCCTCGTCAGCGAGCTGGTCACCAACGCCCTGCGCTACGGCGAGGGCGAGATCCGGCTGCGCCTGCTGCTCGACCGCACCCTGGTCTGCGAGGTGTGGGACGCCGGGCTCGTCCAGCCGCGCCGGCGCCGCGCCCGCGACACCGACGAGGGCGGGCGCGGGCTGCAACTCGTCGGCCTGCTGAGCGCGGCCTGGGGCTCACGCCGGACCCCGCGCGGCAAGACGGTCTGGTTCGAACTGGCGCTGCCGGACGGGGAATCGCAGCCGATGGACGCGGCTGAGGCGCTGATGAGCCTGTTCTGAGGGGCGACGGGCGCCGGGGCGGGCGGTGCGGCGGGGAGGGCGGGCCGCGGTGCCAGGCAGGCGGGGCGGTGCTGCCAGGCAGGCGGTGCTGTGAGGCAGGGGTGCTGCGGGGCGGCGGTGCTGTGGGGCAGGCGGTGCGGCGAGGCAGGCGGTGCGGCGAGGCAGGCGGTGCTGCGGGGCGCTGGGCAGGTAGTGAGGGCGGATGGGTGGGAAACGGCAGGCGCGCGGCGCCGTCCCGCACAAGGCGCCCCCGCCGGCTCACGTCGTCGCCTTGAGCGCCGCGAGCCGTGCCTCCACCTCCGCCGTGTCGCTCAAGCTGTCCAACTGCTCGAACTGCGCGTCCAGCGAGGAGGCCGCCAGTTCCTCCTTGCCGAGTGCCCGCGCCTCCTCGCGGCGCACCTTCTCCTCGAACCGGCTCAGCTCGGTCGTCGGATCGAGGACATCGATGCTGTGGGCCGCGTCCAGCATCTGGTTCTGCGCCTGCGCGGACTTCGCGCGGGCCACCAACTGGTCCCGCTTCGACTGCAGCTCGGTCAGCTTGATCTTCATCGAGTCCAGGCCGTCCTTCAGCTTGCCGACGACCTCGGACTGCGCGGCGATCGTCGGCTCGGCGTCCTTCGCCTCCTTCTCGGACCGCAGCTGCCGCCCGAGCGCCACCTTGGCGAGCCCGTCGAACCGGTCGGCCTCGCCGGCGTTCCCCGCCGTCCGCAGTGCGTCCGCCTTCCTGCTGGCCGCCAGCGCCTTGGCCCCCCACTCGTCGGCGGCCGCCACGTCCTCCTTGTGGTCCGCCTCCGACAGCCGCAGATTCCCGATCGTGGCGGCGACGGCCTGCTCGGCCTCCCGGATGTTCTCCGCGTAGTCGCGGATCAGCTGGTCCAGCATCTTCTGCGGGTCCTCGGCCTGGTCGAGAAGGGCGTTGACGTTGGCCTTCGCCAACTGCGCCACGCGGCCGAGGATCGTCTGCTTGGCCATGAGGGCTGTCTCCTTGCGTACGGGGTGTGTGTCGCGGTCTGCGTACGGGGTGTGTGTCGAGATGTATCCCTGGGATGCGCGTACGAGGCGTGTCCGCGGCTCGCGCGCGGGGGACGCGCGTACGAGTCTCAGAACCGTCCGCCCCCGCCCCTGCGGCCCCGGGTCCCGCCCCCGCCGAAGCTCCCGGGCCCGCCCCCGCCGAAGCCGCCCCCGCCCGTCCCGCCGAAGCCCCCGCGTCCGAGACCGCCGAGGATCTGCCCGAGGACGATCCCGCCGAGGACGGCGCCGCCCGTACCGCCCGCGCCACCGCCCCCGCCCCCGCCGTACGGATTGCCGTAGGCCCGCACGTCCCGCTCGGCGAGCGCCTGGGCCTCACGGGCGAGGGAGTCGGCGCGCCGGGCCTCGGCGAGGGCGGCGGAGGGCTGACCGCCGCCCCCGGCTTCGCCACCGCCGCCGCTCCAGGCTTCACCCCCGCCACGAGTCCCGTCACCGCCACCACCGGACTCGCCCCCGCCTCCGTCCCCACCACGGGTCCCGCCACCGTCCTCATCCCTGCCATCGCCCCCACCCCATGCCGCAGCAGCCGTGCCGCCCGCCCCCGTACCGTCCACGCTCGTCCTCGTCCCCGCCCCCGTACCGTCCGCCCCCGCACTCGTCCCCGCACCACCCGCCATCCCCTCGGCCCTCTCCAAGTGCCGCTCTGCCTCCGCCAGCCTCGTCCGGGACGCGCTGCCCACCGCGCCGCGGTGTGTCGTGACGTAGTCCGCGGCGGCGGCGACGGCGCTGCGGGCGGTGAGGAGGGCCTGGTCGAGGAGGGAGCGGGCGCGGGTGTCGGCGTGCTCGCGTTCGCGGGCGCCGGCCAGGGCGGTGTCGAGTGCGGCGTCGGCCTCCTCCACCCGGCGCAGGGCGTCGATCGGGTCGTACGGCCCGGAGGCGAGGGCCCGCCGCACCTCCCCGGTGACGGCCTCGACGCGGGCCACGCGTCCGCGCAGGTCGGCGTCGGGCGCCCCGCCCGCGCCGGTGAGCCGCCCGCGCGCCTCCGCGAGGTCGGCCTCCGCCTCGCTCAGGGCGCCCGGCAACCGGCCCGCCGCCTGGGCGAGTTCACCGGCGAGCCGCTCGACGGCGGCGAGGAACGTGTCGGCCTGGTCGACGGCGCCCTCGGCCGCGCGGAGATGGACGGCGGCCGTGCCGTTGTCGGCCCCGTCGACGGCCGTCCGGGCCTGGTGCAACTGGGTGGTGGCGAACACGAGCCGGTCCTTGGCCTGTTCGACGTTGCCGACGACCGCTTCGCTCGCGCCGGGGGAGTAACGGGCGCGCAGTTCCTTCAGGGTGCTCTCGGCGTCGAGGGTGCGGGCGCTGACCTGCTGGAACACCGTCTCGGCGTGGTCGAGGGCGGCGGGCGCGGCGCGTTCGAGGGCGCGCAGCTGGTCGAAGGCCGCGGCCTCGGCGTCCAGGCGGCGGCCCGCCTCGGCGCAGCGGGCGACGATCTCGTCGAGCATGCGGCGCCGGGTCGCGTCGTCCTCCGGAAAGGCGTCGTCGAGCTGCTGGCGCAGCCGGAAGGCGGCCGTCAGCTCGTCGCGCGCGGCGGCCACGGCGGCCGTGAAGGGCCGCGCGGCCTCCTCCCCGAACTGGGCGGTGGCGAAGCCGAGTTCCTCGGCGCTGGTGCGCACCGCGTCGTCGGTCTCGACGAGCAGGGCCCTGGCGCGGGCGTCGAGCTCGGGCAGCGGCTCGGGTCCGGCGCCGGTGCCCCTGTCGGGTGTCGTACGGGAGGTGAGGCGCCGCCGCCGACGCCGGTACGCGACCAGGGCGAACCCGCCCGCCGCGCAGGCCGCGACCACCGGAAGCACCAGGTCACCCGCCACCCCGTCGTCCGCGCTGCCCGCGCCCGGGTCCGCCTCGCCCGGGGTGATCGTCGGCGCCACCACCCGCTGCCCGTCGAGCACCGCCGCGTACCCGTTCGCCGCGCCGACGGCGGCTCCCGCCCAGTCGTGGCGCCGCAGGGCGGGCTCGACGGCAGTGGCGGCGACGTCCCGCAGCTGGTCGTCGGTGAGCCGGGCGGCCGCGTCGACGGAGTAGGCGTACTGCCGGTCGTGGGTGGCGACGGCGAGCAGCACGTCGTCGGCGCCGAGCCCGTTGCGGTCGGCGGTGGTGTCGGCCCAGCTCCGCGCGGACCGCCCGGAGAAGTCGCGTACGTACACGACGAACAACTGGATCCGCTGCTCCTCGTAGAGCCGGTCGAGCGCGGTGGCCACGGCCGCGCGCCGGTCGCCGAGCGCGTCGGTGCGGTCGGTGATCTGGCCGTCGCGGTCGAGGCGGACCGGGTCGTCGGCGGGCGCGCGGGGCGCCGCGGGCAGGGCGGGCGCCGCGCCCGCCGGGGGCGCCGACAGCGGGAGCCAGCACCAGAGCAGCAGCGCGGCGGCCGCCGCCCGCGCGGATATGTGCGACGGGGCGCGGGAGGACGGCGTCACATTTGGCAGCGTATGACCGCCCATGGGGTCACGCGACCGGGACGGGGCGGCACCCCCGTCGCCGCCCCGCCCCGCACGCCCCGACCCCGTGAGCCCCCTACGGCTCCACGAACCGGACCTCCGGGTGGCGCGGCGAAGGCCCGTCAAGGAGGTGGTCGTCGCGCCCGCCGAGCCAGCGGTCGAAGAACGAGGCCACGTAAGCGCGCTGGGCGGCCGTGGCGCGCGCCGGGTCGACGGTGCCGATGTTCTGCTCGATGACGTCGCGCCCCACTCCGGCCTGCGGCAGGACCGACGCGAGGTCGGTGAACGTCTGGTGCTTGGAGCCGCGCAGGTTCAGGTCCCGCTTCCAGCCGGTGCCGTGCTTCCAGAAGGAGCCCCAGGACGGCTCGGTGGTGTGGTCGCTGCCGTCACGGCCCATCAGCAGGAACGGCCGGTGGTCCAGGCCGTGCCGGGCGACGGGCGTGAGGTTGGTCCCCTCGGGCTCCGAGTTGTGCTCCAGGGTGCCGTCCAGATCGACGCCCGCCTTGACGCGTTTGTCCTCGTACATCGTCTCGGCGGCGGCCATCCCGCCCGCGGAGTGCCCGAACATGCCGACGCGGTCCGGGTCGATCGCCCCGCCCAGGCCGTGCGGCAGCGCGCCGAGCCGGTCGAGCACGAACTTGTCGTCGGCGACGCGGGCGTCGAGCACCTTCTTCATGAGCTGGGGCAGCTTCTCCTGCGGGGTCTGCGCGAGCGCGTCCCGCAGGGGCTTGTCGGTCTTCACGGAGCCGTCGGGGAAGGCGACGCCCGGGGACTCGTAGGTGTGGTCGACGGTCACCACGACGTAGCCGCGGCTCGCCATCTCCTCGACGAGGGCGGTGCCCCAGGTGCGGGGGTCGTTGGCACCGGCGCTGTACACGAGCACGGGCAGCCGCCGGTCGCCCGCGGCCGGGCGCTTCAGGGGCGCGCCCTCCCGTGCGTGCGTCCGCATGCCCGCCCAGTCGACGGCGTCCTTCGGTATCCCGTGCGGCGCGGCGGCGTTCCAGCGCGCGGCGGCGCCCTTCGCCATGTACGGCGCGAGGCGGTGCCCGCCGGTGGCCCGCGCCGGGTACCAGACGCTCACCATCAGTTCCCGGTACGGCTGCGAGGCGACCCACGGGTCGTGCCGGGAGCGGTCGACCAGGCGGGTCGAGAACGTACCGACGGCGTGCGGACCGGTGGGCGCGGGCAGCGCGGCCCGTACGCCGTGCGCCGCCGGGGCCTTGCCCGAGCCCAGTGCGGAAACCGGCGCGGCCGCCCCGGCGGCGAGCACGGTGGCCACGGCGAGCCCCAGGGCGAGCGCGCCCCTGCGGGTACGGGAACGGGACGAGCGAAGATCGCGAAGGTTCATGCCTCCATGTTGGTCCCGCCCCACGCCCGCCACCATGGAGGAAACCGGAGAATCCGAGCTGGGGGATTACCCCCACCTCGGATTCCATGGTCGCGCCGGTGCCGAGGGATCGACCCGGCGGTCCTTACGTCGTCGGCCGCCGCCGGATCTTGTTGCCGAGCCAGACCAGCGGGTCGTACTTGCGGTCGACGGCCCGCTCCTTCAGCGGGATCAGGGCGTTGTCGGTGATGCGGATGCCCTCGGGGCACACCTCCGTGCAGCACTTGGTGATGTTGCAGTAGCCGAGGCCGTGCTCCTCCTGGGCGGTCGCCTTGCGGTCGAGGCCGGTGGCGGCGGCCGCGTCCAGGGGGTGCATGTCGAGTTCGGCGACGCGCATGAGGAAGCGGGGCCCGGCGAAGGCCGTCTTGTTCTCCTCGTGGTCGCGCACCACGTGGCAGGTGTCCTGGCACAGGAAGCACTCGATGCACTTGCGGAACTCCTGGGAGCGGTCCACGTCCTCCTGCATCATGCGGTACTCGCCCGGGCCGAGCTCCTTGGGCGGCACGAACGCCGGGACCTCCCTGGCCTTCGTGTAGTTGAAGCCCACGTCCGTCACCAGGTCCCGCACCACCGGGAAGGCGCGCAGCGGCGTCACCGTGATGACCTCGTCGCGCTCGAACACCGACATGCGGGTCATGCACATCAGGCGCGGCCTGCCGTTGATCTCCGCGGAGCACGAACCGCACTTGCCCGCCTTGCAGTTCCACCGCACGGCGAGGTCGGGGGCCTGGGTGGCCTGGAGCCGGTGGATGATGTCGAGGACCACCTCGCCGTCGTTGACCTGGACGGTGAAGTCCTTCAGGTCACCGCCGTCGACATCGCCGCGCCACACCCGGAAGCGCGCGTCGTACGCCCCCGAGCCCTCGCCGCCGCCCCCGTCCGCGGCCGCGCCGGAACCCGTGCCGGAAGTCGTCCTCGTACTCACTCGTAGAGCTCCTCTTCGGCGAGGTACTTGACCAGCTCCTCCTTGTCGAAGAGGGCGAGCAGGTCGGGGCGGATGGGGTCGGTCGTGACCCGGGTGAGGTCGATCTGGCCGCGGGCCGGGTCGCTCACCGCGAGGACGCCCGTCGGGTCGGCGAGGGCGCACAGCAGGTTCACGCGGCGCCAGTCGCGGCTCATGCCCGGGTGGTCCTCGCGGGTGTGCCCGCCGCGGCTCTCCGTGCGCTCCAGGGCCGCCCGCGCCACGCACTCGCTGACCAGGAGCATGTTGCGCAGGTCGAGCGCCAGGTGCCAGCCCGGGTTGAACTGGCGGTGCCCCTCGACCCCGGCCCTGCGGGCGCGCTGCCGCAGCTCCGCCAGTTTCTCCAGGGCCTGCGCCATCTCGGCATCGCGGCGGATGATGCCGACCAGGTCGTTCATCGTCTGCTGGAGCTCCTGGTGCAGGGTGTACGGGTTCTCGGGCGCCGTGCCCGCCTCCGGGCCTTCGGCGCTGAACGGGCGCAGCGCCTCGGCGGCCGCCGCGTCCACCTGGGCGTCGTCCACGACCGGGGCGCTGGCGAGGCCGTCCGCGTACCGCGCCGCGTACAGACCCGCCCGGCGCCCGAACACCAGCAGGTCGGAGAGCGAGTTGCCGCCGAGCCGGTTCGAGCCGTGCATGCCGCCCGCGACCTCACCGGCCGCGAACAGGCCGGGCACGCCGCGCGCCGCCGCCGTGTCCGACTCGACCGCGATGCCGCCCATCACGTAGTGACAGGTCGGCCCGACCTCCATCGCCTCGGCCGTGATGTCGACGTCCGCCAGCTCCTTGAACTGGTGGTACATGGACGGCAGTCGGCGCCGGATGACCTCGGCGGGCATACGCGTCGACACGTCCAGGAACACCCCGCCGTGCGGGGAGCCGCGGCCCGCCTTCACCTCGGAGTTGATGGCGCGGGCCACCTCGTCGCGGGGGAGCAGCTCGGGCGGGCGGCGGTTGTGGTCCGGGTCGTCGTACCAGCGGTCGCCCTCCGCCTCCGACTCCGCGTACTTCTCCTTGAAGACGTCCGGGATGTAGTCGAACATGAAGCGTTTGCCGTCGGAATTGCGCAGCACACCGCCGTCGCCGCGCACGGACTCGGTGACGAGAATGCCCTTCACCGACGGCGGCCAGACCATTCCGGTCGGATGGAACTGCACGAATTCCATGTTCAGGAGCGGAGCGCCCGCGAGCAGCGCGAGGGCGTGCCCGTCACCGGTGTACTCCCACGAATTCGACGTCACCTTGAAGGACTTGCCGATGCCGCCGGTGGCGAGCACCACGCTCGGCGCCTCGATGACGAAGAAGCGCCCGCTCTCGCGCTCGTAGCAGAAAGCGCCCGAAACCCGCTCGCCGTCCTTCAGGCTGTGTTCTTTCAAGATGCGGGTGACCGTGCACTCCTGGAATACCTTCAACCGGGCCTCGTGGTCGCCGAATTCGCGCTCGTCCTCCTGTTGCAGGGCGACGATCTTCTGCTGGAGCGTGCGGATGAGTTCGAGGCCCGTGCGGTCGCCGACGTGCGCGAGCCGCGGATACTCGTGCCCGCCGAAGTTCCGCTGCGAGATCCGGCCGTCCTTCGTACGGTCGAAGAGCGCGCCCCACGTCTCCAGCTCCCACACCCGGTCGGGCGCCTCGCGGGCGTGCAGCTCCGCCATCCGCCACTGGTTGAGGAACTTGCCGCCGCGCAGGGTGTCGCGGAAGTGCACCTGCCAGTTGTCGCCGGAGTTCACATTGCCCATGGACGCCGCGATGCCGCCCTCGGCCATCACCGTATGGGCCTTGCCGAACAGCGACTTGCAGATCACGGCCGTACGGGCGCCCTGCTCCCGCGCCTCGATGGCGGCCCGCAGCCCGGCGCCGCCCGCGCCCACGACGACGACATCCCACTGCTGCCGCTCTACTTGAGACATCTAGAAGAACCTCGGATCGTCGAAAGCGCCGGAAGCGATCAGATACACATAGAAATCGGCGAGCGCGACGCTGATCAACGACGCCCAGGCGAGCAGCATGTGACGGCCGTTCAGCCAGCCGACCCAGCGCCACATCCGATAGCGCACCGGATGCTTGGAGAAATGCTTGAGCTTGCCGCCGACGATGTGTCGACAGGAGTGGCAGGAGAGTGTGTACGCCCAGATGAGCGTGATGTTCACCAGGAACACGAGGGTGCCGATCCCCATGTGCCCCCACTCGTAGTCCTCGTCGCGGAAGGCGAGGACGGTGTCGTACGTGAGAATGCCCGCGACCGGCACCGCCGCGTAGAAGAAGTACCGGTGGATGTTCTGCAGGATCAGCGGGAAACGCGTCTCACCCGTGTACTTCGCGTGCGGTTCCGCCACCGCGCAGGCGGGCGGTGACGCCCAGAAGCCGCGGTAGTAGGCCTTGCGGTAGTAGTAGCAGGTGAGGCGGAAACCCAGCGGGAAGATGAGAATGAGCAGCGCCGGGGAAAGTCCCCACCAGCTGCCGAAGATCTCCCAGTTGGGACCGTTCCGCATCGGTTCGCAGTTCTCCGCGACGCACGGAGAGTAGAACGGCGAGACGTAGGGCGCCTCGTAGTAGTCGGCGTTCGCGAACGCCCGCCACGTCGAGTACACGACGAAGGCGAACAGTCCGGCGGCGGTCGCGGCGGGCTGGAGCCACCAGCGGTCCGTCCGCAAATGGGCAGCGGTGATGGCGGCGCGCGTGCCGTGCCGTACGCCGCCGGGGCCCGTGCCCTTCTTCAGATGGGGTTCCGTGCCAGTGGCCAACGAGGCTCCACTCCTTCGTCGACAGGTCCGGTCGCTAGGGCGCGCGGCGGTCGCGGGCGCCCAGGCCCTCGTCGTCCGAGTCCGTCCACAGGGACCGGTCGTACGGCGTGTCCGGGATGGTGACCAGCTCGGGGCCGGCCTTCGGGCGTGCGGGTGGGGCTTGTGGTGCCGTGGCGGAGGTGGCGGCCGCGCGCAACAGGGCGACGCTCTCGCGCAGGTGCTCGGTGTCCATGCGGACGCGGCGGAAGTCGACGCCCGCGAGTTGTGCGTCGGCGTGCTGCTCGACCTTGCCCACGGTGCGGACCAGGTCGTCCACGCAGCGCTGAATGGCCGTCAGATCATCGTGCAGAGCCATGACTTGCCCTCACTTCACAGGTGCGGTGGCAACGCTCATGCGCCTGAGAGTGTCGCCCCTCACATCCCGGATTGGGAACCCATGTGCGTGGATTCGGGCGGGGGCGCCTTGGAGGGGACGTTCTCTGGCCGGGGGGGGGCAGGGGCCGGGGGCCGGGGGCGCCCCCGATCGCGCTCCGCGCTCGTCCTCAATCGCCGGACGGGCTCAATTCTTCTCGCCTTGGTCGTCGGGGCCTGGCACTCCGCCCGCCCCGCAGTGCGTCTTCGGCGCGCTGGTCCGGTCGGGGCGGGTGGGTGGGAGAAAGCCCGCCCGGCGTTTGAGGGCGAGCGCGCAGCGCGATCGGGGGTGCGGCGGGCCCGGCCGCAGGCGTACGCCGGGCCGGGCCGACCGGGGGTGGGACAGCCGCGGCCGCAGGCATGTTGCGCCGCATGGGTGGCTTCCTCGGCCCACCCCGCCGTGTCGGCGCCCCCGCCAGAACTCCGTCCCGTTCAGTGGATGCCATACGTGTGATCAACTCCATATTTCCCCCGCGATACCGCCAAACGTGCAAAAGCACGCACACCCGGCAACGCCACCAGATCCCGCCGCCCCCGCCCCCGTCCCGGCAGGGCGGGCGAGCCCGGGCAACCCCCGGAGGTACCGTCATGCCCCTCGACCGCGCCAAGCCGCGACCGGTCCGCCCGGCGGCCACGGCCCGATCCGCCGTGTTCCTCGCCGCCGGAGTCCTCGCGCTGCCCGTCCTCACCGGGTGCGGCTCGGGCGAGGAGTCGAGCGCCCCGACGGCCGGGCAGGACACCGCCCCCGCGGCCCGGGACCAGGTCGCCGACGGCGGCTCGGTGAAGTGGGCCGTCGACGCCCTCCCCGAGACCTTCAACTCCTTCCAGTCCGACGCCGACGAGGCCACCACCCGCGTCGCGGGCGCCGTACTCCCCTCCATGTACCGCCTCGACTCCCGCGGCAGACCCCAGCCCAACGCCGACTTCCTGGAGTCCGCGAAGGTCGTCGAGCGCGAGCCCCAGCAGGTCGTGCTCTACAAGCTGAACCAGCAGGCGGTGTGGAGCGACGGCCGTGAGATCGGCGCCGACGACTTCGCCGCCCAGTGGCGCGCACTCTCCGGCAAGGACAGCGCGTACTGGACCGCCCGCAACGCCGGCTACGACCGCATCGGCAAGATCGAACGCGGCGCCAACAACCTGGAGGTGCGCGTCACCTTCGACAAGCCCTACGCGGACTGGCGCTCCCTGTTCTCGCCGCTGTACCCGAAGGACGTCATGGGCACCCCGGACTCCTTCAACGACGGCGCCCGCACCAAGCTCAAGGTCACCGCCGGCCCCTTCGCCCTGAAGGACGTCGACCGCGCCGCGGGCGAGCTCACCCTGCGCCGCAGCCCCCGCTGGTGGGGCAGCCCCGCCAAGCTCGACAAGCTGGTCCTGCGCGCCGTCCCCCGCGACAAGCGCGCCGCCGCCCTCGCCGAGGGCAAGGTCGACCTCGCCGAGATCGACGCCGACGAGGCCGGCCGCATCGCCCTCGCCGCCCGCGACAAGGGCGCCAGGGGCCCGCTCGCCCACGGCCCCGGCACCGCCCTCACCCCGGCCGCGGCGCTGCGCTCCTGGGCCCGCGCCCACGGCTCCGACGAGGAGGCCGCGGACACCGAGCAGGAGGCCCGCAAGAAGGCCCGCAAGGCCGTCGAGCGGTACGCCGAGGAACAGTCGGGCCTGCGCGGCTACGTGGTCCGCAAGTCCCTCGAACCCGCCTACACCCAGCTCGCCCTCAACGGCTCCGAGGGGCCCCTCGCCGACGACCGCGTCCGGCGCGCCGTCGCCCGCGCCCTGAACCGCGACGAACTCGCGGAAACGGTTCTGAAGCCCCTCGGCCTGCCCGCCGAGCCCGTCGGCAGCCACCTCGCCCTCGCCGGACAGGACGCGTACGCCGACAACAGCGGCGCCCTCGGCGACCAGGACACGGCGGAGGCCTCCGCCCTCCTCGCCGACGCGGGCTGGACCCCCGGCGGCCCCCTCAAGGAGAAGGGCAAGGAGAAGGGGGAGGGCAAGAAGAAGGACGGCGACGGGGACGGGGGTGACGCCGGGTCGGAGGCCTCCGGGAACGACACGGACTCCGGCTCGGGCTCCGGATCGGGCTCAGGCTCCGGCTCCGGGTCCGACGACGGCACCTACATCGTCGGCGAGGACGACCAGAAGCCCGGCGACCCCCGCACCGCCCTCCTCAGCCCCGCCCGCGCCGCCGCCTACCAGCAGTCCGTCCTGATGCGCCAGGCCGACGCCCTCACCGCGCGCCGCGAGGCCGACAAGGAACAGAAGAAGGACCCCGGCGGCCACGCCAAGCAGCACGCGAAGAAGCAGGCCCAGGGTGGCGCCCCGGGCGCTTACGCCCCCAAGGGCACCGCCGCCCCCAAGGCCGCCAAGGGCGCCGCCGCGGGGCCGCTGGCCAAGGACGGCAAGGCGCTCACGCTGCGCTTCGTGCTCCCCTCCGGGGCGGGCTCGGAGTCGCTGCGCGGGGTCGCCGACCGGATCTCGCGGATGCTGCAGCGCATCGGCGTCCGCACGGAGATCGCCAAGGTCGCCGACGACAGCTACTTCAAGGACCACATCGCGTCCGGCCAGTACGACCTGGCGCTGTACTCCTGGCCCGCGTCCGCGTTCCCCGCGACCGACGCCCGCCCGATCTTCGCCAAGCCGGTGCCCGCCGCGGACGGCTCCCTGAACGTCGAGCAGAACTACACCCGCGTCGGCACCGACCACATCGACCAGCTCTTCGACCAGGCCGTGAGCGAGCTGGACGAGTCCGAGAACCGCTCCCTGGTGAAGAAGGCCGACGCCCGCATCTGGGCGGCGGCGGGCTCCGTCCCCCTCTACCAGCGCCCCCAGCTGGTGGCGGCCCGCACCAACCTCGCCAACGCGGGCGCCTTCGGCTTCGAGACCCCGACGTACCAGGACATGGGCTTCCTGAAGCCGGGAGCGAAGGCGGTCAAGAAGCCGTAGCGGGAGCCCGACAAGCCGCTCCCGGCGAGGCCACGTAGGATGGGGTAAGGCCGTGGCACGTCTGCCCGGCAGGGCACGCGTACGAAATGGACGTACGCGCCGCCGTCCAAGCCTCCCGGGAGAAGCGCACCTCGCATGCCCACGCGCCACGACATTCGTAACGTCGCCATCGTCGCCCACGTCGACCACGGCAAGACGACCATCGTCGACGCCATGCTCAAGCAGGCGGGCGCCTTCGCCGCGCACGCCGCCGAGTCCCTCGACGACCGCATGATGGACAGCAACGACCTGGAGCGTGAGAAGGGCATCACGATCCTGGCCAAGAACACGGCCGTCAAGTACCACCCGAAGGATGGCGGCGACGTCATCACCATCAACATCATCGACACCCCCGGCCACGCCGACTTCGGCGGCGAGGTCGAGCGCGGTCTGTCGATGGTGGACGCGGTCGTCCTCCTCGTCGACGCCTCCGAGGGCCCGCTGCCGCAGACCCGCTTCGTGCTCCGCAAGGCGCTCCAGCAGCGGCTGCCCGTGATCCTCTGCATCAACAAGACGGACCGTCCGGACTCGCGCATCGACGAGGTCGTGAACGAGACGTACGACCTCTTCCTCGACCTGGACGCCGACGAGGACCAGATCGAGTTCCCGATCGTCTACGCCTGCGGCCGTGACGGCGTGGCCTCGCTGACCAAGCCGGAGGACGGCACCGTCCCGGCCGACAGCACCAACCTGGAGCCGTTCTTCACCACGCTGCTCCAGCACGTCCCGGCCCCCGAGTACGACGAGACCGCGCCGCTCCAGGCCCACGTCACCAACCTGGACGCCGACAACTTCCTCGGCCGCATCGCGCTGCTCCGCGTCGAGCAGGGCGAGCTGCGCAAGGGCCAGACCGTGGCCTGGATCAAGCGCGACGGCACGATCGCCAACGTCCGCATCACCGAGCTGATGATGACCGAGGCGCTCACCCGCAAGCCCGCGGAGGTCGCGGGCCCCGGCGACATCTGCGCCGTCGCCGGCATCCCGGACATCATGATCGGCGAGACCCTCGCCGACCCCGAGAACCCGATCGCGCTTCCGCTGATCACGGTCGACGAGCCCGCGATCTCCATGACCATCGGTACGAACACCTCGCCGCTGGTCGGCCGCGGCGGCACCGGCAAGGGCGCGGACGCCAAGGCGGCCGTCAAGGACCGCAAGGTGACCGCCCGCCAGGTCAAGGACCGTCTGGACCGCGAGCTCATCGGCAACGTCTCGCTGCGTGTCCTCGACACCGCGCGCCCCGACGCCTGGGAGGTGCAGGGCCGCGGCGAGCTGGCGCTCGCCATCCTGGTCGAGCAGATGCGCCGCGAGGGCTTCGAGATGACCATCGGCAAGCCGCAGGTGGTCACCAAGCAGGTCGAGGGCAAGACGTACGAGCCCGTCGAGCGCATGACCATCGACGTGCCCGAGGAGCACATGGGCGCGGTCACGCAGCTCATGGGCGTCCGCAAGGGCCGCATGGACAACATGTCGAACCACGGCTCCGGCTGGGTCCGCCTGGAGTTCGTCGTCCCGTCCCGCGGCCTCATCGGCTTCCGTACGGAGTTCCTGACCCAGACCCGCGGCACGGGCATCGCGCACTCCATCCACGAGGGCCACGAGCCGTGGTTCGGCGAGCTGAAGACCCGTAACAACGGCTCTCTGGTCGCCGACCGCGCCGGCGCCGTCACCGCGTTCGCGATGACGAACCTCCAGGAGCGCGGCGTGCTGTTCACCGACCCGGGCACCGAGGTGTACGAGGGCATGATCGTCGGCGAGAACTCGCGCTCCGACGACATGGACGTGAACATCACCAAGGAGAAGAAGCTCACCAACATGCGCTCCTCCTCGGCCGACTCCTTCGAGGCGATCGTCCCGCCGCGCAAGCTCTCCCTGGAGCAGTCCCTGGAGTTCTGCCGCGACGACGAGTGCGTCGAGGTGACCCCGGAGGCCGTGCGCATCCGCAAGGTCGTCCTGGACCAGAAGGAGCGCGGCCGCACGGCCTCGCGCGCCAAGCACGGCTGACGCGAACCGCTGAGACCGTCCTGAGGCCGGTTCCGCGCACTCCCAGGAGCGCGCGGAACCGGCCTCTCGCGTTGCGGCGGGCGATACGGTGACGATGTGACGCGCGTCGACCCCCAGGGCCGTCGACGGCCCGCCTGGCAACCGGTTTTCGCTCACGATCTGTCCGGTATGCGGACCCACTTGACCGTTAGATGTGTAACACGTCCGTTTCGCAACCATCTATCTGGGATCGGTTTGTCCGGATTTTGGAAGTTGTACGTGCCAGGTGTGATTGAACCGAGACCAAAAGGGTGTGGTCGGGCCGTACCTCATGGCTAATAGTTGACCGCGTATAGCTCGGGTCAATGGGTCACGCGCTGTGGGGAGCGCCGACTCACGAGCACACTGGGGTACTCGATCTTCGCCGTCAGGGGTGTCGGCGCTGCTCTGCGTACCCCCTCTTGTAGTGAACAAGTGGACTCATGAGGAGGAACCCCATGCGTGGTGCCAAGAGCGCCAAGTGGGTCGCCATAGCCGGCGTTGTGGCGCTTACCGCTACTGCCTGTGGTGGAGGCGACGACAAGAAGAGCAGCGGCAAGGTCGACCCCAAGGGGATCGTCAGCTACGCCAACGGTGAGCCGCAGAACCCCCTGCAGCCTTCCAACACCATGGAGGCGTACGGCAGCGTCGTCATCGACGCGCTCTTCACGGGTCTTGTCCACTACGACAAGCAGGGCAACATCACCTACGAGAACGCCGAGTCGGTCACGCCCGACAAGGCGAACAAGGTGTGGACCGTCAAGCTCAAGAAGGGCTGGAAGTTCCACGACAACACGCCGGTCACGGCGAAGTCGTACGTGGACGCCTGGAACTGGGCCGCCGACCCGGCCAACGGCCAGCAGAACAGCTCCTGGTACCGCGACATCGTGGGCTACGACAAGGTGCACCCCGCGAAGGGGAAGGCCAAGGCGAAGACCATGTCCGGCCTGAAGGTCGTCGACGAGAACACCTTCACCATCACGCTGAACTCGGGCATCCCGTACTACGCCTACAAGCTTGTCTACAAGCCCTTCTTCCCGCTGCCCGCGGCCGCGCTGAAGGACCCGAAGAAGTACGGCGAGGCCCCGGTCGGCAACGGCCCGTACAAGTTCAAGAGCTGGCAGCACAAGAAGTCGATCCAGGTCACGGCCTGGTCCGGCTACAAGGGCGAGGACAAGCCCAAGAACGGCGGCATCAACTTCAAGGCGTACACGACGCCGACCGCGGCCTACCAGGACCTGCGCTCGGACAACGTGGACACCATGCCGCTGATCCCGGACAGCGAGCTCTCCAACTACAAGAACGACTTCGGTGACCGCGCGATCACCTCGGACTTCTCGGCGATCAACACGATCAACCCCGCCTTCTACACGAAGCAGTGGAAGAACATCGACGTCAAGGTCATCCAGGGCCTGTCGATGGCGATCGACCGCGAAACCATCGCCAAGACCACGTTCTACGGCACCCGCAAGTCGGCCTCCGGCTGGGTCGCCAGGGGCGTGAAGGGCTACAAGGCCGGCGCCTGTGGCGAGTTCTGCAAGTTCGACCCGAAGAAGGCCAAGCAGTCCATCAAGGACGGCGGCGGCGTCCCGGGCAACAAGATCTCGATCCAGTACAACGCCGACCAGCCGCACAAGGGCTGGGTCACCGCGGTGTGCAACGACATCCAGAAGAACACCGGCGTCAAGTGCGTCGGTGACCCGGTGACCGACTTCCAGGCGGACACGGAGATCCGTGACCAGAAGAAGGTCAAGTCGATCTACCGCTCCGGCTGGGTGCTCGACTACCCGTTCAACGGCAACTTCCTCGGCGACCTCTACGGCACCGGCGTCGACGGCAACAAGGGCGGCTTCTCGGACCCGAAGTTCGACAAGCTGGTCAAGAAGGCCGACGCCGCCAAGACCATCGAAGAGTCGGCCGACCTGTACAACCAGGCCGAGGCCGAGCTGAAGAACAGCTTCCCGGGCATCCCGCTCTGGTACAACACGACGAACTCCGCGTACTCCAACAACGTGAAGAACGTCGAGTTCGACCAGGCCGGTGACCCGATCCTCTCCGAGGTTCAGGTCTTCGAGAAGTAGCAGTCGCCGGAGTTCCGTTCACGTGAAGCGACGCCCGGCGATCCCGGGCGTCGCTTGCGAACGGCTCCGCAATGGACGGAGGCACCACCATGGGGCGCTACGTCGCGAGGCGACTGCTCCAGATGATCCCGGTCTTCATCGGGACAACCCTGCTGATCTTCCTGATGGTCAATGTCCTCCCCGGCGACCCCGTACGGGCGCTGTGGGGAGACAAGCCGCCGGACCCGGCGCAGGTGGCGCAGATCAAGCACGACCGCGGCCTGGACCTGCCGCTGTGGGAGCAGTATCTGCACTACATGAAGGGCCTGCTCCAAGGGGACTTCGGCAACACCATCGCGGGCAACAGACCCATTCTTGACGAGATCACGCAGGCATTCCCGGTCTCGGCGCGCCTCGCCGCCATGGCGTGGACGTTCGAGCTCGTCGTCGGCATCACCCTGGGCGTGTTCGCCGGCATCCGCCGCGGCCGCATCGTGGACAACACGGTGACGCTGTTCACGCTCCTTGTGATCTCCGTGCCGATCTTCGTGGTCGGTCTGCTCTTCCAGCTCTACCTGGGCAACGAGTGGGGATGGATCACACCGACGGTGCAGGACTCCGAGGACATGGGGCAGTTGCTGGTCCCGGCACTCGTGCTCGGCATGGTCGGTCTCGCGTACGTCGCCCGACTGACCAGAACCTCCATCGCGGAGAACCGTTCGGCGGACTACATGCGCACCGCGGTGGCCAAGGGCCTGCCCAAGCAGCGCATCGTCACCCGGCACCTGCTGCGCAACTCGCTGATCCCGGTGGTCACCTACCTGGGCACCGACATCGGCACCCTCATGGGCGGCGCGGTCATCACCGAGGGCATCTTCAACGTCACGGGCGTCGGCAACCTGCTCTTCACCTCGCTGGCCCGCCGTGAGGGCGCGGTCATCGTCGGCATCGTGACCGTCCTGGTGCTCGTGTACCTCCTCGCCAGCCTGCTCGTCGACCTGCTTTACGCGGTCCTGGACCCGAGGATCCGTTATGCCTGACCTGACCAAGACCTCGACCGCGGACGAGGCGGCGGCACCGGACGAGGTGGTGGCCGGGGCCGTGGTCTCCGCGACCCCCGCGCCGGGCAAGCCCCGCAGCCTCTGGGGCGACGCCTGGCGGGATCTGCGCCGCAACCCGCTGTTCGTGATCTCGGCGCTCCTGATCGTGCTCCTCGTCGTGGTGTCGCTCTTCCCGGGCATGTTCACCGACGCGGACCCGGAGACCGGCGACCAGGCCAAGCACTTCCTGGGCAAGCCCGAGCTGAGCCACTTCTTCCAGGCCGACTGGTTCGGTTACGACGGCACGGGGCGCAGCATCTACGCACGCGTCCTGTTCGGCGCCCGGAACTCCATCGTGGTCGGCGTCGGCGTGACCCTCCTGGTCACCTTCTTCGGCGGCCTGGTCGGCATGCTCGCCGGATACTTCGGCGGCTTCTGGGACAGCGTGCTCTCCCGTATCACCGACGTGTTCTTCGGCATCCCGTTCCTGCTCGGCTCCATGGTCGTGCTCAACGGCTTCACCAGCCGCACCGTCTGGGTGGTGATGGGTGCCCTGGCCTTCCTGGGCTGGACGCAGATCGCCCGCGTGATGCGCGGTGCGGTCATCACGACCAAGCACGCGGACTACGTGGTGGCGGCGCGAGCGCTCGGCGCCGGGACGAAGCGGATCCTGTTCCGGCACATCCTGCCCAACGCCATCGCTCCGGTGATCGTCGTGGCGACCATCGCGCTCGGCACGTACATCGTCGCCGAGTCGACGCTCTCCTACCTGGGCCTCGGTCTCGGGGAGGGCGCCATCTCCTGGGGCGGTGACATCTCCGACGGCACCCAGTTCATCCGGAACAACCCGCATGTGCTGCTGTTCCCCGCCGGAATGCTCAGCATGACCGTGCTGGCGTTCATCATGATGGGTGACGCCGTACGCGAAGCCCTCGACCCGAAGCTGCGCTGAGGGAGGCGTACGTGACGATCACAGAGAAAACCGCGGACGTCCCCGCCCCCCGCTCGGGCGAGGAGAAGAGCGGCCGACTGCTCGACGTGAAGGACCTGCACGTCGAGTTCCACACCCGCGACGGCGTGGTCAAGGCCGTCAACGGCGTCAACTACAGCGTGGACGCGGGCGAGACGCTCGCCGTGCTCGGCGAGTCCGGCTCCGGCAAGTCGGTCACCGCACAGGCGATCATGGGCATCCTCGACATGCCGCCCGGAAAGATCCCGCAGGGCGAGATCCTCTTCCGCGGCCAGGACATGCTGAAGATGTCCAACGAGGAGCGCCGGAAGATCCGCGGCCGCAAGATCGCGATGATCTTCCAGGACGCGCTGTCGTCCCTGAACCCGGTGCTCTCCGTCGGCTACCAGCTCGGCGAGATGTTCCGGGTGCACGACGGCCTGTCCCGCAAGGAGGCCAAGGCCAAGTCCGTCGAGCTGATGGACCGGGTGAAGATCCCGGCCGCCAAGGAGCGGGTGAACGACTACCCGCACCAGTTCTCCGGCGGTATGCGCCAGCGCATCATGATCGCGATGGCGCTCGCCCTGGAGCCGGACCTGATCATCGCCGACGAGCCGACCACGGCCCTCGACGTGACGGTCCAGGCACAGGTCATGGACCTGCTCGCGGAGCTCCAGCGTGAGTACAACATGGGCCTGATCCTCATCACCCACGACCTCGGTGTGGTCGCGGACGTGGCGGACAAGATCGCCGTCATGTACGCGGGCCGGATCGTGGAGACGGCCCCGGTGCACGAGTTGTACAAGCGGCCCGCGCACCCGTACACGCGCGGTCTGCTGGACTCGATCCCGCGCCTTGACCAGAAGGGCCAGGAGCTCTACGCGATCAAGGGCCTGCCGCCCAACCTCCTGAGGATCCCCTCGGGTTGCGCGTTCAACCCGCGCTGCCCCAAGGCGACGGACATCTGCCGCACGGAGATCCCGCCGCTGGTTCCGGTGACGGAGCAGGACGGCGCGGAGCTCGTGGGCCGCGGCAGCGCGTGCCACTTCTGGAAGGAGACGATCCATGGCTGAGCTCAAGAAAGGCGCCGAGGGCGCCGAGCCGACGGACGCCACTCCGAACGTCACCGAGGTCGAGACGGTCGACGCGGCGACGCCGGAAGAGGCCGTGGCCGTGATCGAGGCCCCGGCCGAGCGCGGGGAGCCGATCCTCCAGGTCCGCAATCTGGTCAAGCACTTCCCGCTCACGCAGGGCATCATCGTCAAGCGCCAGATCGGCGCGGTGAAGGCGGTCGACGGCATCTCGTTCGACCTCTACCAGGGCGAGACGCTCGGCATCGTGGGCGAGTCGGGCTGCGGCAAGTCCACGGTCGCCAAGCTCCTGATGACCCTGGAGCGGGCCACGGCGGGCGAGGTCTTCTACAAGGGCCAGGACATCACCAAGCTGTCCGGCCGGGCGCTCAAGGCCGTCCGCCGGAACATCCAGATGGTGTTCCAGGACCCGTACACCTCGCTCAACCCCCGTATGACGGTGGGCGACATCATCGGGGAGCCGTTCGAGATCCACCCCGAGGTGGCTCCGAAGGGTTCGCGTCGGCAGAAGGTCGAGGAGCTCCTGGACGTCGTCGGCCTCAACCCCGAGTACATCAACCGCTACCCGCACCAGTTCTCGGGCGGTCAGCGCCAGCGCATCGGCATCGCGCGCGGCCTGGCGCTCAACCCCGAGATCATCATCTGCGACGAGCCGGTCTCGGCCCTGGACGTGTCCGTCCAGGCCCAGGTCATCAACCTGATGGAGAAGCTCCAGGACGAGTTCAACCTGTCCTACCTCTTCATCGCGCACGACCTGTCGATCGTCCGGCACATCTCGGACCGCGTGGGTGTGATGTACCTCGGCAAGATGGCCGAGATCGGCTCCGACGAGCAGATCTACGACCACCCGACGCACCCGTACACGCAGGCGCTGCTCTCCGCGGTGCCCGTCCCGGACCCGGAGGCCCGAGAGGGCCGCGAGCGCATCATCCTCACCGGTGACGTGCCTTCTCCGGCGAACCCGCCGTCCGGCTGCCGCTTCCGCACCCGCTGCTGGAAGGCGCAGGACAAGTGCGCGGAGGAGGTCCCGCTGCTCGCGATCCCGGAGCGCTTCGTCGGCAAGGACACGCCCGCCGCCCACGAGTCCGCGTGCCACTTCGCGGAGGAGAAGGACGTGGTGCACGCGGCGTAGCGCCGTGGTGCTGTGAGTGTGCCCCGTCGGCAGGCCCGGCGGGGCACAGCCACGTTCCGTCGCGGCTAGCGCCGGTCCGGCTTTCCGTAGCGCCGCAAGTCGGACGTGCCGACGGTCCAGGGGCCCAGGGAGACCTGGTCGCCGAAGATGTAGGGCTCCTTCTCCCCGTAGTGCGCCCCGCACGGCTCGGAGTGCACCTCGATGGTGCCCTTCCTGGGGTCGACGATCAGGTAGTGCTCGATGCCCATCGCGGGGTAGTCGGAGAGCTTTCCGACGTAGTCGTTCTCCGGGTTCGAGGGGGAGACGATCTCGATGACGGCGAGGACCTGCGTGGCGTCCACGGCCAGGCCTTCCTCGTCGAGGACCGCCTCCGGGATCACCACGGCGTCCGGGCGGCGCATGCGGCCGATCGGAGGGTGCTCGATCTGGGGGCCGTTGGCGCAGATGTGGCCGGGGTGAGTGGTCGGGAGCTGCTCGTCCAGGTGCTTGCGGATGCGGTGGACTGTGCCCGCATGCCGCTTCGGCGGGCGGGTCATCGCCAGTACCGGGCCGGAGGGGCCGATCTCGACACTCCAGGAGCCTTCGAGGCGCTCGGCGTAAGCCACGAGGTCTTCGGCGATCGCGCGCATCTCGGCGTAGTCCACGCGGGGAGCGTAGCGAGGCCCCGCGGTGCCGCATGCGTACATCCGGATGGCCTCCCCCTCATACGGCCGGGCTAAATGTGCGGTTCGTCCGCTCTGCCGCGATATTTGCGGTAACGCGCACACAGTCGGCGCGCAGAGCGATCGAGGAGGCACTCCATGCGTGGAGCCACGCACGCCAAGTGGGCCGCTGGTGCGGTGGCCGTCGCACTCGCGGCGACGGCCTGTGGGGGTGGGAGCGGCGGTGGTGGCGGCGACGGCTCCGGGGTGGTGGGGTCCTCCTGGGGGGATCCGCAGAATCCGCTGGAGCCCGCGAACACGAATGAGGTGCAGGGCGGCAAGGTCCTGGACATGGTCTTCCGGGGGCTCAAGCGGTACGACCCGAAGACCGGCGAGGCCAAGGACATGATCGCCGAGTCCATCGAGACGAAGGACTCGCAGAACTTCACCGTCAAGCTCAAGGACGGGTGGAAGTTCAGCAACGGCGAGGCGGTCACCGCCAAGTCGTTCGTCGACGCGTGGAACTACGGGGCGCACCTCAAGAACAACCAGAAGAACGCCTACTTCTTCGGGTACATCGAGGGGTACGGCGAGGTGCACCCGGAGAAGGGGGACGCGACGGCCGAGACCTTGTCCGGGCTCAAGGTCGTCGACTCCAGGACCTTCACCGTGAAGCTCACGCAGAAGTTCTCCACCTGGCCCGAGACCCTCGGCTACCCCTCCTTCGCACCGCTGCCCAAGGCGTTCTTCGACGACCACGCGGCCTGGCTGTCCAAGCCCGTCGGCAACGGCCCGTACACCGTGAAGTCGTACCAGAAGGGCTCCAAGATGGAGCTCAGGAAGTGGGACGGGTACAAGGGGGACGACAAGGCGCAGAACGGCGGCGTGGACCTCAAGGTCTACACGGACAACAACACCGCCTACACGGACTTGATGGCGGGGAACCTCGACCTGGTCGACGACGTCCCGGCCTCGCAGCTGAAGAACGTGAAGAGCGACCTCGGGGACCGGTACATCAACACCCCCGCGGGGATCATCCAGACCCTCGCCTTCGCCTTCTACGACAAGAAGTGGGACAAGGCCGGCGCGGAGAAGGTCCGGCAGGGGCTCTCCCGGGCGATCAACCGTGAGCAGATCACCGACACGATCTTCCAGAAGACCCGTACACCCGCCAAGGACTGGACCTCGCCGGTGCTCGGCGAGGACGGCGGCTACAGCGACAGCGCCTGCGGCGACTGGTGCGAGTACGACGCGGCCGAGGCGAAGAAGCTCGTCGAGGAGGGCGGCGGCATCCCCGGCGGCACCCTGAAGATCTCGTACAACGGGGACACCGGCTCGCACAAGGAGTGGGTGGACGCCGTCTGCAACTCCATCAACCGGGCCCTCGGCAACGACAAGGCCTGCGTCGGGAACCCCATCGGCACCTTCGCAGACTTCCGCAGCCAGGCGTCCCAGCAGAAGCTCGACGGGGCCTGGCGCGCGGGCTGGCAGATGGACTACCCGCTGATCCAGAACTTCCTGGAGCCGAACTACTACACGGACGCCTCCTCCAACGACGGCAAGTACTCCAACAAGGACTTCGACAAGCTCATCAACGAGGCCAACGGAGAGACCGACGCGGCCAAGGCCGTCACCAAGTTCCAGGACGCCGAGAAGATCCTCGCCAAGGACATGCCCGCCATCCCGCTCTGGTACCAGAACGGCAGCGCCGGCTACTCGGACCGGGTCTCCGACGTCTCGCTGAACCAGTTCAGCGTGCCGGTCTACTCGGAGATCAAGGTCAACTGACGTCGGTGGAGCGGCCGTTCGGCGCCTTCGCCGGGCGGCCGCTCCCACTACTCCTGGAGCGAGTCCCATGGGTCGTTATGTGATCCGGCGTCTGCTGCAGATGATCCCGGTCTTCTTCGGCGCCACACTGCTGATCTTCCTGATGGTCAACGTGATGGGCGACCCCATCGCGGGCCTCTGCGGCGACCGCAAGTGCGACCCCGCGACGGCCGCCCAGCTGAAGAAGGAGTTCGGCCTCGACAAGCCCGTGTGGCAGCAATACGCGACGTACATGGGCAACGTCTTCACGGGCGACTTCGGCACCGCCTTCAACGGCCAGAAGGTCACCGAGCTGATGTCGTCGGCGTTCCCCGTGACCCTCCGGCTCACCCTCGTCGCCATCGTCTTCGAGATCGTCATCGGCATCTCGCTGGGCGTCCTCACCGGCCTGCGGCGCGGCAAGCCCGTCGACACGGTCGTGCTGCTCCTGACGCTCGTGGTCATCTCCATCCCCACGTTCGTGACCGGTCTGCTGCTCCAACTGCTGCTCGGCGTCGAGTGGGGCGTCATCAAACCGTCCGTGTCGACGGAGGCGACCGTCGACGAACTGATCGTGCCGGGACTCGTGCTCGCGTCCGTCTCACTGGCGTACGTCACCCGCCTCACCCGGACCTCCATCGCCGAGAACCGCCGCGCCGACTACGTCCGCACGGCCGTGGCGAAGGGCCTGCCGCGGCGCCGCGTCATCACCAGGCACCTGCTGCGCAACTCACTGATCCCGGTCGTCACCTTCATCGGCACGGACGTGGGCGCGCTGATGGGCGGCGCCATCGTCACCGAGCGGATCTTCAACATCCACGGCGTCGGCTTCCAGCTCTACCAGGGGATCCTGCGGCAGAGCACCCAGACCGTCGTCGGGTTCGTGACGGTGCTCGTCCTCGTCTTCCTGCTGGCGAACCTGATCGTCGACCTGTTGTACGCCGTACTCGACCCGAGGATCCGCTATGCCTGAACCCCATGAGCCCGCCGAGGGCGCCATCGCAGGGACCGGCGCGGGCGGCGCGATGGACCTCGCGGCGAGTGAGGCGACGACGCTCGCCCCGGGCGGCCCCGAAGGCGGCCCCGGCGGCAGCGGCGCCGCCACTCCCGCCCGCAGCCTGTGGTCCGACGCCTGGCGCGACCTGCGCCGCAACCCCGTCTTCATCCTCTCGGGCCTGATCATTCTGTTCCTGGTCTTCATCTCGCTGTGGCCCTCCGCGATCGCCTCCGGCGACCCGCTGGACTGCGACCTCGCCAACGCCCAGAAGGGGTCGTCGCCCGGCCACCCCTTCGGCTTCAACGGCCAGGGCTGCGACGTCTACACGCGCACCGTGTACGGCGCCCGCGCCTCCGTCACCGTCGGCGTCTGCGCCACCCTCGGCGTCGCGGTCCTCGGCAGCGTGCTCGGCGGGCTCGCCGGGTTCTTCGGCGGCGTGTGGGACGCGATCCTCTCCCGCATCACCGACGTCTTCTTCGCGATCCCCGTCGTCCTCGGCGGCCTGGTGCTCCTCTCCGTCGTCACCAGCAACACCGTCTGGCCCGTGATCGGCTTCATGGTGCTGCTCGGCTGGCCGCAGATCTCCCGCATCGCCCGCGGCTCCGTCATCACCGCCAAACAGAACGACTACGTCCAGGCCGCCCGCGCCCTCGGCGCCTCCAACTCGCGGATGCTGCTGCGGCACATCACGCCCAACGCCGTCGCCCCGGTCATCGTCGTCGCGACCATCGCCCTCGGCACGTACATCGCCCTGGAGGCCACCCTGTCCTACCTGGGCGTCGGCCTGAAGCCCCCCACGGTGAGCTGGGGCATCGACATCTCCGCCGCGTCCCAGTACGTCCGCAACGCCCCGCACATGCTGCTCTGGCCCGCGGGCGCCCTCGCGGTCACCGTGCTCGCGTTCATCATGCTCGGCGACGCGGTGCGCGACGCCCTCGACCCGAAGCTGAGGTAGCCGCCCATGGCGAACACGGCATCCAAGCTGCTCGAAGTCCGCGATCTGCACGTGGAGTTCAGGACCCGCGACGGCGTCGCCAAGGCCGTCAACGGCGTGGACTACGCCGTGGCCGCGGGCGAGACCCTCGCCGTGCTCGGCGAGTCCGGCTCCGGCAAGTCCGTCACCGCCCAGGCAATCATGGGCATCCTCGACATCCCGCCCGGCCGCATCACCTCCGGCGAGATCCTCTTCCAGGGCCAGGACCTGCTGAAGCTCAAGGAGGAGGAGCGGCGCAGGATCCGCGGCGCGGGCATGGCCATGATCTTCCAGGACGCCCTCAGCTCCCTGAACCCCGTGCTCAGCGTCGGCGACCAACTCGGCGAGATGTTCGTCGTGCACCGCGGGATGTCCCGCAAGGACGCCCGCGCCAAGGCCGTCGAGCTGATGGACCGGGTCCGCATCCCCGCCGCCAAGGAACGCGTCACCCAGTACCCGCACCAGTTCAGCGGCGGCATGCGCCAGCGCATCATGATCGCCATGGCGATGGCGCTCGAACCGTCCCTGATCATCGCCGACGAGCCGACCACGGCCCTCGACGTCACCGTCCAGGCCCAGGTCATGGACCTGCTCGCGGAGCTCCAGCGCGAGCTGAACATGGGCCTCATCCTGATCACCCACGACCTCGGCGTGGTCGCCGACGTCGCCGACACCATCGCCGTCATGTACGCGGGCCGCATCGTCGAGAAGGCCCCCGTCCACGAGATCTACAAGGCCCCCGCGCACCCGTACACCAAGGGCCTGCTCGAATCCATCCCGCGCCTGGACCAGAAGGGCCAGGACCTCTTCGCCATCAAGGGCCTGCCGCCCAACCTCATGAACATCCCGCCCGGCTGCGCCTTCAACCCGCGCTGCCCGATGGTCCAGGACGTGTGCCGCACCGACGTCCCGCCGCTCGCCCAGGTCACGTACGAGGGACTCACCGCGGAGCGGCGCAGTGCCTGCCACTTCTGGAAGGAGACCCTCCGTGGCTGACATGGCCAAGACGGCGGACGTGGCCGAGAAGCCGGTCACGACCGAGCCGCTCCTCAGGGTCCGCGGGCTCGTCAAGCACTACCCGCTCACCCAGGGCATCCTCATCAAACGGCAGATCGGCGCCGTCAAGGCCGTCGACGGCGTCGACTTCGACCTCGGCAGCGGGGAGACCCTCGGCATCGTCGGGGAGTCCGGCTGCGGGAAGTCCACCGTCGCCAAGATGCTCGTCAACCTGGAGCGGCCCACCGCCGGTGAGATCCAGTACAAGGGCGAGGACATCACCAAGCTGTCCGGGCGCGCCCTGAAGGCGGTCCGCAGGAACATCCAGATGGTCTTCCAGGACCCCTACACCTCCCTGAACCCCCGCATGACCGTCGGCGACATCATCGGGGAGCCGTACGAGATCCATCCCGAAGTCGCCCCCAAGGGGTCGCGCCGCGCCAAGGTCCAGGAACTCCTCGACGTCGTCGGCCTCAACCCCGAATACATCAACCGCTATCCCCACCAGTTCTCCGGCGGTCAGCGGCAGCGCATCGGCATCGCCCGCGGGCTCGCCCTGCGGCCCGAGATCATCGTCGCCGACGAGCCCGTCTCCGCGCTCGACGTCTCCGTCCAGGCGCAGGTCGTCAACCTGCTTGACCGGCTCCGGCGCGAATTCCACCTCTCGTACGTGTTCATCGCCCACGACCTGTCCATCGTGCGGCACATCTCCGACCGGGTCGGGGTCATGTACCTCGGGCGGATCGTCGAGACCGGGAGCGACGCCGAGATCTACGAGCATCCGACGCATCCCTACACGCAGGCGCTGCTGTCCGCCGTACCCGTGCCCGATCCGGACGCCCGGGAGCATCGTGAGCGGATCATTCTGAGCGGGGACGTGCCGTCGCCCGCCAATCCCCCTTCCGGGTGTCGGTTTCGGACTCGCTGCTGGAAGGCGCAGGAGCGGTGCGCTCTGGAGGTCCCGGCGCTCGCCGTTCCGGCGGAGTTCCGGGGGGTGGAGGGGCCCGCGGCGCATGACTCCGCGTGCCACTTCGCGGAGGAGAAGCACGTGGTGCCGTGATGTCCCGTGCGGGTGGGCCTGGGGCACCCTGTATCGGCGCTGCGCGCCTCGTCCTCAAACGCCGGACGGGCTATCTCCACCCGCCCGCCCAACCTTCCCCCAGGGCCACCCCAAAGCCCGGCACCCTCTGGCCCGAAACACCCCACCCCAGCACGTCTCCAGCCCACCCCGCAGCCACCTCTCCCGTCCGCCACAGCCACCTCCCCCCTCGCCGCAGCACCCCTCCACCTCGCCCCCCCCGCACCTTTCAGCCCGCCCCGGCGAAGTTCTCAGCCCGTCCGGCGTTTGAGGACGAGGCGCGGAGCGCCGATTCGACGGCGCCCCCGTCCCACAGCAACGGGACACCCACCCCCGGGGTCCAGGGGCGGAGCAGGAAACATTCGGGCAACCCCGTTGACCCGTGGGGGAGACATGGGGCGGGCAGGGTGTGGGGGTACGGCCGTGCGGGTGCCGTCGGACCGGTCGGGGCGCGCCATGTCGCCCCGACCGGTCGCCCGTTGAGGGGGACGGTTGGCGGGACGGTCAGGGCAGGGACAGGGAGCGCTTCAGGAAGTCGACCTGGAGCAGGAGGAGGTTCTCGGCCACCTGCTCCTGGGGGGTCATGTGGGTGACCCCGGAGAGGGGCAGGACCTCGTGCGGCCGCCCGGCGGCGAGCAACGCCGAGGACAGCCGCAAGGCGTGCGCGACGACCACGTTGTCGTCGGCGAGGCCGTGGATGATCTGCATCGGACGATGTGGCTCACCGGGGTCGACGAGCCCGTCGTCCGAGACCAGGGAGCTGTTGCGGTAGGCCTCGGGGGAGGTTCGGGGATCGTCGAGGTACCGCTCCTGGTAGTGGGTGTCGTACAGGCGGAGATCGGTGACGGGCGCCCCCACGACGGCCGCGTGGAAGACGTCGGGCCGCCGCAGGACGGCCATGGCGGAGAGATAGCCGCCGAAGGACCAGCCGCGCATGGCGACCCGCCCGAGGTCGAGGGGAAAGCGCTCGGCCAGCGCGTGCAGCGCCTCGACCTGGTCGTCGAGGGTGCGGGTGAGATCCCCCTTGACGGACTTCTCCCAGGCGGGCGAGCGCCCCGGCGTCCCGCGCCCGTCGGCGACGACGACGGCGAAGCCCTGGTCGGCGAACCACTGCGAGGTGAGGTAGACGTTGTGGGCCTTCATCACACGCTGCCCGTGCGGACCGCCGTACGGATCCATGAGTACGGGAAGCGGCCCGTCCGCCGGGTCGTACCCGGTGGGGAGCAACACGGCGCATGGAATCCGCCGCGCGCCCCCTTCGAGGAGCGTCACGCGCGGGGTGAGCCCCGGGCGCTGGGCGTGCGAGGCGACGGTCGCCACCTGCTTGCCGTCGCGCAGCACGGACACCCGTGAGCCGGGACGGTCGAGAGTGGCCGAAACCAGCACGGTGACATCACCCGCGCGGACCGCCGAGTGCACTCCGGGCTCCTGTGAGACCCGCTCCACGCCGAGTTCGTTGACGCGGTAGACATGCACTTCGCCGATCTCCGGATCGGCGGCGCCCGGACCCGCGGACGCCGAGATCAGCGCGGAGTCCTCGGTCACGTCGAGGACGGCGCGCACATGCAGCTGAGGGCCGGTCAGGGGCCGCTCGCCCCAGGCGAGCACGCGCGCGCCGCCTTCGTCGGCGATGCGCACGAGCCGTCCGCTGGGCGACCAGGAGGGCGAACCGGGGAAGAGTTCAAGCCAGTCGGCGTCCTCGTCGGCGTGCACCATCCGCGTCGAGCCGTTGTCGGGGTCCACCGCGAGATACAGGGCGCTGCGCTGATCCCGTGCCTGCACCAGGAGCAGCGGCGCCCCGTCCGCCGACCAGTGCACCCGCGCCAGGTACGGATAGCGGTCCCGGTCCCACGCGACCTCGGTGCGCGCCCCGTCCAGGCCGACCACGAACAGCCGCACGTCCGCGTTGTCGGTGCCCGCCGCCGGGTAGGCGACCGACGTCGGCTCCCGGTCCGGGTGCGCGGGGTCGGCGATCCACCAGCGCTGTACGGGCGCGTCGTCGACCCGCGCGACGAGCAGCCGGTCGGACTCGGGCGACCACCAGAAGCCACGGAAGCGGTCCATCTCCTCGGCCGCGATGAACTCCGCGAGCCCGTACGTCACCGTGTCCGCCTCGACCGCGTCCGGTGCCGCGAGCGCCCTGTCGCCCTCGCCGTCGGCGCCCGTGACGCGCAGGGCGCCCCCGGACACGTACGCGATGTGGCGGCCGTCCGGCGCGGGCCGCGGGTCGATCACGGGGGCGGGGGCGGACAGTTCGCGGGCGGTGCCCGCGCGCAGCTCCGCGACGAAGAGGCGGCCCGACAGGGCGAAGGCGGCGAGTTCCACGGCCGCGTCGGTGGCGTACCCGACGATGCCGGAGCCGCCCTCGCGGCTGCGCTCGCGCCGCGCCCGCTCCGCCGCCGAGAGCCGCTCCGCCGAGCCGTCGAGCAGCGCCCGCGGATCGGCGGCGACCCGCTCGGCGCCGTCGTCGGCGAGGTCGAGGACCCAGAGCGCGCCCGTCCGGTCCGTACCGGACGCGGAGCGGACGAAGACGACGCGGGAGCCGTCGGGAGCCACGGTGAAGGCGCGCGGCGCGCCCAGGGAGAAGCGCTGCGTGCGGGCGTGCTGGCGCGGGAAGGAAAGCCGCTGCGCGGCACCGTCCTGGGGCCCGTCGGTTTCCGGGGTCTCGATGGTCATTGCCCGAGCCTATGGCTCATGCGCCCCTTGTGCTGCGGTGCTCCGACTCATGTGGCTCGACACATAGTTATGATCCGTAGCGCTTGGTGGGTATGACCTTGCTGGCACGGCGAGTTGGGTCCTGTCGGCCGGACGCAGGGGGCGGTCCCGAGGCGGCTCGGGGCAGTCGGTCGGAACGTTGTCGCGTGATGGGAATGGGAGGTGAACCGCCGTGGCACTCTCGGTATCGGTGGTGCTGCTGCTGGCGATCATCGTGGTCATGCTGGTGCGGAAACAGGGGCTCAAGACGATCCACGCGATCGTCTGCGCGCTGCTCGGCTTCTATCTGGCCAGTTCGTCGCTCGCGCCGACCATCGATGAGCTGTCGACGAACCTCGCGGGGGTCATCGAGGACATCAAGTTCTGACGGCACCCGCTGTACGGGCCGCCGCGGCCGGATTCGGCCGGGCGAGGGGAGCGGGGGACAGGGGCCCGAAGGACCAGGAGGCGACAAAGGGGGCGAATCGGGCCGGGCGGGCCCGAGGGCGGGGGAAGGGAGAGGCGAGCGGGCGCGGGCGGCTCGCGGGCCCGCGGCGGGCGTGCTCCGGGCTCGTAGGCTGTTCCCATGACGGAACAGCCCGCCCGGCGCCTGCTGCTCGTGCACGCGCACCCCGACGACGAGTCGATCAACAATGGCGCGACCATGGCCAAGTACGCGGCCGGGGGCGCCCGAGTCACGGTGGTGACCTGCACGCTCGGCGAGGAGGGCGAGGTCATCCCGCCCGCGCTCGCCCATCTGGCCGCCGACCGCGAGGACACGCTCGGCGCCCACCGCGTCGGTGAGGTCGCCGCCGCGATGAAGGAGGTCGGCGTCGCCGACCACCGCTTCCTCGGCGGCGCCGGCCGCTACCGCGACTCCGGGATGATGGGCACCGAGCAGAACCGCCGCCCCGGCGCCTTCTGGTCCGCCGACGTCGACGAGGCGGCGGCCCATCTCGTCGAGGTGATCCGCGAACTGCGCCCGCAGGTGCTCGTCACCTACGACCCGGACGGCGGCTACGGCCACCCCGACCACATCCAGGCCCACCGCGTCGCCATGCGCGCCGTCGACCTCGCGGCCGAGCCCGCCTTCCGCCACGACCTCGGCGAGGCGCACACCGTCGCCAAGGTCTACTGGAACCGGGCGCCCCGCACCACCGTCGAGAAGCGCTTCCTGCGGCTCCCCGACGAACTGCCCGCCTCGCCGTTCACCGGCATGGCCACGGTGGCCGACGTGCCCGGCGTGACCGACGACGAGCGCGTCACGACGGAGATCGACGGGCGGGCCTTCGGGGCGGCCAAGGCGGCGGCGATGCGTGCCCACGTGACCCAGATCGAGGTCCACGAGCCGCTGTTCGCCCTTTCCAACGGCCTGGCGCAGCCGATCTTCGATGTGGAGTACTACGAACTGGTGAGAGGCGAGGCGGGCACGGTGGACGGCGGACGCGAGACGGATCTGTTCGCGGGGCTCGGTGTGGCGGGGGGAGAGAAGTGAGCGCGCGGTCGAGGGCTTCGTCTTCGTCGGCCAAGCCGGAGGGCTCGGCCGCCTCGGCCGAGGCGGCCCGTGCCGGAGCCGTGGGCAAGGGAAGCGGAAGCGGTACGTCCGGGTCCGGAGGCAAGGCGGGTGGAAGCGGCAAGGTGAGCGGGAGCGGCAAGGCGGGTGGAAGCGGCAAGGGTGCCGCCGCTAAGGCCGCCGCCACCTCCGCGCGCCCGGCAGCCGGTTCCGGTTCCGGTTCCGGCCGGGCCGGTGCCTCCGCGGCGCCCGGAAGCTTCCTCGCGCAGCCGCTGAACGTCGTGCGCCTGGTGGCGTACGCCGGGCTCTTCCTGCTCGGCGCGGTCGTCGGGGTGGCGGGCGCGCTCGCCCAACAGGGTTGGTTCCCGGGCGGGTTGCTGCTCGCGCTCGCCGGCAGCGCCGGTGCCTTCTACGGCGGCTCGCGCGCCACCGGCACCCGGGGCGGGGCCGTCGCGCCCGCCGCGGGCTGGCTCGTCGCCGTCATGCTGCTCACCGCGACGCGGCCTGAGGGCGACTTCGTGTTCGGCGCCGGCCTCGGGTCGTACGTCTTCCTGCTGGGCGGTATGGGGGTGGCTGTGATGTGTGCCACCCTCGGGCAGTCACCGCAACCGGGCGCGTCCGACGCCCGACTTGGCAAGTGACGTACCACTTGAGCCCGTGTCCCGCACGGGTTTGACGCCGGTCACGGGATGACCGTGGGCGGCGGCCAGTATGGTGGTGCGCGCCGCCGAGCCGCCCGAGTGGTCGAAACGGGCGGTGGAGCCAACCAGGAGAACCTGCCTTGAGTCGTGAAACTGACAGTTCGTCCTCCGGTCCCCAGGGACGCACGGGGGCCGCGTACCCGTCGGGCACGCCGCCGTACGGCTCGCCCGCACAGGGCGCCGCGCCCGAGGGCGGTCCGGACGGCGTCGGCCAGGGGGCCGACGAGCGGAACGAACCCAAGACCGAGACCACGCTGACCACCCGCATCCGGATCAACATCCCCGGTTCGCGGCCGATCCCCCCGGTCGTCATGCGCACGCCCGTCGGTGACGCCGACGGTGACAGAGGCGCGGACGACCGGCGCGTGGACGGCGCCGGGGGCACGGGGTCGGGCACGAGCGCCCGCAGTGGCGCGGGCACGACGGGTCTGTCGGGTCCCTCCGCCGCCGGGGCATCCTCCGTTTCCACGGCCGCCTCCCCGGCCGCCGGTACCGCCTCTTCCGGGGGCGCGGCCGCGCCGCAGGGAGCCGCGGGCGCCGAGGACGGCGACGAGAAGGCCAGCGACTGGTTTGCGCCGCGCAAGGCCGCCCCGAAGGGCGCCCCGGGTCCGGCGGCGTCCACCGGGACCCCTTCCTCCGGCTCTTCCGGCGCCTCCGGGTCCGGTTCCGGTTCCGGCGCTGGTTCGTCCGGTCCTTCCGGCTCCTCTGGTTCCGGCGGTCCGGGTTCCGGTTCCGGTACGGGCGCGTACGACGTGTCCGGCGCCGTCGCGGCCGGGCCGCTGGGGACGGGTGGGCCGCGCGGCGGTGAGTCGCAGCGCGGGGACCTGCCGTACTTCTCCGGCGGCGAGGGCGAGTACGGGAACTCCGGCCAGGGTCCGGTCGGGCCGACCGGGGGACCGGTGACCGGCGACGGCCCGATGCTGCCGCCCGGCCCCGGGCCCGAACTCGGCGGCTATCCGAACGGCACCGACCTCTACGGCAGCGCGGGCTACGGCTCGGGCTCGGACGCCTTCCCCGACGGCGGCCCCCTGGGCGACGGCTCGGACGGCGGCCCCGGTGGTCCGGGCGGACCCGGCGGTCAGGGTGGTCCCGCCGGCCAGGGTGGTCCCGGCGGACCCGGTGCCCCCGGTGGCCCCAACAACCCCGCTGCCCCCAACGGCCCCGGCGCCCCCGTCACCCCCCGCCTCAGCGACGACACCGCCATCCTCACGCCGCAGAAGCCCGCCTCCGGCGGCCAGCGCCCGCCCACGCCCGGTGCGGGAGTGCCCGGCGGCCCCGGCGGCAACGTCTCCGGCGACACCCTGAACAGCGGCATCCCCGTCGTCCCGCCCGCGCAGAACTCGCCGTTCGCGCCCGGCGCGCACCTCGACGAGCCGGGGCCGCACACCCCGCCGAAGCTGCCCGAGCCGGTGCAGCCGAACGTGCCGACGGCGCCCGCGGCCAAGAAGAAGAAAAAGGGCCGCAGCAAGCTGGTCCTGCTCGGCGGCGTGGTCGTCGTCCTCGGCTGCGGTGCGTACGGCGCCGGTCTGCTGATGAACCACGCCGACGTACCGAAGGGCACCACCGTCCTCGGCGTCGACGTCGGCGGCGGCACCCGCGACGAGGCCGTGAAGAAGCTCGACGCGGCGCTCGGCGAGCGCGTCAACAAGCCCCTGAAGCTGACGGTGGGCGGCGACCAGGTCACCCTCAAGCCGGACCAGGCGGGCCTCACCCTCGACAGCCAGGCCACCGTGCGCGCCGCCGCGGGCAGCGACTACAACCCGGTGTCGGTGATCGGCGGCCTCTTCGGCGGCGAGCGCGTCGTCGAGCCCGAGATGCCCGTCGACGAGGAGAAGCTGGCGGCCGCCTTGGAGCGCGCCGCGGGCGGCTCGGGATCGGCCAAGGAGGGCACGGTCAAGTTCGTGCCCGGCAAGGCCGTCGCCGTCTACGGCAAGGCGGGCAAGGGCATCGACGCCGCGAAGGCGTCCGAGGCCGTCGCCGCGGCGTACAAGAAGCAGGTCGAGACGGGCAGCGCGGGCACGGTCGCGGTGCCGGTCACCAACCGCAAGCCGACGGTCTCGGACGCCGAGGTCGACGCGTTCATGACGCGGTTCGCGAAGCCCGCCATGTCCGCCAACGTCACCATCAGCGTCAAGGGGACCAGCGCGTCGATCCCGCTCGGCCCGGCCAAGTCGCTGCCGCAGATCCTCGGCGCGAAGCCCGCGAGCAGCGGCAGGCTCACGGAGACGTACGACCTGAAGGCGCTCAAGCAGCTCTACGGCAACACGTTCGACGGCATCCTGATCCAGCGCGGCAACGGCAAGAAGACGCCGGTGCAGCCGACGGACGTCGCCGTGGCCATGGGCAAGGCGCTCCGGGGCAAGACGCCCGCGGAGCGGGTGGGCGTGATCGAGACGAATCCGAGCTAGCCGAGGACGAATCCGAGCCGGCCGAGGACGGACCGAAGCGGGCGGGGTGCCGGAAGGCGCCCCGCCCGTTCGCGTTCCCCCACTGCTTCCGTCGGCCGGTCGGTCGCCGCGCCGCTCCGTTCGCCCGCCGCCCTGTCACCCGTACGGCATGACAACTGTCATCCCGGTCCGGTCACACACGACACTGCCGTGACACCGCTGTGACCAGCAACGATGGTGGACATGACGACGACAGAGACAACGGCGGGCACGGCCCGGGACACGGCTGCGCGGGCGGCCGCGAGCGCCGTGAGCTTCGACCGGGTGACCAAGGCGTACGGCGACGTGGTGGCCGTGGACGGACTCAGCCTCGACCTGCATCCGGGCGAGACCGTGGCGCTGCTCGGGCCGAACGGCGCGGGCAAGTCGTCCACGCTCGACCTGCTCCTCGGCCTGCGGCGCCCGGACAGCGGCACGGTGAGCGTGTTCGGCACCAGCCCGCGCGAGGCGATCACCGCGGGGCGGGTCGGCGCGATGCTGCAGTCCGGCGGGCTCATGGACGAGGTCACCGTGGGCGAACTGGTGCGGCTCGCCTGTGACCTGCACCCGCGGCCGTACCGTGTGCACGACGTCCTCGCTGCCGCCGGGATCGCCCGGATCGCCGACCGCAGGGTCAACAAGCTCTCCGGCGGCCAGGAGCAGCGCGTCCGGTTCGCCCTCGCCACCGCCGGGGCCAACGACCTGATCGTCCTCGACGAGCCGACGACCGGCATGGACGTCACGGCCCGCCAGGCCTTCTGGGCGACCATGCGCGAGCAGGCCGACCAGGGCCGTGCCGTCCTGTTCGCCACTCACTACCTGGAGGAGGCCGACGCGATCGCCGACCGCGTCCTCGTCCTGCACCGCGGCAGGCTCCTCGCCGACGGCACCGCCGCCGAGATCAAGGCCAGGGCGGGCGCCCGCAAGGTCAGCTTCGACCTGGACGAGCTGCGCGCGGACGGGGCTGCCGCCCTCGAACAGCGGCTGCGGGAGCTGCCGTTCCTGTCGGCGCTCGACCTCTCGGGCCACACGGTCCGGCTCCAGTCGACCGACGCCGACGCCACCGTGTACGCGCTGTACGGCCTCGGCGTCCGCCCGCGCAACCTGGAGGTCGCGGGCCTCGGCCTGGAGCAGGCCTTCGTCGCGATCACGGCGGCCGAGGAGGCGCGGACGGCATGAGCGCGACGAGCGGAGCAATCGACGAAGCGGCCCGCGCCCGCGGCCCGGAGGACGAAGCGGCCCGCGCCCGCGGCCCGGAGAAGGAGAGTCACGTGACCACGCACGCCACACCGAACGCCCGTTCCGCGGGCGGCCCGCGCTTCACCTCGGGTGCCCTGGTCACCCTGGAGGTCAGGCGCGCCCTGCGGAACAAGAAGTTCCTGTTCTTCTCCGTGATCTACCCGGCGCTGCTTTTCGTGATCATCGCGGGTGGCGCCGACAGCACCACCGAGGTCGACGGGACCGGCCTCGCGCTGCCCGCGTTCATGATGGTGTCCATGGCGTCGTTCGGCGCGCTCACGGCCGTCCTGATGGGCAACAGCGAGCGCATCGCCAAGGAGCGGCAGAGCGGCTGGGTGCGCCAGCTCAGGCTGACCAGCCTGCCGGGGCGCGGCTACGTCCTCGCGAAGACGGCGAGCGCGGCCGTGGTCAGCCTGCCGTCGATCGTCGTGGTGTTCGTGACCGCCGCCGCGGTCAAGGACGTACGCCTGGACGCCTGGCAGTGGCTCGCCCTGACCGGCGCGATCTGGGCGGGCAGCCTGTGCTTCGCCGCGCTCGGCGTGGCCATCGGCTACAGCGCCACGGGCGACGCGGTGCGGCCCGTCACGATGATCCTGTACTTCGCCCTGTCCCTGCTCGGCGGCCTGTGGATGCCGACCACCACGTTCCCGCACTGGCTCCAGACGCTCGCGGACTGGACGCCGACGCACGCCTACGCGGCCCTCGGCCGGGCCATCGAGCTGGGCGGCGCGCCCCACGCCGGGGACGTCGTGCTGCTCCTCGCGTACTTCCTGCTGTTCGCGGGCGGCGCGGCCTGGCTGTACCGGAAGGACACACTGAAGGCGTGAACGAACCACTCGACCACGACCGGCACCCCCTGCACTCCTTCGGACAGCCGGTCCTCGACCGCCGCCAGGCCCGCGTGAAGCTGGCCTGGATCGGCATCTGGCTGGTCTTCCTGGCCGGGCCCGTGAAGGACCTGATCGACGGCGGCCACGGCGGCACGGCCACCGTGCTCGGCTCGCTCGGCCTGACGGCGTTCGTCGGCTGCTACCTCACGCTGGTCTTCCGGTACACGACGAAGATCCGGGAATGGCCCGTGGTGTACGTGACGCTCACGGCCCTCACCGCCCTCGCGGTGGTCCTCGCCGTCGGCATGGGGACGGCCTGGCTCGGCCTCTTCGTGTACGTGGCGGTGGCGGCGGGCGCGGTCCTTCCGACGCGGCGGGCGGTGTGGGCCATCCCGGCGGTCACGCTCCTGATGATGGCGATCGGTACGCGGGACACCGACGCGGCCGACCTGTTCCCCGGCCTCGGCGTGACGACGTTCCTCGTCGGGTTCGCGATGACGGGCGTGCGGCAGCTGATCCGCACCACCGTCGAACTGCGCCAGGCGCGCGCCACGGTCGCCCAACTGGCCGCCAACGAGGAGCGCCTGCGCCTCTCCCGGGACCTGCACGACCTGCTCGGCCACTCCCTGTCCCTGATCACCCTGAAGAGCGAGCTGGCCGGGCGGATGCTCCCCGACCACCCCGACAAGGCCGCCCAGCAGGTGGCCGACATCGAACAGGTCAGCCGCCAGGCCCTGGTGGACGTGCGCGAGGCCGTCACCGGCTACCGGCGGCTCACCCTGGCCGGACAGCTCGCCGGGGCCCGCACGGCCCTCACCGCCGCGGGCATCGACGCCGACGTCCCCCTGGAGGCCCCCGGCGGCGACGCGGCCCCGGACGAGGAGCGGGAGGCCGCGCTCGCCTGGGTGCTGCGCGAGGCGGTCACCAACGTCGTACGGCACAGCGGCGCCCGGCGCTGCGCGGTCACGCTGACCCGCCGCCAGACGCTCGCGGGGCCCGTCCTGGAACTCGCGGTCGAGGACGACGGGGTGGGGCTCACGGAGGACGGCGTGGGCCTCTCGTCCGGCGGCGGGCCCGGCAAGCACGGCAACGGGCTCACGGGGCTCGTGGAGCGGCTCGAGGCGGTCGGTGGGGTGCTGGATGTGTCGTCGGGGAGCGGGAGTACCGGGGCCGGTGGGGCTGGTGGTCCTGGTGGGGCCGGGGGTGGTGCCGGGGCGGGTTCGGCGTTCGGCGGGCGGTGGCGGCACGGCGGTGACCGGCCCGGGTTCCGGCTCGCGGCGCGCGTGCCGCTGGTGCCGGGCCCGGCGGAGGGCGCCGCGCCCACCGCCCTAGGATCGTCCGCATGAGCGGCACGCACGGGCCCGCGGGGGCCACGGGGGCAGAGGGTACGACCGGGGCGGGCGGTGGCACGGGGCCCGCGCCTGGCACCGCGCCCGCCGCCACTCCCTCCACCGACCACCCCATCCGCGTGCTCCTCGCCGAGGACCAGTCGATGGTCCGCGAGGCGCTCGCCGCGCTGCTCGGCCTCGAACCGGACATCGAGGTCGTCGCGCAGGCGGCCCGGGGCGACGAGGTCCTGGCCGCCGCCCGGGCCACCGCCGTGGACGTGGCGCTCCTGGACATCGAGATGCCGGGCCGCACCGGCATCGAGGCGGCGGCGGAGCTGCGGGCCGCACTCCCGGAGCTGAAGGTCGTCGTGCTCACCACCTTCGGGCGGCCCGGCTATCTGCGCAGCGCCATGGAGGCCGGGGCCGTCGCCTTCCTGGTCAAGGACGCACCCGCCTCCCAACTCGCCGACGCCGTGCGCCGGGTCCTCGCGGGCGAGCGCGTCATCGACCCCACGCTGGCCGCCGCCGCCCTGGCCGAGGGCGCCAACCCGCTGACGGACCGCGAGCGCGAGATCCTGCGCGCGGCGGCCGACGGCGCCACGAACGCCGAGCTTGCCGCCGCCCTGCACCTCTCCCAGGGCACGGTCCGCAACTACCTCTCGACGGCCATCCAGAAGCTGGCGGCCCGCAACCGCGCGGAGGCGGTCGGCATCGCCCGCGAGAAGGGCTGGCTCTGAGCGGTCGGTCGAGGAGCGGCCAGTCGAGCGGCGGTCAGTCGAGCGAAGGTCAGCCGAGGAGCGGCCAGCCGGCGAGCGGTCAGTTGAGCCGCGGCCAGCTGAGCAGCCTCGGTCAGTTGAGCCGCGCCCGCGCCGCGCGCGCCTGCTCCCGCACCCGGTCCGCCGCCTCCTCGTCGTCGTCGGCCAGCGCCTCGGCGTAGCTGTCGAGTTCGGCGGCGCCGGTGCGGAAGTCGCCGAGCCGGACGAGGAGCTGGGCCCGGTCGTAGCGCAGCCGGTTCTCGTGCGCGGGCAGGAGCAGGGCGAGGTCGACGGCCCACAGGGCGACGTCGGCGCGCTCGGGGCGGGTGGCGGCCCAGGCACGGATGTTGTTGAGGACGCGCCGCACGATGTCCAGGACACCGGCGGGCCGCAGCATCGCGGGGTCGAGCGGCGCCCCGGTGGCCCCGGCGACCATCAGCTGCACGTCCAGGGGGCTCAGGATCCGTCCGCCGTCGAAGGGATTGGCCAGTACGCATCTCTCGTACGCGTCGGGCGGGCCGAAGCCGACGACGAAATGGCCGGGCAGCGCCACGCCGTACACCGGCGCCCCGGCGCGCCGGGCGACCTCGATCCAGACGACGGAGAGCAGGATCGGCAGGCCGCGCCCGCGCCGCAGGACCTGGTGGAGCAGCGACGACTCCAGACGCTGGTAGTCGCCGGGGCGGCCGCCGAACCCGCAGCGCACACCGAGGAGTTCGGCGACGGCGTTCGCCCACGCGCGCGGGCAGCCCGGCCCCGCGGGCAGCAGGGCCGCGAGCCGGTCCAGGCGCCGCCGCGCCGCCGCCATGCCGGGGGCATCGAGGGCGGGGTCCGCCTCCGTGCCGATCAGCAGGCACAGCCGCGTGAGGTCGGGCCGCTCGGCCCTCGCCTCGGCTGCGAAGGCCCGGCGCCACGGTGTGGCCCGGGCGGGTCGGGGGTGCATACGTCCGTGGTGCCCGTCCGGACCGATCGCTACCGGTCGGTGCGCGGGCCAAGCACTTCGCCTACGGACACCGCCTACGCACATCGCATACGAACACCCCGCACACCCCGCTCCTCGACCGAGCCCCGCGGGTCAGCTCAGGTCAGCTCAGTTCAGCTTCGCCCGCGCCGCCCGCGCCTCCAGGCGCACCCGCTCCGCCGTCGTCGGCTCGATCGACGCCACCACGTCGGCGTACTCGTCCAGGCCCCGCGCCCCCGCGAGGAAGTCGCCCCGCTCGACGAGCAGATGGGCGCGTTCGTAGCGCAGCCGGGCCGGGTGCGAGGGCAGAAGCAGGGACAGCTCAAGGGCCCACAGCGCCACGTGGGAGCGTTCGGAGCGGGCCGCCGCCCAGGCGCGGATGTTGTTGAGGATGCGCAGCATGATGTTCAGGGGGTCGGCCGCCGACAGGAGCGAGGGGTTCAGCCTGCCGCCCGACGCCTGCGCCACCAACTGCTCGGCGTCCTCGGTGGACAGCAGCCGCCCCCCGTTGAAGGGGTCGGCGAGCACCTGCTCCGGTTTGCCGTACGCGTCGGGCGGGCCGAAGCCGACGACGAAATGGCCGGGCAGCGCCACGCCGTACACCGGCGCCCCGGCGCGCCGGGCGACCTCGATCCAGACGACGGAGAGCAGGATCGGCAGGCCCCGCCTGCGCCGCAGGACCTGGTGGAGCAGCGACGACTCCAGACGCTGGTAGTCCGGCGGGGTGCCGTGGAACCCGTGCTGCCCGCCGAGGAGTTCGGCGGTCGCCGCCGCCCATTCGCGCGGCCCGCCGGGACGAAAGGGCAGCTGTCCGGCGAGCTTGTCCAGCTCGATCTGCGCCGCGTCGATGCCCGCCTCGTCCAGCTCCGGGTCCGCCTCCCCGCTCAGCAGCAGGCACAACAGGGACAGGTCGGGCCGCTCGGACCTGGCCTCGTCGGCGAACCTGCGCCGCCATTCACTGGACTTCGCGGGCTGTGCGCGCATCCGTGCCTCTGTCGTTTCTGTCTGGCACCGGTGGGATTCTCCGGTCGGGTTCATCCGTGGTGCGGTTTCCGGTGGTGCGGTCGCCGGGGCGCCGAGGTCGGGCGGCGCCCCTGGGACCTGTGGTCGAACGGTCGTGCGGTGTCCTCCGTCGTCTTGCCGGTGAGGCAAATTCCCGGGGGACCTTAGCCGTAAGCGTCGGCCCCACCGGTGACTGGCCATATCGCACCGCTCATGCCCGCGCCCGCTGTCGGCACTCTCCGTCGCCCGGACCGACCGCGTCTTGGTCGTTTCCGTCACTCAGGAGAGATCACACGCGCACCGCCCGTCACGGCACGGACGGTTCCCCTGGCCCTTCACCCCCCGGTCACCCCTCAGGGGGCCTCCGGGGGCTCACTGTCCTACGCCGCCGCCCGGACCGTCCCCTTCCGGTGCCCGGTAGTGGTGGTAGTGGTGATGGCTCGCGAAGCCCATCCCGTCGTACAGCGCCCGCGCGCCGCCGTTGTCCTCCTCCACCTGGAGCCACGCGGCCGACGCGCCCTCCGCCAGGGCCCGCCGCGCCAGGGCCGCCATCACGGCCGTCGCCAGGCCCTCGCGCCGCCGCGCCGGATCCACCTCGACCGCCATGAACCCGGCCCACCGCCCGTCGACCACGCACCGCCCGATCGCCGCGGGCGGCCCCTCGCCGCCGGGCACGGTCGCGAACCACACCGAGGGGCCGCTGCCGAGCACCCGCAGGACCTGCGGCCCGACCTCCCCGGACCGCTGGTAGCGGCCGAGCCAGTCCGCGCCCACGGACCGCGAGAGCGCCACGTGCCCGGTGTCCACGTCGAGGTCACCGACCGGCGCGAGCGCGCCCACCCGCAGTTCGGCGCTCACCTCGCGCTCCCAGCCCCGCTCGACGAGATCGGCGCACAACTGCTCCTGCGTGCCCGCGCCCCCGGTCGCGGTCTGCACGTACGCGGGCAGCCCCCGGTCGGCGTACCAGCGCCGCACGAAGGCGAGGGCCTGATCGAGCGGGCGCCCCGGATCCCCCAGCGGAAGGACGGAGTTGGCGCGCCGCGTGAAGCCCGTCCGGCGCCCGGCCGGAGCCCCTTCGGAGCGCACCTCCTGGACCGCGGCCCGCAGCTCCCAGTCCCCGAGCCGCTCGCTCTCCACCGGCTGCCAGGCCCGCGCCGCGACCCGCGCCAGCTCCTCGTACGTGGCCGCGGGGCCGCGCCGACGGGCGGGCGCGGCGGGCACGGTCTTGCCCGCGACCAGCGTCCGCTGCGCGATCCGGACGATTTCCCCGTCCCTGCGTGTGATCACCAGCACACCGTCATTCCACGATGTGAGAACACCCACCGTGTCGGTGAACTCCTGTGACGGTGCCCCACCTTCGACCAGGCGTCGGACAGAGACACGTTTGCCCACGTCAGATGGGGTGATTCGGACCTCGAGTCGTCCGCCGGCGGTGAATTCCACAGCTCTGTACGCCCCTCCTGTTCGGATCATGCCCGGGAACGGAGATACTAGGTGCGGGCATCGACGACGCCGCGCTCCCGCGCGCCAGGCGAGCGGAGCCTGAGGACGGCCCGCCAACGCCCGTATCGAGGAGGAACGACAGCGTGACCTACGTCATCGCGCAGCCTTGTGTCGACGTCAAGGACAAGGCGTGCATCGAGGAGTGCCCGGTCGACTGCATTTACGAGGGCAAGCGGTCCTTGTACATCCACCCGGACGAATGCGTCGACTGTGGAGCCTGCGAACCGGTCTGCCCGGTCGAGGCGATCTTCTACGAAGACGACACTCCTGAAGAGTGGCAGGACTACTACAAGGCGAACGTCGAGTTCTTCGACGACCTCGGCTCGCCCGGTGGTGCCAGCAAGCTCGGCCTGATCGAGCGCGACCACGCCTTCATCGCCGCGCTGCCGCCGCAGAACCAGTAAGCGGCCGCCGAAGCGCCGCCCCGGTCCCGTACGGCTCTTTCCGCTGTACGGGACCGGGGCGTTTGTCGAACCACCAACCCCTGGAGCCCGTCCGTGCCTGGAGCCACCGACCGCCCGTCCGGCACCGCCCGTGGAGCGTCGCTGCGCGACCGCCTCCCCGACTTCCCCTGGGACAAGCTGGAGCCCTACAAGGCGACGGCGGCCGCCCACCCCGACGGCATCGTCGACCTGTCCGTGGGCACCCCGGTCGACCCCGTGCCCGAGCTGATCCAGAAGGCGCTGATCGACGCCGCCGACTCGCCGGGCTACCCCACGGTGTGGGGCACGGCCGAGCTGCGCGACGCCATCGCCGGCTGGTGCGCCCGCCGCCTCGGCGCGCGCGATGTCACGCACCAAAACGTGCTCCCGATCGTCGGCTCCAAGGAACTCGTGGCCTGGCTCCCGACCCAGCTCGGCCTCGGTCCGGGCGACAAGGTCGCCTACCCGCGGCTCGCCTACCCCACGTACGAGGTCGGCGCGCGCCTGGCCCGCGCGGAGTACGTCACGTACGACGATCCGACGGAACTGGACCCCACTGGCCTGAAGCTGCTCTGGCTCAACTCGCCCTCGAACCCGACCGGTCGTGTCCTGTCAAAGGACGAACTGACGCGTGTCGTGGCCTGGGCGCGCGGCCACGGAGTGCTGGTGGCGAGCGACGAGTGCTACCTGGAACTGGGCTGGGAGGCGGAGCCGACGTCGGTCCTGCACCCGGACGTGTGCGGCGGCTCCTACGAGGGCCTCGTCGCGGTGCACTCGCTGTCCAAGCGCTCGAACCTCGCCGGGTACCGGGCGGCGTTCCTGGCCGGTGACGCCGACGTGCTCGGCGACCTCCTGCAGATCCGCAAGCACGGCGGGATGATGACGTCCGCCCCGACGCAGGCGGCGGCGGTGGCCGCGCTCGGTGACGACGCGCACGTCCAGGAGCAGCGCGAGCGGTACGCCGCCCGCCGCACGGCCCTGCGCGACGCCCTCCTCGGCCACGGCTTCCGCATCGAGCACAGCGAGGCGAGCCTGTACCTGTGGGCCACCCGCGACGAGTCGTGCTGGGACACGGTCGCCCACCTCGCCTCCCTCGGCATCCTGGTGGCTCCCGGCGACTTCTACGGCGAGGCCGGGCGCGACTTCGTCCGGGTCGCCATGACGGCGACGGACGAGCGGGTGGCGGCGGCGGTGGCGCGCCTGCGGTGAGCTCGGGTCCCGGCCGACTGCCGGGGCGCGGGAACGCGAAGAAGGGGTGCGGGAAGCTGTGGGCTTCCCGCACCCCTTCGGCGTACGCGGGCGAGGCGTGCGTACGCGGTGGGGCGTGCGTACGCGAGGGGGATCAGGCGTGCGTACGCGGATGGACTAGCCGAGCGGCGTGCCCTGGAGCGGCAGCTGGCCGACCGGGGAGCCCTTGCCGAGCGCGTCGGTGGGCAGGCCGCCCTTGGTGGCCGTGCCCGCGGTGTCGCCGACGACGTCACCGGCGGATCCGGCGAGGTCACCGCCGACCTGCTGGGCGGCGGGGGCGGTGGTCCGCACGCTCTTGCCGAGGGCCTGGCCCGCGGTGGGAACGGCCTTCTTGGCGGCCTTGCTTCCGGCCTGCCCCGCGAGCTCGGTGACGTTCTGCGCCGCGTCGTCGACGGCGTCACCCAGGTTCGCACCGTCCAGGGTGGTGATCCCGCTGAGTGCGGGGGCGGCCGGGAGCTCGGCGGCGCTGGCGGAGCCGGCCGCACCGACCACGGGTGCCGCTCCTGCCGCAACGAGCAGCGCGGCACGGGCGATCCGACGGGTCAGGGGGAGGGACATGATGCTCCTTCAGAACGGAGAGAACGTGTGAGGTGTCCGGCCGATCCGTACTGCGGGGCGCGGTGCGGACTGCGGCGCTCGGACGCAGTGACTACCGCTCGAAGGTCCCGAAGGTTGCGGTGCGCCAACGTAAAGAGTTGGCAATGCGTCGCATAATCCGCTACGGATAAAATCGGGCAAACAGCGTTCGCGTACAGGGCCTCGACCCCCGTAAAGCCCTTTGTTCCCAAGGGCTTTGCGAGATGCGCGAAGGGTCCCGCGAACATCCGCCGGAGGTGTCACCGCGCGGCGATCACCGTGCCCCCTTCGGGTGATCGGCCGCACTACTGCCCGGTGACGATTCGGACCTCAGCTGCGGGCCCGGAGCCCGCGCCGGACGGCTCGGAGCGGCCTGCGGTGGCCCGGCCGTCGCCGTCCACGCCCTCGGAATGACTAATTCCGGAACCGTCCTCGACGTCGCCGGATTCACCGTCGGAGTCATTCGCATCACCGTCGGACCCGGTATTTTGGCTCACTTCGGACTTCTGCGGACCGGCCTCCGCCTTTCGCCATCCATGACCGGAATCCGGAGAATCCCCGGAATCCCCGGAACGCGGAGAGGAATCAGCAGAATCCCCGGTGGACGGGGTGAACGTGCCGTAACCGTCGCTCCGGGCCCGCCACTCACGGCCCGCGTACGAGACCCGTTCGACACCCAGCGCGGAAGCGTGGGCCACGGCCCAGTGGACCAACTCCCAGCCCCGCCGCGGCGCGCCGCCGTCCGGCGCGACCGCGTCCGGCCCCGCCTCCTCCGGCACCCGTACGCGGACCACGCGGCCGTCCGCCGCGCCGCCCTTCGGCAGGGCGCCCCTCGGCAGGACGTCCGCCCCGAAGTCCCGCACCAGCGCCCGGCGTACCCGGTCCGAGCCGCCGTGGTCCGCGCCGGGCCGCCCCTCGCAGGTGAGGGTCGCGGGCGCCCGGCCCGTGAGCGCGGCGGCGAGCAGGGCGGCGTCCGGCTCGTGCTTGGCGTACGCCTGCGGGAAGCCGCTGCGCTGGACGCGCTGCGCGGCCACCGTCAGGGGCAGCCGCGAATAGCCGGGGACCTTGTCCAGGCGGGCGTAGAACCGCCCGGCCGCGTACACCGGGTCCATGATCTGGCGCCGGGTGCCCCAGCCCTGCGAGGGCCGCTGCTGGAACAGGCCCAGCGAATCGCGGTCGCCGTGGCGGATGTTGTGCAGCCCGGACTCCTGCAGCGCGGTCGCGAGGGCGATCGTCACGGCGCGCTCCGGCATCCCGCGCCGGGTGCCGACGGCCGCGACCGTCGAGGCGTTCACGGCCTGCTCCGCGCTCAGTTCGTACGCGGCTCCGTCGCCGTCGCCCGACACCACCGCGCACCGCGGCCCCGGCTCCCCGGACACGTACTGCACCACCCCGTAGCCCACGACCGCGAGCAGGACGGCCACGGCCACCCCGATGCGCGGGAGGCGGCCGCGCCGTGCGGAGGCAGCGGTTCCGGACACGGGACACAAGGTACTGGAGCGGGACGGCGGCATCGGGGTGACGGGCGGGGGCGCGAGGGGCGGCCGGTGACGCGTGGGACCGGGAGAGGGGCGGGGAGCGCGACCGGGACCGGCACTCGGAACGGGACCGGGAGGGACGTGACGCGCGTGGCCGGGACGGACCGGCGACGCACGGGCTCGCCCAGGTGCGCCCCGCGCGCGGAGTTCGCGGGGAGTTAGGGTCGCAGGCATGGACCGGACGCCAGCTCACACCGCCGCTCAGCCCGCCCCGGCAGGCGCGGCCCCGCTCGACCTCACGCTCGACGCCGCCGCGCTGACCGCCGCGCTCGTCGACATCCCGTCGCCGAGCGGCGAGGAGAAGGCGCTCGCCGACGCCATCGAGACCGCCCTGCGCGCCCTGCCGCACCTCACGGTCGACCGGTTCGGCAACAACGTGGTGGCCCGCACGCATCTGGGTCACGCCGAGCGGGTGGTCCTCGCGGGCCACATCGACACCGTGCCGATCGCCGGCAACGTCCCCTCGCGCCTGGACGAGGACGGCGTGCTGTGGGGCTGCGGCACCTGCGACATGAAGGCGGGCGTCGCGGTGCAACTGCGCATCGCCCAGACGGTCACCGAGCCCAACCGCGACCTCACTTTCGTCTTCTACGACAACGAAGAGGTCGCCGCGCACCTGAACGGCCTGGGGAAGGTCGCCGAGGCCCACCCCGACTGGCTGGCGGGCGACTTCGCGGTCCTCCTCGAGCCCACCGACGGCCAGGTCGAGGGCGGCTGCCAGGGCACCCTGCGCGTCTTCCTGAAGACGAAGGGCGAGCGGGCGCACTCCGCGCGCGCCTGGATGGGCTCCAACGCGATCCACGCCGCCACCCCGATCCTGCAGAAGCTGTCCGCGTACGAGCCGCGCAAGCCCGTCGTCGACGGACTCCAGTACCACGAGGGCCTCAACGCGGTCCGCATCGAGGGCGGCGTCGCCACCAACGTCATCCCCGACGAGTGCACCGTCGTCGTCAACTTCCGCTACGCGCCCGACCGCACCCCCGAAGAGGCCGAGGCCTTCGTGCGCGAGTACTTCGCCGACTGCGGGATCGACGAGTTCATCGTCGACGACCACTCCCCGGGCGCCCGGCCCGGCCTCACGCACCCCGTGGCGGCGGCCTTCATGGAGGCGGTCGGCGGCGAGGCCAGGCCCAAGTACGGCTGGACGGACGTCGCCCGCTTCAGCGCGTTCGGCGTGCCCGCGGTCAACTACAGCCCCGGCAACCCGATCCTCGCCCACAAGGTCGACGAGCGCGTCCAGACGTCCCAGATCCCCGAGGCCGAGGCCCGGCTGCGCGCCTGGCTGACCGCCTGACTTCCGGAGTTACGCCCCGCGTAACGCCCGTAGACCTACGCTGAAGCGGCACAACGAGCGAGTTGAGCGCGGCCGTGCTGGCGGGCCGGGGTCGACCGGCAGTGGAAGGGGATGTTCATGGGCAGTCCGGAAACGCAGGGTCCGCCGGAGGAGCAGCACCTGGGGCCGGTGGTGCGGCGGCGCGATCAGATCACGCCCGGTACCACTGACCAGCGGCTCCTCGACACCGAGGGCGACACCGAGTGGGTGCACACCGACCCCTGGCGGGTCATGCGCATCCAGTCCGAGTTCGTCGAGGGCTTCGGCGCGCTCGCTGAACTCCCCAGTGCCATCAGTGTCTTCGGCTCCGCCAGGACCAAGCCGGGCTCCGCCGAGTACGAGGCCGGGGTGCGGATCGGCAAGGCGCTCGTCGACGCGGGCTTCGCCGTCATCACCGGAGGCGGGCCCGGTGCGATGGAGGCCGCCAACAAGGGGGCCCGTGAGGCCGACGGTATCTCCGTCGGGCTCGGCATCGAGCTGCCCTTCGAGCAGGGGCTGAACCCGCACGTCGACATCGGCGTCAACTTCCGCTACTTCTTCGTCCGCAAGACCATGTTCGTGAAGTACGCCCAGGGGTTCGTGGTCCTGCCCGGCGGGCTCGGCACCCTCGACGAACTCTTCGAGGCCCTCACCCTCGTCCAGACCCGCAAGGTCACCCGCTTCCCCATCGTCCTCTTCGGCACCGCCTACTGGGGCGGGCTCGTCGACTGGCTCCGCGACACCGTGGTCGCCCAGGGCAAGGCCTCCGAGAAGGACCTCCTCCTCTTCCACGTCACGGACGAGGTGGAGGAAGCGGTGGCGCTGGTGACGAAGGAAGTGGGCCGCTAGGCGGTGCCCTCGCGGGTGCGCCCCAGTCCCGCCCCTTCCCGATCCTGGGGCTCCGCCCCAGACCCCGCTCCCGCCGGAGGGGCTGGATTTTCCAGCCCGTCCGGCGATTGAGGACGAGGCGCGGAGCGCCGATGGCGGGGGTCCGGGGGCGCAGCCCCCGGTTCGGGAAGGGGCGGGCTTGGGGAGCCCCCGGCAGGGCCTACGCCAGCCCCCTCCTGGCCACCGCCGGAGGCCTGTGGCCGGCGATCGTGGCGACCATGTCGACGACCTGACGGGTCTCGGCGACCTCGTGGACGCGATACACCTGCGCCCCCAGCCACGCGGACACAGCGGTCGTGGCCAACGTCCCCACCACCCGCTCCTTGAGCGGAGTGTCCAACGTCTCCCCGACGAAGTCCTTGTTGGAGAGGGAGACAAGCACGGGCCACCCCGTGCCGACGAGCTCCCCGAGCCGCCGCGTGGCCTCCAGGGAGTGCCGGGTGTTCTTCCCGAAGTCGTGCCCGGGATCGATGAGCACGGACTCCCGGGGCACACCGAGCCGGACGGCCCGCTCGGCGAGCCCGACGGTCACGCGGAGGATGTCGGCGACGACGTCGTCGTACTCGACGCGATGCGGCCGCGTACGCGGCTCCGCACCCCCCGCGTGGGTGCACACGAGCCCCACCCCGTACCGCGCGGCGACCTCGGCGAGCTTGGGATCGACCCCGCCCCACGCGTCGTTGAGCAGATCGGCCCCGACGTCGCAGACGGCCTCGCCGACCTCGTGCCGCCAGGTGTCGACGCTGATGACGACGTCGGGGAAGCGCCGCCGCACCTCGGCGACGAAGCCGACGGTCCGCCGCGCCTCCTCCTCGGCGGTGACCTCCTCGCCGGGCCCGGCCTTGACCCCGCCGATGTCGATGATCGCGGCGCCTTCGGCGACGGCCTGCTCCACGCGCGCGAGGGCGGGTTCGTCGTGGAACGTGGCCCCCTGGTCGTAGAAGGAGTCCGGGGTCCGGTTCACGATCGCCATGATCACCGGCTCGTGCGCGTCGAACTCGCGCCTGCCCAGCCTGAGCATCCCCTGTGAGCCTCCTTGTCGTTCCTCAGTCCGGCCTCGCGGTCCGGCCGCCTGCGACCTTAACTGTCACACCCGCATGGCACGATCGGAGCCAGACAGTTTCCGTGTCGGCCGTGGTGCGGTCGGCATCCGAGCGTGGGGACCGCAGAGATGGTCATGTTCCTGTTCCTGGTCATCGCCCTCGTCGTCGTGGTGGGCGCGGTGACCCTGGCGGTCCTCGGCGGCGGTGAGAGCGGCGCGCTGCCCGAGGCTCCGCCGGAGCGGCTGACCGACCCGCTGCCGCCGGACCGCCCGCTGCGCCGCGCCGACGTGGAGGCGGTGCGCTTCCCGATGACGGTCCGCGGCTATCGCATGGTGGACGTGGACGAGTGCCTGGACCGCCTCGCCGCCGAGCTGGCGGAGCGGGACGCCCGCATCGCCGAGCTGGAGTCGGCGCTCGCGGGCGCCCAGGCGACGGCGGTCGGCGGACCCGGCCTGTTCAAGAAGTACGACGCGGCGGAGCGAGAGCAGGGACGGCACGGCGCCCCGGCGCCGACGGACGAGCGACCGGAGGACGGCAGATGAGCGGCGGGGCGATCCCGGGCCCGGACGGCGGCCCGCGCTGCCCGTGGGGCCTGTCCACCGAGGACTATGTGGCGTACCACGACGAGGAGTGGGGCCGTCCGGTGCACGGCGACGACGCGCTGTTCGAGCGCGTGTCCCTGGAGGCGTTCCAGTCGGGCCTGTCGTGGATCACGATCCTGCGCCGCCGCGAGGGCTTCCGCGCCGCGTTCTCCGGCTTCAAGATCGCCGCGGTCGCGGAGTTCGGCGACGCGGACCGGGAGCGGCTCCTCGCCGACGCGGGCATCATCCGCAACCGCGCGAAGGTGGACGCGACGATCGCCAACGCGCGCCTGCTCGCCGACTGGCCCGCCGGTGAACTGGACGAGCTGATCTGGTCGTTCGCCCCGGACCCGGCCGCGCGCCCGGCGCCGCGGACCCTCGCGGACGTGCCCGCGGTCACGGACGAGTCGACGGCCCTGTCCAAAGCGCTGAAGAAGCGCGGCCTCCGCTTCGTCGGCCCCACGACGGCGTATGCCCTGATGCAGGCCTGCGGCCTGGTGAACGACCACCTCGCGGACTGTGTGGCCCGCGAGGCGGCCGGAGCCTGAGCCCCAGGGGCGCTCAGCGGCCGAGGTACTTCGGCCTGGCCTTGTCCAGGAACGCCTTCACCGCGATCGTGTGGTCCTCGGAGGCGCCCGCCCGGGTCTGCAGCTCGTCCTCCTTGTCGAGCGCCTCGTCCAGGGTGTGCCCGGCGGCGTAGGCGAGCGACTCCTTGATCGCCGCGTACGCCAGGGTCGGACCCTCGGCCAGCGCGCGGGCCGTCTTCAGGGCCGTCTCCGCCAGCTCGGCGGCGGGCACGACCTGGTTGGCGATCCCCAGGTCGTACGCCTCCTGCGCCTTGATGCCGCGCGGGAAGAGCAGCAGGTCGGCGGCGCGGCCGGGGCCGATGAGGCGCGAGAGGGTCCAGGAGACCCCGGAGTCGGCGGTCAGCGCGACGCCCGCGAAGGACGTGTTGAACGACGCCGTGTCCGCGACGATCCGGTAGTCCGCGGCGAGGGCGAAGCCGAAGCCCGCGCCGGCCGCCACGCCGTTGACCCCGGCGACGACCGGCTTCGGCATGCCGGTCAGGGCCCGCACGATCGGGTTGTAGTGCTCGCGCACCGTGCTCATGGTCTGCCCGGAGCCGGTCTCGCGGTCCTCCTGCAGCAGGCCCACGTGCTCCTTGAGGTCCTGGCCCACGCAGAAGGCGCGTCCGGTGGCGGTGAGCAGCACCGCGCGCACGGCGGGGTCCGCCGCGGCCGAGCGGGCCGCCTCCCGGAGGGCGACCTTGGCCTCGACGTTCATTGCGTTCATCGCGTCGGGGCGGTTCAGCGTGATCGTCGCGAGTCCGTCGCTCACCTCGTAGAGCACGGTGTCGGCCATGGTGGGTCCCCTCCGCTGTCCTGTGGTCCGCTGTGGTGTGGTCCGCCGCCCGGTGGGCTTCGGGCCCAGCATGACCTAGATCATCGGCCCTCGGTACGCCGTCGCGGATGTGACCTGCGTCAAAGTGTGCGGGGCGGGAGAAGCGTGTGGGGCGGCGAAGTATTGCAGTCACATCGCCGAATTGAGTGGTTTTGCGGACGCGCGTTGCGCAAGCGATGCCGACTGATGTTGGTCATCGGGTCCCGCGATGCGGGATAATGACCTGGAAGCAATGTGTTCGATGCCGCTGACACCTGGGTTGTCGGCTGCGACAAGCTGGTTTCAGGAAGGGGAACGAGCATGGCGGCCATGAAGCCGCGGACGGGCGACGGCCCGCTCGAGGTGACCAAGGAGGGGCGGGGCATCGTCATGCGCGTTCCGCTCGAAGGCGGCGGTCGACTTGTCGTCGAACTGACCCCCGACGAGGCCGACGCCCTCGGCGACGCCCTGAAGAAGGTTGTCGGCTGACGCGAAAGCGCCCACACTGTTCACCGTTTTCTGCACTGCCCCGGCATCGTACGACGAGCCGGGGCAGCGCTGTGTACGGGGGCCGAAGGCATACGTGGGCTTGACGGGGGAGGGGCTCCCGGGGGGCCCGCGGCCTGCGTGAACGTCCGGATTCCGCCGGGGTGAAAGGCCTGAATCACCGGGTCGGCGGGGAGTGCGGGCGCGGGACGCCGGGTGTTCGGCGGTCAGCGCTCGACGGCCGACGCCTACGGCTGGCGCTCGACGGCTAGCGCTTGACGGCGCAGAGGAGGCCGTCGCCCACCGGGAGCAGCGACGGCACCAGGTCCTGGCTCTCGCGGACGGCCCGCAGCAGCTCACGCAGCCGCAGCACCTCCACGGGCTGCGGTCCGGAGTCCACGGTGCGGCCGTCCGCGAAGACGCCCTCGAAGCAGACCAGGCCGCCCGGACGGAGCAGGCGCAACGATTCAGCGAGGTAGTCGAGGCACTCCGTGCGGTCGCCGTCGCAGAAGACCAGGTCGTAGCCGCCGTCCGCGAGGCGGGGCAGTACGTCGAGGGCGCGGCCGGGGATGAAGCGGGCGCGGTTGCCCGCGAAACCGGCGGCGCGGAAGGCCGTACGGGCGAACTGCTGACGCTCCGGCTCCGGATCGACCGTGGTCAGGACGCCGTCGGGGCGCATTCCGTGCAGCAGGTGGATGCCCGACACTCCCGTGCCCGTACCGATCTCGGCGACCGCCTTGGCGTCCACGGTGGCGGCCAGCATGCCCAGCGCGGCGCCGGTGCCGGGGGACACCGAGCGCAGCCCGGCCTCCCGGGCCCGGTCCCGGGCCCAGCGCAGTGCCTCGTCCTCGGCGACAAAGGCGTCGGCGAACGCCCAGCTCGTCTGCCGGTTGCCGGTAATGGCCCTCTCCTGTCCCCGTGGTTGCCTGGCCGTGACTGTATCCGTTGGGGCCGGGAACCCGCAGATGGGACCGTGCGTTGAGAAGGGGTGTGAGGACAGCGGGGGCATAGACATGGATCTGGAACTCAAGTCGGCTCGCGGAGTTTGCGTGACGCAGACCCGACGGGCCGGGTACGGCAAGAGCCAAGTACCAAATTCACGTAAAAACGCTTATCCGGAGCTAACGGGCGAGGTGGTTATGGTAGGGGCTCCACTGGACACCACCAGAGCCGACAGGGGAGGTGCGGCTGCGCGCGCAGATCGGAGAAGGCTGCTGAGGCGCTTTCTCGGATTGGCGGGCAAGCCGAAATCCGTGACCGACACCGCTGACCGTTCCCGCGTCACCGACTCCGCTCAGACCGCGACCTTTGCCGCTGACGCGGAATCGCAGGCGTGGACTCCTCCCACCTGGGAAGAGATCGTCAGCACGCACAGCGGCCGCGTCTACCGCCTCGCCTACCGCCTGACAGGCAACCAGCACGACGCCGAGGACCTCACGCAGGAAGTCTTCGTCCGCGTCTTCCGCTCGCTGTCGACGTACACCCCCGGCACGTTCGAGGGCTGGCTGCACCGCATCACCACGAACCTCTTCCTGGACATGGTCCGGCGCAAGCAGCGCATCCGCTTCGACGCCCTCGGGGACGACGCGGCCGAGCGACTGCCCAGCCGTGAGCCCTCGCCCCAGCAGGTGTTCAACGACACCCACTTCGACGCGGACGTCCAGCAGGCGCTCGACACCCTCGCGCCCGAGTTCCGTGCCGCCGTCGTCCTGTGCGACATCGAAGGCCTTTCGTACGAGGAGATCGCCGCCACCCTGGGCGTCAAGCTCGGTACGGTCCGCAGCCGTATCCACCGCGGTCGCTCCCAGCTCCGCAAGGCACTCCAGCACCGTTCGCCCGAGGCCCGCGCCGAGCGCCGCTCGCTGGCCGTGAGCGGAGCCGTGGCGCTGGGAGGAGGGGGCGCGACCGCGTGAGTGGATCACGGTCCAATCCTGCCGAGCGGCATCTCGCCGAGCAGCACCTGGGGGACCGGCTCGCCGCGCTGGTCGACGGTGAGCTCGGTCATGACGCGCGCGAGCGAGTGCTCGCGCATCTCGCGACCTGTCCGAAGTGCAAGGCCGAGGCCGACGCGCAGCGCCGCCTCAAGAACGTCTTCGCGCAGACCGCGGCGCCGCCCCCCAGCGAGAGCTTCCTCGCCCGCCTTCAGAGCCTTCCCGCCGCCGACATCGACGACATCGGCCGGTCAGGGGGTCCGCGCACGCCCGTCGACGACGGCTTCGCCACCGGGTCTTCGGAGTCCACCGGCCTGCCCCAGGGCGGTGTCTTCAGCATCCGCGGGGGAAGACCCGAGCCCTTCGTCGGGTACGTCCCTTCGGGCGCCCACGCCGCGGTGCTGCCCAGTGAGCAGCGCGGCTTCCGCATCCATGACGTCGGTCGGCCCGAGGCCGAGCGGTCCGTCTGGCTCGGCCGGCGGTTCGCGTTCGCCGCGGCCGGGGCGGTGTCGCTGGCCGCGATAGCGCTCGGCGGGGTCACGATGGGCACACCCCTGACCGCCGGCGAGCAGCGCGCGAGCGGCGGCGCCGCCAACAGCAACGCGTCGCCCCTGCGGTCCCCGAGCACGGCCAACACCGCCCTGCCCGACTCCGTGCGGCGCCGCGGCGCCAACCCGCTCTCCGTGCAGGGGCCGCGGTCCCCGGCACTCGCGCCCACCACGGCCGCGGCGCCCCTGCTGGCCGGCGCCCGCCTGCGCCCCGGACACGGTCCCGACACCCCGCAGGTCACGGCCCCGCTCCTGGCCGGGGCGGGCGTCATGTCCCCACTGGTACGGGCCGTCGCCGACGAGTCCCGCGGCGGCGCACCCCAAGGCCTCACACTGAACGCCACGGTGGACTCCACTCCCAAGGCCACCCCCAGGCCCGACCCGCTGTACGGCAGGCAGTACCACTGACGGCCCACCACCCCCATCGCCGACGTGAGCTGCACGTCGGCGAAGCAGACCTGGTTGAATCCTCGGTGGGCCGTGCCCGCCGGGGACTCGGCGGACCCGGCGACAAGCACGTAATCGGCGTCCGCCGCGGGCCAGTTGTGGGGAGAGCATGGACGAGGGGCAGCCGAACGTTGGCACTGGGCCTGAGCACGGGGACCCCCTGACGGGGGTGTCCGGTGAGGCGGTGCCCTTGGCCGAGGGGGCGGCTGGTCGCGGGGTGCCTCGGGATGGGGTTGTCCCTGGCGAGGAGGCTCGGGACGGGGGTGCCCCGGGCGGGGAGCCTCGGGATGGGGTCGCTCCTGACGGGGAGCCCCGGGCCGCGGCGGGCCGCGGTGCGGTGTCGCATGCTGCGGGCTCGCGAGGTGGGGTGACCGATCAGGCTGTGCCGCAGGGCTCGGCGCCCCACGGTGAGAGGCCTCAGGGTGCCGATTCCGGGGACGTCGAGAGCGGGCGGACGGTTCGTGTGGGAGGTCGCGCTGTCGGTTCCCGTGAAGCCGCGGGTGACGGTGGTGCGGGTCCGGCCGGGGATTCCCGGCCGGTGGCCGACGCGCCGGCGACCGCTGTGGACGCTGCTCGGCCCGCGGGTGATGTGCCTCCGGCTGTACCCGCAGGTGATGTTCCCCCGGCCGTAGTGGATGTACCTGCGCCTGGGGCCGATGTGCCTCCGGCCGAAGCGGATGTACCCGCGCCTGGAGCTGACGCGCCCTCGGCCGCAGTCGGCGTGCCTCACCCCGCCGACCAGGCGTCCGTGCCGACAGCCGACGTGTCCCCGGGCGGAGTGACGGACGCCGTCCCCACCGACCGCCCCCGCCCCCTGCACGACCCCGACCCGTACAGCACCCCGCCCTACGGCGAGCCCGGGCCCTGGGCCCCCGCCCCGCCCGTGCAGCACCCCGTGGCGACCCCGGCCCAAGGCACCCCCGTCTACGGGGCCCAGGGCCACGGCGCCCCCTCGCCCGGCGCCCCGACCCTCGGTGCCCCCGCACACGGCACGCCCCCGCCCGGAGCCCCGTACCCCGGCACCCAGGGTCACAGCCCACAAGCTCCCGGCACGCCCAGCCACGGGACCCCCACCCACGAGGTCCCCCCGCCCGGCACCCCGACGCCCAGCCCCCTGCACCAGGGCATGTCCGCGCCCGGCCCCCTGGCTTCCGGCGGGCCTCAGCAGCCCGGTGCTCAGGGGCACGCGCCCCACGCCCACGGCACCCCCGCCCAGGGCATGCCCGCGCCCGGCCCCCCGGCTTCCGGCACGTCCCAGCAGCCCGGTGCTCAGGGGCACGCGCCCCACGCCCACGGCGCCCCCGCCCAGGGTGTGACCCCGGCCCAGGGCACGCCCGCCCCCAGCACCCCGCAGCAGGTCGCCCCGGCCCATGGCACGCCCCCGTCCGGCGCCCCCGTCCAGGGCACGCCGCCGCACGGAACCACTCACCCCGGCCCTCCGCACTCGGTGGCCGCAGCCCACGGGGCGGCGCCCCACGAACCCCTGCCTCACGGCAACCCCGGGGCCGACACGACCGCCAAGACGACCCCCGGGCCGGAGGCCCCCGGCCCGGGAGCACTCGGACCAGGAGTCGCCGGGCCCGGCGCCCCCTGGCAGCGCTACGACCCCTGGAGTGCCCCGCTGCAGCAGACCGGTGCCGCCGTTCGGACCGAGGAGCAGCGGCGTCGGCGGGGGCGGCGGGTGTTGGTGCTCGGGGCCGTGGTGATCGCGTTGGTCGCGGGTGGGATCGGTGGAGTGGTCGGGGCCCAGTTGGAGCGGGACGGTGGGTTCGGGGGCGACGTGGAGTTGCCGCAGGCCGAGTCCGGGTCCCAGAAGCGGTCCAAGAACAGCGTCGCCGGGATCGCGGCGAGCGCCCTGCCCGGTGTCGTGACCCTGCATGTCCGGGGCGACGACGGCGCGGGTACCGGGACCGGCTTCGTCCTCGACGCCAAGGGCCACATCCTCACCAACAACCACGTGGTGGAGCCCGGCGGCTCCGGCGGCGACATATCGGTCACCTTCAGCGGTGGCGAGACCGCCAGTGCCAAGGTCGTCGGCCGTGACGCGGGCTACGACCTGGCCGTCGTCAAGGTCTCCGGCGTCCGCGGACTCAAGCCCCTGCCCCTCGGCAACTCCGAGAACGTCCAGGTGGGCGACCCCGTCGTGGCGATCGGCGCGCCCTTCGACCTCGCCAACACCGTCACCTCCGGCATCATCAGCGCCAAGGAGCGCCCCATCACGGCGGGCGGCGAGAAGGGCGACGGCAGCGACGTCTCGTACGTCAACGCCCTGCAGACGGACGCGCCGATAAACCCGGGGAACTCCGGCGGGCCCCTCGTCGACTCCCGGGCCCGCGTCATCGGCATCAACAGCGCCATCCGCTCCGCGGGCAACGACTCCGGACCCGACGGCGGCCAGTCCGGCTCCATCGGCCTCGGCTTCGCCATACCCATCAACCAGGGCAAGCGCGTCGCCGAGGAACTCATCAACACCGGCCGGGCCACGCACCCCGTCATCGGCGTCACCATCGACAAGCAGTTCACCGGCGACGGCGCCCGGATCGCACGCGAGAGCCGGGACGGCGGCCCGGCCGTCAACCGCGGCGGGCCCGGCGCCAAGGCGGGCCTGAAGCCGGGCGACGTGATCACGGCCGTGGACGGCCAGCGCGTGCACTCCGGCGACGAGCTGATCGTCAAGATCCGCGCCCACCGTCCGAAGGACCGCCTGGAGCTGACCGTCGAGCGCGGCGGCGACGAGCGGAAGGTGACCCTGGTCCTCGGCACAGCGAGCGGGGAGTAGGGGAGGAGGGGAGGGGACGAGGGGAGTAGCGGGGTGCCCCGCCTGGTCCGGCGCCCCTCCCGGCCCGCCGCCCCGCCGCCCCGCGGCCCCGTCCCCCGCCCGTCCCACCGCCCCGGCACCCCCACCCGCGTTGTCCGCGTTGTCGCCGTGCGGCTACCGGACGGACAGCCGCGGCGGGTACCGTAGACCCGGTCCGGACGGCAAGGAGCTTTCAAGGTGTTCAACGACATTGGCGCACTCGAGATAGTGACGCTGGTCATCCTCGCCGTGCTCATCTTCGGCCCGGACAAGCTGCCGAAGCTCATTCAGGACGTGTCGCGGACCATTCGCAAGATCCGCCAATTCTCCGACAGTGCGAAGCAGGACATACGGAATGAACTGGGCCCGGAATTCAAGGACTTCGAGTTCGAAGACCTGAACCCGAAGAAGTTCATCCGCAAGCAGATGGAGAACGACGATCTCGGTCTGAAGGAAATCCGCAACGGCTTCGACCTGAAGAAGGAAATGGCCGAAGTCGCGGACGCAGTGCACGGGCGCGACAGCGATTCCGGTGACGACTCGGGCAGCCGGACCACCGGTTCCGCGGGCTCCTCGACCGCGTCGGCGAACGGCTCCGGCGGCGGCCGCCTCGACATGGAGAAGCGGCCCGAGCCCGGAAAACCGGCGGCAGGAGACCCGCCGCCGTTCGACGCGGACGCCACCTGACGCGACCCGCCACCGCCCGACGGCCCCCGTCGGCGTCCGGCGGCACCGCACGGCGGTCCGGCGAAACCCCGCGCCACCCTCGGCGCCCGCGTGCGCCGGTGCGTGTCCGAGATGCGCCGCCCGGCGCCCGGTACGGCCTGGTCGGGGCCCTCGTGAACACCCCTTCCGCCGACCGGTTCACCGGCATCCGGAATCGGTGTGGCTATCCTGCCTTGTTGTCCGGCGTGAGGACGCCCGAGGGGGGCGGGCCGCTCCGGACCGACGAGAGCGAGGAGGCGGCCGGGTACATGGAGACGACAAGTCGGGTGGGCGCGCAGGCGCCAGCCGCGGATGGTGCCGCGCAAGCGGTGCCCTCCGCCCGGCGCACGGTCGACGGCTACCTGCTGGCGCCCTTCCCCTGGTACGGCCTGGACGAGGCCTTCACGGGACCGCGCTGGCTGATGCAGGTCGGCACCGCCGCGGACGGGGCCGTCGAGCACGGCTCCATCGGGCACGGTGACGAGCCGTCGGTCAGGGCGGAGGGTTCCTTCGGGAACGGCGACAAGGAGCGGTTCGCGGTCGTGGTGACCATCGCCGCCAACCCGGTGCGGCGCAGCGCCGACGGCACCGGCGTCCTGGAGGCGACCTCGGTGTCCTCCGCGGCCTGGCTCGCCGGGGTGGGGCTGCTGTCCTTCACCTGGCCCGGCCAGATGGACCACAGCCTGCGGGACGACTGGCTGGACCAGCAGACGGAGACCGCCTGGGTCCTCGCGGACGACCTGCACGGGTCCGACTGGTCGACGCTCTCCCTGCCCGTGGACGGGGTCCCGACCTCGTTCCACTACCGGGAGTCCGAGTACGGCTGGGTGCTCGCCGGGTCCACCGAGGGAGGGGTGCATCTGGGGGCGTACGGGCGCGGCATGAGCGCGTACGGCCTCGGCTTCTCGGTGATCAAGGACGTCGCCGAGTACGCGAGGTAGTCCTCCGGACCGGTACGGGGTGTGGGGCGCCGTTCGATTTGACGGTGCCCCACACCCGCGTGGACGCCGATCGGCGCTCCGCGCCTCGTCCTCAAGCGCCGGACGGGCTGGTACCTTCGCCCGGCCTTCTCGCCGCCGTCAGAACTTGTTGCGCGGCGTGATCCCCAGCGACATGCCCGAGAGCCCCCGCTGGCGGCCGCCCAGCTTGCCCGCGATGGTGCGCAGGGCGCTGCCCGCGGGCGACTCCGGGTCGGTGAGGACGACGGGTTTGCCCTCGTCGCCGCCCTCGCGCAGGCGCACGTCGATCGGGATGGAGCCGAGCACCGGCACGGTCGCGCCCGTGGTCTTCGTCAGGCCCTCCGCGACCTTCTGGCCGCCGCCGGTGCCGAACACGTCGACCATCTCGCCGCAGTGCGGGCAGGGAAGGCCGGACATGTTCTCGACCACGCCGACGATCTTCTGGTGGGTCTGCACGGCGATGGAGCCCGCGCGCTCGGCGACCTCGGCGGCGGCCTGCTGCGGGGTGGTGACGACGAGGATCTCCGCGTTCGGGACGAGCTGCGCGACGGAGATCGCGATGTCGCCCGTGCCCGGCGGCAGGTCGAGGAGCAGCACGTCCAGGTCGCCCCAGAAGACGTCCGCGAGGAACTGCTGGAGCGCGCGGTGCAGCATCGGGCCGCGCCACACCACCGGCGCGTTGCCGGGGGTGAACATGCCGATGGAGATGACCTTCACGCCGTTCGCCGACGGCGGCATGATCATGTTCTCGACCTGGGTGGGGCGTCCCTCGGCGCCCAGCATGCGCGGCACGCTGTGGCCGTAGATGTCCGCGTCCACGACGCCGACCTTCAGGCCGTCGGCGGCCATCGCCGCCGCCAGGTTCACCGTCACGGACGACTTGCCGACGCCGCCCTTGCCGGAGGCGACCGCGTACACCCGGGTCAGCGAGCCCGGCTTGGCGAACGGCACCTCGCGCTCGGCGGTGCCGCCGCGCAGCGCCGTGGCCAGCTCCTTGCGCTGCTCGTCGCTCATCACGTCCAGGGTCACGTCGACGCGCGTGACGCCCTCGACGGCGGCCACCGCGTCCGTCACGTTCTTCGTGATCGTCTCGCGCATGGGGCAGCCGGAGACCGTCAGATACACGGTGACGGCGACCGCGCCGTCCGCGCCGATCTCCACCGATTTGACCATCCCCAGCTCGGTGATGGGTCGCTGGATCTCGGGGTCGTTCACCGTCGCCAGTGCTTCACGCACCGCGTCTTCCGTAGCCATACGACCGATAGTACGGCGCGGTAACCGGTGGCAGGAAAGGGCCGTCAGCGGTCGCCTACATCACGTGACCCAGCACTCTCGGACGGGAATACCTCGCGCTGCTCCTCCAGCTCCTTGACCAGGTCCTGGAGTTCGGAGCGGATCCAGTCGCGGGTGGCGACCTCGCCGAGGCCCAGGCGCAGCGAGGCGATCTCGCGGGTGAGGTACTCGGTGTCCGCGATGGACCGCTCGTTGCTCTTGCGGTCCTGCTCGTGGGTGACGCGGTCGCGGTCGTCCTGGCGGTTCTGCGCGAGCAGGATCAGCGGGGCGGCGTACGAGGCCTGGAGCGAGAGCATCAGGGTCAGGAAGATGAACGGGTACTGGTCGAAGCGCAGGTCGGCCGGGGCGGAGACGTTCCAGACGACCCACATGATGATGACGACCGTCATCCAGACGATGAACCGGCCCGTCCCGAGGAACCGCGCGATCCGCTCCGAGAGCCGCCCGAAGGCCTCCGGGTCGTAGTCCGGAAGCAGCTTGCGGCGCGGCGCCCGCGGCTGGTCGAGCCGGAACCGCGCCCGGCCACGCGCCTCCCGGTCCCGTTCTTTGTCCCGCTCCCGCTCAGCCGCCGCCATGACCGGCCCCCTCCTGGAGGTGGTACTCCGTCTCCCGCCAGTCCTCGGGCAGCATGTGGTCGAGTACGTCGTCGACGGTGACCGCGCCGAGCAGCGATCCGCTCTCGTCGACGACCGGCGCCGACACCATGTCGTACGCGGCGAAGAAGCCCGCCACGACCGGCAGCTCGGCCTCCGGGCGCAGCGGCCGCAGGTCGTCGTCGAGGATCGAGCCGACGAGCGTGTACGGCGGATCGCGCAGCAACCGCTGGAAGTGCACGGCGCCCAGGTACTTGCCGGTCGGGGTCTCGTCCGGCGGGCGGCACACGTACACCTGCGCGGCGAGCGCGGGGGAGAGGTCCTGCTGCCGCACCCGCGCGAGGGCGTCGGCGACCGTGGCGTCAGGACGCAGCACGATCGGCTCGGTCGTCATCAGACCGCCCGCCGTGCGCTCCTCGTACGCCATCAGACGGCGCACGTCGGCCGCGTCGTCCGGCTGCATCAGGGTGAGCAGGCGCTCCTTGTCGTCCTCGGGCAGCTCGGCGAGGAGGTCGGCGGCGTCGTCCGGGTCCATCGCCTCCAGGACGTCGGCGGCGCGCTCCTCCTTGAGGGCGCCGAGGATCTCGATCTGGTCGTCCTCCGGCAACTCCTCCAGGACGTCCGCGAGCCGGTCGTCGTCGAGCGCGGCGGCGATCTCGGCGCGGCGCTTCGGCGACAGGTGGTGCAGCACGTTGGCGAGGTCGGCGGGGCGCAGCTGCTCGAACGTGGCGAGCAGGCTCTCCGCGCCCTGCCCGTGCTCCTCCAGGGAGAACCCGTCCACGGCCGACCAGTCGACGGTCAGCGTCTCGCCCTTGCGCCGGAAGGCCCTGCCCTTGCCCTTGCGCACGAAGACCCGGTCCGCCTCCCAGTCACGGCGGGCCGGAAGCCGCTGCACGGAGATGTCGAGGACCGTCACCTCCTCGCCGCTCTCCACCAGGCGCACCCGGCGGTCCAGCATCTCGCCGAGGATCAGGCGCTCCGTCGGGCGCTGCTCGAAGCGCCGCACGTTCAGCACCCCGGTGGTGATGACCTGGCCCGACTCGATGCCGGTCACACGGGTGATGGGCAGGAAGATGTGGCGGCGCGTGGCGAGTTCCACGACCAGGCCGAGCAGCCGTGGCGGCCTGTGGCCCACCCTGAGCATGACGACGAGGTCCCGCACCCGGCCCACCTCGTCGCCGTTCGGGTCGAAGACGGCGGTGCCCGCCAGGTGCGAGACGAAGATCCGGGGCGCGCTTGCCGCCATGCGCGGCGCCTCCCTGCTGCTCGCTACCGCTGGTCGTATCGATCGATGTCGCTTTCAGGTGCATTTATACGATCTTTCGTACGCGCCCCAGGCTAGCTCCTGCCGGGCGCGTCCGCCCTGGTGAGACGTCCGTACGGACTGGCTCGGAGACGGGTCCTCGGCACCGGTACGCTGCGGTACGCCAGGCCGTAGCCGCGCTATGGCCGCCGCCGTAGAGGACGTCCGCACGAGAGGCAGCGCCACCTGTGACTGCGATGCGACAGGCCCGCCGTACCCGAAGGCCGGTGCTGGTGAGCGCGGTGTGCGCGGGGCTCGTGGCGGGCTGCGCCGGGCTGACGGGCTGCGGGGGCGGCGGCGAGGACCCGGACGCGGGCACCAACGGCGTGGGCAAGCTGTCCGCGGCGAAGATCCAGAGCAAGGCGCGGCAGGCGGCCAAGGGCGCCGACGCGGTCCGCCTGTCCGGCACGGTCGTCAGCAAGGGCCAGACGTACAAGCTCGACATGCGCCTCAAGGGCTCGGGCGGCGAGGGCTCGGTGACGTTCAAGGGCGGGACGTTTCAGCTGCTCCGCGTCGGCGAGCACCTGTATCTGAAGGCCGACTCGGGCTTCTGGAAGCACCAGAACGAGGCCAGGGGCGCCGGGGGCACCGAGGGGAAGGCGGGCGGCTCGGCGGGCGACCTGTCCGCGGCGGCGAAGCTCAACGGCAAGTTCGTGAAGGTGCCCGCGGGCGACCCCTCGTACCAGCAGCTGAGCGGCTTCACCGACAAGGACCTGATGCTCGACGGCACGCTCGCGCTGCACGGGAAGCTGTCGAAGGGGGAGCGGTCCGACTCGGGCACTCGGCGCCTCATCAAGATCGCCGGGGACGAGGGCGCGGGCGGCACGCTGGACGTGTCCCTGGAGGGCAAGCCGTATCCGCTGCGGCTCCAGCGCGCGGGCGGCGCGGGCACGCTGCGGCTCACCGAGTGGGGCAAGGAGTTCGTCCTGGAGGAGCCCGGCAAGGACGAGACGGTGGACTACGGGAAGCAACTGCCCACGCAGTGAAGGGGCGTCAGCGCTTCTTCTTGCGCCGCAGGAGCAGCCGCGGCAGCGCCGCCGGTACGGGCTTGCGGGTCGTCGCGTCCGTCGGCAGCGGGGCCGCCGCGAGAGAGCCGTCCGGCAGGTCCGTGCTCGCCGCGCCCGGCGTCAGCCGCAGCACCCGGCACTCCGCGGCCCAGCGCTCCACCATCCGCTCCCCGTCCGGGGCGTTCAGGCGCTTGCCCTTGAGTTCGGCGACGGCCGCCTCCCAGGCCTCGGAGCGCGGCGCCAGCTCCGTCACCGCGGCGGTCCAGGCGATCACGCGGCCGCCCTTGTCCTTGCTGCGCACGGTCACTTCGGCGCCCGCCCCGTCGACGAGGTCCGGCAGCGGCTGCTCGCCGGGGCCGTCCCCGACGAGGTGGGCCGCGCCGTCGACCCAGACGTGCCACAGGGCCCGGACGGGTCCGTCGGGCGCGGCGCCGCGCACCCAGATCAGCCCCGACTTCTTCGTGGCCTCCTCGACGAGGGCGCGGTCGAACAGCGCGTCAGCAGTCATGCCGGAAGCTTAGCGAGGCCCGCGACGGGCTCAGAGCCAGCCGTTTCGCTTCAGGGTGCGGTGGATCGTGTAGCAGACCGTGCCGATCAGGCCGAGCACCATCGGGTAGCCGAACCGCCAGTGCAGCTCCGGCATGTGGTCGAAGTTCATGCCGTAGACACCGCACACGGCCGTCGGTACGGCGATGATGGCCGCCCAGGACGTGATCTTGCGCATGTCCTCGTTCTGCGCGACGGCGGCCTGGGCGAGGTTGGCCTGGAGGATGGAGTTGAGGAGTTCGTCGAAGCCGAGGACCTGCTCCTGGACGCGCGCGAGGTGGTCGGCGACGTCGCGGAAGTACTTCTGGATGTCGGGGTCGACGAGCCGCATGGGCCGCTCACTGAGCAGCTGCATGGGGCGAAGCAGCGGCGACACGGCGCGCTTGAACTCCAGGACCTCGCGCTTGAGCTGGTAGATCCGCCCGGCGTCGACACCGCGTGAGACGCCCTTGCCGGTGGCCGCGAACACTTCGTTCTCGACGTCGTCGATGTCGACCTGCATGGCGTCGGCGACCGCGAGGTAGCCGTCGACGACGTGGTCGGCGATGGTGTGCAGGACCGACGAGGGGCCCTTGGCGAGCAGCTCCGGCTCGTCCTGGAGGCGGCGGCGCAGCGCGCGCAGCGAGCCGTGGCCGCCGTGCCGGACGGTGATGAAGAAGTCCCGGCCGGTGAAGCACATGACCTCGCCGGTCTCGACGACCTCGCTGGTGGCGGTGAGTTCGGCGTGCTCGACGTAGTGGATGGTCTTGAAGACCGTGAAGAGCGTGTCGTCGTAGCGCTCCAGCTTGGGCCGCTGGTGGGCGTGGACGGCGTCCTCGACGGCCAGCGGGTGCAGCCCGAACTCGGCGGCGATACCGGCGAACTCGGCCTCCGTCGGCTCGTGCAGGCCGATCCAGGCGAAGCCCCCGTCGCGGCGCACCTGGAGCATCGCCTCGTGCGGCGTGAGGGTGTCGTCGCAGGCGACGCGGCGGCCGTCGCGGTAGACGGCGCAGTCGACGACGGCGGAGACGGCGCTGGGGTCGCGGGTGGTGTCGTACGAGCTGTAGGAGGGGCTGTCCTTGCGCTGGGACGGGCGCACGGCGTCACGCAGGTCACGGATCATCGACATGGGCAGGCTCCTTCGACGAAAGGGCCGCCGGCGACGGGTGGAACTGCCCGGAATGGGGACGTCCTGCTGCGGGTTCTGGCTCGTCCTCAAAGCGGGGAGCACCGCACTGTCGCGGTGGCAGCAACGCTACTGATGCAGATCAGGTGAAACGCGGTGCTCTTCCGTCGTGCGCGGTACGGGCCGGGTACGGACGGGGCGTCCGGGGGAGGCCGTGCGCGCGGCCGCAGCTACGCTGCTGCGGGATGCTCAGCGGGCGGAAGAGCGAGTGGTACTGCACGGTCGACTTCGATCCACTGCAGCCCCACCTCCTCCGGCCGGTCCCCCGTAGGGGAGGTCCCTGGCGCGTAGGCGCCGTCTCCTGCGTCCGGGCTTGAAGGCGACGCTTCTGCGTGCTGCCCGGGCCAGCGGCCAACAGTATCAGCCGACCAGCAGCCGAACCCCCACCTTTACCCATCACTGACGAGTTCTATGCTCGCGTCATGGCTGATGTTCTTGCGCTGGTCGAGGCCCGGCTCCGTAGTGGCCTGGGGGAACCGGACGCACGCGCGGCGGTGACGTTCCTGGGCACGGACCGCATCGAAGTGTTGCGCTTCACGGACGGGGACGTCGTGCGGTACGCCACGCTCGGCATGTCCGCCCGCCCGATGACCGACCCCACGGCCGTGCTCGCCGACCCCGTGCAGGGACCGCGCGCGGAGCTGGTGCTCTCCGTGCGCGGCGGTCTCGTCGACACCGACAAGGTGCTCCGCCCGCTGGCCGTGCTCGCCGCCTCCCCGCAGGTGGAAGGGCTCGTGGTCGCGCCGGGCGCCTCCCTCGACGTGGGCGAGCCGCTGTGGCCGGGGGCGCCGTTCACGTCGGTCCTGGTCGCGGAGCCGGGCGGCCTTGTCGAGGACCTGGAGCTTGACGCGCCCCTGGACCCCGTCCAGTTCCTGCCGCTGCTGCCGATGACGCCCAACGAGGCGGCGTGGAAGCGGGTGCACGGCGCGGGGGCCCTTCAGGAGCGCTGGCTGAACGGCGGCACGGACCTGCGCGATCCGCTGCGCAAGTCCGTACCGCTGGATTGAACGTTCGTTTTAGCGCGGCCAGTTGGTCCTTCTGGCCGCCCCCGGCCGCCCGACCTCCGCCGGGCTCAGCCGGCGAAGACGGTCACGCCGTCCTCCGTCGCGTGCCGGGTCTCCAACTCCTCCGCCTCGTGCGTGAGCGCGCTCCTGCGGACCCACACCACCACCGCGCCGAGCACCGCCGTGACGGCCGCGACCACGAACGGGATGTGGATGTCGCTCCACTCCTCGATCTTCGGTGCGAAGTAGGGGGCCGCGGCGGCGGCGAACCAGCGTACGAAGTTGTAGCCGGCGCTGGCCACGGGCCGGGGCGCGTCCGAGACGCCGAGGGCCAGCTCCGTGTAGACGGTGTTGTTCACGCCGATGAAGGCACCGGACAGGACGGTGCAGACGACGGCGGTGGCGTGGTTGCCGTACCCGAGCACCAGGACGTCCGCGGCGAGCAGCACCAGCGAACCGCCGAGCACCTTCAGGGACCCGAACCGGGCCTGGAGCCGGGGCGCGACGAGCACCGAGAACACCGCGAGCAGGACGCCCCAGGCGAAGAACACCGCACCCGACTTGTACGGGGTCATGTTCAGGACGAACGGCGTGAAGGCCAGGACGGTGAAGAACGTGTAGTTGTAGAAGAACGCCGACGCGGCCGCCGAGGCCAGGCCGCCGTGGCCGAGCGCCTTGAGCGGGTCGAGCAGCGAGGTCTTGCGCGCGGGCCTGGGCTGCTCCTTCAGGAACGCCGTGATGCACAGGAAGCCGACGGCCATCAGGGCCGCGGTGCCGAAGAAGGGGTAGCGCCAACTGGCGTCGCCGAGCAGCGCGCCGAGGAGCGGCCCGCAGGCCATGCCGAGGCCGAGCGCGGACTCGTACAGCAGGATCGCCGCCGCGCTCCCGCCCGCCGCTGCGCCCACGATGACCGCGAGCGCGGTCGACACGAACAGGGCGTTGCCGAGGCCCCAGCCGGCCCGGAACCCGACGAGTTCGCCGACCGACCCGGACGTACCGGCGAGCGCGGCGAAGACGATCACCAGGGCGAGCCCGGCGAGGAGGGTCTTCTTGCCGCCGATGCGGCTGGAGACGAAGCCGGTCACCAGCATCGCGACGGCGGTGATCAGGAAGTACGAGGTGAACAGGAGCGAGACCTGGCTCGGTGTGGCCTTCAGGCCCTGAGCGATGGACGGCAGGATCGGGTCGACGAGGCCGATGCCCATGAACGCCACCACGGACGCGCCCGCCGTCGCCCACACCGCCTTCGGCTGGCGCAGCAGGCCGCCCGCTCCGGCGTCGAAGGGGTCGCCTCCGGCGTGGGCGGCGGTGCGGGTGTCGGGTCCTGGGGCGTCCTCGGCGGGCGCTGTCAGCTCTCCTTGGGTGTGCGCGGTCATCCGCGGCTCCTTGGTGGGTGTGCTGCTGGGGGTAGATCGTTGCCGTATACACATACTAGTTAGATGAGCTAACTAATGCAAGCTACATCTAATTTCCCCAGGTGGTGGGGCAGGGGGATGTGGTCAGGAGACGGCCTCCGGACGGGTGATCGTCCTTGACGGGGCGGCAAGGGGGGAGGACCGTTGGGCGCTATGAGGGGCGAACCCAGTTGCCCGAAGTGTGGTGGCCGGGTCAGGGCTCCCGGCCTCTTTGCCGACTCCTGGCAGTGCGATGTGCACGGCACGGTGCACCCGCTGCAGCCCGTGATCCCGCCCAGCGTCGAGGCCCTCCAGGTCGTCGTGCGCCGCGCGCAGGTGCCCGTGTGGATGCCGTGGCCCCTGCCCGTCGGGTGGCTCTTCACCGGAGTCGCCTGCGCCGGGGACGACCGCAGTGGCGGCCGGGCCACCGCCGTCGCCTGCTCCGGGCCCGCGCCGCTCGGTGGTGTGGGTGAACTCGTGCTTGTCGCCGAGGAGTTGGGGGTGGGGCTCGGGGCGCGGTACGCGGGGATCGACGGGCCCGATCCCGGGCCCTCCATGAGCGCCGGGAAGGCCGCCCAGGCCAAGGTCCTCGCCGCTGGGCGGCCCACGGCCATGTGGCATGTGCCGGGGGCGCCCGATGATCGGGCCGTGTTCGCGGGGGAGGCGCGGGGGCTGTGGCTCTGGGCCATCGCCTGGCCCGAGCAGTCGGGGCTGCTCATGTACGACGAGCTCGTCCTCACGGACTTGCGGGACGCCGGGGCCGAGGTCGACCTGGTGCCGTGCGGGGCGCTCTCGCCGCGGTTGCTGATGCCGTAGGGCGGGGCGCCGTCCTACGCGGGGCGCCCCGGTCCCGCCCCTTCACCGAAACCGGGGCGCTGCGCCCCCTGGACCCCGGCCGCTCGCCCGCCGTGTCGTGCGGGTGGGACCCGCCTCCGCCGGATCGGCGCTGCGCGCCTCGTCCTCAAACTCCCCCAAGCTCTTAAGGAGCAAGGGGTACCCCCATGACGGGCTGAAATCTCGCCGTGGTCGGCCTGGAGGTGCCGGGGTGGGCCAGCGGGTCCAGGTGGGGCGGGTGGCTGGGAGAGAGCCCGTCCGGCGATTGAGGACCGGGCGCGCAGCGCCGAGCGGGGGTCGGGGCGCGGAACGTTAGACTGGGGCGTCCCCCCGTCCGTCCCGAAGAGCGTGGAGCCCTGCGTGCGCATCGACCTGCACACCCACTCCACCGCGTCCGACGGCACCGACACCCCGGCCGAGCTGGTGCGCAACGCCGCCGCGGCCGGTCTGGACGTGGTCGCGCTGACCGACCACGACTCCACCCGCGGCCACGCCGAGGCGATCGCCGCGCTGCCGCCCGGCCTCACCCTCGTCACCGGCGCCGAGCTGTCCTGCCGCCTCGACGGCGTGGGCATGCACATGCTGGCGTACCTCTTCGACCCCGACGAGCCAGAGCTCGCACGCGAGCGCGAACTCGTCCGTGACGACCGCGTGCCGCGCGCCAAGGCGATGGTCGGCAAGCTTCAGGAACTCGGCGTCCCCGTCACCTGGGAGCAGGTCGCGCGCATCGCCGGCGACGGCTCCGTCGGCCGCCCGCACGTCGCGGAAGCCCTGGTCGAGCTCGGCGTCGTACCGACCGTCTCGGACGCGTTCACGCCCGACTGGCTCGCCGACGGCGGCCGTGCCTACGCCGAGAAGCACGAACTCGACCCCTTCGACGCGATACGCCTGGTCAAGGCCGCGGGCGGCGTCACCGTCTTCGCGCACCCCGCCGCAGCCCAGCGCGGCAAGGTGGTGCCCGAGTCGGCGATCGCCGAGCTGGCCGCGGCGGGCCTCGACGGCATCGAGGTCGACCACCCGGAACAACTGGCGTACGCGCCCGAGTCCGGCCCCAGGCTGCGCGGCCTCGCCGCCGACCTGGGCCTGCTCGTCACCGGGTCGAGCGACTACCACGGCACACGGAAGACGTGCGTGCTCGGGGAGTACACCACCGACCCCGAGATCTACGGCGAGATCACGCGCCGGGCGACGGGAGCGTTCCCGGTGCCGGGCGCGGGCGGAGGCCCGTCGGCGTAACGCGCCACCGTCCGCGTATCGCGCCCCCTGTCCCCGTAACGCTTCACCACCACCGTCCGCGGCACGCGCTGCCGTCGTCCGCGGTACGCGTCCCGGGCCACCGCCCGCTGTTCTGTACGACCCACTCCTGCAAGGCCATCACTGTGTTCGACGTCGCCGTCTTCGGATCCCTCTTTCTCACCCTTTTTGTCATCATGGACCCCCCTGGGGTCACGCCGATCTTCCTCGCGCTGACCGCGGGACGCCCCGCCAAGGTGCAGAAGAAGATGGCCTTCCAGGCCGTGTGCGTGGCCTTCGGGGTCATCGCCGTCTTCGGCATCGTGGGCCAGCAGATCCTCGACTATCTGCACGTCTCCACCCAGGCGCTGATGATCGCGGGCGGTCTGCTGCTGCTCCTGGTCGCGCTCGACCTGCTCACCGGCAAGACCGACGAGCCGCAGCAGACCAAGGACGTCAACGTCGCCCTGGTGCCGCTCGGCATGCCGCTGCTCGCCGGGCCCGGCGCGATCGTGCAGGTGATCCTGGCCGTGCAGCATGCCGACGGCATGGAGCAGGTCTCCGTGTGGGCGGCGATTCTGGCCATCCATGTGGTGCTGTTCGTGGCGATGCGCTTCTCGCTGCTGATCATCCGCGTCATCAAGGACGGCGGTGTGGTCCTGGTGACGCGGCTCGCCGGAATGATGCTGTCGGCGATCGCCGTGCAGCAGATCATCAACGGCGTCACGCAGGTGATCCGCGGCGGTTGAGCCGTGCGGGTGACCGCGACCCACGCACAGAGCCCTGTACGGCACCGGACGCGCCGGTGTCGTACAGGGCTCTGAAGTGTGTGATGAGGCCGTTCGGCGCCGTTATGAGGCCGAGGCGTCGGCCGGACGGATGTAGAGGCGCTGCCCTATGGCGGCGGCTTGCTGCACGATCCGGTTGACGGAGGCGGCGTCCACGACGGTCGTGTCCACGGCGGTGCCGTCGACGTCGTCGAGTCGCATGATTTCGAAGCGCATGGGCTTCTCCCTTCGTCTGGTGATCCTCCTGGAGGAGAACTGCTGGCTACGTAGGGTGCAACGGCTTGACTCCCTCAAACATTCCCTACGCTAAAGAAAATTTTCGCGAGTCTAATGAACGCCTTGTTTCGTGACTGTATCGCGGCTGGTTGTGTTCGCTGAGTGACAGCTACCGGTTGTGCCTGCCGAGTGACGGACGAGACAATGCGTTTCGTATGGACATGGACGAGACCCCTGACGAGTTCGGTGAGAGCACGGCCCGTGAGATCGGTGAGATCACCCTCCGGCTCGAACGCACCAACGGCCTACTGGAGCGCATGCTCGCCGAGGTCGCGAAGACCCCGTCCACGCACGCGATCTTCGTCGACGCCGGCTATCTGTACGCCGCCGCCGGACGGCTCGCCGCGGGCACCGAGGACCGGCGGTCCTTCGAGCTCGACGCCGAGGCGCTCATCGACGCGCTGATCGACAAGGCGCGCACGATCTTCGCGGACAGCAGGCTGCTGCGGGTGTACTGGTACGACGGCGCGAGACGCCGCATCCACACCTCCGAACAGCAGTCGATCGCCGAGCTCCCCGACGTGAAGGTGCGCCTCGGCAACCTCAACGCCAACAACCAGCAGAAGGGCGTCGACTCGCTGATCCGCAGCGACCTGGAGTCCCTGGCCCGGCACCGCGCCATCAGCGACGCGGCGCTCATCGGCGGCGACGAGGACCTGGTCTCGGCGGTCGAGGCGGCGCAGGGGTACGGCGCCCGCGTCCACCTCTGGGGCATCGACGCGCCCGACGGCCGCAACCAGGCGGAGCCGCTGCTGTGGGAGGTCGACAGCCAGCGCACCTTCGACGCGGACTTCTTCAAGCCGTTCGTGACCCGCCGCCCCGCCGTGCCGTACGAGGGCGCGCAGGCCACGCCCCGGCCCTCACGGGACGACGTGCGCTTCGTCGGCGCCCAGATCTCCGCGAAGTGGCTCTCGGCGCGCGGCCGCGAGGCGCTGGTGGGCCTGCTGCCCGGCCACCCCTACCTGCCCGGGTCCGTCGACCAGGAACTCCTCGTCGAGGCGGAGCGGCTGCTCGACTACTCGCTGCGCGGCCAGTCCGACCTGCGGCGGGTGCTGCGGGACGGCTTCTGGGACCACTTACAGAAGTGCTACTGACGGCAGCGGTGCCACGGAACTAGCGCGGGCTTCCGTTGCGGTGGTCGGCGGCCCGGTCCCAGAAGGCCGCCAGGGCGGCCGCCGTCGCCGCCGGGCGGTCGGTGTTGGGGGAGTGGTTCGCGCCGGTGACCACGGTGCGGTGGGCGCGCAGGCGGCGCGCCATCTCGTCGAGGAGCGGCACGGGCCAGGTGTCGTCGCTCTCGCCGGACACGACGTGCTTGGGCAGGGGTACGGCGGCCAGCTCGTCGACGCGGTCGGGTTCGGCGCACAGTTGCCTGCCGGTGGCGATGAGCTGGGCCGGGTTGTTGCGCAGCCAGCGGTCCCGCAGCGCCGCCGCGTCGGCGCCGCCGCCGTTCGTGTCCACGCTCACGTCCTCCACGGGGTCGAGGGCCTGGATCGCCTCCCAGACGACGTCCATCGGGTGCGCCGCGACGGCGTCCGTGAGGAGCGTGGCGCGGGTGCGCTGCGACGGGGAGATACGGGCCGGTCCTGACGCGACGAGGGTCAGCGAGGCGAAGGTGCCCGGCGGCGCCAGGAGGACGGCGGCCCGGGCCACCAGGCCGCCCAGGGAGTGGCCCACCAGGTGCGGCGGGCCCTCGTCCGCGGTGCGGGCGGCTGCCGCCTGAGCCAGGACGTCGCGCGCCAACTCGGCCTGGGCGTAAGCCGATTCGTCATCCGGGCCCGGCGATTCGTACTGGCCGCGGCCGTCGATGGACACGGTGCGGTAGCCCGCGTCGGCGAGGGGGCGGAGCAGGGCGATGAAGTCCTCCTTGCTCCCCGTGTACCCCGGCAGGAGCAGGGCGGTGCCCTTGGCCTGGCCGGTCGGGCGGGTGTCGAGCACGGCGAAGTCACCGCGCTCCGTACGCAGGGGGTACGCGAGGGTGCCCTCGGGCGGGGTGAAGGTGGGGGGCCTGCTCATGTCCCCGAGGCTACTGGCCCCTGGGCCTTGGGGGGGGGCGGTGGCCCTTGCCTCGACGCCGTGGGGGCCGTTGGCCCGGGGGCGTGCCCTTCCCCCGTCGTCATGGTGCCGTCGGCCCGGGCTGTGCCCACCCTCCCCCGAACTCGCAGCAGGGGGTGTCCCATCGCCCTCTGGGCGGAGCAGTCGCCCACAGGGGTGGGGTGGGCGCAGGTGTGGGCATCGGGTGCGGACGTGGTGCTGACGCCGGGCAACCCCAGGTGGCCCAGGCGGGCTGAAGCCTGCGGACCCGTGAAGCGGGGCGGGCGGGTGGGAGATGGCCGCCGCGGAGCGGCGGGGGAGACACGGCCGCGCCCGGGGGCGGGTGGCCCCCGGGCGCGGGTGGTGGGTGGCCGCGTGGGCCACCCCGTGGACTAGCTGTCCGAGGCGTCCGCCGACTTACGGGTGCGGCGGCGGCGCGGCTTCGCCGGCGCCTCCTCCGCGGCCGGGGCGGCAGCAGCGGCCGGCGCCGACACGGCGGCCGGCTCGGCCGCCGCGGAGTCGGCCCCCGCACGCGTCCGGCGCCGACGACGCGGCGTACGCGGCGCGGCTTCCTCCGTCACGGCAGCCGCACCGGCAGCCGGGGCCGCAGCCGGGGCAGGGGCCTCGGACGGCGCCGCCGTCGGCGTGGCCTCGGCGTCGAGGGGCGCGCCCGCGCGGGTGCGGCGACGACGCCGCGGCGTACGGGCGGGACGCTCGGCCTCCTCGGCCTGCGGCCGGGCCGCGGCACGCTCACCGCGGCGCGGTCCGCCACGGGAGCCGCGCGAGCCCGAGCCACGGGCCCCGGTCTCACCGAGGTCCTCGATCTCCTCCGCGTCGAGCCCGGCACGGGTGCGCTCGGCACGCGGCAGGACACCCTTCGTACCGGCGGGGATACTCAGCTCCTCGTACAGGTGCGGAGAGCTGGAGTACGTCTCGACCGGGTCGTTGAAGCCCAGGTCGAGCGCCTTGTTGATGAGCTGCCAGCGCGGGATGTCGTCCCAGTCGACGAGCGTGATCGCGGTGCCGGAGGCGCCGGCGCGGCCGGTGCGGCCGATCCGGTGGAGGTAGGTCTTCTCGTCCTCGGGCGACTGGTAGTTGATGACGTGGGTGACGCCCTCGACGTCGATGCCGCGGGCGGCGACGTCGGTGCAGACGAGCACGTCGACCTTGCCGTTGCGGAAGGCCCGCAGGGCCTGCTCGCGGGCGCCCTGGCCGAGGTCGCCGTGCACGGCGCCGGAGGCGAAGCCGCGACGCTCCAACTGCTCGGCGATGTCGGCGGCCGTCCGCTTCGTACGGCAGAAGATCATCGCGAGCCCGCGGCCGTCGGCCTGCAGGATGCGGGAGACCATCTCCGGCTTGTCCATGGAGTGCGCGCGGTACACGAACTGCGTGGTGTTGGCGACCGTCGCGCCCTCGTCGTCCGGCGCGGTGGCGCGGATGTGCGTGGGCTGCGACATGTACCGCCGGGCGAGGCCGATGACGGCGCCCGGCATCGTCGCGGAGAAGAGCATCGTCTGACGCTTCGCGGGAAGCATGTTGATGATCTTCTCGACGTCGGGCAGGAAGCCCAGGTCGAGCATCTCGTCGGCCTCGTCGAGGACGAGGCACTTGACGTGCTTCAGGTTCAGCTTGCGCTGTCCGGCCAGGTCGAGCAGGCGGCCCGGGGTGCCGACGACGACGTCGATGCCCTTCTTGAGGGCCTCGACCTGCGGTTCGTAGGCACGGCCGCCGTATATGGCGAGGACGCGGATGTTGCGCGCCTTGCCGGCGGTCAGCAGGTCGTTGGTGACCTGCTGGCACAGCTCGCGGGTGGGGACGACGACGAGGGCCTGCGGGGCCTCCGTCAGCTGCTCGGGCGTCGCGCGCCCGGCCTCGACGTCCGCGGGGACGGTCACGCGCTCGAGGAGCGGCAGGCCGAAGCCCAGCGTCTTGCCGGTGCCGGTCTTGGCCTGGCCGATGACGTCGGTGCCGGAAAGGGCAACGGGGAGCGTCATCTCTTGGATGGGGAAGGGGCTGATGATGCCGACGGCCTCAAGGGCTTCGGCTGTCTCGGGAAGAATCCCGAGCTCTCGGAAAGTCGTAGTCAGGGCAATGCCTCTTCTGTGAGACGCGGCGCGAGGCGAACGCTGGGGGTCGTGACCGTGCCGGGGACTGCCGGCCGCCTGCTGGAAAGAGCCGGGCGAGCCGGGTGGTACGGGACCACTGCCGACGCTCGAGCGCTCACACCGCTGAGGGGGTCCCTCCGCTTGCCGTACGCACGGTGCGTACGCCCTGGAGGGCTGTCTGGTCGGAGCCGATCGGGCCACCGACCGGGCATCCTCATTCATGCGGCCCGTCGAATATTCGGCGGGCGCATTACCACTGTACCCCGGAATCTCGCATGCGTGTCCGGCGAATTCCTCACGTTGCTGTCGTCACAGTGGTTGACCAGGCCCTTACGCCATCCGGTGGGCGGGCTATTGTGCGCTTCATGGAGACGCCTGACACCGCCGCGCAGCCCCCCGAAGAGACCGGATCCGCCGCCCCCACCGGGGTCGCCGCCCAGGACTGGAAGACAGCCTCCGCCGACCCGCAGTACCGCGCCGCCGTCGTGGACCTGCTCGGCGCGCTCGCTTACGGCGAGCTCGCGGCGTTCGAGCGGCTCGCGGAGGACGCGAAGCTGGCGCCGACCCTCGGCGACAAGGCGGAGCTGGCGAAGATGGCGTCGGCCGAGTTCCACCACTTCGAGCGGCTGCGGGACCGGCTCGCGGCGGTCGGCGAGGAGCCGACGGCGGCGATGGAGCCCTTCGTCGAGGCGCTCGACGGCTTCCACCGCCAGACGGCGCCGTCCGACTGGCTCGAAGGCCTGGTCAAGGCGTACGTCGGCGACTCGATCGCGAGTGACTTCTACCGCGAGGTCGCGGCCCGCCTCGACGGGGACACCCGCAGCCTGGTGCTCGGCGTCCTCGACGACACCGGCCACGCCAGCTTCGCCGTGGAGAAGGTGCGGGCCGCGATCGACGCCGACCCGCGCGTCGGCGGGCGGCTCGCGCTGTGGGCGCGACGGCTGATGGGCGAGGCCCTCTCGCAGTCGCAGCGGGTCGTCGCAGACCGGGACGCCCTGTCGACGATGCTGGTCGGCGGGGTCGCGGACGGGTTCGACCTGGCGGAGGTCGGCCGGATGTTCTCGCGGATCACCGAGGCGCACACGAAGCGGATGGCGGCGCTGGGGCTCGCCGCCTGACCCCTGGCTCCGCTCCGCCGTCAGGCAGGAACCTGGCGGCGGTGCAGGCGGCGGGTGGGGCGAAGCAGCAGGGAAAGCAGCGCGGCCGACACGGCCAGGGCTCCGACCAGGGTCGCTGGGCTGCTCCCCGGCCCCAGCGCCATGTGCGTGATGAACGCTCCGATCAGCGCTCCGCCCACGCCGGTCGCGAGCACCAGCGTCCGTGCGGGCAGCCGGTGCGGCAGGCGGCGGGCGGTCGCCCAGGCGAGGGCCAGGCCGATCAGTGCGGAGCCGAGTGCTTCGAGGATCACGGTGTGTTCCCTCCCTCGTGGCCAGGTGCAAAACGGTCGTAGCCGGTCTTACCCCCGGCTGCCGGAATGCAACCCTCCATACTCACCGCGCACCGGAGCGCGGGACGGCGGTGAACTCGGCGCACCCGCCACGGAGTCGACGCGGATGACGGAAGGACCCCGCCACGGAGTCGACGCGGATGACGGAGCGAATGGCTGAGCGAATAGCGGCGCGAACGGCGGCGTGAATGGCGGAAGGGCCCGGAGGCGATGCCTCCGGGCCCTTCCGTCGTCTCGCGTGCGGCCCTACAGGGCGCCGAAGCCCACCTTGCGCACGGTCGGCTCGCCGATCTCCACGTACGCGAGGCGGTCGGCCGGCACCAGGACCTTGCGGCCCTTGTCGTCCGCCAGAGTCAGCAGCTGGGCCTTGCCCGACAGGGCGTCGGCCACCGCGCTCTCGACCTCCTCGACGCTCTGACCGCTCTCCAGAACGATCTCGCGAGGCGCGTGCTGCACGCCGATCTTGACCTCCACGCTTTGTCCCTCCGACGGTCAGTGATGTGCGCGGTCGCCCGCGCCGTACCCAGCACAGATTAGCCCGGAGAGGGGACAGGATCGGTTCCGGCCGTGCACGCCAGGAGCGAACACGGCGGCCGCGGGGGACGGGAACAAACGCGCGGTCAGTGGCCTTCGGAGCCGTGCAGCGGGAAGCCCGCGATGCCGCGCCAGGCCAGCGAGGTGAGCAGCTGCACCGCCTTCTCGCGCGGGACACCGCCGTCGCTGTGCAGCCAGTAGCGCGCGACGACCTGGGAGAGGCCGCCGAGTCCCGAGGCCAGGAGCATCGACTCGGACTTGGAAAGACCGGTGTCCTCCGCGATGACCTCGCAGATCGCCTCCGCGCACTCCAGGGTCACCTTGTCCACGCGCTCGCGGACCGCGGGCTCGTTCGTCAGGTCCGACTCGAAGACCAGGCGGAACGCGCCGCCGTCGTCCTCGACGTACCCGAAATAGGCGTCCATCGTCGCGCCGACGCGCTGCTTGTTGTCCGTCGTCGACGCGAGCGCCGCGCGCACCGCCTGCAGCAGGTTCTCGCAGTGCTGGTCGAGCAGGGCCAGATAGAGGTCGAGCTTGCCGGGGAAGTGCTGGTACAGCACCGGCTTGCTGACGCCGGCCCGCTCGGCGATGTCGTCCATGGCCGCCGCGTGGTACCCCTGGGCGACGAAGACCTCCTGGGCCGCGCCCAGAAGCTGATTGCGTCGGGCACGGCGCGGCAGGCGTGTGCCCCGCGGGCGCGCCGCCTCTGTCTGCTCGATGGCTGTCACGCCGCCTCCCAAAGTCGTCCTTGTGCTGCGGTGTGCGCCGCGACGCCATCGTACTTTTCGGTAACTGTGATGTGCGCGGTGTGAGCGCAGAATTTCACGGACTGGATGCCCTCAGCGGATCCGCGCAGCCGTGCGTAGCAGGGCAAACACGGGCAGCTGTGTGTTTGTCGGCGCCTCGGATCAGCGGTAGTCGTCCTCGTCGAGGGACACCACGCGCGCCTGTTCGGCCACATCGGCCTCGTTGGCCGCGCCCGGGTCGACGTCCTGGAGGGAGTCGTCCCGCTCGGGGCTGAGGTCGGCGTGCTGCTCGGCGGCGTCCGCCTCGGGGGTCTCCGCGCTGCTCTCGCCCGCGGTTTCCTCGTCCTGGAAGGTCTCGGGGTCGCTGGGGTCGACGTTCATGTGGACTCCTAGGCTCGCTTGCCTACGAGCCTAGGGAAGACGTGCGGGGGCCGCTACGCGATCTGTACGGGATCTGTGATGCCGAACACGCGATCCCACGCGTGATCGTCTCGTAACATTGCCCGCATGCCTTCGACCGAGTTGCCGCCCGTGCTGGCCGCTGCCGCCGCTCCCAAGCCGGGCGCCGTCGCCGTCGCCGAGGGCGAGCGGCTCGCCTCGGTCGCGCTGCCCGGGCTCACGCTGAACGTGCGCTCGCGCCCGTCGGTGCGCTCCGGACTGCCGCCCGCGCTGTACGTGCACGGGCTCGGCGGGTCCTCGCTGAACTGGTCGGCGCTGATGCCGCTGCTCGAGGACGTCGTGGACTGCGAGGCCCTTGACCTGCCCGGCTTCGGGGACTCGCCGCCGCCGGACGACGGCGACTACTCGGTCACCGGGCACGCCCGCGCGGTGATCCGCCACCTCGACGCCGGCGGGCGCGGCCCCGTGCACCTGGTGGCCAACTCGATGGGCGGCGCCGTGTCGACGCGCGTCGCCGCGGTCCGGCCGGACCTGGTGCGCACGCTCACGCTGATCTCGCCCGCGCTGCCCGAGCTGCGGGTGCAGCGCGCGGCGGTGCCCACGGGGCTGCTCGCCGTGCCCGGCATCGCGGGCCTGTTCACGCGGCTCAGCAGGGACTGGACGGCCGAGCAGCGGGTGCGCGGGGTGCTCGGGCTCTGTTACGGCGATCCGGGGCGGGTCACGCCGGAGGGCTTCCGGGCGGCCGTGCGCGAGATGGAGCGGCGCCTCGCCCTTCCGTACTTCTGGGACGCGATGGCCCGGTCGGCCCGCGGCATCGTGAACGCGTACACCCTCGGCGGCCAGCACGGCCTGTGGCGGCAGGCCGAGCGGGTGCTCGCGCCGACCCTGCTCGTGTACGGCGGCCGGGACCAGCTCGTGTCGTACCGCATGGCGCGCCGGGCGTCGGCCGCCTTCCGCTACTCCCGGCTGCTCACGCTGCCGGACGCGGGGCACGTGGCGATGATGGAGTATCCGGAGACCGTGGCCGCCGCGATTCGCGAACTTCTGGCCGATACAGAGGAGTTGGCCGGTCCGGATGAGTTGAGCGAGACGCCTGGTGTGCGCGATGGTGGCCGTGTGAGCGACCATCGCGATTCGGGTTCGAGGAGCTGAGGCGCCGCGTGGGACGTCATAGCCGCCGCGGCCCGGCCGCCACTTCGGACACCACCGGCACCTCCGGCATAGGGGGCGCGACCCCCAGGCCCCTGCCGAACCAGGCACCACAGCCGAACCAGGCACCCCCGTCGGCCCCGGCCGCCCCCGCGCAGGGCGGCGGCTCAGGCCGTCGCAGACGCGGCACGGCCCCCGACGGCACGCCCCCGCACGGCATCCCGCAGCCCCCGCCTCCGTACGGCGACCCGGCGCACACGCCCGCCCACGGTTTCCCGCAGCACACCCCGCCGCACGGCCTGCCCCGACAGGCCCCGCAGGGCGCCGATCCCGCGCACACCCCGGCCCACGGCTTCCCCCAGCACACGCCCCCGCACGGCGTGCCCCAGCACACGCCCCCGCACGGCGTCCCCCGCCAGACCCCGCCCGGCGGCACCCCGCACGTGCGTGGCGGGCACCCCGAGCAGCGGGAGGCCGGGGGCGGCTGGGGTGAGGTCGGGGGCGCCGGGCCCCGGATGGGGGCCGGGTACGGCGTCGTGCCGCCGGGGGCGCGCGGGCCTGGTGCTCCGGGGCCCCGGCCCGACTACGTGGACGCCTTCGACGGCTCCGGCGCGCCCGGTGACCTCGGCGAACTCGACGACGCCGACCTCTTCGCCGCGCGTGCGGCGGCCCCGCGGCGCACCCCGCCCCGCGACCCGTACGAGTCCGTGACGGCCTGGGAGTCCGACGGCTTCGACGGCGGTGACGGCGGCGCCGATGACGACGCCGACCCGTACGGCGACGACGACGGCGGGCCCGACGCCCGTACCGCCAAGGGCCGGGAGAAGAACCGCGCCCGCACCGTCACCGGCATCGCCGCCGCGGCCGTCACCACCGTCCTCGCCGTCATCGTGGCCGGTCAGGTCGCCGACGGCGGAGGCGACGACAGCTCGCCCGCCCGCGCCGCGGACAAGGGCGGCGACACCCGCGACGGCCGCGACCCGGCGTCCCGCTCGGACGACCGGCCGACGCCGGCCAAGCCCGCGCCGCCCCGCCCGGCGACGTACGACGAGAAAATGGGCAAGAAATACCCGCTGGACGCGAAACTCGCCGCGTCCGGGGATTTCGACGCCGTCCGCGGATTCGACAAGGCGCCGGGCAAGGGGCAGAAATTCCGCTACCGCGTCGACATCGAGAAGGGCATGGGTCTTGACGGCGGCCTGTTCGCGCAGGCTGTGCAGAAGACCCTGAACGACAAGCGGAGTTGGGCGCACGGCGGCGGCCGCACCTTCGAGCGGATCTCCTCCGGGAAACCCGACTTCGTCATTACGCTGGCCAGCCCTGTGACCACCGCGAAATGGTGCGCCAAATCCGGACTCGACACGCTCCAGCAGAATGTGTCCTGCGATTCCGCGTCGACCGAGCGCGTCATGATCAACGCCTATCGGTGGGCCCGGGGCGCCAAGACCTACGGCGACCGCATCCACCCGTACCGACAGATGCTCATCAACCACGAGGTCGGCCACCGGCTCGGCTACGGCCACGTCGACTGCCGCCGCGACGGCGAGCTGGCGCCGGTCATGCAGCAGCAGACCAAGTTCCTCGACCACGACGGAATCCGCTGCAAGGCCAACCCCTGGGCGTTCCCGGAGAGTTGAGCCGGCGTCGGCACCGGTACGGGGGACGAACCGGGCATCGCGTTGACTTTCCGCGCGGCATCGTTCATATTTCTCCGCATGTCGATCCGTCACGCCTCCGTGAGCGCCGCCCTTGAGCTGGCGCTGTTCGGCGTGACCGCGCTCTGCGTGGCCGACATTCACTGTCGCTGACGCCCGCCCCCGGCGAGTGCGTCGCTTCCGCTTCGTTTTTCCCGGCTCTGCCGCAATTCTCCCCGCCGTGTGCCCGAACCGTCTTCGGGTGGTGTGCGTGGCGGGCTGCGGCAACCCGAAGCCGCGCTCGGCGTGCGTCGCCCTGGGTGGGCTCTCGCGAATCCTTGAATCTTTCTCTTTCGCTTTCCGAGAGGCACTCCGATGCGTCTGCGTCGTCAGAAGTCCGTCATATCCCGTCGCGTGGCAGTGGCGTCCGCCACCTTGGTCGTGCTGTCCCTCGGCGCCGCCGCCTGCGCGGGCCCGGACGACAAGAACGAGGCGGGCGGCGGCGGCAAGCCGCAGAAGGGCGGCACGCTCACCGTCCTCAACAGCAACCCGCAGAGCGACTTCGACCCGGCGCGCCTGTACACCTCCGGCGGCGGCAACGTCCCGAGCCTCGTCTTCCGCACCCTGACCACCCGCAACCGCGAGGACGGCGCCGAGGGCACCAAGGTCGTCCCCGACCTCGCCGAGGGCCTCGGCAAGCCGAGCAAGAACGCCACGGTGTGGACGTACAAGATCAAGAAGGGGGTCACGTTCGAGGACGGCACGCCGGTCACGACCAAGGACATCAAGTACGGCATCGAGCGCTCCTTCGCCGCCGAACTGTCCGGCGGCGCGCCCTTCCTGCGGGACTGGCTCATCGGCGGCGACAAGTACCAGGGCCCCTACAAGGACAAGAAGGGCCTGGACTCCGTCGAGACGCCGGACGACCACACGATCGTCTTCCGGCTGAACAAGCCCGTCGGCGACTTCGACTACGTGGCCACGCAGACGTCCTTCGCGCCCGTGCCGAAGGCCAAGGACAAGGGCACCAAGTACGAGGAGCACCCGGTCTCGACCGGCCCCTACAAGGTCGTCAAGAACAGCGGCGACGGCGAGCGGCTCCAGTTGGAGCGCAACCCGCACTGGTCCGCGAAGACCGACACCGAGCGCAAGGCGTACCCCGACAAGATCGACGTGCGCTCCGGCCTCAACTCGTCCGTCATCAACCAGCGGCTCTCCGCGAGCCAGGGCGCCGACGCCGCCGCGATCACCACCGACACCAACCTCGGGCCCGCCGAGCTCGCCAAGGTCAGCGGCGACAAGAAGCTCGCCGCGCAGGTCGGCACCGGCCACTTCGGCTACACCAACTACCTCGCCTTCAACCCGAAGGTGAAGCCGTTCGACGACCCGAAGGTCCGTCAGGCCATCGCCTACGCCGTCGACCGCACCTCGGTCGTCAACGCGGCCGGCGGCTCCTCGCTCGCCGAGCCCGCCACCACGTTCCTGCCGAACCAGGAATCCTTCGGATACACGAAGTTCGACCACTTCCCGGCGGGCGCCTCCGGCAACGCCAAGAAGGCCAAGGAGCTTCTGAAGGCGGCCGGTCACAAGGACGGCCTGACCATCACGCTCACGCACTCCAACGACAAGAACTTCGAGACCAGCCCGGAGATCGCCACCGCCCTCCAGGACGCCCTGAAGAAGGCCGGCATCACCGTCAAGCTCCAGGGTCTTGAGGACAACGACTACGAGGACAAGGTCCACGACGCCAAGGACGAGCCCGGCCTGTTCCTCGCCCACTGGGGTGCCGACTGGCCCTCCGGCGGCCCCTTCCTCGCCCCGATCTTCGACGGCCGCCAGATCGTCAAGGACGGCTACAACTTCAACTCCAGCTTCCTGAACGACAAGTCGGTCAACCAGGAGATCGACGAGATCAACAAGCTGACCGACCACGCCGCCGCCGCGAAGCGCTGGGGCGCCCTCGACAAGAAGATCGGCGCCAAGGCCCTGAACGTGCCGCTGTTCCACCCCGTCTACAAGCGCCTGTACGGCAAGGACATCAAGAACGTCGTGATCAGTGACTGGACCGGCGTCCTCGACGTCTCCCAGGTCGCGGTCAAGTAGCACGGCACCGAAGCACGGATTCAGGTCAATCTGTCATGAGTGAGGCCCTGTTGGCCTCGGAGACCCCGGGGGCGGGTGCCACCACGGCACCCGCCGCCGCCTCCGGAGCCCGTCAGTTCTGGCGGCGGCTGCGCACGCAGCGCGCCGCCCTCGTCGCGGCGGCCGTCGTCGCGCTGCTCGTCCTGGTCGCGCTCGCCGCGCCCCTGCTCACCGCCCTGGAGGGCCAGGACCCCACCTCGTACCACCCCGGTCTCGTCGACTCCGCCCGCGGCGGCGTGCCCGTCGGCTCGTTCGGCGGGATGAGCGCCGACCACTGGCTCGGCGTCGAACCGCAGACCGGCCGCGACCTGTTCGCACGGCTCGTGTACGGCGCCCGGGTGTCCCTCGGCGTCGCCGCCGTCGCCACGGTGCTCCAGGTCGCCATCGGCGTCGGCGTCGGGCTCGCCAGCGGCCTCGGCGGGCGCTGGCTCGACCAGGCGCTCAGCCGCGCCACCGACGTCATGGTCGCGCTGCCCCTGATGGTCCTCGCGCTCGCGCTGCTCGCCGTCGTGCCCAGCGGCTTCCCGCGGCCGGTGCTCGTCGCGTTGGTCGTCGGGTTCGTGGGCTGGGGCGGGATCGCGAAGGTCGTGCGCGCCAGGACCATCTCGCTGAAGTCCCTCGACCATGTGGCGGCGGCCCGGCTCAGCGGCTGGAGCGGCGTGCGGATCGCCCGCCGCGAACTGCTGCCCGCGCTCGCCGCGCCCGTCATCACGTACGCGGCGCTGCTCGTCCCCACGAACATCACCGTCGAGGCGGCCCTGTCCTTCCTCGGCGTCGGCGTGAAGCCGCCCACCGCGTCCTGGGGACAGATGCTGACCTCGGCCGACGTCTGGTACCAGGCGGCCCCGCAGTACCTGCTGCTGCCCGCCGCCGCCCTGTTCGTGACCGTGCTCGCGCTGACCGTCCTCGGTGACGGGGTGCGCACCGCGCTCGACCCGCGGGCGGCGTCCCGGCTCCGGATCGGCACCGGCCGGAAGCGGGAGGGCGGATCGTGACCGCGACCGTGTCCGCTTCTGTGTCCGCTTCCGTCGTCACCAAGGCCCGCGGGTTCGGCGGTCTGCTCGGCGGCGGCTTCACCGGCTTCGTCGTACGACGCGTCCTCGGCGCCGTCGTCACGCTCTTCGTGCTGTCGGTCGTCATCTACGCCGTCTTCTACGTGGCGCCCGGCGACGTCGCCCAGATCACCTGCGGCCCGCGCTGCTCGCCCGCCCAGGTGCAGCAGGTCTCCGAGCAGTTGAAGCTCGACGACCCGATCTACACGCGCTACCTGGACTTCCTGAGCGGCGTCTTCGTCGGCCACGACTACTCCACCGGCACCGGCGTGCTGCACTGCGACGCGCCCTGCCTCGGCCTGTCGTACCAGACCGACCAGCAGGTCACCGAGCTGATCCTGAACAAGGTGCCCGTCACCGGATCGCTCGCGCTCGGTGCGATGGTGCTGTGGCTGATCCTCGGCGTCGGCACCGGCGTGCTCTCCGCCTGGCGGCGCGGCCGCCTGACGGAACGCGTCCTGACCGCCGTCACCCTCGCGGGCACGGCCACGCCCGTGTTCGTGATCGGCCTGATCCTGATGATCCTGGTCTGCGGCCAGTTGCAGTGGCTGCCGTTCCCGCAGTACGTGCCCTTCACGGACGACCCGCAGCAGTGGGCGTGGAACCTGCTGCTCCCCTGGGTGTCGCTCGCGCTCATCGAGGCCGCCAAGTACGCCCGGCTGACGCGCGCCTCGATGCTGGAGACGCTCGCCGAGGACCATGTGCGCACCTTCCGCGCGTACGGCGTCAAGGAGCGGTCCATCGTCGGGCGGCACGCCCTGCGCGGCGCGCTCGCCCCCGTGATCGCGCTCAGCGCCAACGACTTCGGGTCGATGTTCGGCGGCGCGCTGCTCACCGAGACGCTGTTCGGCCTTCCCGGGCTCGGGCGTGAACTCGTGCACGCGGTCCGGGTCGTCGACCTGCCGGTGGTCGTCGGCATGGTCATGGTCACCGGCTTCTTCGTGGTCCTCGCCAACGCCGTCGCGGATGTGCTGTACGCGGTGGCCGACCGACGGGTGGTGCTGTCATGAGCCTTGTCCAAGTGGACGACCTGAGCGTCGAGTTCGGCGACGTGCGTGCCGTGGACTCGGTCTCCTTCACGCTGGAGCGCGGCGGGGCCCTCGGCCTCGTCGGCGAGTCGGGATCCGGCAAGTCGACCGTCGCGTCCGCGCTGCTCGGGCTCCACCGGGGCACGGGCGCCCGCGTGACGGGCTCCGTACGCGTCGGCGGCACCGACGTCGGCGCGGCCACGGACGCCGAACTGCGCGGGCTGCGCGGCCCGGTCGCCGCGATGGTCTTCCAGGACCCGCTGTCCTCCCTCGACCCGTACTACGCGGTGGGCGACCAGATCGCCGAGGTGTACCGGACGCACGCCAAGGCCTCCCGGCGCGCCGCCCGGGCCCGGGCCGTCGAGGTGCTCGACCGCGTCGGGATCCCCGACGCGCCGCGCCGCGCCCGCTCCCGGCCGCACGAGTTCAGCGGCGGCATGCGCCAGCGCGCCCTGATCGCCATGGCGCTCGCCTGCGAACCCGAACTGCTCATCGCCGACGAGCCGACGACCGCCCTGGACGTGACCGTGCAGGCGCAGATCCTCGACCTGCTGCACGGGCTGCGCGAGGAGACCGGCATGGGGCTGCTCCTGGTCACGCACGACGTGGGCGTCGCGGCGGAGAGCATCGACGACGTGCTCGTCATGCGGCACGGGCACGTCGTCGAGCGCGGCGGCGTCGCCGATGTCCTTTCGGCGCCGCGGGAGTCGTACACCCGACAGCTCCTCGGCGCCGTGCCCCGGGTGGACGCCGTCCGCGAGGAGCGCTCCGGCGACCTCGGCGACGTGGTGGTCGAGGCCGACGGGCTGCGGCGCGATTTCGGCCGCGGCAAGAAGGCCTTCGCGGCCGTCGACGGGGTGTCGCTCAGCGTGCGGCGCGGCGAGACGCTCGGCGTCGTCGGCGAGAGCGGCAGCGGCAAGACGACCCTCGGCCGGATGCTCGTCGGCCTCCTCGAACCGACGGCCGGGCAACTCCGCTACGGGGGTGCGGAGAAGCAGGCCAAGGGCGTCGTGCCGGGTGTGCAGATGGTGTTCCAGGACCCCGTCGCCTCCCTCAACCCGCGCCGCTCGGTCGGCGAGTCCATCGCCGACCCGCTGCGGGCGCGGGGCGACCGCGACGAGGACGCGATCCGCACCCGCGTCCGCGATCTGATGACGCGGGTCGGCCTCGACCCCGCGCACTACGGCCGCTACCCGCACGAGTTCAGCGGCGGCCAGCGCCAGCGCGTCGGCATCGCCAGGGCGCTCGCCGCCGAGCCCCGCCTCATCGTCTGCGACGAACCGGTCTCCGCCCTGGACGTCACCACGCAGGCGCAGGTCACGGCGCTGCTCGCCGAACTGCAGCGGGAGCTGGGGCTCGCCCTCGTCTTCGTCGCGCACGATCTGGCGGTGGTACGTCAGGTCAGCGACAAGGTCGCGGTGATGCGGCGCGGGCGGATCGTCGAGTACGGGTCCGTGGACGAGGTCTACGGCAAGCCTCAGGACCCGTACACCCGCCAACTGCTCGCCGCCGTGCCCGCGCTCGACCCGGCGGCCGCGCAGGAGCGGCGGGCGGCGCGTCGGCGCGTGGCGGCCGCCGCACGGGCGGCGCGCACGGCGGGCACGGAGGGCGCAGAGAGCGCGGAGGGTGGCGACGGCGGCGGCACCGGGAAGGAGCTGGCCGCAGCGTGACACTCCGTGAGGGAATGCCGGGTGGAATCTTGACTCTTGCGGCTTTTGCTGTGCTGTAAGCCAGCTTTAGGTCCGCTATAGCGCGACGGAACGCGACCGGCGCGGGAAAGTTACGGCTCTTCACCCCTTCTGGTGGCGCGATGGACAACCGTCCATCGCGCCACCGTCATGTCCGCATACCTTCGTCCCGCTGCGAGCCGCCGGTCCAACGGCGGCTCCCCATATGGGAGATCGGGGGTGCACGCGTGCGCATAGGACTGCTTACGGAGGGTGGTTATCCGTATGTGGACGGTGAGGCCAGGCTCTGGTGCGACCGGCTCGTGCGCGGGCTCGGGCAGCACGAGTTCGACGTGTACGCGCTGAGCCGGAGCGAGCGGCAGGAGGCGCGCGGGTGGGTGGCGCTGCCGCCGCAGGTGCGACGGGTGCGGAGCGCTCCGCTGTGGGGGGTGGGGGGTTCGGCGGTCGGAGGTGCGGTGGGGGCCGGGTCCGGGTGCGGGTCGGGGTCCGGCGGTGGCTCCGGGGCCTTCGGTGGTGGCTCCGGGCTCGGCGGCGGCTCCGGTTTCGGCTCTGGTTCCGGGTTCGGTTTCGGGTGGCGGGTGCGGCGGAGGTTCGCCGAGAGCTTCGGCGAGCTGGCGCGGGTGGTGTGTTCGGGAGCCGGTGCGGAGCCGGGAAGCGGGGCGGGCCCGGGGGAGCGGAACAGCTCCGGCCAGTTGGCGGACCGTTTCGGCAGCGCGTTGTACGAGCTCGCCGACCTTGCCCGTGACACCGGAGGCCTGGGCGGTGCCCTGCGCTCCGAAGCCGCCGTGCGCGCCCTGGAGAGCGCCTGCCGCGCGCCGGGCGCGTTGCGTGCCGCCCGCGCCGCCCGCGTACCGGATCTCCTCGCCGTCGCGGACCGCCTGGAGCGCGTGCTGCGCCCGCTGTCCCTCGACTGGTACGGGGACGACGAACTGGGCGCGGTCGACGTCTGCCACGCCACGGCGGGCGGCGGCGCCGCGCTGCCGGGGCTGCTCGCCAAGCACTTCGCGGGGGTGCCGCTGCTGGTCACCGAGTACGGGGTGCAGCTTCGGGCGCACTATTTGGCTGGTGCTGGTGCTGGTGCGGGTTTTGGGGCCGGGGTCGGTGCTGGGGCCCGAGTTGGTTCCGGTGCGGCTGGGGCGGCTGGTGCCGGTCGCGAGGTCGGTGCCGGTGGTGGCGGGGGCGGTGACACGGGCCTCGCGGCGCCCGCCCGCGCCCTGCTCGCCTCCTTCCACGGCCGCCTCGCCGCCGAGGTGTACCGGCAGGCCGCCCTCATCACCCCCGGCAACGCGCACGCGCGCCGCTGGCAGGAACGGTGCGGCGCGGACCGGGCGAAGCTGCGCACGGTCTATCCCGGACTGCCCGCGGCCCGCTTCGGCGAGGTCGGCGAGCGGGAGGACCCGGGCGAGCCCGAGACCCTGATCTGGGTCGGCCGTGTCGAGCCAGCGAAGGACCTGATCTCGCTCCTGCACGCCTTCGCCGAGGTCCGCAAGGAGGAGCCCAAGGCGCGCCTGCGCATAGTCGGCGCCCTCGCGGACGGTCCCGAGGCGGCCGCGTACCTCGCGCACTGCCGCGCCCTCGCCGCACAGCTCTTCCCCGACGAGGCGGACGGCGCGCACGCGGTCGGCTGCAACCCCGTGTCCTTCGAGGAGATCGGCGGCCCGGAGCTGCCCGACCTCCCGGACGCGTACGCGGCGGGCGGTGTGGTCGTCCTGTCCAGCGTCGTCGAGGGCTTCCCGATCAGCCTCATCGAGGCGATGCTCTGCGGGCGCGCGACCGTCTCGACGGACGTCGGAGCCGTGGTCGAGGTCATCGGCGGCACGGGGCTCGTGGTCCCGCCGCGCAATCCGCGGGCGCTCGCGCAGGCGTGCGTGGCGCTTCTGCGCGACCCCGAGCGCCGTGCGCGCCTGGGGGCGGCGGCCCGGGCACGGGCCCTGGAGCTCTTCACCGTCGAGCAGAACCTCGCAGCATTTAACGGCATTTACCTGGAGATCGTCTCGCACTGCCCGGCCCGCCGTGAGGTCCTGAACGAGGCGGGTGAGCCCGTGCCGTTCGCGCGCCCCGCCGAGGCGTACGTGCCGGGGCGGTGGGCTGTCGGCGGCGCGGTGGACACCGGGACGGGCGGGGCGGCCGGTGCGTCCGGGCCTGCCGGAGCTTCCGGTGTGCCCGCGGCCGCCCCCGCGCCCGCGCCGAGCTGGGTCGCGGCGCGACAACAGGGCGGCGGGCGGCCCGGGTTGGGACTCGGGTTCAGGGAGGCGCTGTCATGACGGGGTGGCCGGAACGGTCGGTGGATGTGCCTCGGGCGCCCGGTGGCGCGGGGGGCTGGGACGCGCGGTCGGCGGAGTTGGCGGGCGGGGCGGCGGCAGCCACGGCGGCGGGCGCGGGGGAGGGTGCGCCCGGTTCGGGCGGTGGAGCAGCTCCCGTACGGAATGCCGCACCGGCTGCCGTACGGAATCCCGCACCGGCTTCCGTACAGGATCACGTAACGGCTCCCCTGCGGAATCCCGCACCGACCCCCGTACAAGATCCCGCACCGGCCCCAGCATCCCCAGCATCCCCGGCATCCCCCGCACAACCGTCCGCGCCCGGCCCCCGCCGCGGCCCCGCCGACCCGGTGAAAGCGCTGATGCACCGTCACCGCGAGCTGTGCGAGCGCGCCGTGGACCCACTGGAGATCGCGGCGGGCCTGGAGGCGCACGGGGTCACCGACCGGACGGCCGCGCTGTTCCGGCACCGCGATGTGTTCGCGCTCGCGGAGGAGATGTACGCCCGCGTGCCGCAGGACAGCGCGGCGTGGGACGCCCTGGCCGACGACACCCACGCGGTACGCCGTGACACCACCGCTCAAGTCCCGCCCGGGTGGGCCGTGTTCGTGCTGCTGCCCGGCGCGGCCTGCGCCCTCGCCGTCGTGGGGCTCGGTCTGGTCGAGGGGCGCCCGCGCCTCGCGGTGCTGCTCGGCGGCGCCCTCGCCGTGGCGGCGACCGCGGGGATCGCCCTGCGGTACGGCCCGCTGCGCGCCGCGCTCCCCGCCACCCGGCCCACGCACACGTGGGTGTGCTGGCTCCTCGCGTACGCCCTGCTCGGCGACGGTCTGCTGCGGGCGGCCGGGTCCGGCGGCCCCGACGGGCCCTGGGCGCCGTCGACCGCCGCGGCGGTCGTGCTCGCGGGCGCCGTCGCGCCCGGGACGTGGTGCGCGCGGCTCTTCGCGGTACGGGCGGGCGGCAGGCTGGACGCGAGCCGCGGCCTCGCCGAATTCGCCGCCTCCGTACGTCCGTTGCTGATCGTCGTGTTCGCGCTGTTCCTGGGCGCGGTCGGCGCGCTGATCGTCGGCGTGCGGGCGCTGCCCGTGCCGGGACCGGGCACGGCGCTCTCGGCGATCGGGGCCGGTGCGCTGGCCGCGCTGCTGTGGCTCGGCCGGATGCTGCGCGCCCACGGCTCGCGCCGCGCGCCCGCCCTCGTGTACGCGACGGTCGGCGCCGCGCAGGCCGCGGCCGTGGCCCTGCTGTTCGCGGGCCGCCTGCCGGGCTGCGGGTTCCTCGCGGCACCGGTGGAGGGCCTGGTCGACGCGGCGGGGACGGGGGCGCTCGCCGCACTCACCTGCGCCACGGGTGCCGCGGTGCTGCTGGCGCGCGCGGTCCGGGTCCTGGGGCGGGCCTCCGCCCACGCCCCGGCGGAGGGGGCCCGATGAGCGCCCCGGCGCGGGCCGCCGTGGCCGAGGGAGCGGGCGGGGACGCCATGACCGGGGCGGCCGCCGTGGCCGACCTGGCCGTCCCCCGCCGCGACCACCCAGGGCGGCGCCACCTGAACGCGCCCCACCAGCCCCACTCGACCCGGTGGCCGCACCACGTCCACCAGCCCCACCACCCCCCGCCCCGGCCCCCGGGCCCGGCCGCCCCACGCACCTCGCTTGGCTCACCCGGCCCGGCCGCCCCACCCAGCCCGCCCGGCTCACCCGGCCCGGCCAGCTCCCCCAGTCCGCACAGCCAGCCCACCCCCTAGGACCACGAACTTCCCCGCACTCGGCAACACCCCGAAGGAGAAACCCAGATGACCACCCCCACCTTCCGAGCGTCCGTCCCGGGAGCCGTCCGATGAGGGTGCTGCTGATCGGAGCCAACGGATACCTCGGTCGCTTCGTCGCCGACCGGCTGCTCGCCGACCCGGCCGTGCAACTCACCGCGCTCGGCCGGGGCGACGACTCGGACGTACGGTTCGACCTCGCCAACGGCAGCCCCGGCGCGCTCACCCGCTTCCTGGACGCCGTGCACCCGGGCGTCGTCATCAACTGCGCCGGTGCCACCCGCGGCGGCGCCCGCGAACTCACCCGGCACAACACCGTCGCCGTCGCCACCGTCTGCGAGGCCCTGCGCCGCAGCGGCTGCGGCGCCCGCCTGGTGCAGCTCGGCTGCGGCGCCGAGTACGGCCCGAGCCAGCCCGGCTCGTCGACGGCCGAGGACGCCGTCCCCCGGCCCGGCGGCCCGTACGGCGTCAGCAAGCTCGCGGCCACCGAACTCGTCCTCGGCTCCGGCCTCGACGCCGTCGTCCTGCGGGTGTTCTCGCCCGCCGGGCCCGGCACCCCCGCCGGATCACCGCTCGGCCGCCTCGCCGAGGCCATGCGCCGCGCCATGCAGTCCGGCGACGGCGAGCTCAAACTCGGCGGACTCGGCGTCCAGCGGGACTTCATCGACGTACGCGACATCGCCCGCGCCGTGCACGCCGCCTCCCTCTCCGCCGCCCAGGGCATCGTCAACATCGGCTCCGGCCGTGCCGTGCGGCTGCGGGACGCGGCCGCCGTCCTCGCGCGCGTCGCCGGGTACGGCGGCGCGCTGCACGAACTCGACCAGCCCGCCGTCCGGCCGGTCATCGGCCACCCCCGCGCCGATCCGGACCACGCGGGCCCGACCGCGTACCCCTACCCCGACGGCTGCGGCAGCTGGCAGCAGGCCGACGTGCGCACTGCGCGCGACCGGCTCGGCTGGCGGCCCCGCATCAACCTCGAAGAGTCCCTGGCCGACATCTGGATGGAGGCGGCATGCCGCATCTGAGCAGCACGGCCACCGGCGTCGCCCAGACCGACGTACGCGTCGGATTCGGCGTCCCCGGCTTCGCCCACCCCCTGCTCGCGCCCACCGAATGGGCCGAACTCACCCGCCCCGGCACCCCTTTGCACTGGGTTGTCCTGAATATCGACAACGGTCCGGGCGACCGGCCCGACCCACACGCCCTGGACGCGGCGGGACGGCTGCGGAACGCCGGGGTCCGGGTCCTCGGCCAGCTCGATGTGACCTACGGCGCACGCGGCTTCGGCGAGCTGGTCTCCGACGCCCACCGCTACCTCGACTGGTACCTCGTCGACGGCTTCTTCCTCGGCCGCTGCCCCACCGAACGCACCGCGCTCCCGGAGGTCGCGCGCACGGTCACCACCCTGCGCGCCCTGCTGCGGGACGGGTCCGACGACGGCCACATCGTGTTCGGCCACGGCACCCACCCGCACCCCGGATACGCCGACACCGCCGACCAGTTGGTGACCTTCGCCGGACCCTGGAGCGACTACCGCTGGTCGCAGGTGGCCGAGTGGACCGCCGACCACCCGCCCGAACGCTTCTGCCACCTCGTCCACGGCATGCCGCGCGGCCACCTCGACGAGGCGCTGCGCGTCGCCCGCTGGCAAGGGGCCTCGACGATCTACTTCACCGACCGCACCGACACCGGCCCGGTCGGCGACCCCTGGGAGTCGCTGCCCGGCTACTGGGACGAGATCGTCTCGCGGGTCGGACCAGGTGTCTCGGAATGAAGATGGCCATGGCAGTGTTACCAGGAGAACTGATGTCCCCCAGCCCGGCCCCGGCGGGGCCGGGGGACCCCGATCGCACTTCCGACCAACGGAGTCCCCGTGTCGCTGCCACCCCTGGTCGAGCCAGCATCCGAGCTCACCGTCGACGAGGTCCGCAGGTACTCCCGCCACCTGATCATCCCCGACGTCGGGATGGACGGGCAGAAGCGGCTGAAGAACGCCAAGGTGCTCTGTGTGGGCGCCGGCGGCCTCGGGTCACCGGCGCTGATGTACCTCGCGGCGGCGGGCGTCGGCACCCTCGGCATCGTGGAGTTCGACGAGGTCGACGAGTCGAACCTGCAGCGCCAGATCATCCACAGCCAGGCCGACATCGGCCGCTCCAAGGCCGAGTCCGCGAAGGACTCCGTCCTCGGCATCAACCCGTACGTGAATGTGATCCTCCACGAAGAGCGGCTCGAGGCCGAGAACGTGATGGACATCTTCAGCCAGTACGACCTGATCGTCGACGGCACGGACAACTTCGCCACGCGCTACCTGGTCAACGACGCGTGCGTGCTGCTGAACAAGCCCTACGTCTGGGGCTCGATCTACCGCTTCGACGGCCAGGCCTCGGTCTTCTGGTCCGAGCACGGCCCGTGCTACCGCTGCCTGTACCCGGAGCCCCCGCCCCCCGGCATGGTGCCGTCCTGCGCCGAGGGCGGCGTGCTCGGCGTGCTCTGCGCCTCCATCGGCTCCATCCAGGTCACCGAGGCGATCAAGGTCCTCACCGGCACCGGTGAGCCCCTGGTCGGCCGCCTGATGATCTACGACGCCCTGGAGATGCAGTACCGCCAGGTCAAGGTCCGCAAGGACCCGAACTGCGCGGTCTGCGGCGAGAACCCCACCGTCACCGAGCTCATCGACTACGAGGCCTTCTGCGGCGTCGTCTCCGAGGAGGCCCAGGAGGCAGCCGCCGGTTCGACGATCACTCCCAAGCAGCTCAAGGAGTGGATCGACGCCGACGAGAAGATCGAGATCATCGACGTCCGCGAGCCGAACGAGTACGAGATCGTCTCCATCCCGGGCGCCAAGCTGATCCCGAAGAACGAGTTCCTCATGGGCACCGCCCTGGAGACGCTGCCGCAGGACAAGAAGATCGTCTTGCACTGCAAGACGGGTGTCCGCAGTGCGGAAGTCCTCGCCGTGCTCAAGTCCGCGGGCTTCGCGGACGCGGTGCACGTCGGCGGCGGCGTGATCGGCTGGGTCAACCAGATCGAGCCCGAGAAGCCGGTGTACTAGCCGGTCGGAGCAGATCTCCGCAGATCCCCGGGCCCCGCTCACCCTCCGGTGGGCGGGGCTTTCGGCTGCCGGGCCTCAGGACTCGCAGACCTTGTTGTCGTCCGGGACCTTGCCGTCGAGCAGGTAGTCGTTGACCGTGCCGTCCACGCAGTCGCTGCCGTTGCCGTACGCCCCGTGGCCCTCGCCCTTCCAGGTCAGGTGCACGCCGACGCCCTTGCCCAGCTCGTCCGCCATCTTCCGCGCGCCCTCGTACGGCGTCGCGGGGTCGCCGGTGTTGCCGACGACCAGGACGGGGTCGGCGCCGGGGGCGCTCACCTCGGGGCTGTCGTGCAGCCCGGCCACCGGCCAGTCGTGGCACCAGCCCGCCGTGTCCCAGCCCATGAACGTGCCGAACAGCGGGGATATCTCGCGGAACCGGTCGAGCCCGGCCTTCGCCTGCTCCGGCGTCGGCCGCTCCTTGCCGTCCCGGCAGGAGATCGCGCGCTGCGAATGGCTCTGGGTGCTGTAACGCCCGGACGCGTCCCGTTCGTTGTACGCGTCCGCCAACTGCAGCAGGGCCGTGCCGTTGCCCTTCTCCGCCTCCTCCAGGGCGTTGGTCAGCGCGGGCCAGGTCTGCTTGCTGTACAGCGTCACCGTGATGCCGGTCGTCGCCAGGGACTCGCTGAGCTTGCGCCCGGGGGTGTCCGTGCGCAGCGGCTTCGCGTCGATGCGGCGCAGCAGGTCGACGATCTTCTTCGTGCCGGCCTTCGGGTCCTGGCCGTTGGCCTTCAGGTAGTTGTCGAGGGCGCGCTGGAAGCCGCGGGCCTGGTTCTCGGCGTGACCCACCGTGCCCGCCGTCGGGTCCACCACCGCGTCGAGCGTGAGGCGGCCGACCTTCTTGGGGAACAAGTGGGCGTACGTACCACCGAGTTCGGTGCCGTACGAGATGCCGAAGTAGTGCAGCTTGGCGTCGCCGAGGACCTGGCGCATCACGTCCATGTCGCGGGCGGCCTCGGCCGTGGAGACATGCGGGAGCAGCTTCTTCGCGGAGCGCGCGCAGCCCGCGCCGAAGTCCGCGGCGTCCTTGAAGTACGCCCTCTCCTCGGCCGGGGTGTCCGGGGTGAGGTCGGTCCGCTCCGCGGCCTGCGTCTCCTTGTCGCTGCGGCAGCGCACGCCCTCGCTGGCGCCCACTCCGCGCGGGTCGAAGCTCACCAGGTCGTATCGCTCGCGCAGCTTGCCGTACGAGTCGGCGAAGGACGGCAGCATGGAGACACCGGAGCCGCCCGGTCCGCCGAAGTTGAACAGGAGCGAGCCGATGCGGTCGCCCTCGCCGGTGGACTTGGCGCGGATCAGCGCGACGCCGATGGTCTCGCCGTCCGGCTTCTCGTAGTCGAGGGGGACCTTGAGGGTCGCGCACTGCCAATCGTCGCCCGGCGCGGGGTCGCTGCCCGAGGCCTTGCAGCCGCCCCAGTCGAGCTTCTGCGTCGTGACGGCGGCGGGCAGCGTGGAGGAGGGGTCGGGGCGCGGCGCCGGATCGGCCCTCGTGGGCCCCGGCCGCTTCCCGTCGGACCCGTCCTTGTCGTCGTCGGAGGAGCCACCGCATCCCACGGCGAGCCCGGCCACCAGAACACCTGCGGCGGCCAGAGCTGCTGACCGTACGAAACGCGGCATGACGCTTCCCCCCTTGGAAGGCAGTCAGGCCATAGTAGGCACGGCCGCTGACAGGGGCCCCGGCGGGCGGTCAGGAGCAGACCGTGCCCGCCTTCGGCACCGTGCCGTTCAGCAGATAGCCGTCCACGGCTCCCCGCACGCACTTGTTCTTGCTGTCGTACGCCCCGTGGCCCTGGCCCTTGTACGTCAGCTCGACGCCGACGCCCTCGCCGAGGGAGTCGGCCATCTTGCGCGCGCCCTCGTACGGCGTGGCCGGGTCGCCGGTGTTGCCGATGACGAGGACGGGCGCGGCGCCCGAGGCGCTCACGTCCGGGTGGTCGGCCGCGCCGTCGACCGCCCAGCCGGAGCAGTTGACCATGCCCCAGGCCAGATAGTCGCCGAACAAGGGCGAGGCCTTACGGAAGTCGGGGAGCCTCTTCTCGACGTCCTCGGGGCTGTAGCGCGGCTTGTCGTCGGCGCAGTTGATGGCGACGTTCGCGGCCTGGATGTTGCTGTACTCGCCGTTCTCGCTGCGCCCGTTCATCGAGTCGGACAGGGCCATCAGGATCTTGCCGTCGCCGTCGTAGGCGTCCTCCAGGCCCTGGGTGAGATAGGGCCAGAAGTCCTTGGAGTACAGGGCCTGCGCGATGCCGTTCGTCGCCGCGGTCTGGGTCAGTTCGCGCGGCGGCAGGGCGGGCAGCGGCTTGCTGTCGAGGTCCTTCAGGAGCTTCGCGATGCGGTCCTTGACGTCCTGCTCGTCGTCTCCGACGGGGCAGTCGTCGACCTTCGACGCGCAGTCCTCGGCGAAGTTGTCGAGCGCCCGCTGGAAGCCCTTGGCCTGCCCGAGCGAGCCCTGTTCCGGTGTCTCCGTGGGATCGACGACCGCGTCGAACACCGCGCGGCCCACGTTCTTGGGGAACAAGTGGGCGTACACACCGCCGAGTTCGGTGCCGTAGGAGATGCCGAAGTAGTACAACTTGTCGTCGCCGAGCACCTGGCGCATCAGGTCCATGTCGCGGGCCGCGTCGGTGGTGCGCACATGGGGGAGAACCTTCTTGGAGTTCTTCTCGCACGCCCCGTTGAAGCTCTTGACGTTGTCCATGAGCTTCTTGCGCTCGGCGTCGTCGTCGGGAGTCGCGTCCTGCTGGTAGTACGCGTCGAGCTGCTCGTCGTCCTCGCACTTCACGCCCTCGCTGCGGCCGACGCCGCGCGGGTCGAAGCTCACCAGGTCGTAGCGGGTGCGCAGCTTCGCGTAGTCCGTGCCGAAGGCGGGCAGCGTGGTGACGCCCGAGCCGCCGGGGCCGCCGAAGTTGAAGATGAGCGAGCCGACGCGCTGGTCCTCGTCGCCGCTCGCCTTCGCCCGGATCAGCGCGATGTCGACGGTGTCGCCCTTGGGCTCGTCCCAGTCGAGCGGCGCCTCCATGGTGGCGCACTGCCACTCGGCGCCGCCGGGCAGCGGCGAGGGCGCCTCCCCGCCGCCCTCCGCGGCGGACGGGGCCGGGCAGTCCTTCCAGCTGAGCTTCTGGTCCGGCAGGGCCACGTCCGAGGAGTCGGAGTCGGAGTCGCCGCACGCCGCGAGCGCGGCGGTCAGCAGGACGGCGGTGGCGGCCATGGCCTTGGCGCGCGGCGGGAGCTTGGGCATGGCTCCATCCTGCGGGGGCGGCGGCCCCGCCGCTCGGGGCACGGGCCGTGCGGGTGACCTGCTCCGCGTACCCGTGCGCGCGTCCGCTCCGCGGGCCCGTGCCTACAACAGGCCCTTACGGGTGAGATGGTTGAAGAACAGCCACCCGGGGAGCACCGGCAGCCACAGCGTGAGCAGTCGGTACAGGAGCACGGCGGGCGCCGCCACGTCCTTCGGTACGCCCACCGCGATCAGACCGAACGTCAGGGTCGCCTCGACCGCGCCGACGCCGCCCGGGGTGGGTGCCGCCGAGCCGAGCGCGTTGCCCGCGAGGAAGACCACCGCGACGCTGGCCAGGCTCAGAGTGCCCATCTCCTCGCTGGCGAAGGCCCGCACCGAGGCGTCCAGACAGAGTACGAAGAGGAACGTCAGGAGCAGCATGCCGCCGATGCCGGTGAGCAGCTTCTGCGGCCGCTGCAGGACGTCGAGCATGCGCGGCACGACACCCGCGAACAGCGACCGCACGCGCGTGACGACGAACTTCCGCAGGAACGGGATGGCGGTCACCACGAGGACGAGCACCGCGACCGTCAGCAGGCCCGCGATGACCGTACGGGACGGTGTCAGCGTCGGCGTCTTCTGCGTGCCGGTGACGTACCCGAAGATCAGAAGCAGCAGGATGTGCGAGCCGAGGCCGAAGAGCTGCGAGGCGCCGACGCTCGCCACCGCGAGCCCCGAGCGCACTCCCGAGCGCTGGAGGAAGCGGGTGTTGAGCGCCACGCCGCCCACCGCCGCGGGCGCCACGATCTTCACGAACGACCCGGCGACCTGCGCGGACACGGCCCGCAGGAACGGCACCCGCTCCGGCACGAAGCCCAGCAGGCTCATCGCCGCGGCGAAGTAGCTGAGCGCCGAGAACGCCACTGCGGCGGCGACCCAGCCCCACTCGGCCTCTCCGAAGATGGTGCCGAAGTCGATGTGCGTGAGCTGCGACAGCAGGAAGTACGCGCCGAAGGCACCGGCGATGAAGCTGATCAGCGTGCGCGGCCTGATCCGTTCCAGCTGCGCCGGTTCCACGGGGGCCGTCGGCCGGATCAGCAGCACCTGATGGCGGATCTGGGTGAGCAGGTCCTCCTCGCGGGCCTGTTCGAGGGCCTCGTCTATGGCCTGCTTCTCGGCCTGCTTCTCCGCGCGCAGGGACTTGCGGGCGGCGGCCGTCTCGGACTTGCGGGCGGTCGCCGGGTCCGCGGTGCGGGCGGTGACTGTCTCCGTCTTGCGGGCGGTCGCCGGGTCCGCGGTGCGGGCGGCGATCGGGTCCGTCTTGCGGATGGAGATGGGATCGTCGGGGCGCGTGGTGGCGGGGTTGGGGGCGGTGGCGGCCTCGGGGACCCCAGATTCCTCCGCTGCCGCTGCCGCTGCCGCTTCCGTGCTCTCGGCCTCCGTGCTCTCGGCCTCCGTGCGGGCGGCCTTCGCCTTGCGCGAGGCCTCCAGGACGGCGTCCCGCTCCCGCTGGGCGCGCTCGCGGGCCCGCTTGCGCAGCGTCCCGCGCGTGGAGCGGGTCAGCGCGATCGGCTGGAGCAGCGGCAGACAGTCCGCCACGGCGTCCGGGCCGAGGACCTCGACGGCCGTGGCGACCGCGCGCTCCGCGCCGACCCGCAGACCGAAGGCCGTCAGGAGCTGCGCGATGTCCATGCGAAGGACCAGGTCGCCGGCCGCGATCTCGCCGCCCCGCAGGTCCGTCAGGATCACCGTGCCGGAACGATCCACCAGGATCGCGTCGCCCGCGAGCCTGCGGTGCGCGATCCGGCGCGACTGGAGCGCCTTGACCTGCCGCCAGGTGTCGCACAGCAGCTCGTCGGTGAGGGCCTCGTCCGGCAGCGAGTCCAGGGAGCGGCCGCCCGTGTGCTCGTACACGAGGATGACGGCGTCCGGGCCGAGCTCGGAGGTGGCGATCAGCTTGGGCGCGTTCGCCCCGGCCGCGATCGCCGCGTACGCCAGCAAGGCCTCCTGCTCCAGGGCCTGGCGCAGCGACTGGAGGCTGCGGCGCTGGGTGATGCCGCGCAGCGTGAGCCTGCGCCACACCCGGTAGAAGAAGCCCTGCGCCTGTTGTTCGCGGTCGATGACCGTGACGTCCAGGGGCGGTCCGTCCTCCAGTGTCACGAAGTAGCGTCTGCCGCGGTTGTCCTGGTCGGAGGCGTCGCCGGACTCCTCGCGGGCCGCGCTCACCGGCCGGAAGCCGACGTGCCTGAGGCCCGCGAGCAGCGTCTGGCCGGTGGGCTGCACGTTCGGCGAGCCGACCGCGTACAGCGTGCCGTAGGCGACGGTCCAGCCGATGAGCACCGTCAGGATGATCGAGAACGGTGTCGTGTTGCCCGACACCAGCATCGTGAAGGCTTCGAGCAGCAGCACCACGAGCAGGACGACGCGCCAGCGCGGCCTGCGGGACATGCCCACGGCCGTCATGTACGCGATGACCGGCGCGAGATAGCCGTGCACCGGGTCCGTGAGGGAGTTGATGTCACCCGGCGAGGGCTGGGTGAGGGCGTCCTGGATGGACTCCGGGGCGGCCTTGGCCACCCACAGGTCGGTGGCCAGCGTCACGCCGTGCGCGAGCACGGCCGCGAGGACCCCGTCGGCGATGCGCAGCCCGTCGCGTTTGATCAGGCGCTCGATCGCGAACGCCACCGGGACGAGCAGCACCCCGATGCTCGCGGTCAGCCCCGCCAGCTTCATCAGCAGGTCCGGGGGTTCGCCCGTGCCCGCGTTGATGTCCTGCTCCAGGCCCGACGTCGTGCCGTGCGCGAACGCGGAGATCAGCAGCAGCGCGGCGATCGCCAGGATGCCGACGAGCAGCCGCATGAGGTCGGAGGGGCGGTGCACGCGCGCGGGGAGGAGGGGTTCGTCGCCCTCGACGCGCTCGGAGTGGGGGTCGTCGTCGGCTTCGGCGCAGTCGAGGTGGGCGGACTCGGTGGGCTCGGCGGGCTTGCTGCGGGACGCGTCGCCGGACGACTCGGGAGACGCGCCGTGGGGCTTCACGAGCAGCTCATCGGTGTCCGGGCGCGCCGTGTCCGCAGAGGTGCCAGCCGTCTTGTCGGAATGCACGCCCTGCTGCTCCGTCGCCTCTTCTTGATCTCGTATCACCAGTCACCGCCCGCACGATGGTGGCATGCCCCGCTGACAACGGGGGGCATCAGGGGGCAATCCGGGGGCGCGAAACGGTCACGATTTGCCACTTCGTCCCTCGTCGCACGCCCTACCGCACCCTCTGTCGTGGAGCCGTCGCCATGTCGGTGCCATGCGGCAGGATGGGCCGGATGAGCGAGGAGAGCCGACCGGAACCGGAGCGGATGGACCACCCCGACGTACCCGAGTACCCCGAGTACGCGGAACGGGTGCTTGATGTGGCGGAGCGCATTCCGCCGGGCCGGGTGATGACGTACGGAGACGTCGCCGAGTGGCTGGAGGAGGGCGGCCCGCGCCAGGTCGGCCGGGTGATGGCGCTCTACGGCGGCGCGGTGCCGTGGTGGCGTGTGGTCCGCTCGGACGGAGTGCTGCTGCCCGGACACGAACTGCGGGCCCTCGAGGCCTACCGCGCGGAGGGCACGCCGCTGCGGGAGGCGAGCCGCGCGTCCGAGCGGAGCCTGCCGCGCCTGGACATGCGCAGGGCGCGCTGGGACGGCGGCGCGGCGGACGTGGCTCCGGAGGCTCACACCTGACAGCTTCCGGCACGCGGTGGCCGGGCGGCGGCCCGGTGGCCCGTACGGGGGAAGCCACGCGCCCCGCTCATCCGCTGGCGTAGCGTCGACAGCACGCATTCACACTCACCCCGCAGCTGGCACGCAGCCGCACCTCGACCCGTACACCCACCAGGACCGGCGATCCACGTGAGCTCCCTTTCATCCGCCCGGCACGCCCGGCACCCGTCGCACCCTCGGGTACGACAGGGGACTTCGGGTGCCTATCGGCTGGTGCGTACCCCGCCGGTCCTCGCGGATCCCCCTCAGCTGGACGCACGGCAGCGCTCGGTGGTTGACCACGCGGGCGGTCCGCTGCTCGTTCTCGCAGGTCCGGGCACGGGCAAGACCACCACTCTGGTGGAGTCGGTGGCCGCGCGGGTGGCCAAGGGGACCGATCCCGAGCGCGTCCTGGTGCTCACGTTCAGCCGCCGGGCGGCGGTCGAACTGCGCGACCGCATGGCGCAGCGCATCGGCGCCGCCGACGCCCCGCAGGCCACCACGTTCCACTCGTTCTGCTACGCCCTCGTCCGCGCCCACCAGGACGCCGACCTCTTCGTGGAACCCCTGCGGCTGCTGTCAGGACCCGAGCAGGACGTGGCGGTGCGCGAACTCCTCGCGGGCCAGACCGACCTGGCGCGCGAGGGCCTGGCGCGGGTGCGCTGGCCGGACGAGTTGCGCGCCTGCCTGACCACGCGCGGCTTCGCCGACGAGGTCCGCGCGGTGCTCGCGCGCAGCCGCGAACTGGGCCTCGGTCCGGCCGCCCTGGACGCCTTCGCCCGGCGCGGCGGCAGGCCGGACTGGCGCGCGGCGGCGGCGTTCCTCGCCGAGTACCTGGACGTGCTCGACCTCCAAGGGGTGCTCGACTACGCGGAGCTGGTGCACCGCGCGGTGCTCCTTGCCCGCCGTCCGGAGGTCGCCCGGGCGCTCGCCGCCCAGTACGACGCGGTGTTCGTCGACGAGTACCAGGACACGGATCCCTCGCAGGTGCGGCTGCTGCACGCGCTCGCGGGCGGCGGGCGCGATCTCGTCGCCTTCGGAGACCCCGATCAGTCGATCTACGCCTTCCGGGGCGCCGATGTGAACGGCATCCTCCGGTTCCCGTCGGACTTCCCGCGCGCGGACGGCGCCGAGGCGCCGGTCGAGGTCCTGACGTCGTCCCGGCGATCCGGTGCGCGCCTCCTCGCGGCCACCCGCCTCATCACCGCGCGCATGCCGCTCACCCGCCTGCCCGCGGAGAAGGTGCGCGCCCACCGCGAGCTGACGGCCGCCAGGGACGGCGGCCGCGTCGACGTCCGCACGTACCCCACCGCCGGCACGGAGCTGGACAACATCGCGGACATCCTGCGCCGCGCCCACCTGGAGGACGGCGTCCCCTGGAACGAGATGGCCGTCCTCGTCCGCGCGGGCGCCCGCACCATCCCGTCCCTCCGCCGCGGCCTCACCGCGGCGGGCGTCCCCCTGGACATAGACGGCGACGACATCGCCCTGCGCCACGAGCCCGCGGTGACGGCACTCCTGACGGCACTGCGGGCTGTGGCTCGGGCGGAGTCGGGGGAGGGCGCGGGGGCGCTGGGGGAGACGGGTGAGCTCGGTGAGCCGGGGATGGGGGAGCCAGGCGGGCCGGATCAGGCGGGCGAGCGGGAGGCGGAGGCGCCAGGTCGGCCGGATGAGCCGGGGGCCATGGAATCGGCGTCCCTGGGGGCGTCGTCCGGCGGTGCGGTGTCTACGGAGTCGTCGTCCGGTGATGCGGTGCCTACGGAGTCGTCGCCCGGCGGCGCGTCGACTACGGAGTCGCGATCCGCTGAGCCGTCGCCCACGGAGTCGCGATCCACCGAGCCGTCATCCACGGCGTCACGGCCCGCAGGGCTGTCGTCCGAAGCGACGCGCGAACTCACGGAGATGTCGTCCGAAGCCGGGCCGGGGCCCGCGGAGCCGTCGCCCGAAACCGCGCCGGAGCCCTCGGAGCCGTCCTCCGAAGCCGCGCCGGAATCCACCGAGCCGTCCCCCGACGACTCCCGCGAAGCCGCCCCCACCACCTCAACCACCACCCCCACCTGGCTCGACACCGAGACCGCCCTCACCCTGCTCACCTCACCCCTCGCGGCCATGGACGCCGCCGACCTGCGGCGCCTCGGCCGGGCCCTGCGGGAGGAGGAGCGGGCCGCGGGCAACCACCTCCCGCCGCCCTCCGACGAACTCCTCGCCCGCGCCCTCGCCGAGCCGGAGCGGCTGATAGCGCACGACCCCTCGTACGCGAAGGGGGCCCAGCGCCTCGGCGAGCTCCTGAGCCGGGCCAGGAAGCGTCTCGCGGACGGCGGCACCGCCGAGCAGGCGCTGTGGGACCTGTGGGACGGCACGCCCTGGCCGCGGCGCCTGGAGCGCGCCGCGCGGCGCGGCGGCGCGGCGGGCCGCAACGCCGACAGGGACCTCGACGCGGTGTGCGCCCTGTTCGCGACCGCGGCCCGCGCCGAGGAGCGCACCGGCGGGCGCGGCGCCCTCAACTTCCTCGACGAGATCGAGGCGCAGGACATCGCCGCGGACACCCTCACGCGCCGCGCGGCGCGCCCCGACGCCGTGCGCCTGATGACGGCACACCGCTCCAAGGGCCTGGAGTGGCGGCTCGTGGTGGTCGCGGGCGTCCAGGAAGGCCTCTGGCCCGACCTGCGCCGCCGCGGTTCCCTCCTGGAGGCCGACCGCATCGGACGCGACGGCATCGCCGAGCCCCTCACCCCCGGAGCGCTCCTCTCCGAAGAGCGCCGGTTGTTCTACGTGGCCGCCACGCGCGCACGAGAACGCCTCGTCGTCACCGCCGTCAAGGCGCCCGCCGACGACGGCGACCAGCCCTCCCGCTTCCTCACCGAACTCGGCGTCGAACCGAAGGACGTGACCGGCCGCCCGCGCCGCCCGCTGTCGGTCTCCGCGCTCGTCGCGGAGCTGCGGGCCACCACCGTCGACCCGCACGCGTCGGACGCCCTGCGCGAAGCCGCCGCCCAGCGCCTGGCCCGCCTCGCCGCGCTCAGCGACGCCGACGAGCGCCCCCTCGTGCCGTCCGCGCACCCGCACCGCTGGTGGGGCATGTTCGAGCCGACGGCGAGCGCGGTGCCCCTGCGGGACCGCGACAAGCCGGTCGCGCTCTCCGGGAGCGCGCTCGACCAGCTCGCCAACACCTGCGCCCTGCAGTGGTTCCTGGGCCGCGAGGTGAAGGCCGACGCGCCCGCGACGGCCGCCCAGGGCTTCGGCAACGTCGTGCACGTGCTGGCCGACGAGGTCGCCTCCGGGCGCACGCCCGCCGACCTCGACGTCCTCATGGAGCGCCTCGAATCCGTCTGGGACGCCCTAGTCTTCGACGCCCCCTGGAAGTCGGACCAGGAGAAGGAGCACGCGCGCGTGGCGCTCGAACGCTTCCTCCAGTGGCACGTCAGCGGCGCCCACGCGAGCCGCACCCCGGTCGCCAGTGAGCACGACTTCGACGTGACGCTCGAAGCGGGCCCCTACGAAGTACGCGTACGCGGCTCCATGGACCGCGTCGAGCGCGACGGCGAGGGCCGCGCCTACGTAGTGGACTTCAAGACCGGCAAGCAGGCCCCGAGCGCCGCCGACGTCGAGCGCCACCCCCAACTGGCCGTCTACCAGCTCGCCGTGCGCGAGGGCGCCGTGGACGACGTCTTCGAAGGCGTACGCCCCGACGTGGGCGGCGCGGAACTGGTCCAGCTGCGCCAGGGCGCCGCCAAGAAGGACGGCGGTGACGCGCTGCCGAAGGTCCAGGCCCAGGAGCCGCTGACCGGCGACTGGGTCGGCGACCTCCTCGCCACGGCGGCGGGCAAGGTCCTCGACGAGCGCTTCACGCCCGCCACCGGGCAGCACTGCACGCACTGCGCCTTCCGCGCCTCGTGCAGCGCCCGCCCGGAAGGCAAGCAGGTGGTGGAGTGACAAGGGGGCGAGTGGCCGACCTCACGTCCTGTTCGACACGCCCATAGCAGCCGCACCGGCCTTCTAGAGTCGCCGTCAAGCTGAACACCCTTCCTAGGAGACAAGAGACATGGCAGCCAACCGGAACCTTCTGGCAGCGGCAGCCGCCTGTGCCGTCGCGGTCGTCGGCATCACGGGCTGCAACGACGACGGCGACAAGGACCCCTTCAAGGGGATGAGCGCCGACAAGATTGCGCAGAAGGCCATCACCGCCTCGAAGGGCGCGGGCTCCTTCAAGGTGTCCGGAACGGGCAACGAGAACGGCAAGGCGGTCAAGGTCGACTTCTCGGTCGCCAAGTCCGAGGACTGCCAGGGCAAGACGCGCTCCGCGACGGGGGGCACCGGCGAGATCATCGTGTCCGGCGGCACCTCGTACATCAAGGGCGACGACAAGTTCTGGGAGAACGCCACGCGCGGCTCCTCCATGGGCGACAAGGTCAAGGGCCGCTGGATGAAGCTGCCTGAGGGCCAGGAGAACAGGACCTGCGACAAGGACGTCATGTTCGAGTCCACGAAGCTCAAGGGCCTCAAGCGGGAGAAGGACGCCGAGGTCGACGGCGAGAAGGTGGCCGTCCTCTCCCGGGCCAAGAACGGCAAGATCGTCACGTACTACGTCGCCATGGACGGCAAGCCGTACTTCCTGCGGATCGACAAGAAGGACAGCGACGGCCCGGCCAAGATGACCTTCAGCGACTACGGATCCCCCGTCACGGTCAAGGCCCCGCCGGCCGGTCAGGTCGTCGAGCAGAAGGACCTGATGGGTTCCTGATCCGACGGATCTCGGCGACGGCGGCCACGGACGCGGGCGGCGGCGACGGACGAACCCGTCCCGCCCCGGATGTCAGTGGCCGCCGCTAGCCTCTCTGACGTGTCTCCTCGCCTCACCGACCCCGAGCAGCTCAAAGAGCTCCTCGGCATCCCGTTCACCCCGGAGCAGACGGCCTGCATCACCGCGCCGCCCGCCCCGCAGGTGATCGTGGCCGGAGCCGGGTCGGGGAAGACGACGGTGATGGCCGCGCGCGTGGTGTGGCTGGTCGGCACCGGGCAGGTCGCCCCGGAGCAGGTGCTCGGCCTGACGTTCACGAACAAGGCGGCGGGCGAGCTCGCCGAGCGCGTCCGCAAGGCCCTCATCAAGGCAGGCGTCACCGACCCCGAGGCCGCCGACCCGGACAACCCTCCGGGCGAGCCGGTCATCTCCACGTACCACGCGTTCGCGGGCCGCCTCCTCACCGACCACGGCCTGCGCATCGGCCTGGAGCCCACCGCCCGGCTCCTCGCCGACGCCACCCGCTTCCAGCTCGCCGCCCGCGTCCTGCGCGAGGCCCCCGGCCCGTATCCCGCGCTGACCCGCTCCTTCCCCGACCTCGTCAGCGACCTGCTGACGCTCGACGGCGAGCTGGCCGAGCACCTGGTGGCACCCGACCGCCTCCGGGCGCACGACGTGGAGCTCCTTCGCACCCTCGCGGGCGCCAGGCTCACCAACGCCGACCTGCGCAAGGTCCCCGAGACGGCCACCGCCCGCCTCCAGCTCGCCGAACTCGTCGACCGGTACCGCGCGGCGAAGCGCACCCGCGACCTCCTCGACTTCGGCGACCAGATCGCCCACTCCGCGACCCTCGCCCGCACCCGCCCGGAGGTCGGCGAGATCCTGCGCGAGGAGTTCCGCGTCGTCCTCCTCGACGAGTACCAGGACACGTCGGTGGCCCAGCGCGTCCTCCTGGCGGGCCTGTTCGGCGGCGGCACCGGCCACCCCGTGACGGCGGTCGGCGACCCCTGCCAGGCGATCTACGGCTGGCGCGGCGCCTCCGTGGCCAACCTCGACGACTTCCCCGACCACTTCGCGCACGCCGACGGCCGCCCCGCCACGCGCCACGCCCTCAGCGAGAACCGCCGCAGCGGCGGCCGCCTCCTCGACCTCGCCAACGGCCTGGCCGCGCCGCTGCGCGCCCTGCACGCGGGCGTGGAGGCCCTGCGGCCCGCCCCGGGCGCCGAGCGCGACGGCGGCGTGCGCTGCGCCCTGCTGCGCACCCACAGCGAGGAGATCGCCTGGATCGCCGACTCCCTCGCCCACCTAGTGGCCACCGGCAAGGCCCCCGGGGAGATCGCCGTCCTGTGCCGCACGGCCGGGGACTTCGCCGAGATCCAGGCCGCCCTCGTCGCCCGCGACATTCCCGTCGAGGTCGTCGGCCTGTCCGGCCTGCTGCACCTGCCCGAGGTCGCCGACCTCGTCGCCGTCTGCGAAGTCCTCCAGGACCCGGGCGCCAACGCCTCCCTGGTGCGGCTCCTGACCGGCCCCCGCTGGCGGATCGGCCCGCGCGACCTCGCTCTCCTGGGCCGCCGTGCCCGCCTCCTGGTGCGGCACAGCGCCCCCGACGGCCCCGAGGACGCCGACCGGCGGCTCGCCGAGGCCGTCGAGGGCGTCGACCCGTCCGAGGTGATATCGCTCGCGGACGCGCTCGACACGTTCCTGGAGGCCCCCGGCGACGGCTCCGGAGAAGACAGGCTGCCGTTCTCCGCCGAGGCCCGGGTGCGGTTCGCGCGCCTCGCCACCGAACTGCGCGACCTGCGGCGCTCCCTGGCCGACCCGCTCCTCGACGTCCTGCACCGCGTGCTCGCCGTCACCGGCCTGGAGGTCGAGCTCTCCGCGTCCCCGCACGCCCTGGCCGCCCGCCGCCGCGAGACCCTGTCGAACTTCCTGGACATCGCCGCGTCCTTCGCCGCCAACGACCCCTCGGCCTCCCTGCTCGCCTTCCTCGGCTTCCTGCGCACCGCAGCCCAGTACGAGAAGGGCCTCGACAACGCCCTGCCCGGCGGCGAGAACACCGTCAAGGTCCTCACCGCCCACAAGTCCAAGGGCCTGGAGTGGGACGTCGTCGCCGTCCCCGGCCTGGTCACCGGCACGTTCCCGAGCACGCAGGGCCGCGAGAAGTGGACGGCCCAGGCCAAGGTCGTCCCGCACACCCTGCGCGGCGACGCCGACACGCTCCCCGACATCGGCGCGTGGGACGCCAAGGGCATGAAGGCCTTCCACGCCGAGATGAAGGACCACCAGCACACCGAGGAACTCCGCCTCGGGTACGTGACGTTCACCCGCCCCCGCAGCCTCCTGCTCGGCTCGGGCCACTGGTGGGGGCCAACCCAGAAGAAGCCCCGCGGCCCGTCCGACTTCCTCACCGCCCTGTACGACCACTGCGCCGCGGGCCACGGCGAGATCGAGGCCTGGGCGGACGAGCCGGACGAGGACGAGGAGAACCCGGCGCTGCACGAGAAGGCCGCCGACCACGCCTGGCCGCTGCCCCTCGACGCCGACTCCCTGACCCGCCGCCGCGCCGCCGCGGACACCGTCCTCGCCCACCTGGACCGCCTCGCGTCCGACGACGCCCGCTCCCACGAGGAGCCCCACCCCGCCGCAGGCGACCCCACCTCCGCGTACGCCGCCGAGCCCCCGGAGTACGCGACGGACCCGGACTGGCCGCCCCCGCCGGACGACGACGAAGACGACGCCTATGGATACGAGGCCTACGAAGACGACGCCTACGAAGACGACGCCTACGGAGGCAAGGCCCACGAAGGCGCTGCCCATGAAGACGTCGACAGCGCAGACGTCGACCACGTAGGCACGCGCCACGAACGCGCCGGTGACGAATCCGCCCACCAGACCGGCGCCGAGGACCCCTCGGAGTGGGACTCCTGGTCCACGGAGCGCCCGACGTCCAAGCACCGCCCGACGGTCACGGAGCCCCCGACCCCGCCGCACCCGAGGCACACCGCGTCCGAGGAGCCAGCCTTCGCCAGGGACGCCATCCCGCACGCCCGCGCCCCCCAGGCGCCCCCGCGCCTCACCCCGGAGGAATCCCGCACCCTCGCCTCCTGGGACCGCGACCTGGACGCCCTCACCGGCGAGCTGCTGCGTGCCCGTGAGAGCGTCCGTGACGTCCTCCTGCCGACCACGCTCACCGCCTCCCAGCTCCTTCGCCTCGCCGCCGACCCGGACGCCCTCGCGCAGGAGCTCGCGCGGCCCATGCCCCGGCCGCCGCAGCCCGCGGCCCGCCGCGGCACCCGCTTCCACGCCTGGGTGGAGGCACGCTTCGAGGAGCTGCGGCTGCCCATGCTCGGCCCGGACGAGCTGCCGGGAGGCGGCCCCGGCGAGGCGGAGATCGCGGACGAGCGCGACTTGGAGACGCTCAAGGAGGCCTTCGAGCGCACCGAGTACGCCCGTCGCACCCCCCACCGCGTCGAGTACCCCTTCCAGATCGCCCTCGCGGGCCGCGTCATCCGCGGCCGCATGGACGCCGTCTACAAGAACGGCGACGGCGACGACACCACGTACGAGATCCTCGACTGGAAGACCGGCCGCACCCAGGACGCCGACCCCCTCCAGCTCGCCGTCTACCGCCTCGCGTGGGCCGAGCAGCACGGCGTGCCGCCCGAGTCCGTGGGGGCCGCGTTCCTCTACGTACGCAGCGGCGAGACCGTCCGCCCCGCGAACCTGCCGGGCCGGGCCGAGCTGGAGCGGATGCTGCTCGGCGAGGCCGCCGCGGCCGCGGGACAGGAGGGTGACCAGTCGCACGACCGGAGCACCCCCGCGGGCCGATAGGCTCGTGGCCATGAGCAAGACCGTCAACAGCTCTGACAGTGTCGTCAGCGCCGTCCGGGCGTACCTGGACGACCACCGCGCCGCCTTCCTCGACGACCTCGCCGAGTGGCTGCGCGTCCCGTCCGTGTCGGCACAGCCCGACCACGCGCCCGACGTGCGCCGCAGCGCCGACTGGCTCGCCGCGCGGCTCGCCTCGACCGGCTTCCCGACGGTCGAGGTGTGGGAGACGGCCGACGCCCCCGCGGTGTTCGCCGAGTGGCCCTCCGGAGACCCGGACGCACCCACCGTCCTCGTCTACGGCCACCACGACGTGCAGCCCGCCGCCATCGAGGACGGCTGGGACACCGACCCCTTCGAGCCCGTCGTCCGCGACAACCGCCTCTACGCGCGCGGGGCCGCCGACGACAAAGGCCAGGTCTTCTTCCACACCCTCGGCGTCCGCGCCCACCTCGCCGTCACCGGCCGCAGCACGCCCGCGGTGAACCTGAAGCTGCTCGTCGAGGGCGAGGAGGAGTCCGGCTCCCCGAACTTCCGCGCCCTGGTCGAGGAGCGCGCCGAGCGCCTCGCCGCCGACGCGGTGATCGTCTCCGACACCGGCATGTGGTCGAAGGACACCCCCACGGTGTGCACGGGCATGCGGGGCCTCGCCGAGTGCGAGATCGAGCTGTCGGGGCCCGACCAGGACATCCACTCCGGCTCCTTCGGCGGCGCCGTGCCCAACCCGGCGACGGCCGCCGCCCGCCTCGTGGCCGCCCTGCACGACGAGCACGCGCGCGTGGCGGTGCCCGGCTTCTACGAAGGCATCGTCGAGCTGACCGACCGCGAGCGCGAGCTCTTCGCCGAGCTGCCGTTCGACGAGGCCGAGTGGCTGCGTACGGCCAAGTCGCACGCGCCCCACGGAGAGGCCGGACACAGCACCCTGGAGCGCATCTGGGCCCGTCCGACCGCCGAGGTCAACGGCATCGGCGGGGGCTACCAAGGCCCCGGCGGCAAGACGATCATCCCGTCCAGCGCCTTCCTGAAGCTCTCCTTCCGGCTGGTCGCGGGCCAGGACCCGGAGCGAGTCGAGAAGCTCGTCCGCGCGTGGGTGGCCGACCAACTGCCCGACGGCATCGGGCACACCATCACCTTCAGCGGCGCCACGCGCCCGTGCCTGACGCCGCTGGACCACCCGGCGCTGCAGTCCGTCGTCCGCGCCATGGGCCGTGCCTTCGAGCAGGACATCCGCTTCACCCGGGAGGGCGGCTCGGGACCCGCAGCCGACCTCCAGGACGTCCTCGGGGCGCCCGTGCTGTTCCTCGGCATCTCCATTCCCTCGGACGGCTGGCACGCGCCGAACGAGAAGGTCGAGCTCGACCTGCTCCTCAAGGGCGCCGAGACGAGTGCCTACCTGTGGGGCGACCTCGCGGAGCACTGGCGCGGCGCCCACTGAACCGGCGAAAGGCGTCGCGCACCGCGACGCACACTGAAGAGACCCGCTCGCTGAACCACCCATTCCACCGGGGGAGTTGGAAGCACCAGTGACCACCTGGACCGACCGCGCAGCTGACCGTCCCGTCTCGCTCACCGCGCCGAGCGGCATCGACCGCGCGGCGCACCACCGTCTCGACGAGGCCTGGCTCGCCGCCGCGTGGAGCCACCCGTCGACGCGGGTCTTCGTGGTGTCCGGCGGCCAGGTGCTCATCGACGAAACCCCCGACGGCCGCACGGAACTCGTGATGACCCCGTCGTTCGAGGCGCCCCTCACCGAGGCGCACCGCTACTTCCTGGGGACCGACGACGACGGCGTGAGCTACTTCGCGCTCCAGAAGGACTCGCTGCCCGGGCGCATGGACGCGTCCGCGCGCGCGGCCGGGCTGCGCGAGGCGGGACTGCTGCTCTCCCCACGCGACGCGGGCCTGATGGTGCACGCCGTGGCCCTGGAGAACTGGCAGCGCATGCACCGCTTCTGCTCGCGCTGCGGCGAGCGCACGGTCATCGCGGCGGCCGGCCACATCCGCCGCTGCCAGGCCTGCGGCGCCGAGCACTACCCGCGCACCGACCCGGCCGTGATCATGCTGGTGACCGATCATGAGGACCGGGCGCTCCTCGGCCGCCAGGTGCACTGGCCCGAGGGCCGCTTCTCGACCCTCGCGGGCTTCGTGGAGCCGGGCGAGTCGATCGAGCAGTCCGTGCGCCGCGAGGTCTTCGAGGAGGCGGGCGTCACGGTCGGCGACGTCGAGTACGTCGCGAGCCAGCCCTGGCCGTTCCCCTCCAGCCTGATGCTGGGCTTCATGGCGAGCGCCACGTCCTCGGAGATCAACGTCGACGGCGAGGAGATCCACGAGGCGCGCTGGTTCTCCCGCGACGACCTGCGGGCCGCCTTCGAGTCCGGGGAGGTCCTGCCTCCCTACGGCATCTCGATTGCGGCCCGCTTGATCGAGCTCTGGTACGGCAAGCCCCTGCCGAGGCCCGGCACGCTCGGCTGAGCCGGGCGCGCCGACCGGCCCGCGGGTCAGGCGGCGAGCTTCTGCTTCACCTGGGCCAGCGAGGGGTTGGTCAGCGTCGAGCCGTCCGGGAAGAGAACGGTGGGAACCGTCTGGTTGCCGCCGTTCGCCTTCTCCACGAAGGCAGCGGAGTCCGGGTCCTGCTCGATGTTGATCTCTTCGTACGTGATGCCCTCGCGGTCCATCTGGCTCTTCAGCCTGCGGCAGTAGCCGCACCACGTGGTGCTGTACATCGTCACAGTGCCCGGCATGTCTCTCGCGCTCCTTAAGCCTCGGGGTGCGTCACCGCACGTCGTGTGCGTAGCCGCACTGAGTCGAACGTACGCGACCCGGTCACCATTCCCGCATTAGTACGACTGCGAGCACCCCCCTGTGGACAACCGGCGCTGCCGTCTCGTGGGACCTGGCAGCATGGCGGGGTGACATCAGCAACGCACTCCACCCTCTTCCCGCGGGTCCCGGACACCGCCGACGCGGTGCTCGACGGGCTCGACCCGGAGCAGCGCGAGGTCGCCACCGCCCTGCACGGGCCGGTGTGCGTGCTCGCGGGCGCGGGCACGGGCAAGACCCGCGCCATCACGCACCGCATCGCCTATGGAGTGCGGGCCGGGATCCTCCAGCCCACCAGCGTGCTCGCCGTCACCTTCACCAACCGCGCGGCCGGGGAGATGCGCGGCCGTCTGCGCCAGCTCGGCGCCACCGGCGTCCAGGCGCGCACGTTCCACTCCGCCGCCCTGCGCCAGCTCCAGTACTTCTGGCCGAAGGCCGTCGGCGGCTCGCTGCCCCGCCTCGTCGAGCGCAAGGTCCAGCTCGTCGCCGAGGCGGCGGCGGCCTGCCGCGTCCGCCTCGACCGCAACGAGCTGCGCGATGTCACCGGCGAGATCGAGTGGTCCAAGGTCACCCAGACCGTCCCCGCGGACTACGCGGCCGTCGCGGCCAAGTCCGGCCGCGACACCCCCCGCGACCCGGCCGAGATCTCCCAGCTCTACGCGGCGTACGAGGACCTCAAGCGCGACCGCGCGGTCATCGACTTCGAGGACGTCCTGCTCCTGGCCGTCGGCATCCTCCAGGACCGCCACGACATCGCCGAACAGGTCCGCTCCCAGTACCAGCACTTCGTGGTCGACGAGTACCAGGACGTGAGTCCCCTCCAGCAGCGCCTCCTGGAGCTGTGGCTCGGTGACCGCGACAACCTCTGCGTCGTCGGCGACGCCAGCCAGACCATCTACTCCTTCACCGGCGCGACCCCCGACCACCTGCTGAACTTCCGCACCCGCCACCCGGGCGCCACCCTCGTCAAGCTCGTCCGGGACTACCGCTCGACGCCCCAGGTCGTCCACCTCGCCAACGGCCTGCTCGCCCAGGCCGTCGGCCGCGCCGCCGACCACCGCCTCGAACTGGTCTCGCAGCGCGAGCGCGGCACCGACCCCGTCTACACGGAGTACGCGGACGAGCCCGCCGAGGCCGAAGGCGCCGCCCGCCGCATCCGCGCCCTGATCGCCGACGGCGTCCCCGCGGGCGAGATCGCGATCCTGTTCCGCACGAACTCCCAGTCGGAGATCTACGAACAGGCCCTGGCCGACCTGGGCATCCCCTACCTGCTGCGCGGGGCGGAGCGCTTCTTCGAGCGCACCGAGGTCCGCGAGGCGGGCGCGGCCCTGCGCGGCGCCGCCCGCTTCGGCGCCAACGACACCCTCCTGGACGACATGGTCGACCTGCCCTCGCAGGTGCGGGCCGTGCTGTCCACCAAGGGCTGGACGACCCAGGCGCCCGCGGGCTCCGGCGCGGTCCGCGACCGCTGGGAGTCCCTGGCCGCCCTGGTGCGCCTCGCGGAGGACTTCGCCGCCGCCCGGCCCGACGCCACCCTGGCCGACCTCGTGGCCGAGCTGGACGAGCGCGCCGCCGCGCAGCACGCGCCCACCGTCGAGGGCGTCACCCTCGCCTCCCTGCACGCGGCGAAGGGCCTGGAGTGGGACGCCGTGTTCCTGGTGGGCCTGGCCGAGGGCATGATGCCGATCACGTACGCCAAGACCGACGAGCAGGTCGAGGAGGAGCGCAGGCTCCTGTACGTGGGCGTGACCCGCGCCCGTGTCCACCTCTCCCTGTCCTGGGCCCTCTCGCGGTCCCCGGGGGGCCGGCCGGGCCGCCGGGCCAGCCGCTTCCTCGACGGCCTGCGCCCCGGCTCGGGCACGGCCGCCGGGGCGCGCGCGGCGGGCGGCCCCGGCGGCATCGAGCGCGGTACCGGCCGCGGTGGTGAGCCCGGCGAGGCCGGAGCGCCCAGGGAGCGCCGCCGCGGCAGCCGCAGCCCCGCTCGCTGCCGCGTCTGCGGCCGCACCCTCACCGACGCCGGTGAGATGAAGCTCATGCGCTGCGAGGACTGCCCGTCGGACATGGACGAAGGGCTCTACGAGCGGCTCCTCGAGTGGAGATCGGGCCAGGCGCGGCGCCTCGGCCAGCCCCCGTTCTGCGTGTTCACGGACAAAACCTTGATCGCCATCGCGGAGGCCGTGCCGGAGGACGAGGGCGAGCTGGCCCGCATCCCGGGCGTCGTCGTCCGCAAGCTGCGTCACTTCGGCGCCGACGTCCTTGCTATCTGTGCAGGTCAGGAGCTTGCGGAGGACGACGAGGCGAACTGATTCAAACTCGTCGAAAAAATAGTTTGCGCATGCGCAAGGAAGACCCATAGGTTCTTAAGCACGGGAACGGCGGCTTCTCCGAAGCCCTGGTCCCGTGCTGTACTTGTCAGTCCGAGGAACGGTTTCGGCCGCTCCCCTAGACGCCGAGAGGAGGCGATTCCAGTGATCAGCAACAACAAGAGCTTCATCAGCACCGTCAAAATGACCGATCGCTCGGTCGTCGCTTCCTGCCTGCTCGGCTTCTCGAACCAGGGCACCGGTCTGTCCGTCGGCAATGCCGCTCTGTCTCTCGGCACCGCCGCCGTGCGTCCGACCGCCCCCGCCCTGCCTCTGTCGGGTCTTGAGATCCGTGAGGGCAATGAGCGACCGACCAAGGCACCGGAAGCAGTAGCGACGGCACAGGCACACGCCTATGTCTTCGCGGCAGCCGGTGCCGGATTCCGGAACAAGACGACGCAGCAGCAGCACCACACGATGTGGGCCTTCCGTGGGCTCGAACCCTGGAGTGATCCAGTCTGATCTCGATCAGACCGGCGCCTTCAGGGCCGCGGAACCCCACCCGGGATCCGCGGCCCTTCTGTTTTCCCCAAAACCGGGAGAACAGAGCGAAGGGGCTGAGCAAGACCCGGTACCAGCCGCCAACCGGCCGACCCAGGCCGGCACGACCAGACGAGGAAAAACCACCGTGCAACTCGAAGCGCACGCCCCGTCCGTACCGCCTTCAGACACTCTCCCGCCGCCCGCACCCACGGAGGACCCGACCTTGACTCCCCTCACCGCGCTCACCGCGCTCGACGACGCCATCGAGAACCTCGGCGTACCCGTCCCCTGCCGTGCCTACGACCCGGAGGTCTTCTTCGCCGAGTCCCCGGCCGACGTCGAGTACGCCAAGTCCCTCTGCCGTACCTGCCCGCTGATGGAGGCCTGCCTGGCCGGCGCCAAGGAGCGGCGTGAGCCGTGGGGCGTCTGGGGCGGCGAGCTGTTCGTCCAGGGCGTGGTCGTGGCCCGCAAGCGGCCGCGTGGCCGTCCGCGGAAGAACCCGGTCGTGGCATGAGTACCGCCGGAACGATCGATCGCCCCGTGACGCACGACCCCAAGAAGCAGGCCCCGATGAAGGCACCCACGAGCGAGCCCACCGGCTCCGCCACCCCAGACTTCACCACCACCGGCGCGACTGGCTCGCGCCAGAACAGGACCCGCGAAATGCAACTCATCCCAGAAGCCCTGGCCCGTGCGCATATGCACGAACGCCTGCGTGAGGCCGAAGAGCACCGCCCGGCCGCGCGCCTGATCGCGGCCCGCCGCATGCAGCGCCGCGCCGAGCGCGCGTCCCTGCGCGCGAGGCGTGCCCTCGCCATCGCGGTCATGCAGTAGTTCCCACGAAGCTCAAGGCACAGACGAAGCTCCCGGTGAGCTTCACGGAAGTACCCCGCGGGGGCCGGTCCGAACGGACCGGCCCCCGCGGTGCGTTGTGCGCACCGATCCTCCGTGGCGGCGATAAGGTCACCGCGTGGACCAGCAGCCTCCTGAACCTGCGGACGCCGGGCACGACGTCAGGAACGACATCGAGAACGTCGTGTGCTCCCGCTGCGGCACGGTCGCCGACGGCCGGCCCCCGACATGGATCTGCTCCGTGGAGAACGGCGCCCGGCACTACTTCTGCGACGCCTGCTCCCGGGACAACATCCGGGCGATCGAGGGGCGACTCGACTCCGCTTGGTGGTGAGCCGCGCCCGTTGGTGGTGAGCCGCCCTCGTTGGTGGTGAGCCGCCCTCGGCCCGACAGTGGGCCGGCCTGCCCGGGCGTCAGCCCCGGCGCGCCGCCACGTGGTGCTGGTACCCGAGATCGACGGCCTGCGGCACCGCACCTCCCGCGGCGCGCAGCGCGCCCAGCAGATCCGGAAGCTGCGGCGGCCACAGCGGCTCGGGGGAGTCGGCCAGCTCCCGCGGTGTCCACCAGCGCCAGCGCAGGATGCCGTCCTCGGCGTGCGCGGCGGCGGCCTCGCTCGTGGGCGGGCGGCGTGGCCCGCGGGCCAGGTAGATGTGCTCGTGCTGCCGCACCGGCACACCCGCACGGGTGAAGTCGTGCTCCCACGTACACAGCAGGGCCTCCGGCCGCACATCCGTCCAGCCGGTCTCCTCGCGCAGTTCACGCAGCACGCCTTCGCGCGGCGCCTCGTCCGGCTCCAGGCCACCACCGGGCATGGCCCAGTGGACTCCCACTTCCTCGTTGTCGTACCCGAAGAGGAAGACCGCGTCGTCCGGCGCGATCACCGCGACCCGCGCCGCGCGACGGGGCGTTCTGCGCACGATCACGCCTCCGCCGCCTCCTCGACACCGTCGTCCGCAAGGCCGTCCGCCAAGTCGGCCTCCTCCCCGTCGTCCTGGGCGACGAACCCCGGCAGCCACTCCTCCAGCTCTTCCCGCATCCGCACCGTCGCGCCCAGCTGACAGAGGACACCGATGGTGCTGAGCGTCACGCGGTGGATCAGGAGATACGACGGCGGGAGGTTCAGCCGCTTGCCCAACTGGTGGGCGGGGGAGCGGGGGTCGGCCACTCGGGCCGCCTGGCTGCGCATCCAGCCGCGGGTGAAGGTGAACTCCTCCGCCACCGCCGGCTCGATGATCGGGAGCAGATAGTCCAGGACGGCCTCCGGCTCCAGGTCGACCGTCTCCTTGACGAAGCCCTCCTCGCGCAGCATGTCGTAGACCGCGTCCGCCTCGCCTTCGACGGTCATCCGCAGCGAGTCGCCTATCGTCGGGGGCAGTCCACCAGGCAGCCGGTCCACCGTGCCGAAGTCCAGCACGCCGAGCCGCCATTCGCCCTTCTCGCCGGTCAGCAGCCGGAAGTTGCCCGGGTGCGGGTCGGCGTGCAGCAGGCCCGTGCGGGCCGGGCCGGAGAAGAGGAAGCGCGTCAGGAGCTGGCCGGCGCGGTTCTTCTGCTCCTGCGTCCCCTCCGCGATCACCTCCGACAGCGGCACCCCGTCCATCCACTCCGTCACCAGGACCTGCTCGCTCTGGTGGACCACGTCCGGCACCACGACATCAGGGTCGTCCGCGAACTCCTCGGCGTGGGCGCGCTGTGCCTGTGCCTCCAGGCCGTAGTCCAGCTCCTCGGAGACGCGGTCGCGCAGCTCGGCGATGAGCGGCTTGATGTCCATGCCCGGGATCAATGGGCCGAGGACCCGTGCGAAGCGGCTCAGTTGGTTCAGGTCCGAGAGCAGCGCCTCGCCCGCGCCCGGATACTGCACCTTCACCGCGACATCGCGCCCGTCCTCCCACACCGCCCGGTGCACCTGGCCGATCGAGGCCGCCGCCGCGGGCTTGTCCTCGAACTCCTGGAAACGCTCGCGCCAGTCCGCGCCGAGCCGCTCCGCGAGCACCGCGTGCACCGTGCGCGTCGGCATCGGCGGCGCCGCTTCCTGAAGCTTCGTCAGCGCCGCCCGATAGGGCCCCGCCACCTCCTCCGGGAGCGCCGACTCGAAGACGGACAGCGCCTGCCCGAACTTCATGGCGCCGCCCTTCAGCTCGCCGAGGACCTTGAACAGTTGCTCCGCCGTGCGCTGTTGCAGCTCCCGGCCGACGATCTCCGCCGACTTGCCGCCGATCCGTTTGCCGAGCCCCCAGGTCGCCCGCCCGGCGAAGCCGAGCGGCAGCGCGGCCAGCTTGGCGGTACGGGTGACCGCCTTCCGGGGAAGATCAGACATGCGCCCCTCCAAATCCCAGACAGCCGCGCCCTTTCAGGCGGTTACTCGGCCATTGTCTCGTGCGGCTCTCGTTCCACGGAGGTGTGCTCCCCCTTTACTTGCTCACCCGCCCCACAGGGGCACGAACGGTGCGCCCGCGTGCGGTGTCTGCGCCAGTCGAAGCCGGGCGTCGAGGCCTCCCAACGCACCCCCGCGAGGTCCGGCTCCGCCCCGTCCAGAAAGGCCAGTGCGTGCGCCGCGGCCAGTCCCGCGACGGTCGTCGAAAGGGCCAGGTCACAGGCCGGGACCTGGCGGCGACGGCCCGAGCGCCACTGGGCCAGCATCCGCGGCCAGGCCGCGTCGGCGTCGGCGCGGTCCAGGGCGAGGCAGCCGGCGCAGGCGGTCGTGCCGGGCAGGACCAGGGGACCGACCACGCCTGTGCCCTCGATCACCCCGGCGTACAGATGCGGGGTCCCCGCGGCGATCAGGGCTTCGGCGGCGGCCGGGTCGGGGGCGAAGGCGTCCAGGCCGTCGCGCGGGGCGAGGACGATCAGGGACCAGGCGCGCTCGCCGTCGCTCCGGTCCTCGGGGTGGCGAGGCGGTCGCCCGGGAGCCGCGCGCCGTGCGGCCGTTCTCGCGGCGGCGTCCCTTCGCTGGCCCACGGAATCCGGTGGCACCCCGCCCGGAGCGACGTCCCACGGCTCGACGCAGCCGCCGTCCATCACGTCGACCTCGCCGATCCCCGCCCCGGACAGGACCGAGGCGACGACCGCGCCCACCCGGCCGGCACCCCGGACGCACACGCGGGTGGCCCGGCGCGCGGCCATCGTGCGGATGCCCTGGTTCGGCTCCGGGGTGACGACGGACAGGGCCGCGAGGTCCGGGCGCAGCCGGTCCATGACGTCCGTGCGGGCACGCAGGGCGTCGGCCGCCCGGCCCCCGCCTGTCGCGTCGTCGAGCAGTCCGGCCCGGGCCAGCCGGTGCAGGAGCCGGTCCACATGGCCGTCCGGCAGTCCTATCCGCTGTCCTTCCGCGCGCAGCAGTGGCAGCCCGCGCGTCCCGTCCAGGAGGGTGAGGAAGCTGCCCGTCGCGGTGTCCACGGGGCCGAGGACCCGGGCATGTGCCCTCGTCGCCCCGAACTGGACGGTGTTCAGATCGCGCCAGCCCCGGCGCAGGCTCGGTTTCAGGATCGGATGCATGGTTCGGCCCCCCGTCGGTCCGGCCGGACGTCGTGCTCGTCGCCGTCCGGCCGCTCGATTGCCAGAATGCCCGGCTCGGCCCGGCCGTGCGCGCGGTTGTCCACAGGCGGTGAGTACTTGTCGTACTAATGCAGCGCATGGGGAGTGGATCGGGACCGAACCGTCCCGGAGGCGGGACTTCCCCCACGCCAAGCGGGTAACGTCGTGGCGTGCCCGCCGACCCACTGCATCGCGGAAGCCCACAGCGCAGCGCGACCAGCCCGCCGCCATCCGGCTCGGCGGCGAGCGCGGTCGAGGTGCGAAGGAGCGCCCGCCGCCGCAGAACGGTCTCGGCGTACCGGGAGGGCGACCGGACGGTCGTCCTCATCCCCGCCCGGATGTCCGAGGCGGAGGAGCAGCGCTGGGTGGGCGTCATGCTGGACAAGCTGGCGGCGCAGGAGAGCAAGCGGGTTCTGGGCGACAGCGAGCTGTCCGAGCGGGCCCAGCGGCTGTCCGAGCAGTTCTTCGAGGGTCGGGCCCGGCCCAGCTCCGTGCGCTGGGTGACGAACCAGAACACCAGATGGGGCTCGTGCACGCCGTCGGAGGGCAGCATCCGGCTCTCCCACCGGCTGCAGGGCATGCCCGAGTACGTGGTGGACTACGTACTGCTCCATGAGCTGGCGCACCTCCTCGTGCCCGGGCACGGGCCGCGGTTCTGGCGCCTCCTGGACGCGTATCCGCGCACCGAGCGGGCCCGGGGCTACCTCGAAGGGGTGGTCGCGGCGGACCGGCTGCCGCATCTTCCGGCCGCCCGCGAGGAGTGAGGGGCGCCTGGTGCGCCGGTTGTGTACCGGGTCTGTACCGACGTCGTCCACTGTCGGACGGAGCGGTTAGCCTGGCGCGACGCAACCACTCGGGATGGGGGACGGTCGTTACGTATGGCCAGGGAATTCCAACGCGGCCACAAGGCCAAGATCAGTGACCTCACCGCGGGGACCGATCTGTACGTAGGCGTGCACATCGCTGCCCCAGGGGTGACCTTCGACATCAGCTGCTTCGGCCTCGACGCGAGTGAGCGGCTGTCGGACGACCGTTACTTCATCTTCTTCAACCAGCCGAAGTCTCCGGAGGAGTCGCTTCAGCTCCTCGGTGCCCAGGCCGGTGACGACGAGTCCTTCCGCGTCACGCTGGACCGGATCCCGCCGCAGATCCAGAAGCTGTCGTTCACCGCGGCGATCGACGGCGCCGGGCAGATGTCGCAGCTCGCCTCCGGGTACATCCGGATCGTGGCCGGCGGCGAGGAAGTGGCCCGGTACTCCTTCGACGGCTCGGAGTTCTCCACCGAGCGTGCCCTGATGCTGGGCGACTTCTACCTGAAGGACGTCTGGCGCTTCGCCGCGATCGGACAGGGCTTCGACGGCGGTCTCGACGCGCTGATCAGGAACTTCGGCGGCGAGGTCGCCGAGGAGGAGCCCGCGGCGCCCCAGCCGCAGGCCGCCCCCGGCTTCGCGCCCCCCGCCGGCGGTGGCGCGCCCCCCGCCGCCGCGGCACCGCCCGCGTTCGGCGCGCCCGCGGGTCCCGCCACGCCGCCCCCGGCACCCGTCCCGGCCCCGGCGCCCGACCCCGCGCCCGCCCAGCACTTCGCGCCCCCCGGCGGCGCCACGCCGCCGCCCGCCCCGGCCCCCGCCGACCCCTCGGTGCACGCCGCGCAGACCATCGTCGCGCCGCTCAACCAGCCGGGCGGCACCGTGCCGCCCCCGCAGGCCCCGGGCCCGTACGGCCAGCCGGGCCAGCCACCGCAGTTCGGCCAGACACCGCCCCCGCCGCCGGGCTACGGCCAGCAGCCGTCCGCACCCCTGCCGCCCGGCTACGGCCAGCCCGCAGCACCGCCCTCGCCGGGCTATGACCAGCAGCAGCCGTCGGCACCCCTGCCGCCGGGCTACGGCCAGCAGGCCGCCGCGCCCGCGCCGCCCGGCTACGGCCAGCCGCCGCAGGCACCGATGCCCGGCCAGATCCCCGGGCAGGCCCCGGCCCCATTCGGCCAGGCCGCCCCGGGCGGAGCCCCGCAGGGTGCCCCGCAGGCCGCCGGTGTGGCCGCCGCGCTCCAGAAGTACCGCGAGGCGGGCACGGGACAGCGCTGGACGCAGCAGAACGAGAAGCTGGTCCGGGTCGACCTCGGCATCGGCGACCAGCCGGTGCTCGCCCGCCAGGGCAGCATGGTCCTGTACCAGGGCAAGGTCGAGTTCGGCTACAAGGGCGCGGGCTTCCAGGGCCGCGTCGTCGGCAACGCGACCGGCCAGGAGATGCAGCTCATGCGCTGCTCCGGACGCGGCCAGGTCTTCCTCGCGGAGGAAGGCACGCATCTGCACCCCATCGAGCTCCAGGGCGACGCGATCTGCGTCTCCGCCGAGAACGTCCTCGCCTTCGACGAGTCCCTCCAGCACGAGGTGCGTCGTATCGAGGGCCACGGGATCCCCGGTGGCGCGCTGTTCGTCATGCAGTTCCAGGGGACCGGCACGGTCGTCGTGAAGACGCACGGCATGCCCGTCGTGCTGCCGGTCACGCCGACGACGTTCGCCGACTGTCACGCCGTGGTCGCGTGGTCGGCGGCGGCCCAGGCCATCGTCTCCAGCCAGGTGAGGCTGCGCGGCAACGCCTCCGCGGGCTCCACGGGGGAGAGCGTGAACCTCCAGTTCCGTGGCGCGCCCGGCAATTTCATCGTCGTCCAGCCGTTCGAGGTCTGAGGGAGCCCGTCATGAACCAGCAGCTCGCGGGCTTTGCCCCGGCACCTGTCGCCGCCCGCATGGAGAACCACGGCCACCACATGGTCAAGGTCGCCATGCAGACCGGGAACGACCTCCTCGCGCGCGTGGGGTCGATGGTCGCCTACGAAGGCTTCGTGCAGTACGAGCCGAACCCGCCCGCCGTCCGCCAGATCGCGCGCGACTGGATCACCGGCGAGGGCGCCCCTCTGATGAAGTGCTCCGGAGACGGCCTGCTCTACCTCGCCGACTACGGAGCCGATGTCGTCGTCATCAACCTGGCGGGCGACTCGCTGTCCGTGAACGGCACCAACCTGCTCGCCTTCGACGCGAGCCTCCAGTGGGGTGTCGAGCGGGTCAAGGGCCTGGCGAAGTTCGCCGGGCAGGGCCTGTGGAACATCAAGGTCTCCGGCCAGGGCTGGGTGGCGCTGACCTCCCGCGGCACGCCGATCGTCGTCGACTGCGGCCGCGGCGAGGACGAGACGTACGTGGACCCGGACGCGCTGATCGCCTGGTCGCCGAACCTGAAGGTGAAGGGCAAGCGCAGCTTCAGGGCCGGCTCCCTGATCGGGCGCGGCAGCGGCGAGGCCTACCAGATGGGCTTCTCCGGAGAGGGCATCGTCGTCGTACAGCCCAGTGAGGACAGCACCGACCGCCTCCGGATCCGGAGCTGAGGGGGAGCAACACACCATGCAGAGCTCGCTTTTCGCGCACGCTGAGCAACAGACTCAGGAGCGCTACTCCGTCCAGAACCCGCAGCTCCTGCGGGTTGCCCTCGAGGGCCACGACGACGTGCTCGCCCGCAAGGGCTCGATGGTCGCCTACCAGGGGCTCATCGAGTTCGACGCCGAGTTCCAGAGCCGGGGCCAGCAGCGCGCCCGCGCGCACACCGGCGAGGGCCTGGACCTGATGCGCTGCCACGGGCAGGGCACCGTCTACCTCGCGAACCTCGCGCAGTACATCCACCTGGTGGACGTGGACCAGGACGGCCTGACGGTGGACAGCGCCTATGTCCTCGCCATGGACTCGTCCCTCACCCACCAGGTCATCGCCGTGGACAGCCAGTACGGCATCTCCGGCTCCGGGAAGTACCAGCTCAACATCACCGGGCGCGGCAAGGTCGCCCTGATGACGTCGGGCCAGCCGCTGATGCTCCAGGTCACCCCGGACCGGTACGTCAACGCCGACGCGGACGCGATCGTCGCCTGGTCCAACGGGCTGCGGGTGCAGATGCAGGCCCAGACGCACTCCTCGGGCGTCTGGCGGCGCCGCGGCAACACCGGCGAGGGCTGGGAGCTCAGCTTCATGGGGCAGGGCTACGCCCTCGTCCAGCCCAGCGAGATGCTGCCGCCGCAGCACGCCAACATCGGCCAGGGCGCGCGTGCCCAGTTCGGCATGGGGCAGCAGGGCGCCCGGGGGCAGAACCAGGGCAACGTCTGGAACTGATGCCCCCGAAGGGCATGCGTAAGGGGCGGTCGCCATGGCGACCGCCCCTTACTGACGTCTCACCACTGATGTCTCAGCCGCTGTTTCAGCGCCGCGTCACAGCCGCGCGCGCGTGGCCCGCACCAGGCGTACGACGGACTCGTCGGCCACGTCCGCCACCTCGTCGTACGCGAACCAGCGCAGGTCCAGGGACTCGTCGCTGATCGCCTCGGTGGCGTCCGCCGGGGCCAGGGCGGCGTACTGCACGTCCAGGTGCTGGGTGCACGGGCCGGGGATCGGGTGCCTGTCCAGGCGGATCGGACCGCCCGCCAGGAGCGTCAGACCGGGGATGCCGGACTCCTCCGTCGCCTCCCGCAGCGCGGCCCCGGCCAGCGTCGTGTCGCCCGGCTCGCAGTGGCCGCCCATCTGGAGCCACATCCGCAGCTTCTTGTGCAGCGTGAGCAGCACGCGCCCGCGCGCCGGGTCGACGACCAGGGCACTGGCGGTCACGTGCCCGTCCGTGCAGGCCTTCCACAGGCCGTCCTCGGGGCGCGCCGACAGGTGGTCCAGGTAGTACTGGCGCAGCTCGTCCTGGGCTGCGTCCTGGTCGTCCCGGCCGTCGTATGCCTTCAGTACGAGAACCGCGTCGTCGTGCAGGCTCACTTGCTGTCGTCGTCCTTGCCCTCGCCGGAGCCGCCGTCCGCCGGGCCGCCGTCCTCGGCGTCGCCCTTCTTGAGGTCCGGCTTGCCGGACGTGCCGCCGCTCGCCGCCTCGCCGAGCATCTTGTCCAGCTCGGAGAAGTCCAGCTGCTCGCGGTGCACGAAGCCGTCCGGGTCGTCCAGGTCCGAGGCCGTCGGCAGCATGTCCGGGTGGGCCCACAGGCCGTCGCGGCCGTCCACACCGCGCGCGTCCGTGAGCGAGGCCCACAGGCGCGAGGCGTCCCGCAGACGGCGGGGGCGCAGCTCCAGGCCGATCAGGGTGGCGAAGGTCTGCTCGGCGGGGCCGCCGGTGGCACGGCGCCTGCGCAGCGTCTCGCGCAGCGCGTCCGCGGACGTCAGGCGGGGCTTGGCCGCCGCGTGCACGACCGCGTCCACCCAGCCCTCGACGAGCGCGAGAGCGGTCTCCAGGCGGGCGAGGGCGGCCTTCTGCTCGGCCGTGTCCTCGGGCTGGAACATGCCCTGCTGGAGCGCTTCCTGGAGCTGCTCCGGGTTCTGCGGGTCGAACTGGCCGACGACGTCCTCCAGCTTGGAGGTGTCGACCTTGATCCCGCGCGCGTACCCCTCGACGGCGCCGAACAGATGCGAGCGCAGCCACGGCACGTGCGCAAAGAGCCGCTGGTGGGCGGCCTCGCGGAGGGCCAGATACAGGCGCACCTCCTCCATCGGCACGCCCAGGTCCTTGCCGAACGCCTCCACGTTCACCGGCAGGAGCGCGGCCTTGCCCGCGGGGCCGAGGGGCAGGCCGATGTCCGTGGAGCCGACGACCTCGCCCGCGAGGACGCCGACGGCCTGGCCGATCTGCTGGCCGAACATGGCGCCGCCCATGGAGCGCATCATGCCGATCAGCGGGCCCGCCATGGCCTGCATCTCGTCCGGCAGGACGTCGCCCATGGCGAGGCCGACCCGCTCGGCGACCGGGTCGACGAGCTCCTTCCAGGCCGGGAGGGTCGCCTCGACCCACTCGGCGCGGCTCCAGGCGACGGCGCTGCCCGCGCCCGACGGCAGGGACGTCGCGTCGTCCAGCCACAGGTCCGCCAGGCGCACGGCCTCCTCGACCGAGGAGCGCTCGGCGGGGCCGACACTCGCGTCCTTGGTGCCGTCAGGGGTGCCCTGCGAGACGGTCTGGCGGGCGATGTCCTTGGCCATGTCCCAGTTCACGGGACCACCCTCGTACGACAGCATCTGGCCGAGCTGCTGGAACGCGGCCCCCAGGTCGTTCGGATTCATCGATCCGAACATCGCGGCGAAGGGGTTGTCACCCCCCGCGCCGCCCGCTCCCAGCGGCCCGAAGCCGAACGGGTTGGCAGGGCCACCGGAACCCTGTCCCCCTCCGGGGGTGTCCTTCTTCTTGCCCTCGTCGCCGTTCTCCGGCTCCTCCGGCGGAAGGCCGAATCCGAATGGGGTGTCACTCACGGGGTTCCTCGGCTCGTAAGGCCACCGGATCTTGGGTCCGGCGGCGGCTGCCCGACAACACCACCCAGCGTAGACACCGCGGCGGGTTCGGGCCTCGGTGCTCCGCCGCCCCGGGGGCTGCGGCAGGATGGTGCCACCTGGTACGTACGCGTCAGTTTGCGTCTGTACTGAAGACAACCGCTGGAGACGCCCGGTGAGTTCCCCAGATCCACAGGTTCGCGCAGCGCGAAACCCCGAAGACCCGACGCCGCCCGAGGCTGGCGGAGGGCCGGACGCCGAGGCGGCGGGGGAGACGCCGCCCGCGGTGGTGCCGCTGCGCGACGGCTCCTCGTCCGCCTCCGCGCGCGGTCCCGTCGTCGCCGTCACCGGCGCGGCCGCCGGCGTGGGCGCGCAGCTCACCGAGCGCCTGGCCGCGTCCGACGAGATCAAGCAGGTCGTGGCCATCGACGAGCGCCGCGGTGAGTGCGCGCGGGCGCAGTGGCACATCCTCGACGTCCGCGACCCTGCCATCGCCGAGAAGCTGCGCGGCGTGGACGTCGTCGTGCACCTGGCGCTCGATCTCGACCTGGAGACCGACGGCGCCGCCCGCACCGCGTACAACGTGCGCGGCACGCAGACCGTCCTCACCGCGGCCGCCGCCGCGGGTGTGCACCGGGTCGTCCTGTGCACCTCGGCGATGGTCTACGGAGCGCTCTCCGACAACGAACTGCCCCTCTCCGAAGACGCCGAATTGCGGGCGACCGCGGAGGCGACGGGCGTCGGTGACCTTCTGGAGATCGAGCGGCTCGCCCGCCGCGCGCCGCGCGCGCATCCCGGTCTGAACGTCACCGTGGTGCGGCCCGCGATCCTCGTCGGCGGCACCGACACGGCGCTGACCAGGTACTTCGAGTCGCCGCGGCTTCTGGTGGTGGCCGGGTCGCGGCCCGCGTGGCAGTTCTGCCACGTCGACGATCTGTGCAGCGCGTTGGAGTACGCCGTCGTGGAGAAGGTCGACGGGGATCTGGCCGTCGGGTGCGACGGGTGGCTGGAGCAGGAGGAGGTCGAGGAGCTGAGCGGGATCCGGCGCATGGAGCTGCCGTCCGCCGTCGCTCTCGGAGCCGCCGCCCGGCTCCACCGGATCGGGCTCACGCCGTCCCCGGCGGGGGATCTCGCCTACACGATGTACCCGTGGGTCGTCAGCGTCAGTCGGCTGCACGACGCCGGGTGGCGGCCGCAGTGGACCAACGAGGAGGTCCTCGCGGAGCTCCTCGACGAGGTCGCCGGGCGGCGGACCGTCGCCGGGCGCCGGCTCGGGCGCAAGGACGCCACGGCTGCGGGGGCCGCGGGCGCGACGGTCGCCCTGTTGGGTACGGCTGCCTTGGTGCGGCGGGCGCGGAAGGCTCGGCGGCGGCTTTAGCGTCCCGCCGGGGGCGGGGCTCGCTGCTGTAGGGACGTCCAAGTGGTGGGTGCCGGTGCCGGGGGAAAACGCTATTCCTGGATGTCAGTGGTGTGCGGCACGATGGGGGCATGGCGCGTAACCCGATGGACCACCCCGGTGAGCAGGCTGGTGCCGAGCCGATTCGGCTGCTGGCGATCCGGGACACCCCGCTCTCGCTCGACGAGGTCTTCCAGGCCGTCGGGGACGACTCCGCGGGTGGGACGGCGCTGTTCGTCGGGACGGTGCGCGACCACGACGGCGGCGCGGACGTCGACGAGCTGGGGTACTCCAGCCACCCCAGCGCCGAGGCCGAGCTGCGCCGGGTGGCAGAGAAGGTCGTCGCCGACTTCCCCGTGCGCGCCCTGGCCGCGGTGCACCGGGTCGGTGACCTCGCCGTGGGAGACCTCGCGGTCGTGGTCGCGGTGTCCTGCCCGCACCGGGCCGAGGCCTTCGCGGCCTGCCGCAAGCTGATCGACGACCTCAAGCACGAGGTGCCGATCTGGAAGCACCAGCGGTTCTCCGATGGCCGGGAAGAGTGGGTGGGGGCTTAGGGCAGGGGAGCTCCGGTTGCGTAACCCGACCCCTGCCGTGAGCGTTGACGGAGCGGATGGTTAATCTGCTGATCAGTCAGTTTTGGTCGCTCATGGGGTCGGGAGGTCGACATGGCGTCGCTTGCCTGGTTGCTGATTCCGCTTCTGGCGGCGGTCGGTGCCGGTCTGTGGGCCGGTTGGGCCAACCGGAACCGCAAGAGCGGCAGGACCGGTGACATCAGCGAGCTGAACGGCTACGCCGCGTTCCGCGAGGCGATGGAGAAGTCCCACTCGGGCTCCGACACCCCTGCCTGATCCCGTACGGACGCCCCGGGGATGCACCCACAGGACCGTCCCGTACTGTCGTTCCATGCCACGCCGCACTGCGACGATGCTCGCCTCCACCCTGATGCTGATCGCGCTGCTCTGCGCCGGAGTGCTCATCAAAGTGCCGTACTCGGAGATGTCGCCGGGGCCGACCGTGAACACCCTGGGGGACCACGACGGCGAGCCGGTGCTGCAGATCTCGGGCCGTAAGACGTACCCGACGAGCGGTCACCTGAACATGACGACGGTCAGGGTGACCAGCGCCGACTACAAGATGAACCTCCCGGAGGCCGTGTACGGCTGGCTGGCGCACGACAACATCGTCGTGCCGCACGACACCCTGTACCCGAACGGCAAGACCGAGCAGCAGTCGACGCAGGAGAACGCGGAGGAGTTCAGCCAGTCCCAGGAGAGCGCCAAGGTCGCCGCCCTGAAGGAACTGAAGATCCCCGTGAAGTCGCAGGTGGTCGTCTCCACCGTCTACAAGGACAGCCCGGCCGAGGGCAGGCTGCACGCCGGTGACGTCATCAGGAGCGTCGACGGCAAGCCCGTGAAGGAGTTCACGGACGTCGCCGAGCTCGTCAGGAAGCACAAGCCGGGCGAGCAGGTCGTGTTCGGGATCGTCCCCGTCAAGGAGGCGGCCGCCGCGGAGAAGGCCGACAAGCGCCCCGCCGCGACCGAGGAAGTGAAGATCACCACGACGAAGGCCGATGACGACCCCAAGGTCGCGATGGTCGGCATCAAGGCCGGGACCGACCACACGTACCCGTTCACCATCGACATCAAGCTCGCCGACGTGGGCGGACCCAGCGCCGGGCTGATGTTCGCCCTCGGCATCGTCGACAAGCTCACGCCGGGCGACCTCACCGGCGGCAAGTTCGTCGCCGGCACCGGCACCATCGAGGACAACGGCAAGGTCGGCCCGATCGGCGGCATCGAGATGAAGACCGTCGGCGCGCGCGACAAGGGCGCCGAGTACTTCCTGACGCCGAAGGACAACTGCGCGTCCGCCGCGAGCGACGTCCCCGACGGGCTCACGCTGGTCAAGGTGGACACCATCAAGGACGCCGTGAAGTCGCTCAAGGCCATCAGCAAGGGCGACACCGCCGACCTGCCGAAGTGCACCACGAAGGGCTGATCCGACGGCAGTGGCCGGGGCGGCGGACGCCGGCCCCGGCCACGTAGTACGGGAAGTAGTACGGGAAAAGGATCAGGAAGCTACTCCGCGAAGGTCGCCGCCAGCGCCTCCGCGAGCCCCGGCACCAGGTCCGAGCCCGTGAGGACGTCCGTCGCCGCGTCCTTCTCACGCAGCCGCAGAGCCGACTCGCGGGCGCCGTCACGCAGCACCGCGACGGTCATGCGGACCTCCTGGCGCTCGGGGTGCTTGGCGACCCACTTCGCGAGCTGCTTCTCGCTCATGCCCTCCGGAACGGACGCCTCCGCGGACGGCGGGAGCATCAGGCGCTCCACGCTCAGAGCGCAGCCGGCGACCGAGTCGGGCCAGGCGATGGTGCCGAGGAACTCGTCGAGCGGGGAGCCCGCGGGCAGCTCCTCCTGCTCGATGGGGGTCAGGGGCGCGGCGGCCGCGGCGTCGGCAAGGCCGAGGCGGTCCGCCAGGGTCGGCTCCTGCACACGGAGCCGGGCGGTGTCGACGAGCGCGAAGAGCCGTGCGGGCTGATCCCAGCCGAGACCGGCCACATAGTCGTCGATTTCGAGCACTGCGCGGGTGAGGGGACTCGCGGCCATCGGTGGGCCGGAGGAGGAAACGTTGGGCATGCCCAATATCCTGCCTCGTTCGGACCCGGGAACGGGAACTGAGTAAAGCGTCGGTAAGTTGCATGAGTGGGCTCTACGATCGCGGGGCCCGTTTCAGCCAGCCACAGCAACAGCTACAGCGAACTTCGAGGTGCGCACCTTGGCTTTCCAGATGCCGGACCGCGGCGGAGGCCCGACGGGGCCACGGATCAGAGTGGGCCGACCGTCCCGTCGCGTCCGGACCCTGCTCATGACGCTCGGCGTCCTGGCCGTCCTGGCCATGGCGTTCGTCATGTTCGCGGGATTCTGGACGGACTGGCTCTGGTACCGCTCCGTCGGCTACTCATCCGTCTTCACCACGACCCTGTGGACCAAGATCGGCCTGTTCTTCGTCTTCGGTCTCATCATGGCGGCCGCCGTCGGCGTGAACATCTGGCTGGCGCACCGGCTGCGCCCGCCGCTCAGCGCCATGTCGATGGAGCAGCAGAGCCTCGACCGGTACCGCATGGCGATCGCGCCCTACAAGAAGTGGCTGCTGATCGGCATCACGGCCCTCGTCGGCCTGATCGCGGGCGCGTCCGCCGCCGGCCAGTGGCGCACCTGGCTGATGTGGGTCAACGGCGTCCCCTTCCACCAGAAGGACCCCCAGTTCCATCTGGACGTGTCCTTCTTCGCCTTCGACCTGCCCTGGTACCGCTTCCTGCTGGGCTTCGGCTTCGCCGCCGCGGTGCTCTCGGTGATCGCCGCCGCCCTGACCCACTACCTGTACGGCGGGCTGCGCATCACCAGCCCCGGCGGGCGGGCCACGGCCGCGGCCACCGGTCATCTCTCGGTGCTCATCGGCATCTTCGTGGCCCTCAAGGCGGTCGCGTACTGGCTCGACCGGTACGGCCTCGCGGTGAAGTCCAGTGACTTCAAGGCCACGGGCAACTGGACGGGTCTGCGCTACGTCGACGCGAACGCCTACCTCCCGGCGAAGACCATCCTGTTCTGCATCGCCGTCATCTGCGCGCTGCTGTTCTTCGCGACGCTGTGGCGGCGCACCTGGCAGCTGCCGGTCATCGGCTTCGGCCTGATGGTGCTCTCCGCGATCCTCATCGGCGGTCTGTACCCGGCCATCGTGCAGAAGTTCCAGGTCCAGCCGAACGAGCAGGCCAAGGAGTCGCCGTACGTCGAGAAGAACCTCGAGGCGACCCGCAAGGCGTACGGCATCGGCGGCACCAACGTCACGGAGTACCCCGGCGTCAGCCGGACCACCGACAAGACGAAGCTGCGCGACGACGTGGCGGGCGCGGCGAGCCTGCGGCTGCTCGACCCGAACATCGTCTCGCCGACGTTCCAGCAGCTCCAGCAGATGAAGAACTACTACGGCTTCCCGTCGAACCTGGACGTCGACCGGTACAAGTCGAAGGACGGCAAGGAGCAGGACACCGTCATCGGTCTGCGCGAGCTGAACCTGGACGGCATCCCGAAGAACAACTGGATCAACGACCACTTCCGCTACACCCACGGGTACGGCGTGGTCGCGGCCAAGGGCACCGAGGCCGACGAGCAGGGCCGGCCGAAGTTCACCGAGTCCGACCTGCCGTCCAAGGGCAACCTCGGCAAGTACCAGCAGCGGATCTACTACGGCGAGAAGACCACGCAGTACTCGATCGTCGGCGGTCCCCAGAAGGAGATCGACTACTCCGACGACGACGGCGAGAAGACGACCAGCTACAAGGGCAAGAGCGGCGTCAACCTCTCCAACCCGCTCAACAGGGCGGCGTACGCGGTGTCGTTCGGCGAACCGCAGATGCTGTACTCCGGAGCGATCGGTGAGGGCTCGCGGATCCTGTACAACCGCACGCCCAAGGAGCGCGTCGAAGCGGTGGCCCCCTGGCTGACCATCGACGGTGACGCCTATCCGGCGGTCGTCGGCAACAAGATCCAGTGGATCGTCGACGCGTACACCACGACGAACGGCTATCCGTACGCCTCGCGCACCACGCTCGGCGACACCACGGCCGACTCGCTGACGGCGAAGAACAACCAGCGCGCGGTGGTGGCCCAGCAGAACCAGGTCAACTACATCCGCAACTCGGTGAAGGCGACCGTCGACGCCTACACCGGAGACGTCAAGCTCTACGAGTGGGACACCAAGGACCCCGTCCTGAAGACGTGGCGCAAGGCGTTCCCGGGCACTGTCAAGGACAAGAGCGAGATCTCCGCGGCCCTGATGGACCACCTGCGCTATCCGCAGGACCTGTTCAAGGTGCAGCGCGAACTGCTCACCCGCTACCACGTGAAGGACGCCGAGACGTTCCTGAGCGGCAGCGAGGTGTGGCAGGTGCCGGACGACCCGACGAACCAGACGTCGAGCGCCGTCCCGCCGTACTACCTGAGCATGAAGATGCCCGGTCAGAAACAGCAGGACTTCTCGCTGACGACGTCCTTCAATCCCAACGGCCGGGACAACCTGAGTGCCTTCATGTCGGTCAACGCCGAGGCGGGGACCGATGACTACGGCAAGATCAGAATCCTGAAGATGCCGTCGAGCACGACGGTCGACGGACCCAAACAGGTCCAGAGCAAGTTCAACTCCAACGAAGCGATCGCGGAACAGATCAGACTCCTCAAGGGCGGCGACTCCGAAGTCGACTACGGAAATCTGCTCACCGTGCCGCTGGACGGAGGCCTGCTCTATGTCGAGCCCGTCTACGTCAAGGGCGGCGGGCTGAAGTATCCGCTCCTGAAGAAGGTCCTCGTCACCTACGGCAACAAGATCGCCTTCGAGGACACCTTGGACAAGGCGCTCAACGTGGTCTTCGGTACGGATGCCAAGACGCCCACCGAGCCACCGGACAAGGGCGATGAACCTGGCAAGCCCGACAAGGAGAAGCCACCGGCGACCGGGAATCCCGGTCTCCAGAAGGCCATCGACGACGCCCAGAAGGCGATCGACGAAGGCAAGGAGGCCCTCAAGAACGACGACTGGGAGGCCTACGGCAAGGCGCAGCAGAAGCTGCAGGACGCCTTGCAGCGGGCCGAGGACGCCCAGACCAAGCCGTCGGGCAGTGGCGAGGGCAAGGGCGACGGCAAGGGATCGGACAAGGGCGGCGGGGACAGCGGCTAGCCGCCGCGCTGCCCGCCCGTAGCGCGCGGGCAGCGCGCGGGCACCACCCCGCGCCGTGGTACGGTTGCCACACAACGGCGCGGGGTGGAGCAGCTCGGTAGCTCGCTGGGCTCATAACCCAGAGGTCGCAGGTTCAAATCCTGTCCCCGCTACTCACGCGAAGGCCCGGATCCTCTAGAGGATCCGGGCCTTCGTCATGTGCCGGCCCGGTCCTGGTGCGATCAGGGCTTATACCGGTGGCCCATGCCATCGGTGTGGGGTTCGTGCGAAGAGTGGTCCGGGCGGGGGGAGTTGGGCAAAGCTGTGTTTCACTTATCTCTCTGTGGGCATGTCGACAAAACGCTGAAGTGACCTCACTGGCTGCGGTATACCAGGTGTACCCAGGTTGCAGGTGGTGCGACGATGGACGTTATGGGGGACAAGGCAACTCTGTTGGAGAGTGGGCGGTTTGCGCAGCCGGCCGAACGGGAGGATCCCGGGTCGGCCGCTGAGGAGATGCGGCACCGGATCGCGGCTGAGGCCGGAGACGTGGACGCGATGAGCGTTCTCGGCAGCCTGCTGCTGCGCCGCGGTGATCTCGACGGTGCCGAATCCTTGCTGCGGGCCGCGACCGCGGCCGGTGACCGTGCCGCCGCCAACAACCTCGGCGTCCTTCTGCACCAGCGTGGATATGTCGACGAAGCGGCAGGATGGTGGCGCATCGCCGCCGTCGCCGGTTCCGCCGCAGCGGCGCACGCGCTCGGCCGGCACCACCGTGAGCGCGGCGACGAGCCCGCCGCCGAGTACTGGCTCCGGCAGTCCGCCGAGCAGGGCCACACGCTGGGGGCGTACGCCCTCGCCGATCTCCTGGAACACCGCGGTGACGTGGGCGCCGAGCGCTGGATGCGCACGGCGGCCGAGCGCGGCCACCGCGAGGCGGCGTACCGCCTCGCGCGGGTGCTCGACAAGCGCGCGGAGCGGGAGGGGCCGGGGGAGTCCGGCGCCCGGACCGGGACCGGTCTGCGCCCCGCGCTGTCCGGTCAGTCCGCGCGCCCCGGCGCGGGTGGGCGGACCGACGGCGCGAAGCCCGGTCTCGTACGCCCCGACATGGGGGCGCGCATTGGAAGCATGCGCCCTGTCAGTGGTACACGCTCCGGTGACGCGCGCTCTGACAACGGACGCAAGGACGGTGTCCGCGCGGGCGGCGCCGACGCCCGGCGCGGCGACCGCGGCCTCTCGCTCACCGACGAGGCCGAGCAGTGGTACCGCCAGGCGGCCGCGCGCGGCCACCGCCGGGCCGCCCTGCACCTGGGCGCGATCCTGGAGCGGCGCGGTGACCTCAAGGAGGCCGGGCGCTGGTACCTGACGTCCGCCAAGGACGGCGAGGCGCGTGCCGCCTGCGCGCTCGGCTTCCTGCTGCGCGACGCGGGCGACGAGGAGAACGCCGCCGTGTGGTGGCTGCGGGCCGCCCAGGACGGCGACGGGAACGCCGCCAACGCCCTGGGCGCGCTGCACGCCGAGCGCGGCGAGACCCAGACCGCCGAGCGCTGGTACCGCGCGGCCATGGACGCGGGCGACAACAACGGCGCGTACAACCTCGGCCTGCTGTGCGCCGAGCAGAAGCGCACCGCGCAGGCCGACCAGTGGTACCGCCGCGCCGCCTACGCCGGGCACCGCGAGGCGGCCAACGCGCTCGCCGTGCTGCTGCTCCAGGGCGGCGACGCGGCCGGTGCCGAGCCGTGGTTCTCCAAGGCCGCGGAGGCCGGCAGTGTGGACGCGGCGTTCAACCTCGGGATTCTGTACGCGAGTCGGGGGGACGACACCGCGGCCCTCAAGTGGTACGAGCGGGCCGCCGCTGCCGGGCACACCGAGGCCGCCCTCCAGGTCGGCACGGCGCGGCTGCGCGACGGCGACGAGCGGGACGCCGAGCGGCACCTGCGGTGTGCGGCGGGCGGCGGCAGCGCGGAGGCGGCGTACCGGCTCGGCACCGTGCTCGACGCGCGGCGTCCACCCGCGGGGCCGCCCGCGCTCGGTGAGCCCGCCGCGCAGAAGACCGAGTGTGAGGAGTGGTACGAGCGCGCGGCCGAGCAGGGGCATCGGCGCGCCCAGGTGCGGGTCGGGATGCTCGCCGCGGGCCGGGGCGACGTGGTCGAGGCCGCGCGCTGGTACCGGCTCGCCGCGGAGGCGGGCAGCCGGAACGGGGCCTTCAACCTGGGGCTGCTGCTGGCCCGGGAGGGCAGTGAGCCGGAGGCGGCGCTGTGGTGGACCCGGGCCGCCGACGCGGGGCACGGGCGGGCGGCGCTGCGGCTCGCGCTGCTGTACGCGCGGCGGGGGCAGCTCACCGAAGGGCAGCGGTGGGCCTCCCGGGCCGTGGAGCTCGGGCCCGCGGAGGTCGCCGAGCGGGCCGCGCGGTTGCGCGAGGCGCTGCGGCAGGAGCTGACGGCGTAGCCACCGGAAGCGATTTGCGCTGGTCGTGGGCCTGGCGTACTGTTGGGTTCACCGACGCGGGGTGGAGCAGCTCGGTAGCTCGCTGGGCTCATAACCCAGAGGTCGCAGGTTCAAATCCTGTCCCCGCTACTGAAAGACCGAGGGCCGGATCCATTGCGGATCCGGCCCTCGGTCGTTTGCGTACGCGGTCGTACGTACACGTTGAACGGCGAAGGCCCGGCACCCACGGTGCCGGGCCTTCGCGTGAGAAGAAGAGGCGCTACGCCGCCGCGCAGTGGGGGCACACGCCCCGATACGTGACCTCCACGTCCGAGATCGTGAAGCCGAAGCGCTCCGAGTCGGGGAGCGCCGACAGCGGGTTCCCCGTCGGGTGTACATCGCGGATGGCGCCGCAGCGGGCGCACACCAGGTGCTGGTGGGGGCGGTGCGCGTTCGGGTCGTACCGCTTGGCTCTGCGGTCCGTCGAGACCTCGAGGACCTCGCCGAGCGAGACCAGCTCGCCCAGGGTGTTGTAGACGGTCGCCCGGGAGATCTCCGGCAGCTTGTCGACGGCGCGGGCATGGACCTCGTCCGCCGTCAGATGCACATGCTCTCCGTCGAGGACCTCGGCCACGACACGCCGCTGCGCGGTCATCCGCCAGCCGCGTCCGCGCAGTCGTTCCAACAGGTCACTCATGACAGCCAGCCTAACAGGCAAGGGACCAGGTCCCGAACGGGTGTGACTTTGGAAGCTTACTTGACTTAGACATTGTCTATCGTAGGATCGAGTTCGGCATAAGCCAAGGGACAGGACTTGCACCAAATGACGCAGGAGGCGCACGTGACGCAGGGACCCCTCACCACCGAGGCCGGCGCACCGGTGGCGGACAACCAGAACAGCGAGACCGCGGGCGTCGGCGGACCGGTCCTGGTGCAGGACCAGGCGCTCCTCGAGAAGCTGGCGCACTTCAACCGCGAGCGCATCCCGGAGCGCGTCGTGCACGCGCGGGGCGCGGGCGCCTACGGCACGTTCACGGTGACCGCCGACGTCACGAAGTACACGCGCGCCGCGTTCCTCTCCGAGGTCGGCAAGCAGACGGAGACCTTCCTCCGCTTCTCCACGGTGGCCGGCAACCTGGGCGCGGCGGACGCGGTGCGCGACCCGCGCGGCTTCGCGCTGAAGTTCTACACCGAGGAGGGCAACTACGACCTCGTCGGCAACAACACCCCGGTGTTCTTCATCAAGGACGCCATCAAGTTCCCGGACTTCATCCACACCCAGAAGCGCGACCCGTACACGGGCTCCCAGGAGGCCGACAACGTCTGGGACTTCTGGGGCCTGAGCCCGGAGTCCACGCACCAGGTGACCTGGCTGTTCGGCGACCGCGGCATTCCGGCGTCGTACCGCCACATGAACGGCTACGGCTCGCACACGTACCAGTGGACCAATGAGGCCGGTGAGGTCTTCTGGGTCAAGTACCACTTCAAGACGGACCAGGGGATCAGGAACCTGACCGCCGCGGACGCCGAGATCCTCGCGGGCAAGGACCCGGACTCCCACCAGCGCGACCTGCGCGAGTCCATCGAGCGCGGCGAGTTCCCGTCCTGGACCGTGCAGGTGCAGATCATGCCGGCGGCCGACGCGGCGAACTACCGCTTCAACCCCTTCGACCTCACCAAGGTGTGGCCGCACGAGGACTACCCGCCGGTCGAGATCGGCAAGCTGGAGCTCAACCGCAACCCGGAGAACGTCTTCGCGGAGGTCGAGCAGTCCATCTTCAGCCCCGCCCACTTCGTGCCGGGCATCGGCCCGTCGCCCGACAAGATGCTCCAGGGCCGCCTGTTCGCGTACGGCGACGCCCACCGGTACCGCGTCGGCATCAACGCCGACCACCTGCCGGTGAACCGCCCGCACGCCACCGAGGCGCGCACGAACAGCCGGGACGGCTTCCTGTACGACGGCCGCCACAAGGGCGCGAAGAACTACGAGCCGAACAGCTTCGGCGGCCCCTTCCAGACGGACCGCGCGCTGTGGGCGTCCACGCCCGTCAGCGGCGGCACCGGCAACCACGAGGCCCCGAGCCACGCCGAGGACGACGACTTCGTGCAGGCGGGCAACCTCTACCGGCTGATGTCGCAGGACGAGCAGGCGCGTCTGATCGAGAACCTCGCGGGCAACATCGCGGGCGTCTCCCGCGACGACATCGCCGAGCGCGCCATCGACAACTTCCGCAAGGCGGACGGTGACTTCGGCAAGCGCCTCGAGGCCGCGGTCCAGGCCCTACGGGGCTAGCGCCCCTCCCCTTTTGCGCCTGAACCGGCGCCGCTCTCGCGGACCTGGTTTCTCGGCGTGGGGGTTGCTCAATCGATGGTTGCTGTTTCGTGCGGCGCCTGTGCGGATGTCGTCCGCACAGGCGCCGTTGCGCTCAGGCCAGGGTCGCCGCCCGGCGGCGTATCGGCGCCCAGCAGCGGATGATGTCGCGTACGGAGACGATGCCCACCGGCTCGTCGCCGTCGAGCACGATGAGGTGCCGGAACCCGCCGTGCGACATCGCGTCGGCGGCATCCTCCAGGGTCCAGGTCGGCGCGGCGAAGACGACGTCGGTCGTCGTGTGCGTGCCCGCGGTCTCGGTGTCCGGGTCCTGGCCGAGGCCGAGGGAGATGAGGACGTCGCGCTCGGTCAGGATGCCGAGGCCGTAGGTGTCGGGGTCGAGGACGACGGCCGCGCCGACGCGGCGGGCCGACATCAGCCGGGCCGCCTGCCGGAGGGTGTGGGCGGGGCCGATGGTGAGGACCATCGTGCTCATGGCGTCGCGGACGAGCATGGGCTGGAGCCACCTCCTTGGTGAACCCGTGGTCCACGCGATGCCGAAGGATTGCCTCCGCTTCATGGCGGAGGAAGGCATCCACGGCATCGACTCGGAGAACGGGTTCACAAGTTCACAAGTGGGGGGACTCTCAGAGTCGCAGGCGCGCCGGGCGGCAACAAGAGGGCGTGCGGGGTCAGTTCGCCATGGGCGCGAGCGCCGGTGCACGTCCGTTCGACGTACGCGGACGGCGGCGGTTCGCGTCCCCTCGCCGTACGCCGACGGCGGCGGTCCGGGTCAGTAGCGCTGGTTGAGGTAGCCGAGCAGCTCGTCGTGGAGCAGGCCGTTCGACGCCGCCGCGTTGCCGCTGTGCGGGCCGGGGGTGCCGTCGAGGCCGGTGAAGCTGCCGCCCGCCTCGGTCACGACGATCGCGGTCGCCGCCATGTCCCAGAGCGACAGCTCCGGCTCCGCGCACAGGTCGACGGAGCCCTCGGCGACCATCATGTACGGCCAGAAGTCCCCGTAGCCACGCGTGCGCCAGCAGGCCCGGGTGAGGTCGAGGAAGCCGTCGAGGCGACCCTGGTCCTCCCAGCCGCTCAGCGAGGAGTACGCGAGCGAGGCGTCCTGGATCCGCGAGACCTCGGAGACGCGCAGCCGCGTCGCGGAGGTCAGGCTGCGGCCCGTGTACGCGCCGCCGCCCTTCGCGGCCCACCAGCGACGGCCTAGCGCGGGCGCCGAGACGACGCCGACGACCGGCTGATAGCCGCCCTCCCGTCTCCCACCGCCACCCTCAAACGAGCCGCTTTGCGGACCAGGATCAATCGGGCCCGCCTCCATGAGGGAGATGAGCGTGGCCCAGACAGGTACGCCGCGTACGTAGTTCTTGGTGCCGTCGATCGGATCGATGACCCAGCGGCGGGGGCCCGTGCCCTCGACGCCGTACTCCTCGCCGAGGATCGCGTCCCGCGGCCGTGCCCGCTGGAGCTGGCCGCGGATCAGCTCCTCGGCGGCCTTGTCGGCCTCGCTGACCGGCGTCATGTCCGGCTTGGTCTCGACCTTGAGGTCGAGGGCCTTGAACCGGTCCATGGTCGCGGCGTCGGCGGCGTCCGCGAGGACGTGGGCGAGGCGCAGATCATCGTGGTAGTCGGGCATGGGTGAACAGTATCGATCCCGTTTCGCACGAGCCACAGCGCGTATCGGGCGGCGCCCGCAGGAACCCTTGACAGTGCCCGCGGGCGCGTCAACTCTGGCGAACAGGACCGCAAGGGCCGTTCAGGCCCGGGGCAGCGGGAGGCGACGATGCCTGCAGCGCGGGAGTCACTGCTGGACGCGGCCTACACCGCGCTGGCCCGCAGGCCGTGGGCCGGGGTGCGGATGGTCGATGTGGCAGCCGTCGCCGGGGTGTCCCGGCAGACCCTCTACAACGAGTTCGGCAGCAAGGACGGCCTCGCCCGGGCGCTGCTCCGGCGCGAGACCGACGCGTATCTGCGCGGCGTCGAGCGGGCGCTCGCACAGGCCCGCGACCCCGTGGACCGCCTTGCGGCGGTGAGCGCGTGGACGATCGGGGCGGCGCGCGACAACGTCCTGGTACGGGCGGTGCTCACCGGCTTCTGGGGCGAGCGCCTTCCGGTGCCGAGCCGGGCGGCCGTGTCCAGCTCCCCGGTCCCCGCCCAGCGCCGCGCCGACGCGGGCGTGCCCACCCCTGCCGAACTCCTGGCCCAGGTCAGGGACCGCGCGATGGCCGCCCTCACGGAGCGCGGCCGCCCCTCGGAGACGGAGGAGCTGGCGCGGGCCTGCGAGAGCGCGGTGCGGGTGGCGCTGTCGTACGTGGTGGCGCCCGCGGGGCGGGAGGAGGACCCGGCGCGGCTCGTGCGGAGGGTGATCGCGGGGGCGGCGGGGCGGTGACCGTTCTGGCGGTACGACGGGACCGGCCGGCGTCAGTGGCCCGATGCCGCCGAGGTCAGGGCGCCGAGGTCAGTGCGCCGACCCCGAGAGCTGCAGGCCGATGACGCCGACGATCACCAGCGAGATGGAGACGATCTTCAACGTGGACACCAGGTCGCCGAGGAAGATCATCCCGTAGATCGCCGTGCCCGCGGCCCCGATGCCCGTCCAGACCGCGTACGCGGGTCCCACGTCCAGCTTCTTCAGGGCGAGGGTCAGCAGCCCGAAGCTGCCGAGCGCGAAGGACGCGAACGCGATGGTGGGCCAGAGGCGGGTGAAGCCGTGGGACAGCTTCAGGCAGACCGCGAAGCCCGTCTCGAGGATCCCGGCGACGATGACCAGCAGCCACGCCATGGTTGTGCCTCCCACGTCCGTACGTTCCGTGACCGCTTCACCAAAGCTTGAATCAATCTTGGTGCGATTATGCACTTACCGGAGCGACGAGGGCGTAAACAACGCGGAGTTCAGGGCCGACGGAGTTCGGGGCTGATGGAGTTCAGGGCCGATCAGTCGCCCTCGTGCCGTTCACGCGTCGCGAGCAGGCGGCGCAGCGAGTACAGCCGCGCCGGATCCGCGTGCCCCTCGGCCACCCACGCGTCGAGCCCGCAGTCCGGCTCGTCGTGGCTGCACGCGCGCGGGCAGTTCTCCGTGCCGGGCTCCAGGTCGGGGAAGGCGTGGATGACGCGCGACGGGTCGACGTGGTGCAGGCCGAAGGAGCGCACGCCCGGGGTGTCGACGACCCAGCCCTCGTCGTCGGGCAGCGGCAGCGCGAGGGCGGAGGTGGTGGTGTGCCGGCCGCGTCCCGTCACCGCGTTCACATGGCCGGTGCTGCGTCGCCGCTCCGGCGGGACCAGGGCGTTCACCAGGGTCGTCTTGCCGACGCCGGAGTGGCCGACGAACGCCGTGATCTTCCCGGCGAGTTCGGCGCGCACGCGGTCGGCGGCGTCGCCGTTCTCCAGTTCCTCGCGGTTGGTGACGACGTAGGGGATGTCCAGGTCCCCGTACAGCTCCAGGAGTTTGTCCGGGGGCGCGAGGTCGGACTTGGTGAGGACGAGCAGCGGGGTGAGGCCGCCGTCGTAGGCCGCGACGAGGCAGCGGTCGATCATGCGGGGGCGCGGCTCGGGGTCGGCGAGGGCGGTGACGATGGCGAGCTGGTCGGCGTTGGCGACGACCACGCGCTCGTAGGGATCGTCGTCGTCGGCGGTGCGGCGAAGGACGGAGGTGCGGCCCTCGATGCGGACGATGCGCGCGAGGGTGTCCTTCTTGCCGGACAGATCGCCGACGATGGCGACGCGGTCGCCGACGACGGCGGCCTTGCGGCCCAGCTCACGGGCCTTCATCGCGTGGATGACGCGGTCGTCGACGAGACAGGTGAGGCGGCCTCGGTCGACGGTGAGGACCATGCCCTCGGAGGCGTCCTCGTGCTTGGGGCGGATGTGTGTGCGCGGGCGGTTGCCCTTGCGGTTGGGGCGGACGCGGATGTCGTCCTCGTCCGGGTTCTTGCCGTAGCGGCGCATGGTCGTGATCGCCCGTCAGTTCCCGAGCATCCCGGCCCACAGTTCGGGGAAGTCGGGCAGCGTCTTGGCGGTGGTCGCGACGTTCTCGATCTGTACGCCGGGCACGGCGAGGCCGATGATCGCGCCCGCGGTGGCCATGCGGTGGTCGTCGTACGTGTGGAAGACACCGCCGTGCAGGGGGCGCGGGCGGATGTGCAGGCCGTCGGCGGTCTCGGTGACGTCGCCGCCCAGTTCGTTGATCTCCTTGGTGAGCGCGGCCAGGCGGTCCGTCTCGTGCAGGCGCAAGTGGGCGACGCCGCGCAGGGTCGAGGGGGAGTCGGCGAGGGCGGCGACGGCGGCGATGCCGGGGGTCAGCTCGCCGACCTCGCTGAGGTCGACGTCGATGCCGTGGACGGAGCCGGAGCCGGTGAAGGTCAGGCCCTGCTCGGTCAGCTCGCAGGAACCACCCATCTCGGTGAAGATCCGGCGCAGCGCGTCGCCGGGCTGGGTGGTGCGCGCGGGCCAGTCGGGGACGGTGACGCGGCCGCCGGTGATCAGGGCCGCGGCCAGGAACGGCTGGGCGTTGGACAGGTCCGGCTCGACGGTCAGGTCGCGGCCGAGCAGGGCGCCGGGCGTGACCCGCCAGACGTTCGGCTCGCCGCCCGCCTCGGGGGTGTCGACCTGGGCACCGCACGCGCGCAGCATGTCGACGGTCATCCGGATGTGCGGCATGGACGGCAGGGCGCTGCCCACGTGCCGCACCTCCACGCCCTGGTTGAAGCGCGGGCCCGAGAGCAGCAGGGCGCTCACGAACTGGGACGAGGAGGAGGCGTCGATCTCGACCTGGCCGCCGTCCAGGGCGCCGCCGCCGTGCACCGTCAGGGGCAGGGCGCCGCGGCTGTCGTCGTCGATGCGGGCGCCGAGGGCGCGCAGCGCGTTGATCACGCCGTGCAGGGGGCGCTCGTACGAACGGGGGTCGCCGTCGAAGCGGATCGGGCCGTCGGCCAGCGCGGCGACCGGCGGCAGGAAGCGCATGACCGTGCCCGCGTTGCCGACGTCGACCGTGGCCGGGCCGCGCAGGCCCGAGGGGATCACACGCCAGGCCTCACCGGAGCCGTCGGGGCCGACGCCCTCCTCGATGCCCACACCCATGGCGCGCAGCGCGGCCGCCATCAGGAGGGTGTCGCGGGAGCGCAGCGGGCGCCGCAGCCAGCCGGGCTCGGCGGCGAGCGCGGCGAGGACGAGGCCACGGTTGGTGACCGACTTCGACCCCGGCACGTGGACCGTCGCGGCGACGGCTCCGCTCGCGTGCGGGGCGGGCCAGAGGGCGGTGTGTGTCGGGTTCACGGTCATGCCCACACTTTAGTGGCTGGCGCCGACCACGAATCTTGATCAAATGTGGCGAAACCCAGGCGAAACAGAGAACGGGCGGGGAGTACCGGGCCACCACGGGGTGACCGCGGGCCGTCCGCCGGATGTCACACCGTGAGCATCCAGCGCGCTCCCCCTATCAGCGAGCACAGCGAGACGGCGTGGAACAGGAACAGCCACATCCCCGCCGGAACGTGCGTGAGCCGCGACAACTGGTCCGCGTCGGAGTCCCCGGCGCCCCCGTGCCTGCGCTTGGACTGCAGCTCGAAGGCGGGACGTACGCCGCCGAGCAGCAGGAACCACACCGCGGTGTACGCGAAGGCCGCCTGCACATCCGTGTCCGCGAGCCAGGAGACGCCGAGGAACACCCCGCCCGAGATGATCACGGTGAGCGCGCCGTAGGCGTTGCGGATCATCACCAGCATGGCGACGAGCAGGGCCGTGGCGACCCACAGGAGCGCCGTGATGCGGCCCTCGCCGAGCAGCGCGGCGCCCGCGAGGCCGAGCAGCGGCGGCGCGGTGTAGCCCGCGGCGGCGGTGAGGATCATGCCGAGGCCGGTGGGCTTGCCGCGGCTGACGGTCAGGCCGCTGGTGTCGGAGTGCAGCCGGATGCCGTCCAGGCGGCGCCCGGTGAGCAGGGCGACCAGGCCGTGGCCGCCCTCGTGGGCGATGGTGACGGCGTTGCGGGAGACCCGCCAGACGGCGTGCGGCAGGACGGCGGCGAGGGCGACGGCCGCGGTGACGAACACCAGCCACTGCTCGGGGGCGGCCTGCGTGCCGGTGAGGCGGTCCCAGAGGTCGCCCAGGCTGGCGGAAGCGGTGGTGTGCATTGCTTCGTTGGCTCCCTAACGTCGGCCGTGGCGTGGCAGTCTGGCACGTATGTGCGGACGGTATGCATCGAGTCGTAGACCAGAGGATCTCGCAGGAATCTTTGAGATCGAGAAGTGGGAGCCGGAAGAGGCCCTGGAGCCCGACTACAACGTCGCTCCCACCAAAGAGGTCTACGCCGTCCTCGACCGCCCTCTTAAGGACGCCGAGGACCGCCGTCCGGTTCGTCAGCTGCGCAAGCTGAAGTGGGGACTCGTACCGTCCTGGGCGAAGACGCCCGAGGGCGGCGCGCGGATGATCAACGCGCGCGCGGAGACGGTGCACGAGAAGCCGTCGTACCGGCGGGCCTTCACCACGCGCCGGTGCGTGCTGCCCGCGGACGGCTATTACGAGTGGGTGACCGGCGAGGCCGAGCGGGAGCTGGAGGTCGAGGGGAAGAAGAAGCGGCCCCGCAAGCAGCCGTACTTCGTGACCCCGGCCGACGGGTCGGTGTTCGCGATGGCGGGGCTCTACGAGTTCTGGCGCGACAGGACGCTCCCCGACGAGCACCCCCTCGCCTGGTGGGTGACCTGCTCGGTGATCACCACGGAGGCGGAGACCGCCCCGCTGGCCGTCGGCCCCAAGGAAGGCCCGCAGGCGCTCGCGGACATCCACCCGCGCATGCCGCTGATGCTGACCCCCGACCGCTGGGACGCCTGGCTCGACCCCGCCCGCACGGACGTGGACGACCTGCGCTCCCTCCTGGAGCCGCCCCCGCACGGGCTGATGCGGGCCTACCCGGTGTCCACGGCGGTGAGCAGTGTGAAGAACAACGGACCGGAGCTGCTGACGGAGCTGGAGGCTCCGGAAGAGGGCACACTCTTCTGACGTGACCAAGAGCGAGACCGTTAAGTCGGCCAAGTCGGCCAAGTCGGCCAAGTCCGTGGAGACAGTCGAGACCGGCGCCGGTGAGGCGCGGATCACCTGGTACGCCGCCGAGGGCGCACGGCTCGTCCTCGCCGTCAGCCACGGCGCCGGCGGCGGGATCGAGGCCAAGGACCTCCAGGCCCTCGCCGCCGAGCTGCCCGCGCACGGCGTGACCGTGGCCCTGGTGGAGCAGCCCTGGCGCGTCGCCGGCAAGAAGGTGGCGCCCGCCCCCAAGACCCTCGACGTCGGCTGGCGCGGCCTGTGGCCCGCGCTCACCGAGCCCGGCCTCCCGGTGATCGCGGGCGGCCGCAGCGCCGGGGCCCGGGTCGCCTGCCGCACCGCGGGCGAACTGGGGGCGGCGGCCGTGCTGGCGCTCAGCTTCCCGCTGCACCCGCCCGGCAAGCCGGAGAAGTCCCGCGCGGACGAACTGCTCGGCGCGGGCGTGCCCACGCTCGTCGTCCAGGGCGGCAACGACCCCTTCGGCAGGCCCGCGGAGTTCCCGGACGCGAAGAACGACAAGAGCGGCAAGAGCGGCAAGAGCGGCAAGAGCAGCAAGAACGACAAGAGCGGCAAGGGCTCGTACGACCTCGTCGAGATCCCTTTCGCGGACCACGGCTTCTCCGTACCGAAGAAAGCAGACCTCTCCCAGGACGAAGCGGTGAAACTCATCACGGACGCCGTCGTCGCATGGACCGCGGGAATGGTGAAGCGGTGACCGCTGTTGTGCGGAGCAGACTGCACAAGCCGTTCGTACTAGAGGGAGTCCGCCGCATGGGTTCGACCATCTGCCCGAACCGCTCCACCACGTCTGACCTGGAGTGGACGGTGCTGAGCGCGCCCAAGGCCACGCCTATTCGGGCGGCGCGCGGTGCGGGTCGTCGTCTATCCTCCGATTCGAGTGGGGCCGCTTTCGGACCCGCCACGTCGTTGGAGGAGGTGGGTCCGGTCACTGGGACCGACGCAGGGACCGAGAACGGCCACGCCGAGCAGTCCGGGCAGCCCGAGGAGACGGCCGCACAGCGCACGGCCCGCTTCGAGCGGGACGCGCTGACCTTCCTCGACCAGATGTACTCCGCGGCGCTGCGCATGACGCGCAACCCGGCGGACGCGGAGGACCTGGTCCAGGAGACCTACGCGAAGGCGTACGCGTCGTTCCACCAGTTCCGCGAGGGCACCAACCTCAAGGCCTGGCTGTACCGCATCCTCACGAACACGTTCATCAACTCGTACCGCAAGAAGCAGCGCGAGCCCCAGCGCAGCGCCGCCGAGGAGATCGAGGACTGGCAGCTCGCGCGCGCCGAGTCGCACATGTCCACCGGTCTGCGCTCGGCCGAGTCGCAGGCGCTCGACCACCTGCCGGACTCCGACGTGAAGAACGCGCTGCAGGCGATTCCGGAGGAATTCCGCATCGCCGTCTATCTCGCGGACGTAGAGGGCTTTGCGTACAAGGAGATCGCCGACATCATGGGTACACCCATCGGTACGGTGATGTCCCGTCTTCACCGCGGCCGCCGCCAACTCCGCGGCATGCTGGAGGACTACGCGCGTGACCGCGGCCTGGTCCCGGCCGGTGCCGGGGAGTCGAACGAAGCGAAAGGCTCGGGCTCATGAGCTGCGGAGAGCCGCACGAGACTGACTGCAGTGAGGTCCTGGACCATCTCTATGAGTTCCTTGACCACGAGATGCCGGACAGTGACTGCACCAAGTTCGAGACGCACTTCGAGGAGTGCTCTCCGTGCCTGGAGAAGTACGGCCTCGAGCAGGCGGTCAAGAAGCTGGTGAAGCGCTGCTGCGGCCAGGACGACGTGCCCGCCGACCTGCGGGCCAAGGTCATGGGCCGGATCGACCTGATCCGCTCGGGCCAGGCGGTGCCCGACCAGGACCTGACGGCGACGCCGGTGGACGGCGCGGCCGCCAGGGTCACCGAGGCCTGATCCGGCTCCTCGGCCCTGATTCGGTCGGGGCGGCGCGGGCGGGCGGTGCGGGTGTGATCCGCTGAGCCGTTCGGGCGGCGCAATTCAGCCGTCGGACGTTCGTTTCTCTTCTTTCTTACGCGCTTTCTCACTCGAAGGTGCTAATTCGCGGCTGCGAGCCGTGGCATGCCCGAACCCCGTTCTAGTCTCCGGATCTCCGGACCTGGATCGGGGAGGAGGCGGCCATGCGCTCGGTTCCGGCACGGGCCCGCGGATACGTCCTGTGCGTCGCCCTCGGCGGCGCCGCCTGCGTCGCGCCCGCGCTCGGCCCGGACACCCGATGGACCGTCCTCGCGCTGCTCGCCGCCCTGTACGCGGGGGGCGAGCGCGCCGTGCGGCACGAGGTCGCCGCCCGCACGTTCTTCCCCGTCCTGCTCGCCGGGGTCTTCCTGCTGCCGCCCGCGGCCGCCGCCCTCGTCGCCGTACCGGGTGCCCTGTGCGCCCGCGTCGAGCGGCGGCCGCGGTGGCTGCGCCGGGTCTGGCGCGCGGCCCAACTCGCCCTGGCCGCCTGGGCTTCGGGACAGGCGTACGCCGCGCTCGACGGGCCCGGGGCCGCCTCGGCGCCCCACTTCCCGTACGTCCTGCTGCCCGCCGCGGCCGCCGTGCTCGCCTTCGCCGGGGTCCTCGCCGCGCTCGACGGCGGGATCCTCGTGACGGCGGAGCGGGTGCCCGCGCGGACCGCCTGGCGCGGCACGCTGCCCCGCTCGCTCGCGCCCGTCGCCGTGCACGGGCTCGCCGGGCTGATGATGGCCGTCCTGTGGCAGAGCCCCTACGGCCCGCCCGCCGCCCTCCTCGTACTGCTTCCGATGGGCGTCTCGTGCTGGGTGTTCGCCCAGTACCACCGCGAACGCGCCGCCCACCAGGCCACCATCCGCGCGCTCGTGCAGGCCGTCGACCTCAAGGACCGCTACACCCGCGGCCACAGCGAGCGCGTCGGCCGCGCCGCCGTCCTCATCGCCCGCGAACTCGGCATGGCCGACGAGCGCGTGGAGGTGCTGCGCTTCGCCGGGATCCTGCACGACGTCGGCAAACTCGGCGTCCCCACCCGGCTGTTGCGCAAGGAGGGGCCGCTGACACCGCAGGAGCGCCGGGTGATCGAGCTGCACCCCGAGTACGGGCACGAGATGGTCCGTGGCATCGGCTTCCTCGGCGACGCGCGGGCGGCGATCCTGCACCACCACGAACGCATCGACGGCAGCGGCTACCCCTACGGCCTGATCGGCACCCAGATCCCCGAGTCCGCCCGCGTGGTCGCCGTCGCCGACGCCTTCGACGCCATGACCTCGTCCCGCTCCTACCGCCGAGCCCGCCCCGTCCCGGCCGCCGTCGCCGAACTGCGACGCTGCGCCGGAGTCCAGTTCGACGCGGCGATGGTCGGAGCGCTGGTACGGGCCCTGGACCGCCATGGGTGGGACTCGGAGGTGACGGCGGGGGACGGTGCCGAGGGGCGCGGGACGGGTGGTGCGGACGGGGGCGCTGTGGCTGGAGTGGCTCCGGGGGTGGACGGGGACGCCATGGCCGGGGTGGCCCCCACCGCGTCGTGACGGGTGTGGTCCGCGCCGCCGCCGGGCTCCTCGCCGCCGGGGCGCTGGGGGCGACCCTGTGGCGCGGTGCCGAGGAGCCGGGGGTCGCGTTGGCCTTCGGGGTGCTCATAGCCGTGGGGGAACTGGCCCGGTGGGGGAGCGGTGCGGAGCGGGAGCCCGCACCGCTCGGGTCCGCGGGGGCGCTCGCGTACGCCCTGCTCGGGGAGTGCGGCGGGCGACCGACGCACCACGGGGTCCTGCAGGTCGTCGCCGTCGTCGTCGCGGCGGGCCTGGTCGCGGCCGTGCCGCATGTGGCGCTCGGCCGCGGCCCGTCCCTCGACCACATCGCCCGCCGGGTGCTGACCGTTGCCTTCGCCGCGCTGTGCTTCCAGCCCCTCTACAACTCCGGCCAGTTGGCGGCCATCGCCGGACACGGGCCCGGGTACGCCGCCGTCATCGTGATACTCCTCGCGCTCACCGCGCTGTGCGACGCCGTGCTCGCCGCCGCCATGGCGCACACCCGGTCGGGATGGCCGTTCGGGCCGCTGCTGCGGGACGAGCTGCGGGGCATGGCCGGGATCGGGTCGGCCGTGTGCGCGACGGGGGCCGTGATGGCGCTCGCGGTCGCCGTGGCCGGGCTGTGGGCGCTGCCCGTCTTCAGCCTGCCGCTGCTCCTGACCCAACTGGCCTTCCGCCGGTACGCGGCCGTGCGCACCACCTACCGGCAGACCATCGCCTCCCTCGCCCGCGCCACCGAGATCGCCGGGTACACCCCGCCCGGCCACGCCCGCCGCGTCGCCGACCTCAGCCGCGCCACCGGCCGCGAGCTCGGCCTCTCCGGGGCCGACCTGGGCGTCCTGGAGCACGCCGCCCTGATGCACGACATCGGCCAGCTCTCCCTCGTCGACCCCGTCCCCGCGGGCGCCACCGCCGCCCTGCCCGAGGCCGAGCAGCGCCGGATAGCCCTGCTCGGCGGCGCCGTCGTACGCCAGACAGGTGTCGCCGCCGACGTCGCCGTGGTCGTGGAGCGCCAGGCCGATCCGTACCGCGACCAGCCGCTCACCGCGCGCATCGTGCGCGTCGCGAACGCATACGACGAGATGGCTCGGGAACACGGGCCACAGGGGCCGCTCAGCGCCCTGGAGCGGCTGCGCCTCGCCACCGGCAGGGACTACCAGCCGGAGGTCGTGGAGGCCCTGGCACGGGTGCTCGCACGGGGCCGGGGGCGGCCGGGGGAGCGGCGGCAGGCCTCCGGGCCGCCGGAGCCGGCCCAGGAGGGCTCCGACGGGCTTCGTGAGGGGCCCGTCGGGGAGCGCGGGTGACGGCGCGGTGGTGTGCGCCACGGGCCGTCTGACCCCGTGCCCTGCTGGGTAACCCATGGGTAATGAGCGGCCGTCCGACGGTCCGTGGTTGGATGCGAAGGAAGCGCGAAAGCGCGACAGCACGGCAGCGGGGAAACCCCGACAAGAGCTGGCAGGCGGGAATCGTGAGGATCTTCGGCAAGGGACGGCACCGGCCCTCCGCCTCCTGGCGGCAGGCCACCGACCGGGCGTTCACGCTCATCGGCGACGGCCGCTACGAGGACGCGGGCGCGCTCCTGACACGTGCCGCCGACCTTGAACCCTGGCTGTCCGAGTCCTGGTTCAACCTCGCGCTCCTGCACAAGTTCCGGCACGACTGGGAGCAGGCGCGGGCCGCCGGCCTCAGGGCCGTGGCGCTGCTCGACCGCTCCGCGGGGGCCCCCGACTGGTGGAACGTGGGCATCGCGGCGACCGCGCTCCAGGACTGGCCGCTCGCGCGCCGCGCCTGGCAGGCGTACGGCCTGAAGGTGCCCGGCGGTGTCGCCGCCACCGGCGAGCCCATGGGCATGGAGCTGGGCAGCGCGGCCGTGCGGCTCTCGCCGGAGGGCGAGGCGGAGGTCGTGTGGGGCCGCAGGCTGGACCCGGCGCGGATAGAGGTGCTCTCCATCCCGCTGCCGTCCTCCGGGCGCCGCTGGGGCGAGGTCGTCCTGCACGACGGGGTGCCGCACGGCGAGCGGACCACGGCCGCCGGGCACGCGTACCCCGTCTTCGACGAGATCGAGCTGTGGGCGCCCTCGCCGGTGCCCACGTGGGTGGTGCTCCTGGAGGCCGCCACCGAGGAGGACAGGGACGCCCTGGAGCGGCTCGCCTCCGACGCCGGGTTCGCCGCCGAGGACTGGTCGTCGTCCGTGCGGCTGCTGTGCCGGATGTGCTCGGAGTCGCGGATGCCGAGCGACGAGGGGGACGGGGAGCACCTCGACCCCCACGACCACAGTGAGCCCGGCCATCCGGGGCCGCTCGGGCATCGCAGCCCGGGGGCGCTGTGGGTGCCGGAGCGCGAGTGCGGCCTGGCCGCGCCGGCCGGGCTCGTGCGGGGGCTGCTCGACGGGTGGGTCGCCGACAGCCCGGACTCGCGGGACTGGCGGGACCTCGAAGAAGTCTGCTAGCCCCTGGGCTCCGGGCGGCGCCGTCGCCGCTGCGCGGCTCGTCCGCAAGCGCCGGACGGGCTGATTCCTTGCGCCCGTCCGGCGCGGGCGGACGCCGTACCCTGTACGGGCACCACAGGCAGCGGTTCCCAGGAAGAAGGCATACGGCGGACATGGCGCAGGACACTGAGCAGAGTTACACGGGTGGAGTGCTCCCGGTCGACGACGAGGGCTTCGTCATCGACACGGAGGACGCCGAGGAGCGCGAGACGGCCTACCGCGAGCGCGGCACCTCCCGGCCGATCACGGTCGTCGGCAACCCGGTCCTGCACAAGGAGTGCAAGGACGTCACCGCCTTCGACGACGATCTCGCGAAGCTGGTCGACGACATGTTCGCCAGCCAGCGCACCGCGCAGGGCGTGGGCCTGGCCGCCAACCAGATCGGCGTGGACCTGAAGGTCTTCGTCTACGACTGCATGGACGACGAGGGCGTCCGGCACGTCGGCGTCGTGTGCAACCCCGTGCTCCAGGAGCTGCCCGCCGACCAGCGCAGCCTGGACGACTCGGGCGAGGGCTGCCTGTCCGTGCCGACGGCCTACGCGCCGCTGGCCCGCCCGGACTACGCCGTCGTGACGGGCCAGGACGAGCAGGGCAACGCCATCAAGGTGCGCGGCAACGGCTACTTCGCGCGCTGCCTGCAGCACGAGACGGACCACCTGTACGGGTATCTCTACATCGACCGTCTCTCCAAGCGGGAGCGCAAGGACGCGCTGCGGCAGATGGAAGAGGGCACACCGCGCTACCCCGTGGTGCCGAATGACTGAACTGCGCCCCGGTTGAGGCGCACGGGAAGTACGTGACAGCAGCGGCCCCTGGTCGGGAACACCCCACTGACCAGGGGCCGTTGGTGTGCCCGTGCAGAACCGGACAGGACTAGCCCACGATCGGACGCCGGTGATCCAGATTCAGTCACGTAAGGGGATGTTCTCGGCACACCGGGGTAGTGAATGGCGCAAATCTGTTCCCTGAACGGTCAGTTGTGGTGCTGAATGGAAAGCGCGGGGATACGCAACGGCGCGCGCCCGGCACGGCGGGAGGGGCGTGTGTCCTCAGGCGGTCGAGAGGGGTTTGTTCGTGCCTGCTTCCTCACACAGCACTTCGCAGTCGGACCGGACGGCACGGGAACCGACAAGGCTTCCGGCATATGCGGCGGAACGCGTACCACGGCAACGCCGCAAGCCGACTGGGCCGATGCGTCCAGTAGTTCGAACGCGGGCGGTATCGGTACCGCCCCCGCTGGCCCTTCCGGTGGTGGAGTCGGAGTTTCCTCGTCATCTCCATCCGTATTGGCCGAAGCTTCAGGAGAACTCGCGGGCATGGCTCCTGGAAAAGCGGCTCATGCCCCCCGACAAGGTTGCGGCATATGCCGACGGCCTTTGCTACACCGACCTGGTCGCTGGGTACTACATCGGTGCCCCGGACGAACTGCTCGATGCCATCGCGGACTTGAGCTCCTGGTTCTTCGGCTGGGACGACCGGCACGACCGGGACGCGGTGCACGGCAGGACGGCGCAGTGGCGGCGGCTGTGCCAGGGACTGCACACGGCGCTGGAGCACCCGCGGCAGCAACTGGCCCATCCGGACCCACTGGTCGCGGGCTTCGCGGACTGTGTCCTGAGGCTCTACTCGCACCTCGGGCCACGCTGGAACGCGCGGTTCGCCCGGCACTTCCATCCGGTGATCGACGCCTACGACCACGAGTTCGGCAACCGGCGCACCGGGACCGTCCCGGCCGTCGAGGCGTACGTGGAACTGCGACGCCTCACTTTCGCGCACTGGGTGTGGATCGATCTGCTCGAACCCACCGCGCGCTGCGAATTGCCGGACACCGTCCGTAAACACCCGGCATATCGCGCGGCTGCGCTCGCGACCCAGGATTTCTCCGCCTGGTACAACGACCTCTGCTCGCTTCCCAAGGAGCTTGCGGGCGACGAGGTGCACAACCTCGGAATATCCCTCATGCAGCACGAGGGACTGTCGCTTCAGGAGACGGTGGCGGAAGTACACCGGCGCGTGAGCGACTGCGTCAGTGATTTCCTGGCAGTGGAGCCGGAACTTTTTCTGCTGGCCGACGAAATGGCGGCCGAAGGGGCGTACGGAAAGCGCATCGGCGCCGCGCTCCAATCCTGCGTCTTCAATATGCGGAACTGGTTCAGTTCCGTGTACTGGTTCCACCACGAATCCGGCAGGTATCGCGTCGAGAGTTGGGACGACAGGGCCCTTCCCCCGTATGTGTCCGACGCCGGAGTTCCCGAATTCCCGAGCACCGACCTGGCAGAAACCGATCCCTCTGGTGGTGAAGAATGACCGTCGAATCCACGGCCTCCGCGATACCCGCGCCCACGACCACCGCACAGCTCCGCACCCCACCGGTGGTGCAGGGCGGGGCACCGGTTCTCGGCCACGCCTGGAACCTGGTGCGCGACCCGCTCGGCTTCCTCGCCGCCCTGCGTGACCATGGAGATCTCGTCCGGATCAGGCTGGGGCCGAAGACCGCGTACGCGGTGTGCGACCCCGAACTCGTCGGGCGGATGCTCAAGAGCCCGGAGTACATCGTCGGCGGCCCCCTCTGGGACACCCTGGAGGTCCTGCTCGGCAAGGGCGTGGCCACCAGCAACGGCCAGTTGCACCGCCGCCAGCGGCGCATGATGCAGCCCGCGTTCCGGCCCGAGCGCATCGCCGACTACGCGCGCGTGATGGCCGAGGAGGCGCAGGCGACGGCGGCCCGCTGGGACCACGGGAGCACGGTGGACGTGAGCGCGGAGATGTTCCGCACCGCCGTGCGCATCGTGTCCCGCTCGCTCCTGGAGGTCGACTCGATCGGCGAGAAGGCGGACCGCATCAGCGACTCGCTGCACACCGTCTTCGAAGGTCTCTACCGCCGCATGGTGCTCTCCGTCGGCCCGCTCTACCGCGTGCCGACCCCCGCCAACCGACGCTTCGAGCGCGCGCTCGCGGACCTGCACGCGCTCGTCGACGAGATCATCGCCGAACGCCGCGCCCTCGGCACCGGCCAGGAACAGGACCTCCTGGCCGAATTGCTCCGCGCGCGCGACGAAACGGGGCAGCCGCTCGCCGATCAGGAGATCCACGACCATGTGGTCTCGCTCGTGGTCGCGGGCGCGGAGAATGTCGCGTCCACGCTGGCGTGGACGTTTCATCTGCTCACCGAACACCCCGAGCAGGAAAGGCGGTTGGTTGAAGAAGTAAATTCCGTGACGTCGGGACGCCCGGTGGCCTTCGCCGATCTCATGGAGCTGCCGCACACCCGCAATGTCGTCACGGAGGCGATGCGTATACGCCCGGCCGCGTGGATTTTCACGCGCCGCTCGGTGGCCGAGACCAGTCTTGGCGACTATCGCATTCCGGCCGACGCGGACATCGTCTACAGCGTGTACGCGATGCAGCGCGATCCGCGTTCGTTCGAGCGGCATCTGGAGTTCGACCCGGACCGCTGGAATCCGGAACGCGCCGCGAGCGTACCGGAGTTCGCGATGATGCCGTTCAGCGTCGGCAACCGTAAGTGCCCCGGAGATCACTTCAGTCTGGCGGAGCTGACCCTGATCCTGGCCACCGTCCTGCCGAAGTGGCGCCTCACCCCGGTCGACGCGACCGACACGGCCACCAAGGTCGGCATCACGCTGCACCCGAAGAAGCTGGTCCTGCGCGCCGAACGCCGCTGACCCGAGGCCCGCGGCCGACTCGCCCCCCGCCGTCAGGCGGCCGAGTCGGCCTCGGGCCCGCGGAACGTACGACGGTAGGCGTTGGGCGTCGTGCCGAGCGCGCGGACGAACTGATGGCGCAGCGCCGCCGCGTTCCCGAAACCGGAGCGGCCCGCGATCGCGTCCACCGTCTCGTCGGTGGCCTCCAGCAACTCCTGGGCGTGCAGGAGCCGTTGGCGCAGCAGCCAGCGGTAGGGCGTGGTGCCCGTCTCCTGCTGGAAGCGGCGCGCGAACGTACGCGGCGACATATGGGCGCGGGCGGCGAGCTGGTCGACGGTCAGCTCCCGGTCGAGATGGCGCTCCATCCAGGCGAGCACGCCGCCGACGGTGTCGCAGCGGGTGCGGGGCAGCGGCCGCTCGATGTACTGGGCCTGGCCGCCGTCGCGGTGCGGCGGGACGATCATCCGGCGCGCGATGGCGTTGGCGACCTCCGTGCCGTTCTCCCTGCGGACGAGGTGCAGACAGGCGTCGATGCCCGCGGCGGTGCCCGCGGAGGTGATGACCGGGTCCTCGTCGACGTACAGCACGTCCGGTTCGACGATCGCGCGCGGATGGCGCCGCTTCAGCTCCTCGGCGTGCCGCCAGTGCACGGCGCACCGCCGCCCGTCGAGCAGTCCGGCGGCGGCGAGCACGAAGACGCCCGTGCAGACGCTGAGCACCCGGGTGCCGCGGTCGGCGGCGCGGCGCAGGGCGTCGAGGAGGTCGGGCGGAAACTCCCTGGTCACGTAGGAGTCGCCCGCGGGGACGGTGATGAGGTCGGCCTCTTCCAGGCGGTCGAGGCCGTGGGCGGTGGTGATCGAGTACCCGGCGTGGGTGGAGAGCTGAGGGCCCTCGGCGGAGGCGACCGCGAAGTCGTACACCGGCAGTCCCTCGTCGCTGCGGTCGAGGCCGAACACCTCGCAGACGACGCCGAGTTCGAAGGGATGCACGCCGTCGAGCACGACGGCGGCCACGTTGTTCAGCATCCTGCCAGTGTGCCGCAGGTCTGGCAGGAAATCGAGGGTGTGCGGCAGTCCTGCCACTGACGGCGAAGGACGGCCGGCGCGAGAGTGGATGTCATGAACGCACATGACGCACTCAACACGCTGGCCGTCCTCGGAGTCTTCCTGCTGATGGCGCTGCCCTCGCTCATCGGCCACGCGCACGACCGGCGGATCGACCGCCAGCTGCGCGAGGCCGAGCGGGAGCAGCGGCCCTCAGCCGCGAGCCCGGCTCAGAACTCGTCGTCGAAGGAGACCGAACCCTCCACGGCGACCTGGTACGCCGAGGGGCGCCGCTCGAAGAAGTTGGTCAGCTCCTGAACGCCCTGCAGCTCCATGAACGAGAACGGGTTCTCGGAGCCGTAGACCGGCGCGAAGCCGAGGCGCTGGAGGCGCTGGTCGGCGACGCACTGCAGGTACTCGCGCATCGACTCGGTGTTCATGCCGGGCAGGCCGTCACCGCACAGGTCGCGCGCGAACTGCAACTCGGCGTCGACCGCCTCCTTCAGCATGTCCGTGACCTGCTGCTGCAACTGGTCGTCGAACAGCTCCGGCTCCTCCTTGCGGACGGTGTCCACGACCTCGAAGGCGAAGCTCATGTGCATCGTCTCGTCGCGGAACACCCAGTTGGTGCCGGTCGCGAGGCCGTGCAGCAGACCGCGGCTGCGCAGCCAGTAGACGTATGCGAAGGCACCGTAGAAGAACAGGCCCTCGATGCACGCAGCGAAGCAGATCAGGTTCAGCACGAACCGGCGCCGGTCGGCCTGGGACTCCAGGCGGTCCAGCTTCTCCACCGAGTCCATCCACTTGAAGCAGAACTCGGCCTTCTCCCGGATGGACGGGATGTTCTCCACGGCCGCGAAGGCGGCGGCGCGGTCGTCCGGGTCGGGGAGATAGGTGTCGAGCAGCGTCAGATAGAACTGGACGTGCACGGCCTCCTCGAACAGCTGCCGGCTCAGGTAGAGCCGCGCCTCGGGGGAGTTGATGTGCTTGTACAGCGTGAGCACGAGGTTGTTCGCCACGATCGAGTCGCCGGTCGCGAAGAACGCGACCAGACGGCCGATCAGGTGCTGCTCCTCGGGCGTGAGCTTGGCCAGGTCGGCCACGTCCGAGTGGAGGTCGACCTCCTCGACGGTCCAGGTGTTCTTGATCGCGTCGCGGTAGCGCTCGTAGAAGTCCGGGTAGCGCATGGGCCGCAGGGTCAGCTCGAAGCCCGGGTCGAGCAGGTTCTTCTCACCGGTGGTGGAGACGGTGTGGGCAGCGGACTGGGACATTACTGGCAGGCCTCGCAGGACTCGGGGTTTTCCAGGGAGCAGGCGATCGCCTCGGGGTCGGTCACCTGCTGGGGGACGGGGGCAGCGGCGGCGGTCTGGCCGGACGCCGCGCGGGCGATGCGCGTCGCCGGGCGCGAGCGCAGGTAGTACGTGGTCTTCAGGCCGCGCTGCCAGGCGTAGGCGTACATCGAGGAGAGCTTGCCGATGGTCGGCGTCTCCAGGAACAGGTTCAGGGACTGCGCCTGGTCCAGGAACGGCGTGCGGTCGGCGGCCATGTCGATGAGGCCGCGCTGCGGGATCTCCCAGGCCGTGCGGTACAGGTCGCGGACGTCCTGCGGGACCCAGGTGAAGCCCTGCACCGAGCCGTTGGACTCGCGCAGCGCCTCGCGGGTCTGCGCGTCCCACACGCCGAGCCGCTTCAGCTCGGCCACCAGGTAGGAGTTGACCTGGAGGAACTCGCCGGACAGGGTCTCGCGCTTGAAGAGGTTGGAGACCTGCGGCTCGATGCACTCGTACACGCCCGCGATGGACGCGATGGTGGCGGTCGGCGCGATGGCGAGGAGCAGCGAGTTGCGCATGCCGGTCTTGCCGATGCGTTCCCGCAGTGCCGCCCAGCGCTCGGGCCAGGTCAGCTCGACGTCGTAGTGGTCGGGGTGCAGGACGCCGCGCGCGGTGCGGGTCTTCTCCCAGGCGGGGAGGGGACCGTTGCGCTCGGCCAGGTCGGCGGAGGCCTCGTACGACGCGAGCATGATGCGCTCGGCGATGCGGGTCGACAGCGCCCGCGCCTCGGGCGAGTCGAACGGCAGCTTCAGCTGGAAGAAGACGTCCTGGAGGCCCATCGCGCCCAGGCCCACGGGCCGCCACTTGGCGTTGGAGCGCCCGGCCTGCTCGGTCGGGTAGAAGTTGATGTCCACGACGCGGTCGAGGAAGGTGACGGCCGTGCGCACGGTGGCGTCGAGCCGCTCCCAGTCGATGTCGCCGCTCGCGGTGTCGACGAACGCGCCCAGGTTCACCGAACCCAGGTTGCACACGGCCGTCTCGCCGTCGTCCGTGACCTCCAGGATCTCCGTGCAGAGGTTGGAGGAGTGGACGGTGTGGCCCGGCTCGGCGGTCTGGTTGGCCGTGCGGTTGGCGGTGTCCTTGAAGGTCATCCAGCCGTTGCCGGTCTGCGCGAGGGTGCGCATCATGCGGCCGTACAGCTCACGGGCGGGGATGGTCTTCTGCGCGAGACCGGCCGCCTCCGCCTTCTTGTACGCGGCGTCGAACTGCTCGCCCCACAGGTCGACGAGCTCGGGCACGTCCGCGGGGGAGAACAGCGACCACGGCTGGTCGGCGGCGACGCGGCGCATGAACTCGTCGGGGATCCAGTGCGCGAGGTTCAGGTTGTGGGTGCGCCGGGCGTCCTCGCCGGTGTTGTCCCGCAGCTCCAGGAACTCCTCGATGTCGGAGTGCCAGGTCTCCAGGTAGACCGCGGCGGCGCCCTTGCGGCGGCCGCCCTGGTTCACGGCGGCGACGGAGGCGTCGAGCGTCTTCAGGAACGGCACGATGCCGTTGGAGTGCCCGTTGGTGCCGCGGATCAGCGAGCCGCGGGAGCGGATGCGCGAGTACGAGAGCCCGATGCCGCCCGCGTGCTTGGAGAGCCGCGCGACCTGGTGGTAGCGGTCGTAGATGGAGTCCAGCTCGTCGAGCGGCGAGTCGAGGAGGTAGCAGGACGACATCTGCGGGTGCCGGGTGCCGGAGTTGAAGAGCGTCGGCGAGGACGGCAGGTAGTCGAGACGGCTCATCAGGCGGTAGAGCGCGGCGACCTCGTCCAGGGCCCGCTCGGAGGCGTCCTCGGCGAGACCGGCGGCCACGCGCAGCATGAAGTGCTGCGGGGTCTCGACGACCTTCCGGGTGATCGGGTGGCGCAGCAGGTAGCGGCTGTGCAGCGTACGAAGGCCGAAGTAGCCGAAGCGGCGGTCGGCGCCGTCGGCGAGCGCGTCGGCCACGAGGCCGTCGAGGCGCTCCGCGTGCAGGGTGGTGAACTCGGCGGTGCGGTCCGCGATCAGGCCCTCGCGGTGGCCGACGGCGACGGACTGGGAGAACGACGTGACGCCCTGCGAGGCGGCTTCCTCGCGGATACCGATGGTCAGCAGCCGGGCCGCGAGCTGGGAGTACGCGGGGTCCTCGGAGATGAGCCCGGCGGCCGCCTCGGTCGCGAGCTCCCGCAGCTCCACCTCGTCGGCCTTGGCCGACCGGCCGCGCAGCGCGGCGGCGGCAACCCGGCCGGGGTCGGCGTCGGGGAGGTCGGCGGTGAGGTCGGTCAGGACGCGCAGCAGGGCGGTTCCTGGGCCGTCGGTGGTCTGCGCGGCCTGCTCGGCCTCGGCCTGCTTGCCGGCCTGCGCTGACGCGGGTTCGGCGGGCGCGATGGTCACGTGGTGCTCTCCCTCGCTCGGCTCTGGGCCCGCGGAGAGAGGCACGGCGCGGCTGCGCCCGCGCAGGGGCGACTCCGCGTCCACCAACCCATTCCTCGAGGCCCGGACGTCTCGGCACCCGGACCGGACGGTCCAGGCGCGCTGTCGGCAGGTCGTCGGACTCACCGGCGCATGTTGTGGGCGCGAGCGCACAAATGCGTACCAGTACACCGTTGCGGGACAGTTCCGGACTTGCACCGGATTCCCCTGCGGCGACAGCGAGGATGAGCATACATCTTGTGCTGGCTTTCGGTGCCACCCCTAGATGTTGTGTCGGAGGGTAGCGGCGTTGTCGCGGGACGAGGCGCCCTGAACCTCAACTCGGGGGCGGGGCGTGGCATTCCAAGGGGGCGCCCGGGTGCCGCCCGGGGCCCGCTCAGAGGTCGCTGAGGCCCCGCTCGGCCGTCACCGCGGCGCCGTTCAGCCGCCCACGCCCGGCGGGTCCTGGGGGGCGCCGTCGCCGTCGCGGGGGATGTCGCCGCGCTCCACCGGCGTGGCGGGGGAGGTCTTCTTCGGCAGTACGGCGTCCAGCTCGGCGGCGTCCGCGTGGTGGGCCTTCTCGGCGGCGGCGCGCAGCGTGTCGCGGTCCACGAGGCCGGGGTCGGCGGAGATCTGGATGCGCAGGCCGTGCTCGGAGCGGGCGTACGCGTGCCAGGACTCGGCGGAGCCGGAGGAGCCCGCGGAGCCCGATGACCCCGCGGAGCCGGGCGTGCGGTACCAGCCCTTCCCGTCCTTCTCGCAGCGTTCGGCCGGGGGATAGACGCTCCGGCAGGTCCTGCCGTCGACGGTGCCCCGCTCGACGTCGACCTTGATCTGCGCGCCGCCCTCCTTCGCCACGTACACCGCCTGGAAGCCGTCGTCCCCGAGGACGCCCACGGACTGCTCCGCCAGCGCGAACCCGTCGGCCTCGGTCACGTACACGTGCGCCGTCCGGGTCTGGGCGGCGCGGGCGCGGGCCTCAAGGTCGGCGCGGGAGGGCGTCGATCCGGCGCCGGAGCCCGCGTTCGCGGAGCCTGCGTTCCCGGAGGCCCTGTTCTCGGACCCGGCGGTCTCGGAGCCGCAGCCGGTGAGGGCGAGGGGCGCGAGCAGCAGCAGGGCGGCGGGGAGCAGGAGGCGAGGATGCGGCATGGGCCCATTCTTTCGTACGCCGGTTCGGGGCCGGAGGCGGCACGGCGAAGGCCGCCGCGTCCCGGACGGAACGCGGCGGCCTCCAGGGAGGGCGGAGGGGTGACGCTCCCTTGGGCGCCCCCTCGGGCGTCAGTGCCCGGCACCCACCTTCGGCAGCTCCACCGCCACGCCCTTGTCGCCGGCGTCCGCGGTGTAGTCCTCCGGGGACGTCTCGTCGACGCCGTCGGGGGCGCCCACGGCCTTCAGGACGAAGGTGAGGACGACCGTCACGACGATGTTCAGGACGAACGCGGTCAGGCCGATGTAGCCGATCTCGCCGATGCCCGGGATCTCCTTGGACGAGCCGCCGAAGTGCTTCTGCGTAGGCGAGGCGACCCCGTACGCGGCGACCGTCCCGTAGATCATGCCGACCGCCCACCCGGCGAGCAGCGCCCACCGGTGGAACCAGCGCGTGAACAGGCCGCCGACCAGCGCGGGCATGGTCTGCAGGATCCAGATGCCGCCGAGCAGCTGGAAGTTGATGGCGACGGTCTTGTCCATGGTGAGGACGAAGGCGAGCGCGCCCACCTTCACCAGGAGCGAGACCAGCTTGGAGACCTTCGTCTCCTGCGCGGGGGTCGCGTCGGGCCTGATGAAGTCCTTGTAGATGTTGCGGGTGAAGAGATTCGCGGCCGCGATGGACATGATGGCGGCCGGGACGAGCGCGCCGATGCCGATGGCCGCGAAGGCGACGCCCGTGAACCAGTCCGGGAACATGTCCTCGAACAGCTGCGGGATCGCCAACTGCCCGTTCTCGACCTTCACTCCGGCCGCGATGGCCATGAACCCGAGCAGGCCGAGCAGGCCGAGCATCAGCGAGTACAGCGGCAGGATGGTGGTGTTGCGGCGGATCACGTCGCGGCTGCGCGAGGACAGCGTCGCGGTGATCGAGTGCGGATACATGAACAGCGCGAGTGCGGAGCCGAGGGCCAGGGTCGCGTACGTCCAGGTGCCCGCCTCGCCCGGCACGAGGGAGCCGACGGGTTTGCCGGTGGCCTCGTTGGTCGCGGAGAACTTCTCGTTCGCCGCGCTGAAGATGTCGTCGAACCCGCCGAGCTTGATCGGGATGTAGATGATGGCCACCACGATCACGATGTAGATCAGGGTGTCCTTCACGAACGCGATCAGCGCGGGCGCCCGCAGCCCGGACGAGTACGTGTACGCGGCGAGCACGCCGAAGGCGATGAGCAGCGGCAGATCCTTGATGAACCAGTTGGTGTCCTCGCCGCCGCCGACGCCCATCACGTCCAGGACGGCCTGGATGCCGACCAGTTGGAGCGCGATGTAGGGCATCGTCGCGAGGATGCCGGTGACCGCCACGGCCAGCGAGAGGCCCTTGGACCCGAAGCGGCCCCGGACGAAGTCCGACGTCGTCACGTACCCGTGCTTGTGCGAGACGGACCACAGACGCGGCAGGAAGGTGAAGATCAGCGGGTAGACGAGGATGGTGTACGGCACGGCGAAGAAGCCGGCCGCGCCCGCCGCGTAGATCGCCGCGGGGACGGCCACGAAGGTGTACGCGGTGTAGAGGTCGCCGCCGAGCAGGAACCAGGTCACCCAGGTCCCGAACGACCGGCCGCCCAGGCCCCATTCGTCGAGGCTCTGCTCGTTCTCGGCCTTGCGCCAGCGGGACGCCAGGAAGCCCATGACGGTGACCGCGAGGAAGAAGAAGATGAAGACGGCGAGCGCGACGCCGTTCACGCCGTCGTTCACCGGGACGCACCTTCCCCGAGGGCCTTGCGGGCGCGCTGGTCACGCTGCCACAGCTGGTAGGCGATCATCGTGAGCGCGGTCGAGATCAGCACCCACAGCATCTGGTACCAGTAGAAGAACGGGATTCCGATGAAGGCCGGGTCGGCCTTCGCGTACGAACTCACCCAGAGCATCGCCACGAAGGGCGCGAGGAGGCAGAGGGCGATGACCACGCGGACCGGCGTGATCGCCGGCTGTCTCACTTCAGGCGCAACTGGCACTTCAGGCGCATCTGACATACCGCGGCTCCGTTCCCTCACTTATCCCGTTCTTAACGTTCGGGAAATCTAAGTCAGAGATCTCGCGGTACGGAACCCCTGTCCGTATAACGGACGGGTACCGGAAGTGCCGTCGTGCCTGCTCAGCAGCAGCGGAAGCCCTGTCGGGGGTCCGACTCCTGCTGGTCCGTCCGCATCCGCTCGAACGCGCGGCGGCTCGGCACGACGGCGGTCGGATGATCTTTGCGGACGTGCGCCACGTACCGCTCGTACGCGGACTCGTCGGTCAACTCCCTTACGTACCAACGCAGTCCGCGCAGCGCGCGCAGCAGTGGTCCGCTCATGGCGAGCCCGCCGTCGCACGCTCCTCGGCCGCCGTCAGTTCCGCCTTCTCCTCCTTCGTCGCGAAAAGACCGGCGGGCGCGACCGTCTTGGACTCCACGAACGGCGCCTCGCTCAGCTTCGACGACAGCGGATCGCGGATGTGGCGGACGCAGATGCGGAGCGCGTCGGCGATCACGATCACGATGAGGAGCGCGAGCGCGGCCGAAAGGACGCCGTCCACCGTGGAGTTGGTGACGACGGTGTGCATGTCGTCCATCGACTTGGCGGGCGGCAGGACCTTGCCGTCGTCGATGGCGTCCTGGTAGATCGAGCGCTGCTTGAAGAAGCCGACGCGCGGGTCGCTGGAGAACACCTTCTGCCAGCTCGCCGTGAGCGTCACCGTCGCGTCCCAGACCAGCGGGATCCCGGTGATCCAGGCCCACTTGAGCCGCCCGGACTTCACCAGGAGCGTGGTGCAGACGGCGAGGGCGACGGCCGCGAGGAGCTGGTTGGCGATGCCGAAGATCGGGAAGAGCTGGTTGATGCCGCCGAGCGGCTCGTGCACGCCGACCCAGAGGAAGTAGCCCCACAGGCCGGTCACGGCGGCGCTGGTGAGGACGAGGCCCGGCTTCCAGCTGATGTTCTTGAAGGGCTTGTAGACGTTGCCCAGCATGTCCTGGAGCATGAAGCGGCCCACGCGCGTGCCCGCGTCGAGCGCCGTGAGGATGAACAGCGCCTCGAACATGATCGCGAAGTGATACCAGAAGGCCCGCAGTGAGCCGCCGGTGACCTTGGAGAAGATCTCCGAGACGCCGATCGCGAGGGTGGGCGCGCCGCCGGTGCGTGAGAGCAGCGAACTCTCCTCCACGTTCTTGGCGGCCTGCGCCAAGTCCTCGGGGGAGATGGTGTATCCGAAGCCCGCGACGGCCTTCGACGCCTCCTGCACGGTGTCGCCGACCACGCCCGCGGGCGCGTTCATCGCGAAGTACAGGCCCGGGTCGATGATCGACGCGGCCACCAGGGCCATGATCGCCACCGCCGACTCCATCAGCATGGAGCCGTAGCCGATCATCCGGACCTGCGTCTCCTTCTGGATCATCTTCGGCGTCGTGCCGGAGGAGATCAGCGAGTGGAAGCCGGAGAGCGCGCCGCAGGCGATGGTGATGAACACGAACGGGAAGAGCGAGCCCGCGAAGACCGGCCCGTCGCCGCGCGAGGCGAAGTCGGTGACCGGGTCCATCTTCAGCGTCGGCAGCGCGATGACGACGCCGAGCGCGAGCAGCACGATGGTGCCGATCTTCATGAACGTCGACAGGTAGTCGCGCGGCGCGAGCAGCATCCACACCGGCAGGATCGAGGCGATGAAGCCGTACGCCACCAGCCAGATCACCAGCGTCGACGGCGCGAGCGTGAACGCCTCCGCCCACGAGGACTCCGCCACCCAGCGCCCCGCGATCAGCGCGAAGAGCAGCAGCGAGACCCCGATGAGCGAGACTTCGCTGACCCGGCCCGGCCGCAGGATCCGCAGGTAGAAGCCCATGAACAGGGCGATCGGGATCGTCATCGCGATGGAGAAGGTGCCCCACGGCGACTCGGCGAGCGCGTTCACGATCACCAGGGCGAGCACACCGAGCAGGATGATCATGATCGCGAAGGCGGCGAGCAGTGCCGCGGCCCCGCCGAACGGGCCGATCTCGTCCCGTGCCATCTGGCCGAGCGAGCGGCCGTCGCGGCGGGTGGAGAAGAACAGGACCACCATGTCCTGCACGGCCCCCGCGAAGATCACTCCCGCGATGATCCAGATCGTGCCCGGCAAATAGCCCATCTGGGCGGCGAGCACCGGCCCGACCAGCGGCCCGGCGCCCGCGATGGCCGCGAAGTGATGGCCGAGCAGCACCCGTCGGTCCGTCGGGTGGTAGTCGATGCCGTTGTCGAGGCGCTCGGCGGGCGTGGCCCGGCGTTTGTCGACCTTGAGCACCTTGTACGCGATGAACTTCGCGTAGAAGCGATACGCGATGGCGTACGAGCCGAGGGCGGCGGCCACCATCCAGGCGGCGGACACCTCCTCGTCCCGGGAGAGGGCGAGTACGGTCCAGCCCGAGGCGCCGATCAGCGCGACGACTGTCCAGAGGGCGATGCTCTTGGGGTTCGCTGTGCGCACGGGCCGTCCTCCCGTTCACGTTCTGCGGTGACGGGAGGACGGTAGGGCAGGAACGTGATCCGCGCCATGGGGCGGACGGGACCGGGTTCGAACGGGCGTGCCGAGGGGGCGGGCGGGTCTGCCCGCGCGGGTCAGTCCTGGGGGCGTTTGAGCCGGGCCACGAACTTGTACCGGTCGCCCCGGTACACCGACCGCACCCACTCCACCGGCTGGCCCTGGCCGTCCAGGGAGTGCCGCGACAGCATCAGCATGGGCAGGCCCACGTCGGTGCCGAGCAGTCCGGCCTCGCGCGGGGTGGCCAGGGAGGTCTCGATGGTCTCCTCGGCCTCCGCGAGGTGGACGTCGTACACCTCCGCGAGCGCGGTGTAGAGGGAGGTGTACTTCACGAGGGAGCGTCTGAGGGCAGGGAAGCGCTTGGCCGACAGGTGCGTGGTCTCGATGGCCATCGGCTCGCCGCTGGCCAGGCGCAGCCGCTCGATGCGCAGGACGCGGCCGCCGGTGGCGATGTCGAGGAGGCCGGCGAGGGTGTCGTCGGCGGTGATGTAGCCGATGTCGAGGAGCTGGGAGGTCGGCTCCAGGCCCTGGGCCCGCATGTCCTCGGTGTACGAGGTGAGTTGGAGTGCCTGCGAGACCTTCGGCTTGGCCACGAAGGTGCCCTTGCCCTGGATCCGCTCCAGGCGGCCCTCGACGACCAGCTCCTGCAGGGCCTGGCGCACCGTCGTGCGCGAGGTGTCGAACTCGGCGGCGAGCGTGCGCTCGGGCGGGACCGGGGTGCCGGGCGGCAGGGTCTCGGTCATGTCGAGCAAGTGCCGCTTCAGGCGGTAGTACTTGGGCACCCTGGCCGGACGTACCGACTTGCCGGGGCCCGAGCCCTCTGCTGTCGTGGAGGCGGCCGCGCTCGTGGATCCCGTTACGGACGTGCCCGCCCCGGCCTGGGTACTGCCCGCCTCTGTGCCCATGCTCCGCCTTCCCGGCTCCTGTGCTGCTGCTGTCACCGGCTCCTGCGCTGTCGCCACCGGGTCCTCCGTCTGTCGCGGCTCACATCGTGGCACGGTCCGGGGCGAGGGGCGCCCCCTGCTCGCGCGAAGGTCGCGCGGGGCCGCGGTCCCGGGGCTGTTCCGGGGGTGCGACACGGGCCCGTACCCACTCAGGTGTCGGTCCGATAACGGACGTGACTGCCCTTCTTATACACCCTTGACACCCATAAAGGTCTAGGCCAAGCTCCCCGTACTGGTCTACACCATTAAAGACCAGGTCCAGTCCCACGGGCAGTCTTTCGGTCCTCTTGGTCGCTGCGGGTGGGGGGTTGGCTGGCATCCAAAGGAGGATGACTGTGAAGCGCAAGCTCATAGCGGCTATCGGTGTCGCGGGCATGTTGGTCTCCATCGCGGCCTGTGGCGGCGACGACAAGGACGGCAAGAAGTCCGGGGCGGACGGCTTCAAGGGCGAGACGCTGACGCTCTGGGCCATGGACGGCTCGACGCCGGACCAGTGGCAGAAGGACGTCACGGCCGCCTTCGAGAAGAAGACCGGCGCGAAGCTGAAGTTCGAGGTCCAGCAGTGGAACGGCATTCAGCAGAAGCTGACGACCGCCCTCTCCGAGGAGAACCCGCCGGACGTCTTCGAGATCGGCAACACCCAGACCGCCGCGTACGCGAAGACCGGTGGCCTCGCCGACCTCGGTGACCTCAAGGAGTCCATCGGCGCCGACTGGACCGAGTCGATGAACAAGGCCTCGGTCATCGACGGCAAGCAGTACGCCGCCCCGTGGTTCGTCCTCAACCGCGTCGTCGTCTACAACAAGAAGGTCTGGGCCGACGCCGGCATCAAGGAGCTTCCGAAGACGCGCGCCCAGTTCCTCAAGGACCTCAAGCAGATCGGCGAGAAGACCGAAGCCGAGCCGATCTACCTGCCCGGCCAGAACTGGTACCACTTCGTCGGCCTGACCATCGGTGAGGGCGCCGAACTGGTCAAGAAGGACGGCGACAAGTACGTCTCCAACCTCGACGACCCCAAGGTCGCCGCGGCCATGAAGACGTACAAGCAGTTCGCGGACCTCTCCAAGGCGCCGAAGAACAAGGACGAGGCCACGCCGCAGCAGGCCGAGGTCTTCGCCAAGGGCAAGACCGGCGCCTTCATCGGCATGAGCTGGGAGGCCGCGACCGCGATCAAGGCCAACAAGAAGATCGAGAAGGACATCGGCTTCTTCACGATCCCCGGCGCCACCGCGGACAAGCCCGAGGGCGTCTTCCTCGGCGGCTCCAACCTCGCCGTCGCCGCGACCAGCAAGAAGCAGGAGCTCGCCAAGGAGTTCCTGAAGATCGCGCTGTCCGACAAGTTCGAGGGTCAGTTCGCCAAGGAAGGCGGCACGATCCCGAACAAGAAGGCGCTGGAGTCCAACCTCAAGGGCAACGCGGCCGCCGAGGCCGCCGCTCCCGCCACCGCCGGCGGCGGCACCACCCCGCTGATCCCGGAGTGGGGCGCGGTCGAGAACCCGCCGAACCCGATCAAGAACTACATGACCGCGGTGCTCAACGGTAAGTCGCCTGCCGACGCCGCCAAGCAGGTCGAGGGCGAGCTCAACAAGCGCCTGGCGCAGAAGCAGTAAGAACGCAGACCCCGCCGGGGGCGGCGGGTGAACCGACCCCGCTGCCCCCGGCGTACCCATGCGCTTTCCGCGCCCCCCCCCAGCGTCGCGACCATGCGTTCTTCGCGCTGCCCACGGCGCCCCCGCGCTGCCCCCAGCGTCCCCCGCGCTGCCCACAGCGTTTCGCGTTGCCCACGAAAGAGATGGCGAGCATGACCGTGCAGAAGACCGAACGGCCGCCCTCCGGCCCGACGGAGGTGCAGACACCGGACGGCGGGCCACGACCAGGAGGCCCGCGCAGGTCCCGGGAACGTCTCGCCGGCCTGACGCCCTATCTGCTCCTTGCCCCCGCGATCATCGCCACCCTGCTGCTGCTCGGCTGGCCGCTGGTCAACAACGGGATCCTGTCGTTCCAGAACCTCAACATGCGGCAGTTCATTCTGCACTTGACCGAGTGGAACGGAATCGACAACTACAAGGAGGTCCTCACCAGCGAGGACTTCTGGCGGGTCACCGGCCGCTCGGTCGTCTTCACCGCCGTCAACGTCGTGCTGATCATGATGCTCGGCACGCTGGTGGGACTGCTCCTGGCCCGCCTCGGCCGGAGGATGCGCACGTTCCTCCTGGTCGGCCTCGTACTCGCCTGGGCGATGCCCGTCGTCGCGGCGAGCACGGTCTACCAGTGGCTGTTCGCGCAGCGCTTCGGCGTCGTCAACTGGGTGCTCGCCAAGATCGGCTTCGATTCGATGGCCGACCACGACTGGCTGGCCACGCAGTACTCCACCTTCTTCGTGGTCCTGCTGCTCATCGTCTGGATGTCCATCCCCTTCGTGGCGATCAACCTGTACGCCGCCACGACCACCATTCCCAAGGAGCTGTACGAGGCCGCGTCACTCGACGGCGCCGGGGCCTGGAAGCAGTTCACCCAGGTGACGCTGCCCTACCTGCGGCCCTTCCTCTACGCCACGACGTTCCTGGAGATCATCTGGGTCTTCAAGGCGTTCGTACAGGTCTTCACGATCAACGAGGGCGGCCCCGACCGGCTCACCGAGATCCTGCCCGTCTACGCCTACATCGAGGGCATGGGCAACCAGCACTTCGGCATGGGTGCCGCGATCGCGCTGCTCACCATCGTCATCCTGCTGGCCATCACCTCGTTCTACCTGCGGATCGTGCTCAAGCAAGAGGAGGACGAGCTGTGAAGCGCTCGCTGATGGGCCGTCTGTGGCCCAACCTGGTCGCCGTCGTCATCTTCGTCTTCTGCGTCTTCCCCGTGTACTGGATGTTCGCGACGGCCTTCAAGCCGACCGGCGACATCATCGCCGAGGACCCGGTCTGGTTCCCGACCGACGCCACGCTCGAACACTTCAAGACGGCGATGGACGTCGACCACTTCTGGACCATGGTCGGCAACTCCCTCACCGTGACGATCCTCGCGGTCGTCTTCTCCCTCATCATCGGCGTGACCTCGGCGTTCGCCCTCGCCCGGATGCGCTTCAAGGGCCGCCGCGGCTTCATCATCGGCTTCATGCTGGCGCAGATGGCGCCGTGGGAAGTCATGGTCATCGCGATCTACATCATCGTGCGCGACGCGGACATGCTGAACAGCCTGATCCCGCTGACCCTCTTCTACATGGTGATGATCCTGCCCTTCACCCTTCTCACGCTCCGCGGCTTCGTCGCCGCCGTGCCCAGGGAGCTGGAGGAGTCCGCCATGGTCGACGGCTGCACTCGGATGCAGGCCTTCCGCCGGGTGATCCTGCCGCTGCTGGCGCCGGGCCTGATGTCGACCTCGCTCTTCGGCTTCATCACCGCCTGGAACGAGTTCCCGCTGGCCCTCGTGCTCAACAAGGAAGCGGACGCCAAGACCCTGCCGATCTGGCTCTCCAGCTTCCAGACCGCCTTCGGCGACGACTGGGGCGCCACCATGGCCGCGGCCTCGCTGTTCGCCATCCCGATCCTGATCCTCTTCGTCTTCCTCCAGCGCAGGGCCGTGGCCGGCCTGACCGACGGCGCCGTGAAGGGCTAACGCACCATGACCTCCTCCTACACCGCGTCTGCGGGCACACAGGACTCCCTCACGCGCGACGCCCTGACCGTGCTCCAGCCCGGCTTCGGCGGCACCACCGCCCCCGACTGGCTGCTGCGGCGCATCGGCGAGGGCCTCGCCTCCGTGGGCCTGTTCGGCCGCAACATCCAGACCCCCGAGCAGGTCGCCGCGCTCACCGCCCAACTGCGGGCCGAGCGCGAGGACATCGTCGTCGCCATCGACGAGGAGAGCGGCGACGTCACCCGCCTAGAGGTGCGCACCGGCTCGTCCTTCCCCGGCAACCACGCGCTCGGCGCCGTCGACGACGTCTCGCTCACCCGGGGCGTCGCCGCGGAGCTCGGCCGCCGCCTCGCCGAGTGCGGCGTCACCTTCAACTGGGCGCCGTCCGCCGACGTCAACTCCGACCCCGGCAACCCGGTCATCGGCGTACGCTCCTTCGGCTCCGACCCGGCCCTCGTGGCCCGGCACACCGGCGCCTACATCGAGGGCATGCAGTCCTCCGGCGTCGCCGCCTGCGCCAAGCACTTCCCGGGCCACGGCGACACCGCGGTCGACTCGCACCACGCGGTGCCGCACATCGACGTCGACGCGGACATCCTGAACGCCCGCGAACTCGTCCCCTTCCGCGCGGCCATCGCCGCCGGTACGCGCGCGGTGATGAGCGCCCACATCAGCGTCCCCGCCCTCGACCCGGACCTTCCGGGCACGCTGTCCCGGCGCATCCTCACCGACCTGCTCCGCGGCGAACTCGGCTTCGACGGCCTGATCGTCACCGACGGCATCGAGATGCGGGCCATCTCCGGTACCTACGGCATCGAGCGCGGCACCGTCCTCGCCGTCGCCGCGGGCTGCGACGCGATCTGCGTCGGCGGCGGCCTGCACGACGAGCTGACGGTCCTTCGGCTGCGGGACGCCCTGGTGGCCGCCGTCCGCGCGGGCGAACTCCCCGAGGAGCGGCTCGCCGACGCCGCCGCCCGGGTGCGCGCCCTCGCCGACTGGGCCTCGGCCTCGCGCGCCGCCGGCGCCGGGGGAGCGGCCGACCCGGAGATCGGCCTGCGCGCGGCCCGCCGCGCCCTGACGGTCACCCACACCGAGTCCTCCGCGGGCGCGCTCACCGAGGCGCCCTACGTCGCCGCCTTCACCCCGCTGGCCAACATCGCCGTCGGCGACGAGACCCCGTGGGGCGTCGCCGCCGAGCTGGCCCGCCGTCTGCCCGGCACGGAGACCGGCTCCTTCAGCGGCGACGACGCGGGCGCGAAGGCCCTCGCGGCGGCGGGCTCCCGACGCGTGGTCGCCGTCGTCCGCGACGCCCACCGCCACCCGTGGATGGCCGCCGCCGTCGACCACCTCCTCACCGCCCGCCCCGACACCATCGTCGTCGAAATGGGCGTCCCCCAGTCCAAGCCCACCGGCTCCCTGCACATCGCCACGTACGGCGCCGCGCGGGTCTGCGGGGAGGCCGCGGCGGAGGTGCTGACCGGGGGGTGACCCCCGGGGGTCGGACGCTGGACACCGGGGCCGGGGTTGGGGCCGGGGTTGGGACTGACCCCGGCGCCGGGTGGCTCGGTCCGGCCCGGCCCGGAGCAGTACACGCATGCCCGGAGCAGTACGCGCATGAAGGAGGGGGCGCCCCAGAGCCTGGGGCGCCCCCTCCTTCATGCCGCTGTGTCGCCGTACCCCCCTACAGCCCCTGCCAGGCGGGCTTGTTGGCGTACGTGTGCCGGAAGTAGTCCGCCAGCTTCAGCTTGGACGCGGCCGCCTCGTCCACGATCACCGTGGCGTGCGGGTGCAGCTGGAGCGCGGAGGCGGGGACCACGGAGGCCACCGGACCCTCGACCGTCGCCGCCACGGCGTCGGCCTTGCCCTCGCCCGTCGCGAGCAGCACCAGGTGCCGGGCCTCCAGGATCGTGCCGATGCCCTGCGTGATGACGTGGTGCGGGACCTGCTCGATGTCGCCGTCGAAGAACCGCGCGTTGTCCACCCGGGTCTGCTCGGTCAGCGTCTTGATCCGCGTCCGCGACGCCAGCGACGAGCAGGGCTCGTTGAACCCGATGTGCCCGTCCGTACCGATCCCCAGCAACTGCAGGTCGACACCGCCCGCCTCCGCCAGCGCCCGGTCGTACGCCTCACACGCGCCCTGCACGTCCGCGGCGCTGCCGTCCGGCCCCATGAAGGCCGACTCGTCGAGGCCGAGCGGCGCCACGACCTCACGCAGTACCACCGAGCGATACGACTCCGGGTGCCCGGCCGGCAGCCCCACATACTCGTCGAGCTGGCAGATCCGGGCCCGCGACGCGTCCACCTCACCCGCGCGGACCTTCGCCGCCAACGCCTCGTAGATGGGCAGCGGGGTCGAGCCGGTGGCGACACCGAGCAGGGCGTCGGACTTGCGGCGCACGAGGGCGGCCATGGCCTCCGCGATGAGCTCGCCGCCTGCCTTGGCGTCCGGGACGATGACAACTTCCACGCTGGGCCTGCCGATCTGGTGTAGGGGAGGAGCGGGACTGGCGCTCGGAAGAGTGTGGTATAGACCAATCTAGCAGAGCCGCACCGCCCAGGTGCAGGGGTCGGACACCCGGACGCCCACGACACCAGCGGTTTCCCGCCCCCGCATGTGCACGCCCCCACACGTCCATCCTCCGCCCCGCCCCCGCCCCCCCGCCCGCTGGGCCGGAGCACTGCCCGCCGCCGAACCCTGCCCCCCCCGGCACAGGGCCCCAGGCCAGCCTCTCCACCCGAAGGGCAAGCGCTCCCGGCCAGTAGCAAGCACAGTGGGAAGCATGACTGCGATGTCGTCCTCCCCTTACAGCGAGCAGCCCGGCCGCATCATGTCCCGTGAGATGGCCGAACAGCCCGAGGTCCTGCGGCGGCTCCTCGACACCGGCGCCCCGACGATCCGCGAGACCGCCCGACAGGTGGCCGCGCAACGCCCCCGCTTCGTCCTCCTCACCGCCCGTGGCACCTCAGACCACGCCGCCCTCTACGCCAAATACCTCCTCGAAGTCCGCCTCGGCCTGCCCTGTGGCCTCACCTCCATGTCCACGACCACGGCCTACGGCGCCAAGCCCGACCTCCGGGACGTCCTGGTCGTCACCGTGAGCCAGTCCGGTGGCTCGCCCGACCTCGTCGCCTCCACCCAGGCCGCCCGCGAGGCCGGCGCCATCACTCTCGCGGTCACCAACAACCCCGACTCCCCGCTCGCCGCCGTCTCCGAGCACCACATCGACATCCTCGCGGGCCCGGAGAAGGCCCTCCCGGCCACGAAGACCTACACGGCGTCCCTGCTCGCCCTCTACCTCTTCATCGAGGGGCTGCGCGACGGCGACGGAGCCGCCGCGGGCCCGCTGCCCGACCTCGCCGCCGACCTCCTGGCCCGGCAACCGGAGATCCGGACGCTCGCCGCCCGCTACCGCTTCGCCGAACGCATGGTGATCACCTCGCGCGGCTACGGCTATCCCACGGCCAAGGAAGCCGCCCTGAAGCTGATGGAGACCAGCTACATCCCCGCCCTGGCCTACTCCGGCGCCGACCTGTTGCACGGCCCCCTCGCCATGGTCGACAACATCTCGCCGGTCATCGCCGTCGTGCCGGACGGCAGGGGAGGGGAAGCGCTCCAGCCCGTCCTCGACCGGCTGCGCGGACGCGGCGCCGACCTCGTGGTCATCGGGCCCAAGGCCCAGGTCGAGCAGGCCTCCGCCGGGTTCGTCCTGCCGACGGACGGGGTCCCCGAGGAGGTCCAGCCCATCCTGGAGATCATCCCCCTCCAACTCCTCGCCCACGAGGTGACGATCGCCCGCGGTCAGGACCCGGACGCGCCCAGAGCTCTCGCCAAGGTGACGGAGACGAGGTGAGGGGGTGGGGCATGGGCGTGGGGTGAGGCGGGTGAGGTAGCGGAACGGGGCCGACACCGCGGCCGCCGTGTGGGTCGGCCCGTGGCGCAATCCGTGCCGCAATTCGGGGCGTGCCTCGGCGCCCGGCCACCCCCGGCCGTGGTCCTGCTCCCGCCCCGCCGGGCCGGGGCGCCGCTCAGCTCAGCGAGCCCCCCGTCGCGTCCAGCCAGTGCCCCGTCACCCAGCGCCCGTCCTCCGAGGCGAGGAACGCGACCGCGTCGGCTATGTCCTGCGGCGTCCCGACCTTGCCGAGCGCCGATATGGCCGCCGCGCCCTCCCACGCTTCCTTGTTCTCCTCGCCGCGCAGCCAGGCGGCGTTGACGTCCGTGTCCACGATGCCCGGGGCCACCGAGTTGACCGTGATGCCGCGGGCGCCGAGGACCTTCGACAAGTTCTGGGTGAAGACGTCCAGGGCGCCCTTGGTCATGGCGTACGTCATGATCTGAGGCATCACGGCGGAGCGGGAGAGGCCGGACGAGATGTTGATGACGCGCCCGCCGTCCCGCAGTCGCTCCGCGCCGAGCTGGGTGATGAAGAACGGTGCCTTGACGTTCACCGCGAACAGCCGGTCGTGCTCGTCCTCATCCGCGTCCGTGAACGAGCGCGACGTGCCGATCCCGGCGTTGTTCACCAGGATGTCCAGGCCGTCCGCGTGCGCGTCGAACGCCGCCCACAGCGTCGCCGCGTCGCCGGGCACGCCCAGCTCCGCGCCGATCGCGAACGCCGAGCCGCCCGCCTGCTCGATCGCCGAGACCGTCTCCTTCGCGGCCGCCTCATTGCTGCCGTAATGCACGGCGACCCGCGCGCCGTCCTGGGCCAGTCTCTCGGCGATCCCTCGCCCGATGCCCCGGCTTCCCCCTGTGACCAGGGCGGTCTTGCCCGCGAGCCGCTTCACCGGCGCCCCGTCTTCCGTGAGCCCCTCAGCCGCCTCGGCGGTCTGCTCGGTTGCCGTCTTCTCCGTCAGCGCACCCATGATCAGGCGTCCCCCAACTTTCTCTAGCGGTCGCTATACAAAGAACCGTACCGGATCACTCACCGCTTTTCTAGTGCCCGCTATAGAATTCCTCCATGGCGACGAAACAGCGAGGCAGGCCACGTTCCTTCGACCGTGAGACGGCGTTGGAGAAGGCGTTGCGCCAGTTCTGGGAGCACGGGTACGAGGCGACGTCCGTCGCCGACCTCACCCGCGAGATGGGCATCGGCGCCCCGAGTCTGTACGCGGCCTTCGGTGACAAACGGACGCTCTTCGAGGAGGTCCTGGTGCGCTACGCCGGCTCGTACGGAGCCTTCGGCGGGCGCGCGCTGGCCGAGGAGCCGACGGCCCGCGGCGCGATGGAGCGCATCCTGCGCGAGGCCGCCGACTCCTTCACCGAGCCGGGGTATCCCCACGGCTGCCTCGTCATCCACGCGGCGACCAACTGCACCACGCCGGAGGTCGAGCAGACCCTGCGCGAGCGGCGCAACGCGAACATCGCGACCTTCGCGGCCCGCATCCAGCAAGGCATCGACGCGGGCGAGATCGCCGCCTCCGTTGACGCCGATGACATCGCCCGCTACGTCGGCGCGGTGTTCCAGGGCCTGTCCCAGCAGTCCCGGGACGGCGCCACCAGGGAGAACCTGCAGGCCGTCGTCGATCTGGCGATGCGGGCCTGGCCGGCGGCCTGAGAGCGAGGGCGGGCGGGGGGTGGGCCGAGCGGCGGGTGGAGAAGCGGCCCGGGCGGATGGGCAGCCGGGGCGGCGGGCGGGGAAGAGGTTCGGGCGGAGAAGCGGCCCGGGCGGCGGGCGCGGCGGCGGTCGGGTGAGCCCTCGGCCCGGGCTCCCCGGCGAGCCGGTGTCCGCCCCCGATTCTGGAGGAAGATCCGACAACAAACCCCGTCCCGCGCATAGACATGGGAGAATGGTCTAGTCCACAATGCGGGAGTAAAGCTCCGCTCTTCCCGCACAGAAGAGCGGCCGAGGAGCCGGTGCTCTCTGCCCTGACCGCGCCGGGCACTCCTCAATCGGTGGCCGGTACCGCACATTCTGGCCGCCGATGCACCTGAAGGGCCGCGGTGTTGGGGTCGGGTTGAGGGTCCCGCCCCGGCGCCGCTGCCCGACGGGGACCGGCGCCGGGAGCCGAACACCTCCGGACCTGCCCGGACCGCCAGGTACGCTCGCACACGTGCCCTCCATGAACGACCTCGTACGCCAGCACACGGCCCTCGGCGACTCCGACCTCGAGTGGCTCCATCTGCTGGTCTCGGAGTGGCAGCTGCTCTCCGACCTCTCCTTCGCCGACCTCGTGCTGTGGGTGCCCACGCGCGACGGCACGCGCTATGTCTCCGTCGCGCAGATGCGGCCCAACACCGGCCCGACGTCCTACCAGGACGACATGGTCGGCCACCTCGTCCCGCGCGGCCGCCGCCCGCTGCTCGACGCGGCGCTCGACGAGGGGCGCATCGTGCGCGAGGGCGACCCGGAGTGGCGCGAGGAGGTGCCGGTGCGGGTCGAGTCCATCCCCGTACGCAGGGAGGGGCGCGTCCTCGGAGTCATCGCCCGCAACACCAACCTCCTTACGGTGCGCACCCCTTCGCGTCTCGAACTCACCTACCTCCAGTCGGCGTCCGACCTGGCGCAGATGATCGCCGCGGGATCGTTTCCCTTCGAGGGGCAGCAGGTCGACATGGACGCCTCCCCGCGCGTGGGCGACGGGCTGGTGCGCCTGGACGCGGACGGTGTCGTCCAGTACGCCTCGCCGAACGCCCTCTCCGCGTACCACCGGCTCGGCCTGGCCGCCGACCTGGTGGGCCACCACCTGGGCAAGGCCACCGCCGAACTGGCCCCGTCCCGGGGCCCGGTGGACGAGGCACTGACCAAGCTGGCCAGCGGCTGGGCGCCCCGCGAGTTCGAGATCGAGGGCGGCGACGGCGTGATCCAGCTGCGCGCCATCCCGCTCAAGCCCAAGGGGCCGCGCATCGGTTCGCTCGTACTGCTGCGGGACGTCACCGAACTGCGTCGCCGCGAGCGCGAGTTGATCACCAAGGACGCCACCATCCGGGAGATCCACCACCGGGTGAAGAACAACCTCCAGACGGTCGCGGCCCTGCTGCGCCTCCAGGCGCGCCGCATCGACTCCGTCTCCGGCCGCGAGGCCCTGGAAGAGGCGGTGCGGCGCGTGGGCTCCATCGCCATCGTGCACGAGACGCTCTCCCAGAACCTGGACGAGCGCGTGGAGTTCGACGAGATCGCCGACCGTGTCCTCGCCATGGTCGCGGAGATCTCTCCCGGTACGGTCACGGGTCGGCGCACCGGCCGTTTCGGCATTCTCGACGCCGAGGTCGCGACGCCGCTGTCGATGGTTCTCACGGAGATCCTGCAGAACGCCCTGGAGCACGGTTTCGCACAGGGGGACACCGGCACCGTCGAGGTCTCCGCGGTCCGTGGCGGCACCGCGAAGGAGGCCCGCCTTCTGATCACCGTCCAGGACGACGGCGTCGGACTGCCCGACGACTTCGACCCGCATCGCTCGGGCAACCTGGGCCTGCAGATCGTGCGCACCCTCGTCGAGGGCGAGCTGGGCGGCACGTTCGACATGGTCAAGGCGCCGGAGCAGGGGACCCGCGTCGTCCTGGATATTCCGGTACGCGGCGACAAGTAGCACTCGCACACAGCAAGGCCACTCGCGCGCAGCAAAGACGGTGGCAGTCCCGCGCGGCGGGACGCATGGCGCCGCACACAGCAGGAAGCCCCGGACCGTGTCGGTCCGGGGCTTCCTGCTCACGTTGCGATGCGCATCGGGGGTACTGCGCGGCTGCGGCTCGGGGGCGGGGGTTGCGTACGCGCTGTCTACGGAGTAATGCCGTCAGGCACACGCGCCGCCAAGCTCAGGCTCGTAAAGGGGCGTGGGCGTCAGGCGCTGGCCTGGCGCGCCCGGTTGCGGGCGGCGCGGCGCTTCATCGCGCGGCGCTCGTCCTCGCTGAGGCCACCCCAGACGCCGGAGTCCTGGCCGGACTCGAGCGCCCACTGCAGGCACTGCTCCATGACGGGGCAGCGACGGCAGACGGCCTTGGCTTCCTCGATCTGCAGCAGCGCAGGACCGGTGTTGCCGATGGGGAAGAACAGCTCGGGGTCTTCCTCGCGGCAAACGGCGTTGTGACGCCAGTCCATGGCTGCTACCTCTCCTTGGTCTTACATGAAGATTGCTTGTGAATGTGAACGCTTTCACGAATCCCCCCGCACGGGAAGGGCCGACTCCCAGTTGCCTGGTGTGGACCTTGTGGTGAGAGGAGGGGTTCTGGCGACCTGTAGAGGCCGATGTTGCGGGCCGTCCCGATCGCCATGTAGAGATTCGCAAACCTCGGCGGCGGATACAACCCCTTCCGGAAAGTTTTTTTTGATTCCTCGGTGTCGACTGAGTCACAGCCGTACTTCCATGGGGTGGAGCCTGGCCTAAACGTTCGAGTGAAAGGACTTTAGGCCCTTCCACTCACACAATCACACGCAGTGCACGGCGTACGCCTGTGAACGTCACGCTCGTCCGCAGCCCCAGGTGGTCACCGTCCATCTGGAGGGGGAGGGGCACCTTCGAATGCAAGGTGAAGTCCGTCAGGTCGTGCAGCGAGACGGCGTTCTTTCCGTGGGGCCCGCGATCGGGTGTCGACCGCAGCAGCTGGGTGCCGTACCGGGCCACCGAAGCCGTCGAAAGACGCTTGAGTCCCAGCACGTCCAGGCCCGTCTCGAAGGACGCCTTCGGGGACGCGTACAGCGGACGATTGCCCAGGTAGGACCAGGGGGAGGTGTTGCAGACTATGGACATCACGAGGTCCGTCACCGGCTCCTCGCCGGCCCGCTCCAGCGTGATCGAACCGTGCCGGCGGTCGCCCTCGCCGAGGAACTGGCGTACCACCTGGCGCACATAAAGAGCGTGCGTCGAGCGCTTGCCGCGCTCCCGGTGCTGTTCGACCCGACCGACCACACCGGCGTCGAATCCCAGCCCCGCCGCGAACGTGAACCAGCGCGACGGCACCGCCTCGTCATCCGTCCCGGGGGTCCCGGAGACCCGGCCGAGGCTCACCGTGCGTTCACTTCCCTCACGCAGCGCGTCCAGGAGGGCGCCGGTCGCCTCCACGGCGTCGTTCGGCAGGCCCAAGGCGCGCGCGAAGACGTTCGTCGAGCCCCCGGGGACGACGGCGAGGCGGGGCAGGTTCTCCGGAGAGGGGCCGTTGTGCAGCAGACCGTTGACGACCTCGTTGACCGTGCCGTCGCCGCCCAGGGCCACGACCAGCTCGATGTCCTTGCTCTCCGCGGCCTGCCGACCGAGGTCCCGGGCGTGACCGCGGTACTCCGTAGTGACCGCTTCCAGCTTCATCTCGCTCGCGAGCGCGTGGATCAGTACGTCACGTGTGCGCGCACTGGTGGTAGTAGCCGCCGGGTTGACCACGAGAAGTGCACGCATGCGCAGCAGACTACCTAGGGGGCTTTACCTGGCCCAGACCGAGGTCTGGCCCGAACCGCACCGACGTGCCGCTCCCCGGACACCCGGGGCTACCCTCGATGCGTGAGCACTGAGCCGAAGACCACCCCCGAAGCCCCCGCGTCGGGCCCCCGCCCCGGGCGCCTCACGGCCGCCGCGGCGCTCGCCGCGCTGGAGGGCCTTGCCCTCGTCGTCGGCGGTGCCTACATGCTCGTCATGGGGCTCGCGGGCGACCCCGACAACCCGCGCCAGGCGACGACGGGCGGCGTCACGCTGATCGTCCTCGCGCTGCTGCCGCTGCTCGCCGCGCGCGGTCTGCTGCGGCTGCGCCGCTGGGCGCGCGGGCCCGCGATCATCACGCAGATCATGGCTCTGCCCGTGGCCTGGCAGCTGCTCCAGGCGGACAGCGCGATGATCCCCGGCGGTATCGCGCTCGCGGCGATCGCGGTGGCGACGCTGGTGCTTCTGATCCACCCCGTCACCACCGAGGCCCTCGGCATCAGCGGACCCGGCAACGTACAAGAAGGCAGCAAGTAGCCGCACGGACCGGCACGCGGTCGCAGTGACGCCTCTGGGGGCGGCGAGGACATCCTCGCCGCCCCCAGAGGCGTCACTGTGGGGCCGTGCGGCCCGCTCACTCCTCCACGAGGAGCTTCTCGCGCAGTTGCGCCAGGGTGCGCGCGAGCAGCCGGGAGACGTGCATCTGGGAGATGCCGACCTCCTGGGCGATCTGCGACTGCGTCATGTTCCCGAAGAACCGCAGCAGCAGGATGCGCTTCTCGCGCGGCGGCAGGTCCTCAAGGAGCGGCTTGAGGGATTCGCGGTACTCGACGCCCTCCAGGGCCTCGTCCTCGGCGCCGAGGGTGTCCGCCACGGCCGGTGACTCGTCGTCCGTGTCCGGGACGTCCAGGGACAGCGTGGAGTACGCGTTCGCCGACTCCAGGCCCTCCAGGACCTCCTCTTCGGAGATCGCCAGTTTCTCGGCCAGCTCGTGCACGGTCGGGGAGCGGCCGTGCAACTGCGACAGCTCGGCCGTGGCCGTCGTCAGCGCGAGCCGCAGCTCCTGCAGGCGCCGCGGCACCCGCACCGCCCAGCCCTTGTCGCGGAAGTGGCGCTTGATCTCGCCGACGACCGTCGGGGTGGCGTACGTGGAGAACTCGACGCCGCGGTCCGGGTCGAACCGGTCCACCGACTTGATGAGGCCGATCGTGGCGACCTGGGTCAGGTCGTCCAGGGGCTCGCCGCGGTTGCGGAAGCGGCGGGCCAGGTGCTCCACGAGCGGCAGGTGCATGCGGACCAGCTGGTTGCGCAGCTCCGCGTACTCCGGGCTGCCGTTCTGCAGGGCGCGCAGCTCGATGAACTTCGCCCGCGCGCCGCTGCGGTCCTGTGGATCGTGCCGGCTGTGCTGCTCGTGCTCGCTCATCGTCCCGCCCGTCACCCGCCGCCGCCCTTCTGGGGACTGGCCCCCAGTGCTGGACGCCCGGGGGGACCCCCTGCGTGCGGCGCCTGCTTGGTCCTGTCGACCACCCGGGCCGAACAGCTCGTCGGTCCCGTCCCCGGCGGTCGGCTCTGCCTGCTCTCGCGCGGCGGCCGTCCCGGCCGCCGACTGACCCTGCTGCTCCGGGTCCTGTGGGTGCGGCCTGGCCTGCTGCTCGGGGATGCCGCCCGGGGCAGGCCCCGGCTCCACCGGACCGCGCCCGGAGGCCGGACGCGTACCGCCCCTGCCGCGGGCGGGCAGACCGTGTGTGCCACGTGTGCCGCGCTCTTCGTCCCGCACCGGCCCGTCCCCGTTCCTCACGCCGGCCCGGGTCCCGCGCCGCGCTGTTTGTAGAGGCTGATCGAAACGGTTTTGTCGTCGGCCACCGAGGAGTTGACCTTGCCCGCGAGGGCCGAAAGGACGGTCCATGCGAAGGTGTCGCGCTCCGGGGCGCGGCCGTCCGTGGTGGGCGCCGAGACGGTCACCTCCAGGGAGTCGTCGACGAGCCGGAAGACGCAGCTGAGCACGGAACCGGGCACGGCCTGCTGGAGCAGGATCGCGCACGCCTCGTCGACAGCGATGCGGAGGTCCTCGATCTCGTCCAGGGTGAAGTCCAAACGTGCCGCGAGGCCGGCCGTGGCCGTACGCAGCACCGACAGGTAGGCACCCGCAGCCGGAAGGCGGACCTCCACGAAGTCCTGATTCCCGGGCTCGCCTGCGATCTGGGACACCCTCACCTCCAAGGTGGTACAAGCACTTTCGGGGCTCCGGCCGTCGCGCCGCGGCGGTCCGGACTGCGTCACACGGGTGACGCACCACGTTTTTCAGCGGTGACGCTACCGCGCTGCTCAGTTCCGTGTCCCGGGGCCCCACCCCGTTGCTGTCACTCATAGTAAGCCTACGGGTACGGACAGTGGCTAGGGGTTTCACGGACCCAATTGGAAAGAACGAGCGTCGGGTTGACGTACCCAGGCCTCAGACGATCGAACCGTCGACAAAGCACCAACGCCAGTTCTCGCCCGGCTCGAAGGTTCGCATCACCGGATGGCCGGTCTCCTTGAAGTGCGCCGTCGCGTGCTGGAAGGGCGAGGAGTCGCAGCAGCCCACGTGCCCGCAGAGCAGACACAACCGCAGCTGCACGGGGTGGCTGCCGGCCGCGAGGCATTCCAGACACGTTTCGCTCAGGGCGGCCGGTTCGGGGTGGGGCAGCGCGCTGACGTGCGAGCACTCGTTCATGATGGCCAGGTTACGACGGGAGAGTGGACCGCGGAGGGCCTTGCCGATGGACGTACTGCCCCTGGTGGCGCTGATCGCAGCGAGTGCCGCGGTCGCGGGTGCCGCCCGCAGGACCCCGGTCCCCGCGCCGCTGCTCCTGGTGGGTGTGGGCCTGATCGCGGCGTACGTCCCCGGGGTGCCGGAGTACCACCTCGACCCGCACGTGGTGCTGCCGCTGATCCTGCCGCCGCTGCTCCACACGGCCGCCCTGGAGAGTTCGTATCTGGACCTGCGGGCCAATGTGCGACCCGTCGCGCTCCTCTCCGTTGGTTACGTTCTGTTCGCAACCCTGGTCGTCGGCTGGCTCGCGTATCTGCTGATCCCCGATCTCCCGCTGACCGCCGCGCTCGTCCTGGGGGCGGTGATCGCCCCGCCGGACGCCGTGGCGGCCACCGCCATCGCGCGCCGTGTGGGACTGCCCTCGCGCATCACGACGATCCTCCAGGGCGAGTCCCTGGTGAACGACGCCACCGCGATCACCGCCTACAAGGTGGCGCTCGCGGCGGCCGTCGGCGAGGGCGCGAGCTGGGGCGGCGGCATCCGGGAGTTCCTGGTGGCCGCGGTCGGCGGGATCGGCGTGGGGCTGATCCTGATGGTGCCGATCCACTGGCTGCGCACCCACCTGAAGGAATCGCTGCTGCAGAACACGCTGTCGCTGCTCATCCCCTTCGTCGCGTACGCCGCAGCGGAGCAGTTCCACGCCTCCGGAGTGCTCGCCGTGGTCGTGGTGGCCCTCTACTTGGGGCACCGTTCCTGGCAGGTCGACTTCGAGACGCGACTCCAGGAGGCCGCGGTCTGGAAGGTCGTGGGCTTCCTCCTGGAGTCGGCGGTCTTCGCGCTCATCGGGCTGCAGCTGCCCGTGGTGCTCGGGGAACTCGGCGAGTACAGCGTCGGGCAGGCGATCTGGTACGCCGTCGCGGTGTTCGTGTGCGTCGTGGTGGTGCGCTTCGTGTGGTCGTATCCGGCGACGTATCTGCCGCGCGCGCTGTCGGCGCGGATCCGCGAGCGCGAGGGCGACATGGACTGGCGGCGGCCGCTGATCGTCAGCTGGGCCGGGATGCGGGGGGTGGTGTCCTTGGCGATCGCGTTCTCCATCCCGTTGATGACGGATGACGACGAGCCGTTCCCGGGCCGCAACCTCGTGCTGTTCCTGACCTTCACGACGGTCATCGGGACGCTGGTGGTCCAGGGGCTCTCGCTGCCGTGGCTGATCCGGGTCCTGAAGGTGCCCGGGCGGGACACGCAGGCGCAGACGCTGGCCGAGGCGCAGGCCCAGAACGCCGCCTCGCAGGCCGCGGAGGCCCGGCTGCGGGAGCTGATGGAGGACGAGCGCAACCGGCTGCCAGGGCCCCTTGAGGACCGTCTGCGCACCGTTCTCGAACGACGCCGCAACTCGGTGTGGGAGCGGCTCGGCCAGTCCAACCCCGTCACGGGGGAGTCCGCGGACGACACCTACCGCAGGCTCACGCGCGAGGCGATCGCCGCGGAGCGCGAGGTGTTCGTACGGATGCGGGACGAGCGGCGCATCGACGACGAGCTGTTGCGGACCCTGCTGCGGAAGCTGGACCTGGAGGAGGCGGCGGCCCACCGGGAGATCGAGGAGTGAGCGGAGCCCGCCGCGCGAGGCCGGCGCGGGCCGAGTGAACCACGGGGGTCAGCCGGGCGGCGTGCCCGTGATGACGGCCGTGACCGTCGTCCCCGGGGTGAACGCGCCCTCTTCGGAGAGTGCGGTCAGCGCGTACAGGAGCTTGGCCACGTACACGCGCTCCACGGGGAGCCCGTGGCGCTGCTCGAAGTCGTCGGCGAAGGCGGTGAGTTCGCCGGTGGTGCGGGCGTAGCCACCGCAGTGGAAGCGCTCGTCGAGGGTCCAGTTGGTGCCGGGGGCGCCGAAGGCGGCGCGTTGCAGGCCCGCTATCTCGCGCCCCAGGAAGCCGCCCTTGAGGACGGGTATGCCGAGCGCGCGCTGGCCGGGCGCGAGGCCCGCGGCGAGGCCCGCGAGGGTGCCGCCGGTGCCGCAGGCGACGGCCGCGACGTCGGTGCGGTCGCGCAGCTCCGCGCCGAGGGCCGTGCAGCCCTGGACGGCGAGGGAGTTGCTGCCCCCTTCAGGGATGACGTACGCGTCCTCGGTGGCCGTCCGCCGCTGGAGCGCGGCCAGGACCGCGGGATCCGCCTTCTGCCGGTACGTCGATCTGTCGGTGAAGTGCAGGCGCATGCCGTCCGCCGCGCACTGGGCGAGGGACGGGTTCAGCGGGCGATCGGCCAGTTCGTCGCCGCGCACTACGCCGACGGTGGCGAAGCCCAGCAGGCGGCCCGCGGCGGCGGTGGCCCGCAGATGGTTGGAGTAGGCGCCGCCGAAGGTGAGCAGCGTCCGGTGGCCCGCCGCGCGCGCCCGCTCCAGGTTGAGGACGAGCTTGCGGTACTTGTTGCCGGGCAGGTCCGGGTGTACTCGGTCGTCGCGCTTGAGGAGCAGGCGGACGTCGCGGGCCTCGAAACGGGGGTCTGAGACCGGCTGGAGCGGGGTGGGGAGCCGGGGCCGCAGGGCGGAGGCGGGCGGGGTGGGGCGCACCCCGCCATTCTCCCTCGTGGTGGGCGGGCCGGGTCCGGTGGAGCGTGGAGAAGCGAAGGTGAGGGGTTGGGGGAGTGCCTGGCCGGGGCCTCGCGGGCTACTTCAGTCGCTCTCCGATCCGCTCCCGCATCGCGTCCATCGTGAACCCCTTGGGATCGATCTTGCCGGGCTGCCACTCCAGGTGACCGATGACGGAGCGCTCGGTCCAGCCGTGGTGGCGGCAGACGGCGGCCGAGACCCTCTCGATGGCGTCCAGCTGCTCATCGGTCCAGGGGTCATCGCCGTCGCCCAGGTTCTCGCACTCGAAGCCGTAGAAGTGCCGGTTGCCGTCGGTGTTGGCCTCGTTGTCCGGAGGGAGGCGCTTCTCCGCGATGACGGCTCGCAGGACGTCGTCGTCGCCGAGTCCGGCGTGGTTGGAGCGGCCGTAGCCGACGAGGTGGACACGGCCGTCCTTGGTGATGACGCCGTGGCAGAGCGGGCCGGGCAGGGTGGAGTGGCCGTCGCGACAGATGCGCACGGTCTGCTCGGTGCCGGACGTGACCGTGTGATGGATCATCACGCCGTGCACCGGGCCCCAGGGGCCCACGTGGTTGCGGTTGTGCTCGCGCCAGTTGCCGACTTCGACGACCGTGACGCCTTCGTCTCTCAGTAGGTCCAGGAACCTGTTCGCGGACATGGGTGGGGCCATGACCGCCTCCTTTGCGGGCGCGACGGTCGCCGGTCGCGAACCGCCTCGTACGCAGCTTGTACCGGAACCGCCGGTGCCCGAACCATTTGTTCGGGCACCGTGCGAGTCGATCCGGTCAGCCGGAGGGCTGGTCGGCGCGGGTCGGTCAGGCGCGCAGGAAGCCGTCGCCGTGCGTCGCGATGTGCGCCTCCAGGGCGGAGAGCGCCTGCTGCGTGGCGTCCGGAGTGCCGCTGCCGCGCCGCTCCGCGTAGTACGCCGCGCCGAGCTGCTTGAGCAGGTCGTTGCCCGCTCGCTGCGCCTGCACGTCGTCCAGCTTCTGCTTGCCCTGGGTGAGACCCTGCTGCACCTGTTCTCTGGCGCGGTCCAGGAAGCCTGCCATGTCGCTTCTCCCGATGGTTCGGTGCTGATGGTGCGTACGCTGCGCTCGCCCTTGTGAACGAACGCACAGATCTTGGAGTTCCCCTTCGCCCCGTCGCCGTACCCGGTGGGCGCCCGCGTCAGCCGGTCGGCCCGCACCTCAGGGGTTGGCCGGAATCATTCGGCTTGGCGGCTGATATTCCGCTTCTGGGCAGGCATGGAGCGCCGCCGTCGAGGGCCCTGGACGGACGTACGAGAGATCGGGCCTGGTTAGCGGCAACGTGCCCCGTCCGCCTCGATCCATTCCCGCTCATTTGTGTAATGGCGCCCGTACTCACCGTGCTGGAAGGGTTGCGAACCAGGTCAGCACATGATGGGGAGGGCATTGTCCATGTCGGTAGGCGAAGAGATCCGTTCGGAGCAGGACCAGCCGCGGCAGAGTCTCGGCACATCCGCCGCGCGGAATCTGGCCACCACCACCAAGTCCGCGCCGCAGATGCAGGAGATCAGCTCCCGCTGGCTGCTGCGGATGCTGCCCTGGGTCCAGGTGCAAGGCGGTACGTACCGCGTGAACCGCAGGACGAGCTACTCGGTCGGGGACGGCCGTGTCACGTTCGTCAAGACGGGGGACCGCGTCGAGGTCATCCCCGCCGAGCTCGGCGAACTGCCGGTGCTGCGGGACTTCGAGGACCAGGAGGTGCTCAGCGAGCTGGCGCGCCGCTGCCAGCAGCGCGAGTTCGAGGCCGGCGGGGTGCTCACGTCGTTCGGCAGCCAGGCGGACGAGGTGTTCCTGCTGGCGCACGGCCGCGTCGAGAAGGTGGGCACCGGTCCCTACGGGGACGACACGGTACTCGGCACGCTCGCCGACGGCGCGTACTTCGGCGAGCAGTCCCTCATCGACCCGGAGACCATCTGGGAGTACACGGTCCGCGCGGTGACGGCCTGCACGGTCCTCACGCTCCCGCGCCAGGACCTGCTACAGGTCGCGGAGCGCTCCGAGTCCCTGCGCGCCCACCTCGACCGGCTGCGGTCCATTCCGGCCCAGCGGACCAACAACTACGGAGAGGCGCCCATCGACCTCTCCGCGGGCCACGTGGGCGAAGCGGTCCTGCCGGGCACCTACGTGGACTACGAGTCGCGGCCGCGTGAGTACGAACTGAGCGTCGCCCAGACCGTGCTGCGCATCCACACGCGCGTGGCCGACCTCTACAACCAGCCGATGAACCAGACCGAGCAGCAACTGCGGCTGACTGTCGAGGCCTTGAAGGAGCGCCAGGAGCACGAGCTCATCAACAACCGTGAGTTCGGACTGCTCAACAACTGCGAGTACGACCAGCGTCTGCAGCCGCACGACGGCGTGCCGAGCCCCGACGACATGGACGAACTGCTCACGCGCAGGCGCGGATCGAAGCTGTTCCTCGCGCACCCGCGCGCGATCGCCGCGTTCGGTCGCGAGTGCAACAAGCGCGGCCTCGTCCCCGAGACCATCGATGTGTCCGGCAACCGCATTCCCACCTGGCGCGGCGTGCCGATCTTCCCGTGCAACAAGATCCCGGTGACCGAGGAGCGCACCTCCTCGATCATCTGCATGCGTACGGGCGAGGACGAGCAGGGCGTCGTCGGACTGCACCAGACGGGCATCCCGGACGAGATCGAGCCCAGCCTGTCCGTGCGCTTCATGGGCATCAGCGACCAGGCGATCATCTCCTACCTGGTGTCGACGTACTACTCCGCGGCCGTCCTGGTGCCGGACGCCCTCGGCATCCTGGAAAACGTCGAGATCGGCCGGTGGAGGTGAGACGACGCCCTGTCGGGAGGGGCGGCGAGCCGCCGCCCGTGTCCACGGGTGCGCCAGCGGGTACACCCCTGGCGTACGCGCCCGCAGGCCCAGGATCCGCCACCGTCCGCCGCCCCGCCGGAGTGAGTCCATGACGGACACCACGGACATGACGGAATGCGCGCCCCGCCCGCGAGGGCAGGTACTCGGGGAGGGGTACGAGGCCGCGGACATCCTGACGTCGGCGCGGCTGTGCGTCGACCCGGAGCTGCGCGCCGCGGTCGAGTCCCTGCCGGGTTCGCTGCGCCGCATCGCCCTGTACCACTTCGGGTGGGAACACGCCGACGGCACGCCCGCGGCCGGGAACGCGGGCAAGGCCATCAGGCCCGCTCTTGTCCTGGCCGCGGTGCGGGCCCTCGGCGGGGACCCGCTGAGCGCGGTCAGGGCGGCCGCCGCCGTGGAGCTGACGCACAACTTCACGCTGCTCCACGACGACGTCATGGACCGCGACGCGACCCGCAGGCACCGCCCCACCGCGTGGACCGTGTTCGGCGACTCCGACGCGATCCTCGCCGGGGACGCGCTGCAGGCCCTCGCACAGCGGCTGCTCGCCGAGGACCCCCATCCCGGGGCCCGGGCGGCGGCCGCCCGCCTGGGCGCGTGCGTCGTCGAACTGTGCGCCGGGCAGCACGCCGACTGCGCCCTGGAGAGCCGGGGCCCGGACGAGGTCTCGCTGGCGGAGTGCCTGGCCATGGCCGAGGCCAAGACGGGCGCGCTCCTCGGCTGCGCCTGCGCGATCGGCGCGGTGTACGCGGGCGCGGGGGCCGACACGGTGGAGGCGCTCGACGGGTTCGGGAGGCAGGCCGGGCTCGCCTTCCAGCTCATCGACGACGTGATCGGCATCTGGGGGGACCCCGCGCGCACCGGCAAGCCCGCGCGCGCGGACCTCGCCGCCCGCAAGAAGTCGCTGCCGGTGGTGGCCGCGCTGGCCTCCGGCACGCCCGAGGCGGCGGAGCTCGCCGGTGCGTACGGCAGGAAGCCGGACCAGGACGACCTGGAACGGATGGCCCGTGCCGTGGAGGGGGCCGGGGGCCGGGACTGGGCGCAGCTCCACGCGGCGGACCGGATGTCGCGGGCGCTCGGGGAACTCGCCCGCGCGGTCCCCGACCCGGAGCGTGCGGGTGGCCTGCTGGCGCTCGCGGAGTTCGTCACACGCCGGTCGCACTGACCGCCCGGGGGGCATCCCGGCGGGGCGTGAGAGGGGGCGCTCCGCCGGGAGTTCGACGGTCGTCCTGGGGCAGCCGGTGATGCGGGAGGGGGTGGGGGCGTCGCCGGTCGGCGTGCGGTCGGGGGCCGTACGCCGACCGGCTCGCCGTGTGTTGCGGGGGCGGGCCGGCCAGGGGCCGGGCAGCCCGGTGGGCGCCCCCGAAGCAGTGCCCGCGCGACCGTCGTCGCACGCGAAATGAACACTTAGGCTGCAACCGGCAGCACTGGGACCGGGGTTGGCGGGTCTGGAGTGGGTGTGGCCCGGGGTTGGCGGGCGGGGGGGGCGAGTTCGATGCGGCTCGGAGGGCGAGTTCGATGAGGCGAGGGCGAGGCGTAGGGGGAGACGTCGTGGGTGTGCCGATCCGGCGAGCCGAGGAGAGTGACCGGGCCGAGGTGGTCGGGCTGCTCGACGAGGCGTTCATGCGGGACCCGGTGAGCAGTTGGGTGTTCCCGGACGAGCGGCGGCGGCGGAAGCGGCACGGCGGGCTGATGGCGGCCTTCCTCGACATGGCCTTCGCCGAGGGGTACGTGGACATCGCCGAGGACGGCTCGGGTGTCGCCCTGTGGTGGTCGGTGCCCGCGGGCCCGGCGCCCGAGGACGCCGCCGACGGGCCCGCGCGACTGCGACAGGCCGTCGACCCGGACAACGAGCGCGTCGAGACGATCGGCCGGCTGACGTCGGACATCCACCCGTCCGACCGGCCGCACCAGTACCTGCACATGATCGGCGTGAAGCCGGAACGGCAGGGCGAGGGCATCGGTTCGGCGCTGGTCGCGCCGGTGCTCGCGCGGTGCGACCGCGAGGGGCTGCACGCCTACCTGGAGGCGAGCAGCGCGCGCGGCCGGGAGCTGTATCTGCGGCTCGGATTCACCGACCTCGGTAGCGCCCTTGACCTGCCGGACGGGCCGCGGATGTGGCCCATGTGGCGTGAGCCGCGGGTGGTGTGACGTGGAGGTGGTGTGAGACGGAGGCTCCAGTCGGCATCGCAGGCATCGCAGGCATCGCAGGCATCGCAGGCATCGGCGGCCCCGGCGCGGCCTCGCGATTCGGCCCATGGGTCGGCCCCGGAATCGGTCCTGGACCAAGGCGCCAGGCCTCCCGGGGCCGATTTTTTGTGCCTGTTTCCAAGAAACACTTGAAACCACTGCGAGTGAAGCACTATAAATGCAGTTGTTCGAGCCGAGGTGGCCCCGGTCACCCCGCCTCACCCCTACTGTCATCTGCGGAAAGAGAATCAGCTTGCGAAAGCTCACCTACTTCGTAGCCGTCTCGATCGACGGGTTCATCGGTGACCCGAGTGGCGACGCCAACTCCTTCATGTCGTTCGTGGACGAGGAGTTCCTGGGGTTCCTCAAGTCCGAGTACCCGGAGACCGTCTCCGCCACCGGACGCAGGATCCTCGGCTTCGGCGACGACGTGCCGAACCAGAAGTTCGACACCGTCGTCCAGGGAATGGGCAGCTACCAGCTCGGCCTGGACGAGGGCGAGCCGAGCCCGTACGGCCACCTGCGTGAGTACGTCGCCTCGCGCAGCCTCGGGAAGTCGCCCGCCGCGAACGTCGAGATCATCGCCGACGACCTGCTCGGCAAGGTCCGTGAGCTCAAGGCCGAGGACAGCGAACTCGGCATCTGGCTGTGCGGCGGCGCGCAGGTCGCCGGCCAGCTGATCGACGAGGTCGACGAGCTGGTGCTCAAGACCTATCCGGTGCTGCTCGGCTCGGGCATGCCCATGTTCGCGGGCGTGGAGTCCGCGGTCAGCGAGTTCGAGCTGGCCTCGTCCCGGGTCTTCGGCAACGGCGTCGTCGTCCGTACGTACTCCCGCAAGCGCGGGAAGAACTGACCGCTGGGCTGTCCGACCTCGGGGAATCGCCCTACCCTGAAGTCATGGGCAGCGATGGACGCCGGTCCGGCCCCCGTCCGCAGAGCGACCCCGTGTGCAAGCACTGCGGACGGCCCGTCGGTACGGCCATCAAGCGGCGCAAGGTGCTCGGAGCGTACGTTCCGGTGTGGGGCCCGGCTCCTTGCCGCAACCAGGAGTGCGACGCGTGCGTCGCCGACGAGCCGGACGCGAAGTCACGGGCGGGCCGCGGCCACAAGAGCAAGTACAAGCACGGGCACCTGCCGAGGCATGCCCCGGAGGCCGACGCCAAGGCCGCCCCGGGGCCCGGCGAGAAGTCCGCGCCGAAGGTCGACCTGGAGGCAGGCGAGACCGCGGCCGACCCCCAGGCCGAACCGCGAGCGGAGCCGCAGCCCGGCCCCTAGCGCGGCCCTCCGTGACACCCTCGACTGTCAGTGGGCGCGGTTAGGGTTTTGCGCATGAAGGTGATGTGGGGGGTGCGAGGGTCGCGCCGCGTGGCCGTCGCGGTGGCCGTCGTGGCGCTGGCGGCACTGGCGGGGTGCGGGTCCGTGACGGGCGGTTCCGGCGGGGGCGCCGCGCGTGACTCGGGAGTGCCCGAGGTCGACGACGAGAAGGACCTGTCCGGACTGCCCCTGGAGCGGTACGAGTTCAGCGTGCGTGACGACGAACTCCGGGAGCGGGCGACCGCCCGCTTCACTCAGCGGTGCATGCGGTCCCGCGGCTTCGCCGACTTCCCCCGGCACTGGCGCGAGCAGGACGTCGAGATGTCCAACTCCCTGATGGCGGTGGCCATCTCGACGACTCTGTACGGCTCCCTGGACCTCGACGCCGCCCGCACCCGGGGCTATGGCATCGACCGCGACGCGCTCAAGAAGTTCCAGAAGCAGCGCGAGCCGAAGGGACGCCTGGTCACACGGGACGAGTACGGCGCGCTGCACGACGCCACAGGCGGCTGCGCAGAGGTCGGGGCGCGGCGCGTGCTGGCGGACGTCAACGACGAGACCCGCATGACGGCGTACGTCGTCGGCCGACGCGAGGCGATCGACAAGGCCGTCGCCAAGGACCCGCGGATGCGCCGCGCCCTCGCCACCTGGGCGGACTGCGTCGCCGACAAGGGCTTCAGGCGGTACGCGAGCCCGGAAGCCGCCTTCCGCGACAAGGCGTGGCACCGCGGCAACAACGGCGACACCCGGCGCACCAGGCGCGAGCGGGACACGGCGGTCGCCGACATCGAGTGCAAGCGCGAGCACAACACCGCCGGGGTGTGGCGGACCGTCGCGGCCGAGCGGCAGCGACGCGACATATCCCGGCACAGATCCGCGTACGAAGCCGTGCGCGCCGACCAGGAAAGGGTGCGGTCGACCGTGCGGAGCGTGCTCGGAGCCAGTGGATGAACGACCACAGGCGTACATCCCCCCTTCCGTTCGACGCGGTCCTCACCGACCTCGACGGCGTCATCCGCTTCTACGACATGTCGGACGTCGCCGAACTCGAACGCGCCGCCGGACTGCCCGAAGGCGCCACCGCGGAGGTCGCGTTCGCGCCCGAGACCGATCTGCCGCTCATGCTCGGGCGGGTCGGCAAGACGGACTGGGTCGAGTCGATCGCCGCCGGACTCGCGCGCGGGCACGGGCTCGCCCCGGCGCGCGGGCGCGAACTCGGCATCGCCCTGGCCGACTCCAAGTTCTGGGCCGACCAGACGGTCATCGGCCTGCTGCGGCGGGCCCGCGCGCACCTACGGGTGTCGATCGTCACCAACGCCACCCCCTGGCTGGACGACGACCTGGCGTTGCTCGGCCTCAACACCCTTGTGGACGACGTGGTCTCCAGCGCCGTACTCGGCGTGGTGAAGCCCGACCGTCGCATCTACGAAGTCGCCGCCGAGCGTGTGGGCGCCGCGGTCACCCGCTGTCTGTTCGTCGACGACCGCGAGGAGAACGTGGACGCGGCCGTCGCACTGGGCATGACGGGTGTGCTGTACCGGGGACCGGACGACCTCAGGACGGCGCTGGAGCCCGTGTTGGGCCGATAGCCGCTCCGGGGGTGTGCGCACCGGTGGGCGTACGGGGACGGGGCGTTCCCGGTCCCGGGCCCCACCCCGTGTCGCCCGCCCGTACGGGGGCTTCGACGTCCTTCATGGCAATGTCCTCCATGTCACATCGGTGAGATCACTGCTGTCGCATCGCTTCGTGGTCTGCTGGTCAGCACCCGCTGTGTCGACCCGCGCCGCACCGTCGTCGTCGGTGCGTCACTGCTACGACGGATCACGGCAAAGGAATGTGACGGATGGACGGAAGAGATCTTCTGGCACAGCGCTTCGAGGAGCACCGGCCGCGCCTGAAGGCGGTCGCGTACCGCATGCTCGGCTCCCTGAGCGAGGCCGAGGACGCCGTCCAGGAGACCTGGCTGAAGCTCAGCCGCGCCGACGACGAACGCGTGGAGAATCTGGGCGGCTGGCTCACCACGGTGATCGGCCGCGTCTGCCTCGACCTGCTGCGGTCACGCAAGCAGCGCGGCGAGCAGCCCCTGGACGTCCAGGGAGCCGAAACGCACGTGCCGGACCCGGAGGTCAGCCCGCTGCCGGGCGGCCTGGACGTCGTCGACCCCGAGCAGGAGGCCCTGCTCGCGGACTCGGTGGGGCTCGCGCTGCTGGTCGTCCTGGACACGCTGAGCCCCGCCGAGCGCCTCGCGTTCGTGCTGCACGACATGTTCGCCGTGCCGTTCGAGGACATCGCGCCCATCGTCGAGCGGGCCCCGGCCGCGACCCGGCAGCTCGCCAGCCGGGCCCGCCGCCGGGTGCGCGACGCGGACCCCAAGCCCGGCCCGGACTCGGACCGCACGCGCCAACGCCAGGTCGTCGAGGCCTTCCTCGCGGCCGCCCGCAAGGGTGACTTCGACGCGCTGCTCGAACTCCTCGACCCGGGAGTGGTGCTGCGGGCCGACGGCGGCGGGGCCGCGGGGCTCTCCCGTCTCGTGCGCGGTGCGACCGCCGTGGTCGCCGGGGCGCGCTCGTTCGCCACGCTGGCGCCGACCACGTATCTGGCGCTGGTCAACGGCAAGGTGGGACAGATCGCCGTCCGCAACGGAAAGCCTTTCTCCGTCGGGGAGTTCACCGTCAGGGAAGGCCGGATCGTCGAGATCAACATCCTGGCGGACCAGGAGCGGCTGCGGGACCTGGTCGACGAGCGGACGGTGGCGGCGGTCACGTCGGCGGGGCCCGCGGGCGGTGCCGACTGACCCTCACCCCACCCGGGTCCGCCGCGTGACCCGCTGTACGTACTCCTTCCGGTCCAGCGGATTGTGGTCCGTGCGCGGGCGCGCCGGCGGTGTCCCGGTCACCGGCGCGTAGTGGTCGAAGGCGGACTCCAACTCGCCCTCGCCGCGCGTCAGTCCGGGCAGCGCCTGCTCGAGCCCGTGCAAGCGCGCGGCGGGGATCACGCCGTCGATGACGTACACCGACCCGTGCGCCGTCGGCGCGTGCGGCACCGCGCGCAGCCGCCCGAGCGCGGGCAGCAGCGTGCCGAACACATCGGCGGGCGCGGTGAGCCGGAACCGGTGCATCGGCTCGTGCACCCGTGTCCCCGCCCGCCGCAGCGCGTCCATCAGGACGAGCGGCGTGAGCTGGCGGAAGTCACCGGCCGTGCTCGACATGCTCTTGTCGAAGACGGCGTGGGCGTGGCTCTGCCGCGGCCAGTACCCGGAGTGCGTCATCGTGACGAGGCAGTCGGGCACCTCCCATCCGTGCAGGCCCTGCGTCAGCGTCTCCTCGACCGTCTCCTCCACCGCTTTGAAGAACGCGTAGGGCATGGAGCCGAGTTCCACCCCGAGCCGGAATTCCACACCTGTCCCGGCCGGGGCGGGATCCACCCGCAGCCCCACCGTGGCGAGGAACGGATTGGGGTCGGTGTCGATGAACTCCGCGTGCGCTCCGGTGCCGACGACCCGCTCCACGCACAGGGTCGTGCTCTCGCGGAAGTCGACGCCGATGCCGAACTCGTCGGCGAGCGTGGCCTCGATGACCTCCTTCTGCACCTCGCCGTACAGGGACACGGAGATCTCCTGCCGCAGCGCGTCCTGCCGCAGGTCGATCAGCGGGTCCTGCTCGGCGAGCTGGGTCAGCGCGGCGTGCAGGGCGCCCCGGTCGGCGGCGTGCCGGGGCGCGACGACGGTTTCGAGGGTCGGCGGGGCGAAGTGGTGCGCGGCGGTGTGCCGTTCAGGCACGTGGCACGGGTCGCCGAGCACGTCTCCGACGCGTACGCGGTGGAGCCCCCACAGCTTCGCGATCTGCCCGGCGGCCACGGCGTCGCGCCGCACGGCCGCGCCCCGCTCGAAGACGCTGACGGCGGTGACCTTGCCGTCGGGACCGGGAAGCGCCACCCGGTCGCGTACGCGCACCGTGCCCGAGAAGAGCCGCGCGTACGCCACCTTCTCGCCCGAGGGGCCGCGTTCGACCTTGAAGACGGTGGCCGCGACGGGCCCGTCCACCGCCCCGGCCGCCGCGGGCAGCAGCTCCTTGACGGCGTCGGTCAGCGCGCCCAGGCCGGTGCCGGTCATGGCCGAGCCGAAGAACACCGGGTGGACCTGGGCCCGCCGGGTCTGGTCCGCGAGGGCCGCGCGCAGCCCACCGGGCGTGAGGGCGGCGGAGTCGCCCTCGACGTACGCGGACAGCAGCGTGTCGTCGCGCTCGGCGAGGACTTCGGCCAGGCGGGCGGTGAAGAGGGGGTCGTCGGGGGCGTACGGGACGTAGCGCGCCGCGTGGGAGCCGGGGGCGCGCACCGTGCCCATGGGGATGACGGCGGGCGTCAACTTACCTGCCAGCTCGGCGAGTACGCGCTCGGGGTCCGCGCTGCGGCGGTCCACCTTGTTGACGAACACGAGCGTGGGGATGGCGAGCCTGCGCAGCGTACGCATCAGGACGCGGGTCTGCGCCTGGACGCCCTCGACGGCGGACACGACGAGCACGGCACCGTCGAGCACGCTCAGGACCCGCTCCACCTCGGCGATGAAGTCCGGGTGGCCGGGGGTGTCGATGAGGTTGACGGTGACGTCGTCGATCGCGAAGGACACGACCGCCGACTTGATGGTGATGCCGCGCTGCCGCTCCAGCGCGAGGGAGTCGGTCTGGGTGCTGCCGGCGTCGACGCTGCCGATCTCGTCGATGACTCCGGCGGAGTGCAGCAGCCGCTCGGTCAGGCTGGTCTTACCGGCATCTACGTGTGCCAGAATGCCCAGGTTAAGGGTGTGTTGGTGCTTCTCGTGCTTCTCGTGCTGATGCGTGTGCGATTGCACTAGGCGTCATGTCCTCGTATCGGGGGGTGATTCCTTCCTGGTGGGACATGGACGTCTGCCGCATCTGGGGGCTCCTGGTTCCGTCGGCCGGTGGTGTGGTGGCGCCTCAACTGCAACAGGCGGGCCGGTGCGGAGGCAACCGATTTACCTTCGAGCGCGTTCGCGTGACAAACGACCGCACCCGGCCCGTCGGGCCCGCCGAATACGGCGGCCCCGGGGACCGGGTGCGGTTGGGTGGGCGCGAGGCCCGGGTGCCTGGATCAGGCCTTCTTGGTCTCCCAGAAGATGCGGTCGATCTCGGCGATCAGCTCAAGGGCCTTCTCGCCGGTCTTCGGGTCCGCCGACGCCTTCGCGGCCGACAGGGCCTTGAGGGTGTCGTTGACCAGCGTGTGCAGCTCCGGGTACTTCTCGAAGTGCGGGGGCTTGAAGTAGTCGCTCCAGAGCACCGACACGTGGTGCTTGGCGAGCTCGGCGCGCTGCTCCTTGATGACGGTGGCGCGAGCCTGGTAGTGCGCGTCGTCGTTGGCGGCCATCTTCTCCTGGACGGCCTTGACCGACTCCGCCTCGATGCGGGCCTGGGCCGGGTCGTACACGCCGCAGGGCAGGTCGCAGTGTGCGCTGGCCTTCACCTTGGGGGCAAACAGGCGGGAGAGCATTGAGCTGTCCTTCCTCGTGATCGTCTTCTCAGGTGGGACATTACTCCGTGAGAGACCTGTTTTCGCGAGTGCCCCCATGGGCTTAGGACAAAAGTCCAGGGTCACACTGGAGACGGTGGAGGATGGGACCGGGAGGCCGGTGGAGGATGGGACCGGGAGGTTGTCTGATGCCGGAGACGACGGCAGACGGGCGGGAGACACGCGTGCCGTTCCAGCTGATCGAGGTCGACGGGCCGTCCATGGTGCCCACGCTGAATCCGGGGGACTGGATGCTGGTGCGGCACGGCGCCCGGGTGCGCCCCGGTGACGTGGTGATCCTGCGTCATCCGCTGCAACAGGATCTGCTGGTGGTCAAGCGTGCCGTCGAACGGCGCGACGGCGGCTGGTGGGTGCTCGGCGACAATCCGTACAACGCGGGGGGCGACAGCACGGTCTACGGAGTCGTGCCGGAGGAGCTGGTCCTCGCGCGCGTGCGGGCGCGGTTTCGGCCGCTGAGCAGGTTCCGCGAGGAGCGCGAGGCGTGTGGGCGGCGTCAGCTCTCGCTCGCCGCGCTGGTCTCCTGGACCTTCTTGGCGGTGCGCCCCGTGCTCGCCGACCGCTCGCTCTCCAGGCGCTTGCGCGCGCGGTAGGCCGCGACGTTCGCGCGCGTGGCGCAGCGGTCCGAGCAGTAGCGCCGGGAGCGGTTGGTCGAGGTGTCCAGGTAGGCGTTGCGGCACGGCGCCGCCTCGCACAGGCCGAGCCGGTCCACGCCGTACTCCGTGAGGTGGAAGGCGAGGCCCATCGCGGCGATCGCCGCGTACCCGGCGGTGACGTTCGACGGGTGGTCCGCCAGGTGCATGTGCCACAGGGGGCGCCCGTCGTCGTCCCTGTAGTCGTGGCCGGAGATCTGGGGGCTCACCGGGAACTCCAGGAGCAGTGAGTTCAGCAGGTCCACGGCCAGCGTCTCGTCCCCGCCGTCGGCCGCCTCGAAGACACCCCGCAGCCGTGCCCGCACCGAGCGGAAGCGTGTCACGTCGGAGTCAGTGGCGCGCCGTGCGGCCTGCTGGTTCTCGCCGAACAGCTCGCGGATCGCGTCCACGGAGGTCAGCGAGTCCTTGTGACGAGCCGGTTCCTCGGTGTTGACCAGGCGTACGGCGTAGTCCGAGTAATAGGCCAGTTCCACTTGTAGTCCTTACGGGGGCGGGCTATCTTCGTTCTCGTGCGAGGTAACAGTCGCTTTTCGTGCGCGGGTGTTACTCGACGAGATTAGTCGAGCGTAGTACGGGACGGAGGTCTTCCGGTGACGGAAACGACTAGCGGTACGGGGTTCGGGACCGACTGGCGTGCCTGGCAGGAGAGTTGGGATCGGCAGCAGGAGTGGTACATGCCGGACCGCGAGGAGCGGTTCCGCGTCATGCTCGACATGGTCGAGGCCCTCGTCGGCCCGGAGCCGCGTGTCCTGGACCTCGCGTGCGGTACGGGAAGTATTACGGACAGACTCCTCAAAAGGTTCCCGAAGGCCACCAGCACGGGCGTCGACCTCGATCCGGCACTCCTCGCCATCGCCGAGGGCACCTTCGCGGACGACGACCGCGTCACCTTCGTGACCGCCGACCTCAAGGACCCGGGCTGGACCTCCCAACTGCCCCACGACTCGTACGACGCCGTCCTCACCGCGACCGCCCTGCACTGGCTGTTCAGCGAACCGCTGGCCGCGCTCTACGAACAGCTCGGCGGGATCGTGGCCGACGGCGGCGTCTTCATGAACGCCGACCACATGCCCGACCCCACCACCCCGCGCATCAACGCCGCCGACCGCGAGCAGCGGCACGCCCGCCAGTCCGCCGCGAAGGCCGCCGGCGTCCTGGACTGGGCGGACTGGTGGGGGCTCGCCGCCAACGACCCGGTGCTCGCCGAGCCCACCGCCAAGCGGTTCGAGATCTACGGAGAGCACGCCGACGGCGACACCCCGCCCGCCGAGTGGCACATCCGCACCCTCCGGGAGGCGGGTTTCGCCGAGGCGCGCACGGTGTGGTCGTCGCCTTCGGACGCCCTGGTCCTAGGCCTCAAGTAGGGAATCCAGCTCTCCTACGTAGAGGGGCGGTACGGAGGATGATCCGTACCGCCCCTCTACGTAGGCATCGATTTCCGGCCCTGAGGCCTCTGCCGGTGCTTACGCCCTACAGGACCTTGGACAGGAACGACTTCGTCCGGTCGTGCTGCGGGTTCGTCAGGACGTCCCGCGGGTTGCCGGACTCGACCACCACACCGCCGTCCATGAAGACCAGGCTGTCGCCGACCTCGCGGGCGAAGCCCATCTCGTGGGTGACCACGACCATCGTCATGCCGGACTCGGCGAGGTCGCGCATGACGTCGAGGACGTCGCCGACCAGCTCCGGGTCGAGCGCCGATGTCGGCTCGTCGAAGAGCATCAGCTTCGGGTCCATCGCGAGCGCGCGGGCGATGGCCACGCGCTGCTGCTGGCCGCCGGAGAGCTGCGAGGGGTAGTTCTTCGCCTTGTCGGCGAGCCCGACCCGCTCCAGGAGCTGCCCGGCGCGCTCCCGCGCGGCCGCCTTCGGCTGGCCCTTGACCTGGACCGGCGCCTCCATGACGTTCTCCAGGGCCGTCATGTGCGGGAACAGGTTGAAGCGCTGGAAGACCATGCCGATGTCCCGGCGCTTCATGGCGACTTCGCTGTCCTTGAGCTCGTACAGCTTGTCGCCCTTCTGCCGGTAGCCGACCAGCTCCCCGTCGACGTACAACCGCCCGGCGTTGACCTTCTCCAGGTGGTTGATGCAGCGCAGGAACGTCGACTTGCCGGAGCCCGACGGGCCGATGAGGCAGAAGACCTCGCCGGACTTCACCTCCAGGTCGATGCCCTTGAGGACCTCGACGTGGCCGAACGACTTGTGGACGTTCTCGGCCTTGACCATGGCGGTCATCAGCGCACCCCCGAACGGTTGCCCAGCGACAACATATTTGCCTTGATCTTCTGCCAGGGAGTGTCCGGCAGGGCGCGCGAGGAGCCGCGCGCGTAGTACCGCTCCAGGTAGAACTGACCGACGCTGAGGATCGACGTCATGATCAGGTACCAGGTGGCGGCCAGGAGCAGGGTCTCCACCGTCGCGCCGGACGAGGTGCCGATGTCCTGGGCGTACCGCAGGAGCTCGTAGTACTGCACCGCCGCGACCAGCGATGTCGTCTTGAGCATGTTGATGACTTCGTTGCCCGTCGGCGGCACGATCACGCGCATCGCCTGCGGGATGACGACGCGGCGCAGCGTCTTGTTGTGGCTCATGCCGAGCGCCTGCGAGGCCTCCGTCTGGCCCTCGTCGACCGAGAGCAGACCCGCGCGGCAGATCTCCGCCATGTACGCGGCCTCGTTCAGGCCGAGACCCAGGAGCGCCGTCAGGAACGGCGTCATGAAGTCCGACCACTCGTCCTTGTAGATCGGACCGAGGTTGATGTACTCGAAGACGAAGCCGAGGTTGAACCAGATGAAGAGCTGGACCAGGACCGGCGTACCGCGGAAGAACCAGATGTAGAACCACGCGATCGACGAGGTCACCGGGTTCTTCGACAGCCGCATCACCGAAAGGACGATGCCGCCGACCACGCCGATGAGCATCGAGAGGACCGTGAGGATCAGGGTCTCCCGGACGCCCTTCATGATGCGGTCGTCGAAGAAGTTGTCCGGGATCGCGTTCCAGTTGATGTCGCCATTGGCGAACGCCATGACGAGCGCGGCGAGCACGCCGATGGCCAGGACGGCCGCGACGTATCGGCCGTAGTGGCGCACCGGGATCGCCTTGATCGCCTCGGGGGCGGAGCGCGGTGGCTCATCCTTGGGCGCGGAGTCGCCCGACTTGCTGATGTCCGTTGTCACGGGTGTGGCCTTTCAGCGACGAGATGACGAGACGCGGTCACTTGCCGCCGTTGATCTTGGCTTCCTTGACTGCGCCTGCGTCGACGCCCCACTTCTTGATGATCTTCTCGTACTGGCCGTTCGCGATGATCGCGTCCAGCGCCATCTTGATCGCGTCACGCAGCTTGGGGTTGTTCTTGGCGATCGCGATGCCGTAGGGGGCGGCCTCGACCTGCTCGCCCACGAGCTGGAAGTCCTTGCCGCCGCCGGAGGTCTTGACCGCGTACGCCGCGACCGGGAAGTCCGAGGAGCCGGCATCCGCGCCACCGGAGCGCAGCCGGGTCTGGGCCTGCTGGTCGTTGTCGAAGGACTCGATCGAGATCTTGCCGCTCTTGCACTTCTTCGACTCGGCCTTGGCCATGTCGTGCGAGACGGTGCCGCGCTGGACCACGATCTTCTTGCCGCAGAGGTCGCCCCAGGCCTTGATGCCCTGGTCGTCGCCCTTCTTGGTGTAGATCGAGACGCCCGCCGTGAAGTAGTCGACGAAGTCGACGCCGGTGCCGACCTTCTTGCCGGTCTCCTCGTCGATGCCTTCCTGGCGGTTCTTGGTGTCGGTCATGGCCGACATGGCGATGTCGTAGCGCTTGGACCGCAGACCGCCGAGGAGCGTGTCGAAGGTGCCGTTGTCGAACTCGAACGTCACGCCGAGCTGCTTGCCGAGCGCGTCGGCGATGTCCGGGTCGATACCGACCGTCTTGCCGTCCTTGTCCTTGAACTCGACCGGCGGGTAGGCGATGTCGGAGCCCACCTTGATGACGCCCTTGTTGCGGATGTTCGCGGGCAGCTCGTCGGAGAGCGGAGCGCTGACGACCTTCTTGCCGCCCTCGTCCTTCTTGTCCGTCTGGTCGCCGCAGCCAGTGAGCAGCAGCGTGCCGGCGACCGCGATCGCGCCGACAGCGACGATCCGGGACTTCGCGGACTTCGCGGCGGTCGTGCGACGAATGGTGCCTGCGGTCATAGGGGTTCCTCCGGCGGATGGGGGAGCAGCCATGCGGTCGTGCACACACCTTCGGGTGTCGCGACCTCGTGTGATGAGGCATCTTGCCATTCGGACAGCCCGATTCTGGGGGCTGGAGATGTCAAAATCGGATAACGGGCGATCGGCAAACCCCAACAGCCCGGTGCGTGACGGTCATTGCCGTGCCGGTGCGAACGGTCGCCAACCATTTGATAACCACCCAATCTCGCCATGCGGACTTCCGGGGTGGAGATTTCTTAATAATACGGACATTTTACCCCCGTGGTCCAAGGGATACCTGCCGTTCACGTCGATCTGACACAGATATGGCTCGTCGGCGGTCGGAGGCATCCGGTAGAAAAGACGGTTACACCCCTCATCCGGGGCCCAGGGCACGTGTGCGGCGTGCCCGCGCGTTCGTACGTACCTCCCGTACCGCTCCGCCGACAGGCGGGGAGCCAACGGCCGCAAGGCCCGCGGGCTCAGCACGGACGCGGTTCCCGCCCCACTTCTCCACCAGGAAGTGGTTCACCCTCAACCTGAAGAATTAAGGGGTCAGACACAGTGGCAGCGGAGATCGTCAATCCTCGCAGCGACAGCACAGCCGGGCACGAAGGCGCGGAGGAGCCCTTCGATCCGGCCTTCGCGCTGCACCGCGGCGGCAAGATGGCCGTCCAGGCGACCGTGCCGGTGCGCGACAAGGACGACCTGTCCCTGGCGTACACACCGGGCGTCGCGAAGGTGTGCAGCGCCATCGCCGAGAAGCCGGAGCTCGTCCACGACTACACGTGGAAGTCGAACGTCGTCGCCGTCGTCACCGACGGCACCGCCGTGCTCGGCCTCGGCGACATCGGCCCGGAGGCCTCGCTCCCCGTCATGGAGGGCAAGGCCATCCTCTTCAAGCAGTTCGGCGGGGTCGACGCGGTGCCCATCGCGCTCGCCACGACCGACGTGGACGAGATCATCGACACGGTGGTGCGGCTCGCGCCGTCCTTCGGCGGCGTCAACCTGGAGGACATCTCCGCGCCGCGCTGCTTCGAGATCGAGCGGCGGCTCCAGGAGCGCCTCGACATCCCGGTCTTCCACGACGACCAGCACGGCACGGCCGTCGTCACCCTGGCCGCCCTGCGCAACGCGGCGCGGCTGACCGGGCGCACCCTCGGCGACCTGCGGGCCGTCATCTCCGGGGCGGGCGCGGCCGGCGTGGCCATCGCGAAGTTCCTGCTCGAGGCGGGGCTCGGCGATGTCGCGGTCGCGGACCGCAAGGGTGTCGTGTCCCGGGACCGGGACGACCTCACCCCGGTCAAGCGGGAACTCGCGGAGCTCACCAACAAGGCCGGGCTCAGCGGCTCGCTCGAATCCGCCCTGGCCGGCGCGGACGTCTTCATCGGCGTCTCCGGCGGTACGGTGCCGGAGCCCGCGGTGGCCTCCATGGCCCCGAACTCGTTCGTGTTCGCCATGGCCAACCCGAACCCCGAGGTGCACCCCGACATCGCCCACAAATACGCCGCCGTGGTGGCGACCGGGCGCTCGGACTACCCGAACCAGATCAACAACGTGCTCGCGTTCCCCGGGATCTTCGCGGGCGCGCTGCAGGTGCGGGCGTCCCGGATCACCGAGGGCATGAAGATCGCGGCCGCCGACGCGCTGGCCGACGTCGTCGGCGACGAGCTGTCGGCCGACTACGTCATCCCCTCGCCGTTCGACGAGCGGGTGGCTCCGGCGGTCACCGCGGCTGTTGCGGCGGCCGCGAGGGCTGAGGGCGTGGCCCGCCGCTGAGCCTCTTCAGGGCCCCGCCGTGAGGTCGGCGGGGCCCTGTTTTTTGTCCTTTCCCGCCCGCCCACTCGCTTTTGGGCGGCCGTGGGATGGACGCCGCTGGTGAGGGTTGGCCGCCGGGGGCGTCTGCGGGGGTTCGCCCTGGCGAGCGGGGGCGGGGGGATGTGGTCCGGCGGGTGGTGCCTGCGGGGCGGCCCGGCCCCGGCGGGGGCGGGGGACGCGGCGTGGGTCACACCCGTGGAACGTTCCGAAGGCCCAGGGGCCAGGCATATCGTCGGCGCCATGTTCGCTGCCTACGCCGCCCGCATCAACCGCGATCACCCCCTCACCGGCCTGGAACTGGGGGAGCGCCCGGCCCCCACCCCACGCCCCGGCTGGTCGACCGTGAACGTCAAGGCCGCCTCCCTCAACCACCACGACCTGTGGTCCCTGCGCGGGGTCGGCCTGGATGAGGGCAAGCTCCCGATGATCCTCGGCTGCGACGCGGCCGGCCTCGACGAGGACGGCAACGAAGTCGTCCTGCACTCCGTCATCGGCCAGTCCGGCCACGGCGTCGGCCCGCGCGAGCGCCGCTCCATCCTCACGGAGAAGTACCAGGGCACCTTCGCCGAGCAAGTCGCCGTCCCCACCTGGAACGTCCTCCCCAAGCCCAAGGAACTCTCCTTCGCGGAAGCCGCCTGCCTCCCCACCGCCTGGCTCACCGCGTACCGCATGCTCTTCACCAACGCGGGCGTACGTCCCGGCGACTCGATCCTCGTCCAGGGCGCCGGCGGTGGCGTGGCGACCGCCGCCATCGTGCTCGCCAAGGCCGCTGGCCTGAAGGTCTTCGCCACGAGCCGCGACGAGGCCAAGCGCAAGCGCGCCATCGAACTGGGCGCGGTGGAGGCCCTGCCGGCCGGTGCCCGGCTGCCGCAGCGGGTCGACGCGGTCATCGAGACGGTCGGCGCCGCCACCTGGTCGCACTCCATCAAGTCGCTCCGCCCCGGCGGCACGCTGGTCATCTCCGGCGCCACCAGCGGTGACCGCCCCTCCCACGCCGAGCTGACCCGCGTCTACTTCCTGGAACTGCGCGTCGTCGGCTCCACCATGGGCTCCAAGGACGAACTGGAAGACCTCCTGTCCTTCTGCGCGGCCACCGGCGTACGCCCCGTCATCGACGAAGTCCTGCCCCTCGACCGCGCCCGCGAGGGCTTCGAACGCCTGGAGGCGGGCGACCAGTTCGGCAAGATCGTGCTGACCGTCTGAGGCGCGGACCGTCTGGAGGCGGCGGCCGTCTGGAGGCGCGGACCGGCCAGGTCGTCGAGCCCGCCCACTGTCAACCTCGGTTGACAGTGTGGGCTTGTCAACGTACGTTGACAATATGACCGAAGCAACGGATCTCGCCGAGCGCGCGGGCGACCGCGATCCACGAGTCGGGCTGCGAGCCGTCACCGCCCTCCGGCGCCTGGTGGAGCAGCTCGAGGCCGTGCAGGTGCGCAGCGCGCGCCAGCAGGGCTGGTCGTGGCAGGAGATCGCCGCGGAACTGGGCGTGAGCAGGCAGGCCGTGCACAAGAAGTACGGGAGGCAGTGATGTTCGAACGCTTCACCAAGGGTGCCCGGGACGTGGTCACGGGCGCGGTCGAGGAGTCCGAGCGGGAGGGCGCCGACTCCATCGACGACGGACACCTGCTGCTCGCCCTCCTGGACCGCGAGGGCACCCGCGCTTCCTTCGCCCTGGCCGCCCTCGGCGCCGACCGGCGCCGTGCGGACATCACCCGGGCCCTGGCCGAGGCGCGCCGCCGCGGTGGCCTCACCCAGGCGGACACCGACGCCCTCGCCGGGCTCGGCATCGACGTCGAAGAGATCGTCTCCCGCGTCGAACAGGCCCATGGCGCCGGAGCGTTGGCAGGCGTGGGCGCCCGCCGCGAACGCCGCGGCATCGGCGCCTGGATCGGCCACCGCGGCTTCACCCGTGACGCCAAGGACACCCTGGAACGGGCCCTGCGCATCGCCACCGCCCGCCGCGACCGCAGCATCGGCGACGAACACATCCTCCTCGCCCTGACGACCCGCCCCGGCATCGTCGCCGAGGCCCTGGCGGACCACGGGGTGACGCGGGTCGCGGTGGAACGCGTGCTGTATCAGGCCTAGGGCCCTGGGGGACGGGGTGCGCCGTGAGTCCAGCCGCCCGCCCCGGGCCGACACTCCGCCCGCCTGCCGCCTGCCGCCTGCCGCCTGCCGCCTGTCGCCTGCCGCCTGCCGCCCACGGTCCACGTGTCCCGGCACGGTCCGGCCAGCTGCGCGCCCCACGCTGACGCCAGTGGCACGTCCCATGCGGACGAGGCGCGCGGGCGGGCGTCGGCGCTCCTCTCCTGTCGTGGGGCGCCAGCGCCCCGCGGCCTCCGGGCCCCGCGGCCTCCGGGCCCCGCGGCCTCCGGGCCCCGCGGCCTCCGGGCCCCGCGGCCTCCGGGCCCCGCGGCCTCCGGGCCCCGCGGCCGACGTGCCGCGGTCGGTCGCCCGGTGGACGTCGAGTCAGGACTTGGGCGACTCCGGAGCCTTGGGAGCCCGCAGGGCCACGCTGATGTGGGCCGCCGCCTCCGACAGATGGCGGCGGGCCTCGCGGAGCTGCTCCTCGGACACCCCGCGGTCGCGGGCCGCGTCGCGGATGTCGTCGCGGAAGCGGTCCAGGAGTCGCTCCAGGTCACGCGCGGGCTCGCCGCTGGACTCCTCGTGCGCCCAGTCCGGGACGTACTCCACGGGCACCTCGTCCCGCTCGACCGTGAACACGGGCCCCGGCTCGGACGTCTTGCCGCCCGATGCCTTGTCCGACGTCCCGAAGCCGAAGTCCTTCCCGAAGTCGACCGCGAAGTCCTTGCCGAACTCCTTCCCGAAGTCGCCGAACTCCTTGGCCAGCTCGGACAGGCCCTCACGGACACCCGTCGGCCAGTCGCCCCGCGCGAAGTGGTCCTGCACCTGCTCCTGCACCCGCCTGGCCATGCGCTGCAGCTCCTCCTGGGCCTCCGCCCGCACCCGCTCCTGGGCGTCCTTCGCCTGTCGACGGGCCCGCTGGGCCTCCTCGCGGGCCCGTCGGCTCTCGTCCTTCGCCCGCCGCGCCTGCTCCTTCCACTCCTGCCGGGCGCGCCGGAACTCCTCCTTCGCCTGCCGCCAGCCGTCGCTGTCCGCCCAGGAGCTGTCGAAGAAGTCCGAGGGGTTCGGGAAGCCCGTGCCCGTGCCGGACGTGCTGCCGGCCCGCGCTTCCTGGGCGGCCGCCCGCATCTCCCGCCGCAACTCGCCCGCCGCACCCTGCGCGCCGTCGCGGATCTCGGCGGCGAGCCCCGCCACCGACTCGCGGATCTCCAGCTCCAGGTCGGCCAGCTCGCCGCTGCGGTCGGCCAGCTCGGCGCGGCCCGCGTCGGTGATCGCGTACACCTTCCGGCCGCCCTCGGTGGTGTGGGTGACCAGGCCCTCCGCCTCGAGCTTGGCCAGGCGGGGGTACACGGTGCCTGCCGAGGGGGCGTACAGCCCCTGGAAGCGCTCTTCGAGGAGACGGATCACCTCATAGCCGTGGCGCGGAGCCTCGTCCAGGAGCTTGAGCAGATACAGGCGCAGGCGGCCGTGGGCGAACACGGGAGGCATCTCAGAGCACCTTCTTGTCGGTCGGGCCGTCGGCGGCGTCCGCCTTCGGGGCATCGGCGGGGGTGTCCGCGTCCGGGCCGCCGGTCGGGGTGGCGGCCGGGGAGGGCGGGGTCGGGAGCGGGGAGTCCGAGGGGGGTGCGTCCCGCGAGGGCTCATCCGCCTTGTGCAGATCGTGCTGGTACAGATCTTCCTCCACCGAGGGTTTGCGCAGAAGCGCGATCGAGCCTGAGATCGTCTTCGCCCGCAGCTGACCGCTGCCCGACCCGAGCCTCCCGCTGAGCTTCTTCGCGCCCCACTGGCCGCTGACCCGGAGGTCGTCGAAGTCGCTGGACACCGAGCCGCTCGCCGTGTTGGCGCGCACCTCCGCGTGGGCCGGATGCGGGAGGCGGACCGCTATCTCGCCGGAGATGCTCGTGAGCCCCACATCGGCCGAGCCGGTGGCCGGGTCCAGGTCCACGATCATCGAGCCGCTCACGGATTCGGCCCGAACGGAGGACCCGGAGCCGTCGAAGACGGTCAGGTCGCCGGAGATCGAGTCGAACCGCAGGTCACCGGTGACGCCCTGGGCCGCGACGTTGCCGGAGAACGTCTCGGCCCGGACCGGGCCGGTGAGGCCGACGAGTGTCGTGTCGCCCGTGATGCCCCGCACCTCGGTGCGGCCCTCGATTCCGGTGACCACGGCGCCCGCGCCGATCGCGCCCACCTCGACACGGGTCCCGGCCGGCACCGTCAGTGAGATCACCGTGTGGCGGCGGGTGCCCTGGGGGTCGAGCCACTCCAGGAAGCCCTTCCATGGCAGATCGTCGTACGCGACGGACAAGGTGCCGTCGTGCTGCGTCACGGTGAGCGGAGGGCCCGATATCTCGGAGACCTCCAGTCTGGCCGAGTCCTCGTCTGTGCCGACGACATTCACCGTGCCGTTCACCACGCGCACGCGCAGTGTCCTCACGGGCTCGTCGAACGTCAGCTTCCTGGGCTCGGCGACGGACCACTCTGGCATGGTGGCGGACCTCCTTGAGCGGGTCGGACGCGACGCGCCATATCGCGTCTCTGATACACACGATATATCGCGGATACGGAAAGTCAAGACCTATCTCTTCTCCGCGGTCGCCCGCTGTCGGCTCTTGGGCCGGAAATCATGAAATGTCCTAGCGTAGTGCCATGTCGTCCGAGCCGTGGCCTCCCTCTCGGCCCTCAGACCCCTCCGCCCCCTCTGATCGGTCCGCCCCCTCTGATCCGTCCGGTTCCGCAGGTGCCCTGCTGCTCTGTCGGGCCGGAGTGGACGCCGTCGAGACGGTCGCGCAACTGCTGCGGGAACGGATGCTGCTGGCGCCCGCGGGAGACGAGTGGAGCGTTCTCGTGCCCGAGGGCAAGCCGTGGCTGCACGGAGACGAGCAGGTCGACCGGGTGCTCACCGGCTGGGCCACAGCTCTCGCCGTGGCCTCGCCGGGGCCGGTGCTCGCGCTGTGGTGGGACGCCGATCGCTCCGGTTGCACGCTCGCGGCGGGCTTCCGGCGGACGGTCGGGTACGTGTGGCTGGCCAACGGCACGCCGGTCGGCGAGGACGAGGCGATGCGGTCGTTCGCCGCGCGCCTGGGCCTGGACCCGGTGCTCGACATGCAGGCCCTGGACGCGCTGTCCCGGCCGGACTCGGCGGCCGACGCGCGCGCCCGGATGCGGGGACTGCTGGCCGTCCTCACCCGGGCGGGCGTCGACCTGCCGCCCGGCCTGGGCCCCGGCGAGCCCGCCGACCGCCTCCGGGAGGTCGCCCGGGTGCTGGACGGTGTCCGTCACGTCGAGTGGTCCGGCTGGCGGGACGCCGTACGGGCGGAACTCGACGCCGTCGAGAGCGGGCCGCTGTCCCGCGCCCTGGCCGGGGCCCAGCTCGCGGTCGGCATCCCCCTCCTGCTCTGGTCTCCGCGCCGCCGCGGCGGCTGGGCGGTGGCCGGGGCGGTCCTGGTGGTGCACGGCGTGCTGGGGCTCGTCCGTGAGCGGAGGAAGGCCCGGGGCGGGGAGTGACGTGCGGGGTCGTCCGGGCAGGGGCGGCTCAGTGAGGCTTCGTCGCGTCGAGGACCAGGGCGAGCAGTCGCTCCGGCTGCTCCGGATCGCCCGCCGGTGACGTCTGCTTGTGCGTGGTGGAGAGGGCGACCCCGACGACCAGCTGAAGCAGGTCGGCCGGGGACAGGTCGCGGCGGGCGGCGCCGGAGTCCTGGGCCCGGGTGAGCAGTGCGCCCGCCGCGTCGAGGATGCGCTGATGGCAGTCGGAGCCCAGCGCGCCGGTCGCTTCCAGTTCCTCCAGCATCAGTGCGCCGCCCAGGCCCTGGTTCACGCGCGCGTGGCCGAGGAACGCGCGCAGCCACTGCGCCAACGCGGCGCCCGCCGAGTCGGCCGCCAGCAAATCCTCCGCGCGGGCGCACAGCGCGTCGACGCGCTCCTTCAGGACGGCGGCGAGCAGTTCGGCGCGACCGGAGAAATGCCGGTAGAGCGTGCCCGGGCCCACGCCCGCGCGGCGGGCGATCTCGTTCAATGACGCCTCCGGGCCCGCCTCGGTGAAGACCTCCCGCGCGGCGGTGACGATGCGTTCGCGGTTGCGGACGGCGTCGGCGCGGGCGGGGCGACCGGTCGTGGTCGGGCCGGACGCAAAGGTGGTCGACGGCGCTTGGGGCTGGGGCTGGTTCATCTCTGCGTCCCGAGGGCGTGGGTTTCCCGAGAGCGGGGCGGGACCCGGGAATCCGGGATCACGGCCGAAGTCGGGACGGTCGAGGGGGGAGGGCGAGGAGAGAGGGCGGGGGAGGGCGAGGAGGGAGAGGGGGCTGGCCTTGCGGAGAGGTTCTCCGTATCGTACTCCGCAAGTATCCGGAGAAGCTCTCCGGTAGTGGATCAGGGGTGCCGGAATGAGTGACCTCCAAGGAGACGGCGGGTTCGGCCAGGGAGTCGACGGGCGCGGCCACGTCGGCGGTGAGCCCGGGCGCGCGGGCATCTGGACCTTCGCCTTCGAGGGACAGCCCGCGGGGCGGGTGCGCGAAGCAGCCGCGGAGATCGAGGAGTTGGGGTACGGGGCGATCTGGTACGGGGAGGCGTTCGGGCGCGACACGGTCGGGCAGGCCTGGCTGCTGCTGTCCGCCACCCGGCGGATCGTCGTCGCGTCCGGCATCGCCAACATCGCCTACCGAGAACCACTCGCGATGGCCAACGCCGAGCGGACCCTCGGCGAGGCGTTCCCCGGCCGCTACGTCCTGGGCCTCGGTGGGCACCGGGTCGACGACACCGCCATGGACGTGGACGGCTACAAGGTGCCCGCGCGCGGGAGGGCGGTCACGACCATGCGGGGCTACCTGGACGCCATGGACGCGGCGCCCGCGTACGGCCCCGTGCCGAACCCCGCCCCGCGTCGCCTCCTGGCCGCGCTCGGGCCGAAGATGCTGGCTCTCGCGGCCGAGCGCACCTGGGGCGCGCACCCGTACTTCGTGCCGGTGGAGCACACCGCGCGGGCGCGGGACATCCTGGGGCCCGAGTCGTTCCTCGGGGTCGAGCAGGCCGTCGTCCTCGACACGGACCGCGCGCGGGCCCGCGAGGTGGCCACGGAGCACGTTGTCGGGTACCTGCGGGCACCCCACCAGCTCGCGAGTCTGCGCCGGCTCGGCTTCCAGGAAGAGGCCGACAGTGGTGAGCCGAGCCGACGTCTGGTGGACGCGATCGTCGCCTACGGAGACGTCGACGACGTCCACGCGCGCGTGGCGGAGCATTTCGCGGCCGGGGCGGACCACGTCTGCGTACAGGTACTGACGGCCGACCCCGGCGAACTGCCCCTGCGGCAGTGGCGGGAGCTGGCACCGGCGCTCACCCGCTGACCGGTGCCGCGCCCGACTACCGCACCCGCATCCCGAACAGCTCCGCCCACTCCTCCACGCCGAGGTCCTTGGGCAGCCGTACGGCGCTGTGGCCGCCTCGCCGCGCCCACTCCTGGATCCTGTGCCGAGGCAGGTCGGGAGCCGCTGAGGCGAGGATCTGGGGCAGTCCTCGGCCCCGGCCGGTGAACACCCGGCGTACGAACTCCTGGTACTCCTGCCGCCGCGCGGACGCGACCAGCGGCCGGTCCCGACGGGTGATCGTCATCAGCCCGCCGTCGACGTTGGGGCGCGGCCGGAACGCCGCCGCGGGGACGCGGCCTTCGAGGCCGAACGCGTACCAGGGCCACCACTGGGCCGTCATCAGGGTCGCCCCGCCGACCCCGGCGCGACGGCGCGCGACCTCCCACTGCACCAGCAGGACGGCGTCGGTCCAGCCCGTCGAGCGCAGGATGCGGCGCAGCATGGGAGTCGTCTCGTGGAAGGGGAGGTTGCCGACGAGGACGTGCGGCTCCGGTGGGGTCCGGTAGCGCAGGAAGTCGGCGGTGACGATCGTCGTCGAGGGGGCGGTGCGCCGCCGCAGCCGTTCGGCCCGGCGGTGGTCGATCTCGATGCCCGTGAGGCGTCGGCCCAGGCATTGCAGGGGGAGGGTCAAGGCCCCGTCCCCGGTGCCGATTTCGACGATCGGCCCGTGGGTGCGGCTCACGAGGTCGACGAACGTGCTGATGGTGGAGCGGTCGGTGAGGAAGTTCTGGCCGAACTCATGACGGCCATGGTGGTGCGTGCGCACAGGTGTCTCCGCGGCTTCGAGGCAAGCCGGGCAGCACGAAGTGCCGCTCGGCGCTTACGCGTTGAAGCGGCGGGGCGTTCCAGAGTGGGATGAGGTCGGCCCGCCGCTAGGCGCGGCGGATCCTCGTGAGGGCAGCGGCTGCGAATGCGCACATGGGAGGCAGCGTACGGGGCGGCCGGGTCCTCCAGGCAAGTGATTTTTGCCGAGGAGCCGTACCGACACCCCCCGAGGAGGCGCCTACTCGTCCGAAGGCGGCGCTGGAGGGGACTACTCGTCCTCGTCTTCGTCGTCCAGGCGCGCCAGCCACGTGGCGAGGCGCTCCACCGGGACCTCGAAGTCCGGGTTGAGGTCCACGAAGGTGCGGAGCTGCTCGGCGAGCCACTCGAAGGTGACCTCCTCCTCGCCGCGCCGCTTCTCCAGCTCCTCGATGCCACGGTCGGTGAAGTACAACGCTTGCTCCTGGTGCGGGCCGGGCCCGGGCCGGTGGCCGGGCTTCGTTCCGTTTCATCGTACGGCCGTACGCCGGTGGGCCCGGCCCCCAGTCCCGTACAGGACTCGGAGCCGGGCCCACCCGACGTACCGAACGGCGGTGACCGCCGCGGACTAGGCCTCGAAGACCTCGTTCAGGAGCTGCTCCTGCTCCTGCTCGTGGCGCTTCTTGGAGCCGACCGCCGGGGACGAGCCGTGCGGCCGCGAGATGCGGCGCAGACGCTCGTCGTGCGGGATGTCGGCGCCGACCGCCAGGTCCAGGTGGTCGATGAGGTTGAGAGCGATGAAGGGCCACGCGCCCTGGTTCGCCGGCTCCTCCTGGGCCCACAGGTACTTCTCGGCGTTCGGGAACTTGGCGATCTCCGCCTGGAGCTCGGCACCCGGCAGCGGGTACAGCCGCTCGATGCGGATGATCGCCGTGTCCGTGACCCCGCGCTTCTTCCGCTCGGCCTCCAGCTCGTAGTAGAGCTTGCCGGCGCAGAAGACGACCTTGCGGACCGCGTTGACGTCCACCGAGTCGTCGCCGATGACCGGGCGGAAGCCGCCCGTCGTGAACTCCTCCGTCTTGGAGGCCGCGGCCTTGAGGCGCAGCATCCACTTCGGGGTGAAGACCACCAGCGGCTTGTGGTGCGGGTTGTGCACCTGCCACCGCAGGAGGTGGAAGTAGTTCGACGGGAGGGTCGGCATCGCGACCGTCATGTTGTTCTGGGCGCAGAGCTGCAGGAAGCGCTCCGGGCGGGCCGACGAGTGGTCGGGGCCCTGGCCTTCGTAGCCGTGCGGCAGCAGCAGGGTGACGCCGGACGTCTGGCCCCACTTCTGCTCGGCCGACGAGATGAACTCGTCGACGACCGTCTGCGCGCCGTTGACGAAGTCGCCGAACTGCGCCTCCCACATCACGAGGGACTCGGGACGCGCGAGGGAGTAGCCGTACTCGAAGCCCATGGCCGCGTACTCGGAGAGCAGCGAGTCGTAGGCGTTGAAGCGGGCCTGGTCCTCGGAGAGGTACAGCAGCGGCGTGTAGTCGTCGCCCGTGTTGCGGTCGATGAGGACCGCGTGGCGCTGGCCGAACGTGCCGCGGCGGGAGTCCTGGCCCGCCAGGCGCACCGGGGTGCCCTCCAGGAGGAGGGAGCCGATGGCCAGGGTCTCGCCCATGCCCCAGTCGATCGTGCCGTCCTCGACCATGGCCGCGCGGCGCTGCAGCTGGGGCAGCAGACGCGGGTGGACGGTGACGTGGTCGGGGATGTTGACCTGGGACTCGGCGATGCGCTTGACGACCTCCTGGGAGATCGCCGTGTTGACCGCCACCGGGAACTCGGCCTGCGGCTCGGGGACCTCCGCCGGGGCGGGCTGAGAGGTGGCCTCACGGACCTCCGTGAAGACCTTCTCCAGCTGGCCCTGGTAGTCCTGGAGGGCCTGCTCGGCCTCTTCCAGGGTGATGTCGCCGCGGCCGATCAGGGACTCGGTGTACAGCTTGCGGACCGAGCGCTTCTTGTCGATCAGGTCGTACATCAGCGGCTGCGTGAACGCCGGGTTGTCGGACTCGTTGTGTCCGCGGCGGCGGTAGCAGATCAGGTCGATGACGACGTCCTTGTTGAACGCCTGGCGGAACTCGAAGGCGAGCCGCGCGACGCGGACGACGGCCTCCGGGTCGTCGCCGTTCACGTGGAAGATCGGCGCTTCGATCATCCGGGCCACGTCCGTGGAGTACATCGACGAACGCGAGGACTCCGGAGCGGCCGTGAAGCCGACCTGGTTGTTGATGACGACGTGGACCGTGCCGCCGGTGCGGTAGCCCCGCAGCTGCGACATGTTCAGGGTCTCCGCGACGACGCCCTGGCCCGCGAAGGCCGCGTCTCCGTGGAGGGCCACCGGCAGGACCGTGAAGTCCGTGCCGCCCTTGTTGATGATGTCCTGCTTGGCGCGGGCGATGCCCTCCAGGACCGGGTCGACCGCCTCCAGGTGGGAGGGGTTGGCGGCCAGGGAGACCTTGATCTGCTCGCCGTCGAGGCCCGTGAAGGTGCCCTCGGCGCCCAGGTGGTACTTGACGTCTCCGGAGCCGTGCATCGACTTCGGGTCGAGGTTGCCCTCGAACTCGCGGAAGATCTGGGCGTACGACTTGCCCACGATGTTGGCGAGGACGTTCAGGCGGCCGCGGTGGGCCATGCCGATGACGACCTCGTCCAGGCGGGACTCGGCCGCGCTGTCGATGACGGCGTCCAGGAGCGGGATGACGGACTCGCCGCCCTCCAGGGAGAAGCGCTTCTGGCCGACGTACTTCGTCTGCAGGAAGGTCTCGAAGGCCTCGGCGGCGTTCAGCCGGCGCAGGATGCGCAGCTGCTCCTCGCGCTCCGGCTTGGAGGCGTGCTGGCGCTCGATGCGGTCCTGCAGCCACTTGCGCTGCTTGGGGTCCTGGATGTGCATGAACTCGACGCCGGTGGTGCGGCAGTACGAGTCGCGCAGGACGCCGAGGACGTCGCGCAGCTTCATCATCGACTTGCCGGCGAAGCCGCCGACGGCGAACTCGCGCTCCAGGTCCCAGAGCGTCAGGCCGTGCTCGGTGATGTCCAGGTCGGGGTGCTTGCGCTGCTTGTACTCCAGCGGGTCCGTGTCGGCCATGACGTGGCCGCGGACGCGGTAGGAGTGGATCAGCTCGAAGACCCGGGCGGCCTTGGTGACGTCGTCGTCGTGGCTGGCGTCGATGTCCTTGAGCCAGCGGACCGGCTCGTAGGGGATGCGCAGCGCCTCGAAGATCTCGTCGAAGAAGCCGTTCTCCCCGAGGAGGAGGTTCGCGACGATGCGCAGGAACTCGCCGGACGCCGCACCCTGGATCACGCGGTGGTCGTACGTCGAGGTCAGCGTCATGACCTTGGAGATGCCCAGCTTGTTCAGGGTGTCCTGGGACGTGCCCTGGAACTCCGCCGGGTAGTCCATCGAGCCGACGCCCATGATGACCGACTGGCCGGGCATCAGACGCGGCACGGAGTGGACCGTGCCGAGGCCACCGGGGTTGGTCAGGGAGACCGTGACGCCGGTGAAGTCGTCCATCGTGAGCTTGTTGTCACGAGCACGGCGGACGATGTCCTCGTAGGCCTGCCAGAACTCGAAGAAGTTCAGGGTCTCGGCCTTCTTGATGCCCGCTACAACCAGTTGGCGGTCGCCGTTGGGCTTCACCAGGTCGATCGCCAGGCCGAAGTTGATGTGCTCCGGCTTGACGAGGGTGGGCTTGCCGTCCCTGTCCGCGTAGGAGTAGTTCATCGACGGCATGGCCTTGATGGCCTGCACCATCGCGTACCCGATCAGGTGCGTGAAGGAGATCTTCCCGCCGCGGGCGCGCTTCAGGTGGTTGTTGATGACGATGCGGTTGTCGAACAGCAGCTTCACCGGGACGGCGCGCACGGACGTGGCCGTGGGCAGCTCCAGGGAGGCGTTCATGTTCTTCGCCACGGCCGCGGACGGGCCGCGCAGCGGGACGTGCTCGGGACCCGCCTTCTCCTTGGCGTCCGCGGCGCCCTTGGCGGGCTCCGCCTTCGCGGGCGCGGCCTTGGCGGCCGCGGGCTTCGCGGGGGCGGGAGCCGGGGCCTGCGCCGCGGGAGCGGCGGCGGGCTGCGCTGCGGGAGCGGCCGGGGCTGCGGGCTGCGCGGCGGCCGGGGCGGGGGACGTGGTGGACGCGGCCCCCGCGGCCGCGTCACCCGCCGGCTTGGCCGGTGTGGCGGCGACGGAGGCGGCCACGCCCGGCTTGTAGTCGGCGAAGAAGTCCCACCAGGCACGGTCGACCGAATTCGGGTCCTGGAGGTACTGCTGATAGATCTCGTCGACGAGCCACTCATTGGGACCGAACGCGGCAGCAGGGTTCTTGCCCTGCGCTTCTTGGTCGGTCGAAGTGCTCGAGTTACTGGGGGACTGTGGCGACACGGCGGCAACCGCCCTCTTCCGCTTCACAAGGTGATGGACAGCGGAAATAAAGGCTACGCCTCCATCGACGCGCAGTGCAGACCGGGCCGGTCATCCGTCGCGTAAGTCACACCGGGAAGCTGGTTTCGGGGCTGTAAATGGCGGGAAACAAGCGAAGTTCGGCTACGGCGAGGCGCCGCGTGGAGCCCTTGTGGGGACGTCTGTGCACGTCCTGGGTACGTCGACACGCGGCTACGACCCGTCCGGCGCACCATGCGCGCGCCCAGAGGTCGCTTCCGCTTCGAACCTTACGTCAACTTCAGTCTTCGGGCAGGCCCGGAAGGGTGACCTGGATTCGGCAGCCCCGAGCCGATTCGGCCACGCCGATGTGCCCGCCGTGCAGATCGACCGCCCAGCGCGCGATCGCGAGCCCGAGGCCGGTGCCGCCGTCGCTTCCCGGCGGGACGCCGACGTGCGCGCCCCGGTTGAAGCGCTCGAAGACGCGGTGCCACTCCGACTCGGGGATCCCCGGACCCTCGTCGAGGACCTCCAGGTCCAGGGACTCCGGGTGGCGGCCGCGCCGGGCGAGCACCGTCACCCGGCCGTGCGGCGGGCTGTGCTTGACCGCGTTGTCGATGAGGTTGGCGACGACCTGGTGCAGCCGCTCGGCGTCCGCGTGGGCGGTCAGCTCCGGAGGTGACACGTCCAGGTGCAGATGCACGTCCGTACGGGTGTGGCTGCCGGAGCCCGACGTCATCCCTTTGCGCGCGGAGGCCACCATGTTGGCCTCCTTCAGGACACCCGACAGATAGGGCCACACTTCGAAGCGCCGCGCTTTGAGCGGTACGACGCCGTTGTCCAGGCGTGACAGGTCGAGCAGGGTCTCCACCAGGCGGCCCAGGCGCTCGGTCTGCTTCAGAGCCGTACGCATCGTCTCCGGGTCGGCCGCCGAGACGCCGTCGACGACGTTCTCCAGGACGGCGCGCAACGCGGCGATGGGGGTGCGCAGCTCGTGCGAGACGTTGGCGACGAGCTCCTTGCGCTGCTGGTCCTGCGCCTCCAGATCGTCCGCCATGCGGTTGATCGTCATCGCCACGTCGCCCAGCTCGTCGCGGCGGTCGGCCCCCTGCACCCGGCGCGTGTAGTCGCCGTGCGAGACCGCGCGGGCCACCGAGTTCATCTCGTCGAGGGGCGCGGTGAGGCTGTGCGCGACGAACTGCGTGATCAGCAGGGTCGCGATCACGGAGAAGACCGTGATGAAGCGGAGCTCGGTCTCCGTCTCCATGGCCACCATCAGCAGCCCGGTGGTGATGAAAACCGAGACGACCACCAGAGTGCCGAGCTTGGTCTTGATGGAGAACGGCCGCACACCCGCGAACGGGCCGTTCAGACCGATGCTCCCGCCCCGGTCGCAGCGCCACTTCCGGGCCGTGCCCCGCTCGGCGTCCGCCGCACCGCCAGGGGTGCCGCCCGGGGTGCCGTGCGCACTGCCCGGGGTACCGCTCAGGGCGCCGCGGGCCGTGCCGCCGGCGCCCGGGTCCGCCGTCATGGCGTCGGGGTCTCCAGGGCGTACCCGACCCCGTGCACCGTACGGATGCGTTCCGCCCCGATCTTGCGGCGCAGGGCCTTGATGTGGCTGTCGACGGTGCGGGTGCCGGACGCGTCGGCCCAGTCCCACACCTCGGCGAGCAGTTGCTCGCGTGAAAGGACCGCGCGCGGAGTGTTGGCGAGGCACACCAGGAGGTCGAACTCCGTGGGTGTCAGATGGACGTCCTCGCTGCGCACTCGCACACGCCGCTGCGCGTGGTCGATCTCCAGCTCGCCCAGGCGCAGGATGCCGCTGCGCGGCGTCGTGGCGGCCAGCGCGGCCCGCTCGACCCGGCGCAGCAGCACGTGCACGCGCGCGGCGAGCTCGCGCATCGAGAACGGCTTGGTCATGTAGTCGTCGGCGCCGACGCCGAGCCCGACCAGCATGTCCGTCTCGTCGTCCCGCGCGGTGAGCATCAGCACCGGCACGGGCCGCTGGGCCTGCACGCGTCGGCAGACCTCCAGACCGTCGAATCCCGGCAGCATGATGTCGAGGATCAGTAGATCCGGCTGCCATGCCTGCGCGGTGTCCACCGCTGCCGGGCCGTCCGCCGCCGTTTGCACGACGAAACCCTCGGCGCGCAGCCGGGCGGCGATGGCGTCGACGATCGTCGGGTCGTCCTCGACCACCAGAACCCGGCGCTGGGCGCCGGGCATCGCTGCCGTGGCGCTGTTGTGGGAGGTGTGTGTCTGCTCCATCGCCCCGCCCCTGACGTGATCGCTTGGTGTCCGGTCAGCAGAGTACGGGGCGTAACGGCACCTCGGCTACGCAGCCCTTGTCGCGAGATGAACCACGTCCGGTACGCCCCGGGCAACGGGGATCTCTTCCGTACGTACGTGTTGGAACCCGGCATTCCGTAGAGCGGAGTCGAAAGCGGGTGAGGGCTGCGCGGACCACACGGCGAGGACTCCGCCGGGGTTCAGGCGGGCCTGGCAGGCGGCGAGACCGGCGGGGGAGTAGAGGCTCTCGTTGCCCTCGGTGACGGTCCAGTCGGGGCCGTTGTCGATGTCGAGGCACAGGGCGTCGTAGGTGCCGGAAGGGGTGTTGGCGCCTGCGAATGAGCCGTTGACATATGCGATCAGGTCGGTGTGCAGGATCTCCGTGCGCGGGTCGGCGAGCGCCTCCCGGGACAGCTCCGACAGCGGCCCTTCGAGGTGCCAGTCGATGATCGCCCGCTCGCGCTCGACCACGGAAATACGGCCCCAGCGAGGGTCCTTGGCGGCGTGGGAGAGGGAGAAGCCGACGCCCAGGCCGCCGATGAGGACGCTCGGCCGGGGCCGTCCGTCCAGGGCGTCGTACGCCGCGTCGACGAGGAGCCGCTCGGAGCGGCCGTCCGAGGTGTCCATCAGGAACATGCCGTTGGCAATGATCTGCAACAGGTCCCCGTGGCGGCGCAGCACGACTTCGCCGTAGGGGCCTTCGTGCCGGTCGAGAACCACGGGGGGATCGGGTCGGTACGGGGTGTGCATCGGCCCATTTTGCTGCCGTCCCGCAGGCGTGTGCTGCGGGACGCCGGGGAATGGTGTGAGGTTGCTGTGAGTTCCTGTGAATCGCGTCTCACGTGGCGTCGGTCATAGACAGCAGGGGAAAGATCGGTAAAGCGTGTTCCCGTGATCCTTCTGTGATGGAAGATCAGTGAAGCCGTGATGGAAGGAGCGCCTCAGCGTGGACCGGTCTGTGCGGGTTTCGGGCGGGGGCGCCGCCGTGGGTGAGGACGGCGGCGGGACGGCGGCCGAGGTTTCCACAGGCGCCGGGGGTGCCGCGGGCTTGCCGGAGGTCGTGGGCGCGGAGGCGCTGCTCGGGGCCGCGGGGCTCGTGACGCTGGACGCGGTGCCGAGTCAGGCCGGTGGGCCGAACCGCGCGGGCGGGGCAGGCCTTGCCGCTGGGCCGGTGTCGGGGGTGCCCGAGGGGGCGGCCCAGGGCGCGGGTGCCGGGGTGGGAGCCGGGGCCTGCCGGGTGCGGGCGGGGCTTCGGGGCCTGCGCGGGCTGCGGCCCTGGCGGCTGCTGCCGTCGCCGGCCGGTACGCCCTTCACCTTCGGATACGCCCTTGTCCTCCTCCTGACCTCGCTCTTCGCCGAATACGGCGACCCCTCCCTCGTCTCCTCCCTGCACCAGGGTTCGAGCACGGACGTGGCGCACCTCGCGGACCGGCCGATGTTCGTCCTGGTCGCCAGCGCGCTGTGGATCGCGGGCGGGGTCACTTCGCCGTACGCCATCGTGTTCCTGCTGGTCCTCACCGCGCTGGAGCGCCGCGTCGGCGGACTGCGCACCGCGGGCGTCTTCCTGCTCGGGCACGCCGTCGCCACGCTGGCCACCGAGGTCCCGGTCGGGCTCTCGGTCCTGGCCGGCCATCTGCCCGGCAGTTCCGCGTACCGCCTCGACTACGGCATCAGCTTCGGCGTCGCCGCCAGCGTCGGCGCGCTCGCCGGGCTCCTCGCGCCGTGGCTCCGCTGGGCCCTCCTCGCGGGGTTCGGCTGGATGCTGATCCAGGACCTCATCGCCTTCACGGACCCGATGACCAACTGGGGCCATCTGCTCGCGCTGGTCGTGGGTGTCGCGACGTGGCCGCTGCTGCGGGGGCATGGGCGGAGCGTTTCTGCGTAGGCCGTCCGGCCTGCGGCTGGGGCTGATCGGCCCGCGAGTCCTGTGAGGTCCATGGGGCCCATGAGGTCCGGGGCTTGGTGTCACTCGTGTGGCCGATGGGGCCGATTTCTCTGCCGTGATGTACGTGGAGTGATTGCCTCCGGATAAATGTCTTGCAGTGCAAGGTACTTCGCGACTATCTTGTACCGCATGACAAAGGAACTGTCCGCGATGCACGACCAGCGTCGCAGTCAGTTGCTGCGCGGGGTGCTCGACCTGTGCCTGCTCGCGCTCATCGGCGAACGGCCCCGGTATGGGTACGAGTTCGTGGAGGCCCTCACCGAGAGCGGCCTCGACCTGGTGAGCGAGGGCAGCATCTACCCCCTGCTCGCCCGGATGGAGCGCGCGGGACTGGTCGACTCCTATCGCGCTCCGTCCGCCGCGGGCGGGGCGCCGCGCAAGTACTACCGCCTCACCGACGCGGGCGCGGCCGAGCTGGCCGCGGGCCGCGCCACCTGGAGCACCTTCACGGTGGCCGTCTCCAGGACCTTGGGGGATCAGGGGGACGTACGGAACAGCGACACGGGGGACACGGCATGACACATCAGGCGACCAGTGAGACGACGATCAGTGGTGACGTGACCGCGGACGACCGCGCGCGGGAGGGTGTGCCCGGCGAGGTGCCGGAGAGCGTGCCCGGTGAGGCGGAGCGCGCCCGGGTGCTGGCGGTCTGCCGAAGCAACTGGGAATACAGAGGCATCGACGACGCCTCCGTGCGCGAGATGCTGGCCGAACTCTCCGAGCACCTGGAGGAGGCCGCGGCGGCGGGCCGTACCCCGAAGGACGTGGTGGGCGCGGACGTGCCGGGGTTCGCCGCCTCCTGGGCCCGGGCGCGCACGCCCCTGCGTCTGCGGGTGCTGCGGATGGCCGCGCTGATCCCGTTCGTCCTCGGCGGGCTGCTGCTCTTCACACATCTGCTCGACCGGACGCTCACGCTGTCCATCGAGGCCCCGCGCATAGCGTTCTACGCAGTGATAATCGCGGGCAGCGTCGCCCTGGAGCTGCGGCGGGGAACCCTCGGTTTCGTGAGATGGCTGCTGGTCGGGTTGATAGGCATCGGGTTCGCCCAGCTCACCACCTGGCTCGCGGGCGACGACACGCTTTTCCGGCTGCCCGTGTGGGCGACGCTGCTCCTGATGCTGCCCGGGGTGCCCTACGCCTACGTGGACATCCGCGCGAGAAAGGCGGCGGCCGAGTAGCCGGGGCGCTCAAGGCGGCCGGGGCGGCTGGAGTGCTCAAGGGGCGCTCGGGGCAGCCAGGGCGGCCGGGGTACCCCAGGGGTGTCCGGGTGGCCCGTGCGGTCGAGGGGGTCAGGCTTCCTCCGGCCCCTTCCTGCGCGCACTCGTCAGGCCGGCGACCACCTGCCACCCCAGTGACTCGTAGAGGGCGCGTCCTTCCGGGGTCCCTGCCAGTACGCCGATCTCCGCGCCTTCGTCGACGGCGGCGACCGCGAGGGTGCGCATGACCAGGCTGCCCAGGCCCCTGCGGCGGTGCTGCGGGGAGGTCTCGATCTGGTCGGCGACGGCGGTGCGGCCGGTCGGGGCGATCTGGCCGCGAGCTGCCCAGTGGCCGTCAGTGGTGGTGACCATCGCGCGGAAGACGCCGCCCCGCGACCAGGTGCGGAGCCGGTAGCCGTCCGGGACGACCAGGTGGTTCGGGGGGACCGGGGTGAGCGGCACCGTCATCAGGTAGCCGTCCTCCGGGTCGATCCACCACTCGGGGCCGAGCCAGGGGGCGACGCGGTCCGGGAAGTCGAAGACCTTCAGCCAGGCGTCGGCGCCGGTCACCGATGAGGCGACCTTGCGTACGTCCGACTCCTGGACGTCCGCGCCGGTGGCGCCGAGGACGTGCCGGTAAGGGTGCTTGACGTGGCCGACGTCGATCGTGAAACCCCAGGGCTCCAGGACCGGCGGGGCAGAGCCGCGGGAGACGCCCCAGCCGTCGATCCAGGCCCGTACGGCGTCGCGGCCCGCAAGGGGGGATCCCGCTGTTCCCTCTGTCGCATGCATGGGGCAACCCTTCAGATGGCGACCGATGTGTAATGACTGCAACTATCGAGAGAACCTTACGTAGGTGGATTTCGGCCGCGACAGGGGTGATCGCTGACAGCGAACAAGCCCGGGGGAACAACCAGGGGCTCATGAGCATTGAGTCGGTATAGCTCAACTTGAATGCCGAAGGGGAGATCATGGCTGCTGAGTCCACGTCGTACACACCGCTCGCTCTGCCCGTGCTGCCGCTCGATGACGAGATCGTGCTGCCCGGCATGGTGGTGCCGTTCGACCTGTCCGATGCCGAAGTGCGAGCCGCGGTGGAGGCCGCGCAGGCCGCCGCGCGGTCCAGTGGAAGCAGTAGCAAGCCGAAGGTGCTGCTTGTTCCGCGGATCGACGGGACGTACGCGGGCATGGGCGTGCTCGGGACGGTCGAGCAGGTCGGTCGGCTTGCGGACGGGGATCCGGGGGCGTTGATCCGCGCTCGCGGGCGGGTGCGCATCGGTGCGGGCACGACCGGGCCGGGCGCGGCCCTGTGGGTGGAGGGTGCGCGGGTCGAGGAGACCGTGCCCGACCCGCTGCCCGGAGCCACCGCCGAGCTGGTCAAGGAGTACAAGGCGCTGGCCACGAGCTGGCTGAAGAAGCGCGGGGCCTGGCAGGTGGTCGACCGCGTGCAGCAGATCGACGACGTGTCGGCGCTCGCGGACAACTCCGGGTACTCGCCGTTCCTCACCACGGAGCAGAAGGTCCAGCTCCTGGAGACCGAGGATCCGACGGCGCGCCTGAGGCTGGCCACGGAGCAGTTGCGGGAGCACCTGGCCGAGCAGGACGTGGCCGAGTCCATCGCCAAGGACGTGCAGGAGGGTGTCGACAAGCAGCAGCGCGAGTTCCTGCTGCGGCGCCAGCTGGAGGCGGTGCGCAAGGAGCTGCGCGAGCTGGACGGCAAGGAGGGCGAGGAGGAGTCCGACGACTACCGCGCCCGGGTCGAGGCCGCCGACCTGCCGGAGAACGTGCGGGAAGCGGCGCTGAAGGAAGTCGAGAAGCTGGAGCGCGCGAGCGACCAGTCGCCCGAGGGTTCCTGGATCCGCACGTGGCTCGACACGGTGCTCGAACTGCCGTGGAACGAGCGAACCGATGACAGCGCCTCCGGGTACGACATCAAGGGCGCCCAGGAGATCCTCGACGCGGAGCACGCGGGCCTGCAGGACGTGAAGGAGCGCATCACGGAGTACCTGGCGGTGCGCAAGCGGCGCGCGGACCGGGGTATGGGGGTCGTGGGCGGACGGCGTGGTGGCGCGGTCCTGGCCTTGGTCGGCCCCCCGGGAGTCGGCAAGACCTCGCTCGGGGAGTCCGTGGCGCACGCCATGGGACGCAAGTTCGTGCGGGTCGCGCTCGGCGGTGTGCGGGACGAGGCGGAGATCCGCGGGCACCGGCGTACGTATGTGGGCGCGCTGCCCGGGCGGATCGTGCGGGCCATCAAGGAGGCCGGGTCCATGAACCCGGTGGTGCTGCTCGACGAGATCGACAAGGTCGGCTCGGACTTCCGGGGCGACCCGGCGGCCGCGCTCCTCGAAGTGCTCGACCCGGCGCAGAACCACACCTTCCGCGACCACTACCTGGAGGTCGAACTCGACCTGAGCGACGTGGTGTTCCTGGCGACGGCCAATGTGCTCGAGGCCATCCCGGAGGCGCTGCTCGACCGCATGGAGCTGGTCAGGCTCGACGGGTACACGGAGGACGAGAAGGTCGTCATCGCCAGGGACCACCTGCTGCCGCGACAACTGGAGCGGGCCGGGCTCGGCGACGGCGAGGTGACGATCGACGAGGGCGCGCTGCGCAAGCTGGCGGGGGAGTACACCCGCGAGGCGGGCGTGCGCAATCTGGAGCGGTCCGTCGCCCGGCTGCTCCGCAAGGTCGCGGCGCAGCACGAACTGGGCGAGCGGGAGCTGCCGTTCACGGTCGGCGCGGACGAGCTGCGCGGACTGATCGGGCGGCCGCACCACGTGCCGGAGTCCGCGCAGGACCCGTCCGAGCGGCGGACCGCGGTACCCGGTGTGGCCACGGGGCTCGCGGTCACCGGGGCCGGTGGCGACGTGTTGTTCGTGGAGGCGTCGCTGGCCGATCCGGAGACGGGTGCGGCGGGTCTGACGCTCACCGGACAGCTCGGTGACGTGATGAAGGAGTCCGCGCAGATCGCGCTGTCCTTCCTGCGCTCGCGCGGTGCCGAACTGGAGCTGCCCGTGGGTGACTTGAAGGATCGGGGTGTGCACATCCACTTCCCCGCGGGCGCCGTGCCGAAGGACGGGCCGAGCGCGGGCGTCACGATGACGACGGCGCTGGCGTCGCTGCTCAGCGGCCGCCTGGTCCGTACGGATGTGGCGATGACCGGTGAGGTGTCGCTGACCGGACGGGTGCTGCCCATCGGAGGTGTGAAGCAGAAGCTGCTCGCCGCGCACCGGGCGGGGATCACCACCGTAGTGATCCCCAAGCGGAACGAGCCGGACCTGGACGACGTCCCGGCCGAGGTCCTGGAGAAGCTGGACGTGCACGCGGTGACGGACGTCCGCCAGGTCCTGGAGCTGGCCCTGGCGCCGGCCGAGGTGCGGGTTCCGGCGGCGGCGTGACACAGCCACCCGTCGCGGCGTGACGGGCGCGGCGGGGAAGGGCGAGGCCCGGACCCCAGGAAGGTCCGGGCCTCGCCGCTCACCCGGGCGGCGTCGACTGTCTGGTGGGCGGCGCGCGCCTAGGGTGCGAGGCGGCTCGGTCAGCCGTTGGCCAGGGCCTGCACCCTGTCGTAGGCGCCGTTGAACTTGTTGTGGTCACCGACAATGGGGCCGGTCGACGTGTACTGCCACATGGTGTGGAAGCCCCAGCCGGCCGGGAGTTCGCCGGGGCTGGTGTTGTAGCGGGCGATCCACAGGGGGTTGGTGTTGCCGAAGCCGCCGTAGTTGCCGGTGCACTGCTTCCACCAGCTGGTGGCGGTGTAGATGACGGCGTCGCGGCCGGTGCGGGCCTTGTAGGTGTTGAGGAAGTCGCGGATCCAGTCGACCATCGCGCCCTGGGACTTGCCGAAGCAGGCCGCGCCGTAGGGGTTCCACTCGATGTCGAGGGCGCCCGGCAGGGTCTTGCCGTCGCGGGACCAGCCGCCGCCGTTGCTCGCGAAGTAGTTGGCCTGGGCGGCGCCGCTGGAGGTGTCGGGGGTGGCGAAGTGGTAGGCGCCGCGGATCATGCCGATGTTGTACGAGCCGTTGTACTGCTGGGCGAAGTACGGGTTCTTGTAGGACGTGGACTCGGTCGCCTTGACGTAGGCCCACCGCACGCCGCTGTTCCACAGGGCGGACCAGTTGACGTTGCCCTGGTGGCTGCTGACGTCGACGCCCTCGGTCTGGACGGCGTCGCCGCCGCTGGGGCGACCGCCCTGGCCGTCGTGTTCGAGGACGCCGATGCCCATGCGGGCGGAGCCGCGCGGCGGGACGTCGTCACCGTCGGCGGCCGCCGCGGCGCCGGGCAGGGTGATGAGGAGGGTCAGGGCGGAGAGGAGGGCGAGGAGAACGCCGGCCGCGGGGTGGGCGCGGCGGGCGGTACCAGGTCTGTGCACGGGCATGGCGTGCCTCCGAAAGGCCTCGTGGAGTCGCGTGCGCAGGCGCGCCTTTTCCCTACGTGGGGTTCACGGTTCCCGCGTCGTACGGAGGGCGTGCGGTGAGTACGGGACTCGGTGGGGGGACCTGTCGACATGTCGCTGGTGTGAACATGTCATCAATGACGCTACGCACGTAGACCCCGAAGGGGAAGAGGTACTCGCGCCCGCCGTTGGTCTACGCCTGCGAAATACTGGTCGAGCTGCGGCGATGGCCGTGGTCGGCGGAAACTTTCAGGATCGGAAATGTGTGGCATGGGTGCTGACATGCGCGAGGACGCGGGCCGCGGCGAGGGTGCCGGGGCGGGCGAGGCCGGGTCCGGCGGTGGTGTGGACCACGAATTCCTGTCCCTGGAACGGGAGCTGACGCTGCTGCTGCGCCGGGCGCGGGCCTCGTCCGGGGAGATGGCCCGGCAGGTGCATCCGGATCTGGAACCGGCCGCGTACGGGCTGCTGGCGTTCCTGGACGAGTCGGGGCCGCGGCGGGCCACCGATCTCGCCGCGTTCATCGGGGTCGGCAAGGCGACGATGAGCAGGCAGCTGCGGGGCCTCGAGGAGTTGGGTCTGGTCGTGCGTGAGCCAGACCCCGCCGATGGCAGGGCCTGGCTCGTGCGGCTCACGGAGGAAGGGCGTGAGCGGTTCTGGACGGTTCGGGGGGCTCGGCGGGAGCGGTACGTCCGGCAGCTCGCCGGGTGGGACCGGGGGGAGGTGGCCGAGCTGGCCCGGCTGCTGGGGAAGCTGAACGCCGGGGCCGAGTCCTAGGCCCCCTGCTTCTCTCCGGACACCACCCCTACTTCTCCCCGAACACCACCGCCAGCGGCTGCGCCGTCTTGTACACCGTCGACGGTTCCGTCACGTGGTCCGCGCCCAGGTAGAGGCGGCCGCCCGTGTAGAGGGCGCGGCGGTCCGACTCGAAGCGGGACTCCATCTCGTAGCTGTCCGCCGGGTGCTGGAGGACCTGCTTGGCCTTGAGGGTGCCCGGGTCGGCCTGCCAGACGCCGCCGCCCTCCTCGCGGGCCACGTTCGCCTCCTGGTACGCGATGACCTTGCCGGAGTCGTCGAGGCCGATCGGCACCAGACGGCCCGAGTCCGAGCCGGGCGTCCGGCGCAGTTGCCTGCCGGTCCTCAGGTCGAAGGACACCAGGTCGTTCCTGGCCTCGGACGAACTGCTCGCGGGCTCCGAAGTGCCCAGGTACAGCGCGTTCTTCTCCTTGCTGACCGCGAGCTGGGCGCAGCCCGTGACCTCGGTGGCCGGGCATTCGGCCTCGTACTTGCCGTGCCTGCCGCCGCCCGCGGGGATCGTGCTCAGCTCCTTGCCGCGCGCGGCGCTGTCGTCGACGGTGATGAACCGCGAGATCCCGGACCCACCCTGCGACTTGCCGTCGTCGGCGGCGAGCACCAGCGGGTCGACGGCGACCACGTGGACGTACTCCGTGCCCTGCGGCAGCTTGTACGTGGACTTCGCCGCGCGTGTCGTCGGGTCGACCGTCTCCACCTGGAGCCTGGGGTTGTCGGTGTCGCCGCAGTCACGGACCGCGACCAGCTTGGTGTCGTCGCCCGCGTGGCCGACCGTGTCGCAGGTCTCGTCGGACGGCTTCCACAGGGGCGTGCCGTCGAGCTTCCAGCCCGCGCTCGCGCTGGTGCCCGCCGCGGCGACCGTGCCGCCGCCGACCGTGATCTCGTCGAACATCTCCGCGTTGCCGTCGGCGTTCACGCCCTGCTTGTGCCAGAGCATTTTGCCGCGCCGGATGTCGACCACGCCGACTTCCGTGCACACCGACGGATCGTCCTTGTCGTTCTGGAAGACGACGGCGACCTTTCCGTCCTTGGTGGGCGTCTGGGACGACCAGCAGATCTCACCGGTGAGCGGGACCTCCCACTCGGCCTTTCCGCCTGCCAGTGGATAGCCGGATATCTTCTTGAGCCCGGCCTTGACGAAATTCTTGTCCGTCGTCCACATGCCCATGGCCCCGGCCATCTCGCTGACCTTCGGTTGCGCCACCTCGGCGAGCACCTTCGCCTCGGCCCCGGCCGAACCCGCACCGCCCTCCTTGCTGTCGCCGCCGTCGTCGTCCGAACCACAGCCGCTGAGCACCAGCGCGGCCGCGAGTACCGAACCCGCGATGACCGCCATGCGCCGGGACATTCAATTCTCCTTCGTGCGCGGGCACATGACCGGATGTGGTCATGCGTTCCCCATGCCCGCTGATCCTTCCCTGTCGCCGAACCGAATTTCAACAGACAATTCCTGATCTCTGCTTCAGTTGAAATGTTCCCGAGATCAGTTCGCCGCGATTGCGGGAATGGATGAATTGAATTGTTTTTGTTTGTGTCCCGGCCGGCCGGGGCTGAAACACCTGCGGAGCTACAACTCCGCGTACACCGCCGCCGCGTCGTCGTGCCGCTTCCCGCGCGGGAACACCGCGCCCTCCGGGTCGGCCCGCTCCAACTCCCGCACCCGGTCCACCAGCGCCTGCGGGCCGCTCTTGCGCAGCAGCGCGAAGCAGTCCGCCCAGTCGCCCTCGCGGAACGTCTCGACCCAGCGCCCGGCGCCGTCCGTCAGGGCCGCGAGCGCGGTGACCGCGGAGCGGCGCCGTTCGCCGGTGACCGCGAGCGCGGCCACCGCCGGATCCGCCGCCGCCGTGAAGAAGCCGCCCTCGGCGTTCCGCAGGGCCTCGACCGCCGCCGCGTACCTGCGCCCCTCCGCCTGCCGCTCCGCCGAGCCGCGCGGCAGCGCCCGTACGGCGTCGCGCTGCTCGCGGACCGCGTCCGGGAGCTGGTCGAGCCGCGGGTCGAGGACCGCCTCCACCTCGCCGTCGGCGCCCGCCACGAGCAGCGCGGAGTCCGACAGGACCAGGTGCTCGACGCGCTCCGCGTCCCACCGCGCGAGGACCACCGTCGCCTGTGGGGTACGCGGGTGAGAAAGGTCACAGGTGTCACGGTGGGTGTCCGCGGTGCGCGCGATGGCCGCCGCGAGGATCTCAGGCAGCGTCATATCCCGCCGTGAAACGGACAGTTCGCCCAGGGCGCCGCCCAGGCGGGCGGTGAACCACGGGACGGTGTGCGAGCAGCCGGTGTCGCCGGACGGAGGCGTCACCCCGTCCAGGAGCACCAGTGATCCGCCCTGTCCGGACGCGGGGAGCGCCACCGACGCGTAGTCCTCGTTGGGGCGGTCCGGGTCGCCGGGTTCGGTGGTCAGTTCGATGCGCATTCCGCCAGTCTGCCCGAGGCGCGGGTGCGGCCCCGGGGCGGGCGTGGTGAGCGGCGGAGCGGGGGAGTCGGCAGGTCAGGCGCCGGATTTCGGCCGGAATGATCAACTCCGACGTCGGTGTGGCGGCGCATCCTGCCAAAGCCGCCCACAGACGTCCAACTGGCACACCGCGCGCGGCCCGCACGACACGCAGGGTGACTTGCTCACCAACTCCCTGCCGATGTTCACTCCTTCAGGTGGCCAGGCAGACGATGCTCGACTGCCGCGCTCCGGCACTGGAATCGTCTGCGAAGGTCGGGAACCGTGCGGGGGGCGCTCGCGTTGACGGATCGTCACCTGGGCCCTAGGGCAGACGAAAACAGGAATGCGAGCACCGGTGCAAGAGATGCGGCCTCGGCGCGAAGGCAGGCAGAAGCCCTCGGCAGGTGACTCGCCGGGCGCGACCCCTCCCGCGGAGCGGGGGCCCGACGCCGCGGAGGGCACGCCGGAGTCCGGCGCGGGCACGGCTTCGCCCGCGAACACGGCTTCGCCCGCGACGAGTCTGACCTCGTCCGCGACGGGCGCCACCTCCAGCGCGGCGACGCACGCCCAGCCCGGCGGCGAGCCGACCGCGCCCACCCCCACGACGGCCACCCCCGTGCCCCCCGCACCTCCCACCCCACCCAAAGCCCGCGTCCGCAACCGCCTCATAGTGGCCGTCGCAGTCGTCGCCGCCGCCGTGGCCGGAGCCGGTGCGCCCGTCATCGTCACCGCGTCCAGCCAACTCAACGAATCGCAGAGCCTGGTGACGCTCGCCGAGCTGACCCAGCAGTCGATCACGCTCAGTCACTCCCTGGCCGACGAGCGCGACGAGGTCACCGCGTACATCGCCGCCGGACGCCCCGACGGCAAGGGCCTGTCGGAGAGCCACAGCGCGCGCGTGGACCGGAGCATCGAGGAGCTCCGCGAGGCCGCCGCCGACGCGAACACCAACACCTCCGTCACCGCCGAGCTGCGCCGCGACCTCGCCGGGCTCGCGTCCGTGCGCAGGGCCGCGCTCACCGGCAAGACCAGCGCCCTCGACGCCCACAAGGCGTACGCGAAGGCCATCGCCGAACTGCACGGCCTCACCCGTGAACTCGCCGAGAGACTCCCGCCGCGCGCGGGCTCCGGGGCCCACGCCCTCGCCGACCTCGACCACGCGGTCGACCAGGCGGGATCCGCGCGCGGCCTGCTGCTCGCCGCGCTCGCCGTGCCCCGCCCCGCGTCGACCGGCTCCACCGTCGACCCGGTCACCGGACTGCCCACCAACTCCGGCACCGGTGACAGCGAGGAGGACGGGCGCCGCGACGGCCTCAGCGCCGCCGCCCAGCAGGCCCACGTACGGGAGCTGGCCGCGCTCGCCGACTTCCTGGACACCGCGCCCGCCAAGGCCCGCGCCACCTACGAGTCCACCGTCACCGGCAACGGCGTCACGACCGCCGAGCAGTACCTGACGCGCCTCACCGACCGGCCCCGGCTCTCCACCGCCGACCAGCGCCTGGACCGCGAGAAGCTCGACAGCGCGCTGTCCGCCCGTATCGAGGCCATGCGCGGCGCCGAGAACGCGCTCGCGGACGCCCGCACCCAGAGCCTCGGCGACCTGCGCGACGACGACGTCACCGCGCTGGAGATCCGCGTCGCCCTCGTCGGCGTGCTGCTGCTCGTCGCCGTCGGCGTGTGCATGGGCACGGCCCGCTCGCTGACCCGGCCGCTCGCCGTGCTGCGCCGGGGCTCGGAGCGGGTCGCGACCGCGCCCGTGACCGAGGAGCCGGTGCGCTTCACCGGCCGCGACGACGAGTTCGCCGCGGTCGTGCGCTCCGTCAACGCGCTGCACGGCCACGCCGTCGCCCTCCAGGAACGGCTCACCACCCTGGAGGCCGACCGCAAGCACCTCGTCGGCCAGCGGCAGACGATGGCCGACGCCCGGCAGGAGATGGCCGACGAGCGCGACGCGCTGCGCGCCGAACTCGCCGAGGCCGCCGTCCATCTGGAGCGGGTGCGCCGCAGCATCCACGGCACGTTCGTGAACCTCGCGCTGCGCACGCTCGGCCTGGTCGAGCGGCAGCTCGCCGTCATCGAGAGCCTGGAGGAGCGCGAGCAGGACCCCGACCGGCTCGCCACCCTCTTCAAGCTCGACCACTTCGCCACGGTCACCCGCCGTCACAGCGAGAACCTCCTGGTCCTCGCGGGCGCCGAGCACGGCCACCAGCACGCGGGTCCGGTGCCGCTCGTCGACGTCGTACGCGCCGCCGTCAGCGAGATCGAGCGGTACGAACGCGTCCGTATCGCCACGCTGCCGCCGCACGCGCACATCGCCGGGTTCGCCGCCGACGACATCAGCCACCTGGTCGCCGAACTCCTGGAGAACGCCACCTCGTTCTCGCCGCCCGACGCCGCCGTCGAGGTGTCCGGCTGGCTCCTGGAGAACGGCGAGGTGATGCTCTCCGTGCAGGACGAGGGCATCGGCGTCGCCGCGGAGCGTCTGGACGAACTCAACGCGCGGCTCGCGGAGTTCTCCCCCGACGACGTGTACGACCAGGAGAGCGGCGACGGCCTCGGGCTCGGCCTGTACGTGGTGGCGCGGCTCGCCGCCCGGCACGGGGCGCGGGTGCGGCTGCGCGAGCAGAAACAGGGCGGGGTCGCGGCGGTCGTCGTCCTGCCCGACGGCATCCTCGCCGCCCCGCCCGCGCCCGGCGCGGTGCCCGCCGCGCGCGTCGATTCGCCGCTGGTGCAGTTGCCCGGCTCCGAGGCAGAGGCCAACTCCAATGTCCTGCCGTCCCGTTCGGACGAGCGGGACCCCCTGATCGCCGCCGCGGAGACGACTCTCGAACTCCTGGCACCGCCCGTCCCGGCCGACCACCCGGACGACGCGGAGCCGCACGCGCGGCCGGACGACGAGGTCCGGCCGGAGCAGGAGGCGCGCCCGAAGCCGGACGCGCAGTCGCCGTCGGAGCGGGACGCGGCGGTGGCGGCGGAAGAGCTGCCGGAGGAGCTCCTGGAAGAGCTCTCGGACGAGTTCCCGGACGAGCTCCCGGAGGGCGGGGGCCTTCCGGAAGCCGAGTCCGTACGGGAGCCCGAGGCGCTGTCGGGGGACGCTGACGCCCCCGTCTTCACCGCCAAGGGCCTCCCCAAGCGGACCCCGAGGATCAGCGTCACCGCCGCGAGCGCCACACCGCAGCCGCGGCCCGCCGTCGACGCCGAGGAGCTGCGGCGCAGGCTCGGCGGGTTCCAGCAGGGGGCCAACAGCGGCCGCCGCGACGTGGCGGCGGAGCTGGCCCGTGCGGAATCCCCTGAGGAAACCCGCACAGAAGCCCGTGCGGAATCCCGCACAGCGGCCCGTACAGAAGCCCGTACAGAAGAGAGTGCCGAAGGCCACCGTGCCGCAGATGTTCCGGGGGACCCAGTCGAGGAGGCAAGCAGTTGACTGCGCCCATGCGCACACCCGGTTCTTCCGCCAAGCCAGTGAAACCCGACCCGGGCACCGACCCCGCGTCGGCGTCCGGCGAACCCGTCGCCTACGGACTCAGCAGTGAGGCCAAGAACCTCCACTGGCTCCTGACCAACCTGGTCGAGGAGGTCCCCGGAATCCTCTCGGTCGCCGTCGTCTCGTCCGACGGACTCCTGCTGCTCTCCTCCGACCCCGTGCGCAACGCCGAGCGCCGCCCCGCCACCAGGCCCACCGGGCCCAGGGGTTCGAGCGCCGACCTGGCCACCATCGTGTCCGGGCTCGGCAGCCTGACCCTCGGCGCGGCCCGGCTGATGGACGGCGGCTCGGTCAAGCAGACCGTCGTCGCCATGGCCGAGGGCAGCCTCTTCGTGATGGCGATCAGCGACGGCTCACTCCTTGGCGTGCATGCGACCCCCGACTGCGACATGACGGTCGTCGCGTACCACATGGCGTTGTTCGTCGGCCGCGCCGGACACGTCCTCACGCCCGAACTCCGCAGCGAGCTGCGCCAGTCGATGGAGAACGCGTGATGAGCGCCGTGCCCGAGCTGCCCCGGCGCGGCGGCGCGCGGAAGCCGGCGCGCGTGCGCCCGTACTCGCTGACCGGTGGCCGCACCCGCTTCGGGCACGTCCTGCTCGTCGAGACGTTCGTGGCCGCCACCCCCGCCCTCGAAGCCCCCGGGGAGCGGCCCGAGCTGGGCAAGGGCGACCCGCTGAGCACCCGTGTCATGCCGGAGATGCGGGCCATCGTGGAGATCTGCCGCCGGATGCGTACGGTCGCCGAGATCTCCGCGCTCCTGAAGATGCCCCTCGGCGTGGTCCGCGTCCTGCTCAGCGACCTCGCCGACCAGGGAAAGATCCGCGTGTACGGAACGGGCCACGGCCCCGGGCAGCCGAACCGCGCACTGCTCGAAAGGGTGCTGAGTGGACTCCGCCGTCTCTGACTCCACCGTCTCCGACCCCACGATCTCCGGTTCCGCCGTCTCCGAACTCCTCGCCCGCGAAGAGGGCGTGCAGGCCTGGCAGAACGACCACACCCGCGCGCCGATCGCCACGAAGATCGTCGTCGCGGGCGGCTTCGGCGTGGGCAAGACCACGCTCGTCACCGCCGTCTCCGAGATCACGCCCCTCCAGACGGAGGCGCTGATGACGCAGGCCAGCGCGGACACCGACGATCTGAGCGCCACCCCCCAGAAGACCACGACCACGGTCGCCATGGACTTCGGCCGCATCACGCTGGACGACGACCTGGTGCTCTACCTCTTCGGCACACCGGGCCAGCAGCGCTTCTGGTTCATGTGGGACGACCTGGTGCGCGGCGCGATCGGCGCCGTGGTGCTCGCCGACACCCGCCGCCTCACCGACTGCTTCCCCGCGCTCGACTACTTCGAGAGCTGCGGACTGCCGTACGTCGTGGCCGTCAACCACTTCGAAGGCACCGAGCGGTACGAGGCCGAGGACGTCCGAGAGGCGCTGACGGTGCCCGCGCACATCCCCGTCCTGATCATGGACGCGCGGCAGCGGATCTCGGCGATCGAGTCGCTGCTCGCGCTGGTGGGGCACGCGCTGGCCCGCACCCCCGAGTAGCCCTGAACAGAAGGATCCCCATCAGCATGCGGAAGATACTCATCGTCGGAGCCGGTCAGTCCGGCCTCCAGATCGCGCTCGGACTCCAGTCGCAGGGGTACGAGGTCACCCTCATGTCCAACCGCACGGCGGACGAGATCCGGGCCGGCCGGGTCATGTCGACGCAGTGCATGTTCCACACGGCCCTCCAGCACGAGCGGGAACTGGGCCTGAACTTCTGGGAGTCCCAGGCCCCCGACATCGAGGGCGTGGGCGTCTCCGTCGCCGGCCCCGACTCGGCCCGCGTCATCGACTGGGTCGGCAGGCTCGACGGGTACGCGCAGTCGGTCGACCAGCGCGTGAAGATGGCCGGGTGGATGGAGACGTTCGCGCAGCGCGGCGGGCAGCTCGTCATCCACGGCGCGGCGGTCTCCGACCTGGACTACTTCTCCCGTACGTACGACCTGGTGCTCGTGTCCGCGGGCAAGGGCGAGCTGGTGTCCATGTTCGAGCGGGACGCCTCGCGTTCGCCGTACGACGCGCCGCAGCGGGCCCTCGCCGTCGCCTACGTCCACGGCCTCGGGCCGCGGCCCGAGCACCCCGAGTTCGACGCCGTACGCTGCAACCTCGTGCCGGGCGTCGGCGAACTCTTCGTCATGCCGACGCTCACCACGTCCGGGCGCGCCGACATCCTCTTCTGGGAAGGCGTTCCCGGCGGTCCGCTCGACGTCTTCCAAGGCGTCAAGGACCCCGGTGAGCACCTCGCCCTCACCCTCGAACTCCTGGAGAAGTTCCTGCCCTGGGAGTACGCCCGCGCCACCAAGGTCGAACTCACCGACGCCGGTGGCACGTTGGCCGGGCGGTACGCCCCTACCGTGCGCAAGCCCGTCGGGCGGCTGCCCAGCGGTGGGCTCGTCCTCGGCGTCGCCGACGTCGTCGTCGCCAACGACCCCATCACCGGGCAGGGATCCAACTCCGCGTCCAAGTGCGCCGCTTCCTATCTCTCGTCGATCGTCTCCCATGGGGAGCGGCCGTTCGACGAGGCGTGGATGCAGGGGGCTTTCGACCGTTACTGGGCCACTGCGCGGCACGTCACCAAGTGGACCAACGCCATGCTGGGCGTGCCGCCCGAGCACGTCCTCAACCTCCTCGGCGCCGCCGGCGACCTCCAGCCCGTCGCCGACCGCTTCGCCAACGGCTTCAACGATCCGGCGGACTTCGAGAACTACTTCTACGAGGCGGAGCTGGCGGAGGGGTATCTGGCGGAGGTCGCGGCTGCGTAGCCCCCGACCCCGCCCCTTCCCGATCCTGGGGCTCCGCCCCAGACCCCGCTCCTCAATCGCCGGAGGGGCTGGATCTTCCAGCCCGTCCGGCGATTGAGGAGCGGGGTGCGGAGCGCCGATCAGCGGGGGTCCGGGGGCGCGGCCCCCGGTTTCGGGAAGGGGTGGGACTGGGGCGCCCCCGCGAGGCCTACCCCGCCCACCCCCGGTCCGCCCCCTTCGTCGCCCCCGCGGGCAAGCGGGGCGGGCGGTAGTCGGAGACCGGTGTGCCCCGGGGGTCGGGGCGGACCGCGCCGAGGACGGGGTTCGCGGCGAGGGGCGAGACCTTGACGCGGGCCCCGGGCCGGGGGGCGTGGACGACCTTGCCGCGGCCGAGGTAGAGGGCGACGTGCGTGGCGCGGGGGAAGTAGACGACGAGGTCGCCGGGGCGCAGGTCCCGGAGGGGGACCCGGGGCAGCCGGGCCCACTGCTGCTGGCTGGTCCGGGGGATGCCGTGGCCCGCCACCCCCCAGGCCCGCTGGGTGAGCCCGGAACAGTCGAAGGTGGCAGGCCCCTCCGCCCCCCACTCGTACGGCTTCCCGATCTGCGCCACGGCGTACCGCAGCGCCCGCTCCCCCCGGGCGGACGGCGCCCGCCCGACCCCGGCCGGCGCCCCGAGCGCCCCGGACGCGACGAGCCGCCGCTGGGCCCGCGCGGCCCCGTCCTCCTCGGCCCGACCCAGTGCGGCCAACTCCTCGGCGGAGAGCGAGGCGAGCAGTTCCTCGACCTCCTTGAGCCGGGTCCGCACGGCGTCCCGGGCGGTCCGCTGCCGCTGGGCGAGGGCCTCCTGGGTGGCGAGGGCGCGGCGGGCCGCGCGGGCGAGGCCGGCGGCCTTCTTCTCGCCGTCGACGAGCCGGGTGACGGTGGCGGCCCGCTCGGCGGCTGCGCGGCGCAGGACGTGTCGCTGGTCCAGGGCGCCCTGCGGATTCCGGGCGAGGAGGAGGCGTACGTAGGAGGAGATCTCGATGGTGCCGTGCTGGTACTGCTGGCGGGCGAGGCGGCCGGCCGCGCCTCTGCCGTCGTGCGCGGAGGCGCGGGCCCGCGCGAGGCTGCGGTTGAGGCCGGTGACCTGGCGGCGCTGGTCGGTGAGCTTCTCCTCGGTCGCGTTGTACGTCTCCGTGGACTCCTCGGCCTTGCGGTACAGGCGCTGAAGGTCCGTCAGGAGTTCGGCGACGGAGCGGTTGCCGGGGGCGGGGGCGGGGGCCGCGTGTGCGGGTGCGGCGTGCGGGGTCAGGGGGGTGGCGGTGAGCAGCGCGGAGAGTGCGGATCCGGTGCACGCCCAGCGCAGCAGCCTTCCTGACATGTCATCACCTCCCGGTGTGGGGCGGGGGGTCCGCCCGTGCACCGTGAGCATGGGATGGCGGGGTGTGGGGCGCGCGGTGGCGGTGGGCGGTTGGCGCAATGAGGTCACCCGTCCAGGGGTTCGCGGCGCGGCGGGTTGCACCTGGCGTCGGCGTCGGTGGTCGTCGGGGGCGGGCCCTGCGGGGCTTTCCCCAATCCCGCCCCTTCCCGGCTGTGTCGATTTGCGGCTCCGCCGCGTGGGGGGGCTCCGCCCCAGACCCCGCTCCTCAAACTCCCCCGAGCTCTTAACGAGCAGGGGACCCCCACGAGGGGCTGGAAGATACCCGGCAGGGGCTGAGAGTTGCCCGGCAGGGGCTGGAGCTACGCCCCGGGGCCGTCCGCGTCCGTCCCGGCCGTCCGCCCAGGACCTGGCTTCGACCACGGCCACTTCAAGTTCCGGAAACCCCCCTCGCCCCCGCCGCCCCCGGCGTCGTACTCGTACTTCCAGCCGGGGTGGAGGCCGAAGCGGCGGGCGGTGCCCGCTGCCACGCGGCGGTAGACGAGGATCGTGGGCTCGCCGCCCGCGTCGTCGGGGACGGGGACGCGGTAGACCTTCGGGGGGTGGCCGGTCGGGCCGAGGAGGACGGGCAGGACGCGGCCGTCCAGGGGGCCGCCCACGAAGGGGGTCTCTTCACTCTTCACGGCACCAGTGTCTCCCCGGCGACCCGACCGCGCGGCCACGGCGGTCCGCGCGTCCCCGCAGCCCGCGCGTCCCCTAGAGCAGGTGGCCCGCCTCCGCCACCACCGGAAGGACCCGGCGCGCCAGCTCGCCCACCGCGCCCTCCGGTGTCTCCAGGGAGAGGGCGTGGCGGACCATGGCGGCGGTCTGCGGGTCGCGGCCCGCCGTGGCCGTGATGTGGGCGACGAACTGTTCGACGAGCCATGCGCGCAGCTCGTCCAGGGGCGGTTGCTTGTCCTCGTCGAGCCAGATGAGGGAGGCGGCCTCGACGGCGGTGATCCACATGCGGACGGTCATGCGGAGCCGGGGGCTCGGCGGCTCGGGGAGTTCCATGTGGGCGAGGATGTGCTCGGCGGCGGCGCGGCGGACGCCGTCGACGATGGCGGTGGTGCGGGAGGTCTCGATGACGCTGCCGCCCTGGAGCAGCGCGCTGAACCCGGTGTCGTGCTCGTCGACGAAGGCGAGGTACCGGTCGAGGGCACGGCCGAGGCGCCGCGTGAGCGGGCCGTCCTGCGGTTCGGCGAAGCACTGTTCCAGCTCGTCGGCGGCCGTGCGCAGCGCCGCTTCGTACAACTGCTGCTTGCCGCCGGGGAAGTAGCGGTACACCAGGGGCCGCGAGACCCCGGCGGCCTCCGCGACGTCGTCGAGGGAGACCTCTTCGGGCGCGCGGTGCGCGAAGAGGTTGAGGGCGGCGTCGAGGAGCTGGCTCTTGCGCTCCTCGACGCTGAGGCGCCGGTACGCGCGGGTGGGGCCGACGGCTTGGGTCATGTCCCGCAGCGTAACCGTGTTTTCGTACGAAGAGTCGGGTGCGGGGGCACCCCGGGGCCCGGGGCGGCCGGGAGCGGGCGGGAGCGCGCGGCGGGCTACGCGAGCAGGCCCGAGGACTTCCACAGCCGCCTGCCCGCCCCGCGCAGCACGCCGATGTCGTCCAGGAAGTCCGTCAGCCGCTTCGCGCCGGACTGCATGACCTCGCGCCGGTGGCCGCTCGCCTTGACCTGGGCGACGGCCTCGCGGCGGTCCAGGCCGACGTTCGTGTACACCTGCGGGTTGACGAAGGCGATGGAGAAGACGCGGGCCGCCTCGCCGCTGCTGACGCGGGTCAGCTCGCGCTCCCAGCGGGGCGCGGTCACCATCTGGCGGCGCAGCTCCTCGCGGGCGTAGCGGACATGGCGGGCCTCCTCCACGACGTGGATGCGGGTGACGCCGCGCACGAGGGTCTGCACGCGCTCGTCGGGGAACGTCAGGCGCTGCATCCAGTCCAGGATCTCCTCGCCGAGGAGGGTGCAGGCGAAGGACCCCGGGGTGGTGGAGACGGTCTTGAGGACGCGGGCGAGGTTGTGGTTGAGCTTGGTGACGGGGTACGTCGGTGCCCCGCCCTTCTCGATCATGCGGGCGAACATCATCGAGTGGCGGCACTCGTCGGCGATCTCCGTGAGCGCGTACCGGACGTGCGCGCTGGTCACGGACTTGTCGTAGATGTGCCGCACGAGCAGCTGCATGAGGATGATCTCGAACCAGATGCCGAGCGAGGCCAGTGAGGCCGCCTCGTGGCGGGCGAGGTCGTGGCGCTGCTCCTCGGACATCCGCCTCCACAGCGGGGTGTCGTAGAGCGAGACCAGCTCCGGCGGCCAGAACCACTTGCCGTCCTCGACGGGCGCGTCCCAGTCCAACTCCTTGTCGGGGTCGAAGGAGTGCTTGGCCGAGGACTCGAGGAGTCGCTGGGCCACCTGTTCGCGGTCCTTGAGCAGGCCGAGCGCGTCCCGCAGACCCGCGAGTTCGCTGTCCTCGGTCACGGTCGTCATGAGATCTCCTGCTCCTCGTGTGCTCTCGCAAGCGGGTTACCGGGGGTCACGACTTATGAGACTGCTTGTCAGCAAGGCCGTCAATCCCTTGCGCACGACTTGTTGACCCCGCGTCTACCACCGTGTGAGCCTGCCAAGGAGCCACCCCTGTGCGGCGGTCGCGCGGCAGCGGGGGCCGCCGAGACCCGCGAGGAGCCGTCAGTGTCCACACGCGATCTGTACGTCAACGCAGGCCGGGAGAGCGGCACCAGCCAGGGAACGGACGGCGGGGGAGACCTCGCCTGGACGGTGCCCGCGACCGGAGCGGCCCGCTTCAGCTGGGAGTACGGCGAGGGCCGCGAACGCCTCCTGAACCTCTACCAAAAGGGCAAGGACAAGCAGTGGGACGGCGCCAAGCGCATCGCCTGGGACCTCGAAGTCGACCCGCTTGACCCGCTCGGCACCCCCGACGAGGCCATGTCGATCTACGGCACCCGGTACTGGGACCTGATGTCCCCCGCCGAGCGCGGCGAACTGCGCAAGCACTATGCCTCCTGGCAGTTCAGCCAGTTCCTGCACGGCGAGCAGGGCGCGATGGTGTGCGCGGCCCGCATCGTGGAGTCCGTCCCCGACCTCGACGCGAAGTTCTACTCCGCGACCCAGACCATGGACGAGGCCCGGCACGCCGAGATCTACAGCCGCTTCCTGCACGAGAAGATCGGCATGCTCTACCCGATCAACGACAACCTGCGGGCGCTGCTCGGCGACACGCTGCGCGACTCCCGCTGGGACATGCCCTACCTCGGCATGCAGGTCCTCATCGAGGGCCTCGCCCTGGCCGCCTTCGGCATGATCCGCGACACCACCGACAAGCCGCTGCCCAAGCAGATCCTCGCGTACGTCATGCAGGACGAGGCCCGGCACGTGGCCTTCGGGCGGATGGCGCTGCGCGACTACTACAAGCAGCTCACCGACGCCGAACTGCGTGAACGCGAGGAGTTCGTCATCGAGGGCTGCTACCTGATGCGCGACCGGCTGCGCGGCGTCGAGGTCCTGGAGAACTTCGGCATCCCGCTCAAGGACGCCGAGGAGTGCAGCGAGCGCTCCGAATACCTCCAGCTCTTCCGGCAGTTGCTGTTCAGCCGCATCGTGCCGTGCGTCAAGGACATCGGCCTGTGGGGCAAGCGGCTCCAGCAGGCGTACGTCGACATGGGCGTGTTCGAGATGGGCGACTCCAACCTCGACCAGCTGATGGCGCAGGACGAGGAGATCGCGGAGAAACTCGACGCCGAGCGCTTCGCGGCGGAGGAGCACGAGCGGGTCGCGGAGGTCTCCGAGGCGATCGCCTCCGGCGCCGCCGACGGCTAACCGCCGAGCTGGGCCGTGGTGTTCGCCCCGTCCAGCGCCTCGCGCACGATGTCCGCGTGCCCGGAGTGCTGCGCCGTCTCGCGCAGCAGGTGCAGCACGATCCGGCGCACGGACCAGCGCGGTACGACCCCGGGCTGCCACGGCGCCTCCGGCAGCGGCACGACGCGGTCGAGCCCGGCGCGCTCCACCGCCTCGTCGGTCGCCCGCGCCGCCTCCTCGTACGCCGCCACCAGGTCGGGCACGCGCGCGCCGCGCGGCATCTCGTACTGCTCCACGTCGAACATCGAGGGCGGTGCCTCGCCGGTCCCGCTGCTCAGGACGTGCGTCCAGTTGCGCTCGCCGTGCGTGAGGTGGTTCAGGATGCCGCCGAGCGTCAGCTCGCTGACGGTGGACCGGGCGGCGGCCTGCTCGTCGGAGAGGCCGCGCACGGCGATGAGGAGGGTGCGGCGCTGCTCGCGCAGGGCGTTCAGGAGTTCCTGGGTTTCGGTCATGCGGCCACGCTAGGCGCCAAATAGGACAGATTCGGTCCTGTTCGGCGGCGGTGTCGGCACCGCGCGCCTCAGCGCAGCGCCGCCTCCATCACCGCCTTCGCGACCGGCGCCGCGCTGCCCCCGCCGCTGATGTCCGAGCGGTCCGCCGACGCGTCCTCGACGACGACCGCGACCGCCACGGACGGCTCCGCGTCGCCCGGCTTCTGGGCCCAGGCGATGAACCAGGCGTACGGGGTGCCGGTGTTGCCGATGCCGTGCTGGGCCGTGCCCGTCTTGCCGCCCACGGTCACGCCCTCGATCGCCGCGTTGCGGCCCGTGCCCTTCTCGACCACGTCCGTCATCAGCTCGCGCAACTGCACGGCCGTGCCCGGGTTCATCGCCTGCCGGAGCGTCCGGGTGCCGTTCGTCGCCACGGTGTCGCCGTCGTCGGTCGTCGTCCGGTCCACCAGGTACGGCGCCTTGACCGAGCCGCCGCTCGCCACGGCCGCCGAGACCATCGCCATCTGCAAGGGCGTGGCGCGCGTGTCGTACTGGCCGATGGCGGACAGGGCGAGCTGCGCGTCGTCCATCGCGGTGTCGAAGGTGCTGGTGGCGACCGGCGACGGGATCCGCAGGCCGGAGGTGTCGAAGCCGAACTTCTTCGCCGTGCCCGCCATGGCGTCCTGGCCGGTGTCGACGCCGAGCTTGGCGAAGACGGTGTTGCAGGACCACTGGAAGGCGTACCGCAGGCTGGCGTTCGCGCACCCCTCGACCTCGTTGGCCAGGCTCGTCGTGGTGCCCGGCAGGGTGTACGGGTCGGGCGACTTCGTGTCCGCGTCCAGGTCGGTGACCTCGCCCGCGTCGAGCGCGGCCGCCGCCGTCACCACCTTGAACGTCGAGCCCGGCGGATAGGTCCGGCTGAGCGCCCGGTTGAGCATCGGCTTGTCCGGGTCGGCGTTGAGCCCGGCCCAGGCCCCGGTCACGGCGCTGCCCGTGCCCGCCAGGCGCTCGGGGTCGTACGACGGCGTGGACACCAGCGCGAGGATCTCGCCGGTGGCCGGGTCGAGGGCGGCCACGGCGCCCTTCTTGCCGCCGAGCCCGGCGTACGCGGCGCGCTGCACGGCCGCCTTGATGGTGGTGACGACCTCGCCGCCCGGGTTCTGGGCGCGGGTGATGTCGTTCCACAGGGGCAGCGGGGCGAGCATGGGGTCGGTGCCGGAGAGGATGTCGTCCTCGGCGTGCTCCAGGAACGTGGTGCCGTACACCTGTGAGGCGAAGCCGGTCACCGGGGCGTACAACGGGCCGTTGCGGTACGTCCGTTCGTAGCGGAGCTGCTCGCCGGTGTCCTTGGAGCCCGTCACGGGCTCGCCGTCCACCAGGATGTCGCCGCGCGGCTGGTCGAAGCGGGTGATGGCGGTACGGCGGTTGGCGGGGTTGTCGTCGTACGCCCGGGAGTCGACGACCTGCACCCGGGTCGCGTTCACGAGCAGGGCCACGAGCAGCAGCGCGCAGAACGCGGCGGCGTGGCGGATGTGTCGGGTCACGCCCGGACCTCCTCGGACACCGGCACCGGCTGGGCGCGCGCCGAGTCGCTGACCCGGATCAGGAGCGCCACGATGATCCAGTTCGTGACGACCGACGAACCGCCCTGCGCCAGGAACGGCATGGCCATCCCGGTCAGCGGGATCAGCCCCGTCACCCCGCCCGCGATCACGAACACCTGGAGCGCCACGATCGACGCGAGCCCGATCGCGAGCAGCCGCCCGAACGGGTCACGCAGCGCGAGCCCCGCCCGGAAGCCGCGCTCCACGAGCAGGGCGTACAGCAGGAAGATCGCCGCGAGCCCGGTCAGACCCAGCTCCTCGCCGGCCGTCGCCAGGATGAAGTCCGACTTCGCGGCGAAGCCGATGAGGATGGAGTGCCCGAGCCCGAGGCCGCTGCCGAGCAGGCCCCCGGCCGCGAACGCGAAGAGCGACTGGGCGAGCTGGTTCGGCCCCTGGCCCGCCTCGATCGACGCGAACGGGTGCAGCCAGTCCTCGACGCGGCCGTGCACGTGCGGCTCAAGGGAGCCCACCGCGAACGCCCCGACCGCCGCGAGCAGCAGGCCGACGGCGATCCAGCCGGTGCGGCCGGTGGCGACGTACAGGAGGATCACGAAGAGCCCGAAGAACAGCAGCGACGTGCCGAGGTCGCGCTCCAGGACGAGCACGCCGACGCTCAGCAGCCAGATCGCCACGATCGGCCCGAGCACCCGCCCGGTGGGCAGTTGCAGCCGCTTGAACCTCCACACGGTGCGGCCCGCGTACGCCAGGGCGGTGCGGTTGGCCGCGAGGTAGCTGGCGAAGAACACCGCGAGCAGGATCTTCGCGAACTCGCCGGGCTGGATGGAGAATCCGCCGATCCGGATCCAGATGCGGGCACCGTTCACCGCCGGGAAGAAGATGGGCACGATCATGAGGACCAGCGCGGTGACCACGGACAGGTAGGCGTAGCGCTGGAGCACGCGGTGGTCGCGCAGGAACAGCACGGCGACGATGAACAGGCCGACGCCGATCGTCGACCAGACGAGCTGCGTGGGCGCCGCCCGGTCGCCGGGCGTCTCCAGGTCGAGCCGGTAGATGAGCACCAGGCCGAGGCCGTTGAGCAGCACCGCGATCGGGAGCAGCAGCGGATCGGCGTACGGGGCGCGCAGCCGCACCGCCCCGTGGGCGAGGAGCGCGAGCACCCCGAGCCCGGCGCCGTAACCGGCGGCGCCGGGCGGGACGGAACCGTCGTGGGCGAGCCCCACCGCGCAGTAGCCGTAGACCGAGAGCAGCACGGCCACGACGATCAGCGCCAGCTCGGTGCCGCGGCGCCGCGGGACGTGGACAGTGGCGACGGTGGCGGGCTCCGACGCTGTTCCGGTCATGCCCGGAACGTAGCAAGCTGCGAGCCTAATGTCCGGTTATGTCGCCGGTGTCCTGGTCAGCACCAGCGCGGCGCGGGCCCGATGTTGGCGATGTAGTGCGCGGCGCCCCAGGCCCAGGTGCCGTCGGTGAGCAGGTACCAGCGGTCGTTGTGGTGCACGTACTCGCCGCGCGCCTTGCAGAAGATGTGCACGACCTTGCCGTACGGCTCGCTCCGGATGACTTTGCTGCCACGCGTCGGGGCGTCCCGCAGGAGCAGCCCGGTCTTGGCGGTGACCCGGCCCTTGTAGACCGGCGGATCGTTGTTCGCGTCGTCGGCGGCGGCGCCGGGTGCGGCGGTGAGCACGGTCGTGGCGGCGAGGGCGCCGCCGGCCACGAGTATGGAGAGACGGGTGGTGACGGCGGAGCGGGAACGAAGGGTCATGGGGCCTCCTCGGCAGAGCGGAACGGGAAGACACGACCGGCCAAAGGCCGTGATTTCACGCTATGAGCGACACAGGGAGTCCGCAAACGATCACAGGGGGTGAAGGAGGGCCCGTCCGGCGTTCGAGGACGAGCAAGGCCGAAGGCCGCGACTCAGGGGTGCGCCGACGCCGGGGTCAACCGACGTCCTCCACGTCGCCCGAGGCGACTTCGTGGGGGAGGGTGAGCACGGCCACCGCCCCGCCCGGCTCGGCCGCGTTGGAGAACACCAGCCGCGCCCCCAGCACCTCCGCCTGCCCAAGAGCAATGGTCAGCCCCAGCCCGTGCCCCTTGGTGGTCCCCTCCGTACGGAACCGCTGAGGCCCGTGCTCGATGAGGTAGTCCGGGAACCCGGGCCCGTGATCCCGAACGGTGATCACCGGCCCGTCGACGGTCAAGGAAACCGGCGGAGCCCCGTGCTTCAGGGCGTTCCCGACCAGATTCCCCAGCACCCGCTCAAGCCGCCGCCCATCCGTCTCGACCACGATGTCCCGTACGACCAGCAGCTCCACCTCGGCCCCCGAAGCCCGCACGACACGTTCGGCCAGGGGAGCGAGGCGGACCGCGTCGAGGTCGACGCGTTCGTTGCGTGAGTCGAGGCGCGAGATCTCCAGGAGGTCCTCGGTGAGTGTGCGCAGCGTCGCCACCCGGTCCTGGACCAACTCGGTGGGACGGCCCGGCGGCAGCAGCTCGGCGGCGGCGTGCAGCCCGGTCAGCGGCGTCCGCAGCTCGTGCGCGACATCCGCGGTGAACCGCTGCTCGCTCAGGAGCTTGCCCTGGAGCGACGACGCCATCGTGTCCAGGGCGCCCGAGACGGTGGCCACCTCGTCCTGGTGGCGCCCTTCGTCGTGGGTGCGGGGGTCGTTGACGCGCGCGTCCAGGTCGCCCGCGCTGATGCGGCGCGCGACCCGGGCGGTCTGGTGCAGCCGCCGGGTCACCCGCGTCACCGCGAACGAGCCGACGAGCAGCGTCGCCCCGATGGCCAGCACCGACGAGCCGACGATGGCCCGGTCGAGCCCGTCGATGGTGCGGGCGCCCTGCGCGTAGTCGACCTGTACGGCGATGGCCCGCCCGCCGTCCGCGGGGCCCGCCGCCCACACGGTGGGCCGTTCGTCGTGGTCGCCGACCATCGTGCCGCGCTCCCCGCCCACCGCGAGGTCGCGCAGCCGCCGCGGCAGGCCGGGCGGGTCGACGCCCGCCCCCGGGCCGAGCCGCCCGCCCGCCTCGTACTGCTTGGTGGCGTCGTCGAGCCGGGCCAGGGCGCGCTCGCGGGCCTGGCCGACGGTCTGGTTGGTCACCGCGACATGGACGAGCACGCCGAGCAGCGCCGCCAGCGCGCAGCACATGACGGCGATGAACACCGCGGCCTTCCAGGTCAGCGTCGCGGTCCAGGCGGGCAGCCGGAACGGCAGCCGGGGCGGGCGCGGCAGCCGGGACCCGCGGGCGCGGGGCCGGGCACCGGCTTCGCCGCGGGGCGCGCCCCCGGGCTCGGCGCGGCCGGTCACGAACCCTCGCCCGGACGGGCGTCGGCGCTCGGACCGGCGGTCGGCGTGGGAGTCTCGCCCGGCCCCGACGTCTCGCCCGGCCCCGACGTCTCGCCCGGCCCCGGCGTCTCGCCCGGGCCGGGGCCCGCGCCCGGGTCGGCCTCGGTCAGGGCGGGCGCCTGACTGCGGGCGCCCTTGGGGCGGGGCGCGTCGGACGAGCGCAGGATCTCGTCGCGGGTGGGCAGCATCGCGCGCTGGTGCCGGTCCCAGGACCAGGCCGTGCGGTACTCGTAGCCGGGGATGCCGGAGACCGCGCGCACCACCAGGTCGCGCCCGGCGAGCTCCACGCCGAGCACCGCGTCGGAAGTGCCCATGATCTGGGTGAGGTGCCCCTTCTCCATCGCGTAGACGCGGACGGCGAGCTGCTCCTCGGGCATGCGGATGCCGACGACGAGGTCGTCCTTCCCGTCGCCCGTGAAGTCCCGGTAGTACGCCTTGAGGACCGGGCAGTCCTTGGGCTCGCTGCCGCATTCCTTGAGGGCCTCGACGGTTTCCTTGTAGAGCCCGTCGGGCCCGCTGTAGACGTCGGGGTTCGCGGCCACCTCGGCCCTGACGATGGCGACGGGGTTCACCTTGTGCAGATCGCCGCCGGGCACCTTGACGCCCTCGACCTCCTCGGTGTCCGCCTCGCCGTAGTCACCGACCGGCGAGGACGCGGGCGGCAGGTCCGGCCACAGCCGGGTGGGGCCGACGGCCGTCGGAGTGGCGCCCGCGCCCCGCAGGTCGCCGGGGTCGCCGCAGCCCGCCGCCAGCGCGGTCGCGGCCAGCGCGAGGGCGCCCGCGGCGAGCGCGCGTCGGCGGGCGGGCCTGGGGCGGCGCGGCCTGCGGCTGCGGTTCAACTGGCACTCCTGCTCGCGGGGGCCGGGTGCGGGGCTGCGGCACGGGGCCGGGGGTGCCCGGGCGCGGCCTCACCGCACGAGGTCGGCGTAGAGAATGATGTTGTCGGTCCGGTGACCGTCCTTGATCGGGCCGCCGCAGGTCAGCAGGCGCAGCTCCGGGCGGTCGGTCGCCCCGTACACCTTATGGGTTGGAAAGTCTTCCTTGCCGACCTGCTGAATCTCGCGCACCTTGAACGTCGCCGTGGAGCCGTCCGCCCGCGGCACCATGACGCGGTCGCCGACCCGCACCTTCGCGACGTTCCGCAGCAGCGCGGGACCGCCCGCCGTGTCGTAGTGCGCGACCACGACCGCCGCACCCTTCTGACCAGGGGTGACGCCCCCCGTCCACCAGCCGGGGAGCTCCGCCTTCGAAGCCGGAGGCACCTGCAGCGCCCCGTCCTCGCCGATACCGAGGTCCAGCATCCCCTTCGCGTCCACGCCCGCCGCCGGGATCCGCAGACCCGTCGGCCTGGACTCCGCCATCGGGGGCGGCGCCTGCTTGGCCCGCGTGGCCGTGACGTTCTTGACGTTCACGTCGGGGGCGGGGTCGCCGGACCCGCCGCCCTGCCCGCAGGCGATGAGGCCGACGCCGATGGCGGCGGTGAGGGCCGCGGCGGCGGCGAGGCGGCGGGTGCTGCGGCGGGGCGGGTGCGGGTGGTTCGAAGGGCTCGGGCGACTCGGACGGCTCGGGTGGGCTTCCTGCTCGGCCTCGCCGGGAGTGGGGGTGTGCACGGGGGCTCCTTGGGGGTGTGCCGGTCAGGCGTCCGTGCGCCCGCGGCGCATCATCGCGAAGCCGAGCCCCGCCGCGCCCGCGGCCGCCATGGCCCCGCCCGCCACGATGAACGCGGGATCCCCGGCGTCCCGCACCCCGGTGGCGCCCGCCTTGACGCCGCCCTCGGGGGCGGCGGCCACGTCGTCGGCGAGGCGGGCCGGGGTGACCGTGGCGGGGGAGTGCGCGGCGGCGGGGGAAGGGGCGTCGGCGAAGGCGGCCGTGGCCGGGAGCAGCAGCGCGCCGCCGACGAGCGCGGTGACGGCGGCGGTACGGAGGGCCGGGGTGCGGCGACGGTTGCTCACGGTACGTTCCTTGCGCTCTGCGGCGGGCAGTGACAAGGACGACGCTAGGTGTCCGCCGTTGCGGCGGTTCGGCGACTTTGTAACAGGGGGCCATAGCTGTGCGAGCGGTGCTGTTACGGGATGGGCGGGGACATGGCGGATGGACCCGCCCGGGGTGGCGAACACTGGGCGAATCGCCCTCGACTTCCGCGAAGCGCCGTCAGCTTCTTGCCGAGGCGGTGCCCGGGCTGCTCCCATGGTCATGGGGTGATGGGGCATGAGCGGACTGCGTGTCGTACCGGCCTGGAGGCACGGTCAGGAGCGGCTCTACGTATGCAGGCCGGACGGCGGGAGCGTGGCCTGGTACGACAGGGACACAGCCCGTGTGAACCTGCTGAGCGCCGACCGCGAGGCCGATGTCCTCGACGCACTCGGCCCGTTCCTGACGGGCAACGTGACGGTCGGACCACCGCCCGTCCCCACCCCAGCGGAGCTGGCCCGGCTCACCCTCCACCCGGACGACGACCTCGCCCCGAACCGGCCCGGCGAGGCCTTGCGCGTCGACCTGGACCGCGACCCGCCGCCCGCGCGCAAGCTGCGGTCCGACCCCCGGCACCGGGCGCTCGCGGCGCAGACCGCGGTCGGCGACGCCCTCGACCGCCTGGACGCGGTCGGCTGGCACACCCTGCACTCGGTCGGCCTCCCCGGCGGCCGCCGCTTGGACCATCTGCTGATCGGCCCCGGCGGGCTGTTCTGCGTCCGGGCGTTATCGGCCCGCAGGCAGCGCGTGCGGGTGGCCGATCCGATGGTGGCCGTGGGGCGCGGCCAGGCGGGGCCCCTGCTGCGGGAGCTGCGGGCGGACGCCGGGCGGGCGTCGTTCGCGCTGACGGCGGAGGTGCGGGCGGTCCTCGTGCCCGTGGGGGCGGTGGACGTGGAGGTCGCGGCGCCGCCCCGGGAGGTGCGGGTGCTGCTCGAAGAGGACCTGCCGGCGCTGGCCCGCACGGGCGGGGTCCTCAAACCGGCGGACGTCGAGGCACTGCACGCGCTGGCCCGCGACCGCCGGACGTGGAACCGGGTCTGACCGGGGCGGAGGGCCGGGGCTCAGCCTCGCGTTGACAGCATCCCGCCTGACCGGGCGTGGCCCCCGGCTCACCCCGGCGGCGGCAGCACCCCGCCCCGCTCCGGGTCGAGCAGCGGCCCGAGCAGATCCCCGTACCGCTCCAGGCGCGCCCCGACGTCGGTCGCCAGGAAGACGAGCAGCCCCGGATCCCGCCGCTCCCGGCACGCCTCCACCTCGTCCCAGGTCACCGGCGTGGACACGGTCGGCTCGGCCCGCGCCCGCAGGGTGTAGGGCGTCGCCGTGGTCTTCGCCGCCGCGTTCTGGCTGAAGTCGACGAACACCTTCCCCGGCCGCAGGCTGCGCGTCATCCGGTGCACCACCAGGCGCGGCAGCGCCTGCTCGGCGGCCACGGCCAGCCCTTTCGCGTACGCCGTGACGTCCCCGCTGGGCGTCGGCCGCAGCGGCGCGAGCACGTGCAGACCCTTGCTGCCGGACGTCTTGACGTACACCGGGAACCCGTCGGCCACCAGCCGCTCCCGCAGCCACAGCGCCGCCTCGCAGGCCTCCACGACGGTCGCGGGCGGCCCGGGGTCGAGGTCGAGCACGAGCCGGTCGGCGAGCCCGGGCGCGTCCGTCCGCCACTGCGGGGTGTGGAACTCGGTGACCAGGTTGGCCGCCCACATCAGCGTCGCCAGGTCCTGTACGACGATCTGCCGCGAGACCCCGTCCGACCGCCGCACCTCGGCCGTCCGCACCCAGGCGGGCGTACCCGGCGGCACGTTCTTGGCGAAGAACCGCTGCCCGTCGGGCCCGTCCGGGAAGCGCAGGAAGGACACGGGCCGGTCGCGCAGGTGGGGGAGCAGGGCGCCCGCGGCGGTGGCGTAGTAGTGCAGCACCTCGCCCTTGGTGAAGCCGCTCTCCGCGTACAGGACCTTGTCGAGATTGCTGAGCGCGAGCCTTCGCCCCTCCACCTCGGTGATGGGCGTCATACGATGAGAATCCCATGAAACCGTGACGAAAGCCCCGCTGTCGCTTTCCCGGCTGCCGAAAGGTGCTCCACATGCGGTCCATATGGAACGGCGCCATCTCCTTCGGCCTGGTCAGCATCCCGATCAAGCTCGTGAACGCCACGGAGAACCACTCGATCTCCTTCCGCCAGATCCACACGGAGGACGGCGGCCGCATCCGCTACCGCAAGGTGTGCGAGCTGGAGGACCGCGAGGTCACGGCCGCGGAGATCGGCAAGGGGTACGAGGACGCGGACGGCTCGATCATCCCGATCACGGAGGACGACCTGGCCGCCCTGCCCATCCCGACCGCGAAGACCATCGAGATCGTCGCGTTCGTCCCGGCCGACCGCATCGACCCCCTCCAGATGGACACCGCGTACTACCTGTCGGCCAACGGAGTCCCCGCCGCCAAGCCGTACACCCTCCTGCGCGAGGCGCTGAAGCGCAGCCGGAAGGTGGCCATCGCCAAGTTCGCCCTGCGCGGCCGCGAACGGCTCGGCATGCTGCGGGTCGTGGACGACGTGATCGCGATGCACGGCCTGCTCTGGCCGGACGAGATCCGCGCCACCGACTCCGTCGCGCCGGACACCGAGGTCACGGTCCGCGACGCCGAACTGGACCTGGCCGACGCCCTGATGGACACCCTCGGCGAGGTGGACCTCGACTCCCTGCACGACGACTACCGCACGGCCGTGGAGGAGATGATCGCCGCGAAGGTCGAGGGCGGCGGGACCTACACCCCCGCCCCGGCGGCCGAGCCGGGCGGCGGCAAGGTCATCGACCTGATGGCGGCCCTGGAGAACAGTGTCCGGGCGGCACGGACGGCCCGCGGTGAGAAGTCCGGGGCGGAGCCGGACCAGGAGGCCGAGGTGACCTCCCTGCGCTCGCGCGGCTCCCGTACCTCCCGCACCGCGAAGTCCGCGGCCGGGAAGGCGACCGCCGCCCGCAAGTCGTCCCCGGCGGCCCCCAAGCAGGTGGGCGGCAAGAAGTCGACGGCCAAGACCGCGTCGAAGTCCAAGGCCGCGGCCCCGAAGAAGAGCACGGCGAAGAAGACGGCGTCGGGCACGGCGGCCACCAAGTCCACGGCGAAGAAGGCCGCGTCGAAGAAGTCGGCGACGCCGAAGAAGACGGCGACGAAGAGGGCGTCGGCGTAAGAGGGCGGCTGCCACCGCGAACACGCGCTCTCACCGCGAACACGCGGCTCCCACCCTGAACAAACCGTCACCCTGAACAAACCGTCACCGTGAACAACCCCACCCCCTCCCGCCGACTGGCCACCGCGCCGAACCCGGCGGCGCGGGCCCACCCCTCCGTCTCGGCGACGTCCCGGCACTTCATCACCCACAACTGGCCGTCCCTGTTGGGCAGGACGTTGGCGATGAAGTCGAGCTGGGGATGGCGGGTCTGGGTGGTGAAGACGAGGGTGCCGCCCGGCGCGAGCAGTCCGCGGAGGCGCTCGATGGAGGCGCGGATGACGTCGTCGTCGAGCAGCAGCTCGTAGAGCCCGGACACCACGATGACGTCCGGGGCGCCCGCGTCCGGCTCCTTGGGGTCGAGCGCGTCCCCCGTCTCGTACGAGATGTTGGTGATCCCGCGCTCCTGGGCGAGCCGCTCGCCCTGCCGCAGCCCTGCCACGGCGAGGTCCCGGCACAGCACGCGCACCCGCCGGGGCCCGTGCGCGGCGGCCAGGTCCTGGAGGTAGCGCCCGGGCCCGGCGGCGACGTCGAGGACGAGGACCTCGCGGTCGGGTCGCGCGCCGAGCTGCTCCCGCAGCACGTCCTGGAGCAGCTCGCGCCGGGCGCGGATGGCGCGCCAGCCGACGGCGTTCAGATAGACGCGGTCGACGAGTCGCCCGAGCCCGAGGACGCCGTGCGCACGGTTCACGTACACGTAGTCCAGCATGGTGCCGCTGTCGAAGCCGTGCCGATAGCCGATCCGGACACCGCGCGAGGACCGTCCGACGGTGCTCAACAGGCCACGCATCACTGCCCACTTGAGGTTGCGCAGAGGTTTCGTCATGCCCGCAAGAGTCGTGTCGCGGGCCGGCGGCGGACATCCGCAGGAGTACTCGGAGTCACCTGAGTACGAACGCCACCGCCCGACATCGGCATCCGCCTGACGTCCGCGACACGCCGCCCACTTGCTAGGTTGCGAGTTGATCGCACGGCCGAACGGCCCAAGCACCGCAGGAGGTCCCCGTGTCAGGCTCCGACCCCAGACTCGAATCGTCCGCCGAGATACGCGCGCGGATCGACACGAGCAAGCCGCACTCGGCACGCTTCTGGAACTACTTCGTGGGCGGCAAGGACAACTACGAGAAGGACCGCGAGCTGGGCGACCAGATCAAGGAGATCTTCCCGGGCCTGGTGGACGTGGCCCGCACCAGCCGCCACTTCCTCGGCCGGGCCGTCCGCCACCTGGCGGGGGAGCAGGGGATCCGCCAGTTCCTCGACATCGGCACGGGCCTGCCGACCGCGGACAACACGCACGACGTGGCCCAGCGCGTCGCCCCCGACGCCCGCATCGTGTACGTGGACAACGACCCGCTGGTCCTGGCCCACGCCCGCGCGCTCCTGACGAGCACGCCGGAGGGCGTCACGTCGTACATCGACGCGAACATGTACGAGCCGGAGGCCATCCTGGCGGCCGCGGGGGAGACCCTCGACCTCTCCCAGCCGGTGGCCCTGATGATCCTGAACACCCTCGGCCACGTGTCCTCGTACGAGGAGGCGCGCGACCTCGTGAGCCGCCTGATGGCAGGACTCCCGTCCGGCAGCTACCTGGTGATCAGCGACTCGACGTCCACGAGCGAGGGCATGATCGCGGCGTCGGACGCGTACAACAAGAGCGGCGCGATCCCCTACTACGTCCGCAGCGTCGAGGAGATCACCGGCTTCTTCGACGGCCTCACCCTCACCGACCCCGGCGTGACCCAGGTCACCCGCTGGCGCCCGGACCCCACCACGGACACCACAGTCGCGGCCGACGCCTACGCGGGCGTGGCCCGCAAGCCCTGACCCTCCGCCTTTCACCCCACCCGCACCCCGCCCCGGGGTGCCCCGGACGGCCCTCCCCCAACCCGTCCGAGGCACCCCGGACGCTGCACAAATACCCGTTCATGCCGACCCCCACGAAGCTGGTAGGGTTCTACCCGTCGCCGCCACACAGCGGCCGACACGCCCCCGTAGCTCAGGGGATAGAGCAACGGCCTCCGGAGCCGTGTGCGCAGGTTCGAATCCTGCCGGGGGCACTCGCCAGTCAGCCAGCATGAATCATGCTCTGGCCAGGGCGGATGCCGATTTGAGGGAGCGGGAGTCAGTCTCACTGACTCCCGCTCTTTCTCGTTGTCTCTCAGCGTTCGCGACACACCTCCGACACGCGCGACGACGTCGACTGACGAGTGGGACCACCTTCCGGCTAGCCGGATTCGACAGTCGAGCCCGTGGTGGCGCGACAAGCTGGCCATCCGGAGGCAGGGGCATCGCGAACGTGCTTGGTGCCGACAGCAGCGTCGGCCTGTGGGCCGCGGGAAACTGGGTGCGCGCAGTACGGCCAGCTGTCACAGTGTGGGAATGCTCGTAAGTCCACTACCTGGCGTTGACCGTAAGCGCCTGCACCAGGCGCTTAGCGACGTGTGTCAAGAGGCCTCGGATGTCCATTCCGGAAGGGCGCGCGGCTACCACCGGTACCTGGCATACCTAAACTGGACGAACAGCGCGGTTGTTCACTTGGGTTCATTGATCGGCGCAGCCGACCTTGAGCGTCTCGTGCTGACCAGACGGTACCAGCAGCTACTCGCAAGCCCGGGAAACTTCGGCACGGGGTCGATCTGGGAAATCGTTGAGCAGATGTTGAACTCTGAACTGCAGCAACGAATTACGGAGTTCACAGCAGCTGTTGAGGCGCTTGGTCAGGAGTTGCAGCGGTGGCAACTGCGCGGGGTTCCGGTAGTGGCTGACAGCAGCTTCTACGTCAAGCACCCCGACAGGTTGGAAGAGGCTGACTTTGCCGAACTGCTGGGCGTCCAGGATCGCTCCATTCACCTCATCGTGCCCATGGTCGTCGTGGACGAGCTGGACCAGCTCAAGGAAAGCAAGACTCCGCACGCTCGGTGGCGAGCAGGCTACACACTCGCCGTGCTTGACCGGATCTTCCAGCAGGACACCCAACAGGCTGTACTGCGCAAGCCGGACGCAGAAGTGCAACGAACCATCGGTGCGCGACGTGGTGAAGTCACCGTTCAGCTTTTGTTCGACCCGCCAGGGCACGTACGGCTACCGATTAACGACGATGAGATCGTTAACAGAGCGCTTGCGATCCAACCGCTGTCAGGGCGCGAGGTTACGGTACTGACTTACGACACGGGGCAGGCGACACGTGCCCGTGTTGCGGGTCTGCGCGACCTCAAACTCAGCATCTCGATAGGTGATGAGCCGGAGCAACGGACGTCCCCTAAAAAGGGCCCTTGACTCGGGAAGGCTGCTGACCGCATCCGCTGCAGTACTGGTCTGTACTTGATCGAGAATAGTACTCAGGATTCGGTGAAACCCCTCCCTTCTGGTACTCCGCCCCGTTCCACCACCTTGGTAGCCACAGCATCTAGCTCGGCCGCTGCCTTCTCCGGCCCTTCTCCCTCTACTACCTCTGCTGAGTTTCGGTATGCAATATAGTTAGTCGGCTGCACGAGACGTGCCGCGTGCCAGGTGAAGGTGACAAGTGAGTGCCACTTGTCACCCTTACCCAAAAGGCCTTCAACTCTTACTCGGTATGAGCGGGCCTCGGGTACTAGGTATCGAGGACTGCTTGTACCGAACTCAATGAACAATCGTTCCGCTGTTCTGCCAGGTACCGCGAAAACGGCGGGCATTCCCAAATGGTCGTCTGATGCTGGGCGCAGGTGCGTCCTAAGGGACGTCCATGGCAAGGGTGTCTTCAGCGTATGTTCGTCGAGGAAAGAAAGCCGCAAATCTCTGATAACGATGGGCTTAGCGCCGGTGTTGTACACGACGACCGGGAATCGGAGGCGTGACTGGGAAGGTGTCACCGCCGCAGAAAACGTCATCGGTTCCCACGCCTGCAATCGGCCCTGTCGAGCATTAAGCCACCAGAACGAGGCGACTGTGAAGGCCAGAGCGCATGCCGCGATAACAGCGACGGCTGGGAGTGAAGTCTGCCCCGTGGCGATAGTCAGTGGCACCATCGTACGAGTCTGACAGGTCGGATCGAATCTCGAAGAACCTCCGGTATTCTCTGCGCGGCTGGAGGTTCGTCGAGCAGTTGTCCTCCTACACGACGTCGCCATCCGCCTCCAGTGCCGAGAGAATCTTCGAGTTGGCCGCTTCCTCGTGGCCGTCGATACAGCCGTGGTAGCGGCGGTGGATCACTTCTGGGGAGTTGCCGACGCGGCGGGCCACCTCGGCAATGGGCACCCCGGCATTGAGCCACCGTGTGATGCACGCGTGCCGCAGGTCGTACGGGCGACCTGCCAGCGGGGAGCTAAGGCGCTCCGGCGGGAGCGCATGCTCCCGAGCTTCCTCCCACACTCGCCAGTAGGTGGATGAGCCGACCACGCCCCCGCGCTCGTTGCCGAAGATGCGCCCTTCTTTGGCGGTCCCGAAGCCCTTCAGATGGGCCCGCAGGATGGCGACCAGTACGGGCGGAATGGGGACAGGGCGGTCGGTGGACGCCTCACGTGCTTTGAGCCCCCGACGGTCGTGTCGCTCTCCGGAGTCCGTCCACTGCTTGCCGGAGACGGGACGTGTTTCCCGCAGGGTCAGTGTCCCCCAACCCGTTTCCGGCAGGTGGCAGTCCGATAGCCGGAGGCCGACTGCCTCAGCAGGCCGGAGCCCTGCGTGGTACAAGACCGCGAAGAACGCCATCAGCCTTCGCCCGCGACAGCGATCCCACGAGCCGACGTAAGAGACGGCGGTGAGTAACTGCCGGGCCTGTACGGCGTTCACCAGGACGCGCGGGTCTACCACGTCGTTGGAGCCGACGCGTTTCCTGCGGGTCCTCTGGAGTGGGTTCTCCGGGAGTTCTCCCGCGGCCACCGCGTGCTCGAGTGCGGCGTTCAGGACGCGGCGGCGCCGCTTGTACGTGTCGCCAGCCGCCGGGGTGCCGTCCAGCTTGTAGCTGACGCGGTACATCACGCCCTCGAACACGTCGGCGTCGGTGACGTCAGCCAGTGGCCGGTCGGTCGTCGTGACCCAGTCGTACGCGGTCTTGAGTTCGGCCGGCGGGTCCTGCCCCGCGTTCGCGGGCACGATCCCCCACCGGAAGGCCAGCCGCAGGGACTCATCCTCGGGAGTGTCATCCCCGCGCTTGACCATGGCGAGCGTCACGGCCGCAAGGCCATCGGCCATACCCTCGCGGGTCTTGGCGGCGCTCGTACGCCAGCGCCCGGCTATGTACTTCCGGCAGAACTCAAACCACCGCAGCGGTGGTTCGGCGTCCGCAGCTTCGGCGGCCTCTACCGCCGCGCGCACCTCGGACTCAGGCAGTCCCGATTCGATCTCGAACGCCTCACCGCGCCGGTTCATGGCCTGCCACAACTCGGACCGTCGGCTCTCAGCGAGAGCGGAGGTGGCGAACGTATCGCCGCGCACCTGCCCTGCGACCACCCACCGGAGGCGCCACGGGCGGGACTTGCGGCCGGTCTTGGAGACCTTCCACAGCTTGACGTCGAAGGAGTAGCCGGGCCGGGCCGAACCGCGAGGACGCCCGGCCGGAGTGTCATTCTCGGCGCTCACGCAGCGTCCTCCCGCTCCGCAAGCCAGCGCTCGTACTCCGACCGCCGGATCCGCACGTCGCCGTTCGGGAGCTTGATCGAGCGGGGTCCCTTCCCGAGCTGGCGCCACCGGTAGAAGGTCGACGGGGCGATCCTCAGGTCAGCGATGATCTCCTGGACGGTCAGCTTCTCGTCCCGCGTACGGGCGCTCATTCCGCCACCCCTTCGGCTGCGTCAGCACCGGACAGGCAGGACAGCTCCAATTCCGGCTGTCCGGCGGGTTCGTGCTGGTCAGACGGAGTTTCCGGACAGGTGGACAGTGCGGTTACCTCTTGAGCGCCCTGCGTCCGGGTCTCGGTGTCCGGGTAGTACCGGCCGCCGGGGTCCTTGCTGAGCTGCCCGGCGTCGGCCATGCGGTTGCACGTCCGGCGGATCGTGTCGATGTCGACCTGTGGCAGCTCGCCCGCCATGTCCTTCGGCTTCGTCCCGGGGTGGGCACGGACATAGCGCAGGATCGTGGCGCGGGTGTCGCTGACTGTGTGGTCGGACACCGGGCCGTCCAGCAGGTGCCAGGCGCCGGAGGCGGGTTGGAAGCTGAGTGCGTACTCGGCTTCGTCCACGTCACGACCGGTGACGTGCAGAATCCCGTCCGCCTGCCCGCGGGCCCGCTTCAGTACGAGCGTGGCATCCGCGGCGCCCGCGATGCCGTTCGTGCCGGACACCTCCGTCAGGAAGTCCTCGGAGCCCGCCTTGCGGACGTGGTGCACGAGGACGACGGCCACGCCGTAGTGGTCGGCGAGCCGCTTGGCGTAGCCGACGGCGACATAGTCCGCGTCGTACGCCGATGCACCGGTCGGTGCCGGTCCGCGCATCTTCGCGAACACGTCGATGACGACCATGCGCGCGTCGGGATTGCGGTCCAGCCACTGTGCGATGGCCTCCGTCCCGCCCTGGGGGAAGGGCGGGCACTCGGTGACCAGAGTCAGTCCGGCGGGTGCCTGCTGTCCGCCAAGCAGCTTACCCATGCGGGTCTGGAGACGGCGCGGGGTGTCCTCCAGGGCGAGGTAGAGCACCGGACCGCCCTGGACAGGCACGGAGTCGAACGCCTTACTGCCTGCCGCGACCGACAACCCCAGTCCAAGGGACAGCCAGGACTTGCCGACCTTGGGCGGTCCGGCTAGCACGCTGACTCCCTCGGCGAGGATGCCGGGCACGGCCCACTTCGGCTCGGGGAAGTGCGCGGCCATGAGTTGATCTGCCGTCCACGCGGTTCGTGGGCGTTCCCGCTTCGGCGGCGGCGCGGGGGCTGTCGCGGCGTCGCTGGGCACGGAGTACAGGTGCAGGGGCGGGATGGGGCTGGTGCTCATGCCGCGACCGTCCGGGGGCGGCGCGCCCCGGCCCTGAGCCCGGAGGCGATGGTGCGCCGTGCCTCGCGCTCGCCCTGGCCGACTTGGAGCGCGGCTGTGAGGAGCCAGCCGGTGACCTCGGCTCCACCCAGCTCGCCTCCGGCAACGAGCTGTCCGAGGGCGACCGCGGCGATGTAGAGGGCGTTGTTGTGCTCGTGCGGACCGGACCTGGTGACCCGCTCCACTTCACCGTTGACGGCCGACCGGAGGAAGGCAGTGCGGCGTCCGTGCCCGGTGAGAGCGACCGTGATGGGCGTCTGCGGGGGCAGCGGAGCGGGGCGCAGGAGTTCGGCGAGCCAGTCCGGGAGGGGCGCCACGGGGGCGTCACGGGTGATCTCGTACGGGTGTCCGGCGAAGGTGCTGCCCGCACCGACCACGAGCCCGCCCCACGCGCGGGTGTCGACCTTCCAGCCGAGCCCACGGGCGCTGTCCCCGGCGGTGTTGCGCAGCGGCTCGTCCTTAGGCGCGAGGAAGTACAGGTGGGTGCCGCCGCTCCACGTGCGGACGGTGTAGGTGTCGGCCGGGAAGGGCTGGCCGTGGCGCTCGCAGAGCACGGCGAGCACGTCGGCTCCGTCGGTGACGCCGTGCCCGGCCCAGGTGGCCGGCGGAGTGTCGCCGGGGTGCTTGGGCTGGTCCAGGTCGATGACGACCAGGCCGGAAGGGCCGGTGGCGATGCCGATGTTGAAGGGGGCGGTGGACCACGCGCGGGTGATGCGGTCGGGGGCGGCGGTGGCGCGGCTCTCCCAGTCGGAGACGGCCGGGCGCTTGCCGCCGGGGATCAGGGGGAAGACGCGCCAGCCACGCGACGCCGCGTCAAGCGCAGCGGTGAGCTGGGCACACCCAACCGAGTACGGCATGCTGGGGGTTCTCCTGTTCTGTCTACGGATGGGCAGGGAGAACCGCGGCGGCGGGCGACCTTTGCTGGGGAGTCCCGCCGCCGCGGCGTTGCTACTGGTTCTTGGCCCGGTGGGTGTGCCAGGTGGCGAGCTGGTACATCTCCAGGACCTCGATGAGGAGTTCATCGACTTCGCCGGTGGGGTCGTCGGGGTCGGTGACCATCACGCGGGGCGGGCAGGTCAGCCGGGCCTCGACACTCAGCCGGTGGGCGGGCGCGTCGTTGGGGTCGGTGTCCGCGCGCAGGGTCCAGACCTGTCCGGGCGCGGCCAGCACCATCGGGTCGCCGTGCAGGACGCGGCGGTGGGTGAGGCGCAAGGCGACCGACTCGGACAGATGGTCAAGGTCGGTCAGGTCCTGAGCGCGGGAGTGGATGAATGCGCGTGCCTCGTCGGCCCCGAGGATCAGGGACAGGGGAGTGGTGCGAATGGTCATGTCGCTTTCCTTTCGGGTCACTTGCTCTTGGGGCGGGTGAGTTTGAAGGTGATGCCGCCGATGCCGATCGGGCCTGCGGCAGCGCCGCCGACGGCCATCACGGTGTGCGCGGCGATGTCGAGCAGCGCGAGGAACAGGACCACCAGGCCCATGCCGCCGACACCGGCCGCCGTGACGACCGCGATGGGGATCAGGTAGGTACGGGCCGTGCGGCGCGGGGCGGGCACGGGGTGGACCAGGATGATCGGCTGGCCCGTGGCCTGCGCGCGGCGGTAGGCGTCGGCGGGGATGTGCGGGGCGAGGATCCCCGGAGTGTTCGAGGGCGGTTCTCGGTGGCGCATGGGGCGCCTCCTACCGGTCGGAGATGGTGTCGGCGGCGGACTTGAGGGAGTCGTTGATGTCGGGTCCGGCGCCGGTGGAGGCGAGCAGGAACCCGAAGAGTGCGGCGATGATGGCGCCGCCGACGGGCACCTTGCGGTGGTGCACCAACAGCGCGAGGACCACGCCGCAGAGCAGGACCAGGGAGATGGTCACGGCCACGTTCGTTCTCCTTCCGTGGGGTTGGGCAGCGGGGTCAGCGGGTGCCTTGGCGGTAGGTGCGGGCGGCGCGGTTGTAGAGCCAGCGGCCGACGCGGACGCGCTTGCCGTGTCCCTTGCAGCGGCGGCAGTGCTTGCCGCGCTTGGGCCGTCCCTTGCGGTCGGTGGTGACGGCGAAGCCGAAGCCGTTGCACTTGCGGCAGGTGCCGAACGGGCTGCCCGCACACACACTCGCGTAACCGAGCGTGATGATGGCCAGGCAGGCGATAGCGGCCAGTACGAGGGTCATCAGGGCCCCTTCCCGGGGGTTTCCTGGGGTTTTCGCTGGTGGGGTGCTATGCGCTAGATCGCTGGTGGAGCGGGATTTGGGGTGCTATCGGGGGTGCTACCGGTAGCAGGTGGGCCCGCTACCGGTAGCACCGCTGCGGCGCTAGGCCGCACCCCTGTTTCCGTCACGCTCCGCAATCGCTGTGACGATGTCCGCGCGGACGATGCCGCGCCGGGTGGTGCGCTGCCCGTCGTCGGTCGTACCGGCGATGCCGGTGGTCTTGATGCCGTGCGGCTTCAGCGCGGAGGTGACGTTCTCGCCCTTCCACCCGCCGTAGACCTCCGGACGGAGTTCCGCGAGGCGTGCGGCGATGCGCTCGTTCCACACCCGCTCCTCGGAGACGGGCACGACCGCGGCGACGTCGGCGAGCAGGTCGTAGGACGGACCGGCGGACGCGTGGTCGGCTTCCTCACCGGCCGCGTGCCCGGACAGCGTGCCCTCGGACTTGCGCAGGGCCAGGGCGCGTTGGGCGATGGCGTTGGTGGCCGGGTCGTCCAGGTAGGCGGTGCGCACCACGACCGGCAGTGGCGCGGCGCCGGAGAGGTAGCCGTTCCCGGCGTCGATCTCGGGGCGGAAGGCGGTGGCGCGCACCCCGTTCTTGTACGCCGACGTGCCGAGGATCATGTCGTTCTCCAACTGGCCCGCGACCTTCAGGCAGAAGCGGATGGAGACGTTGGCGCTGATCCCGGTGGGCAGGGAGTCCTTGTCGGGGCGCTGGGTGGCCAGCACCAGCACCACCCCGAGCGCGCGGCCCAGCTTGATGATGAACTCCGCGTCCTCACCGGCCTGTTTGCCGTACGTGGAGTGGCTGAAGACGTTCTGGCACTCGTCGAAGACGGCGAGCAGCGGCCACAGCTTCAGCGAGCGCTTGTCGGCGATCTGGCGGGTGATGCGCTTGTCCGGGCACAGATCCCGCGGCAGCTTCTTGATGGCGGCGGCGCGACGCATGACTTCGGCGCGCAGGAGCTTGAGGGAGTCGGCCGCGTACCGGATCGAGTCGTCGTCGATGCCGGAGACGAACCGGTGCGAGACGCACTCCAGCGCGTCCAGATCCCCGGTGCCCTTGTTCTCGTGCAGCCACAGCTCCACCGACGGATCCAGCGCGGCACCACAGGCGAGCACCCGCACGGAGGCCGTCTTGCCCTGGCCGGGCAGCGAGCCGACCAGCACGTTGTGCTGGATCATCGGCACCGACTGAGCACGGCCGCGCGGGTCCACGCCGAACGGAATGCGCTTGAAAACGTCGTGACGGCGGGCGCTGGAGAGCTGCCACTTGACCATGCCGGTCTTGGACAGGTCCCGGTCGCCCACCCACAGGATTAGTCGGCCCTCGTGTTCGTTCGGGTCGGCGTCGGGCCACACGCAGCCCAACGGACGGCGCAGACCGGAAGCCAACCGGGCGCGCCGGTCGGCGACGTCGGCCACGGTCACCCCGAGGGGGAGGTCGATGTCGGCGCGCCAGCCCGGCCCTTCGCGGGTGATCGGGGCGGCGAACTTGATGCCGTCACCGCCCTTGGCGACCGCGGAGGCGATCTGGCCGATGCCGATGGACGCCATCGCCTTGACGACGATGTCGCTGGTCAGCTTCTGCACCTCGGTCTTGATGACCGCGCGCGTCGCCAGCGGAGCATCCGCCGGCGCCCCGGCCAGACCGAACCCGACCACGGCCAGGAACGCGGCGATGGCCTGCGTCATCGGCGCCGCGCCGAAGGCGAGGAAGATGGCCAGGGCGAGCAGCACAGGCATGCTGATCGCGGTCACCCAGGAGCGCAGCCGCACCCGGCGGTCCCGCTGGCGCGAGAGCTTCAGGTACTCCTCGATCTGCTCGTGCGTCGCCGCGTGCTGCCGCAGTGCCTCGCCCTCGGCATCCATGGTCCAACGGGTGACCCGGCCAAGGGTGTTGGCCAGGCCGCGCGGGGAGCGCCAGATCAGCTTGGGCAGGTAGAGGAACGGCACCCGTACCGCGTGGAAGGCCACGGTGTGCCAGGCGTGCCCGGCCAGCCAGGCGAGGCCTTCCTTGAACTCCGCCTTCGACTTCATCCACGCCGGGATGACGTCCAGGCGCTTGCTGCCCTTGATCCGGTCCAGCAGACCCGGACCCGACACCGTCGGGACCCGGCTGTCCACCAGAGTCGGGCGCGCGTCGCCCGACTCGGTCGGCTCCGAGTCGGCCGACTTGGTCGGCTTCGGGTCGCCCGACCGGTCGGGTCCGGAGTCGGACGACGCGTCGGGCGCAAGGTCGGGCGACTCGGTGCGAGCCGATCGGGCCTTGTCGAGGTCGACAAGCTCACCGCCGGAGGTGAGGCCGCAGGTGGTGCTCATCTCGGCTTCGAGCCGGTGGAAGAGTTCGTGGTCGTCGTCGGGGTGTTTCACTGAGGGTTCCTTCTCTCGGGAGGGATGCGGGGCCCGGCCGCTGCTTTGGTCGGTTGGAGACCGGGCCCCGTAGCTGGTCAGGCGGCGCGCTGTTCCTCGGGATAGGCGCAGGAGACGCAGGTGCCGAGCGAGGTCGGGATGACGTATCCGGCGTCGGTCCGGCACTGCGGGCAGGTGCGGCGGGCGAGCATCGCCAGGGCGAGCGCACCCCACTTGCGGGAGGTCATCGGCCGGACCGGCCGCGCGAGGTCAAGGCGGTAGAGGTAGGCGACCTGCACCCCCGCCCTGCGCCCCCGGCAGCGACGCATCACCTGTGCGGCGACGGGCTGCCCGCCGGGCCGTAAGCCACGGGCACGGAGCTGTCGGCGGGTGGCGAAGCCGTCCGGGGCCAACCACCACGGGAAGGTGGGGACACCGAACCTTGTGCCGCCGGGGTCGTAGCACTTGCTGAACGCGGGGGACATCAGGTCGTCACCCCACCACTGGCGCGTCGGTACGGGCGCCGGTGCGCCCGGAGCGACGTCCGGAAATGGTGGCGAACAGCCAGCCCAGCCCCGCGCGGCGGGTACCGGAGCGGCCTAGCTTGGCCGCGTACATCGCCTCATCCGCCCGCCGCAACAGGCCAGACAGGTCATCGGCGGGAAAGTCGGCGGCGCGCACCCAGCCGAGGGAGACCGTGGTGTGCATGGCCGGGTCCTGACCCTCGACCGGGCGGGCGAGCACGCCGTGTAACACGGCGAGCAGATCCGCGGCATTGCCGTGTTCATCGAGCAGCACGCCGCCGAACTCATCGCCCCCGAGCCGACCGGCCACCCCTGAGCGGCCGACGTGGTGGGCAAGCCGGTCCGCGGTCGCCTTCAACAGCGCGTCTCCGGCGGCGTGGCCGTGGGTGTCGTTGATCTGCTTGAAGCGGTCGACGTCCGCGAGGATGACGACCGCGCGCGGGTCCTTCAGCAGTGCGGTGGCGCGGCGGGTGAAGCCGTCACGGGTGCGTAAGCCGGTGAGTGGATCACGCCGTGCCGTGTGCAGGCGAGCGTGCAGCCACCACACGTGGACCGCCCAAGCAGTCACCAGAGGGAGTGCGGACAGCACGACCGCGGCTAGGGTGTTCACGCCGCCACCCCCATCGCACGCGAGTGTGCAGGCTGGAGGTCGCCGAAGCCGATCAGGCGCACGGGGATGCCGTTGAAGAAGGCCCACCCCGACATCGACACGCACTCGGGCAGGCGCCGGAAGACCAGGCTGTCCGGGGTGATGTCCAGCGCCTCGCGCCAGGCCTCGAAGGCGTCCAGCCGCTCGTGGAGACTGACTTGGATGCCTTCGGTGACCGCGTGCGGGGCCACCATGTTGCTGATCTCGATGCGGGCGGCGGGCAGGTGGGCGAAGCGGCTGGCCAGCACGGAGCAGGCGGCGATGGCCGCGGCCTGGTCACCCAGGGTCGTGGTGCTCATGCGGCTTCCCCCTTGCCGTCATCGCTGTCGATCGGGTGGAGGCGTCGGCCGTCAGCACGCTCGCTCAACAGCAGGTCCCGCAGCACACGGGAGTTCGCTGCCGAGCAGTGCAGCGTGGTCCGGATGGCCTCCGCGTTGATCGCGTCATCCGCCCACTCGGCGGTGGCCTCGCGCGCTTCAGCGAGCAGTTCCGCGGGTGTCCGCGGCGCCTTGCTCCTCTTGGGCTTGCTGGCCCGCTTACGCGGCGGCTTGGGCGTCTCCGGCTTCGCCTCGGGGTCTTGCGGCGGCGCTGGCGAGAAGTCCTCACCCTGCGGCGCCAACTCACCCAGCTTCAACAGCACGCGCTCCGGGCGCGGCGTCTTTGAACGCCACCGTCGGCCGTGCCGCTCGCGCAGATGCGCGCGAGCCAACTGCCGCTCCCGCTCCCGGCCCAGGGCGTCGGAATATGCGGTGATCTCCCACAGCGTCATCCGCCGCCACAGGGCAAAGGTGGACAGCGGGGCGAGCAGCCACCGCGAGCGCCGGATCTTCTCCATCCGCCGGCCGGTCACCGCGCCGATCCTCGAGGCGTAGACGTGCGCGGCGACCTCGGACAGGACCACCCACAGCAAGGGCATCGTGCCGTGCGCGAGCTTCGCGGAGACCGACTGCCCGGCCGCGATGTTCAGCCAGCACGTCACCCCGGTCAGCGCCCACGGCACGAACCGCACCCAACCCAGCGGCATGTCCGTACGGATCAGCAGCAAGAACGCCGCCGTGAACACCGGAATCGCGATGTCGATGCCCACCGGCAGCATCCACGGGTGGGCGAACCCCCAGCGGGCACCCGCGGTCGACACCGCCTCGAACGACGACGCCAGCCCCAAGCCGCCGACCACAGCGGCCAGCACGGCAACGGCGCCCAACAGCCACGTCTCAGGCTTCGACAGCGGTGGTACCGCCGACCGCTCAACGTTCGGGAACGTCGTCATACCGCACCTCCCGCCACGACCAGGAGCGCGACGACCAGGAGCGCACCGCCGACGCGGGTGAGGTCGACTGCGCGCCTGAGGCAGGTGAACTTGCCAACGGCGATGCGGGACAGAACGGCGATGTGCTGCGCGCGCCGGTCGTCGGACAGCTCGGTGCCGATCTCTTCAGCGGTGAGCGTCGCCCACAGCGGGAAGCCGACCGGTGCACGCCCACCCAGGTTCGGGCGGACCGAGTGGAGCAGCAGACCGGCTGCCGCGACCATGCAGACCACGCCCGCACCACCGACCACGACGGAGGCGACGTTCAGGGGGACACCCTTAGCCACCGTCCAGACCCCGGCCAGCACGGCGCCAACGAACGCCAGCAACAGGCCCGTCTTGTTGTCCGTACGCGAGATCTCTGCCTTGACGTCCGCCAGCGCGGCCGTCAGGTTCCGCTCACGGGCGCTCATGCCGCAGCCCTCCTGCCGGAACGCGACCGACGGTGGCCCACGGACCGCGCCAGCGGGATGACGTTGAACAGCTCCGGGGCACGAGCCTCGATCACCTCAGCGGCGATGCTGGTCACGGTGTCCGGGAGGTCGCTGTACTCCGGGTCGGCGAGGATGTCGCGCGCCGCGTCCAAGCGGGCCTCACGCTGCACCTCACTTTCGCCCTCCTCCCCGAGCCACAGCTCAAGGGGAGTACCAAGGGCCAGTTCCACGAACTCGTGGGAGGTCAGGGCCTCGTGGCCCGCCACGAACGTGCGCAGCCTCGTACTGCTCACGGATCTCTCCTGTAGGTCGTAGGAAGGGAGAAGCCGGTAGCGGGCGACCTTGCTGGGGAGTCCCGCTGCTCGGCAGGTACGCGGACACCTGCTCCTCATGATGAGGAACATGTATTACGTGTACCTCATCGTGGGGTCAGACGTTGAGCCCGTCAAGCCCTTCGGCTGTTGGATTTCGGCGAGCCCCTCGCCCTCGATGTACCTACAGACTGGCGCCGGACGCGGCGACGCTCGACTCCGCGCCTGTACGACTTGGGTCGTTCATCGCTAGCGTGAAGTCGTACCAAGTCGTCCTGAGATGACGGAGGTTGGCGTGGCGAACGAGCGACTGCGCGGCGCGATAGTGGACTTGGGCCTGACGCTCGATGAGGTCGCCGGACGGCTGGGGGTCGCGCCCAAGACGGTCGAGCGCTGGATCAACGATCCTGAGCGCAAGCCGTACCGTCGCTTCCAGTACGCCACGGCCTCACTGCTGAAGTGCGAAGTGTCGTACCTGTGGCCCGACGAACGCACATCGGCCGAAGTCTCTGCCGCTGGCAGCGCGGAGTTGGTCAGGCTCTATCCACACAGGTCCGTGGTGATGCAGACCCTTTGGACGAACCTCTACGCCAAGGCGATCCGACAGTTCGACCTCTTGGTGTACTCCGGATTCTGGCTCACGGAAGATGCCACGTTCCACCGCATCGTGAAGGAGAAGTCGGCCGACGGAGTGCCGGTCCGCTTCATGCTGGGGGAGCCCACCTCACCGGCCGTGGCAGTGCGCGGCGAAGACGAAGGTATCGGCGGCGCGATGGCAGGGAAGATCCGCAACGCGCTCATCAACTACGGCCCGCTCTTCGGCCTTCCCGGCGTGGAGTTCCGGCTGCACAGCACGACCCTCTACAACTCGATCTACCGGGCCGACGACGAGATGTTGGCGAATGGCCACCTCTACGGCGTGGGCGCCTACATGGCCCCGGTGCTGCACTTACGGCGCGTGCCTGGTGGCGAGCTGTTCGACGCCTACGCCGAAAGCGCTGAGAAGGTCTGGGAATCGGCGAGGCCGATCTCCTCACCTGCCGATTGGGAAGGTGCTGCCTCATGAGCCGGATCGACTACTTCCGCGACCCGAATGCGCCGGCGGCCAACTCGGTCGTGCCGTCGGTCACGGCGGTTGTCCGGGACGACGCGGGGAGGCTGCTCCTCATTCACAAGACGGACAACGACCTGTGGGCACTGCCCGGTGGTGGGCACGACATCGGTGAGCGCATCGGCGACACCGTGGTGCGCGAGGTCGCGGAAGAGACCGGCATCGACGTCGAGATAGACAGCATCGTGGGGCTCTACACCGACCCTGAGCACGTGCTGGCGTACGACGACGGCGAGGTCCGCCAACAGTTCTCGATCTGCTTCCGAGCCCGCCCCGTTGGTGGTTCGCTGCGAACAAGCAGTGAGTCGAAGGAGGTCCGGTGGGTGCACCCAGCGGACCTTGACGGCCTCGACATCCACCCGTCGATGATGCTGCGCATCCAGCACGGCCTCGAGGCGTGGCAGGTGCCTTACATCGGCTGACTATCGGAAGCTGCGTGGGCCAACCGTTCGTCGACGCGTTTAGCTGCCGCGTGGATCTCAGGGGCTGCCCGCTGGATGAACCGCCCGACGATCGTCTCCGGGCCGTACCGCTGCACGATCTCGTCCAGCCGCTCGGTCGGCGTGGTGTGCGTCCCGTCGGGCGTCGTCGTCATGTCGCAGTAGAGCAGGGCATCGACCAGGTCGGGACGCTCCAGCTCGAACTCGCCCTCCAGCTCCTGCCGCAGTCCACGCTCCTCGGCTTCCAACAGCGCGCAAGAGTGGTGGGCCACAAGGCGAATGACCCGCTCGTTGGCGCCCTCCTGATCCCGGAGGAACCGCGCACCATCCAGAGGGTGGAACCCGGTGGTGGCGATGGCCGGCGAGTACCCGATGTCGTGCAGAACCGCGGCGGCCTCCAGCAACTCGGCTTCGTCACCCACGATTGGGGACAGTGAGCGAGCGCGCTTGGCGACTCCCAGCGAGTGCGCCCACCGACGCGGGAGCGGTTCGGACAGCAGCGATTCGGAGAGCGAGTACGCCCACTCAGTCAGTCCCATGAGGGTCAAGGCTACGAGTGGGTCGTGGGCGTCGGCAGGGCGCGTACGGTCCGCCCCTTGCCGTGGACGGTGGCGAGTAGACCGCTGCCTTCCATCTGGGCGAGGACACGGCGCACCGCGGTGCGGGAGGCGCCGAACCGCTCGCAGAGCTTTGCTTCGGACGGGTAGGAGTCACCGACTGAGAGAGAGTCCGCTGCGATCACGCCGGTCATCCGCTCCGCGAGAGACCGGCGGTCGCCGTCACGAATGACGCGCCAGCCCATGCCTGGTGCGGACTGAACGAGACCATCGGCTTCCAGGGCCTTGAGGGCGCGGCGGATCGTGTTGCGCGAGACGCCGTGAGCGGCCATGAGCGCAGCTTCTGACGGAAGGGCGTCGACGTCCTGCCCCGCGACGATCTCGGTTCGCAATGCCTCTGCGATGACCAGGTAGGTTCCGCGCGGACTGGCCTCCGGCACTTCGGTTCCTCTCGCTCGTCAGCACTCGCTGCCAAGGGTGCCACGAGGCTCACAGCACGTCCCGGAAGGGGGAGTGTCCGACTGTCCGGATAGAACGCTGACCTGCAGAAAGAGACCGGACAGATACAGGGCTACTGTCCGGACTGTCCACCCACGCGCGCTGCGGCTCACAGCCTTTGCGCGGCCGGTCGGGCAAGCTCCGAGGGAGCTCACTCAATTTCCTGACACGTAGCGTGCTGCCGTGGAATCATTCGGCTATGTCGTGGCAGATGGCTCTTGAATACCTCCGCACACTCATCTGGCCAGCCGTCGTACTGATTCTCGGATTCACCTTCAGGAAGCAACTGAAAACACTCTTTGGCCGCGTGGAGTCAGTTGAAACCCCCCTCGGGACGGTGGCATTTGAGAAACAGGCAGACGCTGTCGCTGAAGAAGTCGCAGAAATTGAAAGTGAAATGGCAAGTCAACTGGCGACGGTTGGTGCAGTGCAATCAGAGGGTGAGGGAGCTGAGACTCCAGAGTCTCCGGATGGATATTTCAATTCAATAGCGCAGACTCGACAGGGTATCGACTTTTCTGATCTGTTTGAGCTTGCCGAGACGGAAACAACAGCCGCCGTGATGGCCGCTTGGCGAGAAGTGGAGAAATCCCTTAAAGTCACCGGCTCAAGGCACGGAATCACACGTGTATCTTCGCGCGCTCTTGTCAATATGGGATCGCTGTCCGATGAGCTCGCCCGGTCGGTGGATGACCTGCGGCATCTGCGGAACCGAGTCGTACATGAAGGCGATATTATTCTAACGAAAAGCGGCGTGCGGTCGTATATCACTGCCGCGCAGCGCATCGTGGAAGCCTTGGAGTTGTCTCAAGACCCAAAGTTCCAGGCGCTTCAATACGAGCGTTCCGTGATGCACGCCTTGGGGCGTGGAGGGTTGAATGCGGAAGCGGGGTTCCGAGACGATGCATTCGACGCTTACGGGCAGACTCCAAGCGGAACTATGATTGCGGTAGAAATCCGCTTCCGTCGCCGGGGGATGCTGCAAATACGCGACGTCGAGAAGGTGATTTCCAGGCTTCCTTCCCTCGCTGCGAACGTCCTCATCGTGACCAATGCGCCTATTTCCGAGGAGCTGCAAGAATTCAACCGAAATTGCGATGCGCGACCTCGATGCGAGGTAGTGCAATGGCGGGGTGATGAGGACACGCCCGTATTGGTTCGGTCTCTTGGGCGCCTGGCCGGTTGAGCTGTGCGCGCGCAGAGCGGGCTGCAACCCCCAGGGTGTTGCAGCCCGTCGGCGAAGCCGACCTCTCGATAGGCGAAGGAGCCGGAGGTGACTTCCGATCCGCTCTGGCTCTCTAGCGCGTTTCGCGACACACCTCTGACACACTCTGTGTCGCTCTGCACCCTCCTGCCGACCTCCATTGCAGGTCAGATGGGGCACCGAGGCGCAACCAGGCAACCACCCCGGTACCAGTCACGTACCAACCGGCCCCCTGCACCGATTCGATCAGCCTCTCGTTCTTGAGGACGGCCAGGGCCCGTTCGATGGTGCTGCGGCTAACGCCATGGGCGCTCATAAGCTTTGCCTGAGACGGCAGGACCTCGGTGATCTTGCCCTCCTGGATCTTCCAGCGCAGGGAATCAGAGACCTCCAAGTACGTACCTCTCGGACTGGCCTGCGGCACGTGGCCTCCCCTTCCAGTTACGTGACGGCACCTCTACAAGCGTGCCACTCGCCCGGTTGATCGACACCAATGTCCCACCTGTCCGACTGTCCGGTTATGCCTCTCACCTGTATGAACACCCCGGACAGTAAGACGTGGACCTGTCCGGGGTGTCCGGCTCGGAGTCGATCTCACACGCTTATCAGCCCGCGTACGCGGTCACCGACCAGCCTTCTGGCACCTCACGTACTTCAGCACCTGGGGCGAGGATCTGATGCACATAGGCACGGTTCTCGCTCCAGTCGCTAATGGTCCGCCCGGCGGTGCTCACTATGGGCTCGTCGACGTTGTCCCACAAGATCACTGGTTCCAGAGGCCCTTCGATCGAACGAGGGGCGTCGCTTCGGACCGTGGCCCAACCGATCAATGGCACGACCTGAATGTCCTGGTCCTGGCGATCGCTGATAGCGACGCGCCAGCCGGCAGCTGCAGGGAAGAAGTTCACGATCTCCTTGTCATCATCCACGGTTCCCAAGGATGTCGCCGTGCTGGGCCTAGGAACACGGCTTCGACCCGATCATGGCTGGGAGGCAGGTACTGGTGAGCGTCCTGGGCGGATCAAAGAGGGCTGCAACACCTGGGGGGTTGCAGCCCGGCAGCGAAGCCGACCTCTCTTCAATGGGCAGTAGGAGCCGAGGGCGACCTCCGAACTATGCCCCACCTGTCCGACTATCCGGATACCGGCATTGACCTGCACAAACAGGTGAGCCAGTCCCCCCTGTCCAGGCAAGGCGGTCACTCTGAGACGCGGACGGAATGCCTGCCCTCTGGGCTGTATGTGAGCTATCGCGCGGGCGTATCACCGATGTTGGCCCGCGGAGGCACCAAAACTCGGTGCCTCCATCGAAGATGGCCCCATGACCGAAGCGTGGGGAATCGTGATCGCGTCGATCATCGCAGTCGTGGGAACGGTGGTGGGCTACTACGCCGGACGACGCCAGGTGCGCGACCAAGCGGTGGTGGAGCACAAGCAGTGGTTGCGGGCTCAGAGACAGGAGGCGTACTACAACTTTCTGACCGTGTTCGACGGGGTGGTCAGCGAAGCCCTACGAATCTGCGACCGAGCAGACCAAATCCGCTATGAGAGCCGCGTGGGAACTCTGCAAGGAGACGCTACAGATCTCCTCAATGACGGTGTTGAAATGACATGGAGACTTGGCGGCGGTGTCGCTGCTGCGCAGGACCGAGTGGCAATCATCGGCGAGGGGGAGACTCCAGCAATTGCTGCTGAACTGCGCGATACGCTGCCCACGCTCGTTGACATTGCCGCGAACTACACCGGCCCTCGTGGCACCTCAGATGGGCCGGCCCCTCCCCGCATCGAGGCGCTCGTCGCTACTAAGCGGGCCGCCTACGTCGCAACCGTGCGAGCCTACTTCCTCAAAGTGCCAGTGCCCCGTCGGCAAGCAGATGGATGAGGGAGGCGCGTTGAGCGGCTCAGGCATCGCCTTGGTCCGCCCGATACGCCTCGTACTGAGTCCACGCACGTTCAAGCGTCTCAATGGCGGCAGGGATCGCTCCACGCTCTTCAAGGTAAGTGCGCTGGCCTGGCAGTCCTTTACCTGAGGGCCAGTCAGAATCGTGGGAAACGTCCCGTGCAAGATCCCCGATTGCGCTGCTCTGATCGGCATGGGTCTTCAACCACGTGGTGAAGCTCTTTGGCTTGGGCATGTCCCCATCCTTCCGCCGCAGAGTTAGGCCTAACCCAGCGCGGAGGGGGACACAGCCACATTCCCGCCCGCAGCTCGCTAGGGTCGCGTGCTGTTGTCCACATGCGACTTGCGCCGGTCGCAGGCGCTGCAACCCCCCCGGGTGTTGCAGCCCTCGGCGAAGCCGATGTTCGGTGGACGTAGGAGCCGAAGGCGACTTCCTTTCAGGATCTGTCTCTCTCAGCTCCTGGTGACACACCTCCGACACACTGCGTCTCGCAGTGCTCTCCCATTTCGCTCCGCTGCACGTCAGAGGGCGTGTGTGGGTGCAATCAGTCACCCACTCCGGAGCCGTGTGCGCAGGTTCGAATCCTGCCGGGGGCACTCGCCAGTCAGGGACCTAATTCGTGTCCTGACCAGTGCGGATGCCTTGATGAAACGGTCGGAGTCAGTGTCACTGACTCCGACCGTTTCTCGTTGTCTCCCACTGGTTGTGCGTGAGGAGCGCGTGAGCCACGCACACAACCATCCGCCGACTCGCCGAGGCACTGGGGCTCCCCGGTGAGGCACTCCAGCACCTCGACCAACTCAAGGCCGCGCGCCAGCCTGCCCCTGGGGGGCGGCGCCTGACCAGGCACAGCGGTCCACAGCCCCCTCGGGATGATCTCCGAGAGGGCCGACCGCATGCGTGCCGGGGAATGCGAAGGCGCAATGGCCGGGCGCGGTGTCTGTGGGGCTGTTGCGATCACGCTCGCACCGACGCTCGGCACGATTCCGAAGCTGCCGATCTCGTCCGCGTCTGCGGCCTTCGAGCAATAATCAAGGCATGGCCTCACCGCCCTCCGTCTCCGAGATCCGCCAGGCCAAGTTCGCCCGGCGGCTACCCGACACGCTCACGGCGCTCGCCGGTCCCACCCAGGGGGCCGTGCGTCTGCCACTGCACCTCGCCTGGTCCGGGCTGACCGAGTTCGACCTGGATCAACCACGCCTGCGTATGAGCTGCTACCGCATCGTTCTGGCCGAGGGCCTCCACGACGACCTGATCCAGTACCTCAACCGGGACCTGCTCATCAGCCTGTGGCCCACCCTGCGCACGCTGATCAGCCGGGACCTCCGCGATGTCTGGGAGGGCGCCTTCACCGAACTGGCCCCGAACAGTCGAGCCGCTGCGTGAACCTGACCGAATTGCACCGTCGCCTGCTGATCGACGTACTGGCTGTGGGCACTCGATATCCGCTCGCGCTCACCGGTGGCTACGCCGTACAGGCACACGGCTTGGTCAACCGCCTGAGCCAGGACCTCGACGTCGCCACTGAGAACCCCGAAGGAATGGAGAAGATCGCCGCCACGGTACGCGCAGGGCTTGAGGAGCGGGGTTGGCAGGTGCAGGTGTTGGAGACGGACCCGCTCTCCGCACGACTGATCGTCACCGATCCGCACAGCGGCGAAGAGTGCGAGGTCGACGTCCTCAAGGAAGCCCTCTGGCGTCCGCCGGTTCAGACCGAGTACGGCCTCGTCCTCTCCCTCGAAGACGTCGTCGGCACCAAGGTCCGCGCGCTGTCCGACCGTGGCCTCGCCCGCGATCTCATCGATGTCCGGGCGGCCGTGGACCGTTGGAGCCACTCCGAACTCGAAGAACTCGGTCGCCGCCATGCCCGCGAGACCTTCGACCTCACGGACCTCCAGGCCCGTCTGGCCGGAGCGGACTGGATCGACGACACCGAGTTTGCTGCCTACGGCTTGGACGAGCAGGCCATCGCTGGGATGCGCCGATGGGCTCACGAGTGGGCGGACGACATCGCCGAGCGGCTCCTGGAACTGGAAGCCCCGGACGATGCATGACTCGATGCCGTCACCGGCCCCCTGCAACCGCTGAGATCACCAACCATCGACCCTCACCTCGCCGCACAGACCTCCGGCGCCCACCCCGTAACCTTTGTGATCTTCTTGTCGTCCTCGGGGCGACCCCCTGGACCTCGGGGAGTTGGACATCCGCCCGTCCATGCTGCTGCGCATCCAGCACGGCCTCGACGAAGGGAGGGAGAACCTGCACCGTACGTCCCCTTCCGAGTCCAGCGCCTTTCGCGTGGGGTGAAGCCTGCCGCGGTCCGTCTGGTCGGGGGCGTCGGCCCTGTGGGGTTGTGTGGTGTTGGTGTTCTCCGCGCATGATGGCGCTCTTGGGTTGGTCGTCGAGGGGGAGTTCGTGCTGATCACAGGCGTTGGGTCGGTTGCGGTCGGGTGTTTCGTGATGGTGGGGTGATGTTTGCGTGAGTTTGTCCGTGGGGCGGGTTGAGGCGGCTCGGAGTTTCCTGTTCGTGCCCGGGGATCGGGCGGATCGGTTTGGCAAGGCCGTTGGCAGTGGTGCGGACGTGGTCATCCTCGATCTGGAGGACGCGGTCGCGGCGGCGGACAAGCGTCGCGCGCGTGACCATGTCGCCGCCTGGCTCGGTGCGGGCAACAGTGCCCTGGTCCGGATCAACGCGCCCGGTACGCCCTGGTGCGACGACGATCTCGCGATGGCGGCCGGGTACGGCATGCCCGTGATGGTGCCCAAGGCCGAGGACCCCTCCGTACTCGCGGAACTGGCCTCCCGTACGGCCGGGGCGTCGCCCCTGATTCCGCTGGTCGAGACCGCGGCCGGGATCGAGCGGGCCGTCGAGGTGTGCGCCACCCCGGGCGTGGTGCGCGTCGCCTTCGGCAACGCCGACCTCGCCGGGCAGCTCGGGGTCGCCCACGACGACCACCTGGCGCTCGCCTACGCCCGTTCCCGGCTCGTCTCGGCGTCGGCCGCGACGGGGCTGTGCTCTCCGGTCGACGGTGTGACGACCAGCGTGAAGGATCTCGACGCCCTCGCCGCCGACATCGCCCACGGGCGTCGGCTCGGTTTCACCGGGAAGCTCTGCATCCACCCGGCGCAGGTTCCCGTCGTGGCGGAGCGGTTCGCGCCGACCGCGCGCGAACGGGAGTGGGCCCGGGCCGTGCTCGCCGCGGGCGACTCCGTCACCGTGGTGGACGGGCACATGGTCGACAAGCCCCTGCTGGAGCGCGCCCGTCGGATCCTCGACTCGGCGGGGGGCTGAGCGGCTTCGGTTTGGAGAAGTGGAGGGGGAGGGCAGGGCCTCCCCGGTGCTCCGGGACGGTGATGGGCGGCCTTGCGGCGGCCATGCGGCCTCGATGCGGCGGTGATCCGGTGGCGATCCGGCGTCGGGGCATGAGGCCGGCGCGGAGCCGGTGCGTACGCACTTCGTTGGCTCCGGGCGGCTGCCGGGTGGCTGTGGGCAGCGGGGGAAAAACTATGCGGGATGGCCGCTTCGGCCCATCGACAGATGGCGTAAAAGCATTCGTCATACTTCATACATATGTATGAAGTAGGGGTGCGGGGGGTCTGCGAGAGTGCCACTCGCGGCAAGAAGCCGTATCGCCTTGGGGCCTGAGGGGGGCTTGTCAGGCGCTGTCCGGCCCGAGCGGGGCCTGTGCGCGAGCCGCGCGGGTGCCCCACGCTCGTCGTGCGCCGCGCCGCTGCTGTCGACTTTGCTCAAGGCGTGTGCCCGGAAAGGCAGTTGCCCGACAAGCCCGAACAGGCGGTTGCCCGGGCGGGTGCATCTCTCTCGAGGTTTTCCGGTCGGCTGCCCGCGCGGACGCCGACTGTCTGCGAATGAGGAGGAACGTGCGTGACGGATTCGCTTCAGGAGGCCGGTGTGGTTGAGGAGTCGGATGAGAACAGGACACGGAAGAACGGCCTGTACGGGGACGTGAGCACCGAACTCGCCGAGAACATGAAGCAGGGCTGGGCGGACACCGAGCGCCGCGGCCTGGAGCCCATCGCGCAAGCGGCACACACCGCGCGCCGCCGGGCGGCGCTCTCCGCCCAGTTCCCCGGCGAGCTGCTGGTGATCCCCGCCGGCAACCCGAAGGTCCGCTCCAACGACACGGACTACCCGTTCCGGCCGTCCTCCGACTACGTCTATCTGACGGGTGATCAGTCGCAGGACTCCGTGCTGGTCCTGGAACCCGGTCAGGACGGCGAGCACCAGGCGATCGCCTACCTGCGCCCGCGCTCCGACCGGGAGTCCGGCGAGTTCTGGCTCGACTACCACGGTGAGCTCTGGGACGGCCGTCGCAACAGCCTCACCGAGAACGAGCAACTCCTCGGCCTGCCCTGCCGCGACGTCCGCACGCTGACCGAGCGCCTCGCCGCAGCCACCGGCCCGATCCGGCTGCTGCGCGGCTACGACGCGGACGTCGACGCCGCCCTGCACGACAAGGTGACCGCCGAGCGCGACATCGAGTTCCGTGTCGCGCTGTCGGAGATGCGGCTGGTCAAGGACGAGTGGGAGATCGCCGACCTGCGCCACGCCTGCCAGGCCACCGCGCGCGGCTTCGAGGACGTGGTGCGCGTCCTCGGCACGGACACGCCGACCCTGGAGCGGGCCATCGAGGGCACGTTCTGGATGCGCGCGCGGATCGAGGGCAATGACGTCGGCTACGCGTCGGTCTGCGCCGCCGGACCGCACGCCACCACCCTGCACTGGGTCCGCAACGACGGCGAGACCAGGCCGGGCGACCTGCTGCTGCTCGACGCCGGAGTGGAGAGCCGCAACCTCTACACCGCCGACGTCACCCGCACCCTGCCGGTCGACGGCCGCTTCACGCCGGTCCAGCGCAAGGTGTACGACGCGGTGTACGCGGCGCAGTCGGCCGGTATCGCCGCGGTCAAGCCCGGCGCCAACTACCGGGACTTCCACGACGCGGCCCAGCGGGTGCTGACCGAGCACCTGGCCGCCTGGGGCCTGTTCGGCGACCGGTCGGCGGACGAGGCGTACGAGCTCGGGCTCTTCCGCCGCTGGACGCTGGCCGGCACGGGCCACATGATCGGCCTGGACGTCCACGACTGCGCGAAGGCCCGCACCGAGCTGTACGTGGACGGCACGCTGGAGGCGGGCATGGTGCTCACCGTCGAGCCCGGCCTGTACTTCCAGTCGGACGACCTCACCGTGCCCGAGGAGTTCCGCGGCATCGGCATCCGGATCGAGGACGACATCCTGGTCACCGAGGAGGGCAACGAGAACCTCTCGGCCGACCTTCCCCGGGCCGCCGACGAGGTGGAGACCTGGATGGCCCGGCTGCGCGGCTGACGGCTGCCGCCGCGGCCGACGGGGCCGCGGCGGACAGGTGAGTTCTCAGTGGACAGGGCCCCACACGTTCCGTGGGGAGGGCCCCACACGCTCAGTGGGCACGCGCCACACGCTCAGCGGGCGGAGCCCCACACGCTCAGTGGGAGCAGAGCACCACACGACGGGGAGGCATGCGATGGAACGGCACGACGGCTCGCGCGGGACGCGGAGTCACGATCGTCGAGTACCGGCCGCGGTGGCCGAGGTCTTCAGGCACGGGTGGGCGGACACGGACCGGGGACTTCCGCCCGTCTCCGGAGCCGCGTCCGCGGCCAAGCGGCGTGCGGCGGTGTCCGAGCGGTTCCCCGGGGAGCGGATCGTCGTCCCGTCGGGCGGGCTCAAGGTGCGCAGCAACGACTTCGACTACGCCTTCCGGCCGCACTCCGCGTTCATCCATCTCACCGCCGAGCAGGGGACGCAGGCGGTGCCGGACAGCGTGCTCGTCTTCGAGCCCACCGGCACCGGGCACGAGGTCACCCTGTTCACCCGGCCCCGGTCACCGCGCGACGCCGGCCCGTACGGGGCGGAGTTCTACAGCGACCGGCAGCACGGCGAGTTCTGGGTCGGCCGCCGCCGGACCCTGTCCGAGACCGCCGACGCCCTCGGCGTCGAGGCGGCCGCCCGGGACGACCTGGAGCAGGCACTCGGCGGCGACGTCCCGACCCGGGTGGTGCGCGGCGAGGACGCCCTCGTCGACGCGCTGGTACCGCCGACCGCACCGGCCGACGCCGAACTGCTCGCCTTCCTGTCGGAGCTGCGGCTCGTCAAGGACGAGTGGGAGATCGAGCAACTGCGCGCCGCCGTGGGGCACACGGTCGCCGGTTTCCACGACGTCGCCGGCGAGCTGCCCCACGCCACCCGCCTCGCGCGGGGCGAGCGCTGGATCGAGGGCACCTTCAACCGGCGTGCCCGCCTTGAGGGTTACGGCCTGGGGTTCGAGACCATCGCGGCGGCCGGAGCGCACGCGTGCGTGCTGCACTGGATGCACAACGACGGCCCGGTGCGGGAAGGGGAACTGCTCCTGCTGGACGCGGGCGTCGAGGCCGACTCGTTCTACACCGGGGACGTCACCCGCACGCTGCCGATCGGCGGCCGCTTCACCGATGTCCAGCGCCGCGTCTACGACCTGGTGTTCGCCGCCCAGTCGGCGGGCATCGCCGCGCTGCGGCCCGGCGCACCGTACGGCGCCTTCCACGACGCCGCGACCCGCGTCATCGCCGAGGGGCTCGACGCCTGGGGACTGCGGCCCGGCGGCACGGCGGTCCCGCACGAGGACGCCCTGTACCGCAGGTACACCGTCTGCGGTACGGGCCACATGCTCGGCCTCGACTGCCACGACTGCGCCGCCGCCCGCAGCGAGACGTACGCGGGCGGCGTACTCGAGGAGGGCCATGTGCTCACCGTCGAGCCCGGCCTCTACTTCCAGCCCGACGACCTGACGATTCCCGAGGAACTGCGCGGCATCGGCGTGCGGATCGAGGACGACTTCGTCATCACGGCCGACGGCGCCCAGTGCCTGTCCTCCGGTCTGCCGCGCGCCGCGGACGAGGTCGAGGCGTGGCTGGACGCGGTGCGGTGAGGACACCGGTGAGGGCGCGCCGCCCCCTGGTCGACCAGGTCTCCGGCGAGCTGCGGCAGGCCGGTGCGGTGGCGGTCGTCGGGCCCACCGGGTTCGGCAAGTCCGCGGTCCTCGACGCGGTGTGCACGGGGTGGCGGTCCTCCGGGGACCCCGTGGTCAGGCTCAGCTCGGCGCCCGCCGACGCCCACCTGCCGTACGTCCCCCTGGTGGACCTGTTCACCGTGTGCCCGCCGGACGTCAGCGGCGAACTGTCGGACGTCCAGCGGTCGACGATCGACTGGGTGCTGCGCCGCGTCACCGGGCCCGAGCCCGACCCCGCGATCCTGCGCGTCACCGTCCTGTCGTGCCTGCAGAGGTGGGGGAGCAGGGCCAGGCTGCTGCTGGCCGCCGACGACATGCACTGGTGGGGCCCGGACAGCCTGGACGTCTTCGGCTTCGCGGCACGCCGCAGCCGAGGCAGCGTGTCGCTCCTCGCGGCGCTGCGGCCCGACGGCCCGCTGCCGCACGACGTCCTCGGCGGCGACGCGGTGGAGATCGCGGTCCCCACGCTCAGCCCGCAGGAGTCGGCGGCCGTCGTACGGTCCTTCGGCATCCCCCTGCGGACCGCCGGGCGCATCCACACCGCGACGGGCGGCAACCCCCGCCTGGTCTCGGACATCGCCGCCGGACTGGCCCGTGCCGGAACCACGGCGGTCCTGGACGCCCAGCCGCTGGCCCTGCACGTGCGCAAGGCACTGAGGGCCTGGCTGGCGGGCCTTGCCGCCCCGGTGCACTGGGTGCTGCTCCTCGCGGCGCTGGCAGCCGATCCGTCGGTCGACGCCGTCCGCCGCGCCGCGGGCCCGTCCGCCGACGCGGCCCTCGCCGACGCCGAGGCCGTGGGCCTGATCCGGGTGGCCGGCACCGTGCGTTTCCCGGCCCCGGTCGTACGGGAGGGCATCCTCGCCGAGGCCAGCGGCGAGGCGGTGCGCCAGGCGCATCTCGCCCTGGCCGCCGCCGCGTCCGAGGACGACGACCGCGTCTGGCACGAGGCGTCGGCCCTGACCCCGGCCGAACTCCCGGCACGGCTGGTCCCCGCCCTCGCCGACGCCGCCACCGCCGCGCGGGCGAGCGGCGACCACACCCGGGCCGCCGAGTTCGGCCTCCTCGCGGGCGGCCGACCCGACAGCTCCCGGCACGACCTGCTGGTCGCGGCAGCCCGGGACGCCGAGGCGGCCGGACGCCTCGACCTCGCCCGCACCGCGCTGGAGCAACTGGACCGCGGCCGGGCCGCGCCCGCGGCCCGCGCCCAGGCACGGCTCGCCGTCGTCGACGCCGCAAGCCGGGGCGCCGCCCTGGTCGAGCACGTGGCGGCGCAGGCCCTGGCCGACGCCACCGCCGCCGACGAGCCGACGCTGGTCTCGGCGGCGCATCTGCGGCTCGCCCGGGGCCTGCAGCTCCACCGGGGCTGCCATGCCGAGGCGCTGGCGCACGCCCGGTCGGCCGCCGAGCGGGCCGGTGACGTCGCGACCCACGCCTCGGCGCTGGCCCTGATCGCCCAGATCGAGCAGGGCCGCGGCGCTCCGGGCCACGCCGCGACGCTCCGGCGTGCCCTGGCCGCGGGCACGGCGGCCGGCGCCGGCCGGATCCCCGCGGAGCCGCGCCGCATCGCCGTCGGATTCGCCCTGCTCGAGGACCGGTTGGACGAGGCCGGGCGGCTCCTCGACGAGATGCGCCCGCCGGACTGCCCCGCCGACCGGCTGTGGCTGCTCGGCAGCGCCGTCCGGATCCACGCGCACCGCGGCGAGGGCCCGATCGCCCGCGAGGAGGCACACCGGCTCCTCGCGCTCGCCCGTGACCTGGGCGCCTCGCCCGGCCCGCCGTGGCACGCGGCGGCGGTCGCCGAACTCGCGGGCGGCACCCTGGAGCAGGCGCTCGCCTACGCGGACCTCGGCCTGACCGCTTCGCAGGAGGACCGGGACACCGTCTTCGCCGCGCACTGCCTGCACCTGTCCGGCACGACGCGGCTGCTGCTGCGGGAGACCGACGGAGCCCTCGCGGATCTGCTCAGGGTCCGGGACCTGGTGCGGGACCTGGGCATCGCGGACCCCGCGGAGGTCCGCTACGAAGCCGACCTCGCCGAGGCGCTGGTCGCCGCCGGGGACCTGCCGGCCGCCCTGCGGACCATCGCCGACGCCCGGCGCCGGGCCGAGGACCTTGGCCGACGCGGTGTGCTCGCCGCGCTCGACCGGGCCGAGGCGCTGTACCGCACGGCGAAGGGCGAGTTCGGTCCGGCCGAGGACCTGCTCGACCGCGCCCTGTGCACCTTCGACCGGCTCGGATACCCCTTGCAGTGCGGCCGGGTGCTCCTCGCGCACGCGTCCGTCGAGCAGCGCCGCAGGCGCCCGGCCCGGGCCAGGGAACTGCAGGCGGCGGCCGACGCGGTGTTCCTCAGGGCGGGCGCGCCCCTGTGGGAGCCGGCCCGGCCGGAGCGGACGCGGGCGCGCGCCTGGCCCGCCGGTCTGACGGACGCGGAGCGGCGGATCGCCGAACTGGTCACCGAAGGGCACGGCAACCGCGACATCGCGGCCGCCCTCTACGTCAGCGTCAAGACCGTGGAGGCGGCCCTCACCCGGATCTACCGCAAGCTGGAGGTGCGGTCACGGGTCCAGCTGATGGCGCTCGTCCAGAAGGACGCCCACCCCGTGCGCCGGTGAAGGGGCGCTCACCCGCGCGCCGGTGAGCGCCCCTTCACCGGCGCGCGGGGTCAGCCGGCGCACCAGCCGACGGAGTTCAGGATGCTGGAGCCCGCTGTCCCCGGTGCGGCGCCGCCCGGGGCGGGTACGTCGTGGCGCACCACGCATCCGGTCATGCGTCCGCCCATGAACAGGGGGCCGAACACCGCACGCGTGCCGATGCCGAGGGGTTCGCCCCGGTCGCGGTCGAGGACGTTCGCGTGGATCTCGGTGCTGTGGACGGCCTCCTGGGCTATCCAGGTGCCGGCCTCGCGGCCCTTGGCGATGACGTTCTCCCAGACGGCCGCGTCGGTCACGGAGCCGATGTGGACGTCGAAGTTCTGGTCGCCGTCGGAGCGCTTCAGGACGAAGTCCGCCCGCCGTTCCCGCAGCAGGTCCGCCAACTTCCAGGTCGCGCCCCGGAATTCGACGGTCTCCTCCCGGATCGAGCGCGACCAGGGGATGTACCGCTCCACGAACTCGCGGTCCCGGTCGGTCATCCAGTCCTGCCCCGTGGACAGCAGGGCGAAGAGCTGCTTGTTCGCCGCCAGGTAGGAACTCTGCGGCGTCAGCACCGCGGAGCCGCACTTCCTGATCGTCAGGAGCGGGTCGAGCTCCCGGCCCGCGTCGATCCACTCCTGCGGCACGGTCCGCTCCAGGACCAGCGGGAACGCGTCCGCGCGGGAGCCGAGAGCCTCGATGAACTCGTCCGTTTCGAAGTACTCCGCCCGGATGCCCGCCTTCCGCAGGGCGTCGGCCTCGATCTCGTAGTACCTCCGGCTGCCCCCGGAGTCGGAGAGGAAGACGTCAGGGAGATAGCCGACGAGCGCCACGTACGGGTCGAGGCCGAGGTCGTCGAGGACGGTGCGCAGCAGGTCGCTGCGTGTCTTGAGGGGGTCGGCGAGCGTGAGGGCGCTCAGGGTGTCCTCGGGCAGCAGTTGCCGCCACAGCTCGTTGAGGAGGTGCGCGTAGACCTGACCGCCGGTGGAGGAGCAGAAGTTGAACTCGATGAACTTCCACCCGGAGTCGGTGAGGATCACGTCCGGCCGGCCCATGACCGTCGCGTAGGCGTTCTCGAATTCCTCGTCCCCGTAGAACTCCGTCAGCCGCTCGTCGAGGCCGAGGGCCCGGTGCCGGGACACGCAGTCGTCGCCCAGGCCGCGCACCGCCCGCCGCAGCAGGTCGGCCAAGTGCGTGGTCGCGCGCTCCAGTTCGGCGCCGCGCGCCGCGGGCAGGACGACGGGTCCCGCCGGGGCGATCCGGTCGAACCAGAAGGTCCTGAAGCCCCGGAACTGGTGGTCGAACGCGTTGAGGAGCCGACGGGGGTCCGTCACATGAGGCCCCCGCGCGGTCGTCACCCGTGTGGTCGTCGAGGTGTCATCCATGTCTTTCCACTCCTGCTAGAGGGCTTGTGCGGCGGCCGTCTCATGCCAGTACGGGCCGGACGTCCCGTCGGCCGAACTCGGCTTCCAGGGCGAGGCCGGCCCGGAACAGGCTCGCCTCGCCGAACGCGGGCCCCACGAGCTGCACACCGATGGGCAGGCCGTTGCCGGCGAAGCCGAGGGGCAGCGACATGGCCGGGTGCCCGGTGACGCCGAACGGGATGGTCTGCATGTCGTTGGCCAGCTTCGGCGGCGGCCAGTCGGTGCCGAAGTCGTCGAACCGGGCCGCGGTGGTCTGGCCGCACGCCGTGATCAGCAGGTCGTGGGAGGCGAAGACCCGCCGGTCGAGCGCCGCGCCGAGGCGTTGGCGCATCCGGCGCGCCCGCTGGAGGTCGTCCGCGCCGATCCCCGCGCCGGGCATGAGCTTCTGGTAGGTGAAGCGGCCGAACGACCGCGGCGCGCGGCGCAGGTTCTCCTCGTGCGCGGCGAACCCCTCCGCCATCAGGATGACCCGGCCGCAGGCGTCGAACAGCTCGTACGGCGGCAGTTCGCACTCCTCGACGATCGCGCCGAGCCGGTCGAGGTGGGCCAGGGCCCGGTCGATGCTCTCGGTGATCTCCGGCAGGGTCCCCGGGTCCGAGGCGTACCAGGCCTTCGAGTACGCCACCCGCAGCCCGCGGACGTCCCCGGTCAGCGAGGTGAGGAAGTCGGGCGCCGGTGCCCCGTGGGTGCGGGGGTCCCGGGGGTCGGGGCCCGCGACCACCTGGAGGGCGGCGGCGGCGTCGGCCACCGTCCAGGCGAGGGGCCCGAAGTGGTCCATGGTGGGCGCCAGCGGGGTGGCCCCGTGGCCGGAGACGCTGCCGTAGGTCGGCTTGAGGCCGACGGCCCCGCAGTGGAACGCGGGACCGCGCAGCGATCCGGCGGTGTCGGAGCCGAGGGCGACGCGCAGGAGACCGGCCGCCACCGCGGCGCCCGCTCCCGACGAGGAGCCGCTGGGGATGTGCTCGCGGTGCCAGGGGTTGCCCGCCGGCGGGAAGGGCAGGTCCGTGCTCGGCCCGCCGAACGCGAACTCGTAGGTGGCCAGTTTGCCGAGGAGCACCGCGCCGCCGGCCCGCAGCCGGGCCTCCACGGCGCTGTCCTCGGCGGCGACGTCGGTGAGGGTCAGCCGCGAGTGGTTGGTGGTGGGCAGGCCCTCCGCGTCGAGGATGTCCTTCAGGGCGTACGGGATGCCGTGCAGCGGTCCGCGGTCGACGCCGTCGCGCAGCTCCCGGTCCGCTCGCGCCGCGCGCCGCAGCGCCAGGTCACGGGTGACCAGGACGAACGAGTGCAGCTCGGTGTCGTGCGCGTCGATCAGGCCCAGCGCGTGCTCCGTCAGCTCCACCGAGGTGAGGGTGCCGGCGCGCAGCCGCGCGCCGGCCTCCGCGACCGACAGCTCGGACAGCTCGGACAGCTCGGGCAGTCCGGGGCGTTCGGGGTGTTCGGGGTGTTCGGGTCGTTCGGACGGGGTGCCCGGCCGGGCGGGGCGGAGGTCAGACATCGCTGATCTCCGCTTCCCGCAGCAGCCGGCTCATCGCGCGCAGCGAGCGGTGTCCGGCGAGGACCCCGGGCGCCAGGTCCGGCGGCATCTCGATGCCGCGGCGGGCGAGGGCCGCGGCGAACTCCCGGTCGACGGCCGCGGTCTCGGGGTCCCCACCGCCGTGCGACCCGGTGGTCTCCTCCGTGCCGACGTGTGTCACGTACGGTCTTCCCTTCGATCCGGTCAGTGGTGCGGCTGTGCCACCAGGTGGGCACAGGTGATGAGGTCCAGTGAGGCGTGCCCGGTGGAGCTGAAGACGGTCGGGCGGCCGTCGAGTCCGGGGTGCGAACCGGTCTCCAGGGATTCCAGGTCGATCGCGGTGCGATGGATGTCCCCCGCCTCGGCGACGGCGATCTCGATGTCCTCGACGACGAGCGTGGCGGCGGCCAGGAGCGGGCGGGACAGCTCCCGCGACTCGGTGGTGTGCGCGCCCATGCAGTTGATGTGCACGTGCTCCGGCAGGTCGGCGGCGATCGGCAGCGGCCGTACGGAGGCCGTCGCCGTCGAGATGATGTCCGCGCCCGCCGTGGCCTCCGCGGCCGACGCGCGAACCAGGGTGCGCACGCCCGGGTCCGCGCGCCGGATGCGCTCGCACAGGATCTCGGCGTGCTCGGGGGTGCGGGAGTGGACCCGTACCTCCGTGATCGGGCGCACCGCCGTCACACCGAGGTACTGCTGCCAGGCCTGCACCCCCGACCCGACGATCCCGAGCACGGCGGCGTCCCGGGCCGCGCAGCGGTCGGTGACCAGCGCCGTCACGGCCGCGCACTTGAGGTTGGTGACGGCCGCGCCGTCAAGCACCCCGAGGAGTTCCCCGGTCGTGGTGGAGAACACCGGGACCACGGACGTCACGGTCGGGCCCGGACCATCGGTGATGGTCGCGGTCTTGTTGACGCACAGCCCGTGATCGGCGCTGACGGCGGGCATGGACAGGAACCTGGCGCCGTGCCCGCCGTCGATGACCTGCCGCAGCGGTACGGTCATCCGCCGCACCGCGCCGCCGCGCAGGCTCTCGCGCATCAGCGCGGCCACGGCCGAGACGTCGGACACGCCGTGCTCGGTGCCGGTGCGGATCATGCGAGTCCCGCCAGTACGTCGAGGAGGTCCGTCGCGAAGCGTTCGGTCAGCTCCGTCGACATGTCGCCGCGCAGCATCATCCGTACGCCCGCCTGGCCCTGCGCCACGATCGGGAAGAACATGGCGGAGCAGTAGTAGCCGCGCCGGTAGAGCTCGGTCGAAAGGCGCACCGCCCGGTCGTTGTCGCCGACGGTGACGAACTTGATGTGCGAACCGGCGCCCCGCAGGTCGTGGTCGCGCAGCCGCTCGTCGAAGGCGGCGATGTTCGAGGCCAATTGCCGCTGCCGCAGGCCGAGTTCCGGACTCCGGTGGACCTCGAGGGCCCCCAGGGTGGTGCCGACCGCGGCGGTCCGCAGCCCCTGGGACCAGGCCAGCGGCCCGGACCGGTAGAGGAACTCGAACACGTCCCGGTCGCCGACCATCGCGATGCCGCCGGTGCTGCCGAACGCCTTGGCGATCGAGGCGACGACGATCGTACGGGCGCCGAGGGTGTCGAAGACGGTGCGCGCGTATCCCTCGCCGCGCTCGCCCACGGCCGACAGCGCGTGCGAGTCGTCGAGGTAGACGAACATGCCGTAACGGTCCTGGAGGTCCTTGATGCCCTTCAGGTCCGCCTGCCCGCCGGTCGAGTAGACGCCTTCGGCGACGTAGGCCACCCGCGGGTACCGCTTGCAGACGTCCTCCAGGTACTGCATGTCGTTGTGCGGACAGGTCAGCACCAGCGTCTCGTCGGCGAGGACGGGCTTGAGGAAGTTCATGGAGAAGTGCGCGAACCGGTCGAAGACCACGACGAGGGGCTCGCCGTCGGTCAGGTGCCCGGAGGCGAGCAGCGGCAGGATCGCCGAGCTGAGCACTCCGCAGGACACCGACGGCAGCACATGGGCGCCGAAGTGCGCGGAGAGCTCCTCCTCCAGCCGTTCCATGACGCCGAGCCGGATCCGGAACTCGCCCATGGAGAGACCGGTGATCCGCTCCTGCTCCAGTGCGGCGCGCCCGGCCTCGACCACCGTGGGGTGGCTGTTGAGACCCAGGTACGAGCAGGACGAGAGGTTGGCGAACTCGTGCCCGGTGCGGATGTCGCGCAGCCGGTTCTGGCCGTCGACGGCCTCGACCACGAGGCCGAGCATCCCGTGCTCGCGGGACAGGCCCCACGCGGCCTCGCTGGCGGGCACCATCTTGCGGTTGTTGCGGTACCGGTGGGGCCCGGTGATGTCCTCGGTCATCCCGCACCCGCCGCCTGGGCGTGGAGCCAGCCGCCGAGCCTGCTCACGGCCTCGCGGGCCTTGGCGAGGCGCGAGTGGTGCAGGTGCCAGACGTGCACCATGCCGGGCCAGACCTCCAGCACACCGGTGCCGCCCGCCTCCCGCAGACCGGCCGCGAACCGCTCCGCGTCGCTGCGCAGGATCTCCCGGCTGCCCACCTGGAGCAGCACCGGGGGCAGCCCCGCGAGGTCCCCGAACAGCGGGGAGACGTACGGGAGCGTGGGCGCGGTGCCCGCCAGGTACGACGCCGACACCAGGTCCACGACCGACTTGCTGACCATGGGGTCCTCGTGTTCCAGGGTGCGGTAGCTCTCCCCGCCGCCCGTGAGGTCGGTCCACGGCGAGATACAGGCCGCGGCGGCCGGCAGCGGCAGCCCCGAGTCCCGCAGCTTCAGGAGCGTCGCGAGCACGAGCCCGCCGCCCGCCGAGTCGCCCGCGAGGACCACGTCGGAGGCGGCGGTCCCGTCGGCGATCAGGCTCCGGTACGCGGCCACCGCGTCGTCGAGCGCCGCCGGGTAGGGGTGCTCGGGGGCGCGCCGGTAGTCCACGAAGAACATCCGGCAGCGGGCCGCGCGGGCGATCTCCCCGACCATGTGGCCGTGGCTGCGCAGCGAGCCGTACACGTATCCGCCGCCGTGCAGATAGAGCCCGGTCAGGGAGCCGTCCGTGTCCGGCGGGGTCAACAGGTGGCCGCCCTCGCGCTGTTCGACCTTGATGTCGTCGGCGATCGGCACGCCCCACGCGTCGTAGAACAGCCGGGCGTCGTGGATGTCCTGCGGCCACTCGTCGGCGGCGAGGGTCGCAAGGAGCGTGTCGAGCTCCTCGTGGTCGCTCCCGGACATGGCCGGGACGCGGTACTCCGTGGGCGCCGTCACTGGTTCGTCCCGGCGGCGGCGACACCGCGGTGGTAGCGCTGGCGCGCGGCCTCGTCCGGCACCTGGAGGCTGGGCTGCGGTATCTCCAGGCGGTAGTGCCGGTACCACTTGGCCAGCTCGACACCCTCCGCGAACTGGTACTCCAGGTGCCGGATCGGGCGGCGCGAGGGCAGGTTCGGGTCGGCGGGGCGGGGCTCGGAGCCGGCGTGCGCGTGGCCGCCGTCCACCTCGTTGAGCAGGACGACCATGACCAGGTCGGCGGACAGGTCGGCGTCCACGGCGGCGGCGTACCCGGCGAGGACCGGCTCGGTGTGCTCCTCCTTGACCGCGACGTTGTAGCTGTGCGGCATCAGTTCGAGCAGATCGGCGGGGGCCACCCCCGTGTCCTTGCAGTAGGCGCGGGTGTCGCAGACCATCGGGGTGCCGCCCGCGATGTTGGTGTTGGGGCCGTAGATGTTCCCGATGAACGGGGTGGCGGCGTCGAAGTGCACGCACTTGGTCGTCAGGAACTCGCGCTCGGTGGTGTGGTCGCCGTTGGGCGTGAAGTGCGTGTTCTTGTTGTAGCCGTCGACGTCCATGCCGGCGATGCGGTCGTAGTCCATCGCCACGGGGCTGAACCGGGAGACGTCGACGCGCTCGCCGAAGCCGCGGAACAGCGACTCCAGGTAGTCGCGGCCGACCGCGGCGTCCTGCTCCTTGTGGACGTCGAGGCCGTGGTGCGCCAGCGTCTTGGCGACGCCGTGGCAGACGGCGACGCCGTCGCCCTCGGCGACCAGCCGCACCAGTTCGAGGACGAGTTCGTCCCCGACGGCCTGGAGCCGTCCTTCGGTCAGCTCGGTGCGGTAGGCGGAGACGTCGATGACCGTGTGCTGCGGAAGCTTCTTCACTGGGATCCCCCGGTTACTTGGCGCTGGTGTGCCGCGCGGATTCGGTTGTGGGTGCGTGGAGTTGGAGCATGCGCTGGGCCCGCAGCACGAACGGCGGGGCGAGCACGCGGTCCTCCTCGACGGCGAAGCCGTAGGGCGTGGAGTGGTAGTCCTCGACCACGCTGCGGTACTGGTCGAGCTCGTCCGGGCCGACGGTGAACGTCTCGGCGACGACGTCGACCTGCCGGGGGTGGATGACCGCCTTGCCGGTGAATCCGGCGTCCCGGGCCGCCCGGCACTGCGCCGCGACGACGTCGAGGTCGTGCAGCTCGAACGAGTTGGTGTCGATGGCGGGCACGCGGTACTTGGCCGCCGCGGCGCAGAGCCGGGCCCGCGCGTGGTCGAGGTAGAACGCGTTCTCGGCGTACAGCTCGGCCGTCAGGTCCGCCTGGCCGAAGCACAGGCCGTCGCTGACCGCGGCGATGTCGGCGGCGTTCTCGACGGCGTCGACGGTTTCGACGAAGCTGCAGATCTGCGGCGGCTTCGAGGTGTGCGAGAGCAGCGACCGGTAGATGGCCACGTCGCCGGGTCCGGAGATCTTGGGGATGAAGACCACGTCGACCGGTACGCCGCCGATGGTGGCGTCCATCTCGATCAGCGCCCGCAGGTCCTCCAGGCCGTCGGGCGTCGCGATGGTGTTCACCCGCAGGCCGAGCGCGGGCAGACCGGCACCGGTGAGGTCCGCCTGCGCCAGCAGCGCGCGGGCCTCGGCCTTCCTGGCCGGGTGGACGGAGTCCTCCAGGTCCAGGACCAGCATGTCGGCGCGGACCCGGCCGGGCCGGGCGACCGAGGCGAGGAGCAGCGCCGGGGTGTAGAGCAGGCTCGCGTACGACTTCATCGCGCGTCGTCCCTTCCGAACAGCAGGTTCATCTTCTGGAGGGAGAAGTCCTCGTAGCGGATCGGCTCGTACTTCACGGGGCGGTCCGCCGCGAACTTGGGGAAGCACTCGATGACGGTGTCGTCGTTGGCCAGCTTGAAGAACACGATGGACTGCCGCTGCCGGTCGGCGAGCCGGACCCGGTGCGGCGTCGAGACGTACTCGTCGTTCGACCAACGGGCCATCAGGTCGCCGATGTTGACGATGAAGCTGTCGCGCTCCTGGACGTCGATGTCCAGCCAGCGGCCGGAGCGGTCCTGGAGCTGGAGGCCCGGGCCGTCCTGGGTGAGCAGCGTGATCAGGGTGCCGTCCGTGTGCTGCCCCATGCCCTGGTCGTTCAGGAACTCGGGGGCGACGCCGGGGTAGAGGTGCGAGCGCAGCGAGTCGTTGGAGGTGTTCGTGCGGGTGGCGAAGAAGTCCCTGGGCAGGTCGAGGGCGAGGGCGAGCAACTCGGCGATCCGGCCCGCCACGGTCTCGCAGGCGGCGAAGTACCGCTTCAGGGCCGCACGCAACTGGGTGCCCAACTCGTCGCCAGGGAAAGGGAGTTCCTCGTCGTCGCGCAGGATGAGGCGTCCGACGCTGAACTTCTCGACGTAGTCCGAGGGCATCCCCGGCTTGCCGGTGTAGGCGTAGGCGTTCTCGGACAGCAGGGCGCTGTACCCGTACGGGCTGTAGTCGTTGTCGCCGCGTGCGGTGGAGGTGCGCATCGGGAACTCGCGCTTGTGCTCGAGCGGCAGGCGGAAGAAGCGCAGCGAGGTGTCGTAGGCGTCGTCGAAGACCTCGGGGGCGATGCCGTGGCCGCGTACGACGAAGAACCCGGTCTGCCGGCAGGCGTCGGAGATCTCCTCCGCGGTCTTGTGTTCGAGGTCGGGACGCTCCGGGTCCAGGTCGATGACCGGAATCATTGGTCTGCTTCCTGCTTGGGGACGAGGATCGTCCGCTCGAATTCGATCACCGTCACGTCGTCCTGGTTCCGGCCGATGGTGTGGACGGTCACGATGCCCTGGTCGGGCCGGGTGGCGGAGGGGCGCCGCGAGACGATGCGGGTCTGCGCGTAGAGCGTGTCGCCCACGAACACCGGGGCGGTCAGCCGCACTTTGTCCCAGCCGAGGTTGGCGACGCACTTGGCGCTGATGGTGGAGACGGTCATCCCGTTGACGATCCCGAAGGTGACCAGACTGGAGACGACGATCTTGCCGAACTGGGTCTGCTCGGCGTAGGCGGCGTCGATGTGCAGCGGATGCTGGTTGAGGCAGAGCAGGGAGCTCCACACGTTGTCGGTCATGGTGATCGTCCGGCCCGGCCGGTGTTCGACGACCACGTCGGGGACGTAGTCCTCGTAGACCATTCCGCTGTCCTCCCGGTAGATGCCGGGACTGATCGTGCGGAAAGAGTTGCTCTTCACTGGTCTCCTTCGTGCATGCCGGCCCGGCGCAGGGCCGAACGGGCCGATCGGTGTGCCGCGTCGGCGGCGGTGGCTGCCTGGCCGAGTCCCCAGACGGTGCGGCCGTCCGCGTCCAGTGCCACGCAGCAGGTCACCGGTGCGCCGGTCGCCGCCGTGCCGGTGAACTGGGGCTCGGTGAACGCGACACCGTGCGCGGCGGCGAGCCGGGCGACGACCTCGGCGCCGTCGGTGTCGTCGGGCAGGGCGGGCGAGTCGTCGAGGCAGTAGGTCTCCTGGAGCAGCTGCCAGATCTCCGGCGGCTCCAGTTCGCGCCCCAGGGCGTCGGCGGCGGACTGGACCACGGCCGCGAAGTCCCGCCGCAGTTCCGTCGGCAGGTCGACGCCCCAGCCGGCCTTGAGCACATAGGCGATGCCGCCCTTGCCCGACTGGCCGTTGACCCGGATGATCGCCTGGTAGTCGCGGCCGACGTCCTTCGGGTCGATGGGCAGGTAGGGGACCTGCCAGGGCATGTCGCCGACGTCCTTGCCCTCCCTTTCGGCCCGTTCGGCCAGCGCGGCCAGGCCTTTGGCGATGGCGTCCTGGTGGGTGCCGGAGAAGGCGGTGTACACCAGGTCGCCGGCGTAGGGGTGGCGGGGGTGCACCGGCAGCCGGTTGCACTCCTCGACGATCTGGCGGACGGAGTCGATGTCGGAGATGTCCAGTTGGGGGTCGACGCCGCTGCTGAACAGGTTGAGCGCGAGCGTCACCAGGCAGACGTTCCCGGTGCGTTCGCCGTTGCCGAACAGAGTGCCCTCGACGCGGTCGGCCCCGGCGAGCACGGCCAGTTCCGCCGACGCGACGGCGGTGCCCCGGTCGTTGTGCGGGTGGACGGACAGGATGATCGCGTCGCGCCGGTCGAGGTTGCGGTGCATCCACTCCACCTGGTCGGCGAAGACGTGGGGTGAGTGGGTCTCCACGGTGGTCGGGAGGTTCAGCACGAGGGGCCGGTCGGGCGTGGCGTCGACGACCTCCGCGACCCGGTTCGCGATCTCCAGGGCGAGCTCCGGCTCGGTCAGGTTGAAGGTCTCCGGCGAGTACTCGAACCGGATGTCGGTCCCGGGCTCGCGCTCCGCCAGGCGCACCAGGTCCTTCGCACCGTCGACGGCCATGCGCAGGACCTCGCCGGGCGACATGCCGAACACGACCTCGCGCCACAGGCAGGCCGTCGCGTGGCACAAATGCACCACGGCGCGCTCGGCTCCGCGAATCGCCTCGAAGGTCCGCTCTATGAGTTCCGTACGTGCCGGCGTGAAAACCGACACCGTCACGTCGTCCGGGATTTCTTGCTTGACGACGAGTTCACGGACGAAATCAAAATCGTGCGCGCTTGCCGCCGGATATCCGATTTCTATGTCCTTGAAACCGGTCGCCACCAGCAGGTCGAACATCCGCCGCTTGCGGTGGGTGTCCATGGGGTCGGCAAGGGCCTGGTTCCCGTCCCGGAGATCAACCGACGCCCAGATCGGCGCCCGCTTGAGCGTACCGTCCGGCCACCGCCGTGACCAGCCCGAAGTGGGCGCGATGGCGTCCCGTGCATAGCGCTGGAACGGCATGGTCGACGGACGTTGCTGAATTCCCCGGAACTCTCGGGAAATGGACAATGGTGATCCCCCTCGCGCTTCCATCCTGCGCTGTCTCGCGTTTCTCAGCGCTCTGAGACTACGAAGCGTCGGACTCGCCGGGGAAGTAGACCGTCCTCTATCCCTGACCCTGGAATCGGGCTATTCGGACATTGGGTCCCGTTCTGCGGAGTTCACGGTTGACGCCCCGGGTTTCCTCGTTAGGGTTTCGCAGTATTGCCCGGCACCAATTCACCGCCCACGCGAAATGGCAGGCCATGGCCGAATCCACCAGTTTCGACAACCGCACGTCGGACAGAGGCGGTGCGACCCCGCGGCCCGGCCGTGTCCTCGCGGTGGCCTGCCTGGCGCACGGCATGATCGTCGTCGACACCAGCATCGTCCACGTCGCGATCCCGGCGATCCGCGACAGCCTCCACGCGAGCCTGCCGACGATGCAGTTCGTCGTCACCTCGTACGTGGTCGTCATCGCCGGCCTGATGCTGGCCGGAGCCGCGGCGGTCGGACGCTACGGCGCGCTGCGGATGTTCCGGCTCGGGGTCGTGCTGTTCGGGGTGACGTCCGCGCTGTGCGGCCTCGCTCCCAACGGCGCCGCGCTGGTCGCCCTGCGGGCGTCCCAGGGGCTGGGGGCGGTGCTCGTCATGCCCGCCACCCTGGTGATGCTCACCGACACCTACCGGGAGCCCGCCCAGCGCGCCAAGGCCGTCTCCATATGGTCGATGGTCGCCGGGAGTCCCGTCGCCTTCGGCCCCACCCTCGGGGGCGCGCTGGTCGAGACGGTGGGCTGGCGGAGCATCTTCTGGATCAACGTGCCCATCGTCCTGGTCGTCCTGTGGCTCTCGGCACGGCACATGCCGTCCGTCGAGAAGGGCGCGTCCAGGGAACCGCAGGACGTGCCGGGCCAGTTGCTGTCCATCGTCTTCCTCGGCGGCCTCGCGCTGGCGCTCGCCGAAGGCCAGGAGCTGGGCTGGACCCGGCCGTTGCCCGTGGTGGCGGCGGTGACGGCCCTCGTCGCGTTCGCCGCCTTCGTGGTCCGGCAGCGGAGCTACGCGTACCCCATGATCCCGGCCGACCTGTTCCGGGCTTCCGGGTTCCGCAGCTACGTCGCGGTCGGCCTGCTGCTCTTCGTCGGCTACAACGGGATGATGTTCACGCTCAGCGTGTTCCTCCAGCAGGTGCGCGGCTACGACCCGATCACCGTCGGCCTCTGCTTCCTGGCGTCCGCCCTGCCGATCACCTTCATGCCGCTGGTCGCGGGGCGCTTCGACGCCAAGTACGGGGCCCGGGCGGTGCTGGCCGCCGGTGTCCTGCTGTCCCTGGTCGGCGGGGTGGTGCTGGCCGCCGTCGGCAGCGAGGCCCCGGTCGGGACCTGCGCCGGGCTCGCGTTCATCGGGCTCGGCTTCGGCCTGGTGACCGTCCCGCAGATCACGCTGACCATGGCCGCCGCCCCGGAGCACCGCTCCGCCATCGCCTCCGGGCTGATGTCGGCGGGCCGGTCGACCGGATCCCTGGTCGGCGTCGCCCTGCTCGCCGGCCTCCAGTCCGGAGGCGGCATCGCCGCACCGGCGCTCGCCCTCGTCGCCGTCTACGCCCTGATGGGCCTGGCCGCCGGACTCGGCGGCCGGACGCAGTCCGCCGACGCCGCCTAGGGCCCGCCCAGGGCCTGTCCGATGGGTCGGCCCTGGCGGGCGCCGCCCAGCGGGCGCACCGGTCGGTGGACATCGGCCGCCGGGACATCGGCCGCCGGGAAATCAGCCGCCGGCACATCGGCCGGTGGACACCGCCCACCGGGCCACCGGCCCCCTCCCACTCCCCACACACCGGAGCACTCATGTCGGAGCATCAGGCAGGTCACGACGTCGCGTCCAGGATCGCGGCGCTGCGCGCGGGCGACCCCGAGTTCGCCAGGGCCGTTCCGTCGGCCGACGTCGCCGACGCCATCAGCGGCCAGGACGGCCTCATGGGTGTCATCACGGCCGCCATGCACGGGTACGCGGACCGGCCGGCCCTCGCCCACCGAGCGGTCCGTGTCGCCCCCGACCCCGCCACCGGCCGCCACACCCGCGAACTCCTCCCCGCCTTCGAGACGTTGACCTACGCCGAGCTGTGGCGACGGGTCGGCCTGCTCGCGGCCGCCTGGGCCGACGGCACGGACGGCCTGCGCGCCAAGGACTTCGTCGCGACCCTGGGGTTCACCGGTGTCGACTACGCCGTCATCGACCTGGCCTGCATGTATCTGGGAGCGGTTTCGGTGCCGCTGCCCACTGGTTCGTCCGCCGCACGCCTTGCCCCGGTCGTCGCCGAGACGGGGCCGCGGATCCTCGCGGCCGACATCGGTTCGCTCGACGCCGCGGTCGGCGCCGTCCTGGCGTCCGACTCCATCGAGCGCCTGGTGGTCTTCGACCACGACCCCCGGGTGGACGACGACCGGGAGGCGTTCGAGGCGGCCGTCGGCAAACTGAGCGGGCGGGCCGAGGTGGTCCCGCTGCGGGACGAGCTGGACCGGGGCGCCCGGCTGCCGGCCGTGGAACCGTACGAGGACGGGGACCCGGACCGGCCGGTCGGCCTGATCTACACCTCCGGGAGCACGGGCACGCCCAAGGGCGCGATCTACACCGCCGCCATGATCACGAGGATGTGGCAGAACGCCCGCGGCGGGCTCAACGCCGGGGGCGGCAGCGGCACTCCGGTGCTCGTGCTGCACTACATGCCCATGAGCCACGTCAACGGCCGCGCCTGGCTGGTCAACGGCCTCTCCGCCGGCGGCACCGGCTACTTCGCGGCCCGCGGCGACATGTCCACGTTGTTCGACGACATCCGCCTGTCGCGTCCCACGGTGCTCAGCCTGGTGCCGAGGATCTGCGACATGGTGTACCAGCGGCACCAGTTGGAGGCCGACCGCCTCACCCGCACCGGCACACCCCGCCCGGAGGCCGAGGCGGCCGCGTCCGCCCTGGTCCGCGACGGCATGCTCGGCGGCCGGATCGTCATCGCCCTGTGCGGCAGCGCGCCCCTGTCGGAGGCGATGCACACCTTCACGGCCGCGCTCCTCGGCACACCCATCATCGACTGCTACGGCTCGACGGAGACGACCCGGGCCATCGTCGTCGACCAGTTGGTGCGCCGCCCCCCGGTGACCGACTACCGCCTCGCCGACGTCCCCGAACTCGGGTACTTCGCCACCGACAAGCCGCACCCCCGCGGCGAGCTGCGGGTGAAGTCGGTCGGCCTGTTCCCCGGGTACTACAAGCAGCCCGAGGTCACCGCCCGCGCCTTCGACGAGGACGGCTACTACCGCACCGGCGACGTCTTCGCCGAGACCGAGCCCGGCCGCCTGGTCTACGTCGACCGGATCAACAACGTGGTGAAGCTGTCCCAGGGCGAGTTCGTCGCCGTGTCCGGCCTGGAGGCGCTGTACGCGACCAGCCCGGACATCGCGCAGATCTACGTGTACGGCAGCAGCGAGCAGGCGTTCCTGCTCGCGGTGGTGGTCCCCGACGCCGAGCGTCTGGGGCATGCCGACGACACCGCCGTACGGGCCGCGGTACTGGACTCCATGCGCGAACTCGCCCACGGCGCGGGCCTGCACGCGTACGAGATCCCGCACGACGTCCTCGTCGAGCGGCAGCCGTTCACGGTCGGCAACGGGCTCCTGTCGGGGGTCGGCAAGCATCTGCGGCCCGCCCTGAAGGAGCACTACGGGCCGCGGCTCGAGCGGTTGTACGCGGACATCGCGACCGGCAGGGCGGGCCAGATCGCGGCGCTGCGGGCAGCGGGCCGGGAGGTCGCACCGCTGGAGGCGGTCCTCACCGCCGCGCAGATCACCCTCGGCTGCCCCTCGTCGCTGGTGCGGGCGGACGCCGTCTTCACGGAACTGGGCGGCGACTCCCTGTCGGCGCACACCTTCTCCACCGTCCTCGAGCAGATCGTCGACGAGGAGGTGCCCATCCAGGTCATCCTCCAGCCCTCCTCGACGCTGGCCCGCATAGCCGACCGGCTCGGCTCGGCGCGCGGCGCCCAGGAGCCGCGCCCCACCTTCGCCTCCGTGCACGGCAGCGACGCACACGAGGTGCGGGCCGCCGATCTGGCGCTCGACCGCTTCCTGGACGGGCGGCTCCTGGCCGGGGCGCGACGCGCGCAGGATGCCACGGACCCCGTCCGGAACGTCCTGCTCACCGGGGCGACCGGGTATCTCGGACGGTTCCTGGCGGTCGAGTGGCTGCGGCGCGTCGCGGAGACGGGCGGGCAGCTGACCTGCCTGGCCCGTGCCGCCGACGACGGGGCCGCACGGCAACGCGTGCTCGGGTGCCTGCGCGCCGCGACGGCCGACGGCGCCGACTGGTTCGAGGCCGCCGCGGCGCGGCACTTGCGGGTCCTGGCCGCGGACGTGTCGGCGCCGCGCCTCGGCCTGGAGGCGGCGGCCTGGGAGACCCTCGCCGAGGAGACCGACCAGATCGTGCACGCGGCGGCGCTGGTCAACCACGTCCTGCCGTACCAACGGCTGTTCGCGCCGAACGTCGGCGCGACGGCGGAGCTGATCGCGCTGGCGCTCACCGGCCGGGCGAAGCGGTTCGCCTATGTGTCGACGGTGGCGGCTGCGATGCTGCCCGACGGCGCGTTCCTCGACGAGACGGCCGACGTCCGCTCGGCGTCCCCGGTACGGCGCCTCGACGGCTCCGACGCGAACGGGTACGCCACGAGCAAGTGGGCCGGTGAGGTCCTGCTGCGCGAGGCGCACGAGCGGACGGGCCTGCCGGTCACCGTGTTCCGGCCGGACATGATCCTGGCCCACAGCCGCCTGCCCGGCCGGCTGAACCTGACCGACCGGTTCACCCGGCTGCTCCTGAGCGTCCTCACCACCGGGATGGCGCCGCGTTCCTTCTACCGTCTCGACCCGGACGGCGGCCGTCGCCGTGCGCACTACAGCGGCCTGCCGGTCGACTTCACCGCCGCGGCGATCACGTCGCTCAGCGCCGGGAACGAGGACGGGTACGTCACCTACAACACGGTCAACGCCCACGACGACGGGATCTCGCTGGACGAGTTCGTGGACTGGCTGATCGACGCGGGCCACCCGATCACCCGGTTCGACGACCACCGGCAGTGGCACATGCGCACCGAGGCGGCCCTGCGCGGTCTGCCCGATCACCAGCGCGCCCAGTCGCTGCTGCCGCTGATGCGGGCCTACGCCGAGCCGGGCGAGGCGAGGGCGGGCTCCGCCGTGCCCGCTGCGCGGTTCACCGGGGCGGTCGGAGCCCTCGGGGTGGGCGAGGGGACCGTGCCGTCGCTGTCTCCCGCGTTCCTCGCCAAGTGCGTGGCCGACCTGAGGCTGCACGGCCTGCTCTGAGGGGCGTCCGCGCGGCCTGCTCCGAGGGGCGTCCGCGCGGGCCCGGTGCCGGGCCGACAGCGAACGGCCCCGTCCGCGAACTGCCGTGGACGGGGCCGGTGAGGCTGTGGGGACAAGGCGCTCAGCGGTTCGCGGGCGCGATCTCCTCGATGACGTGCGGGGGAGTCGCGAAGAACCCGGACTCGCGCGGGTAGTGGACCACGATGTCGGTGAAGCCCAGCTCCGCACTCCGTCCCGCGACGTCCGCGAACGCCTGCGCGGACTCCATCGTCGGCAGCAGGGAGAACCCGGTGAGCAGCGTCCGGTCCAGGGACTTCGGGTCGCGGCCCTCCCGCTCGCACGCCGCGTCGAGCTGCTCCATGCGACGCGCGAGCACGGACCAGGTCCAGGACTCGGTCCGCTCGTGCCTCGGCACGTCCCCCTGGTCGGTGACGACCCACGACGCGCCGTACCGCGCGACGGTCCGCATCCCCAGCGGACCGTTCGCCGCCAGCACGAAGGGCGCCCGGGGCCGCTGCACGCAGCCCGGCTCCAGGCGGGCGTCGATCGCCTCGTAGTAGCGGCCGAGGAAGGTGGTCTGCTTGCGGCCCTCGGGCGTCCCGGTCAGCAGCCGGTCGAGGAGCTCCACGGACTCGCGGAACCGGCCGCCCCGCTCCGCCACCGACCAGCCCTTGCCGCGCTCGCCCTGGCCGAGCACATAGGCGTCGGCGTCGGGCGAGCCCGCGCCGAAGCCGAGGACGAAGCGGCCCTCGCTGAGGGAGTCCAGCGTGACGACGTCGTGGGCGAGGGGCACCGGGTGCCGGTAGTTCGGCGACGTCACCAGCGTGCCGAGCCTGATCCGCGAGGTGACCCCGGCGGCGGCCGCCAGTGTCGGCACCGCTCCGTACCAGGCGCTGTCCGGCAGTCCGGCCCAGGTGATGTGGTCGTAGCTGTAGGCGGCGTGGAAGCCGAGGTCCTCGGCGCGCCGCCAGGTCGCGGCCGCCTCCCGGAACGGACGGTCGGGCAGGATACAGACGCTGATGCGCACAACAGACTCCAGATTCATTGCTTCTGCTTCGACCCCGGTGTCCACCGCGCGTACGGCTGCGTTCCCCTCCCGCAGGTCCCGGCGCTCCGACAGTACTGAGCCCCCGCCTCGGGGCCGAGCCAGGAAATCTCTAGACCGCACCCTCGAATCCGGCCAATGCGACACGCTTCTGCTCGGGTGTCAGAGAAGGGCCTCGGGCAGGGCGGCACCCGTGGCATGCAGGTGCTTCAGCGCCACCGCGAAGGAATGGCAGTCGAAAAGGGCGGAATGTTCCCTTCCCGCGGTCGGTTCGGGGAGGTCGAACACCCGCCACAGGCGGCCCACGTTGGAGGTCGCCGTCGCCGGAGCGACGGTATTCAGCCAGGGGCGGATGTTGAGGAAACCCGCGGCCAGGAAGGAACTCTTGATGTGCTCGCCGCGGGCGCGGGCCCAGGCGACGTTCTCGCCGAGGACGACCATGTCGTTTCCGTAGGAGAGCACGGACTGGCCCCGGCAGAAGGACAGGAAGTCGCCGAGGGCCTCGGCCGGGGGGAGGCCCTCCCGGTCCACCGACTCCTGGTCGATGCCGGTGAGTTCGGTGAAGTACGAGGACAGACGCGGGTTCATCACCGGGCGGACCAGGGCCTCGTACTCCTCGACCACGGAGAAGTCGGGTCGCAGGCGCAGCGCGCCGATCTGGACGATCTCGCGGAACTGGCCCGGCGCGGACCAGTCTTGCTCAAGCGCTTCCGGCCATGTCGTGAATTCCAGGTCGAAGACGACGAAGGTTGACATGACGCTCCTTGTGCGTGGGGGCGGTTGCGGAGCGTACCGCCCGGTCGGGCGCGGGAGGGGCGCCCTCGCCCCGTGGCGGATTCCCGTGTGGTGCGCGTGCCGCGTGGGGCGTCGCCGACGGGCGTCCGCGTGTTCGGCAACACGGTGTCGTGCTCGGCCTCCGGGGTCGGTGCGTCGGCCCTGGTCCGGGCCTCGGCGGTCCGCTGAGGCTCCCCCGCAAGTGGCAGAAGTAGGCAAAACCCGGACGCGATGGCGGCCGCCGACCTACTCTCGAGTTGTGCCAGGCGCGCCCGGCCGTGTGCTTGTTGTGGACGACAACAAGGTCATCCGGCAACTGATCAGGGTCAATCTCGAGCTGGAGGGCTTCGAGGTCGTGACCGCGGCCGATGGTGCCGAGTGTCTGGATGTCGTCCATCAGGTGCGGCCCGATGTGGTGACCCTTGATGTGGTGATGCCGCGGCTCGACGGACTGCGGACGGCCGCGCGACTGCGGTCCGATCCTCGGACGCGCGGGCTTCCGCTCGTGGTCGTCAGCGCCTGTACGCAGTACGAGGTCGAGGCGGGCATCGAGGTCGGGGTCGACGCGTTCCTGACGAAGCCCTTCGAGCCGGCCGAGCTGCTCGCGATCGTGCGGCAACTGGCCGACCGGGGCCGGGGCCCCCGGGACTGGACCCCGGACCCCTCCGCGGTCCCGGGCTGCCCCTAGGGCCTGCCCGAGCCCTCCGACGCCCCGGACCAGGCACCGCGCCCCCCGGACCAGGCGCCCCGCCGGAAACTCCAGCGCACCCCACCCCCCACCTCCCATACCCTTGTCCCGTGACCCCGGCACAGCTCTCCCGTACCGTCCTGCGCGCCATGCGCCGCGCAGTGGACGCCGGGGAGCTCAGCGCCGCCGTCCCCGAGGACGCGCACGTGGAGCGACCGAGGCCGGGCGGCACGGGGGACTACGCGACGAACCTGGCGCTGCGGATCGCCGGTGAGGCGGGCGCGCCCCCGCGCCGCGTCGCCGAGGTCCTCTCCGCCCACCTCACCGCCGAGCCGGGCATCGCCCGCGCCGACGTCACCGGACCGGGCTTCGTCAGCATCACCCTGGACCCCCACGGCGCCCCCGCCCTCGTGGCGGACATCCGCGAGCGAGGGGAGCGCTACGGCCACGTCGTCCCGGACACCGGCGCCCTCGTCCAGCTGCACACCCCGCACGACCTGCGCGCACTCGTCGTGGCCGACGCGGCACGAAGGATTCTGCGCTCACAGGGCGCCCTCGTGCGCGTGACGAGCGACGCGGCGCCGGACGAGCGGTGGGTGGAGGTCGCGGGGGTGCGCGTGGACGCGTACGGACGGCCCCCGACGCCCCTGACCACCCTCCGCCCCGTCCCCCCGGCGCCGACCGCCCCGGACCCCCTCGGCCTCGGCCGCGACGCCGCCCGCTGGGCCCTGCTGCACCCCGCCCCGCACGACCGCCCCCACACCGGCCCCGAACACCTCGCCCAGCACGAGTCGAACCCCTTGTTCCGGGTCCGGTACGCGTACGCGCGGACCCGCGCGCTCACGCGCAACGCGGCCGACCTAGGCTTCACGGCGGCCCCCGGCGAGACCGACGCGTCCGCGCACGACCTCCTGGGCGCCCTGGGCGACCACCCCACCGTCCTGGCGACCGCAGCCCGCCGCCACGCCCCGGACCGCCTGACCCGGCACCTCGTCCGGACCGCCGACGCCTTCCTCGCGCAGGCCCACACGGTGCTGCCGCTCGGCGACGAGAAACCCTCGGCCGCCCACCGCTCCCGGCTGGCGCTCGCCGAGGCCGCCGGGACGGTGCTCGCCGGCGGCCTGTCCCTGCTCGGTATCAGCGCGCCCGAACACCTGTGAGACGAGAAGAGCCAGAAGAGCCATGAGCCGTTCCGCACACCCCGCAGGCCCCCGCCACGGAGACGTCCTTCCCGAGGGGCGCTCCGCAGCGAACACAGCCCCGCCCACCGACCTGAACGCCCTGGACCCGAAGGTCTGGTCCCGGACGGTCACCCGCACCGCCGACGGCACGGTCACCGTCGGCGGCGTCGAAGTGAAGCGGCTCGCCGAGGAGTTCGGCACGCCCGCGTACTTCCTCGACGAGGCCGACTTCCGCGCCCGCTGCCAGTCCTGGCGCGACGCCTTCGGTCCGGACGCCGACGTCTTCTACGCGGGCAAGGCGTTCCTGTCGCGCGCGGTCGTGCGGTGGCTGCACGAGGAGGGCCTGAACCTCGACGTGTGCTCGGGCGGGGAGCTGACGACGGCTCTCGACGCCGGTATGCCGGCCGACCGCATCGCGTTCCACGGCAACAACAAGACGGTCGACGAGATCGAGCGCGCCGTCGCGGCGGGAGTCGGCCGCATCGTCCTCGACTCGTTCCAGGAGATCGTGCGGGTCGCGCACGTCGCCGACCGGCTCGGCACCCGCCAGCGGGTCCAGATCCGGGTGACGGTCGGCGTCGAGGCGCACACGCACGAGTTCATCGCCACCGCGCACGAGGACCAGAAGTTCGGCCTGGCGCTCGCCGGGGGACAGGCCGCCGAGGCCGTGCGGCGCGCGCTGAAGCTGGACGGCCTGGACGTCATCGGCATCCACAGTCACATCGGCTCGCAGATCTTCGACACGGCCGGCTTCGAGGTGGCCGCCCGCCGCGTGGTGTCGCTGCTCGCCGAGATCCGCGACGAGCACGGCGTCGAGCTGCCCGAGATCGACCTCGGCGGCGGCCTCGGCATCGCGTACACCTCGGACGACGACCCCCGGGAGCCGCACGAGATCGCCACCGCGCTGCGCGAGATCGTGACGCGCGAGTGCGTGGCGGCGAAGCTGCGCACGCCCCGCATCTCCGTCGAGCCGGGCCGCGCCATCGTCGGCCCGACGGCGTTCACGCTGTACGAGGTCGGCACCATCAAGCCGCTGGACGGGCTGCGGACGTACGTCTCCGTCGACGGCGGCATGTCGGACAACATCCGTACGGCGCTGTACGACGCCGAGTACAGCGTCGCGCTCGTGTCGCGGTCGTCGGACGCCGAGCCGATGCTCGTGCGGGTCGTCGGCAAGCACTGCGAGAGCGGCGACATCGTCGTGCGCGACGCGTTCCTGCCCGCCGACCTCGCGCCCGGCGACCTGATCGCCGTGCCCGCGACCGGCGCGTACTGCCGCTCGATGGCGAGCAACTACAACCACGCGCTGCGACCGCCGGTCGTGGCGGTGAACGACGGCGCGGGCCGTGTCATCGTGCGCCGCGAGACGGAGGAGGACCTGCTCCGTCTCGACGTGGGGTGACACGCGGCGCGCGACACAAGGCGCCGCCACCCCGAAATGCTCCCGGTTCGTGAAATACGTGTCTCACGATCCGGACTATGGTCAGAAACACCGTACCGGTGGGTGAGACTGGTCCCACCGCAGTTGGAGAAGGAAACGAGGTCGGATGATGCGTACGCGTCCGCTGAAGGTGGCGCTGCTGGGCTGTGGGGTTGTCGGCTCAGAGGTGGCGCGCATCATGACGACGCACGCCGACGACCTCACAGCGAGGATCGGCGCCCCGGTCGAGCTGGCCGGGGTGGCCGTCCGCCGCCCCTCCAAGGTGCGCGCGGGCATCGACCCCGCGCTGGTGACGACGGACGCGACGGCGCTGGTCAAACGCGGCGACATCGACGTGGTCGTCGAGGTCATCGGCGGCATCGAGCCCGCCCGCGCGCTCATCACCACCGCCTTCGAGCACGGCGCGTCCGTGGTCTCCGCGAACAAGGCGCTCATCGCCCAGGACGGCGCGGCGCTGCACGCGGCGGCCGAGCGGCACGGCCGCGACCTGTACTACGAGGCGGCGGTCGCCGGTGCGATTCCGCTGATCAGGCCGCTGCGCGAGTCGCTGGCCGGGGACAAGGTCAACCGCGTGCTCGGCATCGTGAACGGCACCACGAACTTCATCCTCGACAAGATGGACTCGACGGGCGCCGGGTACCAGGAGGCCCTCGACGAGGCCACCGCCCTCGGGTACGCCGAGGCCGACCCGACCGCCGACGTCGAGGGCTTCGACGCCGCCGCCAAGGCCGCGATCCTCGCCGGCATCGCCTTCCACACCCGGGTGCGGCTCGACGACGTCTACCGCGAGGGCATGGCCGAGGTCACCGCCGCCGACTTCGCCTCGGCCAAGCGCATGGGCTGCACCATCAAGCTCCTCGCCATCTGCGAGCGGGCCGCCGACGGCGGCTCCGTCACCGCGCGCGTGCACCCCGCGATGATCCCGCTCAGCCACCCGCTGGCCGGCGTCCGCGAGGCCTACAACGCCGTCTTCGTGGAGGCCGAGGCCGCCGGCCAGCTGATGTTCTACGGCCCCGGCGCGGGCGGCGCGCCCACCGCGTCCGCCGTCCTCGGCGACCTGGTCGCGGTCTGCCGCAACAAGCTCGGCGAGGCCACCGGACCCGGCGACTCCGCGTACACGCAACTGCCCGTGAGCCCCATGGGCGAGGTCGTCACGCGATACCACATCAGCCTCGACGTGGCCGACAAGCCGGGCGTGCTCGCCCAGGTCGCGACGGTCTTCGCCGAGCACGGCGTGTCCATCGACACCGTCCGTCAGACGGGTAAAGGAAACAGCAGCGTCGCCGAAGGCGTCTCGGTCGAGGGTGGCGGTGGGAGACGGGAGGGCGGCGAGGCGTCCCTCGTCGTCGTCACCCACCGCGCGCCCGACGCCGCCCTCAGCGGCACCGTCGAGGCGCTGCGCCGACTCGACACCGTGCGCGGTGTCGCCAGCATCATGCGGGTTGAAGGGGAGTAAGCAGCAATGACCCACCAGTGGCGCGGAATCATCGAGGAGTACCGGGACCGCCTTCCGGTCTCCGTCACCACGCCGGTCGTGACGCTCCGCGAGGGCGGTACGCCGCTCGTGCCCGCGACGGTGCTCTCCGAGCGCACGGGCTGCGAGGTCCACCTCAAGGTCGAGGGCGCCAACCCGACGGGGTCCTTCAAGGACCGCGGCATGACCATGGCGATCACCAAGGCCAAGGAGGAGGGCGCGAAGGCCGTCATCTGCGCCTCCACCGGCAACACCTCCGCCTCGGCGGCTGCCTACGCCGTGCGCGCGGGCATGGTCTGCGCCGTCCTGGTGCCGCAGGGCAAGATCGCCCTCGGCAAGATGGGCCAGGCGCTCGTCTACGGCTCGAAGATCCTCCAGGTGGCCGGGAACTTCGACGACTGCCTGAACCTCGCCCGCGGGCTCTCCGAGAACTACCCGGTGGCGCTGGTCAATTCGGTCAACCCGTTCCGCATCGAGGGCCAGAAGACGGCGTCCTTCGAGATCGTCGACGCCCTCGGCGACGCGCCCGACATCCACGTCCTCCCCGTCGGCAACGCGGGCAACATCACGGCCTACTGGAAGGGCTACAAGGAGTACGCCGCCGACTCCGTGTCGACGCGCACTCCGCGCATGTGGGGCTTCCAGGCCTCCGGCTCCGCGCCGATCGTGCGCGGCGAAGTCGTCAAGGACCCCTCGACGATCGCCACCGCGATCCGCATCGGCAACCCGGCCTCGTGGCAGCACGCGCTCGCCGCGCGCGACGAGTCGGGCGGCTTCATCGACGAGGTGACGGACCGTGAGATCCTGCGCGCCTACAAGCTGTTGGCGTCCCAGGAGGGTGTCTTCGTCGAGCCCGCGTCCGCCGCGTCCGTCGCCGGTCTGCTGAAGGCCGCCGAGCAGGGCAAGGTGGACAAGGGCCAGCGCATCGTGTGTACGGTGACGGGCAACGGCCTCAAGGACCCGGACTGGGCCGTCGCGGGTGCCCCGCAGCCGGTCACGGTCCCGGTCGACGCGGCCGCCGCGGCGGAGCGGCTGGGCCTGGCGTAACGCCCAAACCTCTCAACTCCCCACAGGGGGTGCACAGGGGGCTCGCGACACGCATCGTGCGCCTCCTGTGCGCCCTATGTCGCCGCAGAACCTTCCTTCGATAGGCTGTAGCCAACCCACCCCGCATATGCCGCCGCATATGCCGTGGTGCCGTCCGCAGAGACGGCTCCCGGGTGCTGCCGTCCCATGCCGGACGTGTGCTGGTCCAGGCGGCAAGTCCTCCACAAAACAGAGCTCAAGGAGAGTCATCGAGCGATGGCCGGTCCTGCCTTCCGCGCCGCCGCCGTCAGGGTGCGCGTGCCTGCCACCAGCGCAAACCTCGGCCCGGGCTTCGACGCCCTGGGCCTCTCGCTGGGGCTCTACGACGACGTGGTGGTCCGCGTCGCGGACTCCGGCCTGGGCATCGACATCGCGGGCGAGGGCAGCGAGACCCTGCCCCGCGACGAGTCGCACCTGCTCGTACGGTCCCTGCGGACCGCCTTCGACCTGCTCGGCGGACAGCCGCGCGGCCTGGAGATCGTCTGCGCCAACCGCATCCCGCACGGCCGCGGCCTCGGCTCCTCCTCCGCCGCCATCTGCGCCGGCATCGTCGCCGCCCGCGCGGTGACCATAGGCGGCGACAGCAAGCTCGACGACGCCGCGCTCCTGGAACTGGCCACCGAGATCGAGGGCCACCCCGACAACGTCGCGGCCTGCCTGCTCGGCGGCTTCACGCTGTCCTGGATGGACGGCTCCGCGGCCCGCGCGATCAGGATGGATCCGGCCGATTCCATCGTTCCGGTGGTTTTCGTCCCCGGAAAGCCCGTGCTCACCGAAACCGCCCGCGGACTGCTGCCGCGCACCGTCCCGCACGTGGACGCGGCCGCCAACGCGGGCCGGGCCGCCCTGCTCGTCGAGGCCCTGACCAGGCGCCCCGAGCTGCTGCTGCCCGCCACCGAGGACCGCCTGCACCAGGAGTACCGCGCCCCGGCCATGCCCGAGAGCGCCGCCCTGGTGGAGCGCCTGCGCGCCGACGGCGTGCCCGCGGTGATCTCCGGCGCGGGGCCCACGGTCCTCGCGCTGGCCGAGGACAGTGCGGCCGACAAGGTCGCACGACTGGCGGGGGAGGGCTGGGCGGCGAACCGCCTGGCGCTCGACGCCACCGGAGCGAGCGTGCTGCCGCTTGCGCCCTGACACGGTGACAGCGGCAAACCCGCGGAGTCCGGATTTGGAGAGGGGGAATGTTTGTTGGATCCGGTAGTGTTAACCTCAAGTCTGCACCCGACCCCACCATGGCGAGGTGCTTTGTGTCCCCGTCCGGGACATCCATCCTTCCGGGAGCCTCCCAAACTGCTCTGTGCCCCGCACTGAGCAGTGCCGAGCACGCTCCGGAACCGGCGTGACCGAGCCGAGTGACCACCGCACCTCAGTGGCCCGGCATCGGGAATCGCCACATCTGTGAACTCTTCCGCCGCGTTGGCGGACAACCGCCCCGGCACGGTCCACACACCAGGGACCGCCGGACAGCACAACCGGTCGCCGAGCCAGACAGGCCGACGTCCGCTCCAGGGAAGGACCCTTCGTGAGCGACACCACCGATCTGATGGGCGTGACTGCCGACACGCCCGCCACGGACGCCTCCGCGGCGCCTGCCACCGGTGCTTCGGCCGGCCGGCGGCGCCGTGGCACCGGCCTCGAGGGCATGGTGCTGGCCGAACTGCAGCAGGTCGCATCGGGCCTCGGAATCAAGGGCACCGCGCGGATGCGCAAGAGCCAGCTGATCGAGGTCATCAAGGAGGCGCAGGCCGCAGGCGGAGCCCCGGCGAAGAGCGCCCCGGCCGCCGCGTCCGCCACGGACGCCGAGACCAAGCCGAAGCGCCGCGCCACCTCCAGGGCGCGCACCGGCGAGGCCGCCGAGAAGGCCTCCGCGACGAAGGCCGCCAAGGCCGACGAGGCCCCGGCCGAGCAGCCGAAGGCCGCCCAGCAGCAGATCGACATCCCCGGCCAGCCGGCGAGCGAGGACAAGTCCGCAGGTGGGCGCGGCCGTCGTCGTGTCACCGCCGAGGCCGGCAGCCCCGAGACCGTGACCGCCGAGGTCAAGGCCGAGCCGAAGGCCGAGGCCCGCGCGGAGCAGTCCGAGGCCAGGGGCGACAAGGGCGAGTCCGACGGCGGCGAGGGCCGCCAGGGCCGCCGCGACCGCCAGGGCCGCGGCCGCGACCGCGACCGCCGCGGCAACAAGGGCGACGACCAGCAGGGCGGCGGCAACCGCAAGGAGCAGGGCGGCCGTCAGGACCGGCAGGACCGGCAGGACCGCCAGCAGCGCGACAACGGCCCGCAGGACGACGGCTTCGACGACGACGGCGGTGGCCGTCGCGGTCGCCGCGGCCGTTACCGCGACCGCCGTGGCCGTCGCGGCCGCGAGGACTTCGCGGGCGAGCCGCAGGTGTCCGAGGACGACGTCCTGATCCCGGTCGCGGGCATCCTGGACATCCTCGACAACTACGCCTTCATCCGTACGTCGGGCTACCTCCCCGGCCCGAACGACGTGTACGTCTCGCTGGCCCAGGTCCGCAAGAACGGCCTGCGCAAGGGCGACCACGTCACGGGTGCGGTGCGCCAGCCCAAGGACGGCGAGCGCCGCGAGAAGTTCAACGCGCTCGTCCGCCTGGACTCGGTGAACGGCATGGCGCCCGAATCCGGGCGCGGGCGGCCGGAGTTCAACAAGCTGACGCCCCTTTACCCGCAGGACCGGCTCCGCCTGGAGACCGACCCGGGCGTCCTGACGACCCGCATCATCGACCTCGTCGCGCCCATCGGCAAGGGCCAGCGCGGTCTGATCGTGGCCCCGCCGAAGACCGGCAAGACCATGATCATGCAGGCGATCGCCAACGCGATCACGCACAACAACCCCGAGTGCCACCTGATGGTCGTCCTGGTCGACGAGCGTCCGGAAGAGGTCACCGACATGCAGCGGTCGGTCAAGGGCGAGGTCATCTCCTCGACCTTCGACCGTCCCGCCGAGGACCACACCACGGTCGCCGAGCTGGCCATCGAGCGCGCCAAGCGCCTGGTGGAGCTGGGCCACGACGTGGTCGTCCTGCTCGACTCGATCACGCGTCTGGGCCGTGCGTACAACCTCGCCGCCCCGGCCTCCGGCCGCATCCTGTCCGGTGGTGTCGACTCGACGGCGCTCTACCCGCCGAAGCGCTTCTTCGGTGCCGCGCGCAACATCGAGGACGGCGGCTCGCTGACCATCATGGCCACCGCGCTGGTCGACACCGGCTCGCGCATGGACGAGGTGATCTTCGAGGAGTTCAAGGGCACCGGCAACCTCGAGCTCAAGCTGGACCGCAAGCTCTCCGACAAGCGGATCTTCCCGGCGGTGGACGTGGACTCGTCCAGCACCCGCAAGGAAGAGATCCTGCTCGGCAGCGACGAGCTCGCCATCACCTGGAAGCTGCGCCGCGTGCTGCACGCGCTCGACCAGCAGCAGGCGATCGAGCTGCTCCTGGACAAGATGAAGCAGACGAAGTCGAACGCCGAGTTCCTGCTCCAGATCCAGAAGACGACCCCGGCGCCGGGCAACGGCAACGACTGAGAAGCCGTAGGCGTCAAGCACTGGCCGAAAGGGCCGGTCCCGTCATCCGACGGGACCGGCCCTTTCGGCCGTCCAAGATCCCGCACGAGAGACCTTGGCCACACGTCTAAGAGATTCTTACGGTCACGGGCGGTAGCGCGGGTGCCCGCGAAAGCGCAGGTGGGGGGCCAAAAGTACTAGACGATGCACACGTTGCGTAACGGTCGGACCCCAGGGCGCACACAGAGTGCTATGCAACCCTTCTTTCGGTTTTCACGTCTGACAATTGACGAAAAGCCAATGCCTGGCCCTGAAAGCAGGGGGTACCCGACCGACGAGGACTGAGGAGCGCATGACCGACGAGAGCAGCCCCGCCGACGCGAAGCCGAAGCACCGCGGCAAGGGCGGCCGGCGACGCAAGCCGCGCAGCAAGCGCAAGAAGGCGCTCGTCATCACGGCGTGGTCCGCCGCGGCCGTGGTCGTCCTCGGAGGCACCGGCCTCGGCTACGTGTACTTCAAGCTCAACGGCAACATCAAGGGCGTCGACATCAACGCCGCGCTCGGCACCGACCGCCCCGAGAACATCGACAACGGCTCCCAGGACATCCTCGTCCTCGGCTCCGACTCGCGCTCCGGCAAGAACGCCAAGTACGGCAAGGACGAGGGCGCCGCCCGCTCCGACACGGCGATGATCGTGCACGTCTACAAGGGCCACAAGAAGGCGAGCGTGGTCTCCATACCCCGCGACACCCTCATCACCCGGCCCGAGTGCGCGGTCAAGGACGGCGACGGCAAGGTGGACCCGGGCGGTCAGCGCCAGATGTTCAACACGGCGTACGAGGTCGGCGGCCCCGCCTGTGCCGTGAAGACGGTCGAGAAGATGTCCGGCATCCGCATGGACCACTACGTCGAGGTCGACTTCACGGGCTTCAAGAAGCTCATCGACACCCTCGGCGGCGTGGACATCACCACCAAGCAGCCGATCAAGGACAAGGACAGCCACCTCGACCTCCCTGCGGGCTCCCACACCCTCAACGGCGAGCAGGCCCTCGGCCTGGTCCGCACCCGGCACGGCGTCGGCGACGGCAGCGACCTCGGCCGCATCCAGCTCCAGCAGGCCTTCATCAAGGCCCTGATGAACCAGGTCAAGGACATCAACCTCTTCGGCAACCCGAAGAAGCTCTACGACCTCGCGGACTCCGCCACCAGCGCCATCACCACCGACTCCGAACTGGACACGGTCAAGGACCTGGCGGGCTTCGCCAATGGCCTCAAGGGCATCGGCTCCGGCGACATGAAGATGGTCACGCTGCCCATCCAGTACGACCCGGCCGACCGCAACCGCGTCATTCCCCTCGAAGAGGCCGACCAGCAGGTCTGGGACGCCCTCAAGGCGGACAAGGCCATCCCGAAGTCCGCCACCGACAAGTCCGCGGGCGACAAGGGCGCCGCGGGCAAGGTCGTCACCAGCGACTGACCCCCGCGGGGGAACGCACACGTACCCCTCCGGGGTCGGTCCGGGAATACTTCGGGACCGACCCCGGTTTGGGCAGATGCGGCCAGTCCTGGCAGACTGGTACGTCGGCCCCGGTTCACGCATCCGCATCCCGCGTCTGCGACCCGGTGCCCTCCCGAAACTAGGAGACACCTTGAAGCGCGACATCCACCCCGAGTACGTCGAGACGCAGGTCAGCTGCACCTGTGGCGCGTCGTTCACCACCCGCAGCACGATCTCCGGCGGCGCCATCCGCGCCGAGGTCTGCTCCGAGTGCCACCCGTTCTACACGGGCAAGCAGAAGATCCTCGACACCGGTGGCCGTGTGGCCCGCTTCGAGGCCCGCTTCGGCAAGGCTGCCGGCTCCGCCAAGAAGTAGCGAGCCACCTGCGCCGGTCTTCGGCCGCCCTCACCAGGGGGCGGCCGGGACCGGCGTTTGCCGTCCCGCAGCCCCTTCACGCAGAAACCAGGAGCCCCCGATGTTCGAGGCGGTCGAGGATTTGGTCGGCGAGCACGCCGACCTGGAGAAGAAGCTCGCCGACCCTTCGGTCCACGCCGATCAGGCCAACGCTCGCAAGCTGAACAAGCGCTACGCCGAGCTGACCCCGATCGTCTCGACGTACCGCACCTGGAAGCAGCTCGGTGACGACATCGAGACCGCGCGCGAGTTCGCCGCCGACGACCCGGACTTCGCGGCCGAGGTCAAGGAGCTGGACAAGGAGCGCGACGAGGTCACCGAGAAGCTGCGGCTGCTCCTCGTGCCGCGCGACCCGAGCGACGACAAGGACGTCATCCTCGAGGTCAAGGCGGGCGCGGGCGGCGACGAGTCGGCGCTGTTCGCCGGCGACCTCCTGCGCATGTATCTGCGGTACGCCGAGCGCGTCGGCTGGAAGACCGAGATCATCGACGCCACCGAGTCCGAGCTGGGCGGCTACAAGGACGTCCAGGTCGCCGTGAAGACCAAGGGCGGCCAGGGCGCCACCGAGCCCGGCCAGGGCGTCTGGGCGCGGCTGAAGTACGAGGGCGGGGTGCACCGTGTGCAGCGCGTGCCCTCGACCGAGTCGCAGGGCCGCATCCACACCTCCGCGGCCGGTGTGCTCGTCACGCCCGAGGCCGAGGAGGTCGACGTGGAGATCCACGCGAACGACCTGCGCATCGACGTCTACCGCTCCTCCGGGCCCGGCGGGCAGTCCGTCAACACCACGGACTCCGCCGTGCGCATCACGCACATCCCCACCGGAGTGGTCGCTTCCTGCCAGAACGAGAAGAGCCAGCTCCAGAACAAGGAGCAGGCGATGCGTATCCTGCGCTCCAGGCTGCTCGCCGCGGCGCAGGAGGAGGCGGAGAAGGAGGCGGCGGACGCCCGGCGCAGCCAGGTCCGCACCGTCGACCGCTCCGAGAAGATCCGTACCTACAACTTCCCGGAGAACCGCATCTCGGACCACCGCGTGGGCTTCAAGGCGTACAACTTGGACCAGGTGCTCGACGGCGATCTCGACGCGGTCATCCAGGCCTGCGTCGACGCGGACTCCGCCGCGAAGCTCGCCGCCGCATAAGGCCCGCTCCCGTACGTAATCGCTCGCATCCGCTCTGAGCCCCGGAGGACCAGCGTGCAGCAACCCCTTGGGGGGCGACCCCCGAACCCCCGCAGCGTGCTGCTCGCGGAAGTGGCCCAGGCCACCCAGCGTCTCGCCGACGCCGGCGTGCCCTCGCCGCGCAACGACGCGGAGGAGCTCGCCGCCTTCGTGCACGGCGTGAAGCGGGGCGAGCTGCACACCGTCAAGGACGCGGACTTCGACGCCCGCTACTGGGAGACCATCGCGCGCCGCGAGGCCCGCGAGCCGCTCCAGCACATCACCGGCCGCGCCTTCTTCCGCTACCTGGAGCTCCAGGTCGGACCCGGCGTCTTCGTGCCCCGCCCCGAGACCGAGTCGGTCGTCGGCTGGGCCATAGACGCCGTCCGCGCGATGGACGTCGTCGAGCCGCTGATCGTCGACCTGTGCACCGGCTCCGGGGCCATCGCCCTCGCCATGGCGCAGGAGGTCCCGCGCTCGCGCGTGCACGCCGTGGAGCTGTCCTCGGACGCGCTGCCGTGGACCCGCAAGAACGTCGAGGGGTCCAGGGTCGACCTGCGCCAGGGCGACGCGCGCGAGGCGTTCCCCGACCTCGACGGCCAGGTCGACCTCGTCATCTCCAACCCCCCGTACATCCCGCTGACGGAATGGGAGTACGTTGCGCCGGAGGCCCGGGACTACGATCCCGAACTCGCCCTGTTCTCCGGCGAGGACGGCCTCGACCTGATCCGCGGCATCGAGCGCACCGCGCACCGGCTGCTGCGGCCCGGCGGGGTCGTCGTGGTGGAGCACGCGGACACCCAGGGCGGCCAAGTGCCGTGGATCTTCACGGAGGAGCGGGGCTGGGCGGACGCCGCCGACCACCCCGACCTGAACAACCGGCCGCGGTTCGCGACCGCCCGCAAGGCGCTGCCGTGACCACCGCGGCGACGAAGAAGACGATGCACGTGATGTACGCCGACGAGACGTACGTGTACGAGGAGGCCAGCTGATGGCACGGCGATACGACACCAACGACGCGACCGACCGCACGACCGGTCTGCGCGAGGCCGCGTCCGCCGTCCGCCGTGGCGAACTGGTCGTGCTGCCCACGGACACCGTGTACGGGATCGGCGCCGACGCCTTCAGCCCCGAGGCGGTCGCCGACCTCCTCGACGCCAAGGGCCGCGGACGCGCCATGCCGACGCCCGTCCTCATCGGCTCACCGAACACCCTGCACGGCCTCGTCACGGACTTCTCCGAGTCCGCCTGGGAGCTCGTCGACGCCTTCTGGCCGGGGGCCCTCACCCTCGTCGCCCGGCAACAGCCCTCCCTGCAGTGGGACCTCGGCGACACCCGCGGCACCGTCGCCATCCGCATGCCCCTGCACCCCGTCGCCATCGAGCTGCTCACCGACGTCGGCCCGATGGCCGTGTCCTCCGCCAACCTCACCGGGCACCCGGCGCCGGAGGACTGCGACGCCGCCCAGGAGATGCTCGGCGACTCCGTCTCCGTCTACCTCGACGGCGGGCCCACGCCCGGCATCGTGCCCTCCTCCATCGTGGACGTGACCGGCAAGGTGCCCGTCCTGCTGCGGGCCGGCGCGCTCGACGCGGACGAGCTGCGCAAGGTCGTACCCGACCTCGAGGTGGCCAATTGAGGGCCCCTGAGCCGGGGCGTGGCATAGCGGGCCGCAGCGAGCCCACCGAGCACTCGGTGTCCTTCGGTTCCCTCGGAGCCGCGGGCACACCCGGCAGCTTCCGCATCCTCCACGTCAGCACCGGCAACGTCTGCCGCTCGCCCATCACCGAGCGGCTGACCCGGCATGCCCTCACCGACCGGCTCGGTGACCCGCTCACCGGGGGGCTCGTCGTCGAGAGCGCCGGGACCTGGGGGCACGAGGGGGCGCCCATGGAGACCAACGCCGAGGCCGTCCTCGCGGACTTCGGCGCGGACGCCTCCGGGTTCGTGGGGCGTGAGCTCCTCGACGACCACGTCATCCGGGCCGACCTCGTCCTCACCGCCACCCGGGACCACCGGGCGCAGGTCATCTCCATGGGGCACTCCGCCGGGCTTCGCACCTTCACCCTGAAGGAGTTCACCCGGCTCGTGCGCGCCATAGATCCCGCCACGCTGCCCGACCCCGACGGCACCGACGGCATCGTCGAGCGCGCCCGCGCCCTCGTCCGCGCCGCCGCCGCCCTCCGCGGCTGGCTCCTCGCCCCCTCCGCCGAGGCCGACGAGGTCTACGACCCCTATGGCGCCCCCCTCCCCTTCTTCCGCTCCGTCGGCGGCGAGATCCAGCAGGCGCTTGAGCCGGTGGTGACGGCGCTGACGGGGGTGCCGGCGGCGCGGGCGTAGGGCCTCGCGGGGGCGCCCCGGTCCCGCCCCTTCCCGGCTGTGACAATGTGCGGCTCCGCCGCGTGGGGGGCTCCGCCCCCAGTTTCGGGAAGGGGCGGGCTTGGGGGCCCGCGCAGCGCCCACCGCGCAGCACCTCCACCCCCGGCCTACATTGGAGAGATGACGACGGCCGACGCGGGACCCGCCGCCGCTGCGGCGGCGTACGCGGCGCTGCGGCGGCAGGACCCGGAGCTGGCCGACGTGGTGCTCGGCGAGCTGGCGAGGCAGTCGACGAGCCTGCAGCTGATCGCGGCGGAGAACTTCACGTCGGAAGCGGTCCTGACGGCCCTGGGCTCACCGCTGGCGAACAAGTACGCGGAGGGCTACCCGGGAGCCCGCCACCACGGCGGCTGCGAGCTGGTGGACGTGGCGGAGCGCATCGCCACGGACCGCGCGAAGGCCCTGTTCGGCGCCGACCACGCGAACGTACAGCCGCACTCGGGATCAGCGGCCGTCCTGGCGGCCTACGCGGCCCTGCTGCGCCCGGGTGACACGGTCCTGGCGATGGGCCTGCCGTACGGCGGCCACCTCACGCACGGGTCGCCCGCGAACTTCTCGGGCCGGTGGTTCGACTTCGTGGGGTACGGCCTCGATCCGGAGACGGGCCTGATCGACTACGAGGAAGTGCGGACGCTGGCCCGTACGCACCGGCCGAAGGCCATCGTGTGCGGCTCGATCGCCTACCCGCGGCACATCGACTACGCGGCGTTCCGCGAGGTGGCGGACGACGTGGGTTCCTATTTGATCGCCGACGCGGCCCACCCCGTGGGCCTGGTGGCGGGCGGCGCGGCGCCGAACCCGGTGCCGTACGCGGACGTCGTGTGCGCGACGACGCACAAGGTCCTGCGCGGCCCGCGCGGCGGCATGATCCTGTGCCGGGGGGAGCTGGCTGAGCGGGTGGACCGGGCGGTGTTCCCGTTCACGCAGGGCGGCGCCCAGATGCACACGATCGCCGCCAAGGCGGTCGCGTTCGGCGAGGCGGCGACACCGGCCTTCACGGCGTACGCGCATCAAGTCGTGGCGAACGCAAAGGTGTTGGCGCGGGCGCTCGCGGGGGAGGGGTTCGACATCAGCACCGGCGGCACGGACACGCATCTGATCCTGGCGGACCCGGCCCCGCGGGGGGTGACGGCGGTGGTGGCCCGCGGCCGTCTCGCCGCGGCCGGCCTGGTCCTCGACACCTGCGCGCTGCCACGCGGCGGAGCCGCTGATGTCACGGCCGGCGACGGCAGGGGGCTACGGCTCGGGACGGCGGCCGTCACCACGCAGGGCATGGGTGAGGGTGAAATGGCAAGAATCGCTGCCCTGTTCGCGGGCGCGGTCAATGAGGAGGCCAAAGTCAGGGACAGGGTGCGGGAACTGGCGGGCCGATTTCCGCCGTATCCGAGTGCCGGGAGAGGGCGATCGGCACCCGCGTAGCGGACTTGTGCAACGATCCTCGCTACCCAGACGTCCCCAACCTTATGCGCGCGAAGCTAGGGTGTGGTGCTGAGATGGCCAGCGATACCTGTGGGGAAGCCCGTGCGTGAATATCTGCTGACGCTCTGCATCACGGCCGCGGTGACCTATCTGCTGACCGGCCCGGTGCGGAAGTTCGCGATCGTGGCCGGCGCCATGCCGGAGATCCGCGCGCGCGACGTGCACCGGGAACCAACACCCCGGCTCGGCGGAATCGCGATGTTCTTCGGGCTGTGCGCGGGGCTTCTGGTCGCCGACCACCTGCCGAACCTCAATGAGGTCTTCACGAAGTCGAACGAGCCGCGCGCGCTGCTCTCCGGCGCCGCGCTGATCTGGCTCATCGGCGTCCTCGACGACAAGTTCGAGATCGACGCGCTGATCAAGCTCGGCGGCCAGATGATCGCCGCGGGCGTCATGGTCATGCAGGGCCTGACGATCCTCTGGCTGCCCATCCCGGGCGCCGGGACGGTCTCCCTGACCCAGTGGCAGGGCACGCTCCTCACGGTCGCCCTGGTGGTCATCACGATCAACGCGGTGAACTTCGTGGACGGCCTGGACGGCCTGGCGGCGGGCATGGTGTGCATCGCGGCCGCGGCGTTCTTCATGTACGCGTACCGCATCTGGTACGGGTACGGGATCGAGGCCGCCGCCCCCGCCACGCTCTTCGCGGCCATCCTGATGGGCATGTGCCTGGGCTTCCTGCCGCACAACATGCATCCGGCCAGGATCTTCATGGGCGACTCGGGGTCGATGCTCATCGGCCTGGTCCTCGCCGCCGGCGCCATCTCCATCACCGGTCAGGTCGACCCGGACGCGATGAAGCTGAACCTGGGCGGCACCCGGGACGCCACGCACGCGATGCTCCCGGTCTTCATCCCGCTGCTCATGCCGCTGACGATCATCGCGATCCCGTTCGCGGACCTGGTGCTCGCCATCGTGCGCCGCACCTGGAAGGGCCAGTCGCCGTTCGCCGCCGACCGCGGCCATCTGCACCACCGGCTCCTCGAGGTCGGCCACTCGCACAGCCGCGCCGTCCTGATCATGTACTTCTGGTCGGCCCTCATCGCCTTCGGCACCGTCGCCTACTCGGTGCACTCCACGAGCATGTGGATCCTGCTCCTGATCGTCGCCCTCAGCGCGGTCGGCCTCGCCCTGCTCCTGCTGCCCCGCTTCACTCCGCACACCCCCGGCTGGGCGGAGAGCTTCGTGCCGCCGCGGTACCGGCGCAGGCGGGCGGCGCGTGCGGCGGCCGACGAGGCCGCGTGCGGGGCGCGGGGCGCCACTGTGGCCGCCGGTGCCGGTGGGGCCGCGGGGGTCGCGGAGACGGCTGGGGAGGGCGCCGGGGAGTCCGCTGGGGCCGACGCGGCCGCAGGCGAGGACGGGGCGTCCCGTCGTCCGGTCGGCGCGGGCGTCAACGGCGCGACAGCGCTCGGCACCCGCCCGCGCTTCCTGGACCGGCGCAAGGCCGGTTCGTCGCGTTGACGCGATCGACAAAGCGGCCCATTACCAGACAACTTGCTCGCTCGCGCGCACAGACGCGCGGATTACTTCTCATGTGTGACGGCGGGCACACCTGACAGGTAAAGACCTCATCAAATAGTTTGTGATACCGTTCACGAAACCCGGCGACAGAGCCGAAGGACCGTAGTGCGACGGTCTCTTGGCCCGAGGACCCCACTCGGACCGGGTCTACGCTCGTCCATGACGACACCCTGCCCCCATCTGTAAGCGGAGTTGCCGCCATGCCGTCTCAAGACACCCGGAATCTCCTGCAGTGCGCCGTGCCCACGGCTGCCGTCGGCGCGATCATCGCCGTCGTCAGTGGCGTGGTCTCGGGCGGCAAGGGAGCCATCGGCGCTGTCGTCGGCACCGCGGTCGTCGTCGCCTTCATGGGACTCGGTGTGTACGTCCTGCAACGGACGGCAAAATCGCTTCCGCAGCTGTTCCAGGCGATGGGCATGATGCTCTACGTCGCCCAGTTGCTGCTGCTCCTCATCTTCATGGGTCTGTTCAAGGACACCACCCTGTTCAACCCGAAGGTCTTCGCGCTCGCTCTCGCCGTCTCGACCGTCGTGTGGATGGCATCACAGGCCCGCGCGCACATGAAGGCCAAGATCTTCTACGTCGACCCGGAACCCGAACCTTCCTCCGCCAACTCTTCCGAGAAGAGCGAAAAGGCGGAGAAGTCGGGGTCCACGACGTGAGTGGTAGGGCCGGGATAAATGCCCGTTCGAGATGCTGCTATCGTCCGGTGCCAACTGCGGCACTGCAGGCGCGGGCATCTGAGCTGACGCCGGCACCATCGCGAGGCTCGATGCCTGTCCGCCGCTCACACTTCCGAAACACCAGTCCGGTGCCGACCCGCGGCCGCGCGCCGCGCCGACACGACAACGAGGTTGCCGTACCTATGCGTCACGCCGAAGGAGCCCGCGGTGAGTGCTGACCAAACTGAGCTCGCCTTCAAATGGAGCTGTCGGATCATGTCCGACAACGGCTGTGGCTTCCCGGCTCCGGGCCTGCACTCGTTCCTCTTCAAGCCGATCTTCGAGGTCGGTGGGTTCGAGTTCAACAAGGTGATGCTGCTCGCCCTGATCTCGACCGCGCTCGTGGTGACCTTCTTCTACGCCGCTTTCGGCAAGGCGAAGATGGTCCCCGGCAAGGTCCAGATGATCGGCGAGGCCGGCTACGACTTCGTACGCCGCGGGATCGTGTACGAGACCATGGGCAAGAAGGACGGCGAGAAGTACGTCCCCCTGATGGTCTCGCTGTTCTTCTTCATCTGGATCATGAACATCTGGTCGGTGATCCCGCTGGCCCAGTTCCCGGTGTCGTCGGTCATCGCCTACCCGTTCGTTCTCGCGGGCATCGTGTACTTCGTCTGGGTCCCCCTGACGTTCAAGCGGCACGGCTTCGTCGGCGGCTGGAAGAACATCACCGGCTACGACAACTCGCTCGGCCCGATCAAGTGGCTCGTCGCCTTCATCGAGTTCTTCTCGAACCTGCTCGTGCGCCCCTTCACGCACGCGGTGCGACTCTTCGCCAACATGTTCGCCGGTCACCTGATGCTGGTGATGTTCACCGTCGCCTCCTGGTACCTCCTGAACAGCTGGCTGATCCCGGCCGCCGGTGTCTCCTTCGTGATGACCATCGCGATGATCGGCTTCGAACTCTTCGTGCAGGCCGTCCAGGCGTACGTCTTCGTGCTCCTCGCCTGCTCCTACATCCAGGGCGCTCTCGCCGAGCACCACTGAGCACCCTCCCCGCAACCCCCTAAGCGCCCGGTGGCCAACCCCCACCGGTCCAAGAAAGAGAAGGAAGTAACGGCATGTCCGCGACTCTCGAGCTCGCCGCCCTCCAGGGTGACATCAAGGCCCTCGGCTCCATCGGCTACGGCCTCGCGGCCATCGGCCCCGGCATCGGTGTCGGCATCGTCTTCGGCAAGGGCACCGAGGCGCTCGCCCGTCAGCCCGAAGCCGCTGGTCTGATCCGTGCCAACCAGATCCTCGGTTTCGCCTTCTGTGAGGCGCTCGCCCTGATCGGCATCGTCATGCCGTTCGTCTACGGCTCCTGATCGCCGCAGACGAATAGTCCCGTTCGACGAAAGGCACTGATGTGATCGCCAACCTGGTTCAGCTGGCGGCCGAGGAAGAGCAGAACCCGCTCATTCCTCCGGGCCCCGAGCTGCTTGTCGGCGCCATCGCCTTCGCCATCGTTTTCTTCTTCTTCTGGAAGAAGCTCATCCCGAACATCAACAAGGTTCTGGACGAGCGCCGGGAGGCGATCGAAGGCGGTATTGAGAAGGCTGAGGCCGCTCAGACCGAGGCCCAGAGCGTCCTCGAGCAGTACAAGGCTCAGCTCGCCGAGGCCCGCCACGAGGCCGCGCGGCTGCGCCAGGAGGCGCAGGAGCAGGGCGCCCAGCTCATCGCCGAGATGCGGGCCGAGGGCCAGCGGCAGCGCGAGGAGATCGTCGCCGCCGGTCACACCCAGATCGCGGCCGACCGCAAGGCCGCCGCGCAGGCGCTGCGCCAGGACGTGGGCCAGCTGGCCACCGAACTGGCCGGCAAGCTCGTCGGTGAGTCCCTCGAGGAGCACGCCCGGCAGAGCCGCACCATCGACCGCTTCCTCGACGACCTCGACGCGAAGGCCGAGGCCACTCGATGACAGCGCACGGAGCCAGCCGCGAGGCCCTGGCCGCCGCGCGTGAGCGTCTCGACGCGCTGACCGACAACACCTCGGTCGACGCGAAGCAGCTCGCGGACGAGCTGGCCGCGGTCACCGCGATGCTCGACCGCGAGGTCTCGCTGCGCCGGGTCCTGACCGACCCCGCGCAGTCCGGAGAGGCCAAGGCGGAGCTGGCCGGACGCCTGCTCGGCGGCAAGGTCGGCGGCGAGACCGCCGACCTGGTGGCCGGCATGGTGCGCTCCCGCTGGTCGCAGTCGCGCGACCTGGTGGACGGCCTGGAGGAGCTGACCAACCTCGCCGACCTGACCGCCGCGCAGAAGTCGGGCGCGCTGGACAGCGTCGAGGACGAGCTCTTCCGGTTCGGCCGGATCGTCTCCTCGAGCACCGAGCTGCGGTCGGCGCTCACCGACCGGGCCGCGAACGCCACGGCCAAGAGCGGCCTGGTACACGGCCTGCTCGACCGCCGGGCGGACGTCGTCACGGAGCGTCTGGTCGAGCGTCTTGTGACGGTGCCCCGTGGACGTAGCCTGGAAGAGGGCCTCGAGTCCCTCTCCAAGCTGGCCGCGGACCGCCGGCAGCGCATGGTCGCCGTCGTCACCTCCGCTGTTCCGTTGTCGGACCAGCAGAAGCAGCGGCTCGGCGCGGCGCTCGCGAAGATCTACGGGCGCCAGATGCACCTGAACCTCGACGTGGACCCGACGGTCCTCGGCGGGATCCGGGTGCAGGTGGGCGACGAGGTCATCAACGGCTCCATCGCGGACCGCATCGAGGACGCGCACCGCCGTATGGCGGGCCAGTAACTCAACAAGCAAGATCGACGGCCCTGGTTGGGCCGTGCACAGGATGCAAAGTTTCTGGGGGGAGCCCCCAGATCCCCCAAAGAAACTTCGGGCCCAACAAGGAGAGCAGGGAACCCAGATGGCGGAGCTCACGATCCGGCCGGAGGAGATCCGGGACGCGCTGGAGAACTTTGTCCAGGCGTACAAGCCGGACGCGGCCTCGCGCGAGGAGGTCGGTACGGTCACCCTGGCCGGCGATGGCATCGCGAAGGTCGAGGGCCTGCCCTCGGCCATGGCCAACGAACTGCTGAAGTTCGAGGACGGGACCCTTGGTCTCGCGCTGAACCTGGAAGAGCGCGAGATCGGTTCGATCATCCTCGGTGAGTTCAGCGGCATCGAGGAGGGTCAGTCGGTGCAGCGCACCGGCGAGGTCCTTTCGGTCGCGGTGGGCGAGGGCTACCTCGGCCGTGTCGTCGACCCGCTCGGCAACCCGATCGACGGCCTCGGCGAGATCGAGACGTCCGGCCGCCGCGCCCTTGAACTGCAGGCCCCCACGGTCATGCAGCGCAAGTCGGTGCACGAGCCGATGGAGACCGGCTACAAGGCCGTCGACGCGATGACCCCGATCGGCCGCGGTCAGCGTCAGCTGATCATCGGTGACCGCCAGACCGGCAAGACCGCCCTGGCCGTCGACACGATCATCAACCAGCGCGACAACTGGCGCTCCGGTGACGTGAACAAGCAGGTCCGCTGCATCTACGTCGCCATCGGCCAGAAGGGCTCCACCATCGCCTCCGTGCGCGGTGCCCTGGAAGAGGCCGGCGCGCTGGAGTACACGACCATCGTCGCCGCCCCGGCGTCCGACCCGGCCGGCTTCAAGTACCTGGCGCCGTACACCGGCTCGGCCATCGGCCAGCACTGGATGTACGAGGGCAAGCACGTCCTCATCGTCTTCGACGACCTGTCGAAGCAGGCCGACGCCTACCGCGCCGTGTCCCTGCTGCTCCGCCGCCCGCCGGGGCGCGAGGCCTACCCGGGTGACGTCTTCTACCTGCACTCCCGTCTGCTCGAGCGCTGCGCGAAGCTCTCGGACGAGATGGGCAAGGGCTCGATGACCGGTCTGCCGATCGTCGAGACCAAGGCGAACGACGTCTCGGCGTTCATCCCGACCAACGTCATCTCCATCACCGACGGCCAGTGCTTCCTGGAGTCGGACCTGTTCAACGCCGGTCAGCGTCCCGCGCTGAACGTCGGTATCTCCGTCTCCCGAGTCGGTGGTTCCGCGCAGCACAAGGCGATCCGTCAGGTCTCCGGCCGACTGCGTGTGGACCTCGCCCAGTTCCGTGAGCTGGAGGCGTTCGCCGCCTTCGGTTCCGACCTGGACGCCGCGTCCAAGGCGCAGCTGGAGCGTGGCCAGCGCATGGTCGAGCTGCTCAAGCAGCCGCAGTACCAGCCGATGGCCACCGAGGACCAGGTCATCTCCGTCTGGGCCGGCACCACCGGCAAGATGGACGACGTACCTGTCAACGACATCCGGCGCTTCGAGCGTGAGCTGCTCGACTACCTGCACCGCAAGGAGCAGGGCCTGATGACCTCCATCAAGGAGGGCGCCAAGATGTCGGACGACACGATCACGGCCATCGGTGACGCCGTCGCGGAGTTCAAGAAGCAGTTCGAGACCTCGGACGGGAAGCTTCTCGGCGAGGACGTTCCTGCCGCTGCCGGCAAGTGACGACGGAAGGGACCTGACTCATGGGAGCCCAGCTCCGGGTCTATAAGCGTCGCATCAAATCCGTCACCGCGACCAAGAAGATCACCAAGGCGATGGAGATGATCGCCGCCTCGCGCGTCGTCAAGGCGCAGCGCAAGGTGGCCGCCTCCACGCCGTACGCGACCGAGCTGACGCGCGCGGTCACGGCGGTGGGCACCGGCTCGAACACCAAGCACTCGCTGACGACCGAGCCGGAGACGTCGACGCGTGCCGCGGTGCTGCTCCTCACGAGCGACCGCGGTCTCGCCGGCGCCTTCAACTCCAACGCCATCAAGGCCGCGGAGCAGCTGACGGCACGCCTTGAGGCCGCGGGCAAGGAGGTCGACGTCTATGTCGTCGGCCGCCGCGGTGTGGCCCACTACAACTTCCGCGAGCGCAAGATCGCGAAGCAGTGGACGGGCTTCACCGACCAGCCCGAGTACGCCGACGCCAAGGCTGTCGCGGGCCCGCTGATCGAGGCCATCGAGACGGAGACGGCCGAGGGCGGCGTGGACGAGCTCCACATCGTCTACACCGAGTTCGTGTCGATGATGACGCAGACGGCGGTCGACGGCCGCCTGCTGCCCCTCAGTCTCGACGAGGTGGCCGAGGAGTCCACGGCGAAGGACGAGATCCTGCCGCTGTTCGACTTCGAGCCGTCGGCGGAGGACGTCCTCGACGCCCTGCTGCCGCGCTACGTCGAGAGCCGCATCTACAACGCGCTGCTGCAGTCGGCTGCCTCCAAGCACGCCGCCACGCGCCGCGCGATGAAGTCGGCCACCGATAACGCCGGAGACTTGATCAACAACCTCTCCCGGCTTGCCAACGCGGCCCGCCAGGCCGAAATCACCCAGGAAATCAGCGAGATCGTCGGCGGCACCGCAGCCCTGTCCGACGCGACCGCGGGGAGTGACAAGTAATGACGACCACTGTTGAGACGGCCGTTGCCACGGGCCGCGTCGCCCGGGTCATCGGCCCGGTCGTCGACGTGGAGTTCCCCGTCGACGCGATGCCGGAGATCTACAACGCCCTGCACGTCCAGGTCGACGACCCGTCGACCGAGGGCGCGAAGAAGACGCTGACCCTCGAGGTCGCCCAGCACCTGGGCGACGGCGTGGTCCGCGCGATCTCGATGCAGCCCACCGACGGCCTGGTCCGCCAGGCCCCGGTGACCGACACGGGCGCGGGCATCTCCGTCCCGGTCGGCGACGTGACCAAGGGCCGGGTGTTCAACACCCTCGGCGAGGTCCTGAACGACGACCCGTCCACGGTCGCCGAGGCCGAGCGCTGGACGATCCACCGCAAGGCCCCGGCCTTCGACCAGCTCGAGTCCAAGACCGAGATGTTCGAGACCGGCCTGAAGGTCGTCGACCTTCTCACCCCGTACGTCAAGGGTGGAAAGATCGGTCTGTTCGGTGGTGCCGGTGTCGGCAAGACCGTGCTGATCCAGGAAATGATCGTCCGTGTGGCCAAGCTGCACGACGGTGTCTCCGTCTTCGCCGGTGTCGGCGAGCGCACCCGTGAGGGCAACGACCTCATGGTCGAGATGGAGGAAGCCGGCGTTCTGGACAAGACCGCGCTGGTCTTCGGCCAGATGGACGAGCCGCCGGGCACGCGTCTGCGCGTGGCCCTGGCCGGTCTGACCATGGCGGAGTACTTCCGCGATGTGCAGAAGCAGGACGTGCTGTTCTTCATCGACAACATCTTCCGCTTCACCCAGGCCGGTTCCGAGGTCTCGACCCTGCTCGGCCGCATGCCCTCCGCGGTGGGCTACCAGCCGAACCTGGCCGACGAGATGGGTCTCCTCCAGGAGCGCATCACCTCGACCCGTGGTCACTCGATCACCTCGATGCAGGCGATCTACGTCCCCGCGGACGACCTGACCGACCCGGCCCCGGCCACCACCTTCGCCCACCTCGACGCGACGACGGTTCTCTCCCGTCCGATCTCCGAGAAGGGCATCTACCCGGCCGTGGACCCGCTGGACTCCACGTCCCGCATCCTGGACCCGCGCTACATCGCGCAGGACCACTACGACGCCGCCATGCGCGTCAAGGGAATCCTGCAGAAGTACAAGGACCTCCAGGACATCATCGCGATCCTCGGTATCGACGAGCTCGGCGAAGAGGACAAGCTCGTCGTGTCCCGTGCCCGTCGTGTGGAGCGCTTCCTGTCCCAGAACACCCACGCCGCCAAGCAGTTCACCGGCGTGGACGGTTCGGACGTGTCCCTCGACGAGTCGATCGCGGCCTTCAACGCGATCTGCGACGGCGAGTACGACCACTTCCCGGAGCAGGCGTTCTTCATGTGCGGTGGTCTCGAGGACCTGAAGAAGAACGCCAAGGAGCTCGGCGTCTCCTGAGCCCAGTAGCTCATCGGGAGAGGGGCGGGTACACCCCGCGACACGGGGTCGTGTCCGCCCTTCTCCCTACGCCCACTAGAATTTGACCCAACACCCGGCTGAACCGCCGGGTGGTGACCCGAGGAGCCACCCTTGGCTGCTGAGCTGCATGTCGAGCTGGTCGCCGCGGACCGCAGTGTCTGGTCCGGCGAGGCCACCCTGGTCGTCGCGCGCACCACGTCCGGCGACATCGGCGTCATGCCCGGTCACCAGCCGCTGCTCGGTGTGCTGGAGTCGGGCCCGGTGACCATTCGTACGAGCGACGGCGGGACGGTCGTCGCCGCGGTGCACGGCGGATTCATCTCGTTCGCCGACAACAAGCTGTCGCTGCTCGCCGAGATCGCCGAGCTCTCCGACGAGATCGACGTCCAGCGTGCGGAGCGGGCGTTCGAGCGTGCCAAGTCGGAGGCCGACGCCTCCGCCGAGCGGCGCGCCGACGTTCGACTTCGTGCGGTGGCGGCGCGCTGACCCCCGGCGCGCGGCGTAACGTGACTCAGCCGCGGCCAGGACCGGAGCCTTCCGGACCTGGTCGCGGCTGAGGCGATGCGGGTGCGGTTCCGGGTGCGGTTGTTTGGTCCGTTTCGAGAAGTCGTGTTGAGGCGAGGAGGTCGGTGCCGATGATCCTCGTTCTGCTCGTGTGCGGACTTGTGTTGATCGCGCTGGTGTTGCTGGGGCTCTTCGTCTTCGGACTGCGCCGTCGGCTGATCCAGCGCTCCGGCGGCACCTTCGACTGCAGCCTGCGCTGGCACGCCCCCGATCCCGCGGAGGCGTCCGACACCTCCGGCAAGGGCTGGGGGTACGGGGTCGCCCGCTACAACGGAGACCGGGTCGAGTGGTTCCGCGTCTTCTCCTACGCGCCCCGGCCTCGGCGGATCCTTGAGCGGTCCTCGATCGAGGTCGTCGACCGGCGGGCGCCCGATGGGGAGGAGGAGCTCGCGCTTCTCTCCGATGCCGTCGTCCTTGGCTGTCTGCATCGCGGGGTGCGGTTGGAACTCGCCATGAGCGAGGACGCACTCACCGGGTTTCTCGCCTGGTTGGAGGCCGCGCCTCCCGGGCAGCGAGTGAACGTGGCGTAGCCGGGTGCCGGGGCGCGCTCAGAGCGTCGCCTTCACCAAGCCCGATTCGTATGCCGCTATGACCGCCTGGGCGCGGTCTCGCACGCCCAGTTTCGCGAAGACCGCTGTCACGTGGTTCTTGACCGTGGAGTGGCTGATCCCGAGGGCCTCGGCGATCTCTGTGTTGTCGTAGCCCTTGGCCATGAGGGTCCAGACGTCTGTCTCGCGGGTCGTCAGGTCCGGGCGGGTGCCCGGTGGGGCGCTGTGCGGGTGGGGCGTCGGGGCGGTGACGAAAGCCGAGATCAGGCGGGTCAGGAGGCGGGGCGCCACCGCTGCCTCGCCCGCGTTGACGGTGTGGACCGCCGCCACCAGTTCCTCCGGTGAGACGTCCTTGGGCAGGAAGCCCGCTGCGCCCGCGCGCAGCGCCCCGACCACGTACTCGTCCATGTCGAACGTGCTCAGCGCCAGGACCCTGCACTCGGGGAGTTCCCCGGTCAGGACGGCCGTCGCGCCGACGCCGTCCAGGCGGGGCATGCGGATGTCCATGAGGACCACGTCGGGGCGCAGTCGGCGGGCCAGCTCGATGGCTTCCTGGCCGTCGCCCGCCTCGCCCACCACCGTCACGCCGGGGTCGGCGTGGAAGATGAGCGCCAGGCCGCGCCGGACCAGGGGCTGGTCGTCGGCGATCAGGACGGTCAGCGGGGTGTGTGCGGTCGTCACCGGGCAGCGGCTTTCTCTTGGGGCGCGGGGGTGTGCTCGAAGGGCTGGGGCGCCTCGGCGGGCAGGGGCAGGGTCGCGAGGATTCTGAATCCGCCCGCGGGTCCGGCGCCCGCCTCCAGGGTGCCGCCGTGCAGGGCCACACGTTCCCGCATGCCCACCAGGCCGTGTCCTGGCCTGCCCTTGCGTGCCGTTCCGACCGTGCCGGAGGCGTCGTTGCGTACGTCGACGGTGAGCAGGCCGGGGGAGTAGGTGAGCGTTACGGTCGCCCGGGCGCCGCCCGCGTGTTTGCGGACGTTGGTCAGGGCCTCCTGGACGATCCGGAACACGGTGAGGCCCAGAGTGGGGGGCAGTTCACGGTCGCCGAGTTCGGGTTCGCCCTCGACGAGCAGTTCCGTTTCGACGCCCGCCCTGCAGGAGTCCGCGACCACCTGCGGCAGGTCGGCCACGCCCGGTTGGGGTGCGGTCGAGCCGCCCTCGGTGTCGTCGTCCGCGCGCAGGACGTCCAGGAGCTGGCGCATCTCGGCCAGTGCGAGCCGGCCGGAGTCCTCCAGGGACTTCAGCGCGTCCTGGGTCAGGTCCGTGTCGTGGTGCAGGACGCGTCGGGCGCCGCCCGCCATCAGTTGCATGGCGGTGATGTGGTGGGCGACGACGTCGTGCAGTTCGCGGGCGATGCGGCGGCGTTCGGCGGCGACCGCGTGGTCGGCGAGCAGCCTGCGGTGTTCGGCGTCCTGCCGCTGCCAGCGGCGCGCGGCGCAGCCGACGGCGAGGGCGATGCAGACGCCGATCACGTCCGCGAAGATCGCCCGCGCCGGTTCCTCGTGCTCGCTGAGGCCGGGCACCTGGAGGCCGACGAGAGCCACCACGGCCGCGGCGCCGGTGACGCGGGTGGTCCGCAGCCGGGCCACGGAGTACAGGGCGACGACGAGGGAGATGGGCAGACCGTAGGGGACCGAGGTGAGGGGGGTCAGCACGGCCTGCGCGGCCAGGACGGCGATCAGGACGGAGACCGGGAAGCGGCGGTGCCAGAGCAGTGGTGCGGTGGGCAGCAGGTGCAGCGCGAGGACGCCCGGGCTCCCGGGTGCGCCCCCGGGCTCGATGCTCAGGGCGTACCCGGTGACCTCGATCACCAAGGCGCCGAGGGCCACCAGGACGTCCTGCCGGTGTGGCCGGAGGTTCTTGTACCGGTGCGGCCTGAGAGCCGGGCTCTCGGTCCTGGGCGGTCGGCTTGGCGCGTGCATGCCTTCGTACTCCTTCCGCGCGGGTCCGTGATTCATTTCAGCCCGGGGGCGGGGCGTCGGCGTCATCCCCCGGGTGGAGTTCGCGGCTAGGAGCTGGGTCCTGGTCGCGGTGGGGGCCAAGGCCCTGGTCCCGGGGCGGTTTCGTCGCCGCGGGCGACGAGTCGGCGACGTCGCCGGTGATCTTCTGGAGGAGCCCGGTGGGACCGGGCCGGCCACCCCACCGGAGGACACCGTGATCAGATCCCTGACCGCCCTGACCACTCGCCACGCCTGGAAATTCATCCTGCTCTGGACGCTGCTCGCCGCCGGCCTGTCCATTGTCGGTCAGGCGAAGATGCACAGCGTCACCCAGCCCGATGTCAGCAGCTTCCTGCCGAAGTCGTACGACTCGGCGGCCGCCATGGAGACGGCCGAGGACCGGTTCGGCGCGAAGCCCGACGACAATGCCGTCACCGTGCTCGTCGGCCGTGACGACGGCAAGAAGCTCACCGGCGGCGACCGACGGCACATCGACGAGATCGCCCGCGGTCTCGGTGAGCGGCGCCTGAAGATGCCCAACCCCGACGACCTGCCCTCGTTCATGCTGACGGACCACTCGCAGACACCGGTCGTGAAGTCCGGTGCCGCCGCGCCCGACGGCACGTTCCGGCTGCTCTCCGTATCGCTCGAAGGGAACAGGAACGACCCCGCGCTCCAGGACGTCTACCGGGAATTCCGCGACCACGCCGAGGACGAGTTCGCCAGGGCGGACCTGCGCACGGGCTTCACCGGCGGCATCGCGGACCTCGCCGACACCACGGAGGCCCAGGAGGACACCGAGAAGCTGGTCGGGATCCTGACCTTCGGGCTCATCGTGCTCCTGAACGTCCTGGCCTTCCGCAGCGTCCTCGCCGCCATCCTGCCGCTGCTCGCGGTGGTCCTCGTCGGCGGCGCCGCGACCGGCGCGGTGGTCGGCACGGCGCTCCTCTTCGACTTCAAGCTCGACCCGTCGACACCGTCCCTGATCACCGTGGTCCTGCTCGGCATCGGCATCGACTACTTCCTGTTCCTGCTGTTCCGCTTCCGTGAACTGCTGCGCGCCGACCCGAACCCGAAGAAGAACGCCCGCGGCGTCGCGGCGGAGTGCGCGGGCCGCGTCGGGGCGGCCATCACCTCGGCGGCGCTCACCATCGTGGCCGCGTTCGCCACCCTCGGCATCGCGAGCTTCGGCCAGTTCAAGGTGCTCGGCCCGGCCATCGCGGTGTGCGTCCTGGTGATGCTCGTCGCCAGCCTCACCTTCATGCCCGCGCTGCTCGCGGTCTGTGGGCGCAAGATGTTCTGGCCGTCGCGGTCGCTGCGCGAGGAGCCGCGCCCCGGGATGAGCGCGCGCCTCGGGGAGCGCGTCGCCCGGCGCCCGTTCCTCTTCGTGGCCGCCAGCGTCGGGCTCCTGGTCGCGCTGAGCGCCGGTGTGCTCGGCATGAAGATGGACTACGGCACGGGCTCGGGCCCCGACGACACGCCCGCGGGGGCGACGGCCAAGGAGATATCCAAGGCGCTGCCCGGCGGCGTGGACAGCCCGCACACCGTGTACGTCGCGGCCGACGGGGCGAAGAAGGCCACGATCGACCGGGCGGGACTCGAAGGCCTCACCAAGGACCTGAAGGCCGTCAAGGGTGTCGGCCGGGTGGCCGCGCCCGTGCTCAACAAGGAGCACACGGCCGCCAAGGTGGACTTCTACCTGGACATGGACGTGCAGTCGCAGCGGGCCCGTGACGTCGTCTCCGACGAGGTGCGGCCCGTCGTCTCCAAGGCGGCGCCGCCCGGCACCGAGGCCCATGTGTCGGGTCAGGCCGCGATCTTCTCGGACGTCTCCGAGGCGGTGTCGAAGGACCTCAAGGTGGTCTTCCCCGTGGCCGCCGGGCTGATCGCCCTGATCCTGGTGGCCCTGCTGCGCAGCCTGCTCGCGCCGATGGTCCTCATGCTCGCCATCGGGCTCGGCTTCACGGCGACGCTCGGGTCCGGCGTGCTCGTCTTCCAGCACCTGCTCGACCGGCCGGGCGTGTCCTTCACGCTGCCGCTCGTGCTGTTCCTGTTCGTCGTCGCCCTCGGCACCGACTACAACATCCTGATCAGCGACCGCATCCGGGAGGAGATGGGGCGCCCGGGACCGGCCCGCCAGGCGGTGGCCGCCGCGGTGCGGCACACGGCTCCGGCCATTGTCACCGCCGGCGTCGTCCTCGCGGGCTCCTTCGCGAGCCTCGCCGTCAACCCGTCCCCGGGTACCCAGGAGATCGGCCTCGTCACCGCCCTCGGCATCGGCCTGTCCTCGCTGGTCCTCTCGATCGTGCTGGTGCCCGCGGTGGTGGCGATGCTCGGCCGGGCGACGTGGTGGCCCTCGCGGTCGGGCCGCGGACCCGGCGGCGCGCACGGCGGCCGCGGCGGGCACCGCGGTCATGACCACCAGGTCCCCGCGCCCGCGGAGTACGGCACGTACGCAGGTACCTACCAGCGGCAGGAGTACGGATCGCCCTACGGATCGGAGCCGCGCCGCTGACGGGAGGGCGCGAAGAAGCCGGGGAGGCGGGGGGCGTTCCCGCCTCCCCGGCTTCGTATCGGGGACGAGCGGCCGACGGTGCTACTTCAGGCCGTCGTTGATGGCACTGACCAGCTCACCGCCCGCCGTGTCGCCGCTGAACTCCCAGAAGAAGGCGCCGCCGAGGCCCTGCTCCTTCGCCCAGGCCATCTTGGCGCGGATCGTCGCCGGGGTGTCGTACGACCACCAGTTGCTGCCGCAGTGGGCGTAGGCCGTGCCCGCGACCGTGCCGTTGGACGGGCAGGAGTTCTTGAGGATCTTGTAGTCCTCGATGCCCGCCTCGTAGGTGCCCGGCGCGGCCCCGGTGGCCGTGCCTCCTGGCTCCTTCTGGGTGACGCCGGTCCAGCCGCGGCCGTAGAAGCCGATGCCGAGCAGGAGCTTCTTGCCCGGTACGCCCTTGGCCTTCAGCTTGTTGATCGCCGCCGCGGAGTTGAAGCCGCCCTTCGGGATGCCCGGGTAGTCGGTCAGCGGCGAGTGCGGGGCCGTCGGACCCTTGGCGTCCCAGGCGCCGAAGAAGTCGTACGTCATCACGTTGTACCAGTCGGTGTACTGCGCGGCGCCGCCGTAGTCGGCTGAGTCGATCTTGCCGCCGGGGGAGGCGTCGGCGGTGATGGCGGCGGTGACGAGGTTGTTCGCGCCGAACTTGTTCCGGAACGCCTGCATCATCGTCTTCATCACGGCCGGGCCGCTGGTGTCACAGCTGAGACCGCACGCGTTCGGGTACTCCCAGTCCAGGTCGATGCCGTCGAACACATCCGCCCAGCGCGGGTCCTCGACCAGCTTGTAGCAGGAGTCCGCGAACGCCTCCGGGTTCTTCATGGCGTCGGTGAAGCCGCCGGACCAGGTCCAGCCGCCGAACGACCAGAGGACCTTGATGTGCGGGTACTTGGCCTTCAGCTTGCGCAGCTGGTTGAAGTTGCCGCGCAGGGGCTGGTCCCAGGTGTCGGCGACGCCGTCGACGGACTGGTCGGCGGTGTACGCCTTGTCGTAGTCGGCGTAGGCGTCACCGATGGTGCACTTGCCGCCCTGGACGTTGCCGAACGCGTAGTTGATGTGCGTGATCTTCTCGGCGGAGCCGGAGGACGCGATGTTCTTGACGTGGTAATTGCGCTGGTAGACGCCCCAGTTGGTGAAGTACCCGAGCTTCACCTTGTCACCGGGGTCGGGGTCCGGGCCGCCGCCCGTGGTGCGCACCTTCACCGAGCCGCTGGCGGGTCCGGTCTGGTCCGCGGTGTCGCGGGCCTGGACGCTGTACGAGTAGTCGGTGCCCTTGGTGAGCCCGGAGTCGGCGTACGAGGTGCCGGTGACCGTCGCGACCTTCGCGCCGTCGCGGAGCACGTCGTAGTTCTTGACGCCCTTGTCGTCCGTCGCGGCCTTCCAGTCCAGCTTCACCGAGGTGTTGGTGATGTCGGACGCGGTCGGGGTGCCGGGGGCGGAGGGCGGGTTGTCGCCGGGCTGGCCGCCGCCGTCGCAGCTCTCGCCGTTCAGCAGACAGTTGGAGGGGGAGCCGGGTCCGGAGCCGTTGAAGCCGAAGGAGACGGTCGCGCCGGGGGCGAGGGAGCCGTTCCAGCCGAGGTTCTTCGCGGTCCACTTGTTGCCCGAGTTGGTGACCGTCGCGTCCCACGCCGACGTCACCCTCGTGCCGGCGGGGAAGTCCCACTCGACGGTCCAGGAGCTGAGGGCGGTGGTGCCGGTGTTCTTGATGGTCCACTTGCCCTCGAAGCCGGAGCCCCAGTCCTGGGTCTTGGCGTACGTGGCGGTGGCACCGGCGGCGGCCTTCGGCGCCTTCTGTGCCGTCTGCGCGGCCGCCTGGGGGGTGGTGGCCGGGGCGGCCTCCGCGGAGCCGCCGAGGGCGACGAGGGTGGCGAAGGGGAGCAGGAGGGTGGTGAGCCCGGCTGTCAGCCGATGTCTGGACCTGTGTCTGACGCGCAAGGGGTGCTCCTCGGTCGAGTTCCGGGGGTGGGGGCTGAGCCCTGCGACGCCCGTGAGCACGTTGTGCACGTACTGTGCCTTCCTTGTGCCCACCGCAGTGCCGTGAGAATAGAAAGGTCTGGACCAACGGTCAAGGGTCTGAACCACTGCGGGAACTGGCCCCTGGGCCCTGGGTAGTTGGGTGCCCCTTGGACTCGGGGCGCCGTCGATCGCCCTTCGGGCTCGTCCTCAATCGCCGGACGGGCTTGGTTGTTGCTCGTGTCGGACGGACGGGCTTGGTTGTTGCTCGTGTCGGACGGACGGGCTTGGTTGTTGCTCGTGTCGGACGGACGGGCTTGGTTGTTGCTCGTTTTCGATCGCCGGGCGGGCTTGGTCAGACTCCCAGTTCCTGGGCCAGGACTGCTGCTTGGACTCTGCTGCGCAGTTCCAGCTTGCCCAGGAGGCGGCTCACGTGGGTCTTCACCGTCGCTTCCGCCATGTCCAGGCTGACCGCGATCTCCGCGTTGGAGAGGCCTTCGCCGAGGCAGGAGAGGACCTCACGTTCGCGGCGGGTGAGGGTGTCGAGCACCGCCGGATCCACCGTGCTGCCCTGACGCGGGGTGCGCCGCGGCGTGGCGAACTCGGCGATCAGGCGACGGGTGACCGCGGGGGCGATCAGGCCCTCGCCGCGGGCGACCGTGCGCACCGCCTCCAGGAGGTCCTTCGCCTCCGTGTTCTTCAGGAGGAAGCCGGACGCGCCCGCGCGCAGCGCCCCGAAGACGTACTCGTCGAGGTCGAACGTGGTCAGCACGAGCACGTCCGCCAGCTGTTCGGCCACCACCTGGCGGGTCGCGGAGACGCCGTCGAGCCGGGGCATCTGCACGTCCATGAGGACCAGGTCCGGCCGCAGCTCCCGGGCCAGGGCCACCGCCTGCTCGCCGTCCGCGGCCTCGCCGACGACCTCCATGTCGGGCGCGCTGCGCAGGATCAGGACCAGGCCCGCCCGCACGGCGGACTGGTCCTCGGCGACGAGCACGCGGATCATTCGGGGGCTCCTTGGTCTTTGGGGTCGATGGGCAGACGGGCCTCGACCCGCCACACCTTGGCGCCGGGCACGTCCGGATGCGCCTCGGGGCCGGACTCGAAGGTCCCGCCGAGCAGCGCGGCCCGCTCCTCCATGCCGACCAGACCGGCGCCGGAGCCGGGTGCGCGCGGCCCGCGCACCTCGCCGAACGGGCTGCTGACGCGCACCCGGAGCCCGTCCGGCTCCCGGTCGAGGGCCACGGTGACCGGGCCGGGCGCGGCGTGCTTGAGGGCGTTGGTGAGGGACTCCTGGACGATGCGGTACGCGGCCAGCTCGACCGGCGCCGGCAGGGGCGCGTCGTCCGGGGTGCGGGTGTCGTCGAGGCGGACGTCGAGGCCGTTGGTGCGGGCGTTCTCGGCGAGAGCGCCGAGGCCGTCCAGGGTGGGCGCCGCGGCAGGTTCCAGGTCGCCGCTGGAGTCGCGCAGGATGCCGATGAGGCGGCGCATCTCGGCGAGGCCCTCCACGCTGTTCTCGCGGATGACGGTGAGCGCGTCCTTCGTCGTGCGCGGGTCGTCCAGGGACAGCGCGGCCGTGGAGTGGATGGCGATGGCCGACAGATGGTTGGCGACCATGTCGTGCAGTTCGCGGGCCATCCGCGCGCGCTCGGCGGTGACGGCCTGCGCGCGGTCCTTCTCGGCGAGCAGCGCGGTCTGCTCGGCGCGCAGCCGGGCCAGGTCGGCGGCCTCCCTGTGGTTGCGGACCAGGACGCCCGTGGTCGCGGGCGCGAACGACACGAGCGCGGTCACGGCGCCCACCAGGATCGCGTCCGCCTGCCGGAACCAGGCCAGGAAGCCGACGGTCACCGCGACCGTGATCAGGCCAGTCGTCACCGGGATGCGCCGGGCCTGAGCGGGCGTGCCGTACACCACGGCCGCGTACACGATGTCCGTGAACATCACGACCGTCGCCAGATTCCCGGTCGTGAACTGATCGGCGATGACCGCGAGGGTGCCCACGGCGAGCGCGAGCTGCGGCGCCGTGCGACGCATGAGGACCAGGCCCGCCATGACGAACAGCGGCAGCAGCGACCAGCCGGGGCCGAGCGCGCGGGACTGCATCGTGATGCCGAGGGCGTACAGGCCGAGACCGCTGACCAGGCTGACCATACAGATGCGGACGTCGACGACGTCCGGGCGGCGGAGGAACGGCAGCGGCATGACTCCATCCAACACGGCCCGGCGCGCCCTGGCCTCCCTATGCCGGGTGAAGCCCGGGTACATCGAAGGATGCAGCCGCGATTCGTCACTCGCGACGACGATCCGCCCCCTTCCCGGCGGGAGCCTTGAGAGGTGACCACGAGGACCTGGGCCCAGCTTTTCGGCCGGGGGACCGGGGGCTGTCCCCCGGGAAAACGCAGTAGGAGGAACGAGCCGTGATCGTCACGTTGATCATCATCTGCGAGGTCGGCTTCTGGGTCATCCTCGCCGCGGGCCTCGGCGCCCGCTACCTGCTGAAGATGCCGCGCCTCGGCCTCGCGATCCTGCTCTGCGAGCCGCTGCTCGAACTGCTCCTGCTGGTCGTCACGGCCATCGACCTGAAGAACGGGGCCGACCCGAGCTGGAAGCACGGCCTGGCCGCGGTCTACATCGGCTACACCGTCGGCCACGGCCACCGCACCGTGAAGTGGCTCGACGGCCACGCGGCGCACCGCTTCAACGGCACCCCGGTGCCGCGCCCGCCGCGCTACGGCTGGCCGCGCGCCCGGCACGAGGGCAAGGTCTGGCTGGGCACGGTGCTCGCGGCGGCGGTCGCGTCCGGTCTGCTGCTTCTCGCCAAGTGGTACGTGGACGACCCGGGCCGCACGGGGTCGCTCGACTCGTGGATGTACACCGCGTGGCGCACCGCCGGCATCCACGGCCTGATCGCGCTGAGCTACACGCTGTTCCCCAAGCGGAAGCCGGCGCCGGGACCGGAGGAGCGGGACGAGCGGCCGCACGACCTCACCAAGGTCTGAGCGCCGCCCTCCGCGCCGGTCAGCGCTCCCCGCCGGGTACCCACAGCACGTCGCCGACCTCCTTGTTCGCCGTCCGGGCGAGGATGAAGAGGAGGTCGGAGAGGCGGTTGAGGTAGGTCGCGGTGAGCGCGTTCATGGTGCCGCCCTTCTCGGCGGCGCCGTGCTCGTCGAGCGCCGCCCAGGTGGACCGCTCGGCCCGCCTGACCACCGTGCACGCCTGGTGCAGCAGGGCCGCGCCCGGCGTGCCGCCCGGCAGGATGAAGCTGCGGAGCTTCTCCAGGTCCTCGTTGAAGCGGTCGCAGTCCGCCTCCAGCTTGTCGACGTAGGGCTGCTCGACGCGCAACGGCGGGTACTTCGGGTCCTCGACGACGGGGGTGCACAGGTCGGCGCCCACGTCGAAGAGGTCGTTCTGGACCCGGGTGAGGACCGCCACGACCTCCGGGGCCAGGCCGCCGAGGGCGATGGCGGTGCCGATGGCGGCGTTGGCCTCGTTGGCGTCCGCGTACGCCGAGATCCTGAGGTCGGTCTTGGCGGTCCTGCTCATGTCGCCGAGGGCGGTGGTGCCCTGGTCGCCGGTCCGGGTGTAGATGCGCGTCAGATTGACCATGCGGCCAGAGTAGTTAGGCCCCGGCCGTCCGGAACACGCGTGTGCCGACGATCACGGACAGCGCCGCGAACGCCGCGGCCGTCACCACCCCGTACAGCAGCGCGTGGCTCGCGTAGTCACCGACGTACGCCGCCCGCACCGCGTCCACGAGGTAGCGGAACGGCATGAAGTGCGACAGGACGTCCAGCCAGCCCGGCGCGAGGGCCATCGGCAGCATCAGGCCGGACAGCAGCATGGAGGGCATGCTCACGGCGTTCACCACGGGCCCGAACTCGTGCGGCTTGGAGACCTTCAGGGCCAGGGCGTACGAGAGCGAGGCGAGCGACAGCGTCAGGACGCCCACGAAGGCGAAGCCGATGAGGACGCCCCCGAGCGGCGCCCGAAGCCCCATGACCAGCGCCGCGAGGACCAGGAGCACCGCCTGGAACACGAACAGCGCGGCATCCCGCAGCACCCGCCCGAGCAGCAGCGCGAGCCTGCTCACGGGCGTCACCCGCATCCGCTCCACCACCCCGAACTGCTTCTCGATGATGATCGCGAAGCCGCTGAACGTCGCCCCGAAGAGGCCGAGCTGGAGCAGCAGGCCCGGCACGAGCACCTGCCAGGAGTCGCCGCGCGAGCCCAGCGGCAGATCGGTGAGCAGCGGCCCGAAGAAGAGCAGATAGAGCAGGGGCGTGAGGACGCCGAAGAGCATCTGGAACTTGGAGCGCAGGGTCTGGCGGGCGTAGCGCCCGAAGACCAGGGCGGTGTCGGAGAGCAGTGCGGGCATGGGGTGTCCTGAGGTCGTGGGCGTGCTGAGGCCGGGTGGGCCGGGGCGGTCCGGGTGTGGGGGTGCCGGGGCTAGACGGCGACGGGGGTCCGGTCGACGGGGGCCGGGCCGCGGCCGGTGATGGCGAGGAACGCGTCCTGGAGGGGGGCGTCGGCCGAGCCCGCGTACTGGAGCTTGAGGGCGCTCGGGGTGCCGTCGGCGACCACGACGCCCTGGTCCACGACGACGATCCGGTCGGCCAGGGCGTCCGCCTCGTCCAGATAGTGCGTGGTCAGGAACACGGTCGTGCCGTGATCGTCGCGCAGGCGGCGCACCAGGTCCCACAGGTCGGCGCGGGCGCCGGGGTCGAGGCCCGTCGTCGGCTCGTCGAGGAAGAGGACCGCGGGCCGGTGCATCAGGCCCATGGCGATGTCGAGCCGCCGCCGCTGGCCGCCGGAGAGGGCGGCGCACTTGCGGTCGAGCAGGTCGGTCAGGCCGAGGTCACGGGCCAACTCCTCGGCGCGGGCGACGGCTTCGGTCTTCGAGAGGCGGTAGAGCCGCCCCTGGGTGACCAGCTCCTCGCGCAGCGAGATGTTCAGGTCGACGCCGCCTGACTGGGCCACGTACCCGATCCGGCCGCGCACGGCGGCGGGCTCGCGGGCCAGGTCGAAGCCCGCGACCGTGGCGGCGCCGCCGGTGGGCGGCAGGAGCGTGGTGAGCATGCGCAGCGTGGTCGTCTTGCCCGCGCCGTTCGGGCCGAGGAAGCCGAGGATCTCGCCGGGGGAGACGGTCAGGTCGATGCCGCGCACGGCTTCGACGGGGCCCGCCTTGGTCGTGAACGTCTTGGCCAGTCCGGCCGTGCTGATGATTGCCATGGAGACCACAAAAACAGAGGCTCTTGAATTTTGCAATGCACCCAAATTTTTAGGGTGCCCAAGTTTTCATGAAGACCAGCGAAGCTACGATGGGGGCATGACTGAGGGGCTCAGGGAGCGGAAGAAGCGGCAGACCAAGCAGCGGATCTCGGACACCGCGACCGGTCTGTTCGTCGAGCACGGCTTCGCCACCGTGACCGTCGCGGAGATCGCCGACGCCGCCGATGTCTCGGTCAACACGGTCTACAACTACTTCCCGGCCAAGGAGGACCTGTTCCTGGACCGCGGCGTCGAGATGGTCGACCGGCTCTCCCGGTGGGTGCGCGGGCGCCGGGCGGGGGAGTCCGCGGCCGCCGCCGTCCTGCGCGAGCTGCGCGTCCTGGTCGAGGGCGTCTCGCCGACCGTCGGGCTCTTCGCCGGGTACGCCGACTTCATGAAGGTCATCGCCGAGTCGCCCGCCCTGCGCTCCCGCCTGTGGGCCCTGCAGCAGGAGACCCTCAAGGACCTTGAGGCCACCCTGCGCGCGGAGGCGGGCCCCGTCCCCGGCCACCTCCCCGAGCTCGTCGCGGGCCAGCTCGGCTGGGCGTACAGCACCGTCTTCGCCTGGATCGGCGCCGAGATGATGAAGCGCCGGGCGCCCGAGGAGGTCTCCCGCGAGGCCCTCGACCTGCTCGACGAACTGGAGGACCTGCTCGGCGAGCAGGTCCTCAACTACGGGATCCGCGCGGCCACATGACGCCCTGACGGCCACCCCGGGGCCCCTGCCGGTGTGATGTCCGTCAAATGGGACGTGGCGTGCGTCTCTTAGCGGTCCCCTGAGCGGCTGTGAGCGCTAATGTCCGGGCCAGAGCGATACCTAAACAGCGTGTAAGCGCTCAGTCGTCGGTAGGTAAGGGGAGTCGTAACGTGGCACGGAAGCTCGCCGTCATCGGAGCCGGACTCATGGGGTCCGGGATCGCCCAGGTATCCGCACAGGCGGGCTGGGACGTCGTCCTGCGCGACGTCACCGACGAGGCGCTGACCCGCGGCACCGACGGCATCAAGGCCTCGTACGAGAAGTTCGTCGGCAAGGGCAAAATGGACGCCGAGGCTGCTCAGTCGGCGCTTGGCCGCATCACGACCACCACCGACCTGGACGCCGCCGCCGACGCGGACGTCGTCGTCGAGGCCGTGTTCGAGAAGCTCGAGGTCAAGCACGAGATCTTCCGGACGCTCGACAAGATCGTGCGCGACGAGACCGTACTCGCCTCCAACACCTCCGCCATCCCGATCACCAAGATCGCGGCCGTGACGGACCGTCCGGAGCGCGTCGTCGGCGCCCACTTCTTCTCGCCGGTGCCGATGATGCAGCTGTGCGAGCTGGTCCGCGGCCACAAGACGAGCGACGAAACCCTCGCCACCACCCGTGAGTTCGCCGAGTCCGTCGGCAAGACCTGCATCGTCGTCAACCGCGACGTCGCGGGCTTCGTGACCACCCGCCTCATCTCCGCCCTCGTCGTCGAGGCCGCCAAGCTCTACGAGTCGGGCGTCGCCAGCGCCGAGGACATCGACATCGCCTGCAAGCTGGGCTTCGGCCACGCCATGGGCCCGCTCGCCACCGCCGACCTCACCGGCGTCGACATCCTGCTGCACGCCACCGACAACATCTACACGGAGTCCCAGGACGAGAAGTTCGCCCCGCCGGAGCTGATGCGCCGGATGGTTGACGCCGGTGACATCGGGCGCAAGAGCGGGCAGGGCTTCTACAAGCACTGAGCTTCTACGAGCACCGAGCTTCTACGAGCACCGAGCTTCTACAGGCACCGAGCTTCCACGAGCACTGACGGCGGATACCGACGCCTGTACGCCTCCTGGGATCACCCCTCGGGGTGAATTCGGTATCGGTTCGCTTACAGACGGCAACTTCCGTACCCGAGCGGCAGTCAGTTGCTGTGACATACACAGACGCCTCGCGGCACAGGCGCCACATACGACACCGCACTCTTGGGGAGCGCATATGCACATCAGGGGCGACCAGGCCCAGCTGGTCGTCGGGGGACGCCTCGACGTACGCAGCGCGGCGGACGCCCGTACGGTCCTGCACTCGGCCGTCGACGACGGCGCCGGCGACCTGGTGCTCGACCTGTCCGAACTCGACTCGTGGGACGCCACGGGACTCGGCGTCATCATGGGCGCCCACCGGCGCGCCGGACGCTGCGGCCGCCGCCTGGTGCTGCGCGGCGTACCCCCGCAGATGCAGCGCCTCCTCGTCGCCACCCGACTCCACCGCATCCTCGCCATCGAAGGCGGCATCGGGGTCGAATCCCTCCCTCGCGTATAAGCCGCGCGAGGGGGGCGGGAGCGCTCCCTCACGCACAATCCTCACGAGACTGTGACGTCTCGGACCGGGCGGTACCCCGCCTTCCACAGGGATACTGAAGAAGGTTTAGGGTTCGGTCGCCTGCCGATAGACGAACCCGCACGGGGGGCACCGGACCAGAAGCGACAGCGCGGTGTGCTCAAGGCCGGAGGGGGCTTCGCACACGACGCATCTGGGGGGCTGAGACCATGGACCCGATGAACCGGGGACCGGAAGAGTACGGCCACGACGGTGACGGCCGCGAAGGCGCGGGGATCGACCGTGAGGGCACCCACGACGACAGCGCGACGGCCCCCGAGCACCAGACGCCACAGGACGCACCACCGGGCCCGCCCCCATCGGGCCCGTCGGCCACCGCCGACTTCGGGCCGCCCGCCGTCGCCCGCACCGTCCAAGTCGTGTCCGGCGACTTCCTGCTCACCGTGAACCCCGTCGACGGCAGCGAGATAGAGCCCTGCCCGCCGGGGGAGCGGCCCGGGCCTCCGCCCAGGCACTCCGCCGTCGAACGCGCCGAACGCCGCCGCGCCGCCCAGCCGCCCGTGCCGCCGGGCCCCGCCCTGCCCCGGCTGCCGCTGCTCGAACGGCAGGAGGAGCGCGAGCGCCTGGTGCGCCTCCTCGCCCGCGGCCGCTCCGTGCGCCTCACCGGCCCCGCCGGATCCGGCCGCACGGCGCTGCTCGCCGCCGTCGCCGAGGACTGCGCGGACCTCGCCCCCGACGGCGTGATCCGCCTCAGCGGCTACCACCGCACCGTCGGCGACCTGCTACACGACCTCTTCGCCGCCGTCCACGACGCGCCCCTGCACCGCCCCGACCCGGCCCTGCTGCGCGAACTGCTCCGCGACATCGGCGCCGTCGTCGTCCTCGACGACCTGGAGTTCGGCGGCGCCGCCCTCGAAGAGCTCCTGGACGCGACCCCCGAGTGCGCCTTCCTCGTCGCCGCGACGCCCGACATCGCCGCGCCCTCGCCCGAGTCCCACCTCGAAGAGGTCTTCCTCGGCGGCCTCGGCCGCGGCGGCGGCCTGGAACTCCTCGAGCGCGTCGTCGGCCGCGTCCTCACCGACGACGAGGCCAACTGGGCCGGCGACCTGTGGTTCGAGTCCGAGGGCCTGCCGCTGCGCTTCGTCCAGGCCGGAGCCCTGCTGCGCCAGCGCGACCGGCTCCTCGCCGACCCCGGCGCCTTCGACGAGTACGGCCCCGACCAGGGCCCCGGCTACGACGCGCCGTTCGACGCCACCGGGCACGACGTACCGCTGCCCTCCCTCGCCGACGGTGCCGCGCCCGCCGCGCTGCTCGCCTCCCGGCTCAGCGCGTCCGCGCGCGCCGCGCTGCGGCTCGCCGTCGCGCTCGGCGGCGAACTGCCGCACCCGGCCCATCTGCCCGCGCTCGTCGGCGACACCCACGCCGACGCCGCGCTCGGCGAGCTGGTCGACTGCGCCCTCGTCACCCCGGTCGGCGGCCACTACCGCCTCGCGGCCGGAGTGCGCACCCAGCTGGAGGGCGCCGGATACGCCGACGAAGCCGCCGCGAACGCCCAGTCCGCCGCGCGGCACTACGCCTGGTGGTCCGGACACCCCTCGGTGGCCCCCGAGCGGGTCGCCGCCGAAGCCGACGCGATCCTCGCGGCGCTCACCGCCCTGGTCAACGGCCCCGGCACCGGGGCCGACAGTGGCGCCGAGCCGTCCGCCGCGGTGCTCCTCGCCCGCACGGCCGCGCCCGCCTTCGCCGGGGGACTGAACTGGGGTGCCTGGGAGCGGGCGCTCAGGTCCGGGCAGGAGGCCTCCCGCACCTCCGGCGAGGTCGCCGAAGAGGCCTACTTCCACCACGAGTTGGGCATCCTCGCGCTCTGCGCCGGACGCCTCGACCGGGCCCGCGCCGAGCTGGAGGCCTCCATCGGCCTGCGCGGCGCACTCGCCGACAAGCGCGGCATGATCGCCGGCCGCAGGGCGCTCGCCCTGGTCGCCGACCGCTCCGGCGGGATGCTGCCGGACGGCAGGTCGGCGGCGGGCGAGGAGGTGCCCGACGCCCGGTACGACGAGTCGGCGTCCCCGCCCGGCGGCATCCCCGCCGCGTTCGCGCTGCCCGCGCCGCCGCCCCCGGAGGCCGACACCGTCGTCACCCGACAGGCCGTCCCCGCGACGGGCCCCGGCTCGGCCGCGGGCTCCGGGGCCGGTTCCGGATCGACGCGCCGCTCCATCGTGCGCGGCACCCGGCGCAACCTGGTCGCGGCCGGGGCGGGCGCGCTGCTCGTCGCGGTGCTCGGCACGGTGGTGACGCTGGGCGCGACCTCCGGCAAGGACGACGGGACGCCCGACCGGGTCCGCACCGACCAGTCGGCCAGCGCGGACGACGACGGCGGCGGGCTCGGCGCGGACAAGCCGAGCGACGGCTCCTCGGCAGGGCCGGCCGACCCCGGCAAGGACGGCGTGCCCGGCACCTCCGACGACCCGAAGCCCGGCGCGAGCGGCAGGCCGTCGGAGAGCGACGGTCCGAAGGACCCGTCGGACAAGCCGAGCGGCAAGCCCACGAAGCCATCGGGCAAGCCCAGCGACAAGCCGACCAAGCCGACGCACAAGCCCACGAAGCCGACGGACAAGCCGACCAAGCCCACGAAGCCGCCGACGAAGCCGCCCACGACTCCGCCGACGACCCCGCCCACCACGCCGCCGACCACACCGCCGCCGACCACCCCGTCGTCGCCGCCGTCCTCGCCGGACACCACCAACTCGGCGAGCGGCCCGGCGTCGTCGAGCCCGGCCACCTCCGGCCCGGTGACGGGCGGCACGTCCGGGTCCGGCTCGTCGCCGGTGATCTGACGGGCGTACGCGCCGACGGAGGCGCACGGACCCGACGGAAGCGTACGGACACACAGGGGCGCGCCCGCGAGTCGTCGCGCCCCCTGGGGCGGGCACGCGCCACGCGCGAAGGGGCCGGACTCCCTTGGGAGTCCGGCCCCTTCGTACGCGTGGGTCGCCCCGGGGGGCGGGTGGTTCAGAACAGGCGCAGCTTGTCGTCCTCGATGCCGCGCAGGGCGTCGTAGTCGAGGACGGCGCAGCCGATGCCGCGGTCGGTGGCGAGCACGCGCGCCTGGGGCTTGATCTCCTGGGCGGCGAAGATGCCCTTGACCGGAGCCAGGTGCGGGTCGCGGTTCAACAGCTCCAGATAGCGGGTCAGTTGCTCGACGCCGTCGATCTCGCCACGGCGCTTGATCTCGACGGCGACCGTCTGCCCGTCGGCGTCGCGGCACAGGATGTCGACCGGGCCGATCGCCGTCATGTACTCGCGGCGGATCAGCGTATATCCCTCACCGAGTGTCTCGATCCGGTCGGCGAGCAGCTCCTGAAGGTGTGCTTCCACGCCGTCCTTGATGAGCCCCGGGTCGACACCCAGTTCGTGCGAGGAGTCGTGGAGGACTTCCTCCATGGTGATGATGAGTTTCTCGCCCGCCTTGTTGATGACGGTCCACACACCGGCGTCGTCGCCGGAGCCCTCCTTCAGGGTGCACGGCGGCGACATCCAGTTGAGGGGCTTGTAGGCCCGGTCGTCAGCGTGAATGGAGACGCTTCCGTCCGCCTTGACGAGGATCAGGCGGGGAGCCGACGGGAGGTGGGCGGTGAGCCGGCCCGCGTAGTCCACGGAGCAGCGGGCGATGACGAGACGCATGGTCGGCAACGCTACTCGACGCGGGGTGGTGCGGCGAATTCCGTGTTCGCTCCCGACTCGGAAGCCCCCTGGACCGCACCACTTGTCCAGCGATGAACCCGTTCGATCCTGGCCGGTTATGCGCCCAATCTCCTGGTGGTCCACCGAGCCGTTGCCTACCGTATAAGCAGGAGGTCGTCGCACGTGCACGCTGCGTATGCGAGCTCCTTCCCTGTCCGTAAGCCCCTGCTCCGTGGGGGTGCGAGAGGAGAACCCATGTCGCTCGACGTCTCACCGGCACTGTTGGAACAGGCCGAGCGAGGCGAGGTCGACGAAGCAGCATTCGTCGACTGCGTCCGGACCTCCCTGCCTTACGCGTGGGAGATGGTCAGCTCCCTGGTGGCCCAGTTGAAGGTCGACGGCGGTGAGTTCGCCGACAACCAGACGCCGCCGCCGGACGAGCAGGCGCGCGGTCAGTTGCTCCGCGCGCTCGCGAGTGACGCGATTCGCGGCGCCCTGCAGCGCCACTTCGGAGTCCGTCTGGCGTTCCAGAACTGCCACCGTGTGGCGGTGTTCCCCCTGGACGGCTCCGCGGACGACAGGCTGGCCAAGTTCACTTCGATCCGCGGCCAGTTGTTGAACCAGTCGCCTGAGCTTCGCGACTGCTGAGGACAGTTGCTGCCGCTCCGTACGCGGGAGGTGTTTCAGTCCGGGGCGGCAGCCCCTCATACGGCGTTCGCCCCGTCGAACGGGGACGTCCGGGCCGTGCTTCTGTCCGCGGCCCGTCTCAGGTGAGCAGGGGCCGCACTTCCGCGCCCAGGCGGCGCACGTTCTCCTCTGTCGTCGCGAGATCGCCCGAGCCCTCCACGAGCAACGCGAAGCGTGTGATGCCGGTGCGCTCCGAGGTCGCCGCGAGGCGGTCCGCGCACACCTGCGGCGTTCCCACGGGGTGGATGCCGCACAGCAGTTCCGTGTAGCCGAGCGGGTCGCGCATGGCGCGAACGCGGCCGTCGACCGTGACATGGGCGTCGAGGCCGTACTTCAGCCAGCCCGGCATCGCCTTCGTGAGCGTCTCGTTGGCCTCCACGCGCCGGTCCGCGATCTGCGCGACTCCGGCCGAGACGTGCGCGGCCCGCGCCACCTCGTCCGGCGTGCGCCCCGCGGCGCGCGCGTGCCTGTTCCACAACGCCACCATTTCGGCCTTCTCCTCGTCGCCCACGTGCATGCCGAGGAGCATCGGCAGGCCGCGGGCCGCGGCAAGGCGGACGCTGGACGGCGAGGTGCAGGCGACGACCACCTCGGGGCCCGCGGCCGGCCCGGCCCGGTCCGGCTCCGGCGGCGCGGGCAGGTCCGGGAACGGGGCCGAGGGCCCGCCGAGGGACTCCGTCGGGCGCGGCACGACCGCGACGTCACGGAAGGTGAACCGGCCGCCGGGACCCGCCACCCGGCCCGCCCCGCTGAGCCAGCTGAGCAGCAGGTCGAGGGATTCTGGGAACCCCTTCTCGTACGCCTCGATGCCCGAGCCGAAGACTTCCAGGTCCACCCAGGGACCACCGCGGCCCACGCCCAGCGAGAAGCGCCCGCCGGAGGTGACGTGCAGCAGCGCGGCCTGCTCGCCGAGGGCCACGGGGTGGACGGTGGGCAGCACGCTGACGGCCGTGCCGACGCGGATGCGGCGGGTGCGGCCGAGCAGCAGGGCCGCGAGCGTGATCGCGGAAGGACAGGTGCCGTACGGCACGAAGTGGTGTTCGGCGAGCCAGGCCGAATCGAGGCCCGCTTCCTCGGCGACTTCGACGGACCGCACGGCGCGGTGCAGTGCTTCCCCGTGGCCCTGACCCGGGAACTGGGCGGCCAGCACAAAACTTCCTAAGCGCATCGAACTTCCTGCCTCCTTGGCACCGACGCAGGCACTCCCCTACCGGCAACAACGCGTGACAAGTGCCAAAGGCACGGCTTCGCGGGCGGATTGGCAGATTTTCTGCGCGGCACAGGGGGGTCTGTGGGGGTTGGTGGAGGACATGTACCCCTCTGTACGGTGCGTAGGCTGGGCATACGCCCGCCCGCTGTCGGCGGCCCGCCCAGCCAAGCCCTCGTCCCTTCGTGAGGTGTCCCGTGTCGCCGCGTCGCAACCGCCCCAAGGGCGCCGGAGATCCCAGGCCGGGCCAAGGTCCCCAGGAGGCGGAGCCGTCCGGCCGCTACGGCGGCTTCCAGCGTGCCGAGAGCTGGCAGGGCGAGGAGTGGAGCGTGCGCCATGTCGCGGGCGCGAGCGCGGCCGGCAAGACCTACCGCTGCCCGGGCTGCGACCAGGAGATCCCCTCCGGGCTCGCGCACGTGGTCGCCTGGCCCGAGCACTCGGGCGTGGACGAGCGCAGGCACTGGCACACGGCGTGCTGGAACGCGAAGGACCGCCGCACCACGCGGGTGCGGCGGTCCCGTAACGCGCCGAGGTACTAGGGCCGTTCCCGCGGGGCGGGCCCGGTCCGGTCAGACGTCGCGCTTCTCCAGGAGGGCGAAGGCGCCGATCACGGCGGCGGCCGTGATCACGACGAGCAGCATCAGCTGGGACGTGCCCGTGCTGGTGCTGTCGAGGCCGTCGATCCGGAAGATCTTGGCGAGCGAGTTGATGGCGTTGTAGTCGGCCATCTTGTCGCCGAGCTTCTGGGTGCTGTCCCAGATGCCGAGGAAGCCCGGCAGGATCGCGGGCACGAGGACCACGCCGAGCATCGTCGTGATGGCACCGGCGGAGTGGCGCAGCATGGAGCCGACGGCGAGCGCGAGCACGCCGAGCAGCGAGACGTACAGGGCGCCCTTGACGACCGTGCCGCCCCAGGCGATGTCGCCCGCCTCCGGGCCGCTGTGCGCGCCCGACGCCATCAGGCCCACGAGCAGGATCGAGCCCGCGGACGCCACGAAGGCGATGATGAAGAAGATCAGTGCCTTCGCCGCGAGCACGCGGTGGCGCTGCGGCGAGGCGGTGAACGTGGTGCGGATCATGCCGGTGCCGTACTCGGACGAGGTCACCAGGACGCCCAGGGTGATCAGGCAGATCTGGCCGAGCATCAGGCCGAAGAACGCCGGGACCGTGAACGGCACGTCGCGGTAGTCGTCGGCCTGGGTGTTCGCGACGGCGAGCAGGCCGATGCCGATGACGAGGATCAGGAAGATGCTCAGCGTCCACACCGTGGAGCGGACCGACTTGATCTTCGTCCACTCGGAGGCGAGGGCGTGCCCGAGGTTGGTCTTCTTGATCGGGATCGGCGAGGTGTAGGCGTTGTTCATCGCCTGCTGCCAGGCCGACGGCGGGGCCGGGGCGGCGGGCGCGGGCGCGGCGGGGGCGCCCGCCATGGCCGGGGCGCCGTGCGGCACGGGGGCCCCGGCGTGCGCGTAGGCCTGCTGGGGCTGCTGCGCGGGGGGCTGCGGGGCCGGGGCGGCGTGGGCCGCCTGGTCCTGCGGCTGCGGGGGCTGCTGGGGCTGCGCCTGCGGCTGCTGCGGAGTCGGAGGCGTGGTCATCGGGATGCATCCTCGTTGTCGGTGGCGCGCTTCGTCATCTCGGGCGCGGGGGCGGGGGCGGCGGCCGGGGCCTGGGGGGCCGCGGCGTACGGGTTCGCGTCGGGGGCGGGCGGCGCGGCCGGAGCGGCCTGCGGCATCGCGCCCTGCGGCATCGCGAAGGGCTGGCCGCCCTGCTGGGGCGGCGGCGGGGCGTACCAGCCGGGCTGTCCCTGGCCGGGCATCGGCAGCTGGGGCTGCTGCGGCTGCGCCATGGCGCCGGGCGGGAGCTGCTGCAGGCCCGCGCGCTGGTCGGCGGTGGAGCGGTAGTCGACGGCGCCCTGCGTCATGCGCATGTACGCCTCTTCGAGCGAGGCCTGGTGCGGCGAGAGCTCCCACAGGCGGACGTCCGCGCCGTGCGCGAGGTCACTGATGCGGGGCAGCGGCAGGCCGGTGACGCGGAGCGCGCCGTCCTGCTCGGGCAGCACCTGGCCGCCGGCCTCGGTGAGCGCGGCGGTGAGCTTCTCGCGCTGCTGCGGGTCGGTGTCCGGGGTGCGCACCCGGGCGAAGTCCGCGGAGTTCGTCGAGATGAAGTCCCGGACGCTCATGTCCGCGAGCAACTGCCCGCGGCCGATGACGATCAGGTGCTCGGCGGTGAGCGCCATCTCGCTCATCAGGTGCGAGGAGACGAAGACGGTACGTCCCTCCGCCGCGAGCGACTTCATCAGGTTGCGCACCCAGAGGATGCCCTCGGGGTCGAGGCCGTTGACCGGCTCGTCGAAGAGCAGCACCTGCGGGTCGCCGAGCAGCGCGGCGGCGATGCCGAGGCGCTGGCCCATGCCGAGCGAGAAGCCCTTGGAGCGCTTCCGCGCCACCTCCTGGAGGCCGACGACGCCGAGCACCTCGTCCACGCGCCGGGCCGGGATGCCGGAGAGCTGCGCGAGGCACAGCAGGTGGTTGCGGGCGTGCCGACCGCCGTGCACCGCCTTGGCGTCGAGCAGGGCGCCGACCTGACGGGGCGCGTTCGGCAGCTTGCGGTACGGGTAGCCGCCGATCGTCACCTGCCCCTGCGAGGGCGCGTCGAGCCCGAGGATCATGCGCATCGTCGTCGACTTGCCGGACCCGTTGGGGCCGAGGAAGCCGGTCACGGTGCCGGGCCGCACCTGGAAGGAAAGGTTGTACACGGCTGTCTTGGCGCCGTAGCGCTTCGTCAGGCCGACTGCCTCGATCATTCTCCGCACCCATCGAATGGTTCAGGACGTCGGGGCACACGCCCCCGTAAGGGTTAGGAGGATATCTGCGGGCTGACGGTTCCAGCCAAGAGCAAGTAAAACTCCGGTCAAACCGGAGGGGCCGGGGCGGGCAGGGGCCCTGCTGAGGCGCGGGTCAGGCGTCGCGCTTCTTCAGTAGGGCGTAGCCGCCGAGGAGGGCCAGGGCCGTCCACGCCACCATGATGGCGAGGCCGCCCCAGGGGCCGTACGGGGTGTCGTCGTCGAAGGGGGTTTTGACCTGCATGATCTTGCTGCCGGCCTGGTCGGGGAGGAAGCGGCCGATCTTCTTCGTCGCCGAGACATTGCCGAGGATGCTGGAGATCAGGAAGAAGAACGGCATCAGGATGCCGAGGGACAGCATCGGGCTGCGGAGCATCGCGGCGACGCCCATCGAGAACATCGCGATCAGCGTCATGTAGAGCCCGCCGCCGATGACCGCCCGCAGCACGCCCGGATCGCCGATGTGAGCCCTGTGCTCGCCGAGCATGGCCTGGCCGAGGAAGAACGCGACGAAGCTGGTGGCGACGCCGACCACGAAGGCGAGCAGCGCGGCGACCGTGACCTTGCTGAACAGGAACGTGCCGCGCTGCGGGACCGCCGCGAGCGAGGTGCGGATCATGCCGGTGTTGTACTCGTTGGAGACCACCAGGACACCGAAGACGATCATCGCGAGCTGGCCGAGCGACATCCCGGCGAAGCTGATGTACGTCGGATCGAAGGTGATCTTGTCCTCGCGGCTGAGGCTGTCGTAGTCGTTCTTGGACAGGACGCTGATCAGCATGCCGAGGGCGATCGTGACGACGACGGCGAGGCCGAGCGTCCAGACGGTCGAGGCGACCGAGCGGATCTTGGTCCACTCCGACCTGAGTACCTGCGTGGCGGCCATGGCTCAGTTCCCCTTCCCCGGCTGCTGCCAGCCCGAGCCCCAGCCCTGCCCCGGGCCTGGGGGAGTCCCGCCGGGAGGTGGCGTCGGGCCGGGGGCCGCGGCGCCGGGACCCTGGTGGTCGGCGTGTGCGTGGTACTCCACCGACTCGGCCGTGAGCTGCATGAACGCTTCCTCCAACGAGGCCTGCTGCGGGCTGAGTTCATGCAGGACGAGCTGGTGCTGCGCGGCCAGCTCCCCCAGCCGTTCGGGGCCCGCGCCGTCCACTTCGAGGCTGCCGTTGCCCGCCTCGACGGCGGTGATGCCCGCCTCGTGCAGCACGTCGAGCAGCCGCTCGCGCTGCGGGGAGCGCAGCCGGACGTAGGAGCGCGAGTTCTGCCGGATGAACTCCGACATGGAGGTGTCGGCGAGCAGCCGACCCTGGCCGATCACGACGAGGTGCTCGGCGGTGAGCGCCATCTCGCTCATCAGGTGCGAGGAGACGAAGACCGTGCGGCCCTGGGCGGCGAGGGACTTCATCAGGTTGCGGATCCAGTGGATGCCCTCGGGGTCGAGCCCGTTCACCGGCTCGTCGAACATCAGGATCTCGGGGTCGCCGAGCAGCGCGCCCGCGATGCCCAGGCGCTGGCCCATGCCGAGCGAGAAGCCCTTGGCCTTCTTCTTGGCGACCGCGGTCAGGCCGACGGTGTCCAGGACCTCATGGACCCGGGCGCGCGGGATGCCGTTGGACTGCGCGAGACACAGCAGGTGGTTGAAGGCGCTGCGGCCGCCGTGCATGGCCTTGGCGTCGAGGAGCGCGCCGATGTACTTCAGCGGGTCCTTCAGCTGGGCGTAGTGCTTGCCGTCGATGCGCACATCGCCCGCGGTCGGGTTGTCGAGCCCCAGCATCATCCGCATCGTCGTCGACTTGCCCGCGCCGTTCGGCCCGAGGAAGCCCGTGACGGTGCCCGGGTGGACGGTGAAGGTGAGGTTGTTGACGGCGACCTTCTCGCCGTACCGCTTGGTCAGACCCTCGAGCTCGATCATGCGCACACGCTAAAACGGGACGGAGCCCCCTGCCACTTGGCGTGGCAGGGGGCTCCGTCGTCGTTCACCCCGTGTTGGCGCTCTCCGCGTCAGCGGCTCTGCTGGGCCGGGACCCCCCGCGAGATCGGCTCGTCCTCCGTGGGCGTGCCCGCGGCGGCGACAGCCGCGCCGGTGAGCGTCGCGAGCATCTCGCGGACGTTCGTCAGCTGGGCGTTGATGGAGTCGCGGCGGTTGGTGAGAGCCGCGAGCTCCCGCTCCGATTCGCTGCGGATCCGGTCGGCCTTGGCGTTCGCGTCCGCGACGATGTCCTCGGCCTGGCGCTGTGCCGTCTCGACGGTCTGGCGGGCGCGGCGCTCGGCGTCCGTGCGCAGCTTCTCCGCCTCCAGGCGCAGCTGCTCCGCGCGGTGCTCGATCTCCGCGAGGCGCTTCTCGGCCTTGGCCTGACGCGAGGCCAGGTCCCGCTCGGACTGCTCCCGCCGCTTGGCGAGGTTCGTCTCGAAGTCGGCCGCGGCCTGGGCGGCCTTGGCGCGGGTCTCCTCGAAGAGGGCGTCCGCCTCCTCGCGCTTGGACTGCGCGTCCTTCTGCGCCTCGGCGCGCAGCGCGCTCGCCTCGCCCTTGGCCTTCTCGACGATGCGGACGCCCTCGTCCTCGGCCTTGGACTTGCGCTCGGCGGCGAACGACTCGGCGTCGTTGCGCACCTGCTGGGCGGCGGACTCGGCGAGCTCACGGTGCTGCTCGGCGGCGCGCCGCGCCTCCTCGCGCAGGTCCTTCGCCTCCTCCTCGGCGAGGCGGAGGATCTTCTCGACGCGAGCACCGAGACCGGCGTACGACGGCTCGGCGTCGGCCACCTGAGCCTGGGCGTTCTGCGTCTCGAGGTGGAGTTCCTCGATGCGCTTTTCCAGAGCAGTGATACGGGTGAGAGCGGAGTCTCGGTCGGAGACGAGCTTGGAGATACGTTCGTCCACCTGAGCGCGGTCGTACCCACGCCGCACAAGCTCGAAGCCGTAGGGGGAAGTGTCGCTCATGGGGTTCCTGTCGAATGAGACCGGGTGAGGTGATAGAGGGAATCCTAGGGGGCGTTGCGGCGTGTCATCGAGCGTATGCCCGTTTGATCTGGAGAATGACACCCCTTTTGAGTGGCTAACCGGCAGACTGCTTGCCAGCGACAGTGCCGAAGGTCCTCGCCGAGCACGGAACCGGCTCCGTGGCTAGCCTTCTGACGGCTTGCCACCCGAACGAGTCGCACCCGCAGCGGCCCCCGCCTTGACGCCACCGTCCTTGCCCCCGGTCTGCGGGGCCTCAAAGGATTCCAACGCCTCGAGCACGTCCTGGACACGGGAAATCTCCGCATTGATGTCCGCGCGGCGCCGCACGAGGACCTCGAGCTCCCGCTTGCCCTCGTCGACCATCCGCTCCGCCTCGGTCCGCGCCTCGTCGCGCAGCCGCTCGGCCTCGCGCACCAGCTCGGCCTTCTTCGTCCCGGCCTCCTTGAGCAGGCCCTCGGCCTTCTTCACGGCGGCGATCCGCACCGAACTGGCCTCCGAATTGGCGTCCGCGACCAGCTCCTTGGCCTTCGCCTCGGCCTCCGCCAACTGCTCCTCGGCGGCCTTGACCAGCGCGTCGCAGCGCTCGCCCGCGGTCTTCATCGCCTCCGCCGACTCGCGCCGGGCCCGCTCGTGCAGTTCCTCGATCTCCGACGTGATGCGGTCGCGGTGCTCCTCGGAGCGCTCCCTTATCGCCGTCGCGTCCCTGCGGGCCCCCACGAGCAGCTCGTCGGCGTCCATACGCGCCTTCTCCACCAGCGAGTTGCCCTCGACGGTGGCCTCGGCGACCAGACGCTCGGCCTCCTTGCGGGCCGCGCCGACCATCGTGTCGGCCTGCGCCTCCGCGTCCGTCGCCGACTTGAGCGCCTTCTCCTGGGCGTCCGCCGTCAGCTTCTCCGCCTCGGCCGCGGCCTCCGTGATGAGCGTGTCGACCTGCTCCGCGGCCTCCGTGCGCCGCTTGTTGGCCTCCTTGCGCGCCTCGTCGAGAGTGCGCTCGGCCTCCTCGCGGGCCTGGGCCGTGACCCGCTCGGCCTCGGCGTCGGCCTCCTCCTTGACGCGCGCGGACTCGGCGCGGATCCGCTCGGCCTGCTGCTGCGCCGAGCCCACGTTCTCCGCGGCCTCCGCGCGCAGCCGCTCGGCGTCGCCCGAGGCGTCCGAGATCAGCTGCTCGGCCTTCGCGACGGACTCGGCCCGCACCCGCTCGGCCTCGGTGGCCGTGTCGGCCTTGAGCCGGTCGGTCTCGGCGATCGTCTCCGCCGTGAGCCGCTCGGCCTCGCTGCGCGCCTCGCCGATCAGGGTGTCGGCCTGGCTCGCCGCGTCGTTGCGGATGCGGTTGGCGTCGTCGCGGGCGTCGGCACGCGTGCGGGCGGCGTCCTGCTCGGCCGTCGCGATGGTGTCCGACGCCTCCGTGCGCACCCGTTGGGCGTGCTCGGACGCGTCCGCACGCATCTGCTCGGACTCCGCGATCGCCTCCGCGACCGTGCGCTCGGCCAGCGCCTTGGCGGCCTCCGCCTCCCGCGCCGCCTCACTGCGCGTACGACTGGCGTCCTCGCCGGCCCGCTCCCGCTCCGCGTACGCGTCGGCGCGGACGCGGTCCGCCTCCTCCTGCGCCTCGGTGCGGGTGCGCTCCGCGGCGTGCTCGGCCGCCGACCGCAGGCCCGCGATCTCCTCCTGCGCCTGCTCCTGCAGCCCCGACACCGAGTCCCGGACCGACTGGGCCTTCTGCTCGGCCGCCGACACCAGCTCCGCGGCCCGCGCCTCGGCCTCCTCGACCAGGCGGACCGCCTCGGCCTGGGCCTCCTCCACGCGGTTGCGCGCCGACGCCAGCAGCTCCTCGCTCTGCTCGCGCGCCCGCTCCCGCTCCTGGTCGGCCTCCGTGCGCGCCGCGCCCAGGGTCTCCTCGGCCTCGCGCCGGCGCCGGACCGCCTCGTCCTGCGCGGCCGACAGGGCCTCGGCGGCCTCCGCGGCGACCCGCTCGGCGGCCGCGGCGGCCTCCGCGCGCACCCGGTCCGCGGACTCCTGCGCCTCGGTCTTCAGCCGCTCCGCCTCGGCGGCCGCGTCCGAACGCAGCCGCACCGCCACCGACTCGCCCTCGGCGCGCGCCTGCGAGGCGTCCGCCGCGGCCTCCGTGCGCAGCCGCTCGGCCTCCGTCTCCGCCTGCGACTGCAGCGCCCGGATCCGCTCGGCGGCCTCCGTGCGCAACCGCTCCGTCTCCTCGGCGGCCTCGCGCCGGATCCGCTCGGACTCGGCACGGGCGTCGCTCAGCGACTGCTCGGCCGCGGCCAGGCGCTCCTCGGCCTCCGTCTGCAGCCGGGCCAGCTCGGTGTCGGCCTCGGCCTTGCGGGCCGCGACCGCGCGCTCGGTCTCCTCGCGCAGCGACTGCGCCGCGGTCTGCGCCTCCGCCTTGACCGTCTCGGCCTGCTCGGCGGCTTCCGCGCGGTGCCGCTCGGCCTCCGCGCGGGTGCGCTCCAGGGTCTCCTCGGCCTGCTTGCGCAGGGACGTGGCCCGCTCGATGGCCTCCGTGCGGACCCGCTCGGCCTCGGTGGCCGCGGCCTGCCGGGCCTCCTCCGCGTCGGCCTTGGCCTTGCCGAGCAGCTCCTCGGCGGAGCGCGCCGCCTCCTCGATCTGCTGGACGGCCTCGCGCCGGGCCTCGCCGCGGATCTTCTCGCCCTCGGCGACCGCGTCGGCCCGCAACTGCTCGGCCTCGCCGCGCAGCCGCCGCGCCTCCTCCTGGAGCTCGACCGTCTTGGCGCGGTACTCCTTGGTGTCGTCCTTCGCCGCGCCCTTCAGCTGCTCGGCGATGTCGTGCGCCTCGCCGCGCAGCCGGTCGGCCTCGGCCTCCGCCTCGGCGCGGACCCGCTCGGCCTCCTCGGCGGCGGCGCGCGTGGTCGCCTTCGCCTCCTCGGACGCCTTGTCCAGGACCTCCTCGGCGGTCCGCGCGGCCTTCGCGATCTCCGACGCCGTCTCCTCGGCGGTGATCGAACGGGCCTTCTCCGCGGCGTCCGCGATCAGCTTCTCGGCCTCGGCGCGGGCGTCCTGGACCTTCTGCTCGGCGGCCTCCTTCGCGGCCTCGGCCTCCTTGGTGGCCTCGCCGACGAGCCGGGCCACCTGCTCCTTGGCCGTGCGCGTGCGCTGCTCGCCCGCGGCCTCGGCGGACGCCAGTTGCTTGGCCGCCGCCTCCTTGGCCTCGGCGACGACCTTGTCGGCCTCCGCGCGCGCCTCGCGCAGCGCCGTCTCGGCCTCCGCCATGCGCTGCTCGGCGCCGCGGCTCAGCTCGGCGGTCTTGCGGCGGGCCTGCTCGGACTCGGTGGCGGTGGAGGAGCGCAGCGCCTCGGCGTGCTCGGTGGCCTCCTGGGCCTGGGTGGAGGCGGCGTTGAGCAGGCGCTCGGCGTCGGCGCGGGCCCGGCGCAGGATCGCTTCGGCTTCCGCGCGGGCGCTCTCGGCGTCGGCGGTGAGCCGCTGGCGGGCCTGTTCGGCGACGCGCTCGGCCTCGGCGCGGGCGGCGGCGAGGGCCTGGTCGGCCTCGGCGCGCGACTCGTCGAGGAGGCGGCGGGCCTGCTGCTCGGTGCGGGCGCGCAGCTGCTCGGCCCACGCCACGTTCTCGTTGACGTGCGACTCGACGGTCTGGCGGCGCTCGTTCAGCTCCTGGTCGAGCTGCTGGCGCCGGGACACGGCCTCCGAGTGCAGCTCCGACTGCAGGCGGGCCTGCTGCTCGGCGTGCTCCTGGAGGATGCGCTGTGTCTGGGCGCGGGCCTCGCGCAGCTCGCGCTCGGCGTCGGCGCGCAACTGCTCGGCCTGCGCCTGCGCGTTCCGCAGGAGCTGCTCGGCCTGATAGCCGATGTCGGCGCTGTCGTAGGCAGGCCGGGACGCGAGGTTGCGGCGCGCCTCGTGCAGCTTGGCGCGCAACACCTCGACCTGGTAGCCGAGGTCCTCGGCGTGCTGGACGGCCTTCTCCCGCTCGGTCTTCAGCCGGTCCATCTCGGCTTCGAACCGTGAGAGATGGTCGGCCTCAGCCGGTCGTCGGCTGTCCTGGCTCTCGTAGCCCCGCACTGCGCGGTCCCATCCTTCCCCAAGCTCTCGGCTTCGCTCGAGCAGGGGAGACCCGACTCCTGGTCTCATGTCCCTGACGTACGAGCCCCGTCCATCCGCCGAACGGGGCCCCCGGAGAATGGTGTCAGATCAACAGTGGAGCTCGGGCTGCTGCCCCGATGCTCGTCCCCCGAAACCCGGACCCCGGCAAGCGACCGCCCAAGGTTCGGACGGCCGCCCCCAACCCTACCGGCCCGGATATGCGGGGGGTCAGTGCTCCGGCTGTTCGGCGGGTGCGGAAGTGACGAGTTCGGTGAGGACCCCGTGGCAGTCCTTGGGGTGCAGGAAGGTGATCCGGGACCCCATGGAGCCGATGCGCGGCTGGTCGTACAGCACGCGTACGCCCTTGTCCCTGATGGCCGCGGCGTCGTCGTCGACGTCGGCCGTGCCGAAGGCGATGTGGTGCACGCCCTCGCCGTTCTTGGCCAGCCACTTGCCGACGGCGGAGTCCTCCCGCGTGGGCTCCAGGAGCTGGAGGTAGGAGGCGCCGCCGTCCGAGGTCTCGTTGATCTTCAGCATGGCCTCGCGCACGCCCTGCTCTTCGTTGACCTCGGTGTGGAACACCTCGAAACCGTACGTAGCACGATAGAACTCGACGGTCTCGTCGAGGTTCCGGCAGGCGATCCCGATGTGGTCGATTCGCGTCAGCATGCCTCAAGTGCAGCGCCCCCGACCGTGATTACGCAACGTGCGCGCGATCACACCGGTTGCCCGGTGACGTGCGCCGTACCGCTCAGTACATTCGAGTAAACCCTCGTTCACTCTCCTCAGCTCCCCAGCTGGAAGGGGCCGTGCCACATGTCTGGAACGACCGGAACCACCTCAGTGATCGTCGCGGGCGCGCGCACGCCCATGGGGCGTCTGCTCGGCTCGCTCAAGTCCTTCTCCGGCGCGGACCTCGGCGGCTTCGCGATCAAGGCGGCGCTCGACCGGGCGGGCATCGGCGGCGACCAGGTGCAGTACGTGATCATGGGGCAGGTCCTGCAGGCCGGGGCGGGGCAGATCCCGGCGCGCCAGGCCGCCGTCAAGGCGGGCATCCCCATGAACGTCCCCGCACTCACCGTCAACAAGGTGTGCCTCTCCGGCCTCGACGCCATCGCCCTCGCCGACCAGCTGATCCGCGCCGGTGAGTTCGACATCGTGGTCGCCGGCGGCCAGGAGTCCATGACCAACGCCCCGCACCTGCTCCCCAAGTCCCGCGAGGGCTACAAGTACGGCGCCATCGAGATGCTCGACGCGATGGCCCACGACGGCCTCACCGACCCCTTCGAGAACATCGCCATGGGCGAGTCCACGGAGAAGCACAACACCCGCCTCGGCATCGCCCGCCCCGCGCAGGACGAGATCGGCGCCCTCTCCCACCAGCGCGCCGCCGCCGCCCAGAAGAACGGCCTCTTCGACGCCGAGATCACCCCCGTCGAGGTCCCGCAGCGCAAGGGCGACCCGGTCCTCTTCTCCCGCGACGAGGGCATCCGCGCCGAGACCACCGCCGAGTCGCTCGGCAAGCTGCGCCCCGCCTTCGCCAAGGACGGCACCATCACCGCGGGCACCGCCTCGCAGATCTCCGACGGCGCCGCCGCCGTCGTCGTGATGAGCAAGGCCAAGGCCCAGGAGCTCGGCCTCGCCTGGATCGCGGAGATCGGCGCGCACGGCAATGTCGCGGGCCCCGACAACTCCCTCCAGTCGCAGCCGTCGAACGCCATCCGGCACGCCCTGAAGAAGGAGGGCCTGACCGTCGACGACCTCGACCTCATCGAGATCAACGAGGCCTTCGCCGCCGTCGCGGTCCAGTCAATGAAGGACCTCGGGGTGTCCACGGAAAAGGTGAACGTCAACGGCGGGGCCATTGCCCTCGGCCATCCGATCGGGATGTCCGGCGCCCGCCTGGTCCTGCACCTGGCCCTGGAGCTGAAGCGGCGCGGCGGCGGTGTCGGCGCGGCGGCGCTGTGCGGCGGCGGTGGGCAGGGCGACGCGCTCATCCTGAAGGTGGCCAAGAGCTGACGCCGGTCCTTCGGTACCGCTGACGCCTTCTCGCAGACGTATACGTACGCACGGAACGGAGCCGCAATGCAGGACGTCCCCTCCCTGGTGGCGCAGGCCCGCGAGGGCAGGCCGCGGGCCGTGGCCCGGCTCATCTCGCTGGTCGAGGGGGCGTCGCCGCAACTGCGCGAGGTGATGGCGGCGCTGGCTCCGCTGGCCGGGCACGCGTACGTCGTCGGGCTCACCGGATCGCCCGGCGTCGGCAAGTCCACGTCCACGTCGGCGCTGGTCAGCGCGTACCGGCGGGCCGGGAAGCGGGTCGGGGTGCTCGCCGTCGACCCGTCCTCGCCGTTCTCCGGCGGCGCGCTGCTCGGCGACCGCGTCCGGATGTCGGAGCACGCCTCCGACCCCGGCGTCTACATCCGCTCCATGGCCACCCGCGGTCACCTCGGCGGGCTCGCCTGGGCCGCCCCCCAGGCCATCCGCGTGCTCGACGCGGCCGGCTGCGACGTGATCCTCGTGGAGACGGTCGGCGTCGGGCAGTCCGAGGTCGAGATCGCCGCGCAGGCCGACACGTCGGTGGTCCTCCTCGCGCCCGGCATGGGCGACGGGATCCAGGCGGCGAAGGCCGGAATCCTGGAGATCGGCGATGTGTACGTGGTCAACAAGGCCGACCGCGACGGCGCGGACGCGACCGCGCGCGAGCTGAACCACATGCTGGGCCTCGGCGAATCCCGCTCCCCCGGGGACTGGCGGCCCCCCATCGTCAAGACGGTCGCCGCCCGGGGCGAGGGCACCGACGAGCTGGTCGAGGCGCTGGAGAAGCACCGGGCGTGGATGGAGGAGCGGGGCGTCCTCGCGTCCCGCCGAGCCGCCCGCGCGGCGGGCGAGGTCGAGGCGATCGCCGTCACCGCCCTGCGGGAGCGGATCGCCGACCTGCACGGGGACGTGCGGTTGGGGGCGCTGGCCGAGCGGATCGTGGCGGGCGAGCTGGATCCCTATGCGGCGGCGGATTCGCTGGTGGAGGGCTTGACGTCGGGCTGAGGCCGGGTCGGCCGGGGGCCGTGCAGGGGTAGCCCCCGCCACCGGGGGGCTGTGGCGGGGGCCGGCTCATTGGGGGGGTGCGGCTCAGGCGGGAGAGGTCAGTCGTCGTAGCGGTCGGCGGTGACCTTGCCGGTGGTGAGGTCGACGTTCCAGTGGGACTCGGTGCCGTTGGCCGACGTGGTCTCGACGTCCCAGACGTTCACCCGGGCCCCGTCGTCCTCGATGTCCACGGAGGTCACCTTGCCCTTGGCGGCGGCGGCCTTCGCGGCCTCGCCCGCGGTGACCGAGGAGCCCTTGAGGGCGGCGGCGATCCGCGAGGCCTCCGCGGCGTCGTCCCCGGCGCCCCCGTCATCGTCTCGCTCGACGTGCGAGCCGAGGACCTTGCCCGTACCCGGGTCGACCTGGACGCTGTGCCAGGTGCGCCCGTCCTTGCCGAGGACGTCGACGTCCCAGATCAGGCCGCCGTTCTCGTCGTCGAGGTCGACGGAGACGGCGGTGCCGGGCGTCTCCTTCAGCGCGGCGGCGGCGGCCTCGGCGGCGTCGACCTTCGCGCCCTTCGCCTCGGCGGCGTTCTCGGCCTCGTCGCCCTGCGCCTCACGGGCGTCCTCACGGGCGTCGTCCCGGTCGTCCCGGTCGTCGTCCCGAGCGTCGTCGCGGTCGTCGTCCTGGTCGTCCCGAGCGTCGTCGCGGCGGTCCTGGGCGTCGTCCGCACGGTCCTCGGCGTCGTCATCGGCGTCCTGGTCGTCGTTCACCCGGCTGTCGTCGTGCTTCAGCTGCACACTGGACTTGCCGGCCGCGGACGACTCGTCGTCGCCGCCCAGCGCGAAGGCTGTCGCGGTGCCGCCCCCGACGAGCGTGGCGGCGACGACGGTGGCGATGACGATGTTGCGCTTCATGAGGGTTCCTCCCGAGTGGTTGGCCCCGTTGCGGGGCCGTCCGTTCCGACGAGAACCAAGTTGCCTGAACGTTCCTGAAGCCCTCCTGAAGGAGCCTGAAGAACTCTTCAGGTTGGCTCGGGCATCCTGAACGCATGCGCCTGTTGATCGTGGAAGACGAGAAGCGCCTTGCCCTCTCCCTGGCCAAGGGCCTGACGGCCGAGGGCTACGCGGTCGACGTCGTCCACGACGGCGTGGACGGCCTGCACCGCGCCACGGAGGGCTCGTACGACCTGCTGATCCTGGACATCATGCTCCCGGGCATGAACGGCTACCGCGTCTGCTCGACCCTGCGCGCCGCCGGCCATGACGTACCGATCCTGATGCTCACCGCGAAGGACGGCGAGTACGACGAGGCCGAGGGCCTGGACACCGGCGCCGACGACTACCTGACCAAGCCGTTCTCGTACGTCGTCCTCGTCGCCCGCGTGAAGGCCCTGCTGCGCCGCCGCGCCGCGTCCCCCTCGCCCGTCCACGTCCTGGGCGACCTGCGGATCGACACCGCCGCCCGGCGTGTGCTGCGCGGCGCCGGCGAGGGAGAGCCCGGCACGGAGATCGCCCTCACCACGAAGGAGTTCGCCGTCCTGGAGCAACTGGTGGTGCGCGCCGGCCAGGTGGTGTCCAAGGCCGACATCCTGGAGCACGTCTGGGACTTCGCGTACGAGGGCGACCCCAACATCGTCGAGGTGTACGTGAGCACGCTGCGCCGCAAGCTCGGCGCCCCGCTCATCAAGACCGTCCGCGGCGCCGGATACCGACTGGAGGCCCCCCGATGAGGAGGCTGTTCGGCTCCGTGCGCGCCCGCGCGACCGTGGGCGCGACCCTCGTCGTGGCGCTCGCCCTCGTCGCTGCGGGCGCCGCCGTGCTCCTGTCGCTGCGCGCGAGCCTCGTCGACCAGGCCGACGCGCAGGCCGAGTCGGCCGCCCGCAAGGTGGCGGCGCAGCTCGCCTTCGGCACCTTCGACAAGCTGGAGCTCCCGGACGGTGAGGACAACCCCGTCCAGGTCGTGGACGAGAAGGACCGCCTCCTCGCGGCCAGCGAAGAGCTGGACTTCGTGAAGGGCACGGGAGTGAGCGCCGTACGTCCCGAACCGGGACTGCGAAAGCCCGAGCCCAGCTCCAAGCCCTCCACGAATCCCAGCGCGAAGCCCACTCCGAAGCCCACGGACACCGGCGACGACGCCGATGACAGCGACGACAGCGACGACGAGAGCGAAGCCGCCGAGGACCGGAGGGAAGCCGCCGAGGACGCGGCGGAGGACGCCGCCGACAACGACGAGGCCCGCGCGGCCGGTGCCATCTCCGACAAGACCCGCACCAGCGAGGGCTCGGCGCGGGTCGACGGCGAGACCCAGGACTACCGCTTCGCCGCGGTGCGCGTGGACACCGAGTCGAAGGGTGAGCTGACCGTCCACGCCGGCGCCCCCCTGACCGCGGAACAGAGCGCCGTGAACACCGCGTTGACCGCGATGCTGATCGGCTTTCCGGCGCTGCTCGCCGTGATCGCGGGCGTGACCTGGCTGGTCACGCGCCGCGCGCTCAGGCCCGTGGACGCGATCCGCGCCGAGATGGCCGCGATCACCGCGTCCGAGGACCTGGCGCGCCGGGTGCCCGAGCCGGACACGCACGACGAGATCGCGCGCCTGGCCCGGACCACGAACGAGACCCTGGCGGCCCTCCAGACGTCGGTGGAACGCCAGCGCCGCTTCGTCGCCGACGCCTCCCACGAACTGCGCAGCCCCATCGCCTCGCTGCGCACCCAACTGGAGGTGGGCGCCGCCCACCCGGACCTCCTCGACGTGCCCGGCGCCGTCGAGGACACCGTGCGCCTCCAGGAGCTGGCCGCCGACCTGCTGCTGCTCGCCCGCCTCGACGCCGGTGAGAAGCCGGGCCAGGGCCGGGTGGATCTGGCGGCCCTGGCCCGGGAGGAGCTGTCGCAGCGCACGGGGGACCGGGTGGCTGTGACGGCGGACCTCAAGAGCGTCGAAGTGGCCGGTTCCCGCGGTCAGTTGGCGCGGGTGCTCGGCAACCTCGTGACCAACGCGCAGCGGCACACCCGCTCCCGGGTCACGGTCACCACCCGGGCCGACGGGGTCTGGGCCGTGCTTGAGGTGGCGGACGACGGCGACGGAGTGCCGCGGGAGGAGCGGGAACGGATCTTTGAGCGGTTCGTACGGCTCGACGACGCGCGCAGCCGTGATGAGGGAGGCGCGGGTCTCGGTCTCGCCATCGCCCGCGATGTGGCCGCGCGCCATGGCGGGACGCTCACGGTCGACGGCGCCCCGGGTGGGGGAGCGGTCTTCGTGCTGCGCCTGCCGGTCGCCGAGCCTCGCGGTACGTGAGCGTCCCGAAGGGGCACGGGGAACTGCGCGACCAGCCACTGGCGGCCCGCAGCTTGACAGTGCGCCTCCAGCGAAGCGCTGAAGCGGCGGGGTTCGCCCGCCCTGCCCCCGCTACGGCACAGCGACAGCGTTATGGCTTGCCGCGCAGTCCGCGCAGGTGTTCCGCGATCGGCGTCAGCGCCTTGTGGAGGTCGGCGAGCGCCTCGGGTGAGATCAGGTCGACGAAGTGCTGCCGCACGGAGGCGACATGGTGCGGTGCGACGCGCTTCATGGTGTCCATGCCCTCGTCGGTGAGCACGGTGAAGAGGCCGCGCCGGTCGGACTCGCAGTTCTCCCGGCGGACCAGGCCCGCGTTCTCCATGCGGGTGATCTGGTGGGAGAGCCGGCTCTTGGACTGCAGGGTGGCGGCCGCGAGGTCGCTCATACGCATCCTGTGGTCTTCGGACTCGGAGAGATGTACGAGGATGTCGTAGTCGTTCATGGTGAGGTTGAACGGCTGGAGATCCTTTTCCAGCTGGTACGTCAGCATCCTGTTGACCTCCACGTGGGTGCGCCAGGCGCACTGTTCCTCGTCGGTCAGCCACTGCGGGGCCGTCTCGGTCTCCATGGAATCGATTCTACCTAAGAAGTTGAATGGTGAACGAGTGTCGGGGTGTGACACGCCTCGCACCCCTCGGATTTCGAGGGGCACAGGCGTTCGCCGTCACACTCCGCAGACTACCGCTCACAGGCCGAAGCGACGCTGGAGGTCCCCTAGTTGTCCGGGAAGGCGCGGTCCCTGCGGCTGCTGTCCACGTTGGCCATGTTGCCCCCGCTGCCCCGACGAGCCCTGGGCGCCCTGACCGCCCCCTCCGCCCGGCACTCCGTCCTGCTGGGGCACCGCGCCCGTCGCCGTCTCCGCCATCAGTGCCTCCGAGGACTGCAGCAGCACCGTGCCCGCGCCCACGAACTCGAACTGGTGCTCCTCTCCGGAGGTGCCGCCGATCCCGGTGAGGGCCCGCAGGCCGCCGATCACGCCGGTCATGTACTGGTGGTCGTAGTGATGGCAGGGCGAGGGGCAGTCCGCCCAGCCGACGAGCGCCTGCGGGTCCACCCGGATCGGCGGCTCCATGAACACCACGGGACCGCTCGACACCGCCACGAACTTGCCGGTCCCGATCAGGGTGAGAAAACCGGGGACAATGGACTGCTTCAGCGCGAGAGTTGGCTGAAAAGCGAGGAGGTTGCCCGCGCGGATGGTGAGGTTGCCGTCCTCGAGGTCGTACGAGTTCACATCGAAGGCGCGGTCGGCGAGCAGCATCTTGCCCTCGCCCTCGGCCACCACCCAGTCGCTGGCGTGCAGCGGCGAGTGGAAGGACGTCCGCACGAGCCGGTCGAGGCGGCCGTGCCCGATGCCGTTGAAGTCGATGCGCCCGTAGTAGGCGATCATCTTCCCCTTCTGCAGGAACCACTGGCTGCCCGTCAGCTCCACGCAGAAGGTGTACGCGTTGACGTTGTCGTCGCTCGGCAGCGTCATCGGGTCGAAGATCACGGGCGTGCTCACAGCTTCTCCTCCGATGCCTGGACGTACACCACGCCGTTGCCGCTGAGCTCCAGTTGGAAGCCCTCGCCCGAGCCGCGGCCCACCATGTCGCGCCAGCTGAGCGCCGTGGACAGCTTGTTGCGCACGTCTCCGTGGTGCGCCACGTACGACTGGGGGTCGACGTGCACCGGGCGCTGGGGCGTGATCGGCAGCTCCACGACGCCGCCGTGCGCCATCACGGCGACCGCGCCATGGCCCTTCAGGGTCGTCGTGAACAGCCCCTGGCCCGAGACCTGGCCGCGCACCATGCCGAGGACGCCGCCCTGCGAGCCGAGGAACATCGTGCCCTGCTGGAGCGTGCCGTCGAAGGCGAGCAGGCGGTCCGCCTCCACGTACATCGTGTCGCCGGTCAGGCTGATCACATGCACATGGTGGCCGCCGTGCCCGAACATGACCGTGCCGCTGCCCTCCACCGTCATCAGCGGGACCGACTCGTTGGCGAGCCTGCGCCCGATCATGGACATCAGGCCGCCCTGCCCGCCGCCCACGTTGGGTGTGAAGGAGACATCGCCCTTGTAGGCGAGCATGGCGCCGCGCTGGCTGAACATCTTGGTGCCCGGCTGGACGGTCGCCTCGACCATCTTCGCGTTGACCTCACGGAACGGCATCACACGTCTCCCGCGATCGTGTTGCGCTCACTGGCCTGGACGTAGACGAGGCCCTCGCCCTCGAAGCGGATCTGGAAGGCCTCGCCGCCGCCCTCTCCCATGAGCGTGCGGAAGGTCACGCCCGACTGGAAGCTCTGCTTGAGATTGCCCTGGTGCGCCACGTACGCCCCCGGGTCCACATGGAGGGGGTGCTGCTTCGTGACCCGCAGGAGCACCGCCGGGCCGTCCGAGATCAGGGCCGCCTGGCCCGTGCCCTCGACCGTGGTGGTGAAGATGCCGTTGCCCTGCGTCGCGCCGCGCAGGCCCGTGAACGTCGTGCCCGTGCGCAGGCTCGCCTCGGTGCACAGGAGATTGCTCGACTCCACATAGAGCTTGTCGCCCTGGAGCCCGACCAGGCTGATCTCCGTCGCGTGGTCGGCGAACCAGCACGTGCCGTGCCCCTTCACCTCCATCACTGTCATCTGCTCATTGGTGAGGCGCCGCGTCACCATGCCGCGGATGCCCTCACCGCCCCCCGTCAGCTTCTTGAAGATCATCGTGCCGTCGTAGGCGACCATCGAGCCGTTCTTTGCCTTGACGGCGTCGCCTGTCATGTCGACGGCGAGCATTCTGCTGCCCTGCAATCGGAACGTAGCCACGAAGGCGAAGGTATCCGCAGCGCGGGCCCCGGCGACAGGGCCACCGACCCTGACCGCACCCCGGAAACTCCCCGAGGAGTCCCTGATGCCACAATGGGGGGCGCTTGTGCATCCGTTCACAAGATCGACGCCGCCCCCGCCCCGAAGGTGACCCGTGGACATCAAGACCGCCTCCGCACTCCGCCGCCTCCGCCTGGTCTCCATTCCCGAGGCCGTGTCCTTCCTGCTGCTCATCGTCTGCTCGGTGCTGAAGCGGACCACGGACTTCAACGCCGTACCGGCGATGGGCATGATCCACGGCCTGCTGTTCATCCTGTACGTCCTGTTCTGGCTCGACGCCTGGAACCGCACCAAGTGGGACGCCAAGACGGGCATCCTCTACTTCGTCCTCTCCGTGCTGCCCACCGGCGGCTTCTTCGCCGACCGCAAGCTGAAGGGCGAGGCGGAGGCCGCCGTCATGGCCTCGCGCGCCCGCCGCGAAGGGGTCGTGAACGCATGATCGTCGCCTTCTCCGTGACGCCGCTCGGCGTCGGCGAGGACGTGGGCGAGTACGTGGCCGACGCCGTCCGCGTCGTCCGCGAGTCCGGGCTGCCCAACCGGACCGACGCGATGTTCACCTCGATCGAGGGCGAGTGGGACGAGGTGATGGACGTCGTCAAGCGCGCCGTCGCCGCCGTCGAGGCGCGGGCACCGCGTGTCTCCGTCGTCCTCAAGGCCGACATCCGTCCGGGCGTGACCGACGGGATGACCTCCAAGGTCGAGACAGTGGAGCGCCATCTGTCGGCGTGACCGCCGTCGGGTGACCGCTGCTGAGCCGCGCCGGAACTCCGGCCGCGCACGAGCCCCCGCCAGGGGAGACCCGGCGGGGGCTTTCGCATGCCCGCGCGGGGCGACGCCTCCACGGCGGGGTCACCGGACCGGAACTTGAGCGACTGCTCAAACTCGCTGTAGATTGCCGCCCAGGTGATTTGAGCAGTCGCTCAAACGCGGGTCTGCCTGGAGGTTTGCCATGGGGTACGGGAGTCCGTCGAGTCTGTACGTCGAGGCGCTGATCCGTGCCGACCTCGACGCGCTGTGGGAGCGCACGCAGGAGCCCGCGTCCCACCAGCGCTGGGACCTGCGCTTCACGGAGATCGACTACCTGCCCGCCGCCCCCGACGAGCCGCGGCGCTTCCGGTACGCGACGCGCGTCCTGCCCTTCCTCGCCGTCGCAGGGACCGGCGTCAGCGCGGGCGAGAAGCGCCGCCCCGACGGGACCCGGACCTCGGCGCTCCGGTTCGCCTCGCCGCATCCGCTCTCCCTCCTCGCCGAGGGCAGCGGCTACTGGCGCTACGTACCGACCGACGACGGTGTCCGCTTCCTCACCGGCTACGACTACCGGGCGCGCTGGGGACGGCCGGGGGCGCTCGTCGACCGCTTCGCGCTGCGGCCGCTGATGGGCTGGGCGACGGCGTGGTCCTTCGACCGGCTGCGGCTGTGGCTGGAGCGGGGGATCGGTCCCCGGCGGGCCCTGGTCCACGGTGTGGCGGAGGCGGTCGTGCGGGCGCTGGCCGTCACCGGGGCGGGGGTGCTCGTCGGGTCGGTCACCGCGGCGACGGGGCCGATGGCCGCCCTTGTGGCCGTCGTCGCCGCCGCTGCCGCGGCGGTGCCGGTGTGCCTCGTACCGCCGCTGCCGACGACTCCGGCGGCGCGGCGCTGCAGGCGCACGCCCCCGGCACGCGCGCGTGCGCCACGGCTCCTGAACGCCCTGAACGCCTCGGGCATCTCAGGAACCCCAGATGCCCCGAACACCTCAGACACCTCAGGCATCTCAAACACACCAGACACTCCAGGTACGCCAGACACTCCAGGTACACCAGACACCCCAGAAACCACAGGCGCCTCGGACACCACCCTCGACGCCGAAGACGCCCTGGACACCTCAAGAGCCCTCACCTCACCCCCCGCCCGAACGGAGCAGCCCGCATGACCTCGATCTTCCGCACCGTGATGGGCGCCGACTTCGAGCGGCTGCACCCGGCGCTCCAACGGCGCTTCTCCGTGGGGCTCGACAGCGGCGAGGCGTGCTTCGGGCAGGGCGTGATGGACCGGATCTGGCACGGGGGCAGCTTCGTGAAGCCGTTCCTCGCGGTCGGCGCGACCCGCAACATCCTCGTCCCGCGCGCGGGCCGGAACATCCCCTTCACCATCGAGAACGTGCCGTACGCCGACTCCTTCGGCCGTGAGACGGTGACCTTCGTGCGTACCTTCCAACTGCCCGGCCGGGCCCGGCGCTTCGACGCCCAGATGGTCCTCGGCCCCCGTGGCGACCGGGTGCTCGACTACCTGGGCACCCATCAACACCTCGCCAGCGACCTGCACTTCTCCGCGCGGCCCGACGGGTCGCTGGTCATCCGGTCCGGGGCGCACCGGTTCCGGGAGGGGCCGGTGGACGTGCCCGTGCCCGAGGTCATCGGGGGCGACGCGGAGGTGCGCGAGTCGTACGACGACCGCTCCGGGCGCTTCCGGATCCGGGTGCGGGTCGTGAACCGGTACTTCGGGCCGCTGTTCGGGTACGAGGGCTCGTTCGCGGCGGCGTACCGCGACGTGCGGGAGTGCGGGGTGCGGGACGGGCTGCGGCCCGTGCGCGAGGAGGTGCGCGCGTGAGTCCGCAGTCGGGGCCCGGGACGCGGGAGAAGCTCCTCGAAGGGGCCGTGCGGACGCTCACCGAGCAGGGGATCGCCAAGACGTCGGCGCGGAGCGTGGCGGCTGCCGCCGGGGTGAACCAGGCGCTCGTCTTCTACCACTTCGGGTCGGTCGACGAGTTGCTCTCCGAGGCGTGCCGGTACGCGACGGAGCAGCGGGTCGGCCGCTATCGGGAGCGGCTTGCCGGGATCTCCTCGCTCGGGGAGCTGCTCGCCTTCGGGCGGGAGATGCACGAGGAGGAGCGGGACGCGGGGCATGTGGCGGTGCTCGGGCAGTTGCTCGCCGGGGCGCAGACGCAGCCTCGGCTTGCCGCCGCGACGGCCGCGGGGCTTTCCCTGTGGGTGGTCGAGGTCGAGAAGGTCCTCGTGCGCGTCCTCGGCTCGACGCCGCTCGGGGAGTTCGCCGATCCCGTCGGGCTCGCGCGGGCCGTCGCGGCGTCGTTCGTCGGGATCGAGCTGTACGAAGGGGTTGACCGGGACGGGGCTCTGCGGGCGTTGGACGCCCTGGAGCAACTGGGCGCGCTGGTCGCCGCCCTGGACGAGCTGGGCCCCGTCGCCCAACGCGCGGTCCGCCACCGCCTGCGCCGCGCGACACGCCCCTGACGCCGCCGTCACGGCGCCGTGGGACTGGGCTGTGCCCACCCCCCCCAAGCTCTCGGCTTCGCTCGAGCAGGGGGTGCCCCCGTCGCCCTCCGGGCGGCCCAGCCGCCCACAGAGGTGGGACGGGCAGTGGCCGTTGGCCACAGGGGTGGGACGGACGCCGGGCGGGCGCAAGTGGCACAGGCGGCCTGAAGCCCGCGGACCAGTGGAAACGGGTGGGCGGGTGGGAGGGATCCCGGCGCGGAGCGCCGGACAGCGCCCCCGCCCCGGGGCCCGGGCCGCCCCCCCGTCCTCAAGCGATCCGCAGGGTAAAACCGCTCGCACGGACGCGCCCCGTTCGACACGCCGACAAATCTCCACTTTTGTGTGGGTATCGGCTTGTTCGATCACCTGGAGGGCGCTGTGCGGCCGGAGGGCTACGACTACGACACCCACAGCCGGCTCGCCGGACCGCTCACCGAGCCGGAGGGCGGCGCCGGCACCGGCACCGGCCACGCCGGATACCGGGTGCAGTACCGGCCGCTCCTCGCCCGCGAGCCCCACCGAATACGCGCCCTCCTGCTGATGACGCTGGCCCCCCTCCTGACCGGCGCCCTGCTCGTGTACCTCGTCTGGCCCACCCACTGGACGGAACGTGAGGGCGGCGACCGCTGGCTGGTCGGCCTGGATGTGACGATGCTCGTCGCGATCGGCCTGATCGAGCTGTTCATGCTGGTCAACGTGGTGTCGATCGCGCACGCCACGATGGTCGCCCGCGACCCCGTGCCGGTCCTGCCCGAGGAGGGCACCCGCGTCGCCTTCCTCACCACGTACGTACCGGGCAAGGAACCGCTCGCGATGGTCCGCGCCACCCTCGAGGGCGCCGTGCGGATACACCACACCGGACCGCTCGACGTCTGGCTGCTCGACGAGGGCGACGACGACCAGGCCAAGGCGCTCTGCGAGGAACTGGGCGTACGCCACTTCACCCGCCTCGGCGTCGCGGAGTGGAACCGCAAGAAGGGCCCCCACAAGACCCGCACCAAGCACGGCAACTACAACGCCTGGCTGGCCATGCACGGCGGCGACTACGACTTCTTCGCCTCCGTGGACACCGACCACGTACCGCTGCCGAACTTCCTGGAGCGGATGATGGGCTTCTTCCGCGACCCGGACGTGGCGTTCGTCGTGGGCCCGCAGGTGTACGGGAACTACGTCTCACCCGTCACCAAGGCGGCCGAGTCCCAGCAGTTCCTCTTCCACGCCCTGATCCAGCGGGCCGGCAACCGCTACCGGGCGCCCATGTTCGTCGGCACCAACAACGTCGTGCGCATCGCCGCCCTGCGCCAGGTCGGCGGCCTCCACGACTCGATCACCGAGGACATGGCCACCGGCTTCGAGCTGCACCGGCACAAGAACCCGGTCACCGGACGGCACTGGCGGTCGGTGTACACCCCGGACGTGCTCGCCGTGGGCGAGGGCCCGGCCTCCTGGACGGACTTCTTCACCCAGCAGATGCGCTGGTCGCGCGGCACGTACGAGACGCTGATCAAGCAGTACTGGAAGGCGCCGTTCACGATGCCGCCCGGTCGCCTCTTCTCGTACACGCTGATGCTCGTCTACTACCCGATGACGGCCGTCAACTGGCTGCTCGGCATCCTCAGCTGCGTGCTGTTCCTGTGGTTCGGGGCCTCCGGCACCCAGGTCGCCGCCTCCGTGTGGCTGATGCTCTACAGCGACGCCGCCGCCCTGCAGATCGGGCTCTACCTGTGGAACCGGCGCCACAACGTCTCGCCGCACGAACCCGAGGGTTCCGGCGGCCTGGCCGGGATGGCGATGTCCGCGCTGTCCGCGCCCATCTACGCCAAGTCGCTCGGCGCCGCCGCGCTGCGCCGCCCGTGCCGCTTCGTCGTCACCCCCAAGGGCAGCGGTGCCACCCCCGACCGGCTCCTCACCTTCCGCATCCACCTGTTCTGGGCCGTGGTGCTCGCCAGCTCGCTCGTCGCGTCGTTCGTGCTCGACCACACCCACGTCGCGATGCGGACCTGGGCGGTGCTCGCCATGGCCATCTCACTGGCGCCGGTCGCGGTGTGGTCCTTCACCACCGTGCGGGAGCAGCGGGCCCGCAGGGCCGCCGCGGCCCGGCGGCGGCAGGACAGCGGCGCGGACGCCGACGGCGAGCCGGAGCCCGCCTTCGCCACCGGCACGACGACTGGAGGTAACTGACGCCATGCCCCTTCGGCCCCCCGAGTTCTCCAAGCGCACCAAGAAGATCGTCTTCGGCGTGGGCGCGGGCGCCGTGCTCATCGGCCTCAACGCCCCCGCCGCCGTCTCCTTCGCCGAGGAGAAGTACCACGCGTACAAGATCTCCCGGCCTGGCTACATGAAGAAGTACGGGTCGTGGCAGCAGGTCGGCATCCCCGAGGAGTTCCGCACCAACGCCATCCACGCCGCCCTCCTGCACACCGGGAAGGTCCTGATCGTCGCCGGGTCCGGGAACGAGCAGGAGAAGTTCGACGCCGGGTCCTTCGACACCGTGCTGTGGGACCCGGAGAAGAACACCTTCAAGAAGATCGAGACGCCCGAGGACTTCTTCTGCTCGGGCCACGCCCAGCTCCCCGACGGCCGCCTCCTGGTCGCGGGCGGCACCGCGCGCTACGAACTCCTCGACGGCGAGGTGGAGCGGGCCGGCGGCGGCATGCGGGTCAAGAACGAGAACCCGGACAAGCCCGTCGTCCTGAAGAAGGGCACCAAGTTCCGCTCGCCGTCCGGCGTCGAGTACGTCAGCCGGTTCGACGTGACGGTCCCCAAGGCCGAACGGGACTTCGAGATCACGTACTCCAAGTCCGGCGCGATGCAGCCCTGGAAGACGAAGGTCGTCGCGAGCGAGGCCCGGGTCTTCGTGGAGGCCGTCCGCGAGGGCGCCTCCGCGGTCACGGAGAAGTCCGCGCAGTACGAGATCGAGGGGCTGACCGGCAAGGAGGCCGACAACACGTACGGCATCGCCGAGAAGCTCACCATGGACAAGCAGGACTTCCAAGGCATCAGGGCCGCCTACGAGTTCGACCCGGTGGCGGAGAAGTACATCGCCGTGGAACCGATGGACAAGGCCCGCTGGTACCCCACCCTGGTCGGCCTGGAGGACGGCCGGGTGCTCGCCGTGTCCGGGCTCGACGACGTCGGCGTCATCGACCCCGGCGACAACGAGATCTACGACCCGAAGACGAAGAAGTGGACCGATGGGCCCAAGCGGTACTTCCCCACCTACCCGGCGCTGTTCCTCACCAAGGGCGGCAAGCTCTTCTACCCCGCATCCAACGCCGGTTACGGGCCCGCGAAGAAGGGCCGCGCGCCCGGCCTGTGGGACCTGAAGACCAACAAGTTCGAGAAGGTGCCCGGCCTCACCGACCTCGACCAGACCGAGACGTCCGGGTCCGTCCTGCTCCCGCCCGCCCAGGACCAGAAGGTGATGATCCTCGGCGGCGGCGGGGTCGGCGAGTCCAAGAAGGCCACCAAGCGCACCGCCGTCATCGACCTGAAGCAGGACAACCCCGCCTTCAGGACCGGGCCCGAACTGCCCCAGGGCACGCGCTACCTGAACAGCGTCCTGATGCCGGACGACTCGGTGTTCACCACCAACGGCTCGTCCGACTACCGCGGCCGCAGCGGCAGCAACATCCTCAAGGCCCAGTTCTACGACCCGAAGGGCGACGCGGGCCGGGGCGCCTTCCGCGCCGCCGCCGATCCCAAGGTCGGCCGCAACTACCACTCCGAGGCGCTGCTCCTGCCCGACGGGCGCGTCGCCACCTTCGGCTCCGACCCGCTCTTCGACAACGAGCAGAACACCAAGCTCGGCCACTTCGAGCAGCGCATGGAGATCTTCACGCCGCCGTCCCTGCACAAGTCCGGCAAGAACCGGCCCGTGCTCGGCGCCGGACCCGCCGTGCTGCCCGCCGACGGCCGCGCGACCTTCCGCACCGCGCACCCGGAGAAGCTGGTGTCGGCCCGGCTCATGCGGCCGAGCGCCGTCACGCACACCACCGACGTGGAGCAGCGCTCGATCGCGCTCGGGCTCACCAAGGGGCCGGGCTCGGTGACGGTGGACGTGCCCCGCGAGGACGCGGCGCTGGTGCCGCCCGGCTGGTACATGCTGTTCGTGACGGACGCGGCCGGGGCGTCGTCGGAGGCGAAGTGGGTGCACGTGAAGTAGCGGGCGCACGTGTGGTGAGGCCGGGGGCCGGGTGTCCCGCACCCGGCCCTCACCTGGCCGAGCCCCCCGCCCTCACCCGGCCGCCACGAACGCCCCGTGCGTGAGCACCGGCACCACCGCGCACGCGTCCAGCTCCGTCGCGATGGCCACGTCCTCCGCGTAGCCGCCGTCGGCCAGCTCCCGGCCCGAGGAGCAGGACGCGACCGCGTCCCCCACGTCCACCGCCGCGACGAAGGCCGACGCCGCCGACGCGGCCTCCGGGGAGAGTGCCGTGCCGCCGCGGTCCCGCAGCGCGGTGATCACGGCCCCCGCGCCGAGCAGGTCCTCCAGGGCGGGCCGCAGCGTGCCGTCCGGCCAGCGCTCGCCCGAGGCGATCACGCCCACGGGGCGCTCGGGGGTGCCGTGGCCCCGGTCCGCGAGCCACTGGCCCACGGCGGTCGCGTTGCGCAGCGACCCGGCGGCGATGTCCACGCCGCCCGCCGACGCGGCGATCGCCGAGCCGTTGGGCGAGGGCAGCACCAGGCGCGGGGCGAGCGGGGCGCGCCGCAGGTCGGCCGGGGACAGCGACCAGGGGCTGGCCTTCGTGACGGCACGGCGGCCCACCGCGAGCCGGGCGTCCATCTGGCGGGCGAAGGCCGTCGCGCTCTCGTCGCGCCACGGATAGGGGAAGACGCGGGAGCCGGACTCGACGGCGACCGACACCGACGTGGTGAACGAGAGGACGTCGACGATCACCAGACAGGAGACGGCGGGCGCGAGGCGTTTCGCTCCGGACGTGCCCCACTCGAACCGTACGCCGTAGCCCGCCTGCGAGAAGTCTTCACGCCCCATGCGCCCTCAGGCTGCCAGGTGGCCGGGGCCTTTGGCCAGCGTGACCAAGGGCCTTTCCCCGTCCGCGAGTTGACCTCCACAAGCCGTCCACGCGGTCATCAGACCGGCTACGCCTTCGCGTTGCGCACGAGCCCGAGCGCGTAGTCCGGCCACCACTGTCCGGCGGCCGGTCCGCCGCGGCAGGGGCCGTCGGAGTCGCCGGGCCGCTTGATCCACAGGTAGGCGTCCAGGAGCGGGTCGCCGGTGCGGTCGGTGGGCGGGGTGCCGAGGCCGCGTCCGGGCGGGTTGCACCAGGCGTCCTGGCGGTCCCCGGCGAGCGGGCCCTTGCCGTTGCGGCTGGTGTCCATCACGAAGTGCTTGCCGCCGACCGTGGCGGCGAGGGTGCGGCCGTAGGCGCTGGTCGTGCGGTCGCTCTGGAAGTTGGAGACGTTCAGCGAGAAGCCGTCGGCCCGGTCGATGCCCGCCCGTCGCAGCGGCAGGGTGAGCTTGCGCGCGTCGTTGATCCAGCCGGGGTTGCCCGCGTCCAGGTAGACCTTGACGTTCGGCTGCCGCTTGAGGCGCTGGATCGCCTCCGACAGGAGCTGGTAGCGCTCCTCGTGGTACTGGGCGGGCGTGCAGCCGTCCACGATGTGCGGGATGGCGTCCGGCTCCAGGACCACGAGCGCCTTGCTCCGCCCGATGGCGTCGGCGAACGCGCCGAGCCACTGGCGGTAGTACGCGGCGTCCTGGGCGCCGCCCGCCGAGTGCTGGCCGCAGTCGCGGTGCGGGATGTTGTACGCGACGAGCACCGCCGTGCGGCCCTCGTCCGCCGCGCCCGCGGTGGCCTTCGCGATGTCCGGCGCCGGGTCGTCCCCGGCCGGCCAGACCGCCATCGGCTGCTCGGCGATCCGGCGCAGCGCCTCGGCGTCCTGGGTACGGCCCTCCTGCCGCCACTCCCTGACCTGCCGTGCCGCCGCGCTCTGCGGGTCGACCCAGAAGCGGTGCTGCGCCGACCGCGCCGCCTCGGGACGGACGGCGGGCGTCCCCTCGTCCTTCTCCTCGCCCGGGCCGGACCCGGACGAGCACCCCGCCGCGAGCCCTAGGGCCGCGACGGCCGTGAGTGCCGTGAACGTACGGAGCAGCCGGTGCATCCAGACCCCTTGGGCGACGGTGTCGACGGTGACGGGCAGGCGAGTCGTGCGGCAATCGTGACATAAGGGATCAATCGCCTCGGTGTACGACACCGCGCGCGCCGTCGTCGTCAGCCGCCCGCAGCCCCGCCTGCGGCCGCTCGCCATGGGGTGCCCGCGTTCAGCCGCCCGCCGCCAGCGCGATCCCGAGCGGGGTCCGCTCGTACAGGACCTGGTGTCCGTACCGGCGCGAGGTGAGCAGGCCCGCGTCCCGCAGCGCCGTCAGATGCGCCGAGACCGACGACGGGGCCAGGGCCAGGCGGTGGGCGAGGGCCGAGGTGCCGGCCGGCTCGGCGAGGGCGGTGAGGACGGCGGCGCGGTTGCGGCCGAGGAGGCGGGCGAGGGCGTCCGGGGCGTGGTCGGCCGGGGCGCTCCACAGACCGGCCAGGCCCCGGGCCGGGTACACCAGCGTCGGCTGCCAGGGCGGGTCGTAGCCGCTGATCACGTCCGGCCAGCTGAAGACGCTGGGCATCAGGACCAGGCCCCGCCCGTCCAGGTCCCGCACGTGCCGCCCGCGCCACTGCGCCGTCAGCGTCCCGGAGTCCCAGGCCAGGCGGCGGTCGAGCTCGGGCAGCAGGGCGCCGAGGCCGACTTCCGCGAGGCGCCGGGAGTGGTACGCCACGTCGGCTTCGAGCAGGGCACGGAGGCGGGGCCAGTACGGCTCGACCAGCACGTGCCAGGCGCCCTCCAGGGCGTCCGCCAACTCCCGTACGGCCCGCGCCGGGTCGTCGAGCAGCCGCCGCCCGAGCGGGCTCGCCGCCGCCCCCGGCGTCTCCGCGAGGGCCCGCGCCATGTCGTCCCGCGCGGCCTGGGGGTCCGCCGCCCGCACCGCCGCGATCTCCTCGTCGAACCCCGCCGCGGGGCCGAGCGGCGGCGGCCCGAGGAAGTCCGGGCTGTGCCCGCGTGACGGCATCAACAGCCACACGGCCTCCAGGTCGAGACCCGCCCCCGCCTCCCTGATCCGCCGCAGCCACCCCGGGTGATACCCGTGCCGCTCGCGCCGCTTCAGCGTCCGCACCGCCTCCTGCGTCTCCCACAGGGGCGACACGGCGAACCGGCACCGCAGCAGATCGTCCTCCCCGAACCGCAACTGGAAGGGCACGGCCTGTCCTCCTTCCGCGGTGCCGTCGGCGCCGATGATTCGGCTGGAGCCGAAACTTTAGGGGCCGGTGCGGGGCGCCGCCAGGGTGAGCACATGGGAGACGGACCGAAGACCGGGGCGGGCGTGGGCGCGGGCACGGGGCAGACGGGTGGGCCGGGGGCCGGGGGTGAGGGGTGCCCGGCGGTGGAGCCGGGTGCGGGCGGGGCGGGCCCGATCGCCGAGCCGGGCGTGGCCGGAGTGCGGTGCGCGGCTGGGACGGGCGCTGCCGAGGGGCGCGGTGCGCACGGCGGGAGCCCTGCTTCGGGCGCTCGCCCTGCGTCCGGGTCCGTACCCGGGTCCGCGTCTGGGGCCGTGTCCGGGTCCGCGCTCGGGTCCGCGTCCGGGCCCACGTCCGGGTCCGGGTCTGGGGCCACGTCCGGGTTCGCGTCCGGGTCCACGCCGGGGTCCGCGTCCGGGTCCGCGTCCGGGCCCACGTCCGGGGCCGGGTCCGGGGCTGCGTCCGGATCTACGCCCGGGTCCGGGGCCACGTCCGGGCTCGCGTCCGGGCCCACACCCGCCATCCCACCCTCGCCCCCGGAATCGGGCCCGGCCTCGGCCGCCCCTCAGGAGCGCGACGGCTACCGCCGCGTCTTCGCCGTCGCCGAGTTCCGGGCCGTCTTCGTCGCGCACGCGCTCTCGTTGCTCGGGGTGGTCGTCAGTGAGATCGCGCTGACGGTGCTCGTGTACGACCTCACCGGGTCGCCGCTGCTCAGTGCGCTGGCGTTCGCGTTGGGGATGCTGCCGTACCTCGTGGGCGGGACGCTGTTCGCCGGGGTCGCCGACCGGTATCCGCCGCGACGGGTCCTCGTCGGCTGCGACCTGGTGTGCGCCGGGTGCGCCGCGCTGATGGCCCTGCCCGCGACACCGGTCGCCGGACTGCTCGCGCTGCGCTGTCTGATCGCCGCCGTCTCACCGGTGTTCAACGGCACCCGGATGGCGACGCTCACCGACGTCCTCGGCGACGGCGACCTGTTCGTGCTCGGGCGTTCGCTGCTGCGGATGGTGTCGCAGAGCGCCGTCCTCGTCGGCTTCGGGCTCGGGGGCGTACTGCTCACCGTCGTCTCCCCGCGCGGGGCGCTCGTCATCACGCTGGTGACGTTCCTCGCGTCGGCCCTGCTGCTGCGGACCGGTACGAAGCGGCGGCCCGCGCGGGGCGGCGACCGGGGGAGCGGGGGCGGGGAGGCCGCGCTCCTGCGGTACTCGCTCGCGGGTGCCCGTGAGGTCCTGGCGCACCGGCGGATCCGCGCGCTGCTGCTCCTGCTCTGGGCGCCCCCGATGTTCGTCGTCGCCCCGGAGGCCCTCGCCGCCCCGTACGCCGAGCAGATCGGCGTCGGCACCGCCGGGGTCGGCCTGCTGATGTGCGCGATGCCCGTCGGCACCATCGCGGGCGAGGTGTACGCGGGGTCCGCGCTCAGCCCCGCCACCCGCTCCCGCATCGTGCTCCCGCTGGCCGCGACCACCCTGCTCCCGCTGCTCGCGTACGTCTTCGCCCCCGGCCTGGCCTGGGCGCTGCCCGCGCTCGTGCTCGCCGGGGCCGGATCGGCGTACACGCTGGGGCTCGACCGCTGGTTCGTGGACGCCGTGCCGCCGGAGCTGCGCGGCCGCGCCATGACCGTGCACACGGCGGGCCTGATGACCCTCCAGGGCGTCGGCATGGCGCTCGCCGGGCTCGCCGCCGAGTTCTTCGCCGTCAGCACGGTGGTCGCGGGCGCCGGCGCGCTCGGCACCGTCTGCTGTCTGCTCCTGGTCCGCGAGGTCCGGTCGACAGGACGGCAGCGGGCGAACGTGCGGCCGAATTCTGAGACTGGGGCTGACCGGTATGTGACCGGCGGCTAAGGTCGACGCTGTGCCGAAGCCGCTCAGTCTCCCCTTCGATCCCATCGCCCGAGCCGACGAACTCTGGAAGCAGCGCTGGGGATCCGTGCCCGCGATGGGCGCCATCACCTCGATCATGCGCGCGCACCAGATCCTGCTCGCCGAGGTCGACGCGGTCGTCAAGCCGTACGGACTGACCTTCGCGCGCTACGAGGCGCTGGTGCTGCTGTCCTTCTCCAAGGAGGGCGAACTGCCGATGTCCAAGATCGGCGAGCGGTTGATGGTGCATCCGACGTCCGTCACGAACACGGTGGACCGGCTTGTCCGGTCCGGGCTCGTGGACAAGCGGCCCAACCCCAACGACGGGCGCGGCACGCTTGCCTCCATCACGGAGAAGGGGCGGGAGGTCGTCGAGGAGGCGACGCGGGAGCTGATGGCGATGGACTTCGGGCTCGGGGTCTACGACGCGGAGGAGTGCGGGGAGCTGTTCGCGATGCTTCGGCCCCTGCGGGTCGCTGCGCAGGACTTCGACGGTTAGCCCTATGGGGCTGCGCCCCTCTCCCCGCTCCATCGGCCCTGCGGGCCTCGTCCTCAAACGCCGGACGGGCTCTATGCCCCGCCCGCCCTTCTCGCCCTTCGGGCGGGCGGGTGGGAGGAAAGGGGCAGCTGAAGATCGTGTGGGGGAGCGGGCTACGCTCGTAGTCATGAAACGCAGCGTGCTGACCCGCTACCGGGTAATGGCCTACGTCACCGCCGTCATGTTGTTGATCTTGTGCGCCTGCATGGTGGTCAAGTACGGCTTCGACAAGGGCGAGGGCCTGACGCTCGCGGTCTCCCAGATCCACGGCGTCCTCTTCATCATCTACCTGGTCTTCGCCTTCGACCTCGGCTCCAAGGCGAAGTGGCCGTTCGGCAAGCTGCTCTGGGTGCTGGTCTCCGGCACCATTCCCACGGCCGCATTCTTCGTCGAGCGCAACGTCGTCCGCGAGGTCGAGCCGCTGCTCACGGACCCCGCGACCCCGCTCGCCAAGGCCTGAGGCACCCGCGCCACACCCCCGCCACGGGCAGCCCGTGGCGGTTGGCCATCGACATTTACTAGGACGTCCAAGTAAATTGGGTGGCATGGACGCTGACGCCATCGCAGAGGGCCGCCGCCGCTGGCAGGCCCGGTACGACGCCGCGAAGAAGCGCGACGCCGATTTCACGACGCTCTCCGGTGACCCGGTCGAGCCTGCCTACGGGCCCCGGCCCGGGGACACCTATGAGGGCTTCGAGCGCATCGGATGGCCCGGCGAGTATCCGTTCACGCGCGGCCTGTACCCCACGGGATACCGGGGACGTACGTGGACGATCCGCCAGTTCGCGGGCTTCGGCAACGCCGAGCAGACGAACGAGCGGTACAAGATGATCCTCGCCGCCGGCGGCGGCGGCCTGAGCGTCGCCTTCGACATGCCGACGCTCATGGGCCGCGACTCCGACGACCCGCGCGCCCTCGGCGAGGTCGGCCACTGCGGCGTCGCCATCGACTCCGCCGCCGACATGGAGGTCCTGTTCAAGGACATCCCGCTCGGCGACGTCACGACGTCGATGACGATCAGCGGCCCCGCCGTCCCCGTCTTCTGCATGTACCTCGTCGCCGCCGAGCGGCAGGGCGTCGACCCGGGCGTGCTCAACGGCACGCTCCAGACCGACATCTTCAAGGAGTACATCGCGCAGAAGGAGTGGCTCTTCGAGCCCGAGCCCCACCTGCGCCTCATCGGCGACCTGATGGAGCACTGCGCCCGCGACATCCCCGCCTACAAACCGCTCTCGGTCTCCGGCTACCACATCCGCGAGGCCGGAGCGACGGCCGCGCAGGAGCTGGCGTACACCCTCGCGGACGGCTTCGGGTACGTGGAGCTGGGCCTGAGCAGGGGCCTGGACGTCGACGTCTTCGCCCCCGGCCTGTCCTTCTTCTTCGACGCCCACGTCGACTTCTTCGAGGAGATCGCCAAGTTCCGGGCCGCCCGCCGGATCTGGGCCCGCTGGATGAAGGACGTGTACGGCGCCAAGACCGACAAGGCCCAGTGGCTGCGCTTCCACACGCAGACCGCCGGTGTCTCGCTGACCGCCCAGCAGCCGTACAACAACGTGGTCCGCACCGCCGTGGAGGCCCTCGCCGCCGTCCTCGGCGGCACCAACTCCCTGCACACCAACGCCCTCGACGAGACCCTCGCCCTGCCCAGCGAGCAGGCCGCCGAGATCGCCCTGCGCACCCAGCAGGTCCTCATGGAGGAGACCGGCGTCGCCAACGTCGCCGACCCGCTCGGCGGGTCCTGGTACGTGGAGCAGCTCACCGACCGCATCGAGGCCGACGCCGAGAAGATCTTCGACCAGATCAAGGAGCGGGGGCGGCGGGCGCGTCCCGACGGGCAGCACCCCATCGGGCCCATCACCTCCGGCATCCTGCGGGGCATCGAGGACGGGTGGTTCACCGGTGAGATCGCCGAGTCCGCCTTCCAGTACCAGCGGTCCCTGGAGAAGGGCGACAAGCGGGTCGTCGGCGTCAACGTCGCCCACGGCTCCGTGACCGGTGACCTGGAGATCCTGCGGGTCAGCCACGAGGTCGAGCGGGAGCAGGTCAAGGTGCTCGCCGCCCGCAAGGATGCGCGGGACGAGGCCCGGGTCCGGGCCTCCCTCGACGCGATGCTCGCCGCCGCCAGGGACGGGTCCAACATGATCGCGCCCATGCTGGACGCGGTCCGGGCCGAGGCGACGCTCGGGGAGATCTGCGGGGTGCTGCGGGATGAGTGGGGGGTGTACACGGAGCCGGCCGGGTTCTAGTCCTCTGGCCGGAGGGCTTCCAGTTCGTCCGGCCGGAGGGGCCGGGCGAACTGGTTCCGCGCAGGCACTGCGCGCTGCTTCGGCCCCGTCCGACCTAGGACGGCCACGCCAGACGGAACAGCGCGCCCCCGCCGGGGGCGTGTTCCGCCGTCAGTTCCGCGCCGTGGGCCCGGGCGATCTGCCGGGCCATGGCCAGGCCCAGGCCGGAGCCGGGCAGTGCGCGGGCCCGTTCGGCGCGGTAGAAGCGGTCGAAGACGTGCGGCAGGTCCTCCGGGGCGATGCCGGGGCCGTGGTCGCGGACGGCGAGGCCGGTGGTGGTCAGGGAGACCTCGACGGCCGCCCCGGGCGGGCTGAACTTCGCCGCGTTGTCCAGCAGGTTGGTGACGAGCCGGGCGAGGCGGGCGGGCACACCGGGCAGGGTCGTCCCGGCCGCGTCGGGAGCGACGTCGTACGTGAAGACGATCGCGGGCCAGTGCTCGCGCGCCGCGTTCACGACGTGCTCGACCAGCGGAGCGACCCGCACCTCCTCCAGGAGCGGCCGCGGTTCCTCGTCGCGGGCCAGCTCGATCAGGTCGTTGACCAGGCCGGTGACTTCACGAAGCTGACGGCCGAGCGCGGCCGACGCCCGGTCCCGCTGCTCCGTCGTCAGGCGATCGGCACGGGCGAGGAGTTCCGCGTTCGTACGCAGTGACGTCAGTGGCGTACGCAGTTCGTGCGAGGCGTCGGCGACGAGACGGCGGCGGGCGGCGACGGACTCCTCCAGTTCGCCGAGCATGGTGTTGAACGCGGCCGCGAGCCGGGTGACCTCGTCCTCGCGCCGCCCCGGCGGCCCGGGTGGCAGCTCGATGCGATGCCGGGCGTCCCGGGTCGCCGCGATGCGCTCCGCCGTCGCCGTGAGCCGCGCGACGGGTGCGAGTCCCGTGCGGGAGACCCAGTAGCCGCCGAGCGCGGACAGGAGCACGCCCGCGCCGCCCACCACCGACAGGATCGCGGCCGTCTGCCGCACCCCGCGCTCGGCGATGTCGGCGCGCAGCGCGACCTGGACGGCCGCGCCCTTGCCGTAGGTGGTGGTGAGCATGCGCCCCGGCTTGCCGCCTGGCAGGGTGAAGTTCGAGTAGTACGGGGCCAGTTCGCCCGCCGCGACCTGGCGGGTGGAGCCGTTCACGGGCAGCAGGTACGGCTTCTTCGGGTCGTCGGCCGAGGCAGCGGGGACGACCTGCGAGCAGGCCGGAGCGCCCAGGAAGCGGCATTCGCCCGCGAGCACGCCGTAGCCCCGCTCCTCGGAGCGGTGCTGTTGTGCGGCCAGGGTCGCGGACTGGGCGAGATTCTGGTCAAGCTGTTGGTAGAGCTTGTAGCGCAGGACGAAGAACGACGCCGTGCAGACGCAGATCGCGACCAGCGCCACCGCGGCGGACGCCGCCACCGCGAGACGGGTGCGCAGCGGACGGCGGCGGCGCCAGCGGGCCCCAAGGGCGCGGCGGCCACGACCGCGTCGGGGGGCGTGGGGCGCGTGGGGCGCGCTCACGGCGAACCGAGCCGGTAGCCGACGCCGTGCACCGTGTGCACGAGCCGCGCCTCGCCCTCGGCCTCCAGCTTGCGGCGCAGATAACCGACGTACACCGCCAGGGAGTTGGAGTCGGGCCCGAAGTCCCGGCCCCACACCGCCTCGTGGATCAGCTCGCGCGGCAGTACCTGCCCGGAGTTCCGGAGCAGCAGTTCCAGGAGCGTGGCCTCGGTGCGGCTGAACTCGATGCGGCGCCCGGCGCGCGCACCGGTGCGGGTCCGGGTGTCGAGCGTCAGATCGCCGTACGACAGCGCGTCGCCGTCGGTCTCCCGGCCGCCCGGTCCCGCCGGGTCGGGGGCGGCGCGGCGCAGCAGCGCCCGGACCCGCGCCACCAGCTCGTCCAGGGCGAACGGCTTGACCAGGTAGTCGTCGGCGCCCGCGTCCAGGCCGTCGACGCGGTCGCTCACCGAGTCCAGGGCCGTCAGGACGAGCACCGGGGTGCGGTCGCCCGCCGCGCGCAGCCTGCGGCACACGGCCAGACCGTCGAGCACGGGCATCTTCACGTCCAGGACCAGGAGGTCCGGCTCCCACCTGGCCACCGCGGTCAGCGCGCGGTGGCCGTCGGCGGCGCCGCGCACATGGTGACCCTCGATGCTCAGCGCGTCCTCGACGGCGGCGCGCACCTCGGGGTCGTCGTCGACGACGAGGACCCTGGATGGGTGCGCCGGGTGCGCGGGCGGCGGCGTCATGCGGCGACACCCGGGGCGGGCCGGGTCCCGGGAAATGCGCACCTCGTGCGGCTCAGGAAGGAACTCATGCACCAAAGGTGCCAAACCCGGCTCTTAAAACCCTCTTAGGACGGGTCGCGAAGCTCCGGCGTCATGAGAACTCCCGTCACTCCCGCCGCGGCCCGCGCCGCGGCGACCCACACGTACAGGCCGCTGTCCGTCGTGATCGGCGCGGGCGGCACCGGCGGCCACATCTACCCGGGCCTCGCCCTCGCCGACGCCCTGCGCCGGGCCGTGCCGGACGCGGTGATCTCCTTCGTGGGCACCGAGCGCGGCCTGGAGACCCGGCTCATCCCCGACGCCGGGTACCGGCTGCACACCGTCGACATGATCCCCTTCGACCCGTCCCTCGGCGCCCGCCGCTATCTGCTGCCCGCCGCCCTGGTGAAGTCCGGCGCCCAGTGCCGGGCCATCCTGCGCGACCAGGGCGCGCAGGTCGCCGTCGGCATGGGCGGCTACCCGAGCGCCCCCGTCATCGTCGGCGCCCGCATGGCCGGGCTGCCCAGTCTCATCCACGAGTCCAACGCGGTGCCGGGGCGCGCCAACCGCTTCGCCGCCCGCCTCACCCCGCACATCGCCGTCGCCTTCGACCGCAGCCGCGCCCATCTGCCCGGCGGCGACCGCGCCACCACCACCGGCATGCCCATCGCCGCCGCCCTCGCCGCCCTCGACCGGGACGCGCTGCGCGCCGAGGCCCGGCGTGCCTTCGGGGTGCCCGAAGGGGCGCGCCTCGTGCTCTTCAACGGCGGCAGCCTCGGCGCCGCCCGGCTCACCGAGGCGGCGCTCGGGCTCGCCACGCGCTGGCGGTGGCGCGGTGACGTATCCCTGCTGATCAAGACCGGTCCGGCCGCGCTCGACGAGACGCGGCGGCGGCTCGCGTACGAAGGCGGGGATGCGGTCGCCCACGCCGTGCCCTACCTCGACCGGATGGACCTCGCCTACGCCGCCGCCGACCTCGTCGTCTGCCGCGCGGGCTCCGCCACCGTCGCCGAACTCGCCGCCACCGGCGTGCCCGCCGTCCTCGTGCCCTACCCGCACGCCCCCGGCGACCACCAGACCCACAACGCGCGGGTGCTCTCCGACGCGGGCGCCGGGCTGCTCCTGCCCGACGCCGAGACCACCGCCGACCGGCTCGCCGCGCTCCTCGAACCGCTGCTCGCCGAGCCCGCGCGGCTCGCCGCCATGAGCGGCGCCGCGGATCCCGGGCCCCACGCCCGCGCCGCCGACCTGCTCGCCGAGCGGGTCCTGCACCTCACCCACCACACCGACCACCTGGAGTACGCGGCATGAACGCCCCTTCCCCTTCCTCCTCCCCGAACGACCTCGCCCCGTCCGCCCCCTTTTCTTGGCAGGGCCGCACCGTCCTCGTCACCGGCGCCGAAGGCTTCATCGGCTCCACGCTCGTCGACCTGCTCCTCGAACGCGGCGCGCACGTCCGTGCCTTCGCGCACTACAAGCCGTACGGCGACAAGGGGCACCTCGCGCACCTCGCCGGGGACCCGCGTGTCGAGCTCGTCGCCGGTGACGTGCGCGACGCCGGGCGCGTCATGGACGCCGTCGACGGCTGCGACACCGTCTTCCACCTCGCCGCGCTCATCGGCATCCCGTACTCCTACGACTCTCCCGGCGCGTACGTGCAGACCAACGTCGTCGGTACGGAGAACATCGCCGAGGCCTGCCGTCGGCACTCCGTGCGCCGGCTCGTCCACACCTCCACCAGTGAGGTGTACGGGACCGCGCTGACCGTTCCCATCAGCGAGAGCCACCCCCTCCAGCCGCAGTCGCCGTACTCCGCCTCGAAGATCGGCGCCGACATGACCGTGCTGTCCCACTGGCACGCCTTCGAACTGCCCGTCGCCGTCGTACGGCCCTTCAACACCTACGGCCCGCGGCAGTCCGCCCGCGCCGTCATCCCCACGATCCTCGCCCAACTCCACGCCGGGGCCCGCGAGATCAAGCTGGGTTCGCTCACGCCCACGCGGGACTTCACCTACGTCACCGACACCGCGCGCGGGTTCCTCGCCGTGGCGGAGCACGACGCGGCCGTCGGCCAGGTGGTCAACCTCGGCGTGGGCCGGGAGATATCCATCGGGGACCTGGCCCAGGAACTCATCGCCGCCAGCGGCCGGGACGCCGTCGTCGTCACCGACCCCTCCCGCCTGCGGCCCGCGGGCAGCGAGGTGGAACGACTCGTGTCCGACAACTCCCGCGCCCGTGAACTCACCGGCTGGCAGCCCCTCGTCCCCCTCCGCGAGGGCCTCACCCGCACCTCGGCCTGGGTGGCCGACAACCTCGCCCTCTTCGCGGCCCACACGTACCAGGTCTAGGGGCTCGTCCTACGGGGCGCCGTCGTGGGCGGTCGCCGGGGCCCCCGGCTCGGGACCCGGGCCGGCGGCCGCCGAGAGGCCGCCGAGGACCAGCCAGGTGAAGCGGCGGGCCCACTCGGCGTCGACCGGTTCGGCGCTGACCAGGGCCCGGTGGACCACCGCGCCGGCGATCACGTCGAAGATGAGGTCGGCGGTGCGGGCCGCGGTGGCGGGGTCGGGTTCGACGGGGAGTTCGCCGCGGTCCTGGGCGCGGGCGCGGCCCGCGAGGACGAGGCGTTTCTGGCGGTCGACGATGGACGCGCGGATGCGTTCGCGCAGGGGCTCGTCGGTGGTGGACTCGGCGACGACCGCCATCAGCGCGGTCTTCGTCTCGGGGCGCCCGAGCAACGCGGCGAACTGCAGCACCACACCCTCGATGTCCGAGGCCAGGCTGCCGCTGTCGGGCAGCTCCAACTCGTCGAAGAGCTCGGCCACCGCGTCCACGACCAGCTCGCTCTTGCCCGCCCAGCGCCGGTAGAGCGTGGTCTTGGCGACCCCCGCCCGGGTGGCCACGTCGCCCAGGGTCAGCTTCGTCCAGCCGAGGTCGACCAGGGCCTGCCTGGTCGCTTCGAGGATGGCGGTGTCCGCCTCGGCGCTGCGGGGGCGGCCCCCGGCGCGCGTCGGCGGTGTGTTGCGGCTCTGCATGCCCGCGACCATACCGGCGAGTATGACCGCCCTGGCCAGCGCCGAGTGAGGCAGATCACGCGATGCCCGCTGCCGCGCCCCGTGTCCTGCAGTTACGCTACGAGCCGTAGCGAAAGCCGCGTTCGACGGCAGACCGCTGCGAGCGAGTCTCACCGCCCGTCGGGCGGCAACCACAGAGCGGGGTGGGGACCCCGCCGGATTCACGGTCCTCCTCGGGCCCGAAGGAACAGACGAATCGGTTCGGCCGACGGCACCGCAATCCGGCGGGGGGCCGCGATCGGGCCGGGGGGCGAAGCGACTTCCGCGGCGGGGTGGCGGCGGGAGTCGGGCGGGCGGGCACGGTTCCCGCGCGGCTTGGGGGAGGATGTACTCATGCAGCCACGGAACATGTCCATGAGCGGAGTCGTCGACCTCGCCGCGGTGAAGGCGGCCCAGGAGGCCAAGGCGAAGGCGGAGCAGGCGCGTGCCGAAGCGGCCCGGCAGGGTGGCACGGGCGCGGGCGCCGGGGTGTCTCCCGCGAGTCTCGTCATCGACGTCGACGAGGCGGGTTTCGAGCGGGACGTCCTGCAGCGCTCCACCGAAGTGCCGGTCGTCATCGACTTCTGGGCCGAGTGGTGCGAGCCGTGCAAGCAGCTCAGCCCGCTCCTGGAGCGCCTGACGCTGGAGTACAACGGCCGCTTCCTGCTCGCCAAGATCGACGTCGACGCGAACCAGATGCTGATGCAGCAGTTCGGGGTGCAGGGCATCCCGGCGGTCTTCGCGGTGGTGGCGGGCCAGGCCCTGCCGCTCTTCCAGGGCGCGGCCCCCGAGGCGCAGATCCGCCAGACCCTGGACCAGCTGATCCAGGTCGGCGAGGAGCGCTTCGGCCTGACCGGCCTGGTCGTCGACCCGAACGCCTCCGGCGACGAGCCGCAGGCCGCCCCCGCCGCCCCGGCCGGCCCCTATGACGCGCTGCTCGAAGCGGCCGTCCAGGCCCTGGACGCGGGCGACCTCGGCGGTGCCATCCAGGCGTACAAGAACGTGCTGAGCGACGACCCCGGCAACACCGAGGCCAAGCTCGGCCTCGCCCAGGCCGAACTGCTGCGCCGGGTGCAGGACCTGGACCCCGCCGTGGTCCGCAAGGACGCCGCGGAGAAGCCCGGTGACGCGGCGGCGCAGATCGCCGCGGCCGACCTGGACCTGGTCGGCGGCCATGTCGAGGACGCGTTCGGGCGCCTGGTGGAGACGGTCCGGCGCACCGCCGGTGAGGACCGGGAGGCGGCGCGGCTGCGGCTGCTCGAACTCTTCGAGGTCGTCGGCGCCGACGACCCGCGCGTGACGGCGTCGCGTACGGCGCTCGCCCGGGTGCTCTTCTGATCGCCGACTGATGTTCGCCGACTGACCGGTGGGCAGGGGCCCTTGGGCCCCGTCGGCCCCACCCCGGCAATCTGTCGGATTTGCCCCGGCCCGTTCGCTGACCTGTGGTTAAGCGTTCCGGGCCGTGGTGCGCAAGTGGAAAGTCTGTCGAGGCAGTGCCACAGTGGCCGCGTTTTACCGAATCTTGGTAAACGCGGCCACTGTTACTTGGAGTAAGAGCGGGGCAGTGATCTGTCCGCTTCTATTCGCCAATCGCCCGATATTTTGCGGCCGTTAGGGCCACCGTCTGTCGTTGACCGATGCCGGGCGGTGCCGGGTCGGTTATCCCGCCGTTACCAGCCAGTAACGAACCCCCTTGTGCGGACGCCGAGAATGCACCACGATCGGCCACGCTCGGTCCATTGCCCGCAGCCCGACAGCCAATCGGGAGACGGGAATTCTGGGTCCCCACCGGGCAGGCCGGCGGCACCGTCGCCGGTCTGGGACAGGGGGGTCTCTGCCGGTTCCGGCAGGGCCTGTCCAGCAAGGTTGTGCGTGATGCGTCAGGCGCGACCAGTGGTTGTCGCTCGGGGGTGATCGCCGGTGATCGAGGCGCGCAGCGCGCCCCTTTACGCGGGCGCTCTCCTTACCGAGGACGTAGCACTTCTCCCATCCCTGCCCGGCTGAGCCGCCCGAACGGGAGCAGTCAGGGCCGGAGATGTACGTCCGAGAAGGAGGAAAGTCATGGAGTCCGTGGCTCGTGGCGGAACCAGATGGAAGCGGTTCGCCGTGGTCATGGTGCCGAGCGTCGCGGCGACGGCCGCGATAGGCGTGGCCCTCTCGCAGGGTGCGCTCGCGGCATCGTTCAGTGTGTCCGGTCAGCAGTTCAAGGTGACCGCGGATCAGCTCGACGGTACGGGATTCGTCCAGTACGGCGGGATGGACAGCGGCAAGTCGGGTAACCACCCGGTCGCCGTCGTCGGCATGGAGTCGGCGAAGATCACCAACCTCTGCCAGTCCGTGGTCGTCCCGGTTCCGGTCTTCGGCGATGTGTCGATGGTCCTCAAGGCCGGTGGCAAGGGCAGCCCGAGGGTCGAGGCGAAGAAGCTCTACATCGACGCCGACGACCTGAAGGCCAACGCGACCTTCACCAATGTCGACATCGGTGTCTCGATCGACCGTACGACGAAGGGCCCGGGTCCGGCCAAGGGCGACAGGTACGTCCCGGACTCGTTCGCGCAGCAGGCCGACAAGGTCCGCTTCACCGATGTGAAGCAGCGCGCGTGGGCGACCACGGCAGGCACCTTCAAGCTCTCTGGCCTCGGCATGTCGGTCAAGAAGGGCAAGCACGAGTGCTACTGAGGCGGTAGCGGCCTCGGTCACCTCAGTCTCATCCGCTTCGTCTTGACCGACGCCGTCGTTGAGGCCGTTGTCGAGGCCAATGCTGTCCTGAACCGCACTTGTCGCGCTGAAACGGCCGGGCGCGGGGGCGCCGTAACTCACTTCAACCAGCCGTCCCCGTGCCCGAATCCGCACATACAGAACCAAACGCCATACCCGAGGAGCTGTACGACATGAGCGCCGAAGCGCAAGTGGGCCTTGGCAACAGGCTTGGCCGGATGCGCCAATCGTTCCGAGGGTGGCGCGGTCAGCGCCCGTTCTGGGGTGGACTGCTGACACTGCTCGGCGGCATCCCGATCATGTACTTCCCCTATGCGAACCTCACCCTGGGCACGATGACCATCCGGATGGCGACCACCGCCGGTGCCGGATCGCTGATCATCGGTGTGCTGTTGGTCGTGCTCGGCCTGACCATGTGGTTCCAGCCGATGTCCCGCGTGTTCGCGGGCGTCGCGGCGATTCTGCTCGCCCTGGTCTCCCTGGTGGTGTCCAACTTCGGCGGCTTCGTCATGGGCTTCCTGCTCGCCCTCATCGGCGGTGCGCTCGGCGTCTCCTGGATGCCGACCAAGCCCGAGAAGCGCTCCAGGCGGCGCGCCCAGGCGCCCGACGCCGGGGGATTCGGCGACGGGGCTCCGGAGCCCGCGGCCGCGGGGGCCGCGCACGGAGCCGTGCCGGAGGCGGGCGGTGCGACCGATGACTTCTCAGGAACGAGCCCGGACAACGGGACGAACGGGAGGAACCGTGCCGGCTGACGAGGCGCGCCGCGGGACTGATGCGGACACGTCCCGTGTGAGAACGGGGCCGCGGCACGCGGCCCCCAAGAAGCCGCTCCTGACCCGGCTGCATGTGCCCGCCGGGAAGGCGATAGCCCTCGCGGCCATGCCCACCGCCGTACTGATGGGCATGGGCCTGACCCCCCAGCTCGCCCAGGCGAAGCCGGGCGTGCCCAAGAACCCCTTCCGGGACGGCCCTTGCGTCACGGCGCCGGACGAGCAGTCCAAGGAAGCCGAGCAGGACGCCAAGGACGAGCAGGACGCCAAGGAGAAGGCCGCGAAGGAGGCCGAGGAGAAGGCCGAGGCCGCCCGCAAGAAGGCCGACGAGGCCAAGGACAAGGCCGACGGCGAGGACGGCGACGGCTCCTCGGACGACTCCGGTACGTCGAGGCCCTCGGGCGGCGACGCGGACGAGGGCGCCTCCGGGTCCGGGCCGTCCGGTGACGCCGACTCCGGCAAGGACTCCGACGCCGACTCCGGCAAGGGGTCCGGGGACAGCGGCAAGGACGACGAGGACGCGGCCGACGAGCCGGACCCCGCCAAGCCCGAGAACCCGCTGGACCCGCTGGGCCTCGGCGACGCCATCAAGGACATCCTCACGCCCGAGGAGAAGAGGGCCGCCGAGGAGAAGGCGGAGAAGGCGGAGAACGACGAGTCGGGCGACGGGAAGTCCTCGGGCTCCTCGGACGACGACGCCACGGACTCCGACGGCAGGGACAGCAGGGACGGCAAGGAGTCCGACCGGGCCGCCAAGCCCGTCGAGGACACCCTCGGCAAGGCGAAGGACGGCCTGAAGGACACCTCCGACAAGGCCGAGGACCGCCTGAAGGACGCCGCCGAGAAGGCCGACGACATCGCGGAGAAGGCCGAGAAGGCGGCGGAGAAGGCCAAGGACAAGGCCGAGGACGGGGACGACCCGGAGGAGTCCAAGGACCCGATGGCGCCGGACGAGGACGGCAAGAAGCCGTTCCCGTGCGTGGTGGAGAAGAAGGTCGACGGTGACGACGAGCAGTCGCCCGCGCCGATTCCGAACCAGCCGTGGCACCTGGAGGCCAGCTCGCTGCTCCTGAAGGGCGCGGACTACAAGGGCGTCGTGAACCTGAAGATGCCCGACGGCCGCACCAAGCAGGCGCTGAAGTACATCATCAGCGGCGGCACGGACATCGGCGACCTGCACCAGATCGTCGAGAGCCCGAACGGCAAGAAGTACCACGTCCAGGCCGCCAAGGGTTCCACGTCCACGATCCGGGGCGGTGACACGACGATGTACACCGAGCGGATCTCCGGCAACCTCTTCGGTCTGATCCCGATCACGTTCGACCCGGAGCACCCGCCGCCGCTCAACCTGCCGCTGATCTACTTCACCAACGTGAAGGTCCAGCAGGCGGGCCAGTTCGGCGGCGAACTGACCATCCCCGGCCTGCACCAGTCGATCACCGACTGAGCACCGGGTCCCGTTCCGGGAGCCGCGGCACGTCGAACACCGAGGGCGCCCCCTTGCGCAGGGGGCGCCCTCGATGCTTTTCAGGTACTCACGGGAGTGCCGGGGCACTCCCGGGAGACAACGGGTCCCGGTCCGGATCTGGTCGGGGGCCGGACCGGGGACCCGTGGCTCAGTCGCGGTCGCCGCCACCCAGGTGGTGGACGCGGACCATGTTGGTGGTGCCGGGGATGCCGGGGGGCGAACCGGCCGTGATGACCATGGTGTCGCCGTCGTTGTAGCGCTGGAGCTTGAGCACCTCGGCGTCGACCAGCTCGACCATGGCGTCCGTGTTGTCCACGTGCGGCACGACGTACGCCTCCACGCCCCAGCTCAGGGCGAGCTGGTTGCGGGTGCTGGTGTCGGTGGTGAAGGCCAGGATCGGCTGGGCCGCGCGGTAGCGGGACAGGCGGCGGGCGGTGTCACCGGACTTGGTGAAGGCGACCAGGGCCTTGCCGTCGAGGAAGTCGGCGATCTCGCAGGCCGCGCGGGCCACCGAACCGCCCTGCGTGCGCGGCTTCTTGCCGGGGACCAGCGGCTGCAGGCCCTTGGAGAGGAGCTCCTCCTCCGCCGCCGTGACGATCTTCGACATGGTCTTGACCGTCTCGATCGGGTACGCGCCCACGCTGGACTCGGCCGACAGCATCACCGCGTCCGCGCCGTCCAGGATGGCGTTCGCGACGTCGGACGCCTCGGCGCGCGTGGGGCGGGAGTTGGTGATCATCGACTCCATCATCTGGGTCGCGACGATCACCGGCTTGGCGTTGCGGCGGCACATCTCCACGAGGCGCTTCTGCACCATCGGGACCTTCTCCAGCGGATACTCGACCGCCAGGTCGCCGCGCGCCACCATGACGGCGTCGAAGGCCGCGACGACGCCCTCCATGTTCGCCACCGCCTGCGGCTTCTCCACCTTGGCGATGACGGGGACCCGGCGGCCCTCCTCGTCCATCACCTTGTGGACGTCCTTGACGTCGTCGGCGTCGCGGACGAAGGACAGCGCGACCATGTCGCAGCCCATCTTCAGCGCGAACCGCAGGTCCTCGATGTCCTTCTCGGACAGGGCGGGGACGTTCACGGCCGCGCCGGGCAGGTTGATGCCCTTGTGGTCGGAGATGACGCCGCCCTCGACGACGATCGTCTTCACGCGCGGCCCGGCGACCTCGACGACGCGCAGCTCGACGTTGCCGTCGTTGATGAGGACCTGATCGCCCTTGGAGACGTCGCCGGGCAGACCCTTGTAGGTCGTGCCGCAGATCGACTTGTCGCCGGGCACGTCCTCGGTGGTGATGGTGAACTCGTCACCGCGCACCAGCTCGACGGGGCCCTCGGCGAAGGTCTCCAGACGGATCTTCGGGCCCTGCAGGTCGGCGAGGACGCCGATCGCGCGGCCCGTGCGCTCCGCCGCGGCCCGGACGCGGTCGTACCGGCCCTGGTGCTCGGCGTGCGTGCCGTGGCTGAAGTTGAAGCGGGCCACGTTCATTCCGGCTTCGATCAGCGAAACGAGCTGATCTTCGGAGTCGACGGCGGGGCCCAGCGTGCAAACGATTTTGGAACGGCGCATGGGGGCGATCCTATCGGTTTGTTTCGCTTCGGAATATTCCATCTGGCGGAAGATACAAATGGGCGGGTCGGCGCTCAGTTGCTTACACGGCGGAGCGGCATATCAATGCCGCCCGACCAGTGCATAAGTCTGCGCGGCGATTTCCAGTTCCTCGTCGGTCGGCACGACGGCGACCTTCACCCGGGCGTACTCGGGCGAGATCAGCCGCGGCTCGTCGCTCCGTACGGAGTTCAGCTCGCCGTCCACCGCGAGGCCGAGCTCCTCGAGGCCCTCGACGGCGGCCGCGCGCACCGGCGCCGCGTTCTCGCCGACACCCGCCGTGAACGCGATCGCGTCCACCCGGCCGAGAACCGCGTAATAGGCGCCGATGTACTTCTTCAGCCGGTGAATGTAGATGTCGAAGGCGAGCCGGGCCTGTTCGTCGCCCTCGTCGATGCGGCGGCGGATCTCCCGCATGTCGTTGTCGCCGCACAGACCGATAAGGCCGCTCTTCTTGTTGAGAAGAGTGTCGATCTCGTCGATGGACAGCCCGCCGACGCGCGCCAAATGGAAGATGACGGCCGGGTCCAGATCTCCCGACCGCGTGCCCATCACGAGCCCTTCGAGGGGCGTCAGACCCATGGAGGTGTCCACGCACCGGCCGCCGCGCACGGCGGACGCGGACGCGCCGTTGCCGAGGTGCAGCACGATCACGTTCACGTCCTCGGGGGCCTTGCCGAGCAGTTCCGCGGTCGTCCGCGACACATACGCGTGCGAGGTGCCGTGGAAGCCGTAGCGGCGCACGCGGTGCTCGTCGGCGGTGGCCACGTCGATGGCGTAGCGGGCCGCGGCCTCCGGCATCGTCGTGTGGAAGGCGGTGTCGAAGACGGCGACCTGGGGCAGGTCGGGGCGCAGCGCCTGGGCGGTGCGGATGCCGGTGAGGTTGGCCGGGTTGTGCAGCGGGGCCACCGGGATCAGGCGCTCGATCTCGGCGAGCACGGCGTCGTCGACGACCGTCGGCTCGGTGAAGTGCTTGCCGCCGTGCACGACGCGGTGGCCGATCGCGGCCAGCTCCGGCGAGTCCAGGCCGAGCCCGTCGGCGGCCAGCTCCGCGGCGACGGCCTTCAGGGCGGCCTCGTGGTCGGCGATCGGGCCGGTGCGCTCGCGCTCGGAGCCGTCGCCCGTCAGCGGGGTGTGCTTGAGCCGGGAGGTCTCCTCGCCGATGCGCTCGACGAGGCCCACGGCCAGACGGCTGCTGTCCGCCATGTCGAGCAGCTGGTACTTCACCGACGACGAGCCGGAGTTGAGGACGAGGACACGGGACGCGCTCACTGGGGGATTGCCTTCTCGGTGGGGGACTGGGGCGTGGAGGACTGGGACTGGATGGCCGTGATGGCGACCGTGTTGACGATGTCCTGGACGAGCGCGCCGCGGGACAGGTCGTTCACGGGCTTGCGCAGGCCCTGGAGCACCGGGCCGACGGCGATCGCGCCGGCCGAGCGCTGCACGGCCTTGTACGTGTTGTTGCCGGTGTTCAGGTCGGGGAAGATCAGCACGCTGGCCTGGCCCGCCACGTCGGAGCCCGGCAGCTTGGTGGCCGCGACCGACGGCTCGACGGCCGCGTCGTACTGGATCGGGCCCTCGATCTTCAGGTCCGGGCGCCGGCCGCGTACCAGCTCGGTGGCCTCGCGGACCTTGTCGACGTCGGCGCCCGAGCCGGAGGTGCCGGTGGAGTACGACAGCATCGCGATGCGCGGCTCGACGCCGAACTGGTCGGCGGTGGCGGCCGACTGCACGGCGATGTCCGCGAGCTGGACGGCGTTGGGGTCCGGGTTGACCGCGCAGTCGCCGTACACGAGGACCTTGTCGGCCAGGCACATGAAGAAGACGGACGACACGATCGACGCTCCCCCGGCCTCCGGCCGGGAGGTGCCCCCAGGCTTGGTCTTGATGATCTCGAAGGCGGGGCGGATCGTCGCCGCCGTGGAGTGCACGGAGCCGGACACCATGCCGTCGGCCATGCCGCTCTGCACCATCAGCGTGCCGAAGTAGTTCACGTCCGCCACGACGTCGTACGCCAGCTCGACCGTCACGCCCTTGTGGGCGCGAAGCCGCGCGTACTCCTCGGCGAAGCCCTGCCGCAGCTCGGAGGCCTGGGGGTCGATGAGCTGCGAGTCGGCGAGGTCGACGCCGAGGTCGGCGGCCTTCTTGCGGATGGTCTCCACCGGGCCGAGCAGGGTCAGGTCGCACACGCCCCGGCGCAGCAGCACGTCGGCCGCGCGCAGGACGCGCTCCTCGGTGCCCTCCGGCAGCACGACCCGGCGGCGGTCGGCGCGGGCCCGCTCCAGGAGCTTGTGCTCGAACATCATCGGCGTGAGGCGGTCGCTGCCGAAGACGGAGAGGCGCTTGAGCAGGTCGGCGGTGTCGGTGTACCGCTCGAAGAGACCGAGCGCGGTCTCCGCCTTGCGCGGCGTCGCCGCGTTCAGCTTGCCCTCCAGGGCGAACAACTCGGCGGCCGTCGGGAACGAGCCGCCCTCGACGGCGACCACGGGCGTGCCCGGCGCGAGCCGGTCGGCCAGGCGCAGGATCTCCGGGCCCGGCTGCTCGTTCAGGGTCAGCAGGACGCCCGCGATGGGCGGGGTGCCCGCGCTGTGCGCGGCGAGCGCGCCGACGACCAGGTCGGCGCGGTCGCCGGGGGTCACGACCAGGCAGCCCGGGGTCAGGGCGTTCAGGAAGTTCGGCAGCATGGCGCCGCCGAAGACGAAGTCGAGGGCGTCGCGGGCCAGGCCCGAGTCGTCGCCGAGGAGTACCTTGCCGCCGAGGGCGTGCGTGATCTGCGCGACGGTCGGCGCGGCCAGGGCGGGCTCGTCCGGCAGGACGTAGCAGGGCACCGGGAGGCGGGCGGCGAGGCGCTCGTGTATCTCGTCGCGGTCGGCGGGGGCGACCCGGTTGGTGACCATCGCGAGGACGTCGCAGCCGAGGCTGTCGTAGGCGCGGTAGGCGTTGCGGGTCTCGGCGCGCACCGACTCGGCGGTCTGGTCCTTGCCGCCGACCACGGGCAGGACCGAGGCGCCGAACTCGTTCGCGAGCCGGGCGTTCAGCGCCAGCTCGTCGGGGAGCTGGGTGGCGGCGAAGTCGGTGCCGAGGACCAGGACCACGTCGTAGGCGCGGGCGACGGCGTGAAAACGGTCGACGAGCTGGGAGACCAGCTCGTCGGTGCCCTTCTCGGCCTGCAGCGCGGACGCCTCGTGGTAGTCCATGCCGTACACGGACGCGGGGTCCTGCGCGAGCCGGTAGCGGGCGCGCAGCAGTTCGAAGAGGCGGTCGGGTCCGTCGTGGACGAGCGGGCGGAAGACGCCCACGCGGTCGACCTGGCGGGTCAGGAGCTCCATGACTCCCAGCTCGACGACCTGGCGGCCGTCGCCCCGGTCGATCCCGGTCACGTACACGCTGCGCGTCACGCGTGCTCTCCGTTTCGTCGCTGTCATCGCTGTCTTGGCTGGTGAGGCGGGGGAGGGCAGCTCCGGCAGCGCCGGAAATACACCCGATATTGTTGGCTGTGCCCTCTTGACAATACCTCTGCGGCTGGCTAAGTCGCAGAGCGGACGACGGGCGGCGGCCCCGCCAGGGCCATGGAACAATCGGATCGGCTCACAAGTACCAGCAGCGAGCAGGAGACACAGCGCGATGCGTATCGGAATTCTCACCGCGGGCGGCGACTGCCCGGGCCTCAACGCAGTGATCCGGTCGGTCGTGCACCGAGCGGTCACGAACTACGGCGACGAGGTCATCGGCTTCGAGGACGGATACGCGGGCCTGCTGGACGGCCGCTACCGCACCCTCGACCTGAACGCGGTCAGCGGCATCCTCTCCCGCGGCGGCACCATCCTCGGCTCCTCCCGCCTGGAGCGTGACCGCTTCCGCGCCGCCTGCGACAACGCCAAGGAACTCATCGAGAAGAGCGGCTTCGACGCGCTCATCCCGATCGGCGGCGAGGGCACCCTGACGGCCGCGAAGATGCTGTCGGACGCGGGCGTCCCGGTAGTCGGCGTCCCGAAGACCATCGACAACGACATCTCCTCCACGGACCGCACCTTCGGCTTCGACACCGCCGTCGGCGTCGCCACCGAGGCGATGGACCGCCTGAAGACCACCGCCGAGTCCCACCAGCGCGTCATGGTCGTCGAGGTCATGGGCCGGCACGCGGGCTGGATCGCCCTGGAGTCCGGCATGGCCGGCGGCGCCCACGGCATCTGCCTGCCCGAGCGGCCCTTCGACCCGGCTGACCTGGTCAAGATGGTCGAGGAGCGGTTCGCGCGCGGCAAGAAGTTCGCCGTGATCTGCGTCGCCGAGGGCGCGCACCCCGCCGACGGCACCATGAACTACGGCAAGGGCGCCATCGACCAGTTCGGCCACGAGCGCTTCCAGGGCATCGGCACGGCCCTCGCCTTCGAGCTGGAGAGCCGCCTCGGCAAGGAGGCCAAGCCGGTCATCCTCGGCCACGTCCAGCGCGGCGGCACCCCCACCGCGTACGACCGCGTCCTCGCCACCCGCTTCGGCTGGCACGCCGTCGAGGCCGTGCACCGCGGCGACTTCGGCCGCATGACGGCGCTGCGCGGCACGGACATCGTGATGGCGCCGCTCGCCGAGGCGGTCACCGAGCTGAAGACGGTACCGAAGGACCGGATGGACGAGGCGGAGTCGGTCTTCTAGGAGGCCCGGACTTTCCGGAGGCCCGGTCTTCCAGGCAGCCGTCAGGCCGCCGTGTCCGGTACCAGCGGCCAGAAGTGGTCCAGGATCCGGTCCAGGAAGTCGCGGCCCGCGTGGCCCGACGCGTCGGCGCTCGCGCCGCTGCCCCAGCTCAGGGTGCGGACCATGCGGGACTGGTAGTCCTCGTGGAGCTTGCGCAGGGGGCCCTCGATGTCGCGCTTGTCCACGGCGAGCAGCTTGCTGACCGGGCGTACGTAGCCCTGCCAGCGGGTCGTCACCGCGCTGCGCAGCAGTTCCGCCAGGTCGTCGGCGCGGCCCGTGACCGTGACGAAGTCGGGCAGGGGGAGGCGCAGCGTGCGGCTCAGGGCGGCGGACTGGCGGTCGGTGCCGCGCCACTGGTTGGTCTCCTCCATGCGCAGGTACGCCTGGATCTCCACGCCCGCCCCGCGCGCCACGTCCTCCGGGGCGAGGCCGCGGGCGAGGCGGTGCTCCCGCAGCGTCGTGGCCGCGCCCATCAGCTCGCCCGGTGAGCACCACAGCGTCGCGGCGAGCGCGGCCAGCTCGGCGGCGTTCGGCGCGGCGAGCCCGCGCTCCCAGGCCGTGACGGTGTCCGGCGTGACGTGGGCGAGGCCGTAGCTCGCCCGCATGCCGTACGCGACGTGGCCCGGCGCCATCCCCAGTGCTTCACGGAGGCGGCGCGCTGCGGGGAAGTTGAACGGAGGCGTGGGCTGGCTCGGTTGCACGGGCACACGGTATGGCCGTACGGGGGTGGCGACTACGGTCTGTTCACACAGGGCTGCGGCTCGTACGAAAGTACGGCGGGTGGGCGCCCTCTCCGTGCTCCGAGCGCCCCTCTTTGTGGCGGAATCACCCCTTGACCGCCCCGCCCAACGCGAACCCCCCGCCCAGCTTCCGTGCCACCAGGACGTACAGCAGGATCACGGGCGTCGAGTAGATGAGGGAGAACGCCGCCAGTTGGCCGTAGACGATGGCGCCCTTGGAGCCGAAGAAGTCGTTGATGCTGACCGCCGCCGGCATCTGCTCGGGGGACAGGAGCAGCATGAAGGGGACGAAGAAGTTGCCCCACATCATGACGAAGGAGAAGACCGTCACGACGGCCACGCCGGGGCCCATCAGGGGCAGGACGATGCGGATCAGGGACTGGAAGGGGGATGCGCCGTCCGTCCAGGCGGCCTCCTCCAGCTCCTTGGGGACGCCGTCCATGAAGTTCTTCATCAGCCAGATGGCGAAGGGGAGTTGGGACGCGGCGAAGAAGAAGATCGTGCCCTGCATGGTGTCGATGAGGTCGACGCGGACGAACAGCGCGTACACCGGGACCATGATCGCGGTGATGGGCAGGCTCGTGGCGAAGAGGATCGTGAGCATGAAGGGGCGGTTCAGGCGGGACTTGTAGCGGGACAGCGGGTACGCGGCGAGGGCCGCGCTGATCACGGTCAGGAGGGTGCCGCCGCCGCACAGCAGCAGGCTGTTGAGCATCGGCGTGAACGTGATCTCGTCGGTGAGGACCGCGTCGAAGTTGTCGAGCGTGATGCCGTCGGGGGCCTTCATGCCCACGTCGGCCTTGGGGTCGAGGGCGGAGAGGAGCACCCAGGCGAGTGGCACCGCGAAGGTCGCGGCGACGGTCAACAGGCCGATGTTCGCGGCCAGTTCGCGGCTTCTCGTGCGGCGCGCGGACGGTGTGGACGACACTCAGACCTCCGTGCGCAGCAGGCGCATGTAGATGAGTGAGAACAGGGATCCGACCAGGAGGAGGAGCAGGGCCACGGCCGTTCCGTAGCCGATCATGCTCTTCTGGAAGGCCTGCTCGTACATGAACAGCGGGAGGGTCTGGCTGCGGTTTCCCGGACCGCCGCGCGTCATCACCCAGATGAGGCCGAAGACCGACAGGGTCTGCAGGGTGTTGAGCATCAGGTTCGTGCCGATGGAGCGGCGGATCATGGGGAGCGTGATGTGCCACATGCGCCGCCAGCCGCTCGCGCCGTCGACCTCCGCGGCCTCGGTGATCTCCTTGGGGATCTCGTTGAGGGCGGCGGAGTACACGAGCATCGAGAAGGCCGTGCCACGCCAGACGTTGGCGAACGACACCGCGAGGATCGGCAGGGTGTAGAGCCAGTTCTGGGACGGCAGGTGCAGGAAGTCCAGGACCGCGTTGAGGGTGCCGTCGCGGCGGAAGAAGGCGTAGAGGAGGAAGCCCGCGACCACCTCCGGCAGCACCCACGCCGTGACGACGACCGCCCCGGTGATCGTGCGGACCGTCTTGGACGCCCGCTGCATCAGGGCCGCGAGGGCCAGGCCCAGGGTGTTCTGGCCGACGATCGACGACAGGAACGTGAAGACAAGCGTCAGCCAGACCGCGTTGATGAAGTCCTCGTCGTCGAACGCCGTCCGGAAGTTCTCGAAGCCGACGAACGACTCGTGGGCCTGGCCGGTGAGCTGGAGGTCCGTGAAGGCGATGTACGCGCAGTAGCCGATCGGGCCCGCGAGGAAGAGCAGCAGCAGGACGACCGCGGGCGACACCGGCAGGGCCCGGGCCAGCGAGCGGGCGAGCCGCCGGTGGCCCGGGGGAGCCGTCACTTCTCGATCACCTTGCCGTCGGTGGCCGACTCGACCTCGTCGTCATAGCCGCTCGCCGCCTTGTCCACCGAGCCGTCCCCCGTCGTGACCTGCTCCATGGCCTCCTGCATCGCCGTCGACACCTTCGGGTACGCCGGGAACGCCGGGCGGTAGTGCGTGGACGCGACCAGGTCGGTGAAGAACTTGATGCCGGGCTGCGCCTTGATGTACGCCGGGTCCTTCGCGACGTCCTCGCGCACCGAGATGCCGGAGTTCGCGATGTACCACTTCTTGGCGTTCTCCTTGGTCTGCATCGTCTCGATGAACTTGAACGCCAGGTCGGCGTTGTCCGCCTTCGACGGGATCGCCCACGTCCAGCCGCCGGACATGCTGACCTTGCCGGGTGCCTGGCCGTGCTGCGTGGGCATCGCCGCGAGCCCCAACTCCTTGGACCACTGCGGCCATTCGTGCCCCGAGCCCGGCAGCCAGTCCTGCGGCAGCCAGGAGCCGTCGAGGTTGATGCCGAGCTTGCCCTTGGGCAGGAACTCGCCGCGCACCCGCGTGGCCATGTTCGGGTCGAGGGCGTCCTCGACGTCCGGGCCGAGCTTCTCCTTGTAGACGGTCTCCACGAACTTCAGGGAGTCCTTGAAGCCCTGGCCGCCCACCACCCACTTCTTCGCCTTCGGGTCGTACAGCGGGTTCTCGCCCGTGCCGTACAGGAGCATCTCCATGCCCTGCATGGACGAGGTCTCACCGCCCGGCTTGCCGGTGTACACGTTCAGCGGGACGACGTCCGGCACCTTCTCCTTGATGGTGCGGGCCGCGTCCAGGATCTCGTCCCAGGTCTTCGGCTGCCAGTTCGCGGGCAGGCCCGCCTTCTCGAAGATGTCCTTGTCGAACCAGAGGCCGCGCGTGTCCGTGCCGTCCGGCACGCCGTACGTCTTGCCGTCCTCCGCCTTCGCCGCCGCCTTGGCCGTGTCGATGAACTTCGGCCACTCCTTCCACTTGTCCAGATACGGGTCGAGCGGCTTCAGGTACCCGCTGGTGATGTCGGAGTTGATGAGGAAGGTGTCCTCGTAGACCAGGTCGGGGGCGGTCTTCGGCGAGCGCAGCATCTGCTGCACCTTCGTGTAGTACTCGGCGTCCGGCGCCTTGATCGGCACCAGTTTCACCTTCTTGCCGGGGTTCGCCTTCTCGAACTGCTTCTTCATCGACTCCAGGTAGTCGTCCATCACCCGGATCTTGTTGTCCATGGACTGCTTGTACGAGACCTTCACGGTGTCCGGGTCGTCGCCGGAGCCGCCGCCGCACGCGGTCAGGGTGGAGGCGGCGAGCACGGCTGCCAGGAGCAGAGGGGCGGGGGCGGTGGGGCGCACGGGCACGACCTCCTACGGTCCGACGCGGCCGCGCCGCGGCGCGGGGGTGCTGCCGCGCGGGGCTGCTGCCGGTGAACGTAAGCGCGGGCTCGGAGCAAGGTCAATGCCCTTGCAACGGGGTTGCGGAGGCTGTGCGTTGACGCTTGTCAGTAACGTGACAACGTTGTTATGGGGTGGGGGTTTGGGGGCCCGCGGGCGTTGATCAGGACGGTGGGGCGTGCCGTACGTCGCTCGGTGCCGCCGGACGGGCGTGCCGTCCGGCGGTCAGGACGGCGGCAGCCAGCGGTAGATCAGTTCGGGGCGGCCCACGTGGCCGTACTGGGGGCTGCGGGCGGCTCGGCCGGTCGTCACCAGGTGCTCCAGATAGCGGCGGGCCGTGATGCGGGAGAGGCCGGTGGTGTCCGCGGTGGCCGCTGCGGTGAGGCCGTCGGGGGCGGCGTCCTGGAGCGTGCGGGTCACCTTCTCCAGGGTGGGGCCGCTGAGGCCCTTCGGGAGGGCGGCGGGGGCGGGGGCGCGGAGGGTCGCCAGGGCCCGGTCCACCTCGTCCTGGCCCGTCGCCTCGCCCGCGGCGGTGCGGAATTCCGCGTAGCGGGTGAGGCGGTCGCGGAGGGTCGCGAACGTGAAGGGTTTCAGTACGTACTGGACGACGCCGAGGGAGACGCCCTCGCGGACCACGGCCAGGTCGCGGGCCGAGGTGACCGCGATGACGTCCGCGCGGTGGCCGGCCGCGCGCAGGGTGCGGGCGAGGGCCAGGCCGTGGCCGTCGGGGAGGTTCAGGTCGAGGAGGATCAGGTCGACCGGGGTCTTGTCCAGGGCGCGGCGGGCCTCGGCGGCGGTGTGGGCCGTGGCGGTGACCTCGAAGCCGGGCACGCGGTTCACGTAGAGGACGTGGGCGTCGGCCGCGACGTGGTCGTCTTCGACGACGAGGACCCGGATGGGGTGGGGGTCGGTCATCTGTCGGCCTTTCCGTCGGTACGCCCGCCGGGGTGGGCGCCTGAGGGAACGGCGGTGAGCGGGAGCGTCGCCGTGAACTCTGCCCCTCCCGCCTCCGGTTCCGTCAAGGTCAGAGTCCCCCCGTGTCGCGTCACCGTCTGGTGGACCAGGGAGAGGCCGAGGCCCCGGCCCGAGGGGGCCTTCGTGCTCCAGCCGTGCTGGAAGACCGACTCCCGCTGGGAGGGGTCCACGCCCGGTCCGGTGTCCGTGACGCGGAGGAGGAGGCCGCCGGACTCGGCGCGGACCGTGACCGTGACGCGGGCCGAGGGGGAGCCCTGGGCGGCGTCGACGGCGTTGTCGATGAGGTTGCCGAGGATGGTGACCAGGTCGCGGGGCGGCAGGCCGGTGGGGAGCATGCCGTCGTCGACGCTGGTGTCGGCGGAGACGACCAGCTCCACGCCGTGCTCGTTGGCCTGGGCGGCCTTGCCGAGGAGGAGGGCGGCGAGGACGGGTTCGTTGACGGCGGCGACGACCTGGTCGGTGAGGGCCTGGGCCAGCTCCAACTCGGCGGTGGCGAACTCCACGGCCTCGTCGGCGCGGCCCAGCTCGATGAGGGAGACCACGGTGTGCAGCCGGTTCGCGGCCTCGTGGGCCTGCGAGCGCAGCGCCCGGGTGAAGCCGCGTTCGGAGCTCAACTCGCCCGCGAGGGCCTGGAGTTCGGTGTGGTCGCGCAGGGTCACGACGGTGCCCTTGCGGTCGCCGCCCGACACCGGCGAGGTGTTCACGACGAGCACCCGGTCGGCCGTCAGATGCACCTCGTCCATGCGGGGCTCGGTGTCGAGCAGCGCGCCGGTGAGCGGCGCGGGAAGGCCGAGGTCGGTGACGTACCGCCCGACGACGCCCTCGGGCACGCCGAGCAGCTCGCGCGCGCCGTCGTTCATGAGGGCGACGCGCCGCCGCCCGTCCAGCATGACCAGCCCCTCGCGCACGGCGTGCAGCGCGGCCTCGTGGTAGTCGTGCATGCGGCTCAGCTCGGCGGCGTTCATGCCGTGGGTGCTGCGGCGCAGCCGGGCGTTGATCACGTACGTACCCACCGCGCCGAGCGCGAGCGCGCCCACCGCGACGCCGAGCAGCGCCACGAGCTGGCCGCGCGCCTTCTCGCTGATCGCCTCGATGGTGATGCCCGCGCTGACCAGGCCGACGATGCGGCCGTTCTCGCCGCGCCGGTCGTCGCCGCCGTCGAAGACGGGCGTGACCACGCGTGCGGACGCGCCGAGGGTGCCGGTGTAGATCTCGGTGAAGGTCTGGCCGCGCAGGGCCTCCGCGGTGTGGCCGAGGAAGCGCTCACCGATGCGGTCGGGGTCGGGGTGGGTCCAGCGGATGCCCCGCGGGTCCATGATCGTCACGAAGTCGACGCCGGTGTGCCGCTGCACGTCGGTGGCGTACGGCTGGAGCTTGCGGGACGGGTCCTCGCCGCGGATCGCCTCGCGCACCGAGGGCGCGTCCGCGACCGCGCGGGCGGCCGCCGTGGCCTGGCGGAGCGCGGCCTCCTCCGCCTGGTGCCGGTCGCTGAGGTACGTGAAGAGCGCGCAGCCCGCGACCACGACCGCCACCAGGACCACCTGCATCGCGAAGAGCTGACCGGCGAGGCTGCGCGGGCCGCGGGGTCGGCGGGGCGGACGGGGTGGCCGGGGGACCTGGGGCATATGGCCAGTCTGCCGTGTCGCGTATGTGCGAACTAAATGAACGAAACCGTGACCGCCGTCACAGGGCCGGGAGATAGTCACCCGGAATCGCCAGGACGTGAGCCGCACGACTAGCGAGGACGCAGACGCCAGTCGTACCCAGCGTACGTAGCCCAAGGAGGCACCCCGTGGCAGAGGGACAGACGGCGGCCGACACCGCCGGGGCGGGCGCACCGCCCGCGAAACGGGACCGGACCCACTACCTGTACATCGCCGTCATCGGCGCCGTACTGCTCGGTATCGCCGTCGGCTTCATCGCGCCGGACTTCGCCAAGGAGCTCAAGCCGATCGGCACGGGCTTCGTGAACCTGATCAAGATGATGATCTCGCCGATCATCTTCTGCACGATCGTCCTCGGCGTGGGCTCGGTCCGGCAGGCGGCGAAGGTCGGCAAGGTCGGCGGGCTCGCGCTCGCCTACTTCGTCGCGATGTCCGTGGTCGCGCTCGCCATCGGCCTGGTCGTCGGCAACATCCTGCACCCCGGCGACGGCATGGACCTGACCTCGTCGGACAAGGAGGCGGGCCACACCGCCGCCGACGAGGCGGACAAGGGCCTGGTCGACTTCGCGCTCGGCATCATCCCCAAGACGATGGTCTCCGCCTTCACCGCGGGCGAGGTGCTCCAGACCCTCCTCGTGGCCCTCCTCGTCGGCTTCGCCCTGCAGGCCATGGGCAAGACGGGCGAGCCGATCCTCCGCGGGGTGGGGCACATCCAGAAGCTGGTCTTCCGCATCCTCGGCATGATCATGTGGGCGGCGCCGCTCGGCGCCTTCGGCGCGATGGCCGCCGTGATCGGCGAGACCGGCACGGACGCGCTGAAGGCGCTCGCCACCATCATGATCGGCTTCTACGTCACCTGCGCCCTGTTCATCCTCGTGGTGCTCGGCACGCTGCTGCGCCTGGTGACCGGCGTGAACCTCTTCAAGCTGCTCAAGTACCTGGGCCGCGAGTTCCTGCTCATCCTGTCCACGTCCTCCTCGGAGTCCGCGCTGCCGCGCCTCATCGCGAAGATGGAGCACCTGGGCGTGAGCCGCCCCGTCGTCGGCATCACCGTCCCCACCGGGTACTCCTTCAACCTCGACGGCACGATGATCTATCTGACGATGGCCTCGCTGTTCATCGCCGACGCGATGGACCAGCCGCTGGGCGTCGGCGAGCAGATCTCGCTGCTCCTGTTCATGATGATCGCGTCCAAGGGCGCGGCGGGTGTCTCCGGCTCGGGCATCGCGGTCCTCGCGAGCGGCCTGCAGTCCCACAAGCCCGCCCTCGTCGACGGCGTCGGCCTGATCATCGGCGTCGACCGCTTCATGAGCGAGGCTCGGGCGCTGACGAACTTCGCGGGCAACGCGGTGGCCACGTTGTTGATCGGTACGTGGACCAAGGAGGTCGACCGGGAGCGGGTTGCCGCCGTCCTGGACGGCAAGCTTCCCTTCGACGAGCGGACGCTGCTCGACGACGACCACGGGGACGTGAGGCCTTCCCTGGAGAAGAAGCCCGCGCCTGGGGGCGACGATGAGGGCGCGTCGGGGCGGCCTGTTGACGAGGCGGCCGCTGTGAAGGTCTGACGGGGACGTCGACCTTGGACGGGGCCGGGGCCGGATCGGCCTTCGGCCTCGTCCTCAAGCGCCGGACGGGCTCATATCGGCCTTCGGCCTCGTCCTCAAGCGCCGGACAGGCTATTGCCCCCGCAGCAACGCCGAACCCAGGGGCGTCAGTACGTGGCGTACCGCGTTGCTCTGGCGGACGCTGGAGACCAGGCCCGCTTCGCGCAGGACACCGCGGCGTGTTCGCTCGCCGAGGAGAGGGAGACCCCGGCCCGGCGTGCCAGTTTCGTGGTGGTGGGGTCGCCGCCGAGTGCCTGGAGGACGGCGGCACGGGTGTGGCCGAGCAGAGGGGCGTGGGCCTCCTTCTGGGCGCCCGCCGTCCGGCAGCCGGTGTCCGCTGCCAGGCCGTGCTGGCCTTCGGCGAGCTGATCGAGCGCCTTGCCGATGCCCTCGCGCAGCGAGCCGATGTCATGGCCCGCCTTCGCCCAGGCCCTCTTGTTCGACACCAGGTTTCCGGTGTCGACCCCGGAGTCGGGCTCCGCCTGGTTCAGTTGCATTCGTGCGGTGTGCTGCTCGGCCGCTTCGGCTTTGAGCCGCTCCCACTCCTCCCACGCCATCCGTGCTCTTCCCCGTTCTGTCCGCCGTACCGTCGGGCAACGCGCGTGTGCCACTGCGACGTTGCATTGATCGACTTGTACCGTACGGCTTCGCGCGCGTGTGCCCGATCCGTTTCGGTCATCACGGCTTCTGAGTACGCGTACTCAGGCCCGGACGACCGACGTCAGGAATGCCGTCCAGGCGGGGAGGGTGAGGAGGAGGGCGGGGCCGTCGGGGTCTTTGGAGTCGCGTATGCCGACGTGAGGGCCTTCGGCGGGGTGGGGGAGCAGGTCGGCGACCTCTATGCAGTTGTTTCCGGTGCCGCCGCTGTACGACGACTTGAACCAGGCAGTCTCAGGGGCGAGTTCGGGCGCGGTCCGGTAGCGCGTGCTCATCGGGCTTCAGCTCTCTGACTAGTTCGGTCACGAAGTGGGCGGTGTCCTCCGGCGGCAGGGCCGAAGCGACCATGGCGTCGAACCGACGGGTGAAGCGGTCCACCTCGCGAGGCTTGTCCGAGGTGGAGACGGCTCCCCACGCGTTGTCGATCTGGACTCGCGGGGGCAGCTGGTCGCCGAGCTGGAGGATCGCGAAGTCGCTCGCGGACCGGTAGCCCGTGCGGAACGGCAGCACCTGAATCGTGACATGGCTCCAAGACGTCAGCTCAGCGATTTTTGCGTACTGCTCGCGCATCACCTCGGAGCCGCCGACGGGGTACCGCAAGGCGGCCTCGCCAAGAATGACGTGCAGCCGGACCGGGCTCTCGCGGGTCAGGATCTCCTGGCGCCTCATCCGCAAACTCACGCTGCTACGGATGAGTTCGGACGTGGTCTCCTCGATCGGTTTCTCGACCTCGTGGATCGCTTGGGCGTAACCCTCGGTCTGGAGGAGGCCGTACACCAGCGTGGGGTGGTACGCCTTCATGCTGCGTGCCTCGGGTTCCAGGCCGACAAAGCCCGGCATCCCGGCGGGCATCAGGCCTCGGTACTGGGTCAGCCAGTCCTGGCGGGACGAGTCACGGTTGAGGCTGATCAGAGCCTCGATCACGTCCTCGTCAGTCACCCCGTACTTGTCCAGGAGCTTCCGCAGGTCACCCACGTTGCGGAAGTTGAGGTCGCCGTTCTCGATGCGTTGGAGGGACGCCTCGGAGATGCGCAGACCCTGGGCCGCCTGCTTCCGGGTGAAGCCGCCCCCGCGATCTCCTAGCCCGCAGGTCTCCCGCAATTGCCTCAGTTGCAGGCCCAGTTCGAGTCGCTGAACGGTCCGCCCGCGCTTTGCCGCCATGTGCACCACCTGTGCGCTGCTGTACGTGCCACTCGGCTCCGTCCGCCGAGTGTGGCGTTCCCTCCGCCGGTCGCGCAGCCGTTTGTGCAAACTCGGGCATAGTCCAATTATCAACTCACTGATTAATCAGGCGGCTTTCGATTGAACCCGAACGCATCGCCCCGCGACCGTAGACCCATGACCAACTCCATCGGGCTCCCCACCCGAAACTGGTTCTCCAGCTACCCCCTGACCCCCGCCTCCGCCCGCCTCGCGCGACAGCACTCCCGCCTTCGGCTGACCGCCTGGCGCTGGCCGGGCGACCTCGACGACGCCGTCCTCGTCGTCTCCGAACTCGTCGCCAACGCAGCCCGGCACGGCAAGGTGACCGGCCACCACCTCTGGCTGCGCCTCGCCCTCGCCGAGGAGGACGAGCTGATCGTCGACGTATCGGACCCGAGCCGGGAGTTCCCCGGGTTCGAGGGCGGGGCCACCGCACCCGGCGAGGGTGGCCGCGGCCTGCTCGTCGTGCGTCAACTCGCCCACGAACTGGAGTGGTTCCTGCGGGACGGGCAGGGCAAGACCGTGCGCGCCACGCTGCCCCGCAGGGGGTGAGGGCGGGCGGGTGGGGAAGTCAGGCGCCCCGCTCCGGCACCCGCCCCGACGCCGCCTCGGAGGCCACCTCGGCCACAAGCGCCTGCGCCTCCGCCGGAGGCAACCCCGCCGCGCACAGGAACGTGACCGCCGCCGCCCGCCCGGCCTCCTCCGCCGCCATGAGGCCGTCGTTCACGGTCTCCATCAGGGCGAACATGATGTTCTCGACGACGTAGGCGAGGGCGTTCGCGGGCATCGGGGAGACGAACCGGCCCTCGTCCAGGCCCCGTTGGAGCATCGCGGTGCCGCGCTCGTGGACGGGGGCGAGGCGTTCGCGGATGCCCTCCATGGCGATGGCGCGCTGCGCGAGGGAGATCAGCAGGCGGTAGCGGTCGGTGACGTCCCAGACGGCGAGCATCGCGCCGGCGACGGCGCGCGGCGGGTCGTCGACGCCCTCGTACCCGGCGGCGTGCGCGGCGCTGACCGCCTCGACGGCCTCGTCGAGGATCGCGGTGACGAGGGCGTCGCGGCTCGGGAAGTGGCCGTACACGGTGCGGCGTACGACTCCGGCGGCGCGGGCGATCTGGTCCATGGACGCGTCCGGGTCCCGGGTCAGCTCGGTGAAGGCGACGTCGAGGATGCGGCGACGGTTGGCGTCGGCGCGGGCCTGCGCGGGGGACACGGCGACGGGCGCGGCGGCCGGTGCGGTGGCCGGTGCGGTGTCAGCCCCCGCGGAGGACGTGGCGGCAGCCCCCGCCGAGGGACCTGCGGAGGGCACGGGCGGCGTCGGCTGCGTACGGCTCATGGGCTCATTCTGCCGCCCAGCACGCACTTGCACACCGATGTGCAACATGACCGTCCGTCGCGTACATTGCACAGGGACGTGCAATTGCACAGCACTGTGCAAGATCTGTGCTGTGCGGGATTCGATGTCTGCCGTACGCGCCCTGCGGGCGATGGTGGAACGTTGCGAGGGGTGGACCCGATGCCTTTGCTGATCAAGGAGCCGGTCGAGCGGATGGACCGGCCCTACGCCCGCCGCTGGTGGGCCCTGCTGGTGCTGTGCCTGAGCCTGCTGATCGCCGTCATGGCGAACACCGCGCTCACGGTCGCGGCCCCGGACATGACCCGCGACCTCGACCTGTCCAGCTCCGACCTGCAGTGGGTCATCGACGCGTACACCGTCCCGTACGCCGCCCTGATGCTGCTGCTCGGCGCGATCGGCGACAAGTACAGCCGTCGCGGCGCCCTCGTCCTCGGGCTCGTGGTCCTGAGCGCGGGAGCCGGGGCCGGGGCGCTCGCGGACAGTTCGACCGCCGTGATCGTCGCCCGCGCGGTGATGGGCGTGGGCGCGGCCATGATCATGCCCGCGACGCTCTCCCTGCTCGCCGCGACGTTCCCGCGCGAGGAGCGGGCCAAGGCGATCACGCTGTGGGCGGCCACCTCCGGCATCGCGATCGCCGCCGGACCGCTGATCGCGGGCGCGCTCCTGGAGCACTACGGCTGGGCCTCGACGTTCCTGATCGACATCCCGGTCGCGGCGGTCGCGGTCGTCGGCGCCTTCGTCCTCGTACCGCCGTCGAAGGCCGTGACCACCGGCCGCATCGACTACGTCGGCGGGCTGCTGTCCGTCGTCTGGATCGGCGCGCTCATCTACATGATCATCGAGGGTCCGGGCTTCGGCTGGGGCGCGAGCGCGGTGACGGCCGCCGTGATCGCCGCCGTGGGCCTCGCCCTGTTCGTCGGCTGGGAGCTGCGGCACCCGCGGCCCGTCCTGGACGTACGGAAGTTCGCCGAGCGCGGCTTCTCCGGCGCCAACCTCGCCGTCGCCCTGTTCTTCGTGGCCGTCTTCGGCGCCTTCTACTACCTCACCCAGCACCTCCAGTTCGTCCTCCAGTACGACCCGCTGGAGACCGGCGTCCGCATGTTGCCGCTGGCCGGAGCGGTGTTCGTCGGCTCGGCGCTCACCGGCGTCCTCACCCCGCGCCTCGGCGCGAAGGTCATGGTGACGGCGGGCATGGTCGGCGGCACCACGGCCCTCGCCCTGCTCACGGCCACCGACGCGGGCTCCTCGTACGGCGACTTCGTGCCCTCCCTGATCATCCTCGGCGTGTCCCTCGGCTTCGCCGTCTCGCCGTGCACGGACGCCATCATGGGCGCCTTCCCGGAGTCCGAACTCGGCGTCGGCGGCGCCGTCAACGACACCTCCCTCGAACTCGGCGGCTCCCTCGGCATCGCCGTCCTCGGCTCCGTGCTCGCCAGTTCCTACGCCGACGGCCTCGCCGACGAGACCAAGGGCAGCAAGCTGCCGGCGTCCGCCCTGGACCAGGCGCAGGACTCCGTGGGCGCGGGCGGCGGCGTCGCCCAGGCCATCGGCGGCCAGGCCCGCAAGCTCGCCGAGCAGGCCGGGGCGCCCGGCACCACGCCCCAGAAGGCCGCCGAACTGAAGGCTCAGGCGGGCGAACTCGCCCAGGGCGCCGAGCAGATGAAGCACGCGGTGGGCTCGGCGTTCTCGGACGCGGTGGCGCACACGAGCCTGATCGGGGCGGTGGTCCTGGGCGCCGGGACGGTGATCGTGGCCTTCCTGCTGCCGAGGAAGGGCCAGGAGAAGCGACAGCCCGCCGAGGCGGCCCCCGAGGAGGTCCGGGAGACGGTCGAGGAGCCGGTGGCGTAGGGGCGGGGGCCTGCCCGACGGGTCCGCGCGGTGTCGCGGACCCGTCGGACGGGCCTCAGTCGCGTGGCGCGTCGGACCGGGCCGCGGCCTGGTTCTGTCGCCACTGGTCCATGGCCTGGCGCAGCGCCTCGTTCACGAGCAGGAGGAACTCGGCGGAGGAACCGAAGCGGGCCCCGGCCGGGGTCGCGGCGCCGAGCACCTCGGCGCCGCGCTGCGACGCGGCCGCGAGCACGTCGTTCATCTGGAACGCCGCGAGCGTGGACCGGAGCCAGATCTCGTCGTCGACGACATAGCGTTCGCGACGCGCGCCGGGGGCCCGGTCCCGCGTGATCATCCCTTGCTCTTCGAGGAAGGTGACCGCGTGCGAGACGGACGCCGGGCTGACGCCCAGCCGTTGGACCAGTTCGGCGGCGGTGAGGGCGCCGGAGTCGGCGACGAGCAGGCAGGCGAGGACCCTGGACATCATCCGGGGCAGGCCCTGCTGTAAGAGGAGTTCGGTGAAGGACTCCGTGAAGTCCTGGACCGCCTGCGGGTCGCGCCCGTGGCTGCTGTCGGGCAGCGGCGGCGCCGGCGGCGCGTCCTGCTTCTGGCGGCGCGCGCGGTGCCGGGTGGCCTCCTGCGCCCGGTCCGCCCCGTAGCCCTCGGGGCCGCCGTTGCGGGTGACCTCCCGCATGATCGTCGAGGCGGGCCGCTCAAGCCGGCGGCCGATCTCCGTGTATCCGAGCCCCTCCGCCAGTCCCGCGGCGATGAGTCGGCGGTCCTCATTGGTGAGTCTGCCTCCGGGCATGGGTGTTCCTCTTTCGTCTGTCGCCCCGCGCGGGGCTCGGTGCCCGCATCTGCGAAGTATGCGTTCATTCACAGTCCATTGCAATCGCGCATGAGCCGCCCCCTTGCGTTCAGTTCCAGACTCATTGCAATGGCAATCTGCGCTTCCCGACGTGAAGGGGGAGATTGGTCTTCATTAACCTTTGACGGATCGGTGAATGCAATGTACCTTCGTGCTCGTTCAGTGATTGCTGAACGCAGGAGACGGTACGCAGGGGGTTCGTGATGGGCAAGGGCAACGGCTTCTCCGAGGCAGGGCTGAACCGGCTTCGTGAGGTGCTGGCAGGGCACGTCGAGTCCGGCAGGATCCCCGGGCTCGTCGCCCTGGTCGGCCGGGGGGACGAGACGCACGTCGAGGCGGTCGGCACGATGCGGCACGAGGGCGGCGCGCCGATGGCCCGGGACACGATCTTCCGGATGGCGTCCACGTCCAAGCCGGTCACGATGGCGCCGGTCATGGTCCTGCTCGACGAGTGCCGGCTGCGCCTCGACGACCCGGTCGACGAGTGGCTGCCCGAACTCGCCGACCGCCGGGTCCTGAAGCGGATCGACGGCCCGCTGGACGACACCGAGCCCGCGCGCCGGGCGATCACCGTGCGGGACCTGGTCACCTCCACGTTCGGGCTGGGCATCGACCTGACGGCGCTCGGCACCCCGATCATGAACGCGGTGTTCGGGAGCGGCGTCTTCAGCCAGGGCGCGACACCGCTGCCCGGCCCCGACGCGTGGATGCGCGCCCTCGGTGAACTGCCCCTGATGCGGCAGCCCGGAGAGCACTGGCAGTACCACCTCAGCCACGACGTGCTCGGCGTGCTCGTCGCGCGGGTCACGGGGCAGCCGTTCGAGACCTTCCTGCGCGAACGCGTCCTCGACCCGCTGGGCATGAAGGACACCGGCTTCCACGTCCCCGCCGACAAGATGGACCGGCTGCCGCCCAGCTACGCCCCCGACCCGGAGTCCGGCACGTTCAACGTCTGGGACGAGGCCGTCGGCGGGCAGTACAGCTCAGCCCCGCCGTTCCAGGCGGGCGGCGGCGGCCTCGTCTCCACCGCCGACGACTACCACGCGTTCTTCCGGATGCTGCTCAACGGCGGCACGCACGGCACCGAACGGATCCTGTCCCGGCCCGCCGTCGAGCTGATGACCACCAACTGCCTCACCCCCGAGCAGGAGAGGGCCCGCACCACCCTGGCCCGCGACAGCGTCCAGGTGTCGTTCGGGCAGGGGCAGCAGGGCGGTTGGGGCTTCGGCATGGCGGTGCGCACCTACCGCGGCGACTACGCGCCCGTCGGCCAGTTCGGCTGGGACGGCGGCACCGGCACCTCGGCGTACGCCGACCCGCACACGGGCCTCACCGGGGTCCTGCTGACCCAGGTCGGCCTGACCACGCCGCACCCGGCGCGGCTCATCCACGACTTCTGGACCACGCTCTACCAGGCGATCGAGGACTGAACCCGACCCGCCCGCACCGACTCGACACTCTCGTACCGACTCTCGACACACTCTCGTACCGACTCGAAGGAGCACACCACCATGTCCGTCAACCTCACCGACCAGGACAAGTCCACCCTCCGCACCGCCGCGTACGGCGCCGTCGCGCTGATGGCCGCCGCCGACGCCGCCGGGAAGCCCGGCAAGATCGCCACCGAGGGCTCCATCGCCCTGACCTCCGCGACCGGCCTGGTCGGGCACGTCCTCGCCGAGTACCCGAAGGAGAGCGACCTCAGCGGCAAGTCCGTGGCCGATCTGGCCGACCGCGTGCTGCCGGACCTGACGGCGGCCATGGCCCTGCTCAAGAAGCAGGACCAGACCGAGGCCGGCAACTTCCGCACCGCCGTCCTCGTGGCCGTCGAGACCGCCGCCCGGGCCGCCAAGGGCCAGCCGAGCCCGGTCCTGGTCGACATGGAGCGCAAGATCACCGAAGCCCTCGACGCCGCCTGACGGCAGGCGGGGTGACGGAGGGGGCCGGGCCCGTACGGGCCCGGCCCCCACGGCTTTCCCGGCTAGGACGCGTACGGGATCCGTACGAACGACTGGTTGCCGGTCCCGACCGTGCTCGCGGCGTTGCCGATCGCGTTCCACACCTCGACGCGCACCGTGCCGTTCGTCATCGTGCCGTGTGCGCCGGTGGTTGATTTGAGCCCCTTGGACCGGGTGTAGTGCTCATATCCCGGTACCGGATCGGTGGCGAAGTACTGATACGTCTCGGTGCGTTCCCAGGAGCCGTCGCCCGTCCGGTCGTAACTCACCCGCACCTGCTGGCCGTTGGCGACCGCCGAGCCCGCGTCGACGAGCAGGTCGAACTCCGTTGCCCCGCCGCCGTAGGTGCCGTTCACGCCGGTGGCCGTGAACGTCTGCGGGCTGTGCGGGGTGCCGTCGTGGTTGGCGCCGCCCGCCGAGGCGAGGGTGGTGGCCGCCGCGGCCCCCGTCGACTGGCCGAGGGTGCCGCCCGGGCGCAGATGCAGGGTGGCGGGCGTGCCGGGGTCGCCGCCCCCGCCGCCGCGCGTCCACACCGCCACATAGTCCACGGCCATCGCACGGCCCGGCACGGTGGCCGCCACCGGGGTCGCCCGGCCCGCGACGCCGTCGGGGAACGCGCCGCCCATCGCCACGTTCAGGAGGATGAAGTAGCCCGCGTGGCTCGTCATGTTGTTCCACGCCTCGGCACCCACCCGGTTCTCGTCGACGCTGTGGTACAGCTGCCCGTCGACGTACCAGCGCAGGACGTTCGGGCTCGCCGACCGGTCCCACTCGAAGCGGTACGTGTGGAAGGCCGACTGGCACGAGGCTCCCGGGCAGGCGCGGCTCGCGCCGATGCCGTTCGTCTCGTTGCAGGGGCCGCCGGGGTTCACCCCGCAATGCAGCACGCCCCAGACCGAGTTGATGCCGTTGACGTTCTCCATCACGTCGAACTCGCCGATGCCCGGCCAGTTCCAGTAGTTGCCCCGGTAGGGCGCGCCCAGTGCCCAGAACGCGGGCCAGTAGCCGAGAGCCTGCTCGCCGGTGACGTTCGGCATCTGGATGCGGCCCTCGATGGCGAGGGTGCCGCCGGCCGGGGCCTTGAAGTCGGCGCGTCTGGTCTCGATCCGGGCCGAGGTCCAGTTGCCCGATCCGTCCCGCAGCGGGGTGATGCGCAGATTGCCGTTGCCGTCCAGGCCCAGGTTGTCGGGGGACGAGGTGTAGTTCTGGATCTCGCCCGTGCCCCAGTCCGCGGGGCCTCCGGGGTAGTTGTGGCCGGTGTCGATCTGCCAGTTCGCGGCGGAGGGCAGCGAGCGGGCGGGGCCGTTGAAGTCGTCGCTCCACTGAAGGGTCCAGCCGGGGGCCGGGGGGACGTCGCCCCGTGCCTCGGCGGGGCTCAGGAGCGCGGCGCACAGGCCCGCGGCTGCGAGCCCGGCGAGGAGGGGGGTGGTGCGTCTCGTACGGAAGAGGCGGCTCGTGCGGCTCGTGCCCATGGGGCACCTCCGTGAGGCTGGGGGAGGAAGTGGCGGGGACGTGGGGCGGATGGCACGGTGACGCTGTTCGCTGAGAGCGCTCTCAGGGTTTTGTAGTTGTGGGCGGCGGTGCCGTCAATGGCCGTACGCCGTCAACTTCTCGAAGAGGGTGGGGAGTTCGCCGTCGGGAGTCGCCGACAGGGCCGACCGGGTCCGGTCCGCCCGCAATCCGGTTGCGTCCCGCCCCGGCCGCCCCGCAGGCTGAGAAGCCATCACTGGCGTGCCGCCTGACCAGCGGCAGCCGGACGCGGCCTCACAAGGAGTGGACGACATGGACCAGGGGGAAGACGGCGTGACGGAGATCGAGGCGGAGGGCCCGTCCGGCGACGGGAGCGTCGGGTTCGAGCGCGTGAGCCAGCTGTTCGAGGAGTTCCTGGAGGCCGTGGCGCGCCCGGCGAGGGCCGACGGTACGGACCGGGACCTCACCGCGCGCCTGCGCGACCACCTCGGCATCGAGCCCGGCGAGGCCCCCGTGGTCAAGGCCACCTACGCGGCGTACGACCATCCGAACGTCCACCTCGCCCTGGAGCGTTGGTTCACGGCCGAGTCGCGCTCGTACGAACTGCTCGGCATGACGGGCTCCGACCACCGCAACCACTACTCGCTCTCGGAGATCATCGAATCCGCCGACCGCCACGACAGGTTCGTGGTCGGCGCCGTCGACTACACCCACCTGCCGATCTCGCCCGACGACGAACTCGCCTGCGTGTCCTTCGGGTTCTACCTCGGCACGGAGCGCACCCCCGACGGCGGCGAGGAGCGCTGCGTCGCCCTGCTGCGCGGCCCGAACGAGGACTACGGCCGTGAGAAGGTCCAGCTGGAGGTGCTCGCCGCGTCCCGCGACACCGCCCGGCGGCTGCTCGCCCGCGTCGACGCGTACCTGACCGAGCACAACATCTTCCGCGGCCAGGTCCTGTCCTTCCAGGGTGACGCCTTCGGCGAGGGCCTCGGCCCGTTCCGCTTCCACCGCCGCCCGGGCCTGACCCGCGACGACATCGTGCTTCCCGACGGGCTGCTGGACCGGGTGGAGCGGCAGGTCGTGGGCGTCGCCCGGCAGCGCGAGCGGCTGCGCGCAGCGGGCCAGCACCTGCGCCGCGGCCTGCTCCTGTACGGTCCGCCCGGCACCGGCAAGACGCACACGATCCGCTACCTCCTCTCCGGCCTGCCGGACTTCACCGTCGTCCTGCTCTCCGGCACCACCATCGGCGCCATCGGCCCGGCCTGCGCCCTCGCCCGGATGCTCCAGCCCGCCCTCGTCGTCCTGGAGGACTGCGACCTCATCGCCGAGTCGCGCGACTTCGGTGGCGGCGAACAGCCCCTGCTCTTCCAGGTGTTGAACGAGATGGACGGCCTCGGTGACGACGCCGACGTGGCGTTCCTGCTCACCACCAACCGCGCCGACCTCCTGGAGCCCGCCCTCGCCCAGCGCCCCGGCCGCGTCGACCTCGCCGTCGAGATCCCGCTGCCCGACCCGCCGGGACGGCGCCGCCTGCTCGACCTGTACGGCGGCACGCTCGGCCTCGACGAGGAGGTCCTCACTGAGGCCGTCGAGCGCACGGAGGGCACGACGGCGTCGTTCGCGAAGGAGCTGGTGCGGCGGGCGGTGCTCATCGCCGCCGAGCGGGACGCCGACACCGGCGCCGAGGACGTCCGCGCGGCCGTCGGTGAACTCCTGTCCGACCAGGACCAGTTGACGCGTCGGCTGCTCGGGGTGTCGGCGGACGAGGACCCCGACGACCCGGAGGACGAGTTCGCCTTCGACGATGATGACGATGACGATGACGATGACGACGACGGGGGCGGTGACGGAGGTGGCGGCTCTGGTGGCCGTCCGCGTCCCCGCCGCCCGGGGCCCGGACGCCTGGGGGAGAACGGCGGCGGGTTCTTCACGGCGGCTTCGTACCGTCCCCTGCCGCGGCGCTCTCCGTGACGGCCCGCCGCGGTGACGGCCGCGCGATGCGCTGACGGCTGTCGGCGGGATCTTCGGTCACCGAGTCGGCGCCCCCGGGTCCTCGTGCCGCAGCAGCCGCGCGATCGCCGGGACGGGGAACAGGAGCAGCGCCAGGTTCGGGATCCACCACGTCGGGGACCAGTCGCCGCGCAGCGCCCAGAACACCACGGCCTGGAGCCCGGCCGTGCTGGTGAGGGTGAGGGAGACGAGCATCAGGGGGCGCCAGGCGATCCGCTGCGGAGGGCCGCCCCGGCGCGCGCGGCGGCACAGGTGCAGGGACGCGAGTCCGGTGGCGCTCGCGGCGACGTCCAGCGGCAGGAACGAGTAGTTCCAGTCGCTCATCACCGGGTCGTCGTAGTCCTTGTACGCGTACTCGGCGGGGATCAGGCCGAGCAGCGCGGCGCTCCAGTACACGAGGAAGCCGACATCGGTGACCAGCATGGCGACCTTGACGGCGGTGAAGCCAGGGCTTGCAGGGCGGTCGGTGCGGGGCCGCGGGGGTGCCTGGACCATCAGTGCTCCAGGCCTCCGCCCACATACATGACCGCCACGCCGAGCGCGATGAGCAGGGCGCCCGCGACCGTGGCGAGGCGGACGCTCTCGTCGAACAGGAGCACACCGCCGACCAGCGCGCCGATGGTGCCGAGGCCGGACCAGACCGCGTACACGGGGCCGACGTCGAGGGTCTTGAGTGCCTGGGCGAGGAACACGAACGCGGCGCCGTAGCCGAGGACCACGAGGATGCTCGGGCAGAGGCGGGTGAGGCCGTGCGAGGCGCGCAGGGAGAGAGTGGCGGCGATCTCGGAGACGATGGCGCCCGCGACCAGGAGGATGCCCATCACCCGACCTCCTCGGTCAAGTCGGTGAGAAGCCGCCGCAGTCGGCGGTGGTCCTCGCCCTTGGGGTCGGCGAGGCCGAGGAGGCGGGCGGTCCACCAGCCGTCGACGGCCATGCGGACGAGCGTGGCGACGCCCGGGGGCAGGCCGTCCTGCTCCAGGCGCAGCTGCCATGTTCGATACCGCTCCTGGAGGATGTCGAGCACCTCCGGGCCGTTGGCCGCCGCGAGGAGGGCGACCGGGACCGAGTCGGACGCGGTGGTCTCGCCCTCGGGCGCCTCTGCCGGGATCGAGGCGTCGAGCCAGGCGCGCGCGAACGCGCCCGGTGGCGCGTCCGGGCCCGGCAGCACTTCTTCGAAGCGGTCCGCGAGCCGCTCCACCACGCCCTGTACGAGGGCCAGTCTGGTCGGGAAGTGGTAGAGCAGGCCGCCCTTGCTCACGCCTGCCTCCGCCGCCACCGCGTCCAGGCGGATGGCGTCCACACCCTGCTTGACCAGGAGTCTCTCCGCCGCGTTCAGGAGCCGGTTGCGCACGCCTCACACCGTCTTTCGGTCGTCGGTCGTTCTTCTTCTCTGATCACTCGCGGACCACTGGAAAGAGATCGCCGATCTTCTTTTAGATCTTGTTTTCCGTGGTCATGTTCCGAGTTTCCGACCGTCTGGACGGTCGAATGCAGGCTAGCATGGGCCAAGAGCGAGGTGCGAGGAGATTCCGCGGGGGGTGTCGTGGAAGCGGAACGGTTAATTCTGCATTTCACCGCACGGGGTTGGTCAAAAGATTGGTTGACGCTTTCGTCGAAGGTTGTCTAAAGTCGCTGCCTGGCTGATTCGGTCGACGAATCCCGGCCAGAATTGATCATCAATCGGGGGCTGCATGTTCGAGTCATCTGCGTATTAACTCTCTGTGTCAGCCGGTGGACGGGCCCTGACGCCCGTTGCCCGCGGGCCTCACGCTGCCCGCCGGGGCCGGTATCTGCCCAGGTCAAAGGCGACCTTTCGAGTCCGCTGCGGCAGCGGCGGACCGTGCACCGGTTCGCTCCCATGCTTCGGATGTTCCCGCCGGCGGCGCCTGTGTCTGCCCGTGCCCAGGGGAATCCGGTGGCATGCAAAGTCCTGCGCGCATCCCTGAATCCGGTGCGGTTACGCCGTGCCGCTTTGCTTTCGGGGACGCGCCTGAATTCACAGAGGGAAATAAATGTTCAATGCATCGGAACCGCCCGACCTATTCTCCCGCTGCGCGAGTTATACCGCGGCGTCCGACCTGATGAAGGCCGGTCTCTACCCCTACTTCCTGCCGCTCGCCGGACAGGAGGGAGCGACCGTCCGCAGGAGCGGACGGGAACTGATCATGTGCGGCTCGAACAACTATCTGGGTCTCACCGCCGACCCGCGTGTCCACGCCGCCGCCCGCGCCGCTCTCGACCAGTACGGCAGTTCGAGCACCGGATCGCGCTTCCTCAACGGCAACACCGATCTGCACGAGGAGCTGGAGGCCGAACTCGCCGACTTCCTCGGCAAGCCCGCCGCCCTGGTCCTGTCCACCGGCTACCAGGCCAACCTCGGCGCCCTCGCCGGACTGCTCACCCCGCGCGACTACGCCGTCGTCGACCGGGACGCCCACGCCTCCCTCGTCGACGGCTGCCGGCTCAGCGGCGCCAAGGTGCGCAGGTTTCCGCACAACGACGCCGAAGGCCTGCGGCGCACCCTGGAGCAACTGCCCGACACCGCCGCCCGGCTCGTCATCGTCGACGGCGTCTACTCCATGGAAGGAGACATCTGCGACCTGCCCGCCATCACCGCGGTCTGCGCCCAGTACGGCGCCCGGCTGCTGGTCGACGACGCGCACGGCCTCGGCGTCCTCGCGGGCGGCCGCGGCACCGCCGCCCACTTCGACCTCACCGACCAGGTCGACCTGATCACCGTCACCTTCAGCAAGGCCCTCGCCTCCCTCGGCGGCGCCGTCGTCGGCAGCGAGGAGGCCATCCACTACCTGAAGCACAAGGCCCGCAGCCTGATGTTCAGCGCCTCCATGACGCCCACGAGCACCGCCGCCGCGCTCACCGCGCTGCGGATACTGCGCGCCGAGCCGCACCTCACCACCGACGTCCGGGCCAAGGCCGACCACGTCCGGCGCGGGCTCACCGCCGCCGGGGTCGGCACCGGCGACAGCACCACGCCGATCATCCCCGTGCCGGTGCCCGACGCCGCCGGGACCCTCGCCATCTGGGAACGCCTGGTCCGCGCGGGCGTCTACGTCAACCCGGTCCTCCCGCCCGCCGCCACGCCCCGGCTGCGGACCAGCTACATGGCCACCCACACCCTCGCCCAGCTCGACCGCGTCGTCGAAGTCCTCGGCGCCGAGCCGGAGTTGCGGCGCGCCGGGGAACGGGTCGCCTCGTCGGTGAGCGTGGCGTGAACTCCCCGGCCGAAGAGGGGCGCGCGGGCGCGGCGCGGGGGCCCGACCGAGGCGGGCCGGGGGCCACTGGGTCCGGGGCCACTGGGTCCGGGGTCGTTGGGCCCGGGGTCGCTGGGCCGGGGGTTGCTGGGCCGGGGGCCGCTGGGCCGGAGGGCGCCGACTCCTCCGGCCCCGGCCTCGCCCTGGTCGCCGCGGCGAGCGTGGCCGGGGTGTCCGCCGCGGCCTGCTTCGACCCGGCGGGCGGCTCCGGCGTGCCGAGGCTGTCCCTGCTGGGCTGGGGGCTTGCGCTGGCAGCGGGTGCGGTGGTGGCCCACCGAGGGGTGCTTGCTCGGCGGGGTGGCACCGGGGCCTTCGCTGCCCGGGGCGGCTCCGGGGTGCTCGCTCGGCGGGGTGGCACCGGGGTCCTCGCCCGAGGTGGTGGCTCCGCCCGGCCCGACGTCTCCACCCAAGTTGGTGCCTCCGCCCACCGTGGCGCCCCCGCCCGCCCCGGCACCCTCCGGCCGCGCGGCGGCGACCTCCGCCCCGTAGTCGCCGCCGCGCTCCTCGTCCTCGGCACGGCGCTGCTGTGCGCGGGCGGCGGGGGCGCGGCCGCGGCGGCGGTGGTGGCGCTGTGCGTGTGCGGGGCCGGGGTGGGGTTCGTGGGCGTGTCGGGGGCGGCGGGGGTGTCCGGCGTCGGCGGGGCCGCGTCGGTGTCCCGGTACGCCGCCCTGGTCGTCGTGACCCTCGCCGCAGGCGCCCTCACCGCCGCCTGGTGGCTGCCGCAGGCGCAGGGCGCGGCGGGCACCTTCGCCTGCGCGGCCGGACTCCTGCACCTCGCCCGCGCGGCCCCCGCACCGAGATCGGTCCACTGATGCGGTGGCCCTCGCGCGGAGGCCGACCCGCTGCAGCGAGGCCTCCACGCCGAGACCGACCCGCTGAAGCACGGCCCCGCGTGGAGACCGACCGCTGACACGCGGCCCCCGCGCAGACCCGACCCGCTGACGCACAGCCACCGGCCCACGGGCCACCGCGACGACGGGCCCCGACCCGTCGACGTACGCCCCACCGAAGAAACGGACGCCGACCCCGTCGACGTACGGCCCACCGCGAGGGCGGCCACCGACCCGCTGCCGCCCCGAACACCGCCCACCGACCACCCACCGAACCTCACCCAGGGAGCCGCACATGTCCCGCATACGTCTAGCCGCCCGTGCCCTGCGTCTCGCGTTGAACCGGGCGCATGCCGATCCGACCGCGGACTACGACGCGGCCAGTTCCGACTACGACACGTTCTTCAGTCCCGTCATGGGCGGGCACTCCACCGCCGCCCTGGACGAGGTGCCCATCGCGCCCGGGGACCGGGTCGTCGAACTGGCCTGTGGCACGGGGCACTTGACCGCTGAGATCATCCGGAGGCTGGACGGGCGGGGCTCCGTGCGGGCCATCGACAAGTCGCCGGGGATGCTGGAGGTCGCCCGGCGGAAGGTGGACGGGCTCACCGAGGGCAGGCCGGGCCTGGACGTCCGGCTGTTCGTGGACGACATGGACGCGTTCATCCGGGCGCAGCCCGACCGCAGCGCCGACCTGGTCGTGGTGGGCTGGGCCATCTGCTACACGAAGCCGACGCGGCTGCTCGCGGAGATCGGGCGGGTGCTCAGGCCGGGCGGCCGGGTCATGGTCATCGAGACCCGGGCCGACGCCCACCAGGCGCTCACCGAGGGCCTGGAGAAGGTCTTCGCCGACGACCCCTCGCTGCTCACCAGCCTCATCCGGGTGTCGCTGCCGAAGAACGCGGCGGCGGTGGCCGGCTGGTTCGGCAAGGCGGGCCTGACCGTCACCGGCCAGCGCGACGGCGCCCAGATCATCCCGGCGCACACCCCGGCGGCCGTCCTTGAATGGGTGCAGCGCTCCGGCGCCGCCGCGGGCTTCAAGACCGCCGTGGACAACGAACGCCAGCAGCTCGTCCTCGACCGCGTCGAGGCGGCGCTCGCCGAACTCCTCGCCCGCAAGGGCACGCTGGAGATCCAGCACACCTTCGTCGTGGTCACCGGCGCCAAGCCCGTGGCCCCCCGCGCCCGGCACGGGGCCCGCACCGGCGAGGAGGCCGGCGTCGCATGACGAACCCGACCAGGGCCGCGGGACCGCCCGCGCCGACGCCGCCGGACGGCGACCGGACCCGGCCGGGCCCGGCGCGCGGCGCCGTACAGCGGGCCCTGCACCGCTTCGCCGGGAGACTGGCCGCCCGGCCCAAGACCGTGATCGCGGTGTGGGCGGTGCTCATCGCGGTGTGCACGCCGTACGCCCTCGGGCTCGACGACGTGCTCACCGACCAGGGCGCGTCCAAGGTCGTCCCCGGCACCAGCAGCGCCCGCGCCGACGAGCTGACGAAGAAGGCCTTCCCGCACCGCTCCGAGCGGGAGGTGACCGTCGTCGTCGAGGCGCCCGACGTGCGCGGCGGTGAAGTGCGGTCCCTGTTGGCGCAGTTGGACGGCAGGATCGCGAAGCTGCGCGGCACCGGCGAGGTCGAGCGCACGTCGTCCGCGTACACCCTGTACCGCGACGCGACCGCCGCGTTCCTCACCCAGGTGCGCGACGGCGCCCGCGCGGCGGCGGACGACCCGAAGGGGCGGCGCGCGTACGTGGACCGCGAGACGGGCCGTGGCCGGGTCCCGGCCGCGCTCGCCGGGCCCGCCCGCGAGGCCGCCGAGGCGCCCGGCAAGGCCGCCGTGCCCCGCATCGCGGGGAAGTTCGCGGCGGCCACCGACTGGCGCGACTATCCGCTGCCGGTGCCGGGCGACGCGGTCGCGCGGCTCATCTCCGAGGACGGCAAGTCCGCGCTCGCGTCCGTGAGTTACACGGACAAGGCGGGCGCCGACCCGGACGTGGAGTGGCTGCGCGACACCGCCCGCGACCTGCTCGCCGACAGCGGTCTCGGCAAGGCCGCCGAGGTGCACGTCACCGGGGAACTCGCCCTCATCCACGACACGTACGAGCAGGCGGAGGCCGACAACTCCCTGATGGAGTCGGTGGCGTACGTCATCATCTTCGTCATCCTGCTGGTGTTCTTCCGCGCCCTGGTGCCCGCGATCCTCACCCTCGCCGTCATCGGCCTGTCCATGAACGTCAGCCAGGCGGGCCTTCGGCTGCTCGGCGAGCAGGTGACACTCACTCAGTTCACCGTCACCATCATGACGTTCGTGATGCTGGGCGCGGGCGTCGACTACAGCATGCTGCTTTCGTCGCGCTACCGGCAGGAACGCCTCGCGGGACGCCCGCCGCGCGAAGCGGCCGTGCACGCCACCGTGCACGCGGGCGAGAGCATGCTCCTCGCCGCCGTCGCGGTGGCCCTCGCCTTCGGCGCGACCCTGCTCTCGCCGGTGGACTGGATCCCGCCGCTCGGCTACGGCGGCCTCATCGGCATCCCCATCGTGCTCGCCGCCGCCCTCACCCTCACGCCCTGCCTGCTGGTGCTGCTCGGCGACCGGTTCTTCGCGGTCGGCCGCGACCCGCTGTCCGACCTGGAACACCGGGGGGCGATGGGCAGGCACCTGCGCCGCACGGCGGAGTTCGCGCGCCGCCGCAAGGTGTGGATCGTGGTGGCGTTCCTCGCCGCGACCATCCCCTTCGCGCTGCTCGTCGCCGGGAACCGCTCCACGTCCGACCCGGTCGCGCTCAGCCCGGCCACCGACTCCCGCGACGGCTTCGAGACCGTCGCGCGGGAGTGGGGCGACGCGGCCGTCATGCCGACGATCGCCGTGGGCCGCGCCGAGTCCGGCGTCGTCCGCGACGGGCGCCTCACGCCCGAGGGGCGGGCGGCGGTGGCGAGGCTCACCGACCGCCTGGGCGCCGTCCCCGGCGTCGCCTCCGTGGACTCGGCGACCCACCCCTTCGGCACCCGCTGGTCCGACCGGCAGCTCGCGGAGGCGGGCCGCCCCCTCCTCGACGACTACGTCTCCCGCGACGGCACGCTGCGCTTCGTGATCGCCCTCGACGGCGACCCGTACGCCGAGGCGGCCGCCGCCACCGTCGACCGCGTCGAACGCGTCACCGCCGAAGCGGGCGGCGGCGTGGGGGAGTTGGAGGTCGGCGGCACCACCCAGGTCGACCGGCAGTACGGGTCCGCGCTCAGCTCCAGCTTCTGGCAGATGGTCGCGCTCGTCAGCGTCGGCGTCTTCGTGATGCTGATGTTCACGCTGCGCTCGCTGCTCGTACCGCTGCGCCTGATCGCCACCATCATGCTCAGCAACGTCTGGGCCGTCGGGCTCACCGTGCTGATCTTCCACCACTGGCGCGGCGAGGCGATCATCGACGATCTGCCGATCTTCCTCACCGTCCTGATGATGGGGCTCGGCATGGACTACGAGATCTTCCTCGTCACCCGCGTCCGTGACCTGCTGCGCAGCGGTCTGTCGCAGGAGGAGGCCACGATGCGGGCGGTCGTCGACACCGGGCGCGTCATCAACGCGGCGGGTCTCGTGATGGCGGGCAGCCTCGGCACGATGGCCCTGTCGTCCACGCTGATGCTCCAGGAGTACGGTGCCGGGCTCGGCCTCGCCGTCCTGCTCGACGCGACCGTCATCCGCATGCTCTTCGTCCCGGCCACCCTGCTGCTCCTGCGCAAGTACAACTGGTGGCTGCCCGGCCTCGGCGTGCGCAGGCGCCGCCTCGACAAGGCGACGGCGGGGTGACACGGATGACGCTGGAGATCCACGACGAGCCCGGCACCCCGGGATCCGGCACCCCCGGACCAGGGGCGTCCGGGCCGGGCGCGCCCCGGCCCGGCAGGCTCGACCGGCTGCGGCTGCACCACGCCGCGTACCCGGTGACCTCGGCCGCCGCGCTGTTCGCGGTGCTCGCGGCGGTGCGCGTCGCCGGGGCCTTCACCTTCGTGGTGATGGTCCTGTCCGTGGCGCTGAGCGCGGCCGTGCTCCTGGTCCTGCCGCGCACGGACTGGGCCGCCGCCGGGGTGCGCCGGTTCGCCCTCGCGCCCGCCGCCCTCGGCACCGCCCTCGTCGCCGTCGTCTACGGCCAGACGTTCCTCGCCACCCGGGACGCCTTCGGCGACGGCGACGACAACTGGACCACGTGGATGCCCAAGCTCTTCGAGGGCATGGTGCCGGGCGCGCCCTGGGCGGACGTCGTCGCGATGGTGCTCGCCCTCGGCGTGCTCGTGCCGCTGGTCGAGGAGGTCTGCTACCGGGGCGTCCTGTACCGGGCCGTGGAGGTGCGCTGGGGCGGCTACGCGGCCGTCGTGACCACGGCCGCCGGGTGGGCGGCGGTCCACGTCGGCGACTACGGCCTCAACCCCTTCAACCTGAAGGTGCTCTGCGGGCTGTTGCCCTCGGTGTTCCTGATGGGCCTCGCCCTCGGCGTCCTCAGGGCCGTCACCGGCTCCGCGCTCGCCTGCGCCGCCGCGCAGGGCGTCTGCAACCTGCTGCTCCTCGGGGCGGCGGCCGCCTGGCTGTGACGGCCCGGCTGTGACCGCCGCCCCCGACCCATGGTTCCGACAACACCAACACCTCTGTACGAAAGGGAAGTTCATGCCGCGACGCCTGTTCACCTCCGAGTCCGTCACCGAGGGCCACCCCGACAAGATCGCCGACCGGATCAGCGATACGGTCCTCGACGCCCTGCTGCGCGCTGATCCCACCGCACGCGTGGCCGTGGAGACCCTGGTCACCACCGGCCTGGTGCACCTCGCGGGCGAGGTCACCACCACCGCGTACGTCCCCATGGCCCAGCTCGTCCGCGACGCCGTCGTCGACATCGGCTACGACTCCTCCGCCAAGGGCTTCGACGGCACGTCCTGCGGGGTCTCGCTGTCCATCGGCGCCCAGTCGCCCGACATCGCCCAGGGCGTGGACACCGGCGGCGCGGGCGACCAGGGCATGATGTTCGGGTACGCCACCGACGAGACGGCGACGTACATGCCGCTGCCGATCCAGCTCGCGCACCGGCTCGCCCGCCGCCTCACCGAGGTCCGCAAGAACGGCTCCGTGCCGTATCTGCGCCCGGACGGCAAGACCCAGGTCACCATCGAGTACGAGGGCAGCCGCCCGGTGCGCCTGGACACCGTCGTCGTCTCCTCCCAGCACGCCGCCCACATCGACCTGGACGCGCTGCTCCTGCCCGACATACGCAAGTTCGTCGTGGACCACGTCCTGGAGGAACTGCGCGACGAGGGAACCGAGTTGGGGGCCGAGGGCTACCGGCTCCTGGTGAACCCGACGGGCCGGTTCGAGATCGGCGGGCCGATGGGCGACGCGGGCCTGACCGGCCGGAAGATCATCATCGACACGTACGGCGGGATGGCCCGCCACGGCGGCGGCGCGTTCTCCGGCAAAGACCCCTCCAAGGTGGACCGTTCGGCGGCGTACGCGATGCGCTGGGTCGCCAAGAACGTCGTCGCCGCGGGGCTCGCGCGGCGCTGCGAGGCGCAGGTCGCGTACGCCATCGGCCGCGCGGAGCCGGTCGGCCTGTTCGTGGAGACCTTCGGCACCGCGACGGTGTCCCAGGCCCGCATCGAGCAGGCCATCGCCGACGTCTTCGACCTGCGTCCGGCCGCCCTCGTCCGCGACCTCGACCTGCTGCGCCCGATCTACGCGCAGACCTCGGCGTACGGGCACTTCGGGCGCGAACTGCCCGACTTCACCTGGGAACGCACCGACCGCGCGGACGCCCTGCGCACGGCGGCCGGGGGCTGAGCCGGTGTCCGCCCCGACACGGGAGCCGGCGGGCGACGCGCTGCCCGGCACGCCCCTGGGAGCGGTGACCCCGACGGGCCCCGGCGCGCGGATCGCCGTCACCGGATCCATCGCCACCGACCACCTCCTCACCTACCCGGGCCGGTTCGCCGAGCAGATCGTCGCCGACCGGCTCGACCGCGTCTCGCTGTCCTTCCTGGCCGACGACCTGGAGGTACGGCACGGGGGCGTGGCCGCCAACATCGCCTTCGGGCTCGCGGGACTCGGCCTCAGGCCGCTGCTCGTGGGCGCGGCCGGGCGGGACTTCGCCGAGTACGCCGCCCGGCTGCGCGCCGCCGGGGTCGACACCTCCGGCGTGCGCGTCAGCGCCGAGCGGCACACCGCGCGCTTCGTCTGCACCACCGACCGCGACCAGAACCAGATCGCCACCTTCTACGCCGGTGCGATGGCCGAGGCCCGCGCCATCGACCTCGCCGCCCTCGTCCCGCGCCCCGGCGGCCTGCTCCTGGTGCACATCGGCGCGGACGACCCGGCGGCGATGCTGCGCCACACGGCGACCTGCCGGGCCCTCGGCATCCCGTTCGCGGCCGACCCGGCCCAGCAGCTCGCCCGGCTCGACGAGACCCAGACCCGCCAACTCGTCTTCGGGGCGAGCCTGTTGTTCACCAACGCCTACGAGGCGGGGCTGCTGTGCAAGCGCACAGGCTGGAGTGAGGACGAGGTCCTCACCCGCGTCGGCTCCTGGATCACCACGCTCGGGGCGGACGGTGTGACCATCGCCCGCGCGGGCCGGACGCCGCTGCGCCTCGCCGCGGTGCCCGCACGCCGGATCGCCGACCCGACGGGCGCGGGTGACGCCTTCCGCGCCGGTTATCTCGCGGGGGTCGCGCGGGGCTGGCCGGCCGACCGGTCGGCGCGCCTGGGGTGCGCGCTTGCCGCGCTGGCGCTGGAGTCGGTGGGCACGCAGGAGTACGAGCCCTCGCGGGTGCGCGAGACGGCTTACTTACCTTTTGGTGAGTACCTGACCAAATAGTAGGTACTTGTGGGTCGGATCGCGCGAATCAAGGATGGAGGCATGCCCGACGAAACGAACTCCCCGAACTCCACGAACTCCGCCGACCCCACCGCCACGCCCGTCACCGTCCTCGGCCTCGGCGCCATGGGGCAGGCCCTCGCGGGGGCCTTCCTCAAGGCCGGTCACCCGACGACCGTGTGGAACCGTTCGGCGGGCAAGGGCGAGGACCTGGTCGCCCAGGGCGCCACCCGCGCCGAGAGCGCCGCGGAGGCGGTGCGCGCGGGCGAGGTCGTCGTCGTGTGCGTCGTCGACTACGACGCCTCCCAGGCCATCCTGGAGCCGCTCGCCGCCGACCTCTCCGGGCGCGTCCTCGTGAACGTCACCTCGGACTCCCCGGAGCGCGCCCGCGCGGCGGCCGAGTGGGCGGCCGAGCACGGCATCGCCTATCTGGACGGCGCGGTCATGATCCCGACCGTGATGGTCGGCACCCCGGAGGCGCTGCTCTTCTATTCCGGTGACGAGGCCGCGTACAAGAAGCACGAGGCGCTCCTGAAGTCCCTCGGCGGCCAGGCCGCGTACGTCGGCGCGGACCACGGCCTCGCCGCCGTGTACGACCTGTCGATGCTCGACTTCTTCTGGACGTCGATGGCCGGTCTGGTGCACGGGTACGCGCTCGCCGCCAAGGACGGCGTCCCGGCCTCGTCGATCGCCCCGTTCCTGCGGTCCCACTTCTCGCTCCTCGCGATGCTGATCGGTGAGACGGCCAAGGACGTGGACCGGGGCGTGTACCCGGGCGAGGAGGGGAACCTCGCCATGGAGCTGGAGGGCGTTGAGCACATCCTGCACGCCGCGGAGCGCCGCGGCCTGGACGTGTCCGTGCTGCGCGGGGTGCGGGACGTGGCCAAGCGGGCGGTGGACCTCGGCCACGGCGCCGACAGCTGGACGGCGACGGTCGAGGGGATCCGCCACCCCCGCGCGTGACCTCCCCCGGCTCCGGTGCCCGGGCGCTGGCCTTGACCCCGACGTCAAGGATTACCGTCGGGGGCATGCGAATCGGCGAGCTCGCGGACCGGGTGGGGACGACCACGCGGACGCTGCGTTACTACGAGTCGCGCGGGCTGCTGCCCGCGCGGCGCGAGGGCAACGGCTATCGCGCGTACGGCGAGGACGATGTGCGTCTTCTCGAACAGATCAGGACCCTGCAGGACTTCGGGTTCGAGCTGGAGGAGACCCGCCCGTTCGTGGAGTGTCTGCGCTCGGGGCATCCGGCCGGGGACTCGTGCCCGGCGTCCGTCGCCGTCTACCGCCGCAAGCTCGGTGAACTCGACGCGCTGATCGGCGAGTTGAGTGCCGTGCGGGCGCAGGTCGGCGCGCAGTTGGCGCGCGCCGAGGAGGCGATGGCGGGGCTCGCCGCCGACGCGGGGGCGGCTCCGGGTGGTCCGGAGCCGCGGTGCGAACTGGGCGACGTGAGGGGTGTGGCGGGATGAGCGTGGTGAAGGCCGAGGGTGTCGGTGAGGCGACGGACGCGGACTTCGGGTTCGAGGTTCTTTCCGGGGACCGGCCGGTGCTCGTGCAGTTCACGGCGGAGTGGTGCGGGCCGTGCCGGCAGCTCACGCCGGTCCTCGGCGAGATCGCCAGGGACGAGGCGGAACGCCTGAAGGTGGTGCAGCTCGATGTGGACCACAACCCGGAGACGACGATGGCGTACGGGGTCCTGTCGACGCCGACGCTGATGGTGTTCCGCGACGGGGAGCCGGTGTGGCAGAGCGTGGGCGCTCGGGCGAAGCGGCGGCTGCTCGCGGACCTGGAGGGTGCGGGGGTGCTTTAGCCCTGGGGTCGGCCTGCCCCCGTGGTCGGGTCGGTCGTGGCCGGTCCCGTTCGTAAGAAAAGCCCCGGACGAATTGACGTCCGGGGCTTTTCTCTGCGTATATTGGATTCTTTCGCGAAGCCCTGCTCATTTGCATGCATTGCTGCGTGCGGGAGCGACGCGGGAATCTTTATAAGAGCACTGTAACTGGCGAGGGGCTGAATTGTCAAGCGAGGAATTGCGGGAAGAGCAGCAATTCGTCTCCGGGCTGTACGCGCGCCTCGACGCGCTGCGCGAGGAGGCCGAGTCCGCCGTGCAGGCGTCATTGGCGCAGGTGGGCAACGGGTCACAGGCACGTCTTGAGCGCGATGTCATGGTCGCCGAGCAGTCCGGTCTGCTCGCCGCCTTCGACGCGGGCGAGAACGGTCTCTGCTTCGGGCGCCTTGAATTCAGGGACGGCCGTGACCATCACATCGGGCGCATCGGAATCCGCGCGTCCGACATCGAGCGCACGCCTTTGGTCATCGACTGGCGGGCGGAGGTGGCGCGGCCCTTCTATCTCGCCACCGGACACACTCCGATGGGCCTGCGGCGACGCCGGCACATCACCAGCGAGGGCCGCCGGGTCACGGCCCTGCACGACGAGATCCTGGACCTCGCCGACACCACCCGCACCGGGCACGAGGCCGCCGACGCCGACGAGGTGCTGCTCGCCGCGCTCGACTCCGCGCGCACCGGCCGCATGCACGACATCGTGCAGACCATCCAGGCCGAGCAGGACCGCGTGATCCGTGCCCCGCACCAGGGGGTGCTCGTCGTCGAGGGCGGGCCCGGCACCGGCAAGACGGTCGTGGCGCTGCACCGGGCGGCGTTCCTCCTGTACGCGCACCGGGAGCTGCTGGCCAAGCGGGCCGTCCTGGTCGTCGGGCCCAACCCGGCGTTCCTCGGCTACATCGGCGAGGTGCTGCCCGCGCTCGGCGAGACGGGGGTGCTGCTCGCGACGCTCGGCGAGCTGTTCCCCGGGGTGACCGCGACCGGCACCGACTCGCCCGCCGCCGCCGAGGTCAAGGGCCGGGTGGAGATGGCCGACGTGCTCGCGCGGGCACTGCGGGACCGGCAGCGACTGCCGGAGCCCGGGGCGCCGTTGGTCATCGAGCACGACGACGGCGAGCTGATCCTGGACTGGGAGATCGCCTACGAGGCGCGGGACGCGGCGCGCGCGGCGGACCTGCCGCACAACCTCGCCCGGCCCACGTTCGCCTTCCACGTCATCGACGCGCTCACCCGGCAGCTGGCCGAGCGCATCGGCCACGACCCGTACGGCGGGCCCAACTTCCTCGGGCCCGACGACATCGCCCAGCTCGGCAAGGCCGTCGCCGTCAGCGCCGAGGTGCACGCCGCCGTCGAGGAGCTGTGGCCCACGCTGACGCCGCAGCGGTTCGTCGCCGAGTTCCTCGCCGAGCCCGTGCACCTGTCCGACGAGGACGCGGCCGCGGTCCGGCGGGCGCCGGGCGCCGACTGGACGTCCGCCGACGTACCCCTCCTCGACGAGGCCGCGGAGCTCCTCGGCGTCGACGACAGTGCCGAGCGGGCCCGAGCGGAGGCTAAGCGGCAGCGCGAGGTCGCGTACGCGCAGGGGGTGCTCGACGTGTCGTACGCCTCCCGCACCTACGAGTTCGAGGACAAGGAGGAGACCGACCCCGAGGGCGCCGAGGTGCTGCTCGCGCACGACATCATGGACGCCGAGCGGATGGCCGAGCGTCAGGAGGAGGCCGACCACCGCAGCGCCGCCGAGCGGGCCGCCGCCGACCGGACCTGGGCGTTCGGGCACATCATCGTCGACGAGGCGCAGGAGCTGTCCGCGATGGCCTGGCGGCTGCTCATGCGGCGCAGTCCGACGCGGTCGATGACGCTCGTCGGGGATCCGGCACAGACTGCCGAGGCCGGGGGTGTCGGCTCCTGGCGGGAGATCCTCGCGCCGTACGTCGAGGACCGCTGGGAGTACGCGCGCCTCGGCGTCAACTACCGCACGCCCGCCGAGATCATGGACGTCGCGGCGGAGGTGCCGCGGGCCGCGGGGGTGGCCGGGTTCGAGCCGCCGTCGTCGGTGCGGAGCACTGGCGTGCGGCCCTGGGCGCGGCGGGTCGACGATCTCGCCGCGGGGGTCGCCGACGCGGTCGCCGAGGAGGCCTCGGGGGTGGGGCGGCTCGCCGTCATCGCTCCGCGTGCGCTGCACGGTGCCCTCGCGGGCAAGCTGGTGGACGTGCCCGCGCCCGGGGGCGAGGTCGATCTGACGCGGGGTGTCGTCCTCATCGATCCTCGGCAGGCCAAGGGGCTCGAATTCGACACGGTGTTGGTTGTCGAGCCCGCTCTGTACGGGACCAGTGATCTGTACGTTGCCCTCACCCGGGCCACGCAGCGGCTGGGGATCCTCACGTCGGGGGAGCTGCCGGACTCCTTGGCCTCGCTGCTCTAGTCCCGCCGCTACCGCGGCGGGTTTCTCCCACCCGCCCACCCGTTGCTGTCGGACCAGTCGCACCCCTGGGGGGAGTGGGGTGGTGCGGTCGTTCGGCGGGTTGTGGCGGGTGGGCGGGGTGTTGCTGTTGGGCCTGGCGCGTCCGGGGGGCGCGGTTGGTTCAGCGGGGTTGTGGTGAGTGGGCGGGGCGTTGTTGTTGGGCCCGGAGTGCCCTGGAAGGGCGGGGTGTTGGGGTCGGGTCGGCGGGTTGTGGTGGGTGGGTCAGCGGCAGAGGGACTCTTCCACGACCTTGTCCACGTGGGACATCGCTGTCTTGTCCCTCGGCTGGGTCGTCACCGCCACGTTCGCCGCGCGGCCGTCCGCCGTCGCGCCGCCTCGGGTCTCGTAGCCGGGGAAGCTGCCGCCGTGGCCCCAGTAGACCTCGCCGGGGCGGCAGGGGAGGGGCTTGCTGACCAGGCCGAGGCCGTAGCGGGCGCCGGGGCCGAAGGTCTCGTCGGCGCCCTTGACGGTGGTGCGCATCTGGTCGAGCTGGGGCTTCTTGAGGAGGTGGCCGGTGAGGAGCTTGGTGTAGAAGCGGTTGAGGTCGGAGTTGGTGGAGACGAGCTGGCCGGCCGACCAGGTCCAGGACGGGTCCATCTCCGTGACGTCCTGCAGGGGCGCGCCCGGCTTCTCCTGGATGTAGCCCTGGGGGTGGGCCTCGCGGATGGTCGCGTCACGGGGGGCGGGGAAGTAGGTGTGGCGCAGCCCGGCGCGCTTGATGACGCGGCGGTCCAGTTCCTCCGCGTACGAGTGGTGGGTGACCTTCTCGATGATCATGCCGGCGAGGACGTAATTGGTGTTGCTGTACTGCCACTTCTCGCCGGGCGCGAAGTTCGCCTTGTGCCGCAGTGCGATGTCGACGAGGTCCTTGGGCTCGTAGTGCTTGAGGGGGATGTCGTACTCGGTGTAGTTGGGCAGGCCGCTGGTCTGCTGGAGGAGGTGGCGGACCTTGATGGCGTGGCCGTCGATGCCGTCGCCGCGCAGGAGGCCGGGGAGGTGCTTCTCGACCGGGTCGTCGAGGCGGAGCCTTCCCTCGGCCACCAGTTGCAGGACGACCACGGCGGTGAACGCCTTGGTGTTGCTGCCGACCCGCACCTGGCCGTCCCGGGGCACCTGCGCGCCGGTGGCAAGGTCGGCGACCCCCGCGATGTAGGTGCGGGTGCGGCCCGTCGGGTCCTGGACGCTCGCCAGCGCGGCGGGCATGCCGTCGTCGCGCACCAGCTTGTCCAGGCCCTGCTGCACGGAGTCCGGCCGGGTCGCGGCCGTCGCCGCGGACGGCGCCAGGGCGCCCAGGGTGAGGGCGCCGACGGCCACCGCGGCCGCCGCCGTCACGACGCGGCGCCGACCGCCCCGCTGCCACCGGGACGCATGGACGGTCTGCCTGTTCTGCTCACGCATGTGCCAACTCCTGGGAAGGTGCGAAACCGGCGGTGATCGCCGCCGTGATCAGCCTTTCCCGACGTGGCACCTCCGGGCGATCCGGCCACCCCGCCGCCTTCAGGTGGGGTTAGCCCCATGTCACCGGACGGCGCCTTCGGCAGAGGATGGTGCCACCGGGATGCCCCGGTCGGCTCGTATGGCGCCAGTGCGCCGAAGCCGTGCCACGTCGCTGACCTGCGTATTCGTGACACCAGTCAGAGTGTGGCGCCACTGATGACATCGGTGGTGCCATAAGTGGCTCGCCATGGCGCCATGAGTGTGCCATGATGGCGTCATGAGCAGCGCACCCCTCGGCCCCACGGTCGGGGGGCGCGCGTTTCGCGGAGTGAGTCGAAGGGGTCGGATCATGGAGACAGCGCAGAGCCAGGAGCGGACGGCACCCGGCGCCTTCACCGCCTTCGCCCGCTTCGTGCTCTGCGGCGGCGGGGTGGGAGTCGCCTCCAGCTTCGCCGTGGCGGCCCTCGCCTCCTGGATCCCCTGGGTCCTGGCCAACGCCCTGATCACCGTGGTCTCCACGCTCCTCGCCACCGAGTTGCACGCCCGCTTCACCTTCGGCGCGGGCGGGCGCGCGACCTGGCGCCAGCACACCCAGTCGGCCGGGTCCGCGGCGGCCGCGTACGTGGTGACCAGCGTGGCGATGCTCGTCCTGCAGCAGTTGGTGGCCGCGCCCGGCGCGGTCGTCGAGCAGGTCGTCTATCTGTCCGCCTCCGCGCTCGCCGGTGTCGCGCGGTTCGTGGTGCTGCGCCTCGTCGTCTTCGCCCGGACCCGCACGCAGGCCCCGGCCGCCCCCCGCCCCGCCCTGCCGGTGCCCGCGACCGTGGCCCGCGCCTCGGCCCCGGCCGACCCGGCGGCGCTCTGCTACGCGGCCTGACGGCGCCGCCCCTGACGGCACCGCCCCCGGTCGGCATCCCTGGCCGGGGGCGGACCCGGTCCTAGGCCGGGCGGAGCCAGATCGTCGCGAGCGGCGGCAGCGTCAGGCGCAGGGACGTGGGGTGGCCGTGGGACGGGGACGCGTCCGGCTTGAGGGTGTGGGGGTTGAGGGTGTCGCTGCCGCCGTAACGGGCGGCATCGGTGTTGAGGACCTCCTGCCAGGCCGCGTACTCCTCCGGGACGCCCAGGCGGTGGTCCCGCCGGACCACCGGCGAGAAGTGGGACACCGCGAGCAGCGGCGAGCCCTGCGCGTCCCGGCGGAGGAACGCGAACACGTTGTCCTCGGCGGCGTCCCCGTCGACCCACGCGAACCCGCCCGGGTCGGTGTCCCGCTGCCAGAGCGCGGGCACCGCGCGGTAGCAGGCGTTCAGGTCGCGGACCAGATCGCGGACGCCCCGGTGGTCGGCCTCCGCGCCGTACGCCGGGTCGAGCAGCCACCAGTCGGGCCCGTGCCCCTCCGACCACTCCGCGCCCTGCGCGAACTCCTGCCCCATGAAGAGGAGTTGCTTGCCGGGGTGAGCCCACATGAAGCCCAGGTAGGCGCGGTGGCTGGCGCGCTGCTGCCACCAGTCGCCCGGCATCTTCGACACGAGCGCCCGCTTGCCGTGCACCACCTCGTCGTGCGAGATCGGCAGGACGTAGTTCTCGCTGTAGGCGTACACCATCGAGAACGTCATCTCGTGGTGGTGGTGCTTGCGGTGCACCGGGTCCTTGGACATGTAGCCGAGCGAGTCGTGCATCCAGCCCATGTTCCACTTCAGGCCGAAGCCGAGCCCGCCGAAGCCGCCGGGTCCGGTGTGGTGCGTGGCCCGGGTCACGCCGTCCCAGGCCGTGGACTCCTCGGCGATGGTGACGACGCCGGGGCAGCGCCGGTAGACGGTCGCGTTCATCTCCTGGAGGAACGCCACCGCGTCCAGGTTCTCCCGGCCGCCGTGCTCGTTCGGCGACCACTCGCCGTGCTCGCGCGAATAGTCGAGGTAGAGCATCGAGGCGACCGCGTCCACGCGCAGCCCGTCGATGTGGAACTCCTCGCACCAGTACGTCGCGTTGGCGACGAGGAAGTTGCGCACCTCCTTGCGCCCGTAGTCGAACTCCAGGGTGCCCCAGTCGGGGTGCGCCGCCCGCGCCGGATCCTCGTGCTCGTACAGCGGCCGCCCGTCGAACTCGGCGAGCGCCCAGTCGTCGCGCGGGAAGTGCGCGGGCACCCAGTCCATGAGCACGCCGATCCCGGCCCGGTGCAGCGCGTCGACGAGATGCTTGAAGTCGTCGGGCGGGCCGAGGCGGGCGGTCGGCGCGTAGAAGCCGGTGACCTGGTAGCCCCAGGAGCCGCCGAAGGGGTGCTCGGCGACCGGCATCAGCTCCACGTGCGTGAAGCCCAGGTCGGCCACATAGGCGGGGAGCTGGTCGGCGAGCTGGCGGTACGTGAGGCCGGGGCGCCAGGACGGCAGGTGCACCTCGTACACCGAGAACGGCGCCTCGTGCACGGGGGTCTCGCCGCGCCGCCGCAGCCACTCCTCGTCCCGCCACACATGGGTCGACTCGTGGATGACGGAGGAGTTCGCGGGTGGCGCCTCCGTGCGGCGCGCCAGCGGGTCCGCGCGGAACGTCATGCCGCCGTCCGGCCGCGTGATCTGGAACTTGTACAGCTCACCCGCGCCGAGCCCCGGCACGAACAGCTCCCACACCCCGCTGCCGCCGAGCGACCGCATCGGGAAGCCGACGCCGTCCCAGAAGTTGAAGTTCCCCACGACCCGCACGCCCCGGGCGTTCGGCGCCCACACCGTGAAGCGGGTGCCGCGCACCCCCTGGTGCGTCATCGGCCGCGCCCCGAGCGCGTCCCACAGCCGCTCGTGCCGCCCCTCGCCCAGCAGATGCAGGTCGAACTCGCCGAGCGCGGGCAGGAACCCGTACGCGTCCGGGGTCTCCAGCTCCGTCTCGTCGTACGTCACCCGCAGCCGATACGCGTCCGGTACGGCACGCAGCGGCACCACGGCCGAGAAGAACCCGTCCCCGTCGTCGGCCAGTTCGGCCCGCAGCTCCCCGGCGACGACGGTCACGGCACGGGCGTACGGCCGCAGCGCGCGGAACGCCACGCCGTCGCCGGTGAGGTGGGCGCCGAGGACGGAGTGCGGGTCGTGGTGGGTCCCGTCGAGCAGCCGGGCGCGGTCGGCTTCGGGGACACGAGAAAGGGGGGCAAGGGGGGCGAGGGGCGAGAGTGGGGCGCCGGGGGAGACGGGAGCCGTGGGGGAGGTGGGAGGAGCAGGGGCGTCGGGAGAGGCGGTCGCCTTGGCCGTCGCCGTCGTCCGGGGCGTCTCGGCGGCGGGCGACGGGGCCCTGCCGCTCTTCGCGGGCACGGCGGCCTTGGCCGTTTTCGCCGTCTTCTTGGCTGTCTTCTTCGTGGCCTTCGTGGCCTTCGTGACGGTCTTGTCGGCGGCCGTCCTGGCGGCTGATTTGGCGGCCTTCTTGGCCGCCTTCGCCGTACCGGACGACTTCGCCGTCCTCGACGACTCGTCCGTACTCGCTGATGTGGCCGCCTTCGGGGCCCTCGTCGGCCGCGCCGGATCCGGCTGCGGGGGAATGCTGTCGGGCTCGTGTTCTGGCTGGTCCGACGGGGTGCGGGAGGTGGGGCGGCGGGTCACGGGGGCGGCCTCCTGTCAGCGGGCGGGGGATGCGCGGCGGGGCGGGGCGGCGGGGTGGCTGGGCGGTGAGGCGGTCAGAGGGAGGCGTCGGTGCCGGGGTCGGCGGCTCCCTCCCGCGTCGAGGACCCCGCGGCGAGCCGGTCGAGGGCGGCCAGCGGCACGGGCAGCCAGTCCGGGCGGTGCCGGGCCTCGTACACGGCTTCGTACACGGCCTTGTCCACCTCGTGGGCGCGAAGGAGCACCGGCGAGGTGCGGGGGTCGCGGCCGGAGACGTCGGCGTAGCCGGAGCAGTACGCCGCGCGGCAGGTGTCGGCCCACTCCGGGGACCAGGGGCGGTAGACGCGGGCGGCGTAGTCGAAGGAGCGGAGCATGCCCGCCACGTCGCGGGCGGCCGGCTGCGGCAGACGGCGTTCGGCGAGCGGGCGCGCGGGCTCGCCCTCGAAGTCGATGAGGGACCAGGCGCCGGACGGTGCGCGCAGGCACTGGCCCAGGTGCAGATCGCCGTGGACGCGCTGGGCCGTGAGGCCGGCGCCGCCCTCCCCGAAGTCACCGCCGAGGTCGGCGAGCGCGTCGTAGGCGGTGCGCAGCGCGGGCGCGTACGGGCGCAGCGCGGGGACGGCCTGCGCCGCCGCGTCCAGGCGTTCCGCCATGCCCCGTGCGAGCAGCTCGACCTGCGCGCGGCCGAGCGTCACCGTGGGCAGCGCCGCGGCGAGGGCGGCGTGCACCTCGGCGGTGGCGCGGCCGAGCGCGCGGGCCTCGGCGCTGAAGTCGGCACCCTTGGCGAGGACTTGGAGGGCCAGCTCCCAGCCGTCCGTCGCCCCGGCCACATACGGCTGGAGGACCCCGAGGACCAGCGGTTCGTCGGCGCCGTCGGCCGTCATCCACGCGGCGGGCGGCGGCACCCGGCGGCAGCCCTGCGCGGCGAGGGCGAGCGGCAGCTCCAGGTCGGGGTTGACGCCTGGCACCACCCGCCGGAACAGCTTCAGGATGAACGTATCTCCGTACACGAGTGAGGAGTTGGACTGCTCCACGCCGAGCGCGCGGGGCACGAGGCCGGGCGGTATGTCGACGCCGCGCGTGTTCCCCGCGGAGGGCGAGTCCGGGAAGTCGGGGAGGTCTGTGCCCCCGTGGACCCCCCGCGCCCGCAGGAACCGCAGCACGCCGAGCCGCCCCGGCAGCCGCAGCCGCTCCAGGAGCAGCGCGGCCAGGCGCGGGTCGTGCAGCGCCTCGTACACCGTGCGCCCGGCCAGCGCGCCGCCGGTCACATGGCCGATCAGCGCGGGCGCGAGCCGGGGCGGGAGCTCGGTGCGGACGCCGAGCAGCAACTGGTAGCAGTCGGCGGGCAGTTCGTGGTCGGCTCCCGGGGCGGCTCCCGGCAGTGACTGGCGTACGCGGACGAGCAGATGCAGCAGTCCCTGCTCGGCACCGGGCGGAAGCAGTTCCGTTGCCGCCACCAGATCGAAACCCGCGACCGGGCGGCCCTTGCCCGCGAACCACCGCTGGCGCGGCAGCCAGCCGCGCAGCAGCGGATCGAGGGACGCGAGGAGCGCGCCGGGGTCGGCACTGGGGCGGGTGGCGGCTTCCGACATGATGTCCCGTCCTTTCCGCGGCGCGGACAAGTCAGGTACCGAGGGAGGTGCCGAGCAGGGGAGGTGCCGTGTGCGGGAGGTGCCGAGCGGGGACGTGCCGTGTACGAGTGCCCTGTGCGGAGTGGGTCACGCCGGAAGAGGCCGACTCACGCCGCCTGTGACGGCGACCCTACGCCGAGTCGTCGCGCAGTCGGAACCAGTAGAACCCGTGCCCCGCGAGTGTCAGCAGGTACGGCAGTTCACCGATGGCCGGAAAGCGCACTCCGCCGATGAGTTCGACGGGATGGCGGCCGTTGAATGCCTGCAGGTCGAGTTCGGTGGGCTGGGCGAAGCGGGAGAAGTTGTGCACGCACAGGACCAGGTCGTCGCCGTCCTCACCGGTGGAGGGCGCCTCGCGCAGGAAGGCGAGCACCGCCGGGTTGGACGAGGGCAGTTCGGTGTACGAGCCGAGGCCGAACGCCGGGTTCTGCTTGCGGATCTCGATCATGCGGCGGGTCCAGTGGAGCAGCGACGACGGCGAGGACATGGCGGCCTCGACGTTGGTGACCTGGTAGCCGTAGACCGGATCCATGATCGTGGGGAGGTAGAGGCGGCCCGGGTCGCAGGAGGAGAAGCCCGCGTTGCGGTCGGGTGTCCACTGCATGGGGGTGCGCACGGCGTCCCGGTCGCCGAGCCAGATGTTGTCGCCCATGCCGATCTCGTCGCCGTAGTACAGGATCGGCGATCCGGGCAGCGACAGGAGCAGGGCGGTGAACAGCTCGATCTGGTTGCGGTCGTTGTCGAGGAGCGGGGCCAGGCGGCGGCGGATGCCGATGTTGGCGCGCATGCGCGGGTCCTTGGCGTACTCCGCGTACATGTAGTCGCGTTCCTCGTCGGTGACCATCTCCAGGGTCAGCTCGTCGTGGTTGCGCAGGAAGATGCCCCACTGGCAGCCGGACGGGATGGCCGGGGTCTTGGCGAGGATCTCCGACACCGGATAGCGGGACTCGCGCCGCACGGCCATGAAGATCCGCGGCATCACCGGGAAGTGGAACGCCATGTGGCACTCGTCGCCGCCGTGCGCGAAGTCGCCGAAGTAGTCGACGACGTCCTCGGGCCACTGGTTGGCCTCGGCGAGCAGCACCGTGTCGGGGTAGTGCGCGTCGATCTCCGCGCGGACCCGCTTGAGCAGGTGGTGGGTGCGCGGCAGGTTCTCGCAGTTGGTGCCCTCCTCCGCGTACAAATAGGGCACGGCGTCCAGGCGGAAGCCGTCGATGCCGAGGTCGAGCCAGAACCGCAGGGCCGAGATGATCTCCTCCTGGACGGCCGGGTTCTCGAAGTTGAGGTCCGGTTGGTGGGAGAAGAAGCGGTGCCAGTAGTACTGCTTGCGGACCGGGTCGAAGGTCCAGTTGGAGGCCTCGGTGTCGACGAAGATGATCCGGGCGTCCTGGTACTGCTTGTCGTCGTCCGCCCAGACGTAGTAGTCGCCGTAGGGTCCTTCGGGGTCGTTGCGGGAGGCCTGGAACCACGGGTGCTGGTCGCTGGTGTGGTTCATCACGAAGTCGATGATCACGCGCATGCCGCGCTGGTGCGCGCAGTCCACGAACTCCACGAAGTCCGCGAGGTCGCCGAACTCGGGAAGGACCGCCGTGTAGTCGGACACGTCGTAACCGCCGTCGCGCAGTGGCGACTTGAAGAACGGCGGCAGCCAGAGGCAGTCCACGCCCAGCCACTGGAGGTAGTCGAGCTTGGCGGTGAGGCCCTTGAGGTCCCCGATGCCGTCGCCGTTGCTGTCCTGGAAGGAGCGGACCAGGACCTCGTAGAAGACGGCGCGTTTGAACCAGTCGGGGTCGCGGTCCTTGGTGGGTGTGTCCTCGAAGGTGTCCTGGACGGGCTCGTTGAAGATCATGTTGTGGGTGACCCTCCGATCAGCGGTGAGGACGGTCGCAGGACGAGCACGTGCGCGGGGGCCCGGCCCGGGTCGAGGCGCACGTAGTTGGTCCTGCCCCAGTGGTAGGTCTCGCCGGTGAGCTCGTCGCGCACCGGCACGGACTCGTGCCATTGGAGCCCGAGCTGTGGCATGTTCAACGAGACGGTGGCTTCCTGGGTGTGGTGAGGGTCGAGGTTGACGACCACCAGAACCGTGTTCGAACCGCCGGTGTCCGCCGCCGACTTGGAGTAGGCGAGCACCGAGTCGTTGTCGGTGTCGTGGAAGTGCAGGTCACGGAGGGTGGCGAGGGCCGGGTTGGCGCGCCTGACCCGGTTCAGGGTGCTGATCAGGGGCGCGATCGTGGTGCCCGCGCGCTCGGCGGCCGCCCAGTCGCGCGGGCGCAGTTGGTACTTCTCCGAGTCAAGGTACTCCTCGCTGCCGGGGCGCGCCGGGGTGTTCTCGCACAGCTCGAAGCCGCTGTACACGCCCCACGTCGGCGAGAGCGTCGCGGCGAGCACCGCGCGCGCCGCGAACGCGGGCCGCCCGCCCTCCTGGAGGTAGGCGTGCAGGATGTCCGGGGTGTTCACGAAGAAGTTGGGCCGCAGGTAGTGCGCGGTCTCACCCGCCAACTCCCTTAGGTACTCGGTGAGTTCCTGTTTCGTGTTGCGCCAGGTGAAGTACGTGTACGACTGGTGGAAGCCGATCGCCGCGAGGGTGCGCAGCATCGCGGGGCGGGTGAAGGCCTCCGCGAGGAACAGCACGTCCGGGTCGGTGCGGTGGATCTCGGCCAGCACCTCCTCCCAGAACACGACGGGTTTGGTGTGCGGGTTGTCGACGCGGAACACCCGCACGCCGTGGCTCATCCAGAACCGCAGCAGCCGGACCGTCTCGGCCACCAGGCCCGGCAGGTCACGGTCGAAGGCCAGCGGGTAGATGTCCTGGTACTTCTTCGGGGGGTTCTCCGCGTACGCGATGGTGCCGTCGGCCCGGTGGGCGAACCAGTCGGGGTGCTTGTCCACCCAGGGGTGGTCCGGCGAGCACTGGAGCGCGAAGTCCAGGGCCACCTCCAGGCCGAGCCGCGCCGCCTCGGCCACGAACGCGTCGAAGTCGTCCAGGGTGCCGAGGTCCGGGTGGACGGAGTCGTGGCCGCCCTCGGGGGAGCCGATGGCCCAGGGCACGCCGACGTCGTGGGGGCCGGCCGACAGGGAGTTGTTCGGGCCCTTGCGGAAGGTGCTGCCGATGGGGTGGATCGGCGGCAGGTACACGATGTCGAAGCCCATGTCCGCGACGGCGGGCAGCCGCCCCGCGGCCGTGCGGAAGGTGCCGCTGACGGGCGGGGCGCCCTCGCGCACCACGGCGCCCTCCGAGCGCGGGAAGAACTCGTACCAGGCCCCGAAGAGCGCCCGTTCGCGGTCGACCCGCAGCGGGAACTCCGCGCTGGAGGCCAGGGGTTCGCGCAGCGGATGGCGGGTGAGGACGGCGTCCACCTCGGGGGTGAGGGCGGCGGCGAGTCTCGCGGCGGGCTGCCGGGTGCGGTCGCGCAGCGCCTCGGCGGCGGCGCGGAGGATCTCGGCGGGGGCGGTCGTTGCGGCCGGGGGCGTGGACACCTCCGCGGCGGCCCGTTCGTACAGCCGGGCGCCCTCCTCCAGGACCAGTTCGGTGTCGATGCCCGCGGGTATCTTGATCGCCGCGTGCCGTCGCCAGGTCGTCACCGGGTCGCCCCACGCCTCCACGGCGAAGGTCCACTCGCCCTCCCGGCCGGGCGTGACCCGCGCGCCCCACCGGTCGGTGCCCGGCGCAAGCTCCCGCATCGGGGTCCAGGGGCCGGGGCGCCCCGAGGGATCCCGCAGCACGACGTTGCCGCCCACCGCGTCGTGCCCTTCGCGGAAGAGGGTGGCGGTGACCTGGAACGTCTCGCCGACGACGGCTTTGGCGGGGGCGCGGCCGCCGAGCACGACCGGTGCCACGTCCAGGACGGGGACCCGTCCGGTACGGGGTCGTACGGTGAACTCCCTGGACGCCTTACGGGGTTGAGGCATGACCGCTCCTGTTCCGCGTGCGAGTGGGCGGAGATGAGTCGTGGAGGGGTTCCGCGGCGCACCCGCACCGGGCCCGTGGGGGGGCGTGTGCGCGTGCGTACCGGAGGAGCCTTCCCACGCTTCTCGGGTGGGCAATCCGGCGCTCTGTTAACTACTCGCGCGTAACGGCACGCACAAGACCGACCGCTCCCCGAGCATGGTCCGAAAGGAACGGAAACCGGCCCCGCCCGGGTGGGCGGAGCCGGTCCCCGCGCTGGCGCGCCGTCGGCGCGACCCGTACGAATTGGCCGATTACAGGCCGCTCACCTGCAGCAACCTGTTCGGCGACCCGGCCCCGGGGCCGGACACGCGGCCCTTGACGGAGCGCGCGACGAGCGCCTTGGCGACATCGGCGGGCCGTGCCGAGGGATGGCCGGAGAGATACAGCGCGGCCGCGCCCGCGACGTGCGGCGCCGCCATCGACGTACCCGACGAGACCGCGGACGCGGTGTTGTTCCTGTTCGACGCGGACCGGATCGCCACGCCCGGCGCGAACAGGTCGAGGCCCGCGCCCCGGTTGGAGAACGCGGCGCGGGCGTCAAGGCGGTCGGTGGCGCCGACCGTCAGGGCCTGCTCGACGCGGGCCGGTGAGGACTGGCTGACGGGCTTGTTCTCGTTGCCCGCCGCGACCGTGTACGTCACGCCCGACGCTATGGACGCGCGGACGGCCGCGTCGAGTTGGGCGTTGGGCGGGCCGCCGAGGCTGAGATTGGCGACCGCGGGCTTCCGTGCGTGCCGGGTCACCCAGTCGATGCCAGCGAGGACCTGGCCGAGGGTGCCGGTGCCCTCGTCGTCGAGCACCCGCACGGCCACGACCTTCGCCTTCTTCGCGACGCCGTACTTGGTGCCCGCGACCGTGGCGGCCACATGCGTGCCGTGGCCGTTGCCGTCCTGCGCGACCCCGTCGTTCTGCACGAAGTCCCGCCCGGAGCGGGCACGTCCGGCGAAGTCCCGGTGCGAGGTGCGCACGCCGGTGTCGATGACGTACACCGTGACGCCCGCGCCCGCCCGCCGCGGCGCGGTGTACGACTTGTCGAGCGGCAGCCGCTTCTGGTCGATGCGGTCCAGGCCCCAGGACGGCGGGTTCTGCTGGCGCGCGCCCGTGCGCACGCGGGTGTCCGGGACGACGGACGCGACCGCCGGGTCGGCGGCGAGGCGGGCCGCCTGCGCCGCGTCCGCCCGTACGGCGAAGCCGTTGAGCGCCGCGCTGTACGTGCGGTCGATGCTCGCCCCGTACCGCTCGGCGAGGTCGCGGCCCGCGTCGGACGCGGCGCTCGTGCCCGGCGCGAGCGTCACGACGTACCCGAACCGGGCCGCCCCCGGGCCGGTGGGCGTGTCGGGGCCCGCGGGCGCGCCGTGCGCGGTGGTCGGGACGATCGAGAGCGCGGCCGCCGTGACGGCGGCCGCCAGAACTCCCTTGATCCGTAGGTGTCTTGCCCGTGGTTCAGCCATGACTGGATTCCCTCCCCTGGGTCCGACGGCAGGTCCCGCCGGGGTGCGCGCGCGTCCGCGGGCACGGTGTTCGGCGGCGCCGTCCCCCGCAGCGTCTCGTGCGGGGAGAAGTGCGACAAGGCCGCACCAGCGGGTGGAACGGGTGCTATCGGCACGAAGCATGATCAAAGCGCCGTGCATCCAAGCTCTGACTTGGCGCCATACGAGCAAATCCGAGGATTGACTTGGGGTTTGGGGGTTCGGGAAGATCACATCAGGGCCCTGGGCGGCAACCCGTCCCGGACCCCCGCCGCAGTCCGGACTCCGGCGGGGGAGCGGGCGGGTGCCGACCCGACCCGGACCCACCGCGCGGACCGGCCGACCGGGCCGGCCCGCGCCGACCCGGGCCGGAGCGTCGGCGGGGCGTCCCCGTCCGCGTTGACAGCACGCGGAAACGCCGTCTGTAATGGGCGGGTGCCGCGTGGCACCGGCCGAAGAGCAGTGGGCGGGCCGGTGACCGGGTGAGCACCCACACCAAGGGACATGACCTTGCGTACACATCACTTCACCTCGCCGCGCACCGGCACGACGTCCTCGACGTGACCGTGCCCGCGCGCCGGGCCCTCCGAGCCTGAGCGCGCCCGCGCACCCCCCTTTTTTCTTCTTTCCTGCTTCCTTTCCTGCTGTCTTCTCGCGGTCCGCGTGCCGCGCACCCACCTGTCTGGAGAACCCCTTACGCATGTCCACGCCCACCCTCGCCGACAAGCTCCTCGAAGTGCACGACTGGCTGCGCGAGCAGCTGGTCCAACTGCGTGCCGAGGCCGCCGCGCACTTCGCCGAGCGCGCCGCCCACCAGGGGCCGGGGCAGCCGCCCGCGCCCGGCCTCGGGCTGCAGATCCGGCAGCGCTGCCTGGAGTTCTGCGACGCGCTGACCTTCCACCACACCGGCGAGGACGACCACGTCTTCCCCGGCGTCGCCGCACACCACCCGCACCTGCGGCCCGCCCTGGAGCGGCTGAGCGCGGAGCACCGCGCCATCGCCCGGCTCAAGGAGAGCCTCGTCGGGCTGCTCGCCGACCTCGCCGCGGCCGACCCCGGGGAGTTCCTCGGGGAGTTCGACCGGCTCGCGGCGGACCTGACGGAACATCTGGAGTACGAGGAGACCTGGCTGGTTCCGGTCCTCGCCGAGGTACCGTTCCCGCCGGTAGATCCCGCATCTGAGGAAGGAACAACAGTGACCACTGAGCAAAGCGTCGTGCGCGTCAAGGACTTCGACCACCTCGTCCTGAACGTCGGGGACGTCGAGCGCGCCCTGGACTTCTACTGCGGCACCCTCGGCCTGGAGCCGGTCCGGGTCGAGGAGTGGCGCGCCGGGAAGGTGCCGTTCCCCTCGGCGCGGGTCAGCCCGGTGACCATCATCGACCTGGTCTCGGGCGAGCGCGGCGAGTCCAACGTCGACCACATCTGCCTGGTCGTGGAGCCGCTGGACTGGCAGGAGGTCATCGACTCCGGCAGGCTCACCGTCCTGGAGGGCCCGGTCGGCAGATTCGGCGCCAGAGGCAGCGCCGAGTCGATCTACGTGCGCGATCCGGACGGGAACTCCGTGGAGCTGCGCTGGTATCCGCAGGACCGGTGACCGCGGGCCCTCACAGGACCCGGCCCGAGACGATCGGCCCCTTGCCCGACTCGGCGAACACCGCGCCGCCGAGGAAGAGGGGCGTGTACAGCGTCTTCGGCTCCGGGCCCGTGGCGGAGTAGGGGATGGACCAGGTGGTGACCCGCTCCGCGTCGCCGCTGAGCGGAACACCGCGGACGTCGTGCGAATTCACGACGAACACCCGGTCCCCGGACAGCGCGAGCGCCGTGGCGTCGCCGCCCGCGGGCAGGTCCCACAGCCTCTTCCCCGACCGCCAGGCGTAACCCGCCAGGCGGTTGGGGGTCCGGGCGCCGGGGGAATGGGCGATGACCAGGACGTCGGCGGTGCCCACCACCGGCGGGGCGAGCGGCTTGCCCGCCCCGATGGTCCGGCGCACGGCGAGGGTGTCCCCGTCGAGGACCCGCACCCCGTCCTCCGTCCGGGACCAGCAGACCACCGCGTCGCCGTGGCCGAGGAGGCTGTCGCACCGCGGCTTCGCGACGCGGGCGGTCCGGTCGCCGTCCTTGGCGGACAGCGCGACCACGCCGCCGTTCTCCAGGGCGGTGTACAGCGCACCGCCCCGGACGAGCGGGGTGCCCTGGGGCTTGCCCTTGATCGTGGTCCGCCAGATCTCGTCGCCCGTCACGGCGTTCCTGGCGCGCACGGTGGTGGTGTACGGGTCGGGGGCGCCGTCGAGGTTGAACTCGGCGGTGTACACCACCCCTCGCGTGTACGTCATCGAGATCAGGCCCGCGTACCCGGGCGCCTTGTGCCGCCAGACCACCTCGCCCCGCTTCACGCCGAGCGCGCTGACGCCTCGTTCGCTCGGGACGAAGACCCGCTTGGCGTCGGACTCGGGAGGAACCTCCTGGAAGCCGCTCGGCGCGGTGGAGAAGCCGGGCGTCGACCAACGGTCGGCACCCGTGGCCGCGTTGAGGGCCCGCGCGGCGCCGCGCCCGTCCCGGCACACGAGCGTGTCCCCGGCCAGGACGCAGCCCTTCCCCATGCCGTCCATGCCGCCGGACCGCTCGCGGGACCAGAACCGCCAGCCGTCCGGACGCTCGGCACGCCCGGCCGCCGACGGGCCGAACTCGCCGGAGTGGTCCTCGTTCCCGTACGCGGTGACCACACGGTCGGCCGCGACCCGCGGAGCGCTCGGCGCCTTCTTCGACGGTTCGCCGCCCGGACGGTCCCGCAGCGCGTCCGGCAGCGTCACGGCGGCCACCGCGAGCCCGGCCGTGGTGAGCGTCGCGGCCAGGACCCACAGCCGACGGCGGCCGCGCCGGGGCGTGGCGGCGGCGGGCGGCGGGACCGGCCGTGGCGCCGGAGCCGCGCCGAGCGTCGGGGACGGCTCGGCGCGCAGCCTGGGCCCCGAGCTGCCCGCCGTGGTCGCGGCGTCGGCGAACCCGCCCTGTTCGTGGGCGCGTTCGCGGTCCGCCACGGCTTCCCGGTACTCGGCGAAGAGCGACAGGACGTCGGCGGGCCACGGGAAGGGGGAGGGGCCGGGGGACGGGCCCGGGGACGCGCCGCTCTCGGGCTCGGACAGGGCTCTGGCGAGGTCCGCCGGGGTGGGGCGGCCCTCCGGGGCGGGACGCAGGCACGCGGCGAGGGTGTCGCGCAGCTCGGGCGGTACGCCGGACAGGTCGGCGTCGCCCCGCACGATGCGGAAGACGACGGCGGCCGCCTCCGGGTCGTCGAAGGGTCCGTGGCCGGTCGCCGCGTGGCACAGGACCGCGCCGAGCGAGAACACGTCCGACGCGGGCACGACCGCGTGCGAGCCCTCGATCTGCTCCGGGGCGAGGAAGCCCGGCGTGCCCACCAGGACGCCCGTCATGGTCAGGGCCGTCGCCTCGAAGGCCTGGGCGATGCCGAAGTCGATCAGACGCGGCCCCTCCGGCGCGAGCAGCACGTTGCCCGGCTTCAGGTCCCGGTGCAGGACCCGCGCCCCGTGCACGGCGGTGAGCGCGCGGGCGAGCGCGGCACCCAGCGCGCGCACCGCGGGGACGGGCAGCGGACCGCGGCGCTCGACCACGTCGGCCAGGGACGGGCCCGCGATGTACTCCGTGGCGAGCCAGGGGCGTTCGGCGTCCGCGTCGGCGTCCACCAGGGCGGCGGTGAACGGGCCCGTGACGGCCCGGGCCGCGGCGATCTCCCGCCGGAAGCGCACCCGGAACGCGTCGTCCAGGTCCAGGTCCTGCCGCACCACCTTCACCGCGACCAGCGCGGACGCGCCCTGCCCGTCCCGGCGCGCCAGGAACACCTCGCCCATGCCGCCCGCGCCGATCCTGGCGAGCAGGGTGTGCGGGCCGATGCGGCGGGGGGCGCCCGGAGGGAGGGGGGCGAGCATGGGACTCCTCGGGTCGGTTCAGGGGCGGTTCGGGCGGTTCGGGGCGGTGCGGGGGGCAGTTCGGGCCGGGGGACGGGCCTTGCCGGGGAGGTGGCTTGCCAGGGAGACGGCCTGCTCGGATTCGGCCCGCCGGGGATTCGGCCCGCTAGGGAATGGCCACCGACGAGATCCGGCCCTCGTCGTAGACGATGTGCGCCACGCCCCCGAGGGCAAGGACGGTCGGCGGGCGCAGCGTCTCGGAGATGACCGTGGCGGCCGCGTTCGGAGGCGGCTCGGGGCGGTCGCCGGGCGCACCCGGCACCGGAAGGCGGGTGGCCTTGCCGTCGCCGGGGCCGAGCGCAAGCGTGTACAGCGCCGCGCTGCCGGCGTAGACGACGCGGTTGCCGAGGATGAGCGGAGCCGAGGGCGGGACGTTGCCCTTCGGTGTCCGCTCGGAGTACAGGGACTTGCCCGTGCGCAGGTCGTGCACGAGGACCCGGCCCGCGCGGCCGTCCTTGACCACCGCCACGGCGTTGTTCACGGCGGTCACGACGGGCGCCGGGCCGCTGCCGTCGGACGACGGGTACGGCAGGGGGCCGTCCAGCCTCTTGAGGGTGCGTGGCGTCAGCCGCAGCATCGGCGGGCGCGCCGCCGAGCTGCCGCCCTCGTCGTAGGCGGCGCACAGCACCGCCTTCTCGGTCGCGAGGACCGCGCCGCAGGAGTCCGAGGACCGGCCGACGAGGTCACCGGTCCGGGCGTCGTACGCGGCGAGGCCCTTCTCCCGGTCGGCGTAGACGACTCCGTCGCGCAGGGCCCGTATCCCGTAGAGGTTGAGGTCCACCTTGGCCCGCGGGGCCTCGCCGAGCCGCTTCTCCCAGAGGGGGCGGCCGGTGGCGGCGTCGTACGCGTACAGGGACGGCGCCGGGTCGTCCTCCTGGACGAACGGCACCTGCGCGACGACGAGGACGACGTCGTCGTCGAGGAACGGGGTCCGGCTGAACACGCGCCGCTCGTCCGGGGGTTCGGCCTTCCAGAGGACCTTGCCCGTCGTGGAGTCGCGCAGTTGCAGGACGCCGTCGCGGGCGATGGCCGCCCTGCCGCCCCTGACGGCCGGTTCGAGGCGGTCGCCGGGCATGAAGAAGGACCCGCTCGGCCCGTAGTACGCCTCGTCCATGCCGCCCTCCGGGTCGACCTTCCCGGACGTCCACAGCCGCTTGCCGTCGCTCGTGCGCACGGCCTCGTACGTGCCGTTCGTGAGCAGGCACACGAGGGCGCGGGTGTCGGCGGAGCAGCCCATCGGAGCGTGGCCGAGCTTGCCGCGCCAGGCCTTCCAGCCCTTGGGGCGCTGGGTCGCGATCTGCGGCACGGACCCCGACGCGTCCGCCGTGCCGCCGCCGCTCACCTCGGCCCGCGCGATCAGCTTCCTGATGGCCGCGGGGTCCTTCGGGCCGGGCTCGACCCAGCCGCGCTCCGCGCTGTTCCCGGGGCCCTTGGTGCTCCCGCCCCCGCCATCACCCCCGCCCCCGTCCGACGTCCCAGGACCCCACACCGCGAGCGCGCCGCCGAGCGCCGCCGCCACCACGCCGACGGCGACGATGCCGAGGACGGCCCGGCGGCGCCGGGAGCGTGCGGGACCGGCGGCGCCCCCCGGCACGGGCGGCGGGGAGCCGCTCATCGTCGGCAACTGGTGCGCGCCGCCGGGACCGCGCCCGGCACCCGCCCCCGCCGCCTCGGCCGCCGACTGCCCCGCCGCGGCCCCCGCCTGCCCCGGCGCCGTCGCGGGCCCGTCCTGGGCCGTCGCCGGATGCCCGGCCCCGGCCGCCGCCTCCGGCCACACCGGCACCGGCAGCAACGGCCGCCCCGAGGCGCACAGTTGCTCCACGTCCCGGCGCGCCTCGGCTATCCGGGCGCGGACGGGCTCGGGCCACTGGGGGGCGTCCGCCGCCTCCCGGAGGGCGCCGAACCGTTCGACGAGGTCGGCCGGCGCGGGCCGTTCGTCCGGGTCGCGCACGAGGCAGGCCGCGAGCACCGACCGCAGCTCGTCGGGCATCCCGCCGAGGTCGGTCTCGGCCTGCGAGACCCGGTACAGGACGGCCGCCACAGGACCGTCGCCGAAGGGATCGCGCCCGGTCACCGCGTAGGTGAGCACGGACGCGAGGCAGAAGACGTCGGACGCCGCCACCACGTGTCTGCCGCCCGCCACGTGCTCGGGCGACATGAAGCCCGGCGTGCCCACGAGGAGCCCCGTCGACGTCATGGTGGACGCGGCCTGCGCCCGGGCCACGCCGAAGTCGATCATCTTGGGCCCGTCGAGGGCGAGCAGGACGTTCGCGGGCTTGAGGTCGCGGTGCAGCGCCCCCGCCTCGTGCACCCCGGCCAGGGCCCGCGCCAGGCCCTCGCCGAGGGAGGCGACGGCGCCCGCGGGCAGCGGTCCGTGGCGGCGCACGGCCTCGGCGAGGGTGGGGCCGACGACGTACTCCGTGGCCAGCCAGGGCTGTTCGCCGTCGGTGTCGCTGCCGACCAGGCGCGCCACGTACGGGTTGGTGATCGAGGCGGCGACCTCGGCCTCCCGCCGGAAGCGGCGCTGGAACACCGCGTCCGTCGCCAGCTCGTTGCGGATGGACTTGACGGCGACCAGGTCCCCGGGCCCGTACCCGGACAGTTCGAGCGGCCGCGCGAGGAACACCTCGCCCATGCCGCCCGCGCCGAGCCGCGCCAGCGTCTCGTACGGGCCGATCCGGCGTGGTGACGCCTCCCGAAGCTGGCCGATCATCCCCCGTACCCCCTGTGACCGCGTGAACTCTCGTGACCGGGGGTCACGTTATCCCTGCGGCAGCCCCTCTGGCGCGGCAGGTCCACGTCAATGTGGGGCGCCTCGGGTGCGCCCCGTGCGCCGTGGTTGCCGAGCCCGCGCGCCGCTACCTTCGATACGCCGACAACGTCACGTACGTCTTTCCGACAGAGGTGCCCCTTGAAAGCCATCCGTCGATTCACCGTACGTCCCGTCCTGCCCGCCCCGCTCGGCCCGCTCGCCGAGCTCGCCCGCAATCTGCGCTGGTCCTGGCACCCGGCGACCCGCGAACTGTTCCGCGACGCCGAGCCGGCCCTGTGGGAGGCCGCGGGCCGCGACCCCGTGCGGCTGCTCGGCTCGGTGCCGACCGCGCGGCTCACCGCACTCGCCACCGACGACGGCTATCTGCGGCGCCTCGGCGAGGCCGCGGACGACCTGCGCGAGTACGTCACCGGGGAGCGCTGGTACCAGGAGCGGCAGCGCGAGCCGGGCGGCGAACTGCCCGGCGCCATCGCCTACTTCTCGCCCGAGTTCGGCGTCACCGCCGCCCTGCCGCAGTACTCCGGCGGGCTCGGCATCCTCGCCGGCGACCACCTGAAGGCCGCGAGCGACCTCGGCGTGCCCCTCATCGGCGTCGGACTGCTCTACCGGCACGGCTACTTCCGCCAGTCCCTGACCCGCGACGGCTGGCAGCAGGAGCACTACCCCGTCCTCGACCCCAACGAGCTGCCCCTCACCCTGCTCCGCGAGACCGACGGCACCCCGGCCCAGGTGCGGCTCGCCCTGCCCGGCGGCCGGTCCTTGCGCGCACACGTCTGGCAGGCGCAGGTCGGCCGCGTACCGCTGCTCCTGCTCGACTCCGACGTCGAGGAGAACGACCCGGCCGCCCGCGAGGTGACCGACCGGCTCTACGGCGGCGGCAGCGAACACCGCCTCCTCCAGGAGATGCTGCTCGGCATCGGCGGCGTGCGGGCCGTGCGCGCCTACTGCCGGCTCACCGGGCACGCCGAACCCGAGGTCTTCCACACCAACGAGGGCCACGCCGGGTTCCTCGGCCTGGAACGCATCCACGAACGCGTCGGCGACGGGCTCGGCTTCGACGCGGCCCTGGAGTCCGTGCGCGGCGGCACCGTCTTCACCACCCACACCCCCGTACCCGCGGGCATCGACCGCTTCGACCGCGAACTGGTCGCCCACCACTTCGGCCCCGACGCCGAACTGCCCCGCATCGACGTCGAGCTGATCCTGCGCCTGGGCATGGAGACCTACCCCGGCGGCGAGCCCAACCTCTTCAACATGGCCGTCATGGGCCTGCGCCTCGGCCGCTGCGCCAACGGCGTCTCCACCCTGCACGGCAAGGTCAGCCGGGAGATGTTCCAGGGCCTGTGGCCCGGCTTCGACGCCGAGGAGGTGCCCATCACCTCCGTCACCAACGGCGTGCACGCCCCGACCTGGGTGGCCCCCGAGGTGATCCGGCTCGGCGCCCGCCAGATCGGCCAACGGCGCACCGACCAGGCCCTGTCCGTCGGCGGCTCCGAACGCTGGGACGCCGTCGCCGACATCCAGGACGGCGACATCTGGCTGCTGCGCCGCGAACTGCGCGCCCAGCTCGTCGACGAGGTCCGGCGGCGGCTGCACCTCTCCTGGCGCCAGCGCGGCGCCGCCACCGCCGAGCTGGGCTGGATCGACGAGGTCCTCGACCCCGACGTCCTCACCATCGGCTTCGCCCGCCGCGTCCCCTCGTACAAACGCCTGACGCTGATGCTCCGCGACCAGGACCGGCTGATGGAGCTGCTCACCCACCCCGAGCGGCCCGTGCAGATCGTCGTCGCGGGCAAGGCGCACCCCGCCGACGACGGCGGCAAGAGGCTCATCCAGGACCTGGTGCGCTTCACCGACGACCCGCGCGTGCGCCACCGGATCGTGTTCCTGCCGGACTACGGCATGGCGATGGCCCAGAAGCTGTACGCGGGCTGCGACGTCTGGCTCAACAACCCGCTGCGCCCCCTGGAGGCCTGCGGCACCTCCGGCATGAAGGCCGCCCTCAACGGCTGCCTCAACCTGTCCGTCCTGGACGGCTGGTGGGACGAGTGGTTCGAGCCCGACTTCGGCTGGGCCATCCCCACCGCCGACGGCGCCGCCACCGACGACCACCGCCGTGACGAGCTGGAGGCCGCCGCGCTCTACGACCTCCTGGAGCGCCGCATCACGCCCCGCTTCTACGAGCACGGCCCCGGCGGCCTGCCCGACCGCTGGATCGAGATGGTCCGCAGGACCCTGACCCGGCTCGGCCCGAAGGTGCTCGCGGGCCGCATGGTGCGCGAGTACGTGGAGCGCCTGTACGTCCCCGCCGCCCGCGCCCACCGCATGCTCGTGCCGGAAGCAGCCACCTCCCTCGCCGTCTGGAAGTCCCGGATCCGCGCGGCCTGGCCCCGCGTCGCCGTCGACCACGTGGAGGCCTCCGCGATCGGCGCCACCGCCGAACTCGGCGCCACCCTCGCCCTGCGCGTCCGCGTCCAGCTCGGCGACCTCACCCCGGACGACGTGGAGGTCCAGGCCATCGCGGGCCGCGTCGACCCGGAGGACCACATCGCCGACGCCACACCGGTACCACTGAAGCCCGCGAGCGGCCCCGACACGGAGGGGCGCCTCCTGTACGAGGGCCCCCTCGCCCTGGACCGCACGGGCCCGTTCGGCTACACGGTCCGCATCCTGCCCGCCCACCGCCTCCTGGCGGACGGCGCGGAGTTGGGGCTGGTGGCGGTGCCTTCGGAGGGGACGGGGGAAGGGGCAGGCGTCCTCATGCGGTGAGGGGAAGTGCCCCGAAGGGGCGCGGGGAACTGCGCGACCAGCCACAGCGGACCCGCGGGTTCGAACACAGTGGTGCGGGCGGCACCCGGGGTTCGGTACCCCCGGGTGCCGCCCGGCTCTACAGGCCCAGAGGCCCGGTTACTTGACGTTCACGCCGGTCCACGCGGCCTCGACGGCCTTCTGCTCGGCAGAGTCCGCGCCGTAGAGCTCGGAGGCGGCCTTGACCGTGTCCTTGCGCGCCTGCGCGTAGTCCGTCGTGGTGGTGAAGTACGTGGTGAGCGCCTTGAACCAGATCTTCTCGGCCTTCTCGCGCCCGATGCCCTCGACCTTGGAGCCGTCCTTGGTCGGGCTGTCGTACTTGACGCCGTTGATCTCCTTCGCGCCGCTGCCCTCGCTCAGCAGGTAGAAGAAGTGGTTGGCGATGCCGGACGAGTAGTGCACGTCGACGTTGCCGGCGTTCTCGTCCCAGTAGTCGAGCGACGAGCCGTCCTTGGAGGGCTTGTCCATGTAGCGCAGCGGGGTGCCGTCGCCGTTGATGTCGATCTTCTCGCCGACCATGTAGTCGCCCTTGTCCTGGGCGTTGTCGGCCTTGAACTCGACGGCGGCGGCGAAGATGTCGCTGGTCGCCTCGTTGAGGCCGCCGGACTCGCCGCTGTACTCCATGTTGCCGGTGGCCGAGGTGACGCCGTGGGTCATCTCGTGCGCGGCCACGTCGATGGACGTGAGCGGCTTGGCGTTGCCCTCGCCGTCGCCGTACGTCATGCAGAAGCAGGAGTCCTGCCAGAAGGCGTTGACGTAGTTGTTGCCGTAGTGCACGCGGGACGTGGCGCCCTTGCCGTCGCCCTTGATGCCGCTGCGGCCGTGCACGTCCTTGTAGTAGTCCCAGGTGAGACCCGCGCCGTAGGCGGCGTCGACGGCCGCGGTCTGGGTGTCGGCCGGCTTGCCGGTGCCCCAGGTGTCGTCCGCGTCGGTGTACAGCTTGCCGCCGCTGGAGCCGTGGTTCAGGTCGAGCGTCTTGTGGCCGCCGCGCCCGCCGTCGGTCAGCTCGAAGCCGCTGCCCGCCTTGGTGGAGCCCACCTCGACGTCGCCGCTGTACTGGCTGTGGCCCTTGCCGTTCTCGACGGCCTGGTACTGGAACAGCTTCTTGCCGGTGGCCGCGTCCGTGATGACGTGCAGCTCGCTCGGCGTCCCGTCCTTCTGCGTGCCGGTGACGACCGTCTCGAAGGCCAGGGTCGGCTTGCCCTCGGCCGCCCAGACGACCTTGCGCGGCGCGTTCGCGTCCGCCTTCTTCGTCTCGCCGGTCTTCGCCGCCGTCGACTCGGCGGCCTTCGCGACCGCCTTCGGCGCGAGCTTCGCGCTGGTCGACCTGACCTTCACGGAGGCCTTCGTGGCCTTGCTGACGCCCTTGACCGCGCCGCTCTTGGCGGTGTGCACGACCAGGTCGCCGCCGAGGACGGGCAGGCCGTCGTAGGTCCGCTCGTAGCGGGTGTGCGTGGTGCCGTCGCGGTCCTTGACGACGTCGCGGACGACGAGCTTCTCCTTGGCTCCGAGGCCGATCTTCTCGGCCGTGGCCGCCGTCTTCGTCTCGGCGTCCTGGATCAGGCCGGTGCGGACGGAGGCGGAGAGCCGCATGGGGGAGGCGGCGGAGGCCTCGGCGGCGTTGCCGCTGACGTCCTGCTGTGCGGAGGCGCCGGTGGTCAGTCCGGCGGTGAGCAGCGCTCCGGCGGCGACTGCGGTGGCGATGACCAGGGTGGAACGCTTCCTTGATATGTGGGGGGTCACGCAAGCTCCTTGTGTGGGGGAGCCCGGGTGGCATGGGGGACCACCCGGGCCGATAAGTGCTGTGCGGGATGTAACTGGTGCGCCGTGCGGGGGAAGCGTGCCATTTGGGCCAGGTACATGTCATGACCTTGATTGAATGTTGGCCAAAAGAAGTTCGTTGGCCGAAGGTCAAGGTCCGCAATGCGAACAGTGGGTGAAGCCGCGGGTGAAGAGGGGTGCCGTCCCGGGCGGTTGGCGGAAACATGCTGCCCGGGACGGCGTTGTCGTACGTCGCCGTGGCTACGACGTCGTGTTCATCGCGTCACGCCCAAGGCGTCCTGACTACGGCCGCGTACCGACGTTGACCGCGGCCCACGCGTTGGCGACCGCCTTGTACTCGGCGCTGGCCGTGCCGCCGAACAGCTCGCTCGCGGCCGTGAGGGTGCCGGTGCGCGCCGCCGCGTAGTTGGTGGTCGTGTTGAACTTCGTGGTGAGTGCCCTGAACCAGATCTTGGCGGCCTTGTCGATACCAATTCCGGTCACGGGCTTGTTGTCGTACGTCGGCGAGTCGTAGGAGACGCCGTTCACGACCTTCTTCCCGCTGCCCTCGCTGAGCAGGTAGAAGAAGTGGTTGGCGATGCCCGAGGAGTAGTGCACGTCGACGTTGCCCGCGCTGCTGCTCCAGTTGTCGAGCGAACGGCCGTCCTTGGAGGGCTTGTCCATGTAGCGCAGCGGCGTGCCGTTGCCCCGGATGTCGATCTTCTCGCCGACGAGGTAGTCGCCCACGTCGCTCGGGTTCTTGGCGTTGAACTCGACGGCGGCGGCGAAGATGTCGCTGGTCGCCTCGTTCAGACCGCCGGGCTCGCGGCTGTACTGCATGTTGCCCGTCGCGGCCGTGACGCCGTGGGTCATCTCGTGCGCGGCCACGTCGATGGACGTCAGCGGCTTGGCGTTGCCGGAGCCGTCCCCGTACGTCATGCAGAAGCAGGAGTCCTGCCAGAACGCGTTGACGTAGTTGTTGCCGTAGTGCACGCGCGAAGTCGCGCCGCGGCCGTCGTTCCTGATGCCGTTGCGGCCGTGCACGTTCTTGTAGTAGTCCCACGTCAGCGCCGCGCCGTAGTGGGCGTCCGCGCCGGCCGTCTCCGCGTTGGAGGCCTGGCCGTTGCCCCAGACGTCGTCCGGGCCCGTGAACAGCGTGCCGGAGCCGGACGTGCCGCGGTTCAGGTTGCGCGTCTGGTGGTTGCCGCGCGCCGTGTCGGTGAGCGTGTACTGCGTGCCCGACTTCTGCGTGGTGAGCTGCACCTGGCCGCTGTACTGCGTGTTGCCGGTGCCCTTGTGCACGCCCTGCCACTGGCGGAGCTTCTTGCCCGTGGCCGCGTCCGTGACGACGTGCAGCTCGTTCGGCGTGCCGTCCTTCTGCAGCCCGCCGATCACCGTCTCGTACGCCAGGACGGGGGCGCCGTCGGCGAGCCACACGACCTTGCGCGGCGCCTGCGCCGCCTTGGTCTTCGTGGACTTCTGCGACTTGGCCGCGCCGAGCGCCTGCTTCTCGGCCGCTGCGGGCTTCACCTCGGCCCCGGTGTCGGTGCCGGCGAGCCGGGCCTTGGAGGCGCGGTTGACGTCCGTCACCTTGCCGCTCTTGTCGGTGGCGACCACCATGTCGCCGCCGAGGACGGGCAGTCCGGCGTAGGTCCGCTCGTAGCGGGTGTGCGTCGTGCCGTCGCGGTCCTTGATGACATCACGGACCACGAGCTTCTCCTTGGCGCTGAGGCCGAGGGTGTCGGCGGTCGCCGCCTTCGCCGAGTCGGCGTCGCGGAGCAGTTCGGCGCGCTGCGACGGGGAGAGCTTCGCGGGCAGGGCGCCGGTGTCGACCTTGGTGCCCGAGGCCGGGTTGTCGGCTGACGCGGTGCCCGCCTGCACGGCCATGCCGAGGAGGGCGGCGACGGCCGTGAAGGTGCCGATGGCGGTGGTGCGTCGGCGGGCGGAACGTCTGCGGGGTGTGGGGGAGTTGCTCAACACGGACTCCTTCTGCGCGGCCGCTGGTGGAGCGGCCAGGGGGCGACCGGACGGCGGGTGACCGTCCGGGGCGGAGCAGGCAGTACGTGGTGCGGTGAGCTGAGGTGCGTGGTGCTGTTCGCTGTGGTGCGGTGCGCACGGTGCGGTGCGGTGCGCGGGAGCCGCCCACGCGTGAGTGCGCGTGCGACTGGTGAGGGGAAGAGTGCCATTCGAGACAGGGACATGTCAGGTCGGTGAACGTACTTTGGCTGGATTCCGTTCGGTGCCCGAATTTTTGAGTCCGGTATGCGGTTTCTCGCGGGGGCGCGGTGAGGGGGTGCGGTGGGGGTGCGGTGGGGACGCGGTGGGGTTGCGGTCCTTCGCCTTCGCTCCGGTTGGGGGGGCGGGGCCGTGCCGGTATGTCCGTGCTCGCGTGTGTCTCGTCGTCGACAGTTCCTGTGCGCCCGTCGTGGTGGGCCGAGCTGCGCGCGGACATACCGGCACGTCCCCTCCGGTTCGGATGGCGGGGATCGGTCCGGTGGGGGGTGCGGTCAATGCCGGCTGCCTCTACCTGCTGTGGGCAGCTGGGCCGTCCAGAGGGTGGTGGGGGTCCCGCCTGCTCGGGCGAAGCCGAGAGCTCGGGGGAGGGGGGGCACGGCCCCGGCCGATGGCGCCCGTGATGTAGAGGGGAGGGGAGGGGGGTGTGGCCTGGTAGGGGCGCGCTTAAGGGCGGGTGTGGCCCGTCGTGCGTTCGGTGTGGGCTGAGTGGGGGGTCGGCCACGGCTCGGGCGGCGGTGCTTCGTGGTGTAGGCCGGTGAGCGTGGCGCGGACGACGCGCTCCGCCTGGCGGTCCGCGGCCTCCGGGCCGTCGACGGCGATGAGGCCGTCGGCGAGCAGAACGGCGAGCCCGTGGACGGCCGTCCAGACGACGAAGTCGGCTCCGGGCCGGGTCGAGGCCGCCAAGTGGCCGGATTCCACCAGGAGGTCGAGCTCGGCGTCGAGGACCTGGTGGGGGTGCGGGGCCGGGCGGTCGACCCCGCACTCCTGCCCCTGCCCGGCCGGCGAGGCCCCCGCCCCGAAGGCCAGCCGCGTCACCGCCGGATCCTCCAGCGCCGCGCGCACATAGGCCTGTCCGACGGCCACGAGCCGCCGGTGCGGGTCGGTCGCGTCGGAGAGGCCGACGGCCCGGCCCATGCGCTCACCGAGCTGGCCGAGCACGCGCTGCGACAGCGCCCTGACCAGCGCGTCGCGCGAGGCGAAGTGGTGGTACGCGGCACTGGCGCTGACCCCGACCCGGGCGGACGCCTCCCGCAACGACCAGCCGTCGACGCCGCGTTCGCGGACCAGCGCCTCGGCGGCGTCCAGGAGCGCGCCGCGCAGGTCTCCGTGGTGATAGCGCCCTCGCCCCGTACCGCTTCCCGTGCCCTTTCCCATGCGCCGGATCTTAACAGCGCTCAGATTGGTGTTACGGTGCCCGTGCAATCTGAACGCTGCTTAGATTGGAGGGGTCATGGGCGCGCAGGGACCGCTGGAGGGGCCGGTGCGGGGGCCGGTGGAAGGGGTGCCGGACGGGGTGTCGGAGGGGGCGGGGGAGGGGGTGTCGCCGGGTGCGGCGGAGAGTGCGCGCACCGCGGCCGCGGAGACCGCCCCCGATCTGACCACCGCACCCCCGCCCCTCGTGCGCGGAGAGCCCGTCGAGGTGGCCGACGGCGTCCACGTGATCCCCGACGGGCGCGTGGAGCTGGTCCCGAACGTGGGCATCGTCGTGGGCGCGGACGCCGCGCTGGTCGTCGACACCGGCATCGGCCCGCGCAACGGCGCGTACGTCCTGGAGCGCGCCCGAGAGCTCGCGGGCGACCGGAGGCTCTATCTCACCGTCACGCACTTCCACCCCGAACACGGCTTCGGGGCCCAGGCGTTCAAGGGCGCCGCCACGATCGTCTACAACCAGGGCCAGCGCGCCGAGCTGCGCCGCAAGGGCGCCGCGTACCTCGACATGTTCAAGGGCCTGAGCGACACCGTGGCGGCCGAGCTCGAGGGCGTCACGCTGGTCGACCCCGACGTGACCTACGAGGGCCGCGCCGAGCTCGACCTCGGCGGCCGCGTCGCCGAGCTGCGGACGGTCGGCCCGGCGCACACGGCGTCCGACCAGACCGTCCTCGTCGACGGCCGGGTGCTGTTCGGCGGCGACCTCCTGGAGACCCGGATCTTCCCGATCGCCCCGTACTTCCCGCCGTACGACACCGACGTCGACGGCGACCGCTGGATCGCCGTCCTCGACGAACTCCTCGCCCTCGACCCGGAGATCGTCGTCCCCGGCCACGGCGAGGTGACCGACGCGTCCCTGATCCGCGACGTCCGCGACTACCTGGTGTACGTCCGCGCTGAGACGCACCGGCTGCGGACCGGGGGCGCCTCCGCCGACGAGACGGCCGCCGCCGTCGACAAGACCGCCCGCGCCCGCTGGAGCACCTGGGAACGGCCGGAGTGGATCGCCCTCGCGGCCCGTGCGTTCTACGCGGCCGGGGGCGCCGTCTGAGCACGTGCGGGTGTACGCCGACGCGCGGGCGTTGCGCGCGCCCGCCGAGTCCGGATGATGGGCCTCGTCGCGGTGCGGTCGACGCCTGCGGCGAGTGGTCCACCGTGCTCACCCCCGAGCCCGCGCGCCGGGAGCCGGGGGCCGACGAGCCGTGGCCGCTGCGCGTCGAGCCGTTGCCGGGGGAGTACGCCGACGCCTGCGGCCTGGGCCCGGACGGAGCCCTGCTCGTCCGCCCGGGCGGCCACATCGCGGCCCGTTGGCCCGCAGGCCCCGGACCGACACCACCCTCCACCAGGCCCTCACCGCCGTGGCGGGCCCGGCGCGCGCCTGATACGGCCCGCCCGGCGGAACCGCTACGCGCCGCTGCCCACGACGCTGTCCCGCCACGCCCGGTGCAGCTCCGCGAACGGGCCCGTCCCCGCGATGAGTTCGGCGGGTGTGCCGTCCTCCACGATCCGGCCGTGCTCCATCACCAGGACCCGGTCGGCGATCTCCACCGTCGACAGGCGGTGGGCGATCACGACGGCCGTGCGGCCCCGCAGCACGGTGTCCATCGCCCGCTGCACGGCCCGCTCGCCGGGGATGTCCAGGGAGCTGGTGGCCTCGTCGAGGATGAGGACGGCGGGGTCGGCGAGCAGGGCGCGGGCGAACGCGACGAGTTGGCGCTGGCCCGCCGAGATGCGGCCGCCGCGCTTGCGTACGTCGGTGTCGTAGCCGTCGGGCAGCGACATGATGAAGTCGTGGGCGCCGATGGCCTTCGCGGCGCGCTCGATGTCCTCGCGGGTGGCGTCCGGGCGGCCGATCGCGATGTTCTCCGCGACCGTGCCGGAGAACAGGAACGCCTCCTGCGTGACCATCACGACGCCCCGCCGCAGCTCGGCGCCCGCCAGCTCGCGCAGGTCCACGCCGTCCAGCAGGACCTGCCCCTGCGAGGGGTCGTAGAAGCGCGCGAGCAGCTTCGCCAGCGTCGACTTGCCCGCGCCCGTCGAGCCGACGACGGCCACGGTCTGCCCGGCGGGCAGCGTCAGGTCGAAGCGCGGCAGGATCTCACCGCCCGTGCGGTACGCGAAGCGCACGCCGTCGAACTCGACGGTGCGGCCGGGGTGCTCGGAGGCGAGCGGCGGCAACTGCTTCTCGGTGCCGGGCTCCGGCTCCGGCACCGAGGGCGTCTGCGCGAGCAGCCCCGCGATCTTCTCCAGCGACGCCGCCGCCGACTGGTACGAGTTGAGGAACATCCCGAGCCGGTCGATCGGGTCGTACAGGCGCCGCAGATACAGCACCGCGGCGGCGAGCACACCGAGCGCGAGCGTGTCCTGCGCGACGCGGTACGCGCCCCACAGCACGATGCCCGCGACGGCCGTGTTCGCGACGAGCCGCGAGCCCACCACGTACCGCGCCATCTCCAGGAGCGCGTCGCCGTTGGTGCGCTCGTGCCGGTGGTTGAGCGCCGCGAACTGCGCCTCGTTGGCCCGCTCGCGGCGGAACGCGCGCACCGGACGGATGCCGTTCATCGTCTCCGTGAACTTCACGATGACGGCGGCGACAGCGGTCGAGCGGACACGGAACACCTTGCCCGCGCGGCGCTGGTAGAGCCGGATCAGCGCGTACAGGGGGACGAACGACAGGACGGCGACCGCGCCGAGCCCCAGGTCGAGCCAGAGCAGCATCGCCGAGATGGTGACGAACGAGAGCACCACCGTGAGGAGTTCCTGAAGCCCCTCGTTGAGCAGCTCCCGCAGCGACTCCACGTCCGTGGTGGCGCGGGATATCAGCCGCCCCGACGTGTACCGCTCGTGGAAGTCCACGCTGAGCGCCTGCGCGTGCCGGAAGATCCGGCCCCGCAGATCGAGCAGCACGTCCTGGTTGACGCGGGCGGACGCCACGATGAAGGCGTACTGGAACGCCCCCGCCGCCCCCGCGCACACCAGGTAGGCCACGCCGACCGCGATCAGCGGGCCGTGGTCGTCCGCGCGGAACGCGGGCACGGCACGGTCGATGGCGTACGCGACGAGCAGCGGCCCGGCCTGGATGACGGCCTGCTGGACGAGGAGCAGGACGGCGGCCAGCGTGACGCGGGCGCGGCGGGGCGCGAGCAGGGAGCGCAGCAGGGCGCCGGTCGCGCCCGGGGGAGCGGGGAGGGTGTCCTGGTCGAAGGCGTCGTCCAGGGCTTCCTGGGCGGCCTTGTGGGACATGTCTGGTCTGTTCGGTCGATCCGGTCCGCCCGGGGGTTCGACGGTCGTGTCGGCGGGTGTGCCGGTCGTGTCGTCGGGCGTGACGGCTTTCTCGAAGGGCCCGGCGGGTTCGCCGGGCCGCTCGTCGCCCGGCTGGGTCTTCTTGTCGCCGACCGTGCTCATTCGTCCGTCCCCCCAGACATCAGCCATGCGTACTCGGCGTTCTCCCGCAGCAGTTCCTGGTGCGTGCCCACGGCCGTGACGCGGCCGCCGGACAGCAGCGCGACCCGGTCCGCGAGCAGCACCGTCGAAGGGCGGTGCGCCACCACCAGCGCCGTGGTGTCCTTCAGGACCCGCCGCAGCGCCGCCTCCACCAGCGCCTCCGTGTGGACGTCCAGCGCCGACAGCGGGTCGTCCAGGACGAGGAAGCGCGGCCTGCCCACCACCGCGCGGGCCAGCGCGAGCCGCTGCCGCTGCCCGCCGGACAGGCTCAGGCCCTGCTCGCCGACCTGGGTGTCCGCCCCCTTCGGCAGCCCGTGCACGAACTCGGCCTGCGCGACCGCGAGGGCCCGCCCCAACTCCTCGTCGCCCGCGCTCCCGTCGGCCCCCATGAGCACGTTCTCGCCCACGGACGCGGAGAACAGGGTGGGCTCCTCGAAGGCCATGGACACCAGCGTGCGCACGCGTTCGCGCGGCATCGCCGCGATGTCCTCGCCGTCGAGCGTGATGCGGCCGCCCGTCACCTCGTGCAGCCGGGGCACGAGAGCCGTCAGCGTGGTCTTGCCGCTGCCGGTGGCGCCGACCAGGGCCAGCGTCTCGCCGGTGCGGATGTGCAGGTCGATGTGGTCCAGTACGGGCGGGGTGTCGGCCGGGGCGTCGGGGTAGCGGAACTCGACGGATTCGAAGCGGATGCCGTCGGTCGGGGTGCCGTCGGCCGGAGTGTCGCCGGCCGGAGCGCCGCCGGTGGGGGTGCGGGGCGCGGGGACGGCGGTGACCGCGCCAGCCTTGCCCGTGCCCGTCAGCGAGTTGGAGTTGCCCGCGTCTGTCCCCGAGCCGCCCGAAGCCGTCCCCGCGTCCGACTCCGGCTCCGCGTCCATCACCTCGAAGTACCGCTCCGTGGCCGTCGCCGCCTCCTGGCTCATCGCGAGCAGGAAGCCGATCGACTCCACCGGCCAGCGCAGCGCGAGCGCCGTCGACAGGAACGCCACCAGCGTGCCCGTCGAGAGGTCGCCGTCGGCCACCTGGACCGAGCCGAGGACGAGCGCCGCCCCGATCGCCAGCTCCGGCAGCGTCATGATCACGCCGTAGATCGCGGCGAGGAGGCGGGCCTTGACCAGCTCCGTGCCGCGCAGCGTGCCCGACAGCTCGCGGAACGCCCGGGCCTGACTGCGGTGCCGCCCGAAGCCCTTGATGATCCGGATGCCGAGCACGCTCTCCTCGACGACCGTCGTCAGATCGCCCACCTGGTCCTGCGCGCGCCGCGCCACGGCGGCGTACCGCCCCTCGAAGTACGCGAGGAAGACCACCATCGGCACCACGGGGGCGAGCAGCACCAGGCCGAGCGTCCAGTCCTGGGCCAGCAGAATGGCCATGCCGACCGCGATCGTCGTGCCGTTGACCACCAGGAACGTCAGCGGGAACGCGAGGAACATGCGCACCAGCATCAGATCGGTCGTGCCGCGCGACAGCAACTGACCGGACGCCCACCGGTCGTGGAAGGCGACGGGCACCCGCTGGAGGTGGCGGAACAGGTCCGCCCGCATCTCCGCCTCCACCCCCGCGAGCGGCCGCGCGACCAGCCAGCGCCGGAAGCCGAACAGCACGGCCTCCACGACACCGAGCCCCAGCAGGAGCAGCGCCCCGAGCCAGACGCCCCCGGTGTCCCGGTCGGCCACCGGGCCGTCCACGATCCACTTCAGGACGAGCGGGAACAGCAGGCCCGTACAGGACGCCACGATGGCGACGAACGCCGCCGTGAACAGGCGTGTTCGTACGGGGCGCACATACGGCCACAGCCGTGTGAGCGTCCTGACGGCGGAGCGGCCGCCGGGGTCCTGGGCGGGTGCGTGTGTGGTGGACATCAGGAGCGAGCTTACGTTTCACCACTGACAGCGCCCACCGAGTTTTGGCCCGGTCCGGGTCGGCCGCTGGTCCTAGTCCGCGGGGCGCTGCCGCGCAGCCCCTGGGGGTCGTAGGGGGCCATCAACCGATCGGTGGATGGCGGTCGCGGCGGGATGGCCGATGTGGGGCGGGGGCCGTGACGGCGAGGCTTGTCGCATGCCTCCTCCCATCATCGAAGTCAGGGACCTGCGCAAGTTCTACGGCGGCCGGGCCGTCGTCGACGGCGTCTCGTTCGCCGTCGAGCAGGGCGAGATCTTCGGCGTCCTCGGGCCCAACGGCGCGGGCAAGACGACCACCGTCGAATGCGTCGAGGGCCTGCGCGTGCCCGACGCGGGGGCGGTGCGCGTCACCGGACTCGACCCGGTGGCGGACCACGCCCGGGTCACCCGCGTCCTCGGCGCGCAGCTCCAGGAGAGCGAACTGCAGCCGAAGCTCACGGTCCGCGAGGCCCTCGAGCTGTACGCCGCGTTCTACGCCCGCCCGGCCGACTGGCGCCCGCTCGCCGAGCGCCTCGGCCTCACCGACAAGCTCGACACCCGCTTCGCCAAGCTCTCCGGCGGCCAGAAGCAGCGCCTGTTCATCGCCCTCGCCCTGATCGGGGGCCCTCGCGTCGTCGTCCTCGACGAGCTGACCACCGGCCTCGATCCCCGGGCCCGCCGGGACACCTGGCAGCTGATCGAGGAGGTGCGGGACGGCGGGGTCACGGTCCTGCTCGTCACCCACTTCATGGAGGAGGCCCAGCGGCTGTGCGACCGCATAGCGGTGATCGACCGGGGCCGGGTGGCCGCGCTCGACACCCCCGCGGGGCTCATCGGCCGCTCCGCCGGCTCCACGGTCATCTCCTTCACGCCGTCGGTGCCGCTGGCCCCCGCCGACCTGGCCGCACTGCCGCGGCTCAGCTCCGCCACGGAGAAGGACGGCCGCCTCACCCTCAACGGCACCGACGCCACGGTCGAAGCCCTCCTCACCCTCCTGGCCCGCCACCGCGTCACGGCCCACCAACTCCGCGTCACCGACGCCACCTTGGACGACGCCTTCCTCGACCTGACGGCCACCGAGACCGACGCGTCCACCCCGGCCGACGGCCACGCGTCCACCCCGACCGACCCTCACGCGCCCACTCGCCCCGGACACCACGGAGCCCCGGCATGACCTCTCCCGCCGGCCCGGCCGGCCCCGCCAGCCCGGCCGCCACAGCCACCAGCCCCGCCGCCCCCGGGCCCGCGTCCGGTCCGCACGCCGCCCCGGCCCGCGCCCCCGGTGCCGCCCGAGCCGTCCTCAAGGCCGAAGTGCGGCTGTTCCGGCGCGAACCGGGCTCCCTCTTCTGGATCCTCGCCTTCCCCACGGTGCTCCTGGTGGTCCTCGGGTCCGTCCCCTCCTTCCGGGAAGCACAGGACGACCTGGGCGGCATCCGCCTGGTCGACGCGTACGTCCCCGTGACCGTGCTGCTCTCCATGATCATGGCGGGGGTCCAGGCCATGCCGCCGGTCATCACGGGCTATCGCGAGCGCGGGATCCTGCGCCGGATGTCGGCCACCCCCGTGCGGCCCGCCGCGGTGCTCGGCGCGCAGATGGGACTGCACGGCGCCGCCGCGCTCGGCTCGGCGCTGCTCTCCCTGACCGTGGGCCGGGCCGTCTTCGACGTGCCGCTGCCCCGGCAGATATTCGGGTACGCGGTCGCGCTGGTGCTTGCGACAGCCTCCGCGCTGGCGCTCGGCGCCCTGGTGTCGGCGCTTTCGCGCACCTCCAAGGCGGCGACGGCGGTCGGTTCGGCGGTGTTCTTCCCGATGATGTTCAGCGCGGGCGTCTGGCTGCCGGTGCAGGCGATGCCGGACACCCTCGCCCGGATCGTCGAGGCCCTGCCGTTCGGCGCGGCCGCGGAAGCGCTGAACCAGGCGGCGGCCGGGGACTGGCCGGGACCGGTCCACCTCGGCGTCCTCGTGCTGTGGACGGCGGCACTCACCGCGGCGGCGGCGCGATGGTTCCGCTGGGAGTGACCGGGGGCACAGCGGGTGCCGTCGGCCGCGTGGACGAGACTGGGCGCATGGCACGACCCGGCACGCCGAACGGCCCCGACACCCCCGCCGACTCCGGCAGGCCCCCAGCTCGGGACACCCCCAGCACCCCATCCGTCCCCAGCGCCACGCCGACGCCCGCCTCCACGCCGACGCCCGCCTCCACCCCCACCACCCTCGTAACCGAACGCTGGGAGCTGTTCCACCGCTGGGGCCCCCTGGTCCTCCTCGCCTTCGGCACCCTGCTCTCCGCGGCCACCGCCGATGTCGTCGGCATGGGGCGGGGCGCGTGGATCCTGGCGGCGGGGCTCGTCGCCGCCGCCGTGGGCCTGCAGGTCCGGTGGATCGGGGCCGCGCGCTCCCGCCCGGGGCCATCGTGCTTCGGGACCGCGTACTACTTCCTGCGCTGGGCGCTGGCGTTCACGCTGTCGTGGCTGAACCCGTTCTTCGTGTTCTACGCCGTGACGGGGTACTTCGGGTCCGAGCGGCTGCTGAGACACCGCCTGGTCCCGGTGGGCCTGTTCGCGACCGCCGTGACCATGGCGGGCGCGCAGGCGGGCGGGCTGCCGCCGCAGGGGCGGGTCGGCTGGGTGGTGTTCGGCGCGATGCTCGGCGTGAACGTCGGGCTGCTCACGGTCTTCGCGCACATCGCCAACAAGGAGGAGGAGCGCACCCGGTTCCACGAGCAGACCATCGACCAGCTCGAAGCGGCCAACGCCGCACTCCAGCAGGCCCTGGACGAGAACGCCGCGCTGCACGCCCAACTCCTGCTCCAAGCGCGCGAAGCGGGCGTAGCCGACGAGCGCAGACGCCTCGCCGCCGAGATCCACGACACCATCGCGCAAGGCCTCACCGGCATCATCGCCCAGCTCCAGGTCGTCGCGAACACCCCCGACCAGCAGCTCGCCCGCGAGCACCTGGACCGGGCCACCGGCCTGGCCCGGCACAGCCTCGGCGAGGCCCGCCGCTCCGTGCACAACCTCGCCCCGGTCGCCCTGGAGCACGACAGCCTGCCCAAGGCACTCGGCAAGACGGTCACCGCGTGGGGCGACCGCACGGGCGTGCGCGCCGACTTCACGGTCACCGGCACCGACGGGCCACTGCACGAGGAGATCGAGGCGACCCTGCTGCGCATCGTCGAGGAGGCCCTGTCGAACGCGGCCCGGCACGCGGCCGCGACCCGCGTCGGCGTCACCCTGTCGTACATGGCGGGAGAGGTCACCCTCGACATCCGCGACGACGGCCGCGGCTTCGACCCGCTCGCCAGGACCGCCCGCACCAGTGCCGGCGGCTTCGGCCTCACCGGCATGCGGGCCCGCGCCGAGCGCATCGCGGGCACCCTCACCGTCGAGTCGGAGCCCGGCGGCGGAACGGCCGTGTCGGCGCGCGTACCGTTGGTGGGCGATGAACACTGACGTGATCACCCTCCTCGTCGTCGACGACCACCCGGTCGTGCGCGACGGGCTGCGCGGCATGTTCGCGTCGGCGCCCGGGTTCCAGGTCCTCGGTGAGGCGGCCGACGGCGTTCAGGCCGTCGAGCTGACCGCCCGGCTCGACCCGGACGTCGTCCTCATGGACCTGCGGATGCCGGGCGGCGGCGGGGTCGATGCCATCGCCGAGCTGTCCCGGCGCGGTGCCCGCGCCCGCGTCCTGGTGCTCACCACGTACGACACGGACACCGACACGCTGCCCGCCATCGAGGCCGGTGCGACGGGCTATCTGCTGAAGGACGCCCCGCGCGACGAACTGTTCGGCGCCGTCCGCGCCGCCGCCGAGGGCCGCACGGTGCTGTCGCCGGCCGTCGCGTCCCGCCTGGTGCGACGCGTACGTGCCCCTGACGACGAGCGGCTGAGCACCCGCGAACGGGAAGTGCTCGCACTCGTCGCCAGGGGCACGTCCAACCGTGACATCGCGAAGGGGCTGTTCATCAGCGAAGCCACGGTCAAGACCCATCTCACCCATATCTACGGCAAGTTGGACGTCAAGGACCGGGCCGCGGCCGTAGCGACTGCCTATCGCCGCGGCATCCTCGACTGACCGTCCACGCGGTCGGCCGAGACCGGAATCCGGTCCTTGCGGCCACGTCTCCCCCCGGAGTCGTGACCTGACGGCCCATGGGTCCGCATCCACGCTCCCACCAGCGCGGATGAGCAGTGATCCCGCCTGGGACCCGGACGGGCCCGCCGGTCAGGGCGGGCCCGGGGCAAGGGTCAGGCGGCCTCCCACAGGGCGGGAGTGTTCGGCGGCTCCCAGCCGGGCTGGGCCTGGTGCGGCTGGAGGCAGCGGTAGGTGGCGCCGTCGTGGGTGACGGTGTCACCGGCCGCGTAGACGGAGCCCGCCGCCCAGGTGCCGCTCGGGTCACCGGGGCCGGGGCCCGGGTCCTGGCCGCCGCCCGTCGTCTTCAGCGTCAGCTGGTACTGCTGAAGGAGCGGGTTGATCGGCTGGTGGAAGGTGGTGCCACCGGAGCGGCAGTTGCCCGAACCGCCGGAGGTGACGCCCTGCGCCTGGCTGCCCGAGATGTACGAGCCGCCGGAGTCACCGGGCTCCGCGCACACGGTCGTGCGGGTCACACCGCTGATGGTGCCCTCGGGGTAGGTGACGCTGGTGTTGTGCTGCGAGATCGTGCCGCAGTGCCAGCCGGTGGTCGAACCGGAGCGGCAGATCGAGCCGCCCACCGGCGACTGCGTCGAGCCCGCGACGCTCACGCGCTGGCCGCCGGAGCCCTTGACGTACGGCGTCGACGTCCACTGCGCGTTGGCGGCCACCCACGCCATGTCCCGGCCCGGGAAGATCGAGGCGCGGAACGTGCCCTGGGCCTGCTGGTTGACGCCACGCGTGGTGGTCCCCGCACGCCCGCAGTGGCCCGCCGTCGCGAAACCCTGCGTGGACCCTTGCGTGATGGAGAAGCCCACGGAACAGCGGCCGCCGCTGCCCATGTAGTAGGCCTCGCCGCCCACGATGTCGTAGAACGGTCGCGGTCGTTCGCTGGTCCTCTCGACCTGGACCAGCCCGCGGTCGACCTTCGCCGCCTTCACCAGCTTGTGCGCCGCGGCGGCCTTGACGGCCTTCACCACGACCGCGTTGGACTTCACATCGACGAACCACACGGGCGCGTCGGCGGTACGCGTGCTCTTCGCGGCCCGGTCCAACTTGGCCTTGGTGGCGTCCAGTTGACCGAGGGAGTGGCGCACCACCAGGGCGCGGGCGCCCTCGGCCTCGATGGCCGCGACGTCCCGGGCGTCGGTGGTGGCGACGGTGAGCGAGGCCGAGGTGGCGCCGCTCACCCAGGCGCCCGCGAAGTCACGGCCGAGCGCGGACCGCAGGGCGCCGCCCGCGGCCCCCGCCTCCGCCTCGTTGGCCAGCCGCGCCTTGGCCTGCCCTGCGGTCAGCCGCAGATCACGCTGCATCGCCTTCAGGACCTCGGGCGACGTCTGAGCCACGGCGGCGGCAGCCGCGGCGTCACGGGGAGTGGGGGAGGGGGACGGGGAGTCGGACTGCGCGAACGCCGTGCCGGGAAGGCCGGCGAGCACGAGCGCACCAGCGGCGGCGAGCGCGGCACCCGCTGCCTGCGCGCGGCGGAGGACTTTACAACTGTCGTGAGTCGGGGAGGCATGTCTGAGCTGCATGGGGGTCTCTCCTCGGTGTGGACGGGGAGCGGCGGATCCCTGAAAGCGGGGAAGCGGGACCCGCGCGTTCTCCGGTCGACCACACCGTAGAAGGGTCAACAGGCGGTAAATAGATGCCAGTTGCCCCCCTACGCCAACGTTATGGACGGCGGGAACAGGAACAGCCCGTCCGGCGTTCGAGGGTGAGGCCGCAGGCCGATCGGGCTAACCCACTTCCGCCCCCGGCAAAGCCAGCCAAGCCGAATAGCTCTCACTGCGCGCCGCCGCCGCCGCATGCGCCGCCCGAGCATGCGCAAGCACCTCCGCCGCGCTGTCGTGCGCATACGTATCCGGATGCCACCCCAGCAGATGCCGCCAGTACAACGGCGCCCCCGCCAGCGGCCGCGTCACGATCCCCCCGGTCGGCGGAAACGTGGCCCGGCACAACCCCACGGCCCGCCCCACCTGCACCAGATGCACGCACGACGCGGTGTCGGTCTCGTACACCGAAGACGGCGCGAACCCCGCCCGCGCGCACGCCGCGGTGAAGCAGTCCCCGAAGCACCCGTCCCCGGGCACGTCCGTCCACGCCTCCCCCGCGAGATCGGCGAGATCGATCTCCGTGGCCCCGGCCAGCGGATGCCCGGTGGTCAGCATGACGAACACCGGATCACGCGCCACCTCGCGCCACACGAGCCGCTCGTTCTCCGGCGGCATGCTCGCCCCGCACGTCCCGACGAGCGCGAAGTCGAGCCGCGCGTCGGCCACCTGGGCGGCGATCTCCCGCTCCGACCAGGAGGTGTACGTGGACACGGGCTGGTCGGGGTGCGCGGCGGCGAGCCGGTCCACCAGCCCCCCGAGCAGCGGCCCGTGCGTACCGCCGAGCCGGAACCCGCGCCGGTCCTGCCATCCGCGCGTGAATCGCTCGGCCTCCTCCTGGAGTCCGGTGACGGCGGGCAGCACGATCCGGGCCCGGGCGAGCACGAACTCACCGAGCGCGGTGGCCCGCACCCCGGACCGCCCGCGCTCGAACAACTCCCCGCCCAGGGCCCGTTCGATCCGTTTCAGCTGGGTGCTGAGCGCGGGCTGCGCGAGGCCGAGCGCGGTGGCAGCCTTGGTGAGGCTGCCCGCGTCGGCGATCGCCCGGATCGTCTTCAGGTGCCGCAACTCCAGGTCCATGCGGTGAGCTTCGTCCGGGTCCGCGCCATGGGCAATACCTTGGTACGGACCTGAAAGCCCATCAAGTCCCTTGCGCGCCCCCCGTCCCAGCGTCCCCAGCCCCGGCGTCCCCGGGCCCCGCGTCCCCCGGCACCGCCCGCAGCAGCAGCACCGACCGCGCGTCCACCCGCACCGCCGCCCCCGCGGCGAGCAGCGCCCCCGGCGCGTCCTCCTGCTCCTCCAGGGAGGTGTCGACGAGCACTTCGTAGGCGGCGGCCCACGGCGGTCCCGGCAGGGCGAAGTCGACGGGACCCTCTGCCGTGTGCAGGACCGCGAGGAAGCTGTCGTCGGTGACCGCGGCGCCGCGCGCGTCCCGCCCCGGTATGTCGCGGCCCGACAGATACATGCCGAGCGTCGCCGCGGGCGCGTACCAGTCGGCCTCCGTCATCTCCGTACCGCGCGCCGTGAACCACGCCAGGTCCCGCAGCCCGTCGGCCGAGTGCGCCCGGCCGGAGAAGAACGCCCGCCGCCGCAGCACCGGATGCCGGTGCCGCAGCGCGATCAGCCGCGCGGTGAGCTCGAACAGTGCCCGCCATCCCGGCTCGTCCCGCAACTCCCAGTCCACCCAGCTCATTTCGTTGTCCTGGCAGTACGCGTTGTTGCTGCCGCCCTGGGTGCGCCCCATCTCGTCGCCCGCGACGAGCATCGGCACGCCCGTCGAGAGCAGCAGCGTGGTCATCAGGTTCCGCAGTTGGCGGCGCCGCAGCGCGGCCACGTCCGCGTCGTCCGTCTCGCCCTCGACCCCGCAGTTCCAGGACCGGTTGTCATCCGAACCGTCCCTGTTGCCCTCGCCGTTGGCCTCGTTGTGCTTGCGTTCGTACGTCACCAGGTCGCGAAGCGTGAACCCGTCGTGGGCCGTCACGAAGTTCACCGACGCGTACGGCCGCCGCCCGCCCCACGCGTACAGGTCGCTCGACCCCGAGAGCCGGTAGCCGAGGTCCCGCACATCGGGCAGCGCGCCGCGCCAGAAGTCCCGCACGGCACCCCGGTACCGGTCGTTCCACTCCGTCCACAGCGGCGGGAACGCCCCCACCTGATAGCCGCCGGACCCGACGTCCCACGGCTCGGCGATCAGCTTCACGCGCCGCAGGACCGGGTCCTGTGCGATGACCGCGAGGAACGGCGAGAGCATGTCGACGTCGTGGAAGGAGCGCGCGAGCGCCGCAGCGAGGTCGAAGCGGAAGCCGTCCACGCCCATCTCCGACACCCAGTACCGCAGCGAGTCGGTGATCAGGCGCAGCACGTGCGGCTGGACGACGTGCAGGGTGTTGCCGCACCCGGTGTAGTCGGCGTACCGGCGGGCGTCGCCCTGGAGCCGGTAGTAGCCGCGGTTGTCGATGCCTTTCAGGGACAGCATCGGCCCCAGCTCGCCCGCCTCGGCCGTGTGGTTGTAGACGACGTCCAGGATCACCTCGATCCCGGCCTCGTGCAGGGCCCGCACCATCCGCCGGAACTCGCCGACCTGCTGGCCGCGGGTGCCGGACGCCGCGTACGCCGCGTGCGGGGCGAAGTAGCCGATCGAGTTGTAGCCCCAGTAGTTCCTCAGGCCCCGGCGCAGCAGATGGTCCTCGTGCGCGAACTGGTGCACGGGGAGCAGTTCGACGGCCGTCACCCCGAGGCGTACGAGATGGTCGACGGCGGCCGGGTGCGCGAGCCCCGCGTACGTACCGCGCAGCGGCTCCGGGACGCCGGGGTGCAGCCGTGTGAAGCCCCGGACGTGGAGTTCGTAGATGACCGAGTCCGCCCAGGGGGTCTTCGGGCGCCGGTCGTCGCACCACTCGTCGTCCGGCGCGTCGTCGTGCACGACGACTCCCTTGGGGACGTACGGCGCCGAGTCGCGGTCGTCGCGCACGGTGTCGGCGACGTGCTGCTGCGGCCAGTCCCGCACATGGCCGTACACCTCCGGCGGCAGCGCGCCGTAGTCGTTGCCCGCGCCCGCGTCGACCGCGCGGGCGTACGGGTCGAGCAGCAGCTTCGCCGCGTTGAACCGGGCGCCCGTCCACGGGTCCCAGCGGCCGTGCACCCGGAAGCCGTACCGCTGCCCCGGCAGGACCCCCGGCAGGAAGCCGTGCCAGATCTCGTGCGTCAGCTCCGTGAGCGGGCAGCGCGTCTCGATGACCTGGCCGCCATGGCCGCCGCTGCCGCCGCTGCCGCCGTCCTCGTCGAACAGGCACAGCTCGACGGCCTCCGCACCGCCCGCCCACAGCGCGAAGTTGGTGCCCGCGACGCCGTCGGGCCCCACCCGGAACCGGGCGCCGAGCGGCGTCGGCGCCCCCGGCCACACGGTCCGCGCGGGCGCCTGCCGCGCCCGCGCCCCGCGCCCGCCGTTGGGCCCGCCGTTGGGCCCGGCGGCGGTGTCCGTGCCGTCGTCCGGCCGGCCACGGACCCGGGCCCGCGCCCGCTGGACTGCCTCCTGCTCGGCTGCGCTCGACACCTGCTTGCCTCCCGCGGCTCCGGCCGGTCGACGCGCGCGCTCAGGGCGTGCGGCGTCCCGGCCGCGGCTGCCCGCACGACGTCCTTGCTGTCTGTTCTGCCCAGCCGGTGCGTCGCACTCACGTTTCCCCGGGCGGGCACGGTCGTTGGGACCCACGTGAGACAGGCAACGAGGCGCGCTCGGCGCGCAGGGGCCGCGCTGGCCGCAGCGGTGGCATGGACAGGACTGGTACTGGGGGCCACGGGCTGCTCCGGCTCCGCGCTCGACGGGGCGCTCGGCAAGCCGCCGCGGCCCGCCGACGCGATCCGGGTCACGCCCGGCGACGGCGACAAGAACGTGCGCGCCGGGGAGCGCCTTGAAGTGCGGGTGCCGGACGGCCGCCTGGAGTCCGTGCGGGTGGTGCGGTCCCAGGACGCGCAGGAGGCCGAGGTGCGCGGGCGCATCGGCGCGGACCGCACGACCTGGCGCCCGGTGGACGACGGGCCGCTCGCGCTCGCCGCCAAGTACACGGTGGACGCGGTCGCCCTCGACGGCCACGGGCGGCGCACGGCGCGGCACACCACCTTCACCACGTTCGTCCCCGACGAGCGCTTCATCGGGTACGTCACGCCGGAGCACCGCGCCACGGTCGGCACCGGCATGATCGTCTCCCTGGAGTTCAACCGCGAGGTCGCCAACAGGACGGCCGTCCAGCGCGCCGTCCGCGTCACCGCGGAGCCTGCCGTGGAGATCCGGCCGCACTGGTTCGGCGCCACCCGCCTCGACTTCCGCCCCGAGGAGTACTGGAAGCCCGGCACCAAGGTCACCGTCGATCTGGACCTGCGCGATGTGAGGGCCGCGCCCGGCGTCTACGGCCTGCAGGACAAGACGTTCTCCTTCACCGTCGGCCGCAGCCAGGTCAGCCTGGTCGACGCCGCCGCGCACACCATGGAGGTACGCCGCGACGGCAAGCTGCTCTCCACGGTCCCGATCACCGCGGGCGCCCCGAAGACCACGACGTACAACGGCAAGATGGTCGTCACCGAGATGCTCGAGGTGACCCGCATGAACAGCCGCACCGTCGGTTTCGGGGGCGAGTACGACATCCCGGACGTGCCGCACGCGATGCGCCTGACCACCTCCGGCACCTTCCTGCACGGCAACTACTGGGCGCCGCACGCGCCCGGCAACACCAACGTCAGCCATGGCTGTGTGGGCCTGCGCGATGTGAAGGGCGGCAGTTCGCGGACGCCCGCGGGCTGGTTCTTCGACCGCAGCCTCATCGGCGACGTCGTCGAGGTCGTCAACAGCAACGACAAGAAGGTCGCTCCCGACAACGGACTCGGCGGCTGGAACATGGACTGGCAGGAATGGAAGACGGGAAAGAAAGCCACAGATGGGAAAAAGGGCGACAAGAGGCCGCGCCCCGGCCGCCCCTGACGGCCACAGGTCCGCACCGTGAACGCAGTTGGAACGGAACGGTGACATTGGCGGGGAGTCATCGCTTCGGGGCCTGTGGTTATCTAGCGCAGTGCGCGAGTCGGCTCATTCTCGACCACCGCGCGGGGCACTGGAGTGCGGGCCTGATCGGGCCGTGCGAGGGGAGAAAATCTTGAACGGGCGACCGATATCGGGGGCGTCGGCCCACGCGCGAAAGCGCGGGCGGCGGCGGGGCGCCAACACACTGTTCGCGGCGGCGTCCGGGGCGACGCTGCTGCTCGTCACCGCGTGCGGTGGCGGTTCCGACTCCGGCGACGGGGACGGCGGCAAGGGCAAGGCGGACGACAACAAGCCCTCGCAGGCCGTCGTCACCATCGCCCCCAAGGACGGCGCGGACGCCGTCGCCACCAGCGGGGCGCTGAGGATATCCGCGGCCAAGGGCAAGCTCTCCGAAGTGACGGTCAAGGACCCCAAGGGCAAGACCGTCCCCGGAAAGATCGTCGCCGATGGCGCGAAGTGGACCCCCGACCGGCACCTCGCCGCCGGGACCAAGTACAAGGTGCACGCGATCGCCAAGGACTCCGAGGGCCGTACGTCCGCCAAGGACTCGGCGTTCACGACCCTGGTGCCGAAGAACACCTTCGTCGGCCAGTTCAACCCGGAGGACGGCACCAAGGTCGGCGTCGGGATGCCGTTCTCGGTGAACTTCTCGCGCGGCATCACGGCGCCGGGCGCGGTCGAGAAGGCCATCGAGATCAAGACCGAGCCCTCCGTGCCCGTCGAGGGCCACTGGTTCGGCAACGACCGTCTGGACTTCCGCCCGGAGAAGTACTGGAAGCCCGGCACCAAGGTCACCGTGAAGATGAACCTCGACGGCGTCGAGGGCCGCCCGGGGGTCTACGGCAAGCAGGCCAAGACGATCACCTTCGAGATCGGCCGCAGCCAGGTCTCCACGGTCGACGTGAAGACCAAGAAGATGACCGTCGTGCGCGACGGCAAGGTCCTCAAGAAGATCCCCGTCACCACCGGCAAGCCCGGCTACGAGACGTGGAACGGCCAGATGGTCATCAGCGAGCGCCTCAAGGTGACCCGCATGAACGGCGAGACCGTCGGCTACGGCGGCGAGTACGACATCAAGGACGTGCCGCACGCCCAGCGCCTGTCCACGTCCGGCACGTTCATCCACGGCAACTACTGGGGCGGCGGCGCGTTCGGCAACTACAACGCCTCGCACGGCTGCATCGGCCTGCGGGACGTGCGCGGCGGCTACGACAAGCAGGTGCCGTCCGCCTGGTTCTTCAACCACTCGATGGTCGGTGACGTGGTCGTGGTGAAGAACTCGAACGACAAGATCATCGCCCCGGACAACGGCTACAACGGCTGGAACATGTCCTGGGAGAAGTGGAAGGCGTAGGCCTTCCCGGAAGGGGGGGCGGCGAGGGGAGCGCCCCGAAGGGGCGCGGGGAACTGCGCGACAAGCCACGACGAAGCCGCAGACGACCGACGCCACGGCGCGGCACAACCAGCGGAGCGCTAGCGTGCCCCGCATGACAACTGTGCATCTCGAAGTCGCCGAGGGCGTCGGCACGATCCGGCTCGACCGCCCCCCGATGAACGCCCTGGACATCGCGCTCCAGGACCGCCTGAAGGACCTCGCGGCGGAGGCGACCGCCCGCGACGACGTGCGGGCCGTCGTCCTCTACGGCGGCGAGAAGGTGTTCGCGGCGGGCGCGGACATCAAGGAGATGCAGGACATGGACCACGCGGCGATGATCGTGCGGTCCCGGGCCCTGCAGGACTCCTTCACCGCCATCGCCCGCATCCCCAAGCCCGTGGTGGCCGCCGTCACCGGCTACGCCCTCGGCGGCGGCTGTGAACTGGCGCTGTGCGCCGACTTCCGCATCGCCGCCGACGACGCCAAGCTGGGCCAGCCCGAGATCCTGCTCGGCCTGATCCCGGGCGCGGGCGGCACCCAGCGGCTGCCGCGGCTCGTCGGCCCGGCCAAGGCCAAGGACCTCATCTTCACCGGCCGCATGGTCAAGGCGGACGAGGCGCTGACCATCGGCCTGGTGGACCGGGTCGTGCCCGCCGCCGAGGTGTACGAGCAGGCGCACGCGTGGGCCGCGAAGCTCGCCCAGGGTCCGGCGTTCGCGCTGCGGGCCGCCAAGGAGAGCGTGGACGCGGGCCTTGAGGCGGACATCGACACCGGTCTCGCCATCGAACGCACGTGGTTCGCGGGCCTGTTCGCCACCGAGGACCGCGAGCGGGGCATGCGCAGCTTCGTGGAGGACGGCCCCGGCAAGGCGAAGTTCCGCTGAAGTCACGCCAGTTGAAGGCTCGTCAGCCAAAGTGTCCCCCGAAGGGGCGGATTATGGCAGGCTTAAGACAACCTTAAGGCAGCGCTCTCGCGGGCACTCCGTGATCACTTGTGAGCAAGAAGTCATCGCAGGTGGGGGCGGGTGCGGCAGAGGATGAACTGCCACAGGCATATGCCTGGACGGCCCCCCGGAACGGAAGCTTCCGGGGGGCTTATTCCGTCGGAACGGCCCCAATGCGGTCGTGGGGCGGCCATGATGGGGGGCATGGCGGGGCAGGAGGGTTTCGAACAGCAGCGGCGGCGCACAGGCGCGACCGCGGCGCGCTGGTCTCCGGCGGTGGAGGACGAACACGCGCTGAAGGCACTGGAGTTGTTCGGCAATCCGGCCGACGCCGAGGTCCCGCTGCCCTCGCGCCCGGAGTCCGCGGCCATCGCCCGCCGCCTCGCACAGGTGGTCGTCCTGCGTCACTGGGGCCTGACGCCCAAGCTCACCGAGGACGTCGTGCTCCTGGTGTCCGAGCTCGTCGGCAACGCCGTGCGGCACACCGGTGCCCGCGTCTTCGGTCTGCGTACGCTGCGGCGGCGCGGCTGGATCCGGGTCGAGGTGCGCGACCCCTCGCGGGGGCTGCCGTGTCTGATGCCCGTCCATGAGCTCGACATCAGCGGCCGGGGTCTGTTCCTCGTCGACAAGCTCGCCGACCGCTGGGGCGTCGATCTGCTGCCGCGGGGCAAGACGACCTGGTTCGAGATGCGGGTCACCGAACGCTAGCGCGTACGCGAAAGCCCCCGGGGCCGTGGGTGCGGCGCTGTCGGGGGCCTTCGAGCGGGACCGTGAACGACAGGGGTGAGTTCACGGCCGTGAAGACGACGTAGCTCGGGTCAAGGAGAGTCGCTCGTCCCCGACTATGGCAGACGGGCGCCACCGATCCCAAAGTCTCAAATGGGGCGTATCGGGTCAGAGTGCGACAGTTTAAAGGTGAATCCTTGGTGAGATAGAGCACTCACCTTGTAAACGATGGCTAAACGGTGGCCGCGTGAGGCGATAGGAAGGGCTGATGAGGCCCTCCTGGTCCAGGCCAGCGACCCGCAAACGTCCTGAATCAGGTCAATCATCAGCTTTCGCCACTGATCCCCATTAAATGGTCCCGTGACTGAGCGTGCAGACGGGACGGACCGCCGCCGAGTACTGCGCACGTCGGTGGGCCTGGCCCTCGCGGGCGCCCTCACCACCGGCTGCTCCACGACGGAGCACCGGAACAAGCCCCGGCCCACCGGATCCCCCCACCGCGGCCCCGCACCCGGCCCCCGCGGCTTCCCCGGCCTGCCCGTCCAGATCGCCCACAGCCCCCGCGGCCGCCCCGAGGTCGCCCTCACCTTCCACGGCCAGGGTGCCCCCGCCACCGCCCGCGCCCTGCTCGCCGAAGCCGAACGCGCGGGCGCCCGCGTCACCGTCCTCGCCGTCGGCACCTGGCTCGACGAACACCCCGCCTTGGCCCGGCGGATCCTCGACGGCGGCCACGACCTCGGCAACCACACCCTGAACCACCGGGACATCAACGCGCTGCCCGAGCGGGCCGCGTACGCGGAGATCACCGGCTGCGCCGAACGGCTGCGGCGGCTCACCGGCGGCATCGGCAACTGGTTCCGGCCCTCGCGGGCCCAGCGGGCCAGCCCGCTCGTCACCCGCCTCGCGCGCCGCGCGGGCTACCCGCACGTCCTGTCGTACGACGTCGACTCCCTGGACTTCACCTCGCCCGGCGCCGCGGCCGTCACCCGCACCGTCGCCGCCGAGGTCCGCGCGGGCTCCGTGGTGAGCCTGCACTTCGGGTACGCGGACACGGTCGCCGCGCTCCCCGCCGTCCTCGACGAACTCCACCGCCGCGGTCTGCGCGCGGTCACGACCACGGAGCTGCTGACCTGATGCGAAACCTGACCCTGGCCACGCGCGCCGCCGCCCTGCTCGCGAGCGCGGCCGTCCTCAGCGCCCTCGCGGGCTGCGGCACCGAGCGCGGGGGCCGCGAGACCAAGGCCCTCGCGACCAAGGCCCCCGTCAAACCGGCCGAGCCGAAGAAGATCCACGGTCTGCCCGGCATGCCTCCCGTCCTCGACCCCAAGGACGTCTACGCCGCCGACCGCCCGAACAAGCTCTCCCCGGTGGTCAAGGACTTCCCGTCCCGGGTCTACGTCCCCAACACCAACTCCAACACGGTCTCGGTCATCGACCCGGCGACGTACAAGGTCATCGACACCATCCCCGTGGGAGTCCAGCCGCAGCACGTCGTGCCGTCCTGGGACATGAAGACGCTCTGGGTCAACAACAACCGCGGCCACACCCTCACGCCGATCAACCCCAAGTCCGGCAAGGCGGGCAAGCCGGTGGAGGTCCACGACCCCTACAACCTCTACTTCACGCCCAACGGCAAGTACGCGGTCGTCATGGCCTCGCTCGACCGGGAACTCGTCTTCCGCGACCCGCACACCATGAAGCGCGTCAAGACCGAACCGGTGAGCTGCTACGGCGTCAACCACGCCGACTTCTCCCTCGACGGCCGCTACTTCATCGTGTCCTGCGAGTTCAGCGGCGAACTGCTGAAGGTCGACACGGAGAAGATGAAGGTCGTCGGACAGCAGAAGCTCCCCTTCGACGGGGCCATGCCGCAGGACGTGAAGATGTCCCCCGACGGCAAGAAGTTCTACGTCGCCGACATGATGGCCGACGGCATGTGGGTCCTCGACGGCGACACCTTCGGCAAGCCGAAGCTCCTGCGGACCGGCAAGGGCTGCCACGGCCTGTACGTCAGCCGCGACTCCCGCGAGATGTACGTGTCGAACCGGGGCGAGGGCACGGTCTCCGTCTTCGACTTCACCCAGGACAAGCTCACGAAGAAGTGGCGCCTGCCGGACGGCGGGAGCCCCGACATGGGCGGGGTCTCGGCCGACGGCAACACGCTGTGGCTCTCCGGCCGGTACGACTCGGAGGTCTACGCGATCGACACCCGGACCGGCGTCCAGGTGGCCCGCATCCCCGTGGGCGGGGGCCCGCACGGCCTGGCCGTGTACCCGCAGCCAGGCCGCTACTCACTGGGTCACACCGGCATCTTCCGCTGAGCGGCATACGCGGTGAACAGCTGACGCCCCGGGAGCTGAGCGCGACGGCGTCGGCGAGACCGTCGCGCAGGGTCTCGGCGCCGATCTCCGGCGTACTGGGGAAGGACTCGGCGTCCGGGTGCGCGCACAGGATCAGCGGGCCCGGCCACTCGGCACGCCCCGCTGATCCGCGCGACTGCGCGTCAACGGCGCCATCACCAGACGGTTCGGCAGCTCCAGTTTGCCCATGGGCAACGGTTCGAAGTACCCGGCCACGACGTCACTCCTCCAGGAAGGGGCCCCGCCACGGTCTGGGCGGAGGCACGCCTCGAAGGTCGCGGTGCGGCGCGGCCGGAACAACGCGCGATATCGCAAGAATCCCGGCGTGGGAGTGAATGATCCAGCGCGTTCGCCCGCCTCGGGGGCGGCGAGCGCGCCGGATCTCACCGAGGGCGGCGGCATCGAGGACACCGTCCGGCGCCACCGGTGCGCTGGCCAGGCCGTACTCCCTGCGAACCGCGCCCGGAGCGGCCGTTACCCTAGCCCCCGTCAGTAGGACACGAAGAAGGGGCGGACCCGGTGGCGGACATCGAAGAGGCACGCAAGACGTTCGAGCGATTCGACGCGGACGGCGACGGATTCATCACGGCGACGGAGTACAAGACGGCCATGGCGCAGATGGGGGACTGGAACGTCACCGAGTCGGTCGCCGAGGCCATCATCAAGTCCAAGGACACCAACGGCGACAAGCTGCTGTCCTTCGACGAGTTCTGGGCGAGCCTGAACAAGTAGCGCGTGCGGCACGGCCGCCCCGCGCCCACGAAGGGGCCGCACCCGGTGTCCGGGGTGCGGCCCCTTCGCACGCCGGGCGGGGCGGGGCCGCGGGTATCGTTCACTTCAGCTCGTCGTGTTCGCAAAGTCTGACGGGGGATGGTCATGACGTCGCCGCACTCGGCCCTGACGCGCCGCGGATTTCTCGGGGCGGCGGCGCTGGTCCCGCTGGCCGCCTGCGCCAAGGACGAGGACCCGGTCACACATCCACGCGGCACCACCTCGGCCCCGACCGAATCCCCGTCCGCGTCCGCCCCCGCCGCGCCGGACGCCCGCCGTCACCGCCGCCGATTCGCCGACCTGGAGCGCGAGTTCGACGCCCGCCTCGGCGTCTACGCCCTCGACACCGGCACCGGCGCCACCCTCGCCCACCGGGCGGACGAGCGCTTCGCGTTCTGCTCCGCGTTCAAGGCGCTCGCCACGGCCGCGGTCCTCGACGGCAACCCGCTGTCCCACCTCGACCGGCGCGTCACGTACAGCCAAGCCGATCTCATGAAGCACGCGCCGGTCACCGCGCGCCACGTCGACACCGGCATGACCATCCGGCAGCTGTGCGACGCCGCCATCCGCTTCAGCGACGGCACCGCGGGGAACCTGCTGCTCCGCGACCTCGGCGGCCCCGACCGCCTGACCGCGTACGCCCGCGGCCTCGGCGACAAGGTCACGCGCATGGACCGCGTCGAACCCGCGATCACCCAGGCCACCCCCGGCGACCCCCGCGACACCAGCTCGCCCCGGGCCTTCGGCGGCACGTACCGGAAGATCGTCATCGGCGACGCGCTCGCGGGCCGCAAGCGTGCCTTCCTCCTCGACCTCCTGAAGCGCAACGCCACCGGCGCCGAGCGGATCAAGGCCGGGCTGCCGCGCGGCTGGACCATCGCCGACAAGACCGGCACCGGCGACTACGGCACCCTCAACGACATCGCCGTCCTCTGGCCCCCGAAGTCCGCGCCGCCCCTGCTCCTCGCGATCATGACGAGCAAGGCCGCGAAGGACGCCCCGTACGACCAGGCGCTGCTCGCCGAGGCCGCCGCCTACGTGACGTCCGTGCTGCCCGGGAAAACCCCTCGGTAGGGTGGACGGCACATCGTGAACCGGAACAAGGAGCCAGACGTGAGCGAGTCGGGGGCCATCGCCCTGCAGCAGGAGATCGCCCGGGAACTCCAGGTGGCCGAGGTCTTCGAGGCCGAGCGCGAGATCGAGCGCCGGGTGGCGTTCCTCGCCGAGCGGCTGACCGCCACCGGGCTGCGCTCCCTCGTGCTCGGCATCAGCGGCGGGGTCGACTCCACCACCACCGGACGGCTCTGCCAGCTCGCCGTCGAGCGGGCCCGCGCCGCCGGGCACGAGGCCCGCTTCCACGCGATGCGGCTGCCGTACGGCGTCCAGGCCGACGAGCACGACGCGCAGCTCGCGCTCTCCTTCATCCGGGCCGACGACGTCCTCACCGTGGACATCAAGCCCGCGAGCGACGCCGCCCTCGACGCCTCGTTGGCCGCCGGGGTGCGCTTCCGCGACGCCCACCACCAGGACTTCGTGCACGGCAACATCAAGGCCCGGCAGCGCATGATCGCCCAGTACGCGGTCGCCGGGGCGCACGACGGCCTGGTCGTCGGCACCGACCACGCGGCCGAGGCGGTCTCCGGCTTCTTCACCAAGTTCGGCGACGGCGCCGCCGACCTGGTCCCGCTCACCGGCCTCACCAAGCGCCGGGTGCGCGCCGTCGCGGACGCCCTCGGCGCCCCCGCCGAGCTGGTGTGGAAGACCCCCACGGCCGACCTGGAGACCCTCGACCCGGGCAAGGCCGACGAGGACGCCCTCGGCGTCACCTACGACGACGTCGACGACTTCCTGGAGGGCAAGCCGGTGGACGCGCGCGCCTTCGACACGATCGTCCGCCGCTACCGCCTCACCGACCACAAGCGGCAGTTGCCCGTCGCGCCGTGAGACCACCGGCGCCGGTGCGGCCCCGCCGACCGCGAGGCCGGCCCCGCCGCATCGGCCCACGGGGCGGAACCTACGCGTCCCGCCCCCTGCGGTACCGCCCCGGCGCCACCCCGAACTGCCGCTTGAACGCCTTGGCGAACGCGAACTCCGAGGCGTAGCCGCAGCGTTCCGCGACCTCGCGCAAGGGCGTGTCCTCCGCGCGCAGGACGCGGCCCGCCGTCGTCATCCGCCACCACGTCAGGTACGCGAGCGGGGGCGAGCCCACCGTCGCCGCGAACCGGCGGGCGAACGGGGCCCGGGAAAGCCCGCCGAGCGCGCCCAGCTCCGCCACCGTCCACGGGTGTCCGGGGTCGGCGTGCACGGCCCGCAGCGCCGCCGCCACCGCCGGGTCGGCGAGCGCGGCCGCCCAGCCCGTCGGATGCCCCGCGCCGTGCTGCTCGCCCAGCCACCAGGCCCGCAGGATGTACAGCAGCAGCGTGTCGAGCAGCGCCGACACGATGGTGTCCGAGCCCGGCTTCGGGTCGTCCAGCTCGGCGCCGAGCAACTCCACGGCCGCGCGCAGCGAGCTGTGGGCGCCGACGCGGGCGGGCAGGTGGATCACCTCGGGCAGCTCCGACAGGAGCGGGTGGGCGTGGGCGCGGTCGAGGCGGTAGGCGCCGCAGAGGAGCACCGCGGCGGGCGGCTCGCCCGGCGCCGGGTCCGGCAGCCGCGCGGGCGGCCGCGGCCAGGACCCGTCCGGGTCCAGCTCGAACCGGTCGAGGGGCACACCGGGCTCGCTCATCAGGGCGTGCCCGCTGCCGTGCGCGACGAACGCGATGTCGCCCGGCGCGAGCGCGATCGGCTCCGTCCCCTCCCGCCCCGGCACCAGCCAGGCCGACCCCCGCAGCAGCACATGGAACCCGGCCCCGCTGGACGCCCCGAACCGCGCACCCCACGGCGCGTACTTGTCCCAGAGCGCGGAGTGCGGCCGCCCGAGCCGCATGGCGGCGATCGCGTCGCTGAGTACGTCCATGTCCGAACGGTAGCGCGCACACCGAGCCGCGAGACGCACGGACAGAAAACCGAGATCGGCGAGCATGGTTCGTCTCGGGGGAGCTGCATAGCGTGTGCGTCATGACGACGACAGCGACAACAGCGACAGCGGCAACGACGACGGCATCAACCACCGCTCAGGCAGTGCTCTTCGACGAGATCGGCGGACCCGAGGTCCTGAAGGTGCGCGAGGTGGAACTCCCCGCCCTGGGCCCGGACGACGTCCTGATCCGGGTCGAGGCACTCGGCCTCAACCGCGCCGAAGCCCTCCTGCGCTCCGGCACCTACTACTACCAGCCCACCCTGCCCGCCTCCCGCAACGGCTACGAGGCGGCCGGGGTGGTCGAGGCGGCAGGCGCGGGCGTCACGGACTTCGCGCCCGGTGACACCGTGCTGACGACCGGCAACTTCGAGCTGAGCGCCCACGGCGTGTACGCGGACCGCGTCGTGCTGCCGCAGCACGCGGTCGCCCTGCGCCCTGCCGACGTCGACGCGGTCACGGCGGCCGCCGTCTGGCTCACGTACACCACCGCCTACGGCGCCCTGCACCTGCGCGCGGGGATGCGCCCCGGCGACCATGTCCTGATCACCGGCGCGTCCAGCGGGGTCGGCACGGCGGCTCTCCAGGTCGTACGCCGAGCAGGCGCGACCCCCATCGCCACCACCCGCACCGAGGACAAGCGCCGCCAACTCCTCGACCTGGGCGCCGAACACGTCATCGTCACCGACACGGAAGACGTGGTGAAGGAGACGAAGCGCCTCACCGAAGGCCGAGGCGCCGACATCGTCCTGGACGCGATCGGAGGCCCCGCTTTCCAGACCCTCGGCGAGGCCGCCACGGAGAACGCCGCATACGTCCTCTACGGCTGGCTCGACGGCCGCCCTGCCACCGTCCCGATGACCTGGCCCGTAACCGTCCATGGCTACAACAACGCCATCGTCACCGATACCGCGGAGGGCCGCCGCCGCGCTGCCGCCTACCTCAACTCGGGCCTGCGGGACGGCACCCTGCGCCCCGAGATCGCCAAGGTCTTCGACGGCCTCGACCGGATGCCGGACGCCCACCGCCTGATGGAGGCGAACACCCACACCGGCAAGATCGTGGTGCGGCCCTAGCCGTCCTGGCGGCGGGGCGGCGCCGGTGCCGGGCTACGGCGTGGCCCAGTCCCGCAGCGCGTCCTCGCTCTCGAAGTCCGCCACGTTCTTGTCCAGCGGCGTCGACGTGTACTGGTGGATGCGCCACTTCGCCTGGATGCGGGGCTTGCCCGCCGGCACGTAGTCGGCGATCCAGAGGCCGTCGCCCGCGTACGACGTCGTGTCCCTGTTGAGCCAGAAGTCGCGGTTGCAGTACAAGATGGTCCGATGGTTCGGGCGCAGCCGCTTCACCTCGCGGATGAAACGGTCCTTCTCCGCGTTCGTCGCGGCCGTGTGGTCGCCCGTCCACTCCCAGTCGACGGCCAGGATGTCCCCGGCCTTCTCCGGTGCCTTGCTCACGAAGTACTCGGCCTGGGCGGTGATGTTGCCCGGCCACAGGAAGTGGTAGAAGCCGACGACGCAGCCGCCGTCGCGGGCGAGTTTGGTCTGGGCGGTGAGGCGGGGGTTGATGTAGGAGCGGCCCTCCGTCGCCTTGATGACGACGAAGGACAGCCCGTCGGTGGAGAAGGACGACTGGTGGGAGCTGACGTCGATGCCGCGCAGCATGGGGCCTCCAGCGGTGGGGGGGAGTGGGTCCGGCGGCGGGGCCGTGGGGTGGCCGAGTCCGGCGCGCGATGGGTGATCGGTTCGATCCTGATGGGTGAACGGTCAAAGGTTGACTGTTACTTGACCGTTCCCCGCGAGGGGTTGGTTCCACCCTCGTACTGGCGTTCCTTGCCTCCGCCCGTGTATGGAGTACGGGCACACGCGTCCGCCACCCCCCACTCACGGATACGGGATCCCACATGCCCCTGACCCGCCGCGCCTTCCTCACCGGCGCCACAGCCACCGCCGCCACCGCCCTGCTCACCACCCCCGCGTCCGCCGGGAGCCGCACGCGTGCGCTCGGCGTACAGAACTGGATGGCGGGCATCGACGCCGCGACGCCCCTGCAGCGCCTGACGATCCCCGGGACGCACGACTCGGGCGCCCGCTTCGGCGGCTGGTGGGTGGAGTGCCAGAACACGACGCTGGGGCAGCAACTCGGCTCCGGCATACGCTTCCTGGACATCCGGTGCCGGGCCTTCGAGGGGTCCTTCACCATCCACCACGGCGCGTTCTACCAGAACCTGAACTTCGACGACGTCCTCGGCGCCTGCCGGGACTTCCTGCGCGGCCAGCCCACGGAGACCGTCCTGATGCGCGTCAAGCAGGAGTACTCGCAGGAGAGCGACGCGACGTTCCGGGCGCTCTTCGACGACTATCTCGACCGGCGCGGCTGGCGCTCCCTGTTCCACATCGGCAACGCCTGGCCGCGCCTCGGCGAGGTCCGCGGGAAGGTCGTCCTCATCGCCGACAACGGCGGTCTGCCCGGCGGCATCCGCTGGGGCGACGGCGGCCTCTTCGACATCCAGGACGACTACAACGCGGTGCCCGCCGCCAAGTTCCCCAAGGTCGAGGCCCACTTCAGGAAGGCCGCGGCCCAGCCGGGCAAGCAGTACATCAACTTCGTCAGCACGGCCGCAGCGATCCCGCCGCGCTGGAACTCCGACGACCTCAACCCGCGGACGCACACCCTCCTGGAGAGCGCCGAGGGCCGCACCTGGCGCGGGCTCGGGATCGTCCCGATGGACTATCCCAACACCCGCGCCGGTCTGGTGGAGTCACTGATCGCGCACAACTAGCGCCCGTCCCAGGGGCCGGCGCGCGGTGGGGCTCAGCACTCGATGATGTTCACGGCGAGCCCGCCGCGCGCCGTCTCCTTGTACTTCACGCTCATGTCGGCGCCGGTCTCCTTCATGGTCTTGATGACCTTGTCGAGGGACACCTTGTGGCTGCCGTCGCCGCGCATCGCCATCTTCGCGGCGGTCACGGCCTTCACGGCCGCCATGCCGTTGCGCTCGATGCACGGGATCTGGACGAGCCCGCCGACCGGGTCGCAGGTGAGGCCGAGGTTGTGCTCCATGCCGATCTCGGCGGCGTTCTCGACCTGCTCCGGGGAGCCGCCGAGAACCTCGGCGAGGGCGCCCGCGGCCATCGAGCAGGCGGAGCCGACCTCGCCCTGGCAGCCGACCTCGGCGCCGGAGATGGAGGCGTTCTCCTTGAAGAGCATGCCGATGGCGCCCGCGGCGAGCAGGAAGCGGACGACGCCCTCGTCGTCGGCGCCGGGCACGAAGTTCATGTAGTAGTGCAGGACGGCGGGGATGATCCCGGCGGCGCCGTTCGTCGGGGCGGTCACGACGCGGCCGCCGGCGGCGTTCTCCTCGTTCACCGCCATCGCGTACAGCGTGATCCACTCCATGGCGCGGGCGTGCGGGTCGCCCTCGGCGCGCAGCTGCCGGGCGGAGTTCGCGGCGCGGCGGCGGACCTTCAGGCCGCCGGGCAGGATGCCCTCGCGGGACATGCCGCGGGACACACAGGCCTGCATGACGCGCCAGATGTCGAGGAGGCCCTCGCGGATCTCCTCCTCGGTGCGCCAGGCCTTCTCGTTCTCCAGCATCAGGGCGGAGATCGACAGGCCGGTCTCGGAGGACAGGCGCAGCAGCTCGTCGCCGGTGCGGAAGGGGTACTTCAGGACGGTGTCGTCCGGGACGATCGGGTTCTCGCCCGCCACAGCGTCCTCGTCGACCACGAAGCCGCCGCCGACGGAGTAGTAAGTCTTCTCCAGGACGAGCGCGCCGTCGGTGTCGTACGCGAAGATCGTCATGCCGTTGGCGTGGTACGGCAGGGCCTTGCGGCGGTGCAGGATCAGGTCGGCGTCGAAGTCGAAGGCGATGTCGTGCATGCCGAGGACGTTCAGGCGGCCCGTGGACTTGATCTCCTCGACGCGGTCGTCCGCCGACTCCACGTTCACCGTGCGCGGGGACTCGCCCTCCAGGCCGAGCAGGACGGCCTTGGGGGTGCCGTGGCCGTGGCCGGTGGCGCCGAGGGAGCCGTACAGCTCCGCGCGTATCGAGACGGTGTGGGCCAGCAGGCCCTCGTTCTTCAGGCGGCGGGCGAACATGCGCGCCGCGCGCATCGGGCCGACCGTGTGGGAGCTGGACGGGCCGATGCCGATCGAGAACAGGTCGAAGACCGAGATGGCCACGGGAGAACTCCAATGATGGGTGGTAGACGCCGTTGTCCGCCGGGTGGTGCGGGGGCAGCTTGCCGTGCTTGCGGGCACGTGGTGCGGGGCACCGCGCGCACTGTCCTCATGTCCAGTGTGCGCGGTGCCCCGGAAGTCCGTACCAACTAAAGCGTACGAAACTACTTCAGGCCGGGGTACAGCGGGTGCTTCGCGGCCAGAGCGGACACCCGGGCCTTGAGGGCCTCGGCGTCGAAGTCCGGCTTGAGGGTCTCGGCGATCACGTCCGCGACCTCGCGGAAGTCCTCGTCCTGGAAGCCACGGGTGGCCAGGGCCGGGGTGCCGATGCGCAGGCCGGAGGTGACCATCGGGGGGCGCGGGTCGTTCGGGACGGCGTTGCGGTTGACCGTGATGCCGACCTCGTGGAGGCGGTCCTCGGCCTGCTGCCCGTCAAGAGCGCTGTCGCGCAGGTCGACCAGGACCAGGTGCACGTCCGTGCCGCCGGACAGTACGGAGACGCCGTGCTCCTTGACGTCGTCCCGCACCAGGCGCTCGGCCAGGATCCGGGCGCCGTCCAGGGTGCGCTGCTGGCGCTCCTTGAAGTCGTCCGAGGCGGCGACCTTGAAGGAGACGGCCTTGGCCGCGATCACGTGCTCCAGCGGGCCGCCCTGGAAGCCGGGGAAGACCGCGGAGTTCAGCTTCTTCGCGAAGTCCTTGTTGCGGGCCAGGATGATGCCGCCGCGCGGGCCGCCGAGCGTCTTGTGCGTGGTGGAGGTGACCACGTCCGCGAACGGCACCGGGTTCGGGTGCAGACCGGCGGCGACGAGACCGGCGAAGTGCGCCATGTCGACCCACAGCTTCGCGCCGACCTCGTCGGCGATCCGGCGGAACTCGGCGAAGTCCAGCTGACGCGGGTAGGCGGACCAGCCCGCGATGATCACCTTCGGGCTGTTCTCCTTGGCCAGGCGCTCGACCTCGGCCATGTCGACCAGGCCGGCCGCGTCCACGTGGTACGCGACCACGTTGAACTGCTTGCCGGAGAAGTTCAGGCGCATGCCGTGGGTGAGGTGCCCGCCGTGCGCCAGGTCCAGGCCGAGGATCGTGTCGCCGGGCTGGGCGATCGCGAAGAGGGCGGCCTGGTTGGCGGAGGCGCCGGAGTGCGGCTGGACGTTGGCGTACTCGGCGCCGAACAGGTCCTTGACCCGGTCGATCGCGATCTGCTCGGTCACGTCCACGTGCTCACAGCCGCCGTAGTAGCGGCGGCCGGGGTAGCCCTCGGCGTACTTGTTGGTGAGGACGGTGCCCTGGGCCTCCATGACGGCGACCGGAGCGAAGTTCTCCGAGGCGATCATTTCCAGGGTGGACTGCTGGCGGACGAGCTCGGCGTCGACGGCGGCGGCGACGTCCGGGTCGAGCTCGTGCAGAGGGGTGTTCATAAGCGACATCGGAAGATCAGTCCTTACGCCGTGGTCAGCTGCCGGAGAACGCGGTGTACTCGTCGGCGGAGAGCAGGTCGCCCGGCTCCTCCGCCACGCGCACCTTGAACAGCCAGCCGCCCTCGAAGGGTGCCGAGTTCACCAGGGACGGGTCGTCCACGACGTCCTGGTTGGCCTCGACGACCTCACCGGAGACCGGCGAGTAGAGGTCGCTGACCGACTTCGTCGACTCCAGTTCGCCGCAGGTCTCACCCGCGGCGACCGTGTCGCCGACCGCCGGGAGCTGGGCGAAGACGACGTCGCCGAGCGCGTTGGCCGCGAACTCGGTGATGCCGACCGTCGCCACACCGTCCTCGGTGGCCGACAGCCACTCGTGCTCCTTGCTGTAACGCAGCTGCTGGGGATTGCTCATGGCCTGAATTCTCCTGTACGCGGGCGAGTGCTGATGAACGTGGGTCTTACGGACTGAGACGGGCGTGTGCCACCCCGGGCGCCGACGGGACGCGGAGGCGTCCGCGGACCAGGCGGGGCACGGGCGCGGACCGGTCGGGGACCGGCGCCGCCGGGCTACTTCTGGCGCTTGTAGAACGGCAGCGCGACGACTTCGTACGGTTCGTGCGTACCGCGGATGTCCACACCCACGCCCGCCGTGCCGGGGGCGGCGTGCGCCGCGTCGACGTACGCCATCGCGATCGGCTTGCCGAGGGTCGGGGACGGCGCGCCGGAGGTGACCTCGCCGACGACCTCGCCGCCGACGACCACGGACATGCCCGCGCGCGGGACCCGGCGGCCCTCGGCGATCAGGCCCACCAGCTTGCGCGGGGGAGCGGCCTCGGCGCGCTCGGCGGCCGCGCGCAGCGCCTCGACGCCCACGAAGTCGTCCGCGTGGGACGTCTTGTCAAACTTGACGACCCGTCCCAGACCGGCGTCGAACGGCGTCAGGGCCGTCGTCAGCTCGTGCCCGTACAGCGGCATGCCCGCCTCCAGGCGCAGCGTGTCGCGGCAGGACAGGCCGCAGGGGACCAGGCCCACCGGGGCACCGGCCTCGGTCAGCGCCCGCCACAGCTGCTCGGCGTGCTCGGGGGCCACGAACAGCTCGAAGCCGTCCTCGCCGGTGTAGCCCGTGCGGGCGATCAGGGCGGGGACGCCCGCGACGGTGCCGGGCAGGCCCGCGTAGTACTTCAGGCCGTCGAGGTCGGCGTCCGTGACCGCCTTCAGGATGCCGGGGGACTCCGGGCCCTGGACGGCGATGAGGGCGTAGGCGTCGCGGTCGTCGCGGACCACGGCGTCGAAGCCTTCGGCGCGCTCGGTCAGCGCGTCGAGCACGACCTGGGCGTTGCCGGCGTTGGCGACGACCATGTACTCCTGGTCCTGGAGCCGGTAGACGATCAGGTCGTCCAGGATGCCGCCGTCGGCCTGGCAGATCATGGTGTAGCGGGCGCGGCCGACGCCGACGGAGCCGATGTTGCCGACGAGCGCGTGGTTGAGCAGGTCCACCGCCGCGGGGCCGGTGACCGTGATCTCGCCCATGTGGGAGAGGTCGAAGAGACCGGCACGGGTACGGACCGCGTTGTGCTCGTCGCGCTCGCTGGCGTAGCGCAGCGGCATGTCCCAGCCCGCGAAGTCGGTCATGGTCGCACCGAGGTCGCGATGCAGGGCGTCCAGGGCGGTGTGGCGTGGGGTATTGCTCATCAGTACTGGCTCCCGGGGCATGACGGGCGAGGTCGATCCTCCCCATCTGTCATCGAACCTGAGAGGTTCACCACGTCCCGTGCGTATGACGGGTCATGACTTGCACCTTGGGTGGAGCCGCCCCTGTGACCGGTGTGGCCGGGTGTGACCGGGGATCGACCCGCTTTTCAGATGTGCCTCGCCCGCGCGGTACGGGGCCTGAGAGATTCAAGGGAGGAACTTGCTCCTTCGGCGCCCCGGGACGACGTCCGCGTCAGAGTGCGGTCACGTCTCCGGGAACTCTCCCGCGCGGATTCAAGCGGCCGGTATGGAGTTGGCGCGCACATCATTGCACGCGCCCCCGCTTCACGACAGCAGCAACTTCTTCACAACAGCGGCTACGGCGGAATGCCCTTGTGCGGCATTACCGTCTCTTTACACTCAACGGAGAAGTACTGGGGATGAGTGACGTGACCAGCATGGGGAGGCCGATCACGGTGCGCAGGAGCGGTGCTTATGCGACCACCACGGGTGCGGCGTTGCCCGGCAGCGACGTGGTGCCGCCGCAGCCCGGCGCCCCCGTGCGCGAGTGCCTCGGGTACTTCCCGCGGCCCGTCGTGCGCGACCTCAGGGACCGGGCCCGGCGCGGCCCGCGCCGCCTGGTGTTCGGCGCGAGCGACGTCGTGGTCGTGTCCGGGCTGCCCGGCAGCGGCAAGTCCACGCTGATGCGGCGCGCGGTGGCGGGGCCGCGCGTGGACTCCCAGGACACCCGGGACCGCTGGGCGGCCCGTATGCCCCGGCTGCTGCCGTACGCGCTCTATCGCCCCCTGGTCCGCCTCGCGCACTACGCGGGCCTGCACCGGGCGCTGCGCTCCGGCGCGGGCGTCGTCGTGCACGACTGCGGTACGCAGCCGTGGGTGCGCCGCTGGCTGGGCCGCGCGGCCGCCCGGCGCGGGGCCACGCTGCACCTCCTGCTGCTCGACGTGCCCGTCGAGGTCGCACTCGACGGGCAGCGCGAGCGCGGCCGCGGGGTCTCCCGGTACGCCTTCGCGCGGCACCGCAGGACGGTCGGCCGTCTCGTCCGCGCCGCCGAGCGGGGCGAGCTGCCGCGGGGCTGCGGCTCGGCGGTGCTCATGGACCGGGAGGCGGCGGGGGCGCTGCGGGAGATCGGGTTCGGGGGCTCAGGGGTCTGAGGGGGCTGAGGGGGCGGTGCGGCGGGGGTGCCGGTTAGGGTCGGGCCCGCAGCACAGGAGCAGGGCAGAGCGCAGAGCAGGGGTCGAGGACAGATGAACTATCCGGGGGACTACCCGGGAGGCGTTCCGGCACAGGGACCGGGCCCGGACCAGGGACATCCGCATGGGCATCCCCACGCGCATTCCCACGCACATCCGCACGGGCATCCGCACGAGGGATGGCCGGCCAATGAGCTGGAGGAGGTCCTGGCCGCGTCGCTCGGCGCCCCGCCGTCGGACGCGGTGGGCGCCCGCATCGTCGAGACGCTGGGCCGCGGCCGGGTCTGGGTCCCGCTCCCGTCCGGCGGCGGCCCCGACCAGGGCACGCTCGACCTGCCCACGCTGGAGATCGACGGGCAGGCGTACGTTCCCGTCTTCACGTCGGAGCAGCAGTTCCAGCAGGTGACGGGGGGCCGGATGAGCTGGACGGTGGCGCCCGCGGTGGAGTTCGCGCGCGGGCTTCAGCCGGAGCTCGGCATCGTCCTGAACCCCGAGGGCACGGTCGCCGTGCCGCTGCCGCCGCCCGCCGTGGCCGCGCTGTGCCAGGTGGGGCGCACCGAGCTGGACGGCCCGACGACCGGCGGCCGGGTCCGCCTCTTCGAGCCGGACTGGAAGGAGGACCCGGTCGACTTCCTGAGCGCCGCGTCCCGCGAGTTCCAGGCGACCGGGGTGGTCCTGACGGCCCGCCGCTGCCTGGCCAGCGTCGAGGGCGAGGACCCGTCCCTCTTCGTGGGCGTCGAGCTCTCCTCCTTGGAGGGCGACGCCCGCGACGCCCCCATGCAGGCCCTGACCCGGGCCCTCACGGCCTTCCCCCCTCCCTGGCCGGTCAACCTGGTCCTCCTGGACGCAGCCCAAGACCCGGTCTCCTCCTGGCTACGCACCCACATCCGCCCCTTCTACACGTCCCACTAGCCGACCACCGGAAGCTTCTCCCCACCCACCCCTGCCCTGGCGAGAGCGGACGGCACGGAGCCGGGGCCTGGGCCGGGTGGGGCGGGCGACGGGCTTGCCGGGGTTCGCCGGGCCGGACGGCAAGGCCCCCGGGGCCTGGTGAGGCCGCTGGCGGGACTGCCGGGCTGTCGGGGAGGTCGCTGGTGGGGCGCCGGCGAGGCGGATGGCGGGGTACCGGGGTGCCGTGACGTGCCCTCGCTTCGGGTCGCGGAGCGCCGACCTGCCCCCGCTTCGGGTCGCGGAGCGCTGTCCTGCCCTCGCTTCGGGTCGCGGAGTGCTGTCCTGCCCTCGCTTCGGGTCGCGGAGCGCCGACCTGCCCCCGCTTCGGGTCGCGGAGCGCTGTCCTGCCCTCGCTTCGGGTCGCGGAGTGCTGTCCTGCCCTCGCTTCGGGTCGCGGAGCGCCGACCCGCTCTCCCCCCCCCCCGGATCGCACAGCGCCGACCCACCCCCGCCCCGAGCCCCACAGCGCCGACCCACCCCCGCCCCGAGCCCCACAGCGCCGACCCACCCCCGCCCCGGGCCCCACAGCGCCGACCCACCCCCGCCCCGGGCCCCACAGCAACGGGTGGGCGGGTGGGGAAGCCGCCGCGCAGCGGCGGTAGAGCTTCCGCGCCTTGGACGGCGCGGACGGCACGGACGGCGCGCGCGACCGATGGCCCCGCAGGGGAGGGCGGCCAGGCGGTGGCGGGAAACGGGGGGAGCGGGGTGCCCGAGGCCCGATCAAGGCGACCACGCCAGAAGTAAGCTGGTTCCATTGACTCGGTCGGAGCCCGGCCGTGCGGACAGGTCGAGTACGTCGGGCAAGTCGTGAAGGGGCGGTTACGGGTGAGTGCGTCGGGCACGGCCGCGGGCGACGGGGCCTCCCCTGTTCGAGCGCGCCCGCGAGCTTGGGGAAACGTCGAGCACATGCTGCGCCAGGTGGCGCCGGGGCGTTACGACGCGTACGAGGCGCTGCTCGGAGCCCTCGCCGGCGACCAGGTGTGGATGCTGCTCTGGCACGGCCAGTCGGGTTCCCCCGACGCGCAGTACGGCAACATGGAGGTCGACGGCCTCGGCTACGCCCCCTGCGTGACCTCAGCCCAGGAGCTCTCGGCCAGCGGCTGGAACCGCGGCTACGAGGTGCTCGGCGGCCTCGACGCGGCCCGCGCCCTGTACCCCGACCACTACGGCCTGTGGCTGAATCCGCACGCCCCGGGCGGCGGCGTCGGCATCCCCTGGCTGGACCTGCGCCGCATCGCCAGTGGCCTGGACCTCCAGCCCGCGGGGCCCCTGCGCCTGACCGAGCCGGCCATCGAACTCCCGCAGTTCTACGCCCTGTTGAGTCAGAACGCCCACCGCACCCCGACGGTCCGCTCGCTGCGCCGCGCCTGGGTGCAGCCCGCGCTCGGCGCCCCGTACCTGGCCATCGGCCTCGACGTGTACGACACCTCGCCGGGCGCGGTGGACTCGGTCCGCGCGATGATGCGGCAGTCCATCGGCGCCGTCCCCGAGGGCCTGCCGGTCTCCACGGTGGCGATGGCCGACCCGCACGACCCGGTGGCGATGTGGCTGCGCGCCAACGCCCGCCCGTTCTACGACCGCGACGCGCAGGCGGCCCCGGCCCCCGCCGCGGGCGGATACGGCTATCCCGCCCCGTACTGAACAAAAGGTCGCAAACCCCTCCGCAGTGATCAGGGCAGCGTCCGGTTTTCGCTGCTCCGGAGCCTGCTGATCAGCACCGTCATGCGCGATGTCCCTCAATGGTGCCTGAGTGGCGGTATGGACCCCCGTGGCGCCTTGGCCCCGAAGTGCCCCGCGTTCGCCCGGCGTTCAGCCTCGTCCGGATAACGGAACACCTCGATCAGCATCACGGTTGCGCATCCATTCCCCGACAAGTCTGGTAACAGATCACGACCCCGTTGAAGACTCCCGCTCCAAGGGGCCTTCGCCCCTGTGTACGACGGACGATCACGTCGCTACAGCGGCAAGTGCGGGCCGGTCACCGCCGGTTGAGAGGGGTCCCTGCCACGATGACGGCGCCATTGCATGACACACCTGCGGACGCGAAACCCACCGAGGACGTCGCTCCCGCAGCTGGTGCGGGGGTGAAGAAGGTCGAGGGACGGTCGCTCAAGCAGATCGCCTGGAACCGACTCAAGCGGGACAAGGTCGCCCTGGCCGGCGGAATCACCGTGCTTGTGCTGGTCCTGGTCGCGGTCTTCGCGCCCCTGATCGTCAGCCTGCTCGGCCACCCGCCGAACGACTTCCACCAGGACAAGCTGGATCCGCTGACCAACCTGCCCACGGGCTCGCTCGGCGGTGTGAGCAGCGACTTCCTGTTCGGCGTCGAGCCCAACAAGGGTCGCGACGTGTTCAGCCGGATCGTCTACGGCGCGCGGATCTCGCTGCTCGTGGCCTTCCTCGCCGCCGTGGTCGCGGTGGTGCTCGGCACGCTCTTCGGCATCATCGCCGGCTACTTCGGCGGCTGGGTCGACGCGCTGATCAGCCGGGTGATGGACGTGCTGCTGTCCTTCCCGCAGCTGCTCTTCATCATCTCCCTGGTCTCCGTGCTCCCGGACGATCTGCTCGGCCTGCAGGGCACGAGCGTGCGCGTGGCGATCCTGATCCTGGTGATCGGCTTCTTCGGCTGGCCGTACGTCGGCCGCATCGTCCGCGGCCAGACGCTCTCGCTGCGCGAACGCGAGTACGTCGAGGCGGCCCGCAGCCTCGGCGGCGGCCGACGCCACATCCTCTTCAAGGAGCTGCTGCCCAACCTGGTCGCCCCCATCACCGTCTACGCGACGCTGATGATCCCGACCAACATCCTGACCGAGGCCGCCCTCAGCTTCCTCGGCGCCGGCGTCAAGCCGCCGACAGCCTCCTGGGGCGGAATGCTCCGCGACGCCCTGGAGACGTACGAGCACGATCCGATGTTCATGGTCTTCCCCGGCGTGACGATCTTCATCACGGTGCTCGCCTTCAACCTCTTCGGGGACGGTCTGCGCGATGCGCTCGACCCCAAGGGAACCCGCTAGCAGTCCCCAACTGACTTGCCCCTGCCGCAGTCAGGTGGCTCTTTCCATGGTTCTCAGGCAGCTCATGGCCAGGGACCGCGAATCTCGGAGGTTTGCGACAAAATGCCAACAGTTTCCTCGAAGCGACGGCTCACCGCTGGTGCGGCCTTCGTCGTCGCGGCGCTGGTGACCACCACCGCGTGCGGTGGCGGCGACGGCGACGGCGAAGGCAAAGGCAAGGGCGCCGGGTACAACGCCGCCCTGAACAAGGTCGCCAACCCGTCGAAGAAGGCCGGCGGCACCCTGCGCATGGTCGGCAAGCAGGACCTCGACTCGGCCGACCCGCAGCGTGCCTACTACGGCATGTCCTGGGACTTCATGCGCTTCTACACCCGGCAGCTGGTGTCGTACGACACCAAGCCGGGCAAGGCGGGCACCAAGCTGGTCCCGGACCTCGCCGAGGCCAACGGCAAGATCTCGGACGGCGGCAAGACCTACACGTACAAGCTGCGTGACGGCGTCACCTGGGAGGACGGCTCGCCGCTGACCTCCAAGGACGTCAAGTACGGCATCGAGCGCATCTGGGCGACGGACACCATCACCGGTGGCCCGCAGTACCTGATGAAGGCGCTCGACCCCAAGGGCGAGTACAAGGGCCCCTACAAGGACTCGTCCAAGGACAAGCTCGGTCTGAAGGCGATCGAGACGCCCGACGACAAGACCATCATCTTCAAGCTGCCGAAGCCCAACGGTGACTTCGAGCAGTTCCTGGCCATGCCGTCCGGCTCGCCGGTGAAGGCGGCCAAGGACACCAAGGCCAAGTACACCCAGCGGCCGTTCTCCGCGGGCCCGTACAAGTTCTCGCAGTACAAGCCGGGCAAGAAGATCGTCCTGGTGCGCAACGACAAGTGGAAGAAGGACTCGGACCCGATCCGCGCCGCGCTTCCCGACAAGGTCGACGTGACGATCTCCGCCAACCTGGAGGAGAACGACAAGCGCCTGATGGCCGGCGACTACGACGTCGACCTCAACGGCACCGGCATGACCCAGTCCGGCCGCGTCACCGCGATCCAGGACCACCGCGACAGCATCGACAACATGCACACGTCCTTCGTGCGCTACGTCGCGCTGATCCACACCGCGAAGCCGTTCGACAACGTGCACTGCCGCAAGGCCGTCTTCTACGGCACGGACTTCGCGGCCCTGCAGCAGACCCGCGGCGGCAAGCTCGCGGCCGGTGACATCGCCAACAGCACCTTCCCGAAGGCGATCCCGGGCTACAGCGACTACGACCCGTACGGCGTCCTGGAGCGCAAGGGCAAGCCGGACCCGGCCAAGGCCAAGGACGAGCTGAAGCAGTGCGGCAAGCCGGGCGGATTCAGCGCCAAGATCACCGCTCGTAACAACAACCCGGGCGAGGAGGACACCGCCGAGGCGCTGCAGGCCCAGCTCAAGAAGGTCGGCATCAACCTCTCCGTCGAGACCCTCGACGGCGCGGACTCCTCCAGCATCACCGGTTCGCCGTCCGTGGTGAAGAAGCGCGGCTACAGCATGCAGATGAGCGGCTGGGGCCCGGACTTCCCCTCCGGCCAGGGCTACGCGCAGCCGCTGTTCGACAGCCGCTTCCTCGCCCAGACCGGTAACTACAACGAGTCCCAGATCAAGGACAAGAAGATCGACGGGCTCTTCGACAAGGCGATCGCCGAGACCGACCCGGTCAAGGCCGGCGAGACCTACAAGGCGCTCGACAAGCGGATCCTCGACCAGGCCGACTGGATGCCCTTCCTGTACGAGAAGAACATCACCTGGCGCGGTCCGCGGCTGACGAACGCGTACATGTCCGACGCGTTCAACGGCCGGTACGACTACGTCTCGCTCGGCGTCAACGAGAAGAAGTAACACCGCCAGTGTGCCGCCGCGGCGGGCTCAAGTCCCGCCGCGGCGACCGCTCTTGACCGACCGTCACGCCACCGCCGCATCCCGCCAGTCCGAAGGGCAGGTGATGGCCCCGGGCGGTGACCGGAGCCCCTCACGAGGGGGCCCCGGGCCACCGCCGGGCCGCGCACAGTGCTTGCTTATCTCATCCGGCGCCTGATCGCCGTAATCATCATGGTGCTGGTCGTACTGCTCGCGACCTTCACCGTCTTCTTCATGCTGCCCAAGTGGGCGGGACAGGACATCGCCGTCCTCTTCGCCGGCAAGGCGTCCGGAGCCGAGCAGCTCGAAGGCATCCGGACCAAACTGGGCCTCGACGACCCGCTGCTCGTGCAGTTCTGGGAATTCGTCAAGGGCATCCCGATGGGCCGCGACTACGCCAACGGCAGTGATGTCACCCACTGCCCGGCGCCCTGCTTCGGCTACTCCTTCCGTACCGAGGCCCCCGTCTGGGAGACCCTCAAGGACGCCCTGCCCGTCACCGCTGCGCTCGCCGCCGGTGCCTGTGTGCTGTGGCTCGGCGCCGGTGTCCTCACCGGTGTGGTCTCCGCGCTCAAGCGGGGCACCATCTGGGACCGCGCCGCGATGACCACCGCCCTCGGTGGCGTCTCGCTCCCCGTCTTCTTCACCGGCATGATCGCGATGGGCGTCTTCGTCCACAACCTCGGCTGGGTGAAGATCGCCGACAGCCTCAGTACGGACGACTCCATCGACGTCTGGTTCCAGACGCTGATCCTGCCGTGGGTCGTGCTCGCCTTCCTGAACGCCGCGATGTACGCCCGCCTCACCCGCGCCACCATGCTGGAAGTGCTCGGCGAGGACTACATCCGCACCGCGCGGGCCAAGGGCCTCGGCGAGGCCGTCGTGATCCGCAGACACGCGCTGCGCTCCGCGATGACACCGATCCTCACCGTCTTCGGACTCGACCTCGGCGTGCTCATGGGCGGCGCCGTGCTCACCGAGTCCACCTTCAACCTTCCGGGCCTCGGCCTGGAAGCGGTCAGGGCCATCAGCAGCAAGGACCTGCCCGTGATCCTCGGCGTCACCCTGTGTGCGGCCCTCGCGATCGCCGTGGCCAACCTCGTCGTCGACCTTCTGTACGCCGTCATCGACCCGCGAGTGAGGCTGGGATGACCGAACTGTCCAAGAGCGGAGCGGCGCCCGAGGGCGGCGCGGAAGCCACCGTGTCGAAGACCGGCACGGCCGTCGGCGAAGTCGTCGCCGGCTCGCCCGCTCCCTCCGCCTTCCTCGAGGTGCGCGACCTCAAGGTGCACTTCCCGACCGACGACGGTCTGGTCAAGTCCGTCGACGGGCTCAGCTTCAGCCTGGAGAAGGGCCGCACCCTCGGCATCGTCGGCGAGTCCGGGTCCGGCAAGTCCGTCACCTCGCTCGGCATCCTCGGCCTGCACACCGCCGGGCAGTACGGCCGCCGCAAGGCGCAGCTGTCCGGCGAGATCTGGCTGAACGGCACCGAGCTGCTCAGCTCCCCGGCGGACGAGGTGCGCAAGCTCCGCGGCCGCGAGATGGCGATGATCTTCCAGGACCCGCTGTCGGCGCTGCACCCGTACTACTCGATCGGCAAGCAGATCATCGAGGCGTACCGGGTCCACAACAACGTCGACAAGAAGGCGGCGCGCAAGCACGCCATCGACATGCTCGACCGGGTCGGCATCCCGCAGCCCGACAAGCGCGTCGACTCCTACCCGCACGAGTTCTCCGGCGGCATGCGCCAGCGCGCGATGATCGCCATGGCGCTCGTCAACAACCCCGAACTGCTGATCGCCGACGAGCCGACGACGGCCCTCGACGTGACGGTGCAGGCGCAGATCCTGGACCTGATCCGGGATCTGCAGAAGGAGTTCGGCTCCGCGGTCATCATGATCACCCACGACCTCGGCGTGGTGGCGGAGATGGCCGACGAGCTGCTCGTGATGTACGGCGGCCGCTGCGTCGAGCGCGGCTCCGCGCAGCAGGTCTTCTACGAGCCCCAGCACCCCTACACCTGGGGCCTGCTCGGCTCGATGCCGCGCATCGACCGCGAGGAGACCGAGCGACTCGTCCCGGTCAAGGGCTCCCCGCCCAGCCTCATCAACCTGCCGAGCGGCTGCGCCTTCAACCCGCGCTGCCCGTACGCGGACGTGCCCAAGGACCAGATCACGCGCAGCGAGCGCCCCGAGCTGAGGTTGGTCGGCTCCGGGCACTACTCGGCCTGCCACATGTCGCGCGAGGAGCGCACCAAGATCTGGACCGAAGAGATTGCGCCGAAGCTGTGAAGGACCAGGACATGACCATCCCCGCGCAGGCGAAACCCGCCCCGGACTCCGAGCGGGACGTGCTCCTCAAGGTCGAAGGGCTGGTGAAGCACTTCCCCATCAAGAAGGGGCTCCTGCAGCGCCAGGTCGCGGCCGTCCAGGCCGTCGACGGGATCAGCTTCGACGTGCGCTCCGGTGAGACCCTCGGCGTCGTCGGCGAGTCCGGCTGCGGCAAGTCGACCATGGGCCGGCTCATCACCCGGCTGCTCGAACCGACCGGCGGGCGGGTGGAGTTCGAGGGTACGGACATCACGCACCTGGGCACGGCGAAGATGCGGCCGCTGCGCCGCGACGTCCAGATGATCTTCCAGGACCCGTACTCGTCGCTGAACCCCCGGCACACCATCGGCACGATCGTCGGCGCGCCCTTCAAGCTCCAGGGCGTGAACCCCGAGGGCGGCGTCAAGAAGACCGTCCAGGGGATGCTGGAGCGGGTCGGCCTCAGCCCCGAGCACTACAACCGCTACCCGCACGAGTTCTCCGGCGGTCAGCGGCAGCGCATCGGCATCGCGCGGGCGCTCGCCCTGCAGCCGAAGCTGGTCGTGGCGGACGAGCCGGTGTCGGCCCTGGACGTGTCCATCCAGGCCCAGGTGGTCAACCTCCTGGACGACCTCCAGGACGAACTCGGCCTCACGTACGTGATCATCGCGCACGACCTGTCGGTCATCCGGCACGTGTCCGACCGCATCGCCGTCATGTACCTCGGCAAGATCGTCGAACTCGCGGACCGCAAGGACTTGTACACCAAGCCCATGCACCCGTACACGAAGGCGCTCCTGTCCGCGGTGCCGGTGCCCGACCCCAAGCGGCGCGGCGCCAAGAGCGAGCGGATCCTGCTGCGCGGCGACGTGCCCTCGCCGATCGACCCGCCGACCGGGTGCCGCTTCCACACGCGGTGCTGGAAGGCGACGGAGATCTGCGCGGTCAAGGAGCCGCCGTTCGTCGCCCTGGAGACGGCGCACCAGGTGGCGTGCCACCACCCGGAGAACGCGCCCGACCAGGCGCCGGAGGACACGAAGCTGCTCTCCGTGGCCCGAGAGGCCATTGATGTGGTGTCGGTCACCACCGCGGCCGACATCGCCGCGGAGCCCGCTGGCGCTGAGCCCGCCGGCGCGGAGGCCGAGGGCGACGGTGCCTCTGCTGAGGTCGGGGCGACCGACGCGACGAAGGACTGAGCGCACGCCGATCGGCGCTTCGCGCCTCGTCCTCAAACGCCGGACGGGCCATCCATGGCCCGTCCGGCCGCTGAGGACGAGCTCGGCGGAGCCGACGATTCGGGGGTGACCCCGGGCCGGGGGACAATGCGGCGTGCTTCAGGAATTGTTCAGCCCGGGGGTCCAGCACGCACTGGACATCGTCGGCATCTTCGTCTTCGCGATCTCCGGCGCCCTCCTCGCCGTCCGCAAGAACTTCGACGTCTTCGGGATCGCCGTACTCGCCGAGGTCACGGCCCTGGGCGGCGGCCTCTTCCGCGATCTGGTGATCGGCGCGGTGCCCCCGGCCGCGTTCACGGATCTCGGCTACTTCCTCACCCCGCTGTTCGCCGCGCTCCTCGTGTTCTTCCTGCACCCGCAGGTCGAGCGCACCCAGTTCGCGGTGAACGTCTTCGACGCGGCGGGCCTCGGCCTGTTCTGCGTCACGGGCACCACGAAGGCGTACGACTACGGGCTCGGCCTGACCGCTTCCGCGACCCTGGGCCTGGCCACGGCGGTGGGCGGCGGCGTGCTGCGCGACATCATCGCCAACGAGGTCCCGTCCCTGGTGCGCTGGGACCGCGACCTGTACGCGGTCCCCGCCATCGTGGGGGCCACCATCGTCGCCCTGTCCATCCGCTTCGACATGCTGAACGGTTTCACGACGGCGCTGGCCATCGTCACGGCGTTCGTCCTGCGGCTGCTCGCGATGCACTACCACTGGCGGGCGCCGCGCGCGTGGAACCGCCGCTCCTCGGCGTCCGAGGAGCCGGAGCATAAAGCTACCGCTTAGTAGTTTTCTGTTGTACGTTGCCGGTATGGCTGACACAGCAGCGGCGCCCACGGCGCGCGCCACGGTCGGGGACAGCGAGTTCGACCGCGACACCGCGGTCACCCAGCGGGAGCCCGGCGTCTACGACATCGACCTCTCCGCGGGCTGGACCATCGTGAGCGCCGTCAACGGCGGCTACCTCCTCGCCGTCGTCGGCCGCGCCCTCGCGCACGCGCTGCCGCACTCCGACCCGTTCACGATCTCCGCGCACTATCTGACGGCGTCCGACCCGGGCCCCGCGGTGATCCGCACCGAGACCGTGCGCACCGGGCGCGGCCTGTCCACCGGGCAGGCGTCGCTGGTGCAGTTCGAGGCGGACGGCACCGAGGTCGAGCGGCTGCGGGTGCTCGCCTCGTACGGGGACCTGGACGCCCTGCCCGACGACGTGCGCACGACGGCCAAGCCGCCGGATCTGCCCCCGGTCGACCAGTGCTTCGGCGCCGACGACGCCCCGGCCGAGCAGCGGGCGGTCCCCGGCTCGTCCGCGATCGCCGACCGGCTGTGGCTGAAGCTGGACCCGTCCACCCTCGGGTGGGCACTCGGCCAGCCGTCCGGCAAGGGCGAGATGCGGGCGTGGTTCGGGCTCGCCGACGGGCGCGACGCGGATCCGCTGTCGCTGCTGCTCGCCGTGGACGCGCTGCCGCCGACGGCGTTCGAGATGGGCCTCTCCGGCTGGGTGCCCACCATCGAACTCACCGTCCATGTGCGGGCCAGGCCCGCGCCCGGACCGCTGCGCGTCGCCATCACCACGCGCAACCTCGCCGGCGGCTTCCTGGAGGAGGACGCCGAGGTCTGGGACTCCGCGGACCGCCTGGTGGCCCAGTCCCGCCAACTGGCCCGGGCCCGCCTGCGCTGACCGGACCGCGCGCCCCGCCCGGGCCGACTCCCGCGGCCCGGGCACCGCTCAGCCGGTCAGGCGCACCTGACCGGGCCAGGCGCACCTGACCGGGGCAGACACACTCACCCGGTCAGGCACACCCCCGCGTACGACACCCCGCCGACCACCACCCACGCACAGAGCCCCACGAGCCCCACGCGGCCCCCGGTGCGCATCAGCGTCCGCAGGTCCACCGCGCTGCCGAGGCCGAACAGGGCGGCGGCGAGGAGCAGTTCCTGGGCGACCCCGGCCGCGTCGAGGGCCGAGTCCGGGAGCCACCCGGTGCTGCGTACGCCGACCATCGCCACGAAGCCCGCGACGAACAGCGGCACCAGCGGCGGTCGCCGCTCACCGGCGCCAGGGGTGCCGTCCGCGGCGGCCGCGCGCCGGGCCCGTACCGCGATCGCCACGCCCGCGACCAGCGGCGCGAGCAGCGCCACCCGCATCAGCTTGACCAGCACGCCCTCGCCGAGGGCGGTGCCACCGGCGGTCTGCGCGGTGGCGACGACCTGCCCCACGTCGTGCACGCTCGCCCCGACCCAGCGGCCGAACTCCGCGTCCGTGAGGCCCAACGGCCCCTGGAGCAGGGGAAGCACGGCGATGGCGAGCGTGCCGCAGAGCGTGACCACCGCCACCGAGGTGGCCGTGTCGCGCTCCTCGCTGCGGGAGACGTCACTGACCGCCCCGATCGCCGACGCCCCGCAGATCGAGTACCCGGTGGCGATGAGCAGCGGCTGGTCGCCGGGCAGGCCCAGCTTCCGGCCGAGCCACCAGGTGCCGAAGAACGTCGCCGCGACCACCACGAGCACCATCGCGACGGTCGGCCAGCCCACCCCGAGCACATCGCGCAGGCTGAGCTTCAGGCCGAGCAGCACCACGCCGACCCGCATCAGACGCTTCGCGGCGAAGGTGAGGCCGGGCCTGGCCCAGCCGCGTACCCACACCCGGGACCCCGGCGCTTGCGCGGCGGCGAGGCCGAGGACGATGGCGACCGTCAGCATCGGCACGTCCGGCACGAGCCGGTGCGTCAGCCAGGCGACGGCGACACCCGCCGCGGCGAGCGCGAGGCCCGGCCAGGGGCCGGTGGCGCGCGCGGGCGGCCGCGGCGCCGACGCCGTCCGCGGCGGGCGCTGTCCGAGCAGGGCCATCAGCGGTCGGCCGGGAGGTCGTACACCCGTCGCACGCTGCTGCCGAGCCGCCCGATGTCCGCGCCGTAGACGTGCAGGGACAGCGCGCGTCCGGCGCCCGCGTTCCACACCCGGTGGATGTCCCCGGGCGGCGCGAAACCGCACACCGCGCCCTGCGGGTTCACCACGTCCTCGGTGGCGACGAGGTGCGCGGGGGCGTTGTCCTCGGCGGGCACGAGCCGGTAGCGCCGCTCGTGCTCCTCGCCCTCGTGCACGCCGGTCACGCACCATGACACGTGGTCGTGCACGGACGTGCGCTGGCCGGGCAGCCACACCAGGCCGACGAGGGAGAAGCTGCCGTCGCTCTCGGCGTGCAGCAGGTGCTGGCGGTAGCGGTCCGGGTCGCCCTCGCACTGCTCGGGGGTGAGCAGGTCGGCGGCGCCCAGGTGCGGCGCGAGGCGCTCGCCGACCAGGTACGCGGTCAGGTCCGGGGGCAGGCCGCGGCCGACGGCCTCGCGTATCTCGGCGACGAGGGCGTCGAGGCGCGGTGTCGTACAGGGGCGGGCGGGCGCGGTGCGGGTGTGCGCGGTGGGGGTGGTCATACCGGCAGGGTCGGCCCGCCGCATCCATCACGTCCAACGACAGTTTTTTGGCATTACCTCAAAAATTGCTTATGTGTTGGCCGTTCAACGGTCGGCGGCGGTCAGCGGCGGGGCAGCGGTCAGCAGCCGACGCGGTTCGCCGCGACCGCCTTCAGCTCGTCGAGCACCAGGGCCGTGGCCGGAATGCGCAGGTGCTCCCGCAGGACGTACGCCGACACCTGCCGCCGGGACGCGGGGTCGAGGGGGCGGCCGGTGACCGAGCGGTGGCACAGGAAGTTCAGGACCAGGCCCGGCATCATCGCGATGCCGAGGCCCTCGGAGACGAGGCTCTGGATGACGAGGTTGTCGTCGGTGGTGAAGGCGATGTCCGGGGCGAAGCCCTGCTCGGCGCACTCGTGCAGGAAGTTGGCCCGGCAGCGCAGGCACCCGGCGATCCAGCGCTCGTCGGACAGATCGGCGAGCCGCACCGAGCGGCGCCGCGCCATCGGGTGCCTGGTGGGCATCAGGACCGTCAACTGGTCCTCCATCAGCGGTACTTCGACGACCTCGTCCGGCACCTCTTCGAGCAGGCCGGGGTAGGTGAAGGCGAGGGTGACGTCGGCGTCGCCGTGCACCAGGCGCTGCAGGGACTCCGGCGGTTCGTACTCCTGGAGTTCGACGCGGATGCCGCGGTGGTTGCGGGCCAGACGGGCCAGCGCCTCCGGAATCAGCGTGGCGGTGGCGCTCGGGAACGCGCACAGTCTGACCCGGCCGGTGCGCAGCCGCGTGATCGCGTTCATCTGCTGCTGGGCCGCGTCGATGTTGCCGAGGATCACCCCGGCGTGCCGGGACAGCGCCTCGCCCGCCTCGGTCAGCCGCATCCGGCGGCCGACGCGGGTGAACAGGACCGTGCCCACGGACCGTTCGAGCGCCTTCATCTGCTGGGTGATCGCCGGTTGCGTATAGCCGAGCGAGCGGGCCGCGGCGGAGTACGAACCGGTGCGGACCACTTCGTGGAAGGACCTGATGTGCCGGGAGTCGAACACAGTCGAATCATAAGCAAAATTTGGGAACAGCTGACGGGCCTTTTCCGTCGCTTCTGGATGTGGGACGCCGAGCCGTCCCGGATCGTGGACGTGCGCGATCCTTGACCGCGTGAAGTCCGACCGGCTGCTCTCGATCCTGCTGCTGCTCCAGACCCGCGGCACCGTCCCCGCGCCCGAACTCGCCGAGCGCCTTGAGGTGTCCGTCCGCACCATCTACCGCGACGTCGACGCGCTGTCCGCGTCGGGCGTCCCGGTCTACGCCGAGCGCGGGCGGCACGGCGGCATCACGCTGCTGCCCGGCTACCGCACCGACGTCACGGGTCTGACCGCCGACGAGTCGCGCGCCCTGTTCGTCCTCGCCGCGCAGGGCGCCCACGCCGCGCTCGGCCTGGACGCGGCCATCGGCTCGGCGCTGCGCAAGGTGATGGCGGCGCTGCCCGCACCGCACCGGCCCGCCGCCGAACTCACCAGCCGCCGGATCCTCGTCGACGCCTCGCGCTGGACGCGCGGGCCCGGCGCCGGCCTGCCCCTGGACCATCTGGGCACGCTCCAGGACGCGGTCTTCGCCGACCGGCGGGTGCGCGTGAGCTATGTGCACAGCGGGTCCGAGGGGGCGCGGGACTACACCCTTGACCCCTACGGGCTCGTGTCCAAGGCGGGCGTCTGGTACCTCGTGGCCGACCGGGACGGCGAGCCGAGGCTCTTCCGGGCCGACCGGGTGCGCTCGGCCGGCCTGACGGACGAGCCGGTGCGGCGCCGCCCCGGCGTCGAACTCGCGGACGCGTGGGAGGGGTTGAAGCAGTGGGTGGAGCGGCGCACCGGCGGCATCCAGGTCACCGCGCGGGTACGCCGCGACCGCTACGGGCGCTTTCTGCGGCTGCACGGGGGCGCGGTGACGGAGGTCGTGGAGGAGGGCGGGGGCACAGGGGATGCCGAGGGGGTCGGGTGCGGGGAAGACGAGGGCACGGGGGAGTGGGTGACCGTGCGCCTCGTCGTCGAGGAGGAGCGCGCGGCGCGCGTCCTGCTCGCCTTCTCCGACGCCGTCGAGGTCCTGTCGCCGCCGGAGATCCGGGAAGAGCTGGCGCGGGCCGCCGCGGCTGTCAGCGCACTGTACGAGGGCCCGCATTGAGGAAACGCGCGAGGGCCCCCGTGAGTTCCGCGGGAGCGTCCTCCTGTACGAGATGTCCCGCACCTTCGATCAGCCGCAGCTCGGCGCCGGGGATCAGCTCGGCGAGCTCGTGGCCGCGCGCCACCGGGATCCAGGTGTCCTCGGTGCCCCAGCAGACCAGGACGGGCAGCGCCAACTCGCCGTACCTGCCCTGGATCTCGTCCGTGAAGCGCTGGTCGTTCTGCTCGATCTGGCGGTAGAACGCGGGCCTGCCCGCCTCCGTGCGCCAGGGCGCCACGAGCCGGTCGAGCACGGCCGGGTGCAGCCCGCGGTGGCTCGCCGAGCCGACGTACTCCCGCACCAGCGCCTCGTGCAGCGCGGGCGGCAACTGCGCGAACACGTCCGCGTGCGCGCCGAGCAACTGGTACGTGGGCGAGCCCCACGGCGCGAGGGCCACCGGGTCGACCACGGCGAGCCGGGCGTAGCGCGCGCCGTGCAGCAGGTGCGCCCGCAGGGCCACGCAGCCGCCGAAGTCATGGGCGACGACGGCCGGGGGCTCCTGCCCGTCCAGGCCCCAGTGCGCGAGCAGTTCGGTGAACACGCGGGCCTGCGCGGCGAGCGAGACGTCCTGCCCGGCCCGCATCTCGGACGCCCCGTAGCCCGGCAGGTCCCATACGTACACCCGGCGTTCGCGCGCGAGCGCCTTGGCGACGCCCCGCCAGACGTACGACGAGAACGGGGTGCCGTGGACCAGGACGACGGGGGGCGCGTCGGCCGGCCCCAGGGCGGCCCAGCGGACGGCGCCCGACGAAGAGGCGAAGGTCTGGTCGAGGGGCCAGTCGGGATGCGTGGTCGTCATGACCGACAAGGCTAGTTGACCCTTACGGCTCCGTCGAGTACCGGCCAGACTTGTCCACTGCCTCGTCCAGCCAGTGCCGCCGCCCCAGGGTGAGCAGGCGCAGCTGTCTGCGGGCCCGGTCGGCCACGGGCTCCTCGGCGTCGGTCCCCAGGAGCGCGGACGCGGTCATCACCATGTGGTCCACGTACATCCGGGCGAGCATCAGCAGGTCCGCCTCGCTCCAGCCCGCCGCCTCCGGCTCCTTGGCGAACTGCGCCGCCACCTCCTGGGCGAACAGCGCGAGTTGGCCTCCTATGGCCTCGCGCACCGCCTTCACGCCGCCGTGCTGCTCGCGCGCGATGAAGCGGGCGTGGGCGGGGTACGTCCGGACGTACGCGACGATCAGGTCCACGGCGGCCGTGATGCGCTCCTCGCCGTCACCGGTCGCCGCGAGCGTGGCGACGAGCGTGGTGTGCAGGCTGCCCAGGGCCTCCTCGACCAGGGCCACGCCCAGGTCGGCCGTGTCGCGGAAGTGCCGGTAGAAGGCGGTGGGGGCCACACCGACGGCGCGGGTCACCTCGCGCAGGCCGAGGCTGGACAGGCTCTGCTCCGCCAGCAGGTGCAGCGCCGCGTCGAGCAGGGCCTGCCGGGTCTTCTGCTTCCGCGCCTGCCGGGCGCCCGGGGCCGGCCCGTCGAGGGTGTGACTCATGCCATGCAGTTAACAACTGTTCTCCGAGATTTGAAAGCCGTGGGGGGAGTAGACTCTCCAGTCAGTGAACAGTTGTAACCACAAATGTTCACCGAAGGGTCGACGGCCGGCCATCGGGTCGGCCCGGCCGACCGGCCATCCAGTCATCTGGCCAGCCGTGCACCTGTCCGGCCGTCCGTACGGGAGGGGTTCTCCTCATGCTGTTCCTCGTCGCCGCGCTCCTGCTCCTCGGCGTCGCCATGGGCACCGTGGCGCACGCCCCGCTGTCCGTCTCACTCGTCCTGGCCGCCGTCATCGGCGTCTGGCTGCTGGTGTTCGCGCTGCGCGAGCGGCACGCGCGCCACCGCTGACCGCCGTACGGCCGCCCGACTCCGTACGGCCTTCGGCTCCGTACGACCTCCGACCACGACTTGAGGAGTCGCACCATGGAACTCACCGCGCAGGCGTCCACCGACAGCGCTCCGCGGTCGACCGACAGCGGGCCGCGGAACCGTCCCGTCGGCCGCCGCGACACCGACGGCATGGCCGTGGCCTCCTTCGTCCTCGGCCTGCTCGGGCTGCTCGTCCTGAACATCGTGCTCGGCCCCGTCGCCATCGTCCTCGCGTCCCTCGCGCTGTGGCGCGGCACCGCGCGGCGCGGCCGCGCGCTGCTCGGACTCGGGCTCGGCGTGGCCGACCTCGTGGTCCTCGGCACCCTGATGTCCCTGAACAACTCGGTGTCCTGGAGCTTCGCGGGCTGACCGGCGCAGACGCGCCACCGCGGGGTCGGGGCCGTCGGCCACGGCTCGTAGAATCGTGCCCACCATGGCCTACCTCGACCACGCCGCGACCACCCCGATGCTCCCGGAAGCGATCTCGGCGATGACCGCCCAGCTCGCCGTCACCGGCAACGCCTCCTCGCTGCACGCGGCGGGCCGCCGGGCCCGTCGTACCGTCGAGGAGGCCCGCGAGACGCTGGCCGAGTCGCTCGGCGCGCGCCCCAGCGAGGTCGTCCTCACCTCGGGCGGCACCGAGGCGGACAACCTCGCCGTGAAGGGCCTGTACTGGGCGCGGCGCTCCGGCGCGGACGGCGGCCCGGCCCGCACCCGGGTCCTCGCCAGCCCCGTCGAGCACCACGCCGTCCTCGACGCCGTCGACTGGCTCGGCGAGCACGAGGGCGCCACCGTCGAGTACCTCCCCGTCGACACGCACGGCCGCGTGCACCCCGACGCGCTGCGCGAGGCCATCGCCCGCAACCCCGACGACGTCGCCCTCGCCACCGTCATGTGGGCCAACAACGAGATCGGCACCCTCCAGCCGGTGCGGGAACTGGCCGACGTCTGCGCCGAGTTCGACGTGCCGCTGCACGCAGACGCCGTGCAGGCCTTCGGGCAGGTGCCCGTCGACTTCGGCGCCTCCGGACTGGCCGCGATGACCGTCTCCGGGCACAAGGTCGGCGGCCCCTACGGCATCGGCGCGCTGCTGCTCGGCCGTGCCTACAGCCCCGTGCCCGTGCTGCACGGCGGCGGCCAGGAGCGGCATGTGCGCTCCGGCACCCTGGACGTGCCCGCCGTCGCCGCGTTCGCCGTGGCCGGGCGGCTCGCCGCCGAGCGCCGCGAGCGGTTCGCCCGGGAGATCGGAGCGCTGCGCGAGGAACTGGTCGCGGCCGTCCGCGCCGCCGTCCCCGACGCCATCCTCGGCGGCGACCCGGACCCCGGGGGGCGGCTCCCGGCCAACGCCCACTTCACCTTCCCCGGCTGCGAGGGCGACTCGCTCCTGCTGCTCCTGGACGCGCAGGGCATCGAGTGCTCCACCGGCTCGGCGTGCACCGCGGGCGTGGCCCAGCCCAGCCACGTCCTCCTCGCCACCGGCACCGACCCGGACCTGGCCCGCGGCACCCTCCGCTTCTCCCTCGGACACACGTCGACGAAGGCGGACGTGGAGGCGGTGGCGGCGGCGATCGGCCCGGCGGTGGAGCGGGCGCGGACGGCGGGCCTGAGCTAGCGGCGGCCAGATCCAGCCCCCCCGGCGGGAAGACTCGGCCCCTCCGGCGTTTGAGGAGCGGGGTCCGGGGCGGAGCCCCGGTTACGGGAAGGGGCGGGATTGGGGGCTCCCGGCCGGGTCCCCCCCGCAGTGCCCCCCTAGGTCGGCGTTCCAGTCCGGGCGGGCCGGGCGGCCCGATCCCGCTCCCGCCGCACCAGCCGCAGATACCGGTCCCAGTTCCAGTGCGGCCCCGGATCCGTGTGATCCGTCCCCTCCACCTCCACATGCCCGATGATGTGCTTCCGGTCCACCGGAATGTCGTACCGCTCACAGATCCCCGCCGTGAGCCGCGCGGACGCCTCGTACATCGCGTCCGTGAACGACTCCTTCTTGTCCACGAAACCCTCGTGCTCGATCCCCACGCTGCGCTCGTTCATGCTCCTGCTGCCCGCATGGAACGCCACGTCGAGCTCACGGATCATCTGCGCGATGTGGCCGTCCTTGCGGACCACGTAGTGCGCGGCGGCGCCGTGGCCGGGGTCCTTGAAGACCTTCAGGGCGGTGCGATAGCCGCCCTGTACGACGTGGATGACGACGCGGTCGATCTCGTAGTCGTCGGGGCGGTCGGCCCGCCGCCAGTTCGCGGAGGACGCGGCTATCCACTGTGCGCCCCGGGCGTCGACCGCGCCCTCCTTCCGCTTCTTCACCACTCCGGGGATCCGCCACCGCAGCCGCCCCAGCTCGTCGTGGGCGAGCGCATACACCCCCACGCCCACGGCGGCGGTGGCGCCGAGCAGGAGCGCGCGCCGACTGACCGCACGACCCTGCGGTGGCTCGGCGGTCCCGCCGTCCTCGGTGCTCTCCGTCTTCTCGGCCCCCATGTGATCCCCAACGCATACTCAGGGGCGCCGGGTTCCCGCGGACCCGTACCCTGTTAGGGCTATGACTTCGCAGATCCCGTCGGCCCCGCCGCGCACCAGCCGCCCGCTCCGTGTCCTCGCCGCCATGTCCGGCGGGGTGGATTCCGCCGTCGCCGCCGCCCGTGCCGCCGAAGCCGGGCACGACGTGACCGGTGTGCATCTGGCGCTGTCGGCGAACCCGCAGTCGTTCCGCACGGGCGCGCGCGGCTGCTGCACCATCGAGGACTCGCGCGACGCCCGCCGCGCGGCGGACGTCATCGGCATCCCGTTCTACGTGTGGGACCTCGCCGAGCGCTTCCGCGAGGACGTGGTCGAGGACTTCATCGCCGAGTACGAGGCGGGGCGCACCCCGAACCCGTGCCTGCGCTGCAACGAGAAGATCAAGTTCGCGGCGCTCCTGGACAAGGCCCTGGCCCTCGGCTTCGACGCGGTCTGCACCGGCCACTACGCCCAGGTGATCACGGGCGCGGACGGGGTGCGCGAGCTGCACCGCGCCTCGGACATGGCCAAGGACCAGAGCTACGTCCTCGGGGTGCTCGACGACCGTCAGCTCGCGCACGCGATGTTCCCGCTCGGTGACACGGTCACCACGAAGGACGAGATCCGCGCGGAGGCCGAGCGCCGGGGCCTCGCCGTCGCCAAGAAGCCCGACAGCCACGACATCTGCTTCATCGCGGACGGCGACACCCAGGGCTTCCTGGCCTCGCGCCTCGGCAAGGCGGAGGGCGACATCGTCGACGAGTCCGGCGCCGTCGTCGGCAGCCACGAGGGCGCGTTCGGCTTCACGATCGGCCAGCGCAAGGGGCTCAGGATCGGCACCCCGGCCCCCGACGGCAAGCCCCGCTACGTCCTGGACATCTCCCCGGTCGACAACCGCGTCACGGTCGGCCCCGCCGCCGCCCTGGACGTGACGGCCCTGACGGCCGTCAAGCCCCGCTGGTGCGGCGCGGCCCCCTCCGGGCCGGGCACGTACACCGCCCAGCTCCGCGCCCACGGCGGCGAGACCGAGGTCACCGCCGAGCTGGTCGGCGACCGCCTGCACGTCAGCTTCACCGAGCCCGTGCGCGGCGTCGCGCCCGGCCAGGCGATCGTCCTGTACGACGGCTCGCGGGTGGTGGGCTCGGCGACGATCGCCGCGACGGCTCGCGCGGGGGCGTTGGCTTGAGGTCTGTGATCGTCGGCTGAGTAGGGGGCTGCGCCCCTCTCCCCCCGGCATCGCCGCTCCGCGGCTCGTCCTCAATCGCCGGACGGGCTTTCAGCCCCCTGTGCGTCACCGCACCGTGAGGACCAGCTTGCCCTGGGTGCGGCCCAGCTCGCCCAGGGCGTGCGCCTCGGCCGCCCGCGCCAGCGGGAACGTCGCGGCGACCTGGGCGCGCAGGCGCCCCTCCGCGACCAGGCGGGCGATCTCCAGCATGCCGTGCCGGTCCGGCTCCACGATGGTCCAGCCGGTGCGGACGCCCGCCTCCCGCGCCCGCTCGGCGTCCGGCAGGCCGCCCGGGTCGGGCAGCGTCACCAGGTGGCCGCCGCGCCGCAGCACGGGCAGGGAGCGGTCTCCGTACGCCCCGCCGACGCCGTCGAGGACCACGTCCACGTCCCGCACGGCCTCTGCGAAGTCCGTCGTCGTGTAGTCGATCAGCTCGTCCGCGCCGATCGAGCGCAGGAAGTCGTGCTTGTCGGCGCGCGCCGTCCCGATGACGTACGCGCCCTGCGCCTTGGCGATCTGCACGGCGAGGTGGCCGACGCCCCCGGCCGCCGCGTGGATCAGGACGCGCTGGCCCGCACGCAGCTCCGCCGTCTCGATCAGGCCCTGCCAGGCGGTGAGCGCCGCCAGGGGCAGCGCCGCCGCCTCCACGTGGTCGATGTTCGCGGGCTTGTGCGCGAAGCGCCGGGCCGGGGCGACGACGTACTCGGCGTAGCCGCCCGCCTGCTCCGGGAAGCGCGGCATGCCGAACACCTCGTCACCGGGCGCGAACAGCGTCACCCCGGGGCCCACGGCCTCGACCGTGCCGGACACGTCGTAGCCGAGGATCGGGGTGTCGCCCCACGTCCCGAACTCGCCCGCGGCCCGCGTCTTCCAGTCGACCGGATTCACCCCGGCCGCGTGCACCTTGACCAGGATCTCGGTGATCCCGGGCTCGGGCCGGTCCACCTCCACGGGGACCAGGACGTCGGGGGCACCCCACGCGCGCGGGCTGACGGCACGCATCGCGGCGGGCGTGGACGGGGCGGCGGGAGTGGTCGTACGGGAGCTCATTGATCTTGTCCTCTCTGGTGAGCGATCACCAGAGTGCGCTCGGGAGCCCGACAGCGGTGCTGGCAGTTTGGCCATCATGTGACAGAATCTGGCCATGGCCTCCCGCAGTCCGCACCGTCCCCACCGGGTCGTCGTCCTCGCCCTGGACGGCGTGTACCCCTTCGAGCTGGGCATCCCTTCGCGCGTGTTCGGCAACGCCGAGGACGCGGACGGCCGGGCGCTGTACGACGTGGTGGTGTGCACGGCGGACGGCCGTCCCGTACGGACCGACGCGGGCTTCTCCGCCGCCGTCGAGCACGGCCCGGAGGCCCTGGAGACGGCGGAGACGGTGGTGATCCCGCCCGCGGGCCCCTGCGACGGCGCGAGGGCCGCCGACGGGCTGCCGGGGCCGCTGGCCGCCGCCCTCGCCCGGGTGCGTCCGGGCACGCGCCTGGTGTCGTTCTGCAGCGCCTCGTTCGTCCTCGCGGCGGCCGGACTCCTCGACGGCCGGCCCGCGACCACGCACTGGCAGGTCGCCGAGCAGTTCCGGCGCGAGTTCCCGAGGGTGCTGCTCGACGAGGACGTCCTCTTCGTGGACGACGGGGACATCCTCACGTCGGCGGGTGTCGCCGCGGGCGTCGACCTGTGCCTGCACCTCGTCCGCCGTGACCACGGGAGCGCCGTCGCCAACCACGTGGCGCGCCGCTGCGTCGTACCGCCCTGGCGCGACGGCGGCCAGGCACAGTACATCGAACGGCCCGTCCCGGAGCCGACGGTCGCCACGACGGCCCCCACGCGCGCGTGGGCGCTGCAACGCCTCCAGGAGCCGCTGACGCTCGGTGAGCTGGCGGACCACGCGCGCATGAGCCTGCGCACGTTCACGCGCCGCTTCCGCGACGAGGTGGGCACCACACCGGGCCGCTGGCTCACCGCCCAGCGCATCGAACTGGCCCGCAACCTCCTGGAGACCAGCGACCTGCCCATCGACCTGGTGGCCCACCGCGCGGGCTTCGGCACCGCCAACTCGCTGCGCCAGCACATGCGGTCCGTACTCGGCGTTTCTCCGGCTGCCTACCGCAGGACGTTCACGGCGACCGCCGCGTAGCGCCCCGCGGGAACGGCGGCTCCTCACCTGCGGGCGCGTCGTGGCTGGTCGCGCAGTTCCCCGCGCCCCTATCGGGGCACGTACCCAGCACGCCCTGCCATCGCCGCTCAGGCGGCCGCCACCTCCTCCACCTCGTAGAAGCAGAAGTGGTCCTTGATCTGGGCCACTTCGGGCTTCGGCTCGGGGTACGCCCACACGGTGTCCGCGGCGTCCGGCAGCGACCAGTAGGAGGCCGTGCCCTTGAAGGGGCAGTACGTGTGCGTCTGCGACGGCGTCAGCAGGTCGGTGCGTACGTCCTCCGGGGGCAGGTAGTAGCGCGCGGGGTAGCCGGTCTCGCGCAGCACCAGCGGGCGCCTGCTCTCCGCCACCACCTGGCCGCCTTGCGTCACGCGCACGTGCTGGGTGCCCTGCTCGACAGTGATGCGGTGCCCTTCGGCCATGGCGTTGCCTTCCGTAGGTTGCCCTTTCCGGGTACAGCGCGCGCTCCGGGACGATTCTTCCCGGTACGCCCGTGCCGCCGGAGGCTGTCGGAGCGTCAGAGGCGGAACGTACCGTGGGAGCCATGAACATCTGCGTCTTCCTCTCCGCCGCCGACCTGCCCGAGATCTACACCCGCCCCGCCCGCGAGTTCGCCGAGCTGCTCGGCAAGGGCGGGCACACGCTGGTGTGGGGCGGTTCGGACGTGGGCCTGATGAAGGTCGTGGCGGACGGCGTGCAGGAGGCCGGTGGCCGCCTCGTGGGCGTCTCGGTCGACTTCCTCGCCGCGAAGGCCCGGCACGGCGTCGACGACATGGTGATCGCCAAGGACCTCGCCGAGCGCAAGGCGCTGCTCCTGGAGAAGGCCGACGCCGTCGTGATCATGGTCGGCGGCACGGGCACCCTCGACGAGGCCACCGAGATCCTGGAGCTGAAGAAGCACGGCAGGACCACCAAGCCGGTGGTGCTGCTCAACTCGGCCGGGTTCTACGACGGGTTGAAGGAGCAGTTCCGCCGCATGGAGGACGAGGGCTTCCTGCCGGTGCCGCTGACCGACCTGGTCTTCTTCGCGGAGGAGCCGGTGGGCGCCCTCGCGTACCTGGAGGAGGCCATGGGCACGCGCTGACCGGCCGCAATGCGACCATGGGCACATGGCAACTCATGTGATCACCGGGGCGGGCTCCGGCATCGGCGCGGCCGTCGCCCGCCGCCTCCACGCGCGCGGGGACTCCCTCGTCCTGCACGCGCGCGACGCGGGCCGCGCCAAGGAGCTCGCCGCCGAGTTCCCGGGCGCGAGCACCCTCGTCGGCGACCTCGCCGACCCCGACAAGCTCTCCTGGGCCTTCTCGCACCAGAGCCTCCCGGACCGCGTGGACTCGCTGCTGCACATCGCGGGCGTCGTCGACCTCGGCCCCGTCGGCGACCTCACCCCCAAGGCCTGGCGCCACCAGCTGAACGTCAACCTGATCGCGCCCGCCGAGCTGACCCGGCACTTCCTGCCGCAACTCCGCGTCACCCAGGGGCACGTGATCTTCGTGAACTCCGGCGCGGGCCTGCGCGCGAGCGCCGAGTGGTCGGCGTACGCCGCCTCCAAGCACGGCCTGAAGGCCCTCGCCGACTCCCTGCGCAACGAGGAGCACGGCAACGGCGTGCGCGTCACCTCCGTGTACCCCGGGCGCACCGCGAGCCCCATGCAGGCCAAGGTGCACCAGCAGGAGGGCAAGGAGTACGACGCCGAGCGGTGGATCGACCCCGAGTCGGTCGCCACGACGATCGTGATGGCCCTCGACCTGCCGCGCGACGCCGAGGTCAACGACCTGACGGTGCGGCCGGGACGGTGAGCGAGGCGGTGAGCACGGCAGCGAGCACGATGCGCTGGGGCGGCGCCACCGGCGTCGGATCGATGCCCGGAGGCGACGCGCGCGAGACTGCGAAGACCGTCACCGGCACCTTCGAGGGTTCCGACGGAGCCGAGCACGGCATGCCGTACCTGGCCGAGCTGCCCGCGCGCGGCCCCGGCGCCGACATGATCGGCCGCACGGCCGGGATGCTCGTCGAGCTGTACGCGCGCGTGGAGCCCAGCGGCTGGCGCCTCGGCGACCGGCCGGGGCGCGACACGCGCCGCGCGGCGTCCTGGCTCGGCGAGGACCTGGACGCCCTGGAGGAGTTCACGCAGGGCTACACGGGCCCGCTGAAGGTCCAGGCCGTCGGCCCCTGGACGCTCGCGGCCGCCCTGGAACTGCGCAACGGCGAGGCCGCGCTCTCCGACCCCGGCGCCTGCCGGGACCTGGCCGGATCGCTCACTGAGGGGCTGCGCGGCCACCTCGCGGAGGTCAAGCGGCGGGTGCCGGGCGCGGACCTCGTCCTCCAGCTCGACGAGCCCTCGCTCACCGCCGTGCTGCGCGGACAGATCAGGACCGCGAGCCAGTACCGCACGCACCGCGCCGTGGACCGCCAGCTCGTCGAGAGCGCGCTGCGTGACGTCCTCGCCGTCCACGACGGCCCCGCTCTGGTCCACTCCTGCGCGCCCGACGTACCGTTCGCGCTGCTGCGCAGGGCGGGCGCGGACGCCGTGTCGTTCGACTTCTCGCTGCTCACCGAGCGTGATGACGAGGTGCTCGGCGAGGCCGTCGAGGCCGGCACGAAGCTGTTCGCCGGTGTCGTACCGGGCACGGACGGCTCATTGTCAGACCCTGCCGGTAGCGTCATGGGTGTCAGGACGCTGTGGCGCAGGCTGGGGCTGAATCCGGGGTCACTCGCGGAGTCGGTCACGGTCACGCCGTCGTGCGGTCTCGCGGGTGCTTCGCCCGCATATGCCCGTGCGGCGCTCGCGCACTGCGCCCGGGCGGCGAGATCACTCGCGGACGCTCCAGAGTAACGCTGAGCAACTGGGTCTGAAGGTAACGGGAGGACGAGACGGTGGCTGTCGAACAGGAAGGCACGGTGCCGGCCGAGGCACGCGACGAGCATGCCCGGCTCGCCGAACAGATCGAGGAGCACCGCTTCCGGTACTACGTGAAGGACCAGCCCGTCGTCAGCGACGCCGAGTTCGACAAGCTGCTGCGCTCGCTGGAGGCACTGGAGGAGCGGTATTCGGAGCTGCGCACACCGGACTCGCCGACCCAGAAGGTCGCCGGTTCCTACGAGACCGACTTCGCCTCCGTCGAGCACCGTGAGCGGATGCTGTCCCTGGACAACGCCTTCGACGACGAGGAGTTGGCCGCCTGGGCCGACCGCGTCGCCAAGGAAGTGGGCACCGGCGACCACCACTTCCTGTGCGAGCTGAAGATCGACGGCCTCGCGGTCAACCTGACGTACGAGAACGGCCGCCTGACCCGCGCCGCCACCCGCGGCGACGGCCGCACGGGCGAGGACATCACGCCCAACGTCCGCACCATCGCGGACATCCCCGAGCGCCTCCAGGGCGACCGCGTCCCGGCCCTCGTCGAGATCCGCGGCGAGGTCTTCTTCCCCATGGAGAAGTTCGAGGCGCTGAACGCCCGCCTGGTGGAGGCCGGCGACAAGCCCTTCGCCAACCCGCGCAACGCGGCGGCGGGTTCGCTGCGCCAGAAGGACCCCCGGGTCACGGCGACCCGCCCCCTGCACATGGTGGTGCACGGCATCGGCGCCCGCGAGGGCTTCGACATCGACTGCCTGTCGCACGCGTACGACCTGCTGCGCGAGTGGGGCCTGCCCACCGCCAAGCACAACAAGGTGGTCGACGGCCTCGACGGCGTCCGCGAGTTCATCACGTACTTCGGCGAGAACCGCCACTCCGTGGAGCACGAGATCGACGGCGTCGTCGTCAAGCTCGACGAGATCCCGCTCCAGGGCCGCCTCGGCTCCACCTCCCGCGCCCCGCGCTGGGCCATCGCGTGGAAGTACGCGCCCGAGGAGGTCAACACCAAGCTCGTCGACATCAGAGTCGGCGTCGGCCGCACCGGCCGCGTCACGCCGTACGCGGTGGTGGAGCCCGTCACCGTCGCGGGCTCCGAGGTCGAGTTCGCCACCCTGCACAACCAGGAGGTGGTGAAGGCCAAGGGCGTCTTCATCGGCGACACGGTGGTCCTGCGCAAGGCGGGCGACGTCATCCCGGAGATCCTCGGCCCGGTCGTCGACCTGCGCGACGGCACCGAGCGCGAGTTCGTGATGCCCGCCGAGTGCCCCGAGTGCGGCACGGCGCTGCGGCCCATGAAGGAGGGCGACATCGACCTCCGCTGCCCGAACGGGCAGACGTGCCCCGCTCAGTTGCGCGAGCGCCTGTTCTACCTCGCGGGCCGCAAATGCCTGGACATCGAGAACTTCGGCTACGTCGCCGCGGCCGCGCTGACAAAGCCCCTCGAGCCCGCCGACCCACCGATCCTCGACGAGGGCGACATCTTCGACCTGAAGGTCGAGGAACTGCTGCCCATCAAGTCCTACGTCCTCGACCAGGACACCGGCCTGCCCAAGCGCGACCCGAAGACCGGCGAGGAAAAGGTCGTGACCTTCTTCGCCAACCAGGAGGGCGAGCCGAAGAAGAACACGCTCGCCATGCTGGAGAACATCGCGGCGGCCAAGGAGCGCCCGCTCGCCCGCGTCCTCACCGGCCTGTCCATCCGCCATGTGGGCCCGGTCGCCGCCGAGGCGCTGGCCCGCGAGTTCCGCTCCATCGACCGCATCGAGCAGGCCTCGGTGGAGGAGCTCGAGGCCGTCGAGGGCGTCGGCAAGACCATCGCGGAGTCCCTCAAGCAGTGGTTCGCCGAGGACTGGCACCGGGAGATCCTGCGCAAGTGGCGCGCCGCCGGGGTCCGGATGGAGGAAGAGGGTGGGGGAGAGGACGAAGGGCCGCGTCCCCTGGAAGGACTCACCGTCGTCGTCACGGGCACACTGGTGAACCACACCCGGGATGGCGCGAAAGAGGCGCTGCAGAGCCGCGGGGCGAAAGTCACCGGTTCCGTTTCAAAGAAGACGGGATTCGTCGTAGTGGGGGACAACCCCGGTTCGAAGTACGACAAGGCCATGCAACTGAAGGTTCCGGTTCTCAATGAGGACGGCTTCGCCGTCCTGCTCGAACAAGGGGCGGACGCCGCCCGGGAAGCCGCACTTCCGGCCGAAGAATAGCGGTTGAAGGCCACCCGTTCAGCGCATATCAGATGCATACGGGTGGCCGGGGCGCATTCGGGCAACCGTAGACGACCGCTGCCCGTGGAAGCCTTCTGCGGCCTACTGTTGAGGTGTGCGCCTGCCGTGCCCCGCTGCTGATGGGGTCTCCCCTGCTCGCCGAGAGCCGGGGCAGGGTTTTCGGACGCGGCTGTCCAGGGATCTTCAAGTCCGCGTGGCTCCGCGTGGCGTGGGCACCGCCGGCTGTGAGAGGGACGGGAATGGAACCGACCGAGAGCGTCGCCCCGGACTCATGGCTGCGGTCGCGCCTGCGGCGCGTGCTCGGCGCCCGGCGCGGGCGTGCGCGCGACACGGCGCGTGACCCGAATGACGCCGCGGCCGCGCGGGTCGACGGGACGCCCGGCTTCCGTCCCCGCGAGCGCGCCTGGACCTCGGGTGGCGCGGACGCGGACGCGATCCTCGGCCGGGCGGCCGTTTCCGGCCCCGATGCGGCCCCGCAGGAGGAAGTAACGGGCATACGGGGTAAGCCAGTTGGTGAGGGACCGGAGCCGGGCGGACGACGGGCGCCTGTGCGGGGAACCGGCGGTCACGGAACTGCGGTCCCGGCGGAGGCTGGTGTGACGGCGAGTGCCGAAGGTGAACGGCGGGGTGCGGGTGGCCACGGTGCGCCCTGGCCCGACAGGGACGAGACGGGCACCGCGGCGGACGGCACGCCGTCCGCCGCGTCACCGGCCGTGCGGGCGGCGGCAGTTGACGCCCCGTCGGGTGCCGGATTCGCCGAGAGCGCCGCGGTGGGCGCGGCGGCCGCGCGCGGTGCGGCGAGCGCTCCGGGCACGGTCGTGGCTTCGGGTGTTGTGGCGGCTTCGGGTCCTGTGGTGGCTTCCGGCGCGGTGACGACTTCGGGGGCCGTGGTGACCTCGGGGCCCGTGACGGCTTCCGGCGGTGGGAGTCCGGCCGTGCTGGCGGCGGGAGGCTCCGGGTTCGGAGACGGCACGGGAGCGGGGTCCGCCGGTGTGCGGGGCGCCGCGGGTGGATCCGGGGGTGCCGCGGGCGGCATGGGCGGCGGCGCGGGCGGTGACGCCGGGAGTGTCCGGGGCGCGGTGGCCGGGGTCGACGGCGGCAGCGGGGCCGGGGGCGGCGGTGATGTGGGTGCCGGCGGCGCTGGTGGTGCCGGGACCGGCGGGGTCGGGATCGGTGCCGTGGGGACCGGCGGGGTCGGGATCGGTGCCGTGGGGACCGGCGGGGTCGGGATCGGCAGGGTCGGAGGTGGTGCCGTCGGCGGGGATGCCTCGACCGTTCGGGGAGCTCCGCGCGGCGCCGGAGCGGAATCCTCGGGCGGCGGTGCGCGGCGCGGGCTGTGGCGCGGCGGGCGCGGGACGGACGTGCGGGGCCAGGGCGCCCTGGACGGGTCCGGGGTGGACGGGGTCGACAGGGGTGCCGACGAGGCCGAGGGGCGCGGGAGCTGGCAGCTGCTGCCCGCGGCCGTCGTCGCGGCGGCCGCCGTCGTCCTCGGCACGGGCTTCTTCCACGCGTTCACCGGCGGCCACCCGCTCTTCCCCTCCGGCGCGGTCGGCTGGTCCCTCGCCGTCCTGACCGGCCTCATCGTCGGCCACCTCGTCGCGCTCGGCCGCGACCGCTGGTGGGGCGGCACGGGCTCCGGCGGCGCGCTGACCGTCGCCGTACTGCTGCTGTACGGCTGGATGCCCGCGGGCATGGTCAGCCTCACCGTCGTCGTCCTCGTCGGCGTCGCCCGCCGCCACCGCTGGCGACAGGGCGTGCTGCACGGCGCCGTCGACATCCTCGGCATCGGCGCGGGCGCCCTCACGCTCGCCGCGTTCGGCACCTCGCCGGCGGCCGACTCCCCCTGGAACCCGGAGAGTTGGGACCTCTACACGGCGCCCGAGGTCGCCCTCGTCGCCGTTGCGTATCTCGCCGTCACCCGCGTCCTGCTCTGGTACGTCCACGCCCCGCGCACCGGCGCGCTGCCCACGGTCACCCGCACCGCGCTGGTCAGACAGGGGCTGCTCGGTGTGGCCCTGCTCGGTATCGCGCCGCTGATCTGCGTCGTCGCGATGTCCCTGCCGCTGCTCCTGCCCCTGTTCACCATCCCGCTCGTGGCCCTGGACTCGACGCTGTGGATCGCGCGCGCCAGAGCCGAGGAGCAGTTGCGGGACCCGCTGACCGGACTGCCCAACCGGCAGTGGCTCCTGGAGCGGACCTGGACGGCCCTCGACGACGCGGAGCGCATCGGTGCGCGCTCCGCCCTGATGCTGATCGACATGGACCGCTTCCGCTCGGTCAACGACACCCTCGGCCACCTCGCCGGTGACCGGCTGCTGCTCCAGATCGCCGACCGGCTGCGGCTCGCGCTGCCGCGCGGCGCGGAGGCGGCCCGGCTCGGCGGCGACGAGTTCGCGGTGCTCCTCCCGGTCGCCGACTCCACCACGTCGGCCACGCGCGTCGCCCGCTCCCTGGTCGCCGCCCTCGGCTCACCCCTGGACCTGGACGGCCTCACCCTCGTCCTCGAGGCCAGCGCCGGGCTCGCCGTCTTCCCCGACCACGCGCTCGACGCCGAAGGGCTGCTCCGGCGCGCGGACGTGGCGATGTACCAGGCCAAGCGGGACCGCACGGGCGTGGAGGTGTACGAGTCCAAGCGCGACTCCAACACCCCCGACCGGCTCGGCCTCCTCGGCGACCTGCGCCGCGCCCTGGACGCGGGCGACGTGGAACTGCACTACCAGCCGAAGGTCCGCTTCGACGGGCAGGTCGCCGGCCTCGAGGCGCTGGTGCGCTGGGTGCACCCGGAGCGGGGCAAGGTGCCGCCGGACGAGTTCATCGCCATCGCCGAGTCGTCCGGGCTCATGCCGCACCTCACGGAGTACGTCCTGGAGTCAGCCCTAGCCCAGGTCGCCAGGTGGCGGGCGCAGGGCCTGAAGGTCCCGGTCGCGGTGAACGTGTCGCCGCGTGACGTGCACACTCCCGGCTTCGCGGGCGCCGTCGCCGCACGCCTGGCCCGCCACGGAGTGCCCGCGGGAGCGCTCCAGTTGGAAATAACGGAGCACGTCCTCCTGGAGGACCCGCAGCGCGCCGCCGACACCCTCGCCGGGCTCACCGGCCACGGCGTGAAGATGTCCCTCGACGACTTCGGCACCGGCTACTCCTCGCTGGTGCACCTGCGCCGCCTGCCCGTCAGCGAGCTGAAGATCGACCGGTCGTTCGTGGCCCGGCTCGCCGTCGACAACGAGGACGCCGAGATCGTGCGCTGCACGGTCGACCTCGCGCACTCCCTCGGCCTGCTCGTCGTCGCCGAGGGCGTCGAGGACGACGAGACCTGGGAGCGCCTGCGCGACCTGGGCTGCGACGCCGTCCAGGGCTGGCTGGTCGCCGCCGCGATGCCGCCGAACGAGACGACGGCGTGGCTGCGCACCCGCGGCGAACGCGGCTGGCACCGCGCCGTCGACCCGCCCCCGCCCGCCACCACCCCCGACACCCCGGACCCGGCCCCACCGTCCCCCACCCGCGCGGCCAAGTGACGTAACCGCCACCACGCCGCCCCCCCCGGGGGCCCACCCGCCCTCAACGCCCCAGGCCCCGCCCGCTCCTCAGCGCCCCGGCCCCGCCCCCACCGCACTACCCCGGACGCCGCCCGATCCCCGCGGCCCCCTGCTCCGCCCCCACCCTTGAAGAGCCCCCCGGCGCCCCCACTTCCGCCCCGGGCCCCGGCACCTCGGCCCCCGCCCCCGCCCCCAGCGACTCCCCGACGTCCCGCGCACCACGCACCCCGCGCGCCCGCCCCGAAGACCCCCATCCCCCGAACACGCAGACCGCCCACACCACGTACCCGAGCCCGAGCCACACATAGAAGTTGCCCGAGACGAAGTGGAACGGGTCCCAGTCCTGCTCGCGGTGCCAGTGCGGGGTGTACCAGAGGAGGCCGTAGGGCAGGAGCGGCCGGGCCGGGTCCCAGGTGCCGAAGCCGTCGATGCGGATCGGCCACGCCGCGAACAGCGTGAACAGGCCAGCCACCCACAGCCAGGCGCGGGCCGTGGCCCGCCGGGCCGCCGCGTCGGCCGCGAGGACGAAGGCCGGGACGATCCACACCCAGTGGTGGGTCCACGACAGCGGCGAACACAACAAGGTCAGCGCTCCTACGACGCAGATCGCCACCAGTTCACGGCCCCGCCGCGAAGCCACCGCCGCCGCGGCGAGCCCGGCCACCACGAGCAGCCCGCACGCCGCGCCCCACACCGGCCCGCCGACCCCGTCACCACCGAAGCCCAGGCGGACGAAGACGCCGTTCAGGGACTGGTTCGCCAGATACTCCCTGCCGCCCGGGCTGCCCGCGAGCGCCCCGCCCCAGAAGTCCGCCGACGCCTCCGGCAGCGCGATCCAGCCGCTGAGCACGGTCCCCGCGAACGCCGCCGTCGCCAGCCCTGCGGCCCGGAACCGGCGGGTGAGGAGCAGGTACACGATGAACAGGCCGGGCGTCAGCTTCAGGCCCGCCGCGATGCCGACGCCGAGCCCCTTCCACGGGCGCCGGTCGGCCGTCGCGAGGTCCGTGACGACCAGCGCCATGAGGACGAGGTTCACCTGCCCGAAGTCCAGGTTCTGCAGCACCGGCTCGGTCCACAGCGCGGCCGCGGCGACGGCGCACGCCAACCCGGCGGTGACCGCCCCCGACCGCCGCCCGGCCACGGCCCGCGCCGCCGCCCAGGCGACCAGCACCATCGCGAGGATCGACACCCCCGCCATTACCCGCACCGCGACCGTGAGGTCCGCCCCCGCGAAGGCACGGAACGGCAGCAGGGCGAACGGCGGATACAGGTACGGCAGCCCGTGGATGCCGTACTTGCCCTCGTACAGGCCCTCGTCCGGCGCGTCCGCCGCGTCCAGGTACACGCTCAGGTCGGCCGGGCTGCGCGCCCCGGCGTACACCGGGTCCGTCACGACGTACCACCAGGCGACGAGCGAAGCGGTCAACAGGAGCGCGCCGACGAGGGGCGCCCCCAGGATCGGGGCCCGACGGCCCTCGGCGGTACGGAGCCCGGTGCGGGCGTGACGCAGTCCCATGCCCGCATGGTCGGCCCCGCCCCGCCCCTCGTCCGGGCAGCTCACCGGCGGCTCACCGGGGGAGCGGGGGAACAGTGCGCCGGGTGGCGCAACGACGGCGGTGCGCCACCTCACCGGCCATCCCACCGGCACCTCACCGGGCCCCGCCAGCACCCCGCAGGGGCCCCGCGCGCGGCGCCGGAGGGAACTCGGGCGCGGGCAGCGCGGCCAGCCCCATAGGATTGGGGGCGAAACCATCACACTCACCCCTGAGGATCGCTGCATGCCTGGCATCACGCGCGAGGAGGTCGCCCACCTCGCCCGCCTTGCACGTCTGGAGCTGAAGGACGAAGAGCTCGACCACTTCGCCGGACAGCTCGACGACATCATCGGCGCGGTCGCACGCGTCTCGGAGGTCGCCGACCAAGACGTACCGCCGACCTCCCACCCGCTGCCGCTGACGAACGTCATGCGCGCGGACGAGGTCCGTCCGTCGCTCACCCCCGAGCAGGCGCTCTCCGGAGCCCCGGCACAGGAGCAGCAGCGTTTCAAGGTGCCGCAGATCCTGGGGGAGGACTAAGAAGTCATGACGGACAGCAACATCATCAAGCTCACCGCGGCCGACATCGCCGCGAGGATCGCCGCCGGTGAACTCACCGCCGTCGAGGTCACCGAGGCCCACCTGGCCCGCATCGAGGCCGTCGACGAGAAGGTGCACGCCTTCCTGCACGTCGACCGCGAGGGCGCGCTCGCGCAGGCCCGGGCCGTGGACGAGAAGCGCGCGCGGGGCGAGAAGCTCGGCCCGCTCGCCGGCGTCCCGCTCGCGCTCAAGGACATCTTCACCACCGAGGGCGTGCCGACGACCGTCGGCTCGAAGATCCTCGAAGGCTGGATCCCGCCGTACGACGCGACGGTCACCAAGCGGCTCAAGGCCGCCGACGTCGTCATCCTCGGCAAGACCAACATGGACGAGTTCGCCATGGGGTCGTCGACGGAGAACAGCGCGTACGGACCGACGGGCAACCCGTGGGACCTCACCCGCATCCCCGGCGGCTCCGGCGGCGGCTCCTCCGCGTCCCTCGCGGCGTACGAGGCCCCGCTCGCCATCGGCACCGACACCGGCGGCTCCATCCGCCAGCCCGCGGCCGTCACCGGCACGGTCGGCGTCAAGCCGACCTACGGCGGCGTCTCCCGCTACGGCATGGTGGCGTTCTCGTCCTCCCTGGACCAGGGCGGGCCCTGCGCCCGCACGGTCCTGGACGCGGCCCTGCTGCACGAGGTCATCGCCGGGCACGACCCGCTGGACTCCACGTCCATCGACGCCCCGGTCCCCGCGGTCGTCGAGGCCGCCCGCAACGGCTCGGTCCAGGGCATGCGCGTCGGCGTCGTGAAGCAGTTCCGCGGCGAGCACTACCAGGCCGGGGTGATGCAGCGCTTCGACGAGTCCGTCGAGCTGCTCAAGTCCCTCGGCGCCGAGGTCGTCGAGCTGGACTGCCCGTCCTTCGACCTGGGCCTGTCGGCGTACTACCTGATCGCGCCGTCCGAGTGCTCCTCGAACCTGGCCCGCTTCGACGCCATGCGCTACGGCCTGCGCGTCGGTGACGACGGTACGAAGTCCGCCGAGGAGGTCACCGCGCTCACCCGCGAGGCCGGCTTCGGCGACGAGGTCAAGCGCCGTGTGATGCTCGGTACGTACGCGCTCAGCTCCGGCTACTACGACGCGTACTACGGCAGCGCCCAGAAGGTCCGCACGCTCATCACGCGCGACTTCGAGAAGGCCTTCGAGCAGGTCGACGTGATCGTCTCGCCGACCACGCCCACCACCGCCTTCCCGATCGGCGAGCGCGCCGACGACCCGATGGCGATGTACCTGGCCGACCTCTGCACCATCCCGACCAACCTGGCGGGCAACGCCGCCATGTCACTGCCCTGCGGCCTCGCGCCGGAGGACGGTCTGCCCGTCGGACTGCAGATCATCGCCCCCGCCCTGAAGGACGACCGTCTTTACAAGGTGGGCGCAGCCGTCGAGGCCGCCTTCGTGGAAAAGTGGGGCCACCCGCTCCTTGAGGAGGCACCGTCGCTGTGAGCAACAAGTCATCGAGCAAACTGGCCAAGGCCAAGGGCTTCAAGAAGTCCAAGACCGGCACGTATCTGTCCATCGGTACCACCGCGTTCGGCGCGCTCAGCACGCTCAAGCAGGTCAAGAAGGCCCGCGCCGAGCACGACACGCTCAAGCTCGTCGACGCGGTCGTCTCCGCCGCCGCCATCGTCACGGGCATCGCCATCCTGGTGCGTGAGCTGAAGCGCATCGGCGACGACGACGTTCTGCTCGGCTGAGAGGGAAGTTCCAACACCGTGACTGCCACGACCACCCCCGAGCTGGTGTCGTACGAGGACGCGCTCGCGACGTACGACCCGGTCATGGGCCTTGAGGTCCATGTCGAGCTCGGCACGAAGACCAAGATGTTCTGCGGCTGCTCCACGGAGCTGAAGCAGGACGCCAACACGCAGACCTGCCCCACCTGTCTCGGCCTGCCCGGCGCGCTGCCGGTCGTCAACGAGATCGGTGTGGAGTCCGCCATCAAGATCGGCCTCGCGCTGCACTGCGAGATCGCCGAGTGGTGCCGCTTCGCCCGGAAGAACTACTTCTATCCGGACATGCCGAAGAACTTCCAGACCTCCCAGTACGACGAGCCGATCGCCTTCAACGGCTATCTGGACGTCCAGCTGGAGGACGGCGAGGTCTTCCGCGTGGAGATCGAGCGCGCCCACATGGAGGAGGACACCGGCAAGTCGACGCACGTCGGGGGCGCCACCGGTCGTATCCACGGCGCCTCGCACTCGCTGCTCGACTACAACCGCGCGGGCATCCCGCTCATCGAGATCGTCACCAAGCCGATCGAGGGTGCGGGCGAGCGTGCTCCCGAGGTCGCCAAGGCGTACGTCGCCGAGCTGCGCGAGCTCATCAAGGCCCTCGGCGTCTCCGAGGCCCGCATGGAGCAGGGCCAGATGCGCTGCGACGTGAACCTCTCGCTGCGCCCGCACGGGCAGGAGAAGTTCGGCACCCGCTCCGAGACGAAGAACGTCAACTCGCTGCGCTCCGTGGAGCGGGCCGCCCGCTTCGAGATCCAGCGCCACGCCGCCGTCCTCGGCGCGGGCGGGACGATCATCCAGGAGACCCGGCACTTCCACGAGGACGACGGTTCGACCACGTCGGGCCGGGTGAAGGAAGAGGCGGAGGACTACCGCTACTTCCCGGAGCCGGACCTGGTGCCGGTCGCCCCGTCCCGCGAGTGGGTCGAGGCCCTGCGTGCCACGCTGCCCGAGCTGCCGCTGGCCCAGCGCAACCGGCTGCGCGAGGAGTGGGGCGTCTCCGCCCACGACATGCAGTCGATCCTCAACGCCGGTGCCATCGGCCCGATCGTCGCCACGATCAACGCGGGCGCGGACGCCGTCTCCGCCCGCAAGTGGTGGATGGGCGAGCTGGCCCGCAACGCCAACGAGCAGGGCGTGGACCTCGGTTCGCTGCCGATCACCCCGGAGCACGTGGCGCGGGTCTCCGCGCTCGTCACCGCCGGTGAGCTGAACGACAAGCTGGCCCGCCAGGTCATCGACGGCGTCCTCAAGGGCGAGGGCACGCCCGACGAGGTCGTCGACAAGCGCGGCCTGAAGGTCGTCTCCGACGAGGGCGCGCTGACGGCGGCCGTCGAGGAGGCCATCGCCGGCAACCCGGCCATCGCGGACAAGATCCGCGGCGGCAAGGTGGCGGCGGCAGGCGCCCTCGTCGGCGCGGTCATGAAGGCCACCCGGGGGCAGGCCGACGCGGCCCGCGTCAAGGAGCTGATCCTGCAGCAGTTGGGCGTCGAGGGCTGACGCCGACTCGTTCCCGTACGCGAAGGGGCGCCGCACCGAACGGGTGCGGCGCCCCTTCGCGTGGCGGCGACGTTCACGCCGACTTCGGTCATCGGTCTTCCATGGGCCACCAGGAGTCACTACCGTCCCAGCTCAGCAGACCAATGGATCAATGGACAACCATTGGGTGTCGACTGGAGGTTGGGCGTGGCAGAGATATCGCGCAGACGGCTGATGGCTGTGGGCGGTGGTGCCCTGGGCGCCGCCACCGTGGGTTCGTTCCTGCCGCCGTCCCTTCAGCAGGCGCTCGCCAAGGAGCCGCCGAAGGGCGGGCTCGGCGCCATCGAGCACGTGGTGATCCTGATGCAGGAGAACCGCTCCTTCGACCACTACTTCGGGACGCTGCGCGGTGTGCGCGGCTTCTCCGACCGCAACGCGATCCAACTGCCCGGCGGCAAGAGCGTGTTCGAGCAGCCCGGTCCGCTGCGTTCCGTCCTGCCCTTCCCGGTCCGCGAGGCCGCGGCCGCCCAGCAGAAGGACCTCCAGTACATCGGCGCCCTCGACCACTCCTGGAGCGGCGGCGCCAAGGCCTGGCACGACGGCTGGATGGACGGCTGGATCACCGCCAAGACCGCGGCCACGATGGCGTACTACACGCGCGAGGACATCCCGCTGCACTACGAGCTCGCCGACACCTTCACCGTCTGCGACGCCTACCACTCCTCCATCCACACCTCCACCAGCCCCAACCGCAACCACCTGTGGAGCGGCAAGACGGGCTTCGAGGCGAACGGCAGACGCGCGGTCGAGAACGACGCGTACGACGAGGGCACGCACCCCGGCTACGACTGGGGGACGTACGCGGAGCGCCTGGAGAAGGCCGGGGTCAGCTGGCAGACGTACACCGAGTGGGAGAACTTCACCGACAACCAGATCGAGTTCTTCACCACCTTCAAGGCCATCGCGCGCAAGGTCCTCGCCAAGACCGGCGACACCTTCATGGAGGCGTTCTACGCCAAGGTGCGGGACGCCAAGGACGAGGCCGCGCGGGCCAAGCTGCTCGCCGCGCTCGACGAGGGCGTCAAGACGCTCAGCAAGCGGGAGCGGTCCCTGTTCGAGCGGGGGCTGCGGCGGGTGCCCACCGGCACGCTGGCCGACCGGTTCGCCAAGGACGTGGCGCGCGGCAAGCTGGCCAGGGTCAACTATCTGGTGCCGTCCGCCCTGGACTCCGAGCACCCGTCGGTGTCCTCGCCGGTGCACAGCGCCACCATCGTCTACAAGGTCCTGGACGCGCTCGCCTCGCACCCCGAGGTGTGGCGGCGCACCGCCGTCTTCATCAACTACGACGAGAACGACGGCTTCTTCGACCATGTGCCGCCGCCCGTGCCGGGCGGGGACTCCGCCGAGGAGCGGGCGGAGCGCTGGGAGGGGCGGCCGACCGGGCTCGGGGCGCGGGTGCCGATGCTCGTGGTGTCGCCGTGGACCGTCGGCGGCTACGTCTGCTCCGAGGTCTTCGACCACACCTCCGTCGTGCGCTTCCTGGAGAAGTGGACGGGCGTGCGCGAGCCCAACATCGGCCACTGGCGCAGGAAGGTCGTCGGCGACCTCACCAGCGCCTTCGACTTCCACCGGGGCCACCGCCAGCCCGAGGTCGAACAGCCCGGCGCCATCCCGGTGTTCAGCGGCCGCTGGCAGCCGAAGCCGCCGGAGAAGCAGTCGATGCCCGTGCAGGAGCCGGGCGCCCGCCGCGCCCGCCCGCTGCCGTACCAGCCGGACGCCGACCTGAAGCGCACCAAGGACGGCGCCCTGAAGGTGCGGCTGCGCAACGGCGGACGGCGCGCCGCGCACTTCGCGCTGTACCCGTACGCGGGCGAGTTCCCCATTCCGCAGCACCAGGACGTGGCGCACGACGGCTCCTGGATCCTGCCCGAGCAGAGTGACGCTTATCACTTCACCGTCACCGGGCCGAACGGATTCCGTCGCGAATTCGTAGGACAGAGGGAAGGCGCGGCCGCCCTCTCCTCGGCGATCACCCGGCGCGAGATCCACCTGACGCTGGCCAACCGGGGCAAGGGGCACCTCGTCTTCACGGTCAAGCCGCTCGGATACGTGGAGGAGGCGGACGTCCGACGGCGCACCCGCACGGTTCGGATCAAGGCAGGAAGCAGCCGCACCATCGCCTGGCAGACGGGCGACGAGCGCGGCTGGTACGACATCGAGGTCACCGCCGAGGGCGACAAGGGCTTCCGGCGGCGCCTGATGGGGCACATCGAGAACGGTCGCGCCAGCGTCTCGGGCTGATCCGCGCACGGGGGTCCCAGCGGGCATCGATGCCCTCGATGCCCGCTGGCCCCCCTTGTGATCTTGTGAGTAAGGCCACGAAAGGGACCAAGGATCTCCGGGGACTGTCAGAGTGTCTGCGCATGGGTCATCTCGCCGCATAAGCGATGATCGTGATCCATTTCCCCGCTCATGTCGCTCATGTGTTCTTTACGGGTCACTCCGACGCTTCCCGGCTGCTCCCGCTGAAGATCCAGGAATCACTCAGGGAGCCAGTCCGTGGCAGCACTCGCCCGGTGGTGCGTCCGGCACCGCCTAGTCGCCGTACTGCTCTGGCTCCTCGCACTCGGCGGCACGGCCGCCGCTGCCGCCGCCGTCGGCTCCGCGTACTCGAACAACTACGAGGTGCCCGGCACCGAGTCCGACCGCGCCACCAAGCTCCTGGGCAAGGGCTTCCCCGACCTCGGCGGCGACAGCGACACCGTCGTCTGGCACACCCCCGCGGACCAGAAGGTCCGCTCCGCCGCCGTCGAGCAGACGATGACGGAGACCCTCGACAGGATCGCGGAACTGCCCGGGGTCGCCACCGTCACCAGCCCGTACGCCGACCGGGGCGCCACCCAGATCAGCGCGGACGGCCGCACCGCGTACGCCACCGTCACCTTCCGTGAGCAGATCGACTCCGTCGACCGGGCAGAGGCCCAGGCCGTCGTCGACACCGCCAAGGCCGCCGAGAGCGACGGCCTCGACATCGAACTCGGCGGCGGCGCCATCGGCCTCACCGAATCCAAGAGCGCCAAGACCGCCGAGATCGTCGGTGTGGCCGTCGCCGCCGTCGTGCTCTTCCTGGCCTTCGGCTCGCTGGCCGCCTCACTGCTGCCCATCGCCACGGCGGTCGTCTCCGTCGGCACGGCGTACGCGGGCATCGTGCTGCTCGGCCACTTCATGACCGTCGCCGACTTCGCGCCGATGCTCGGCACCCTCATCGGGCTCGGCGTCGGCATCGACTACGCCCTGTTCATCGTGACCAGGCACCGCAAGGGCCTCAAACGCGGCCTGCCCGTGGCCGAGGCCGCCGAACGGGCCGTCGCCACCACCGGCCGCGCCGTCGTCTTCGCGGGCGCCACCGTCTGCATCGCCCTGCTCGGCATGCTGATCCTGCGCCTGAGCTTCCTCAACGGCGTCGCCATCGCCGCATCGCTCACCGTGATCCTGACCGTGGCCGCCTCGGTGACGCTGCTCCCGGCGCTGCTGTCCTTCATCGGCCCCCGCGCCCTCAGCCGCCGCGAGCGGCGCAGGCTGGCCGAGCGCGGGCCCGAGCCGGAGGTGCCGACGGGGCTCGCCGCCCGCTGGTCGGCTTTCGTGGAGCGGCACCCCAAGCTGCTCGGCGGCGTCGCCGTGGCCGTGATCGCGCTGCTCGCCATCCCCACCCTCTCCCTGCACCTGGGCACCTCCGACCAGGGCAACAACCCCTCGTCGGCCACCACCCGGCAGGCCTACGACCTCCTCGCCGACGGCTTCGGCCCCGGCGTGAACGGCCCCCTCACCCTCGTCACCGAGGTCAACGGCGCCGCCGACCGGCTCGCCCTCGACAACCTCGGCAGCACCCTGAAGTCCGCGCCGGGCGTCTCCTCCGTGAGCCCCGTGACGTACGACGACGGCGGCAGCGCGGCCTTCCTCACCGTCGTGCCGGACTCCGCGCCCCAGTCCCAGCAGACCAGCGACCTGGTCGACCGGCTCCGCTCCGACGTGCTGCCCAAGGCCCAGACCGGCACCTCCCTCGACGTGCACGTCGGCGGGGTGACGGCCGGGTACGACGACTTCGCGGAGATCATCGTCGGCAAGCTCCCGCTGTTCGTGGGCGTCGTGATCGGCCTCGGCTGCGTCCTGCTGCTTCTCGCCTTCCGCTCGGTCGGCATCCCGCTCAAGGCCGCCGTGATGAACGTGGCGGCGGTGGCGGCGGCGTTCGGCGTCGTGGTGGCGGTGTTCCAGTGGGGCTGGGGGAGCGAGCTGATGGGCCTCGGCCGGGCCGGGCCGATCGAGCCCTTCCTGCCCGTGATCATGGTCTCGGTCCTCTTCGGCCTCTCCATGGACTACCAGGTGTTCCTGGTCAGCAGGATGTACGAGGAGTGGCTTGAGACCGGCGACAACCGCGTCGCCGTCCGGGTGGGCCTCGCCGAGACCAGTCGCGTGATCAACTCCGCGGCCGTGATCATGATCTCGGTCTTCCTGGCGTTCGTGCTCAGCGGGGACCGGGTGATCGCGATGTTCGGCATCGCGCTCGCCGCGGCCGTCGCGCTCGACGCGTTCGTGCTGCGTACGCTCCTGGTGCCCGCGCTGATGCACATGCTCGGCGGCGCCAACTGGTGGCTGCCCAAGCGCCTCGACCGCTGGCTGCCCCGGATCAGTATTGAGGTGCCCGAATCCCGCGTGCGTGCGAAGATCCCCGGACAGCGTGCGACGGGGGACGCTCCGCTCGCGCTGGAGGACGTGACGGCTGAGCGGCACGGGGGCGTGCGGTAGGCGCGCGGGCGTGCCAGGACGGGTGAGGAGCGGGATGTTCGCGATATCCGTGGGCGAAGGGGCCGAACTGCGGCCGATCGAGCCGTGGCAGGCCGAGGAACTGCTCGCCCACGTGGAGCGGGCGCGCGAGTACGCGGGCCCCTGGGTCCCGTTCACCGTCAAGGTCACCGACGTGGAGTCGGCGCGGGCCCACCTCCAGCGCTTCGCCGAGCGGCAGGCCGCCGACACCGGGCGCTTCTACGGCATCTGGCTCGACGGGACGCTCGTCGGCGGCGTCCTCTTCCGGATCTTCGACACCGCCGCCGAGTCGTGCGAGGTCGGCGTGTGGCTCGAGCCTTCGGCGGCCGGGCGCGGGCTGATCACCAACGCGTCCCGGGTCATCATCGACTGGGCCATCGACCAGCGCGGCATGCACCGCGTGGAGTGGCTGGTGTCCTCCCTCAACGAACGCAGCAAGAAGGCGGCGCGGCGGCTCGGCTTCGTGTGCGACGGGGTGCTGCGGGAGAGCTTCCCGTGGCAGGGAATCCGGCACGACATGGAGGTGTGGTCGGTGCTCGCGCCGGAGTGGCGGGAGGCGCGGGCGGCCCGGGAGGCTGTGGAGGCCCAGGGTTAGGGCGGGGGCTCCGGCGGGTGTCGCGCAGGGCTGTGTCCTTCGGGGGGCTCGGCCGCGTTCGGCTTTAAGCGGGTTCTCATAAACGGGCCTTCTCCGTAAGGGAGTTCTCATACTGCGTCCGTACGGTGCGGGGCATGGGAACCAAGGCAGTTGACGAGTCCGCAGAAACCTCCGAGGCCGGCGCCGGGGCGGAGGCCGAAGCCGACCTCAAGAAGACCGAGGGAGCCGACGAGGCGGACGGCGCCGCGAAGGCGGACGGCGCCGCGAAGGCGGACGGCGTCGCGAAGGTCAACGGCGGCGCGGCGGACGGGGAGTTCGCCGCCGACGATGCCGCCGACGCCGATGAAGACGACCTGGACGACGACTTCGAGGCCGCCGCGGCCGACGCCGCCGCCTCGTCCGCCGGGGTCGGCCAGGGCGCCGGTGCCGTCGTCGCCGCCGCCCTCGGCGTGGTCGGGCTCTCCGGTGGCTGGCTCGGCACCGTCGCGTCCGCGCGCGAGTCACTGATCGGCCAGCTCAAGACCTCGCAGAGCGCGAGCGTGGCCCAGCAGGTGCAGGAGGTCTACGGCGACTCCTGGAAGACCACCGCCCTGGTCGGCGGGCTGTTCGCGCTCGCGGCCCTGGTGGTCGGTGTCGGCGTGCTCCTGCGGCCCGCGTTCGGCGATCCGGCGCGGACGCAGGCGCCCTGGATCAAGTCGGTGGCGTGGGCCGGAGTCGCGCTCGGCGCGATCGGTCTGGTGCTGGCGATCGCGAAGTACACGAACATCCTTCTGGGACTGCCGTCGACGAGTTGACGCACCGTGCGGGAGCGGGCACACCGTCGGTCCGGACAGACGTCCGGGAGCGCGGCGCAGCTTCCCGCCACGCTGTCAACTCCCTTCTGGCCTCGCCTTTTTCCCGTCCGGCAAGGACGCGGGGGGCGAGGCCGACGATCTTTGCGAGGGTGAGAACATCGGCCCATGGAAACGGTCGAACTCCTGCTGCACCCCGTACGGATCCGCATCGTCCACGCGATGTACGACGGTCGCACCCGCACGACCACCGAGCTCCGCTCGCTGCTGCCCGACGTCTCCAAGGCCACCTTGTACCGGCACATGAGCCTCCTGGTCGAGGGCGGACTCCTCGTCGTGGCCGACGAGCAGCCGGTGCGCGGCTCCGTGGAGCGCCACTACCGGCTGCACCGGGGCCGCGTGGTGCTCGACCACGAGGCGGCCGCGTCGCTGTCCCTCGACGACTTCCGGCGCGCCTTCGCCGTGGCGACCGCGACCCTCATGGCCGAGTTCAACACGTACCTCGACCGGGGCGACGCCGCCCCCGTCGCCGACCTGGTGGGCTTTCGCCAGTACTCGCTCTGGCTCAGCCCCGACGAACTCGCGGAAATGATCGCCGAGCTGCGCGAGGTGATCGTCGCCAGGGCCGTCAACGAACCCACGCAGCACCGCACCCGCCACCTCCTCAGCCCCATCGTGTTCCCCGCCGAGGGCCCGCCGAGCGGGGGCGACACCCCGTCCTAGGCATACACCCCCTCCTGGCACACACCCCGTCCTGGGTACAAGGACCGGCCCCCGCCCCCCTGCCTAAGCCCTTACCCGCCCTAAGGACCCCCTCAGTCCTGTCCTAAGGCCCCCACCCACCCCAAGATGCGGCACTCTCCCGATGTGCCGCACCCCCCTGGCAGACGAAAGTGGAGTCATCGCCGAGAGCGAAGGCGAAACCCACCGAGCACCACTGACCAGCCAGGGAGCACACCATGTACGAGTACGAACTCCACCAGCAGCGGACCGCCGAACTCGCCCAGGCCGCCCAGCGCGACCGCCTCGTGCGGGAGGCCCGCAAGGCCGCCCGCGCGGGCCGCCGGGGCCGACGCGGCGACGAAGCCGAGGGGCGGGTGAGCCCCGGGCGCGTGACGGAACGGTTCACGGACCGCTTCACCCGCGCCGCGTGAGGGGCCGGGCGTGCCCGCCCCGCACCCGGAGCCCGGGGTGAACCCCACCCCGGGCACGGCACCCGAGGCCGCCCCGGCCTCACCGCACCAGGCCGCCCCGGTTTCGCCCACCGGGAAACGCCCTGCCGCGAAGTCGCAGGTCTGTGCCATGCTCACCGCCATGGAGACCAGGTCCGTCAGCCCGGTGTTCGTCGGCCGGACCGACGAACTGGGCACCCTAGAGGACGCGCTCGCCCGCGCCGCCGAACAGGCGGCGGGCGAGCCGCAGGCATTGCTGCTCGGCGGCGAGGCGGGCGTCGGCAAGACCAGGCTCCTGGAGGAGTTCGCGGCCGTGGCCTGCGCGCGCGGCGCGGTCGTCGCCGTCGGCGGCTGCGTCGAGATCGGCGCCGACGGACTGCCCTTCGCCCCCTTCTCCACCGCCCTGCGCACCCTGCGCCGCATGCTGCCCGACCAGTTCGCCGCCGCGGCCGCGGGCCAGGAGGAGGAACTGGCCCGGCTGCTGCCCGAACTGTGCGACAGCGCCCCGCCGCGCGGCACCGGCGGCCCCAACGGCGAAGAGGCCACCGCCAGGCTCTTCGAGCTGACCGCCCGCCTCCTGGAAGCCCTCGCCGACGAGCAGACCGTCGTCCTCGCCCTCGAAGACCTGCACTGGGCCGACGCCTCCACCCGCCACCTCCTGTCGTACCTCTTCCGCACGCTGCGCCGCGGCCGCCTCGTCGTCCTCGCCACCTACCGCGCCGACGACATCCACCGCCGCCACCCGCTGCGCCCCCTGCTCGCCGAACTCGACCGGCTGCGCACGGTCCGCCGCGTCGAGGTGGCCCGCTTCACCCGCGACGAGGTCGGGTGCCAGATGGCCGGGATCCTCGGCGCCGAGCCCGCGCCGAAGCTGGTCGACGACATCTTCGCGCGCTCCGACGGCAACGCCTTCTTCGTCGAGGAACTCGCCGTCGCCTCCCACGGCGGCAGCTGCGCCGCCCTCACCGACTCGCTGCGCGACCTGCTGCTCGTCCGCGTCGAGGACCTGCCCGAGGACGCCCAGCGGGTGGCGCGGATCGTCGCCGAGGGCGGCTCCACCGTCGAGTACGACCTGCTCGCGGAGGTCAGCGGCCTCGGCGAGGACGACCTGATCGACGCGCTGCGCGCCGCCGTCGGCGCCAACATCCTGATCCCCTCGCCCGGTGGCGACGGCTACCGCTTCCGGCACTCCCTGGTCCGCGAGGCCGTCGGCGACGACCTGCTGCCCGGCGAGCGCTCCCGCATCAACCGCCGCTTCGCCACCGCCCTGGAGGCCGACCCCGCGCTCGTCGCCCCCGACCAGCGCACCACCCGCCTCGCCAGCTACTGGTACCACGCCCACGACCCCGCCAAGGCCCTGCCCGCCGTCCTCAACGCCTCCGTCGAGGCCCGCCGCAGATACGCCTACGCCGAGCAACTGCGGCTCCTGGAGCGGGCGATGGAACTGTGGGACGCCGTCCCCGACGACGTCCGCGTCCAACTGCGCCCCGTCGACTACACCGAGGTCTACCCGCCCTGCGGCTGCGACCCCGAGACCACCCCGCTGTGCTATCTGGACCTGATGGCCGAGGCCGCCGTCGCGGGCCGCCTGTGCGGCGAGCGCGAACGCGCCCTGAAGATCACCAAGCGGGCCCTGCGGCGCCTGGACGACGAGCCCGACGCGCTGCGCGCCGCCTGGTTCTGGGTACAGCGCTCCCGGCTGGTGCAGACCCTCGCCCGCGGCGACGGCTGGAAGGAACTCGCCACCGCGCAGGACCTCGTCCGCGGCCTGCCGCCGTCGGTCGTGCACGCCGAGGTGCTCGCCATGGTCGCCGGGTGGTCGATGCTCCACGAGCCGGGCCCGGAGGCCTTCGCCGCCGCCGAACAGGCCGTGGAGTACGCCCGCATGGTCGGCGCCCGCGACATCGAGCTGTCCGCCCGCCTCACCCTCGGCGGACTGATGGTCGACGCGGGCGACGTCGACGCCGGGGTCGCCGAGATGTTCGCGGTGCGCGAGCAGGTCCTCGCCGGCGGCAGCGTCGGCCCGATCGGCCGCACCTTCATCAACCTGCCGTCCGTCCTCGAAGGCATCGGCCGCTCCCGCGAGGCCGCCGAACTCCTCGACGAGGGCATCCGCCTCGCCCAGCGCTACGGCCTCCTCGAATCCGAGCCCTGGATGTGGGCCAACCAGTCCGAGTCCCTCTACGCCCTCGGCCGCTGGACCGAAGCCGTCGACGCGGCCCGCCGCGCGGGCCTCAGCGCCAAGCCGCGCGGCGGCGCCTGCCTGCGCCTGGCCCACCTCGCGCTCGCCCGCGGCGACATCGCCGAGGCCGCCCACCAACTCGCCGAGGCCCGCGCGCACTTCGGCACCCACGACCCGATGCCGCAGAACTCCCTGCCGTTGCACCGCGTCGCCATCGGCGTCGCCGCGGGCGAGGGCCGCCTCCTCGACGCCCGCACCGAACTCGACCGGGCCGTCGCCGAGGGCTTCCCGCCCGGCACCCAGCGCTACGGCTGGCCGCTGCTCCTCGCCGCCGCCACCGCCGAGGCCGACGCCCGGGGCCTGCCCATCGCCGCCCCCGGCCGCGCCGACACCCTCCACCTCATCCGCACCACCGCCAAGTCCCTGGCCACGACCGCCCCGGTCTGGCAGGCGTACGAGCTGTGGGTCCGCGCCGAACTCCTGCGCGCCGAAGGCCGCGCCACCCCCGAGGACTGGCTGGCCGCCCTCACCGCCGTCGGCCCGCTGGAGCGGCCCTACGACCTCGCGCGCGTCCGCCACCGACTCGCCGCCGCCCTGCTCACGGCCGGAGCGGGAGCCGGTGACGCCGACCGGGACCGCGCCGCCGAACTCCTCCGCCAGGCCGGAGCCGTCGCCGAGCACCTGGGCGCCCGCCCCCTCGCCGAGTGCGTCGACCGCCTCGCCCAGCGCACTCGGCTCTCCCTCACCGGGGCGCCCCCGGCCGGGCCCGCCGACCCGGCCGACGCCCTCGGCCTGACCTCCCGCGAACGGGACGTCCTGCGCCTGGTCACCGCCGGCCGCACCAACCGCCAGATCGCCGAGGAACTGTTCATCTCCCCGAAGACGGCGAGCGTGCACGTCTCCAACATCCTCGGCAAGCTCGGCGTCGCGGGCCGCGGCGAGGCGGCGGCCCTCGCCCATCGCCTACAGCTCTTCCCGGACGACGGGCCGCAGACGGCCGACGCCGCGGTGCGCGCCCCTTGAGGCGCGGGGAACTGCGCGCTCGGCCCGAGAAGAGCCGCGGACGCGTCTGCTCCGTGTCTCCGCGGACGCGTCCGCGGCTTCGTCGAGGCCGGGCGCGCAGTTCCCCGCGCCCCTGACGGGGCGCCCAGCCCGGCTCGTTTCCGGCGGCGTCGCTTAGGCTGGGAAGGGCAGGACCACCGTCCGGCCTTGGAGGCGCAGTGTTCAACGTGTTCGAGCAGCTTTTCGCACCAGGGCGCAAGCACACGGACGACGAGAAAAAACGCTTGGAGCTGACGCGGGTCGACGTGGACGACGGGGACCCCGGCCGCGGGCCGATAGACCTGTCCTCCGGCAAGGTCGTGGTGCGGGTGCCGCAGCAGGCGCCCGGGGACCAGGCCGACCGCACGGACCCCGAGGGCGAGCCCGAGGCCTGACGCCCCGCCCCTGCCCCGGACCCTGTCGGCGGCCGCCCTACTTCACGCGCACCTCCAGAATCCTGTCGTCCTCCTTCCCCGGGGTCCCCCGGGAGTCCGTCTCGCTGGTCACCAGCCACAGCTTGTCGCCGCCCGCCGCGACCACCGTGCGCAACCGTCCGTACTTCTCGGTGAGGAACGCCTCCGTCTCCGGCTCGCCGGTCACGCCCCGCACCGGGATCCGCCACAGCCGCTCGCCGCGCAGGCCCGCCATCCAGACCGAGCCCTTCGCGTAGGCAACGCCGCTCGGCGAGGCCTCGGAGGTCTTCCACTGGGCGACGGGCGCGTGGAAGGCGTCGTCGGAGTCGTCCTTGCCCTCGGCCTCCGGCCAGCCGTAGTTGTCGCCGGCCTTGATCTCGTTCAGCTCGTCCCAGGTGTCCTGGCCGAACTCCGAGGCCCACAGGCGCTTGTCCTCGTCCCAGTCCAGGCCCTGGACGTTGCGGTGGCCGTACGAATACACGGGGGAGCCGTCGAAGGGGTTGCCCGGGGCCGGGTCGCCCTCCGGGGTCAGGCGCAGGATCTTGCCGCCCAGGGACTTCTTGTCCTGCGCCAGGTCCGTCTCGCCGGTCTCGCCCGTGCCCGCGTACAACATCTTGTCCGGGCCGAAGGCGATCCGGCCGCCGTTGTGGATGACGCCCTTCGGGATGTCCTTGAACACCGTGTCGGGGGCGCCCAGTTGCTGGCCGGACGGCTTCTTCTCGTCGTACAGCATGCGGGCGATGCGGTTGTCGGACTCCGTGGTGAAGTAGGCGTACACCTGGTGGTCCGACGCGTACGTCGGAGAGAGGGCGAGGCCCATCAGGCCGCCCTCGCCCGCGGCGGCGACCCCGGGGACCGAGCCGACCTCGGTCTTCTTGCCGCTCCCGCCGTCGATCCGGGTGATCGTGCCCTCGTCGCGTGAGGACACGAGCAGGTCACCGCCCGGCAGCGGGGCCAGGCCCCAGGGGGACTTCAGGCCCGTGGCGAGGGTCTTGGTGACCTCGGCCGAGCCCTTCTCGGGCGGCGCGTCGGCGGCGTCGCCCGACGGCGACGCGCCCGTGTCCGCGGAGCTGGACTCCGCGCTCTTGTCGCCCGAAGGGCCGTCGTCGTCCGACGAGCACCCGGTCGCCAGCAGGAGCGCGACGGCGGCCCATACGGCTGTCGTGGCGGCACGACGAGGATGGTGAGCACTCAGCACGGTCAGGATCCCTTCGACGCGGAGCTTCTACTGTTCATACACCGCAGCCGCCCCGCAGGTTCCCATCCACCGTGCGCCATTTACGACCGGCTTCCAACCGGCTTGCGGTCGGCCCTCGTCACCTCCGCCCCGGCCCCCGTGTCCGCCCGGCCCCCGCGCATGCGAACGCGAACGCGCGCCCGGACCGGGGCCCCGATCCGGCCCCGGCCCTCAGTCCCACGACCCCTGCGCCGGAGGCAGCTCCGCCAGCTCCGCCAGGTCCGCGGGAGTGAGGACCACTTCCGCGGCCCCGGCGTTCTCCCGCGCCCAGCGCTCCCGCTTGGCGCCGGGTATCGGGACCACCTGCGGCCCCTGCGCGAGCACCCACGCAAGCGCCACCTGCGCGGGCGTCGCGCCGTGCCGTGCGGCGACCCGGCGCAGGCCCACCACCAGCGGCTGGTTGGCCGCCATCATCTCGGCGGTGAACCGGGGATGCCGGGCCCGCAGGTCGTCCGGCTCGAAGCCCTGCCCCGGCGTCAGCGTGCCGGTGAGGAAGCCGTTGCCCAGCGGCATCGCCGCCAGCAGCCCCACCCCGCGCGCGGCGCACCACGGCAACAGCGCCACCAGCGCCTCCGGCGACCACACCGACAGCTCGGCCTGCACCGCCGCCACCGGGAAGACCTGCTGGACGCGCTCCAACTGCCGGATCGTGGCGTCGTGAAGACCCGTGCGCGCCCCCGCGCGGCGGCCCGCCCGCGCGCCCACCGCGCACAGCCCGAGCGCGCGCACCTTCCCGGCCGACACCAGCTCGGCCATCGCGCCCCAGGTCTCCTCGACGGGCACCTCGGGGTCGGCGCGGTGCAGCTGGTACAGGTCGATGGTGTCCGTCTGCAGGCGCCGCAGCGACGCGTCGCAGGCCCGCTTCACATAGCCGGGGCGGCCGTTGGCGACGATGTGCTGCTCGCCGACGAGCAGCCCGCACTTCGTGGACACGAAGGCCTCCGCACGCCGCTCCTTCAGCACCCGGCCGATCAACAGCTCATTGGTGAACGGCCCGTACATGTCCGCCGTGTCGAGGAGCGTCGAACCCTCGTCGAGCGCCGCGTGCACGGTGCGCATCGAGGCGTCACCGCGCTGTCGGGAGCTGGTGTAGGCCCAGCTCATCGGCATGCAGCCGAGTCCGACGGCGCCCACCCCGAGCGCCCCCGCGCCGATCGTCCTGCGCTCCACCTGGCCGTACCCTCCCCTGTCCGGTGATCTTCGTCCGGGCGGCCCCCAACGTAACCTCTGCGCCCGGGCACACCGCGTGCGGCCTGTGCGCATTAGCCTCCTGGGCATGACGACCGACGTATGGCTGCCCGTGGCGGCGTCCGAGATCGAAGGCCTGCCCGCCGCCCACGACGAAGGCTTCACCTACCGATTCTGGGACGGCGGCGGGGACTATCCCGCCGACCCCGCCGACTGTGTCTTCTACGGGGTCCCCTACATGATCGACCCCGCGGTCTGCGCGCGCCCGCTGTCCAGGATGACGTCGCTGCGCGTCGTCCAGACCCTGACCGCGGGCGTCGACCACGTGCTGCCCGCCGTCGAACAGCTCGCTCCGGGTGTTCGGTTGTGCAACGCGCGCGGGGTGCACGAAGCCAGCACCGCCGAGCTCGCCCTGACGCTGACCCTCGCCTCCCTGCGGGGCATCCCGCGTTTTGTGGAGGGACAGCGGGTACAGGAGTGGCGCCAGGGGTTCAATCCGGCCCTCGCCGACAAGTCCGTCCTCATCGTGGGCTACGGAGCGATCGGTTCGGCGATCGAAGACCGGCTCACGGGCTTTGAGTGTGCGCGGGTGGCGCGCGTTGCGCGCTCCGAGCGTGCCACGGAGCGCGGTCCTGTGCTTCCGCTCTCCGAACTGCCCCGACTGCTGCCCGAAGCCGATGTCGTGATCCTCTCCACGCCGCTCACCGACTCCACGCGCGGCATGGTGAACGCCGATTTCCTCGCGCACATGAAGGACGGCGCGCTCCTGGTGAACGTGGCCCGCGGCCCCGTCGTCGACACCAAGGCGCTCCTGGCCGAGCTGGAGAACGGCCGCCTCACCGCCGCCCTCGACGTCACCGACCCGGAGCCGCTGCCCCCCGGCCACCCCTTGTGGCAGGCCCCCGGCGTGCTCATCAGCCCGCACGTGGGCGGCCCGACATCCGCGTTCCTGCCCCGCGCCAAGCGCCTCCTGGCCGGCCAGTTGAACCGGTACGCGGCCGGGGAACCGCTCGCCAACGTCGTCCTGACGACCGCGTAGCGAAGGGGCGCGGAAGCGGTAGGGAACGTTCCGCGCACGCTCCGCACCCGCCCGCGTGCGCCGCGTGTCCGCATTGACGCTGGCAGTCACGGAGAGTAGAGCGGCCCTGTCCCTGAGTGACGAGACTGGTGTATCGTCCCGACTGGGGACGCGCCGTGGACCATTCGGCGCCGGGGACGTGGCAACAGGACTGCGAGGGGGGCGACGGGCGATGTACGGCCTATGGGCGAACGATCCGACGCGGCGGGACCACCGCCGACGACTCTCGCGCACACCGATCCGCAGACGCCGGGACGCCATCCGGCGTCACCGCCTGCTGCCGTGCCGCACCGCGCGGCGGATCAGCGACTTCCGCACCGTGAGCCCGTCCTGTCGCGGCCCCGCACCGGGCCCGGTCCGTGGTCGTGGCGCCCCCGGCCGGGGCGTCACCGCGAGGAGCGGGGCGGGCCGGTGAGCGGGCAGTCGGCTTCCGCGACCGTCCTGGAGAGCAGGATCGGGCCGCCCGCGCCGCCCGGAGCGCCGCTCGCCCGGCGCCCGGCCCCCGGCTCCGGACTGCTCTCACAGGTCGTCCTGCTGCTGGTCTGCGGGGGATACGCGACCGGGTCCGCGCTCGGCTGGGGATCGAACCGCCTGGCGCTCATCATGGGGGACTTCGGGCTCAGCACCGCCGCCGCCATCGCGGCCGTCTCCTGCTTCCGGTACTCCCGCACCCGCCGCAGCCGCTTTCGACCCGCCTGGCTGCTGTTCGCGCTCTCCTCGGCGATGGCAGCCTGCGGCAACGGCGTCTGGGGATGGTACGAGGTCGTCCTCGAGCGCCCCGTGCCCAGCCCGGGCTACGCGGACCTGTTCTTCCTGTGCTTCGCGCCGCCCGCCATCATCGGGCTGCTCGTGCTCGCCAAGCGGCCGGTCACGAAGGCCGGTTGGGTGTGCCTCGCGCTCGACGCCTGGCTCATCGGCGGCTCCCTGCTCACGCTGTCCTGGAGCCTCGCCCTCGCGCACAACGCGCAGTTCGAGGGCCCCAGCGTCGCGCACGCCGCGCTGTCGCTGGCGTATCCGCTCCTGGACATCGCGCTCGTCAGCATGGTCCTCGCGCTGCACTTCAGACGGTCATCGGCGAACCGCACCGCCGTGAACACCGCCATCGGCGCCCTCGCGCTCACGGTGATGTGCGACGCGCTGTTCACCTCGCCGATGCTGCACAACAGCTACCGCTCGGGCCAGCTCCTCGACGCGGGCTGGTTCGCCGGTTCGCTCCTGCTCGCCTACGCGCCGTGGGCGGTGTCCGGGCACACCCGCGGCGACTCCGGATCCGCCCGCGCCGACGAAAGCCCGGTGCGCGCGGCGTACCGGGGGTACGGCAGGACCCGCTGCCCCGACGGCCGCGCCCCCCGCGCGCACGACGACCGCCCTGACCGCGACGACCGTCCCGGCGACCGCCCCGACGGCCGTGTGCGCTACGCCACCACCCGGCCCATCGCCGGATCGCTCGCCGCCCTCACGCCCTACCTGGCCGCGGCCGTCTGCACCCTGGGGATCCTCTACAACGTCCTCAACGGCCGCAGCGTCGACGAGGTCGTGCTGTTCACCGCGGGCACGGTCGTCCTCGCGCTCGTCGTGCGCCAGGGCATCATGCTGCTCGACAACATCACGCTCACCCAGGAACTGGCCCAGAAGGAGAACCACTTCAGGTCCCTGGTCCAGGGGTCGAGCGACGTCATCATGATCGCCGCGCCCAGCGGCATCCTGCGCTACGTCAGCCCGGCCGCCGCCGGGGTCTACGGCCGCGAGGCCGACGACCTCGTGGGCTCCGAACTGGCCACGCTCATCCACCCCGAGGACCTCGGCCGCGTCGTCCACGAAGTGCGCCGCTTCCTCGCCGCCAACCCCGTGGAGGAACCCACCACCCGCATCGAATGCCGCTTCAAGTCCGGCTGCGGCGACTGGCTCAACGTCGAGTCCACCGTCAACCGCCATCACGGCGGCCTCATCTTCAACAGCCGCGACGTCACCGAACGCGTGCGCCTGCAGGCGCAGTTGCAGCACAACGCCGAGCACGATCCACTCACCGACCTGCCCAACCGGGCACTCTTCACCCGCCGGGTCGCCGCCGCGCTCGGCGGTCGCAGAGTCACCGACCGGGGCACCGCAGTCCTCTTCATCGACCTCGACGGATTCAAGGCCGTCAACGACACGATCGGGCACCAGGCAGGCGACACGCTGCTCGTGCAGGCCGCCCAGCGGCTCCAAGAGGCCGTCCGTGCCTCGGACACCGCGTCCCGGCTCGGCGGGGACGAGTTCGCCGCCCTCATCGTCGGCGACGGCACCCGTGACCACGCCGCCCGCGAGCGGCACATCTTCGAACTGGCCGACCGCCTGAGAGTCCGCCTCTCCCAGCCCTACGACATCGACGGCAACGACGTCCGGGTCGCCGCGTCCATCGGCGTGGCCTTCGCCGAACCAGGCGTCGGCGCGGGCGAGTTGCTGCGCAACGCCGACCTCGCGATGTACCGGGCGAAGGCGGCGGGCAAGGGCCGCGTCGAGCTGTACGCGCCCCAGATGCAGGCCGACGTGGCCCGCAAGGCCGAGCTGGCCACGCGGCTGCGCAGCGCCCTGCACGACGGCGAGTTCGTGCTCCTGCACCAGCCCGTGGTGTCCCTGGAGACCGGCCAGGTCACCTCCGTGGCGGCCCAGGCGCGCTGGCGCTCGGCCCAGGGCATCCTGTTCACGCCCGCCGAGTTCCTGCGCACCGCCGACGGCGGCGACCGCGCCGCCGAGCTGGGCCGCTGGCTCCTGGAGGAAGCCGTCGAGCAGGCCGCCGAGCGCGGCAGGACGGGCCACGCGGTGCCCGTCTGCGTGCGGGTCGGCGCCCGCCGCCTGGTCGACCGCTCCATGCCGCTCGGCTCCATCGAGGCGCTGCTCACCCGGCACGGCCTGCCCTCCGGCGGACTCGTCATCGAGCTGGCCGACAGCGACCCGCGAGTGTCCTTCGACGACCTGGAGCGCCGCCTGGCGTCCCTGCGCCGCCTCGGCGTCCGCATCGCCCTCGACGGGTTCGGCAGCGGCGGCGCGGCGATCACCGCGCTGCGCCGGCTCCCCGTCGACGTACTGAAACTGGACCGCGGTCTGGTCGAGGGCGTCGTGGAGTCCGCGCGGCTTCACAAGATCACCTCGGGGCTCCTTCGGATCGCGGGCGACCTCGGCCTGAGCTCCGTCGCCGAGGGCGTCGACCTGCCCGAACAGGTCATCGCCCTGCGCGCGATGGGCTGCACGCACGGCTACGGCATGGCGTTCTCGGGCCCGCTCGACGAGTACCGGCTGCGCCGGGCGCTCGCGGTGGGGGAATATCCCGTGCCGCACGGCGCCGTGGAGCCGGTGTGCGTGGGCGGCCCGGCCCCCGAGTCCGTTGTCTACGGGGAGGGCGCGCCCGCCTTCAAGGCCGCCTCGGCGGCGTACGGCGACTCGCCGACGCCCTTCGGCGGTCCCACCACACCCTTCGGCGCGGCGGGGGCCGCTCTCGCGGCCGGATCTCCCTCCTATGGGCGCTCACATGCTGAGACGCCCGTCCCACCTACTTGACAGGTGTGGCGCGCCAGGGGGAGGGTCAGAGCCATGCGCACCCGAATTCTCGTACTTGGAAAGCGCGTCGGCTGAAGCTGGGACGCACCGGTCCGGACACCGGAGAAACCCAGCGACCGCACCCGGCGCGCTCCCCTCGCTTGCCTCACGGCACGAGGGGTTTTTTGTTGCACTGGCACCTGCCAAACCCTGGCAAAAACCCCGCGCCACCCCCGCAGAATCCTCAGCAAAGACCCTCAGCTTCGAGAAGAGAATGCCGATGACCGAGCAGGCCACCGGGGCCCACCATCCGCAGCCCCGGCCCCGATCCTCAGGACCGCAGTCCGTCTCCGTCGAGCACGTCACGGGCGCGCAGTCGCTGATCCGTTCTCTCGAGGAAGTCGGGGCCGACACGGTATTCGGCATTCCCGGAGGTGCCATCCTCCCCGCGTACGACCCGATGATGGACTCCACCCGGGTGCGTCACATCCTGGTCCGCCACGAGCAGGGCGCGGGCCACGCGGCCACCGGGTACGCGCAGGCCACCGGCAAGGTCGGCGTCTGCATGGCGACGTCGGGGCCCGGCGCAACCAACCTGGTCACGCCCATCGCGGACGCCCACATGGACTCCGTCCCGCTGGTCGCGATCACCGGCCAGGTGGCGTCCAAGGCGATCGGCACGGACGCCTTCCAGGAGGCGGACATCGTCGGCATCACGATGCCGATCACCAAGCACAACTTCCTGGTCACCAAGGCCGAGGACATCCCGCGCACCATCGCGGAGGCCTTCCACATCGCCTCCACGGGCCGCCCGGGCCCCGTCCTCGTCGACATCGCCAAGGACGCCCTGCAGGCGCGCACCACGTTCTCGTGGCCGCCCCAGCAGGAGCTGCCCGGCTACCGCCCGGTGACCAAGCCGCACGCCAAGCAGATCCGCGAGGCCGCGAAGCTCATCACCGCCGCCAAGCGCCCCGTCCTCTACGTCGGCGGCGGCGTCATCAAGGCCGGTGCCACCGCCGAGCTGAGGGTCCTCGCCGAACTCACCGGAGCGCCCGTCACCACCACCCTGATGGCGCTCGGCGCGTTCCCCGACAGCCACCCGCTGCACGTGGGAATGCCGGGCATGCACGGTGCGGTCACCGCCGTCACCGCGCTGCAGAAGGCCGACCTGATCGTCGCCCTCGGAGCCCGCTTCGACGACCGCGTCACCGGCAAGCTGGACAGCTTCGCGCCGTACGCGAAGGTCGTGCACGCCGACATCGACCCCGCCGAGATCGGCAAGAACCGCACCGCCGACGTCCCGATCGTCGGTGACGCCCGCGAGGTCATCGCCGACCTGGTGCAGGCCATCCAGGCCGAGCACACGGCAGGACACACCGGCGACTGCGCCGCCTGGTGGGCCGACCTCAACCGCTGGCGCGAGACGTACCCGCTCGGCTACGACCACCCGGACAACGGGCAGCTCGCGCCCCAGCAGGTCATCGAGCGCATCGGCCAGCTGGCCCCGGAGGGCACGATCTTCGCCGCGGGCGTCGGCCAGCACCAGATGTGGGCCGCGCACTTCATCCAGTACGAGCAGCCCGCGACCTGGCTCAACTCCGGCGGCGCCGGGACCATGGGCTACGCCGTCCCGGCCGCGATGGGCGCGAAGGCCGGACAGCCCGACCGCACGGTCTGGGCGATCGACGGCGACGGCTGCTTCCAGATGACCAATCAGGAACTGACCACCTGCGCCCTGAACAACATCCCGGTCAAGGTCGCCATCATCAACAACGGCGCGCTCGGCATGGTCCGCCAGTGGCAGACGCTGTTCTACAACCAGCGCTACTCCAACACCGTGCTGCACAGCGGCCCGGACGCGGACGGCAAGCAGCCGAGCGCGGGCACCCGGGTCCCGGACTTCGTCAAGCTGTCCGAGGCGATGGGCTGCCACGCGATCCGCTGCGAGGACCCGGCCGACCTCGACAAGGTCATCGAAGAGGCCAACTCCATCAACGACCGCCCCGTCGTGATCGACTTCATCGTCCACGAGGACGCCCAGGTGTGGCCGATGGTCGCCGCAGGCACCTCCAACGACGAGGTCATGGCCGCCCGGGGCGTGCGCCCCGACTTCGGCGACAACGAAGACGACTGAGAGCAGCAGGAACCAGGAAGAGGAATGACCGCCATGACCCCCATGTCGAAGCACACGCTCTCGGTCCTCGTCGAGAACACCCCCGGCATCCTGGCCAGGATCGCCGCCCTCTTCTCCCGCCGCGGCTTCAACATCGACTCCCTCGCCGTCGGCGTCACCGAGCACCCCGACATCTCCCGCATCACCATCGTCGTGAATGTCGAGGAACTCCCGCTCGAACAGGTCACCAAGCAGCTCAACAAGCTGGTCAACGTCCTGAAGATCGTCGAACTCGAGCCGGGTGCGGCCGTGCAGCGCGAGCTGGTCCTCGCCAAGGTGCGCGCCGACAACGAGACCCGCTCCCAGATCGTCGAGATCGTCCAGCTGTTCCGCGCCAAGACCGTGGACGTCTCCCCGGAGGCCGTCACCATCGAGGCCACGGGCAGCAGCGACAAGCTGGAGGCCATGCTCAAGATGCTGGAACCCTTCGGCATCAAGGAGCTGGTGCAGTCCGGCACCATCGCCATCGGCCGCGGCTCGCGCTCCATCACCGACCGCAGCCTGCGCGCGCTCGACCGCTCCGCGTAGCGCCCGCCCCCGCGCGCGGGTCACCCTCCCGCGCGCGGGGCGCGGGTCCCGGATAGCGAGACCCGACAACTTCCCTCACCCAGCCCGCCGTACGGTGGGACGCAACACCAGCACACATAGGAGATATCCAGTGGCCGAGCTGTTCTACGACGCCGACGCCGACCTGTCCATCATCCAGGGCCGCAAGGTCGCTGTCATCGGTTACGGCAGCCAGGGTCACGCCCACGCCCTCTCGCTGCGCGACTCCGGTGTGGACGTGCGGGTCGGCCTCCACGAGGGCTCCAAGTCCAAGGCGAAGGCCGAGGAGCAGGGCCTGCGCGTGGTCACGCCCGCCGAGGCCGCCGAGGAAGCCGACGTCATCATGGTCCTGGTGCCGGACCCCATCCAGGCCCAGGTCTACGAGGAGTCCATCAAGGACAACCTCAAGGAGGGCGACGCGCTCTTCTTCGGCCACGGCCTGAACATCCGCTTCGGCTTCATCAAGCCCCCGGCGGGCGTCGACGTCGCCATGGTCGCCCCCAAGGGCCCGGGCCACCTGGTGCGCCGCCAGTACGAGGAGGGCCGCGGCGTCCCGTGCATCGCGGCGGTCGAGCAGGACGCCACCGGCAAGGGCTTCGAGCTGGCCCTGTCGTACGCCAAGGGCATCGGCGGCACCCGCGCGGGCGTCATCAAGACGACCTTCACCGAGGAGACCGAGACCGACCTCTTCGGCGAGCAGGCCGTCCTCTGCGGTGGTACGGCCGCGCTGGTCAAGGCCGGCTTCGAGACCCTCGTCGAGGCGGGCTACCAGCCGGAGATCGCCTACTTCGAGTGCCTGCACGAGCTGAAGCTCATCGTCGACCTGATGTACGAGGGCGGCCTGGAGAAGATGCGCTGGTCGGTCTCCGAGACCGCCGAGTGGGGCGACTACGTCACCGGCCCCCGCATCATCACCGACGCCACCAAGGCCGAGATGAAGAAGGTCCTCGCGGAGATCCAGGACGGCACGTTCGCCAAGAACTGGATGGACGAGTACCACGGCGGCCTGAAGAAGTACAACGAGTACAAGACGCAGGACTCCGAGCACCTCCTGGAGACCACCGGCAAGGAGCTGCGCAAGCTCATGAGCTGGGTCGACGAGGACAAGTAGGACGGGCTTCGGGGCCGGGGCGGTGTGCCCCGGCCCCGACGTTGTCCGTGGCGTCCAGCCACGTCCGGGTGATCCTTCCAGTGAGGCGCATAAGGCCCCCGGACGCGCCACTACACTGCAAACCACATTCGCGTCAGGCCCACAGCGTCGTGCGTCTTCGCGGCTAGCCACCTCCACCGCCTGCGGCCGTCGGGACGGCCGTCCGCATTGGACTAGTGAGGACTCACGTGAGCACTGCTGCCAACGGCAAACCGGTCGTACTCATCGCTGAAGAGCTGTCGCCCGCCACCGTCGACGCCCTGGGCCCGGACTTCGAGATCCGGCACTGCAACGGCGCGGACCGCGCCGAGCTGCTGCCCGCCATCGCCGACGTCGACGCCGTCCTGGTCCGCTCCGCGACCAAGGTCGACGCCGAGGCCATCGCCGCCGCTCCCAAGCTGAAGGTCGTCGCCCGCGCGGGCGTCGGCCTGGACAACGTCGACGTCTCCGCCGCCACCAAGGCCGGCGTGATGGTCGTCAACGCCCCGACGTCCAACATCGTCACCGCCGCCGAGCTGGCCTGCGGTCTGCTCGTCGCCACCGCGCGCAACATCCCGCAGGCCAACACCGCCCTGAAGAACGGCGAGTGGAAGCGCTCCAAGTACACGGGCGTGGAGCTGGCCGAGAAGACGCTCGGCGTCGTCGGCCTCGGCCGCATCGGCGCGCTCGTCGCGCAGCGCATGAGCGCCTTCGGCATGAAGGTCGTCGCCTACGACCCGTACGTACAGCCCGCGCGCGCCGCCCAGATGGGCGTGAAGGTCCTCTCCCTCGACGAGCTCCTCGAAGTCTCCGACTTCATCACCGTGCACCTGCCGAAGACCCCCGAGACCCTCGGCCTCATCGGCGACGACGCGCTGCACAAGGTCAAGCCGTCCGTGCGCATCGTCAACGCCGCGCGCGGCGGCATCGTCGACGAGGAAGCGCTGTACTCCGCCCTCAAGGAGGGCCGCGTCGCGGGCGCCGGTCTCGACGTGTACGCCAAGGAGCCCTGCACCGACTCCCCGCTCTTCGAGCTCGACCAGGTCGTCTGCACCCCGCACCTCGGCGCCTCCACCGACGAGGCCCAGGAGAAGGCGGGCATCTCCGTCGCCAAGTCCGTGCGGCTCGCCCTCGCGGGCGAGTTGGTGCCCGACGCCGTGAACGTCCAGGGCGGCGTCATCGCCGAGGACGTACGCCCCGGGCTTCCCCTCGCCGAGAAGCTCGGCCGGATCTTCACCGCGCTCGCGGGCGAGGTGGCCGCGCGGCTCGACGTCGAGGTGTACGGCGAGATCACCCAGCACGACGTGAAGGTGCTCGAACTCTCCGCCCTCAAGGGCGTGTTCGAGGACGTCGTCGACGAGACCGTGTCGTACGTCAACGCGCCTCTCTTCGCCCAGGAGCGCGGCGTCGAGGTGCGGCTCACCACCTCCTCCGAGTCGCCCGACCACCGCAACGTCGTCACCGTGCGCGGCACGCTCGGCGACGGCGAGGAGATCGCCGTGTCCGGCACGCTCGCCGGGCCCAAGAACCACCAGAAGATCGTGGCCGTCGGCGACTACGACGTCGATCTCGCGCTCGCCGACCACATGGTCGTCCTTCGCTACGCCGACCGGCCCGGTGTCGTCGGCACCGTCGGGCGCGTCCTCGGTGAGGCCGGGATCAACATCGCCGGGATGCAGGTTGCCCGGGCCGATGTCGGGGGTGAGGCGCTTGCCGTTCTCACCGTCGACGACACGGTGCCGCAGCCGGTCCTCGCGGAGCTGGCGGAGGAGATCGGGGCGACTTCGGCGCGGTCCGTGAACCTGGCGGACTAGGGCCCTGCGGGGCTTTCCCCAGTCCCACCCCTTTCCCGAAACCGGGGGCTGCTGCCCTCGGACCCCCGCTGTCGGCGCTTCGCGCCTCGTCCTCAATCGCCGGACGGGCTATGGACAGCCCCTCCGGCGATTGAGGAGCGGGGGGCTGGGGGCGGAGCCCCCAGGTTCGGGGAGGGGCGGGACCGGGGAGCCTCGCGCAGCGCCAGCACCCCCACCCCCGCCGCACCCAGCAGGATCCCCGCCCCCACCAGCGCCGCTACATGCATGCCGCTGGTGAACGCAGAGCGCGCCGCCGCCGTCAGCGCCTCCGCCGCCGGCGACGGCAGGTGCGCGGCGACCGCGACCGCGCCCCCGAGCGTCTCCCGGGCCTCATCCGGCGCCCCCGCGGGCATCTCGCCGCGATACACCCCCGTGCCGATCGACCCGAGCACGGCCATCCCGAGCGCCCCGCCGAACTCCTGCCCGGTCTCCAGGAGCGACGACGCCGCCCCGGCCTTCTCCGCGGGCGCCGCACCGAGCGCCAGGTCGGTCAGCAGCGAGCCGACGACGACCGCGCCGCAGGCGAGCACGCCCGCCCCGGCGAGCACCGTCCACAGGGCGTCGGTGTCGGCGAGGAACAGCAGCCCGTACCCGCACGCGGCGACCGCGAAGCCGCCCGCGACCACATACGCCCGGTCGGTGCCGCGCCGCACCAGCGCCGACGCGACCGGCGCCGCGCAGCCGATGAGGACCGACGGGAGCAGCGCCCACAGGGCCGCCTCCAGCGCGCTCTTGCCGAGCACGGACTGCAGGTACTGCGTCGTGTAGTACGCCGAACCCATCATCGCGAACGACGAGACGAGGTTCAGGACGACGGCGGGACCGAAGCCGCGCGCCCCGTGGAACAGGGCGGGGGAGACCAGCGGTGACGCGGCCGTGCGCTGGCGGCGTACGAAGAGGACGGCGAAGACGAGGCCCACGGCGATCGACACGACGTACTCCGGGCGCGGGCCCTCGGACGGGATCTCCTTGAGGCCGTAGACGACGGGGAGCACCGCCGCAAGGGACAAGGGCACGCTCAGGAGGTCGAAGCGGCCCGGGCGCGGGTCCCTCGACTCGGGGATGAGGACCGGCGCGAGGACCAGGAGCAGCGCCATCGCGGGCAGGTTCACCAGGAACACCGAGCCCCACCAGAAGAACTCGACGAGCAGCCCGCTGAGCACCGAGCCGAGCGCCACCCCGGCGACCAGCACGCCGGACCAGATCCCGATCGCCTGCGCGCGCTGCCCGGGGTCGCGGAACAGGGTGCGCACCAGCGCGAGCGTGGACGGCATCAGCGTGGCGCCGCCGATGCCGAGGACGGCGCGGGCGGCGATGAGGAGTTCGGCGCTGTCGGCGTACGCGGCCGTGAGGGAGGCCGCGCCGAACGCGGCGGCGCCGCACAGCAGGAGCTTGCGGCGGCCCACGCGGTCACCCAACGAGCCCATGGTCATGAGCAGTCCGGCGAGCACGAAGGCGTACACGTCGAAGATCCACAGCTGTTGGGTGCCGGTCGGCTCCAGATCGGCGTTGATCGCGGGGACCGCGAAGTACAGGACGGAGACGTCCATCGAGACGAGCAGCAGCGGCAGCATCAGGACGGCCAGGGCCGTCCACTCCTTGCGGCCCGCGCGGTCCGGGACGGGTGCGGAGGCAAAGGGGGGCGTCCGAGGGGACCCCTGCGGGGGTGGGTTCGTAGGCATGACCGGGACTGTACGGTCGTATAAAACAGTTGTCTAGTACGGGTGTGTGGGACGAACGTGTAGGACGGGTGTCTGGATCGTGGGTAGAGTTGGTGCATGGGACACCGTGAGGATCTGCTGGAAGGCGCCAAGCGCTGCCTGCTGGAGAAGGGGTTCGTGCGCACCACGGCGCGCGACGTCGTCAAGGAGTCGGGGACGAACCTCGCCTCGATCGGCTACCACTACGGCTCGAAGGACGCGCTGCTCGCGCAGGCCTACATCGCGCTCATCGAGTCCATCGGCGACGCCTTCGACCCGGTGGGCGACGCGGGCGCGGCGCCGGGCGGCTCGCTGGAGCGGTTCCGGGAGGTGTGGGGCAACGTCATCCGTACGTTCCCCGAGGCGCGCGGGGTGTGGTTGCTGAGTCTGGAGTTCGTCACCCACGGCGACCGGCTGCCCGGCGTGCGCGAGCTCGTCGCCAAGGCGCAGCGGGAGGGGCGGGCGGGGCTCGCCGCGGTGCTGCTCGATGTGGACGAGGACACGCTGGGCGACGACGTCCTCGACGCGGAGGGGCGGCTCTACACGACGCTGCTCAACGGGCTGATGGTGCAGTGGCTCTTCGACCCGGATTCGGCGACGGACGCGGCGCAGTTGACGGAGGGGCTGCGGCGCGTGATGGAGCGGGCGGGGGCGCCTGGGGTGTCTGGGATGCCTGGGGCGCCTGGAGTGGACGGCTGACACGGGTTTCTGGCGCGGAGGCCGGTGCCCGTGTGCCGCGCGGCCGGATGCCCGGCGCGGGCCTCTCGCGTGTCCGGATGTGACAGAAGTCCGTCATTGTGGATGCGCGGGGCGCGGGCGACGATAAGGGCATGCCCCGTTCCCGACGCATCGTCATCGCGGTCTTCCCGGACGTCGACCTTCTCGACGTGACCGGTCCGGCCGAGGTGTTCGCGCTGGCCAACCGGGAGACCGGCGGCCGCGCGGGCTACGACGTGCAGTTGGCGGGGCCGACCGGCGGCGCCGTCACGACGTCGGCGGGGGTGCGGCTGCTGGCCGACCTGTCCTTCGCCGAGGTCGGCGGGGGCGGTGCGGGCGGCGAGGGCGGCGGGCGTGGCGGTGTCATCGACACGCTGCTCGTGCCCGGCGCCGTCGACATGCTCCCCGAAGGTCCGGTCGCCCGGATCGACCAGGACGTCGTGGCGTGGGTGAAGGAGACCGCGCCCGGCGCCCGGCGGGTGGCGTCGGTGTGCGTCGGCGCGCATGTCCTGGCCGCGGCGGGGCTGCTCGACGGGAAGCGGGTGACCACCCACTGGTCGACCGCCGCCCAACTCGCCGCCGAACACCCGGAGGTGACGGTCGACGCCGACCCGATCTTCGTGCGGTCGGGGCGGGTGTGGACCGGGGCGGGGATCAGCGCCTGCATGGATCTGGCGCTCGCCCTGGTCGCCGAGGACCTGGGCGAGAAGGTCGCCCTCACGGTGGCCCGGCAACTGGTGATGTACCTCAAGCGCCAGGGCGGGCAGAGCCAGTTCTCCGTACCGCTGAGCCGGCCGCCCGCGTCCCGGCGGGACATCGAGGAACTGCGGATGTACATCGCGGAGCACCTCCACGCCGACCTGTCGGCGGCGGCGCTCGCCGGGCGGATGTCTCTGAGCGAACGGCACTTCGCGCGGGTCTTCCGCCAGGAGACCGGCACCGGACCCGCCGCCTACGTCGAGGCCGTCCGCGTGGAGGCCGCCCGCCGAATCCTCGAAAGCACCGACGAGCCGCTGGAGCAGGTCGCCGCCGCCAGCGGGTTCGGCTCCGTGGAGACCCTGCACCGGGCGCTGCGCAAACAGCTCGACACGACCCCCGCGGCCTATCGCCGCCGCTTTCGCACCACGACCTGATCCGCCGGATCCGGCACCGCCTTCCACCGACCGACACCCGGGCCACCGGGCACACGCGCGAGCCGCGCCGCTTCGCCGTGCCCGTACGCCCGTCGCGTACCCCCTTGGACCCGTACGCCCGTCGCGTACCCCCTTCGAAAGGAACCCCTGCCATGACCGCTGCCACGAAGCCCTCGGCCACCCTCCGCCAGGTGATCGGCCTGGAGGCCGAGCTGCCCCGCCTCGGCGACAGCACCCTCGTCCTGATCGACTACCAGAACACGTACACCACCGGCGTGATGCAGCTGGAGGGCGCGAGCGAGGCGCTCGCCGCCGGGGCCAGGCTCCTCGCCGCCGCCCGCGCCGCCGGAATCCCCGTGATCCACATCGTGAACGACGGCGGCGAGGGCACTCCCTACGACATCCGCGCGGAGATCGGCGCGATCTGCGACGAGGTCGCCCCCGTCGACGGGGAGCCCGTCGTGGTCAAGCAGTTCCCCAACTCCTTCCACGAGACCCGGCTCCAGGAAGTCCTCGGCGAGCTGGGCGTCGAAGCGGGCGCGGAGCTGGTGCTCGCCGGGTTCATGACGCACATGTGCGTCACCTTCACCGCCCAGGGCGCCTTCAACCTCGGCTACCGGCCCACCGTCGTCGCCGAGGCCACCGCCACCCGCACCCTCGCCGACACCCACGGCACCGCCCTGCCCGCGGCGGCCCTGCACAGCGCCGCACTGGCCACGATCGGCGACCTGTTCGGCCGGGTCGCGCCCACGGTGGACGACCTGATCGGCCAGACGTCCGCTACAGGCGTGACGCCTTGAGGATCATGTGCAGCAGGAGCCGGTCCTCGCCCTCGTCCAGGTCCAGCTTCGTGAGCTGCTCCACGCGCGAGAGCCGGTAGTAGAGGGTCTGACGGTGGATGCCAAGCTCGGCCGCCGCACGCCCCGCCTGGCCCGCGCGGTCGAGGAACACCTCGGCCGTGCGGGCCAGTTCGCGATGGGAGGGGGAGAGCAGTTCGCGGGCCACCGCGTCCCGCGCCGCCTCCGGGGGCAGCGCCGTGAGCAGCCGGTACGGCCCGATGTCGGACCAGCGCGCGAGCGGCGCGAACCGCGGTTCGGCGAGCGCCGCCCGCGCCGCCGCCGTCGCCTCGCCCCAGGCCGCCGCCAGGTCGTCGAGCCCCCGCCGCGCCCCGGCCACCCCGGCCGCCGAGCCCTGCCCCGCCGACTCCGCCAGCCGCGCGGCCGCCGTGAGCGCGGGCGTCAGGGCGTCCGCCGACCGGAGGCGCACCAGGACCGCGAGCGCCTGGCCGAGGACGCCGGGCGCGGTGGTCCACGGCACCGTGCACAGCGCCGCCGCGCCCGGCACCGTCCGCAGCGCGGGCGCGTCGTCCGGGTCGGCGAGCGGGTCGAGGGCCGGTGCGGTGGCCGCCGGTCCGCTGCCGGAGTGGCGCCGGGAGCCGGGGGAGTGCCAGGGCGCCACGCACACCAGGGCGTGCGGCCCGTCCGCGCGCGGCCCGAGCGCGGTGTGCAGCGCCGCCACCGTCATGTCCCGCTGCCAGCCGCGCTCCGCCGTCAGGGCCGCCCGGAACTCCCGGGTGAGGTCGGCACCCGCCTGGGTCTCCTCCGCGAGCAGCGCCCCGATCCGCGCGGCCACCTCCATGGCGGCGGTGAGCTGCGTGTCCGTGGGGCCCGGCTCGTCGTCGAGCAGCCAGACGTAGCCCAGGGCGAACCCCCGATGGCGTACCGGAAGGCAGACGCGGCCGCGGTGCACGCCCGCTTCCGGGGTGGGCGGGATCCGGACCGGGCGGGTGGCGCGGGTGATGCCGAAGCTCTCGAACCAGGCGCGGACCTGGGCGGTGGAGCGGCGGGTGAGGATCGAGCGGGTCCTGACCGGGTCCAGGTCGGGGGCGTCGAGGCCGTCGCCGCCGTCGTGCGCGCCGAAGGCGATCAGCTCGAAGTCGCGGTTCTCCAGCGTGGCCGGCGCGCCGAGCAGGGTCGAGATCTCGTCGACCAGTTCCTGGTAGTCGCCCTTCACCCGCCGCCGCCCTTCGGTCGTGCCATCCGTACGAAGCCCATTCTCACGTAGTCCGGCCCGGACCTCATACATATGTCTGAGATACAGCCCACGGATGCGTGACAGGTGTCGATGGCTCACGGTCGGAGGGATCCATAAGTTTCACGGTGGTTCTCCGTGTCGTACCGGTTTTGTCGCAAAATTGTCCGTACGGCACTCGCTCGTACTCCCGTGGAGGTGCCCGTGCTGGGTCCCGTGATCCTTGCCGCGTCGCGCAGTGACCAGATGCGCCGTTTCGTGTCGGCGGCGCCGGGCACCAAGCAGGTCGTCGACCGGTTCATCGCCGGTGAGACGGTCGACCAGGTGGTCCCGATCGTCGTCGACGCCGCCGACAAGGGCCTTGAGGTCACCCTGGACGTGGTGGGCGAGGACATCACCACCGTGGAGCAGTCCCACGCCGCGCGCGACGCCTACCTGGAGCTGATCGACCGGCTCAAGGACCTGGGCCTCGGCACGAAGGCCGAGATGTCCGTGAAGCTGTCGATGTTCGGACAGGCCCTCCCGTCTCCCACCACCGCCCTCAACGGAGAGGCCTCCGGCCTCGCTGAACAATTCCAGGGCGGCCATGAGCTGGCCCTCGCGAATGTCCGCCCGGTCGTCGAGGCCGCCGCCGAGATCGGCACCACCGTCACCCTCGACGCCGAGGACCACACCACCCTCGACTCGATGTTCGCCATCCACGAGGAGCTGCGGAAGGACTTCCCGCAGACCGGCTGCGTCATCCAGTCGTACCTGTTCCGCACCGAGGACGACGCCCGCCGCCTGGCCGCCGACGGCAGCCGCGTGCGCGTCGTGAAGGGCGCCTACAAGGAGCCCGCCTCCGTCGCGTACCAGGACAAGGCCGAGATCGACAAGGCGTACGTCCGGATCCTGAAGATCCTCATGGAGGGCTCCGGCTACCCCATGATCGGGTCCCACGACCCGCGGCTCATCGCCATCACCCAGGAGCTCGCGCGCCGCGCCGGGCGCAAACTGGACGAGTACGAATTCCAGATGCTGTACGGCATCCGCAGCGACGAGCACCTGCGGCTCGCCGCCGAGGGCCACCGGATGCGCGTGTACACCGCCTACGGCACCGACTGGTACGGCTATTTCATGCGCCGTCTCGCGGAGAAGCCGGCGAACCTGCTGTTCTTCGCCCGGTCGGTCCTCACCAAGGGCTGAGCCCGCCCCCGGCCGCCAGATTTCCCCCGCACAAAGGAGTTACGGAACTCATGGACGCTGTGACCCAGGTCCCCGCCCCGGTCAATGAGCCGGTCCACGGCTACGCCCCCGGCTCCCCGGAGCGCGCCCGGCTCGAGACCAAGCTCAAGGAGCTGTCCGAGAACCCGATCGAGCTGCCGATGACGATCGGCGGCGTCAAGCGCCTCGGCGGCGGCGAGCCCTTCCAGGTCGTGCAGCCGCACAACCACAAGGCCGTCATCGGCACCGGCCGCGGCGCCACGCAAGCGGACGCCCAGGACGCGATCGACGCCGCCCTGGCCGCCGCTCCGGCCTGGCGCGCGATGTCCTTCGACGACCGCGCCGCGATCATCCTGCGCGCCGCCGAGCTGCTGTCCACGACGTGGCGCGAGACGCTGGCCGCCTCCACCATGCTCGGCCAGTCCAAGACCGCCCAGCAGGCCGAGATCGACACTCCCTGTGAGCTCGTCGACTTCTGGCGCTTCAACGTGAAGTACGCCCGCGACCTGCTCGCCGAGCAGCCCCCGGCGAACTCCACGGGCGTCTGGAACCGTCTGGACCACCGCCCGCTCGAGGGCTTCGTCTACGCGATCACGCCGTTCAACTTCACGGCCATCGCGGGCAACCTCCCCACCGCCCCGGCCCTGATGGGCAACGTGGTCGTGTGGAAGCCGTCCCCGACGCAGACGCACGCCGCCGTCCTCCTCATGCAGCTCCTGGAGGAGGCGGGCCTGCCCAAGGGCGTCATCAACCTCGTCACCGGCGACGGCATCGCGGTCTCCGAGGTCGCCCTGCACCACCGTGACCTCGCGGGCATCCACTTCACCGGCTCGACGGCGACCTTCCAGCACCTGTGGAAGACGGTCGGCGAGAACATCGCGAAGTACCGCACCTATCCGCGTCTGGTCGGCGAGACCGGCGGCAAGGACTTCGTCGTCGCCCACCCGAGCGCCGACCGCGCCGTCCTGAAGACCGCGCTGACCCGCGGCTCCTTCGAGTTCCAGGGCCAGAAGTGCTCCGCGTCCTCGCGCGCGTACATCCCGGCCTCCATCTGGAACTCGGGCTTCAAGGAGGAGTTCGCGGCCGAGGTCGACGCCATCAAGATGGGTGACGTCACCGACCTGTCGAACTTCATCGGCGCCGTCATCGACGAGCGCTCGTTCGCCAAGAACAAGGCCGCGATCGACCGCGCCAAGGCGGACGACTCCTGCACGATCGTCGCGGGCGGCACCTACGACGACTCCGTCGGCTACTTCGTGCGCCCGACCGTCGTCGAGTGCTCGGACCCGGCCAACGAGGTCTTCACGACCGAGTACTTCGGCCCGTTCCTCGCCGTGCACGTCTACGAGGACGACAAGTACGACGACATGCTGGCCCAGATGGAGTCGGTGTCGGACTACGCGCTCACCGGCTCGGTCATCGCGAACGACCGCGCGGCGGCCGCGTACACGATGGAGAAGCTCCGCTACGCCGCGGGCAACTTCTACATCAACGACAAGTCGACCGGCGCCGTCGTCGGCCAGCAGCCCTTCGGCGGCGGCCGCGCCTCCGGCACCAACGACAAGGCCGGCGCCCCGCAGAACCTGCAGCGCTGGACCCTGACCCGCGCCATCAAGGAGACGCTGGTCCCGCCGACCGACTACTCCTACCCGCACATGGGCTGAGGCCCCCGACCGGCGTCGGGCCCCGCCCGCGGCCCGACGCCACCTTGACCCCCGCCCCCGGCCTGGGCCCCACCCCGGCCGGGGGCGGTGACGTATCCGCGTCAGCCCACCCGCCGGGTGAGGAAGTCGTCCATCAGGCCCGCGATCTGCGCCGCGTGCGTCTCCAGGGCGAAGTGGCCCGTCGGCAGCAGGTGGATCTCCGCCTCGGGCAGGTCGCGCTGGAAGGCGAGCGCCCCGGCGGGCACGAAGATCTCGTCGTGGCCGCCCCACACGGCGAGCACCGGCACCTGGCTCGCGCGGAAGTACGCCTGGAAGTCCGGGTAGAGGTCGATGTTGCTGCCGTAGTCACCCATCAGGGCGAGCTGGATCTCGTCCTGTCCCGCCCGTGCCATCAGGGCCACGTCGTGCTCCCAGGCGTCCGGGCTGACCGTGCTCGGGTCCGGGACGCCGTGCGTGTACTGCCACTTGACGCCCTCGGGGGAGCGGATCGCGCGGACGGGCCCGGCCGTCTCCTCGCTCGGCGCCGCGATGTACGCGAACACGGGCGCCCACGCCTCCTTGCCGAGGCCCTCCTCGTACGCGTTGCCGTTCTGCGTGACGATCGCCGTGACCCGGTCCGGGTGGGCGAGCGCGAGGCGCAGACCGATCGGGGCGCCGTAGTCCTGCACGTACAGCGCGAACCGGGTCAGGCCGATCGCCTCCGTGAACTCGGCGGTGACGAGGGCGAGTTCGGCGAAGGTGTAGGGGAAGTCCGCGGCGGCGGGCGTCGCCGAGCGGCCGAAGCCGATGTGGTCGGGGGCGATGACGCGGTAGCGCCCGGCGAGGCGCGGGATCAGGTCGCGGAACATGTGCGAGCTGGTCGGGAAGCCGTGCAGGAGCAGCAGGGCGGGGGCGTCGGCGGGGCCCGCCTCGCGGTAGAAGATCTCGTGGCCGCGGACCTCGATGGACCGGTAGTGCGCCTGGGTGCTCATCTCTAACCCCTCATCGCTCTTTCAGTGGTTGCCGATGAGGTGATTCGAGCACGCCTCTGGCTAACCAGTCAAGTGTCTTTTGCTAGTTAGCCAGAGGGTGGGGGTGCGCGGGCGGGGGCGGGCCTGTGCGGCTACACCTCCACGAGGACCTGGTCCAGGGACTTCCGTACGAGGTCGGGGACCTGGCAGTCCGGGGCCGGATAGCCGACGGGGAGCACCGCGAACGCCTTCTCGTTCGCCGGACGGCCGAGCACCTCCGACAGGAACCGCATCGGGCTCGGCGTGTGCACCAGCGCGGCCAGGCCCGACAGATGCAGGGCCGAGAGCAGCATCCCGACGGCGATGCCGACGGACTCGTCCACGTAGTAGTGCTTGTGCTTGGTGCCGTCCTCGCCCAGCCAGTACCGCTGCTGGAAGACGACGATCAGCGCGGGCGCGTCCGTCAGGTGCCGCTTCACCTCGTCCGTGCCGAGCGGGCGCAGCGCGGCCAGCCACTCCTCGCCGAGCCGCCCGTCGTAGGAGATGCGCTCCTCGTGCTCGGCGGCCTCGCGGATCCGGCGGCGTATCTCCGGATCCTGTACGAGGACGAACGTCCACGGCTGCTGGTGCGCGCCCGACGGCGCGGTGGCCGCGCAGGCGATGGCGTCCCGCACGGCCTGCGTCGGCACCGGGTCCGGCGAGAACTGCCGCACCGTGCGGCGCTCCCGCATGCGGTCCCTCAACTCCGCCGCCTGGCTGAGGGATTCGGCCTCCGGCATGCGGGCCGGGCGGTAGGGGACGGAGCGGTAGGGCTGCCCGTGGATGGGGGTCCAGCGCTCTTCGGGGTGTCCGGTCTCCGGCTTGCTCTGTTCGGTATCAGGCATGAGCCGAGTGTGCCGCGCGGGGGCGGGGGCGGACAGGGGGCGGTGCGGGGTTTTCCGGGGGCGGGTCCGGTGCCCCTGGGCCGTCCCCGGCGGCTGTCGTCGGTCAGCTCCAGCTCCGTACGATCAGCGACAGGCCGATCGTGAATCCGGTGCCGAGCAGCGCCAGGTACAGGCCGTAGTACCGGCGCAGGCGGTGGGCCAGGAAGCCGAACGCGCCGCACGCCAGGCCCACCGTGAGGGTGCGCGATCCGCGCGCGAGGGCCGACTGGGCCAGCCAGTCCGGGGCCGGGATGTCGGCGTGGCCCGCCCCGGCCGCGTACACCTTGAAGGGGATGCCGTTCCACGGCTGCTCGCGGACGGCCGCCGCCGCGTCCGTGGTCAGCTCCTGGCGCACCTCCGCGCGCATGCGGTCCGTCGTGAGGGGCTGCGGCAACTGGGCTCCGGACGCCGCGAGTTGGAGAGCGAGGGCGCCGCCCGCCAGCGTGCCCGCGAGCGCCGCGAGGGACAGCTTCAACGTGCGCCGCGGCACCGCCACGCACACGATCGCCAGGAGCAGCTCCGGCATCAGCGGCCAGCTCAGGGCCTCCGCGAACGCCCAGGCGAACGCCAGGGGGAGGGCCCAGCGGCTCGCGAGGACCCGGGCGACACGCTTGCGGACACCGGAGTCCTTGAGCGGTTCGTCGGTCGTACGGCGGTGCAGTGCCGACACCGCCTCGCGGGCCTCCTCCGGGGTCGCCGTCGGCGGGAGCGGGGTGCCGATGCGGACGCGGACCAGGGACGGGCGGAGCTTGCCGTGCTTCGGCAGGAGGCGGTCGGTGCCCGCGATGCCCACGGGGACCACGGGGACGTTCGCCTCCCTCGCCAGGACCAGGGCGCCCTTGTGGAACGCGCCCAGCTCGCCCGCCCGGGCGCGGGTGCCCTCCGGGAACAGGACCACCGCGCGGCCCGCGCGCAGGTCGCCCGTCCGGGCCAGCAGGTCGTCCATGCCGCCGCCCGTGCGGCGTACGGGGAAGCCCGCGGCCAGGCGGGAGCAGACGCGGCTGCGCCAGCGGGAGGCGAACCAGTAGTCCGCCGCCGCGGCGATCGTGGGGGCGTGGGCCGCGTCCAGGGCGGCCAGGAGGGCCGCCGTGTCCGCGTGGGAGGTGTGGTTCGCCACGACCACGCAGCCGCCCCGGGGGAGGTGGCCTCGGCGGGAGACGCCGCCGGTGAGGGTGAGGAGGGTCCACCAGAGGGCTCGGCGTAGGAGCGCTGCGCTGTGCCTTCCCCGGTCCCGCCCCTTCCCGTAACCAGGGGGCTCCGCCCCCTGGACCCCCGGGGTGGGTGTTCCCTTCGGGTGGGGCCTGGCTCCGTTGATCGGCGCTTCGCGCCTCGTCCTCAAACGTCGGACGGGCTGGGGGGTTGCCGGGGTGGGTTGGTGGGTTGCCGTGGCGGGGTGGTGGGTTGGCGTGGTGGGCTGATGGGCTGTCGTAGGCGTCCTCACAGTGTCACCGCCATCGTCACGAGCAGGGCCAGGAGCAGGGAGTCGACGCGGTCCAGGAGGCCGCCGAAGCCGGGGAGCCAGGTGCCCGCGTCCTTGACGCCCGCCTCGCGTTTCACCATCGACTCCAGGAGGTCGCCCAGGACGCAGCCGGTCAGGACGGCGAGCCAGAGCAGCGGTGTGAAGGCACCGACCGCGGCCAGCGCGGCGGCGGTCGCCGCGGCCGAGCCGAGGACGCCCGCCCAGGTCTTGTTGGGGGAGAGGGCGGAGAGAGGGTGGGCCAGGGGGCCGCGGCGGCCCAGGGCCGTGCCGCCGCACCACGCGCCCACGTCGCCGAACGCCACCGCCACGCCCACCGCCACCGCCGTGTCTCCGAGCAGGACCAGGCCGGTCAGGGACACGGGGATCCACAGCAGGCCGAAGACGGTACGGGCGGCGCGGGTGAAGCCGTGGGCCGCGTCGCCCGAGAACAGCGCGGGCAGCGCGGCGACGAGCAGGAGAGCGCCGAAGACCCGTACGTCGAGGGCGTCCGGCGCGGCCCAGGCCGCCGCCGGGAGCAGGACCGCCGCCGCCCACAGCACCGCGCGTTCGCCGCGCGGCAGGTCCGCCATCCGGGCGTACTCGCCGACCGCGACCGCCCCGAGCCCCGCCGCGAGCACGAACGCGCCCGCCGGGCCCGCCCAGAACGCCCCGAGGAACAGCGGCGCCGCCAGCGCCCAGGTCCGCCACCGCCGCCGCAACTCGGCCCGCATCCGCACCCGCGCGGGCAGCGCGGCCACGGCCACACCCCCGGCCCCGAGCACCCCCGCCACCACCGGCGCGGCCCGCCCGACCGCCTCCCCGACCAGAACCACGAGACTCATCGCGCCCCCAACTCCCCCCACAGCCGCACACACCGCGTCCCCGCCGTCACCGCCGAGCCCACCGCGATCACCGTGAGGACCGGGACCCACCATCCGGACGCCGCCGCCACGACCACCAGCGCGCAGCGTTCCGTCTTGCCGACCGGGCCGCCGTTGAGGCGCGGTGCGCCCGCCGCCGCGCCCGCGAGGGAGACCCAGGACGGGAGGGTCGCCGCCAGGGCCGCCGTCGCCACCAGCCACAGCGGGGCCAGGGTGAGGAAGCCGGCCAGGACCGCCAAGTCGGCCGCCCTGTCGCCCAGTTCGTTCAGTAGGGCGCCGCGGCGCGTGGTGCGGCCGGTGTCGCGGGCCAGGGCGCCGTCGAGGTTCGCGAACGCCAGGCGGGCCGCGAGCAGGAGTGCCACCGGCAGGGCCGCCAGCGGGGCCGGGAGCCAGGCCAGGGCCGCCCCCGCGCCCGCCGCGCACACCACGCCCGCCGCGGTCAGCGTGTCCGGGGACACCTCGCGGCGGGCCAGCGCGCCGCGCACGCCGGAGAGCTTCCGCGCGTACCAGGGCTTCAGCGCGTACAGGCCGGGGCCGGGCGATCCCGAGGAGCCGGAGGAAGCGTTCATGCAGGTGACTCTGCCGCCGCCGGAGGTCCCGGAAAATCGGGGTGCGTACTCAAATGGGGTCTGAGTACGGTAGGTCCGTGATCACCCCAGCCAACTCCCTTCCCACGGGCGACGCCGTGCCGCGCACGGCCCACACCGCCGACCTGTCCGCCGCCGAACTCCGCGCGGCCCGCGCCCTGATGGACCTCGCCTTCGACGGCGACTTCAGTGACGAGGACTGGGCGCACGGGCTCGGCGGCATGCACGCGCTCGTGCACGACGGAGACGGCACGCTGCTCGCCCATGGCTGTGTCGTCCAGCGGCGCGTCCTGCACAACGGCCGTTCCCTGCGCGTCGGTTACGTGGAGAACGTCGCCGTGCGCCCCGACCGGCAGCGCCAGGGCCTCGGCGGGCAGGTGATGAGCGCCCTGGAGCGGATCATCGACGGCGGCCACGACCTCGGCGTCCTCTCGCCGTCCGACGAGGGCGAGAAGCTGTACCGCGCGCACGGCTGGGTGACCTGGCCGGGACGCGTCGGCACGCTCGGCCCCGAGGGCCCGGTCTCCATGCCGGACGAGGACCCGCCGATGCTGTGGGGCGCCGACCTCGACCCGGCCCACGAACTGCTCATCGACTGGCGGGACGGGGACGTGTTCTAGGGCCCGGCCCGCCCGCGGGGGGGACGGCCGCGCGGTACCGCTACGCAGGCGTCGCGCGGATGATCATCTTGCCCACGTTCTCGCCCCGCAGCATCCCCAGGAACGCCGTCACGATCTGGTCGAAGCCGTCCACGATCGTCTCGTCGAGTCCGATCCGGCCGCTCTGCAGATGCGGCACCACGAAGTCGTACAACTCGTCCTGCAGATGACGGTGGTGGCGCACGTGGAAGCCCTCCATGCGCAGGCTCTTCTCCACGATCTCGGTGAGGTTGCGGGGCGCGGACAGCGGCTCGGGGGCGTTGTACTGCGCGACGGTGCCGATCCGCACGATCCGGCCGAATTCCCGCAGGCCCTCGATCGCCGCCTCCAACTGCTCGCCGCCGACGTTGTCGACGTACACGTCCACGCCGTCGGGGGCGGCCTTCGCGAGCAGGTCCACGGCAGGACCCGCGTGGTAGTCGAAGGCGGCGTCGTAGCCGACCTGCTCCGTCAGATACGCCACCTTCGCGGGGGAGCCCGCGCTGCCGACGATCCGGCCCGCGCCCATGACCCGCGCGAGCCGCCCCGTGGCCGTCCCCACGCCGCCCGCCGCCGCGGAGACGAACAGGTCCTCGCCCGCGCGCAGCTTCGCGATCCGGGTCAGGCCCACGTACGCGGTCAGGCCCGTGCCGCCGAGGATGCTCATGTACGCCGACAGCGGCACCCCGTCGAAGCGCGGCAGGCGCCGGACCTCCTCCGGGGTCACCACCGCGTGGGTGCGCCAGCCCTGCCGGTGGAAGACGATCTCGCCCTCGGCGATGTCCGGCGTCCGGGAGGCGGTCACGCGGCCGATGGTGCGGCCTTCGAGCGGGGCGTTCAGGGCGAACTCGCCGTCCATCATCTCGCGGTGGTAGGGGTCGACGGACCAGTAGAGGTTCTCCACCAGGGCCGTGCCCGGCGCGGGCTCCGGCACCGCGGACTCCACGAACGCGAAGTCGTCGGGGGTGGGGAAGCCGTGCGGGCGGGCGATCTGGTGGACGGTGCGGGCGGGGGCGCCGGAGATGCTGTTCATGGAGCCGACCGTAAGCGGGGAATGCGGGGGAGCGGCAGAGGGTTCGGTTCATGGAACGCGCCGAAGCATGAGCGCTCCTCATGGGAGAGGGTGCTCGGCGGAGGGCCCGGACAGGACGGGAACAGCAGCGGACGGGGCCGGATCGGCGGCGGACCCGACCTGACTGGGCCGGACAGGATCAGAGAGACCAGGTGGGAACCAGTGGCCGAGCCCGACCTCGCCCCGCACGAACTGCGGATCATCGTCGCCGTCGAGCGCGCCCGGAGCTTCTCCGGCGCCGCCCGGGACCTCGGCCTCACGCAGTCGGCGGTGTCGCACTCGGTGCGCGGCACGGAGCACAAGCTCGGCGCGGTGCTCTTCGAACGCGGCCGCAAGGGCGCAACGCCCACCCCGGCGGGCGAGCGGGCCGTCGCCCACGCGCGCCGCGTGCTGCGGCTCCTTGAGACCCTCGTCGCCGAGACCCGGGGCGCCGCGCGTGCCGCGAGCACCGCCGACGGCCCCGGGGCGCCCGCCCTCACCGGCCCCCTGCGCATCGCCGCCTTCCGCAGCGCCGCCCTGTACCTGCTGCCGCCCGCCCTCGCGAACCTGCGGGCCCGCCACCCCGGCCTGGAGCCCGAGGTCCGCGTCGTCCGCGAGCTGGGCCGCGGCACCGCGGGCGAGGTCGCCGACGGCCGCGCGGACCTCGGGATCGCGACCATCGGCACCAGCTCGCCGATCCCGCCCGGACTGGTCGGCGGCGTACTCGTCGAGGAGCCCTACTCCTTCGTGCACCCGGCGGGCCACCCGGACCCGCGCTCCCTGCCGCTCGTGGACTGGGCCGAGAACTGCACCTCGTACACCCGCGACTGGTGGGCGGGCCAGGACTGGATCCCGCGGGCGACCACGCAGACCGAGGACGACGGGGCGGTGCTCGCGATGGTGAGCGCCGGGCACGCCATGGCGATCATGCCCGCGCTGTCCCTGACCGGAGCGCCGCCGACGGTGCAGGTCACCGATCTCGGCGCCGACCGGCCGACGCGCTCCGTGGGCTATGTCACCACGCCTGAGCTGGCCGGATCGCTGGCCGTCCGGGCCCTCATCCGGGAGCTGAGGGCGCTCCGGGAGCGCACGGAAGCGGAAGCGGAGTCGGCCGACCCGGTGAGAGCCGTCTCAGATAGTAGGAAGTCCGAGTAACTGTAGAGACAAGTGGGCGATGCTGTCTTAGCTTTGTAGGAGCCGAACGTCTCGCTCGATCAAGCGATTGGCGGCTGCGAGCCGGGCCCCGCGCAGGCGAACCCTGCGGCCCGCGCTCCCCGGCTTCTCTGGGGGTCCCCCCACACCCATTAGGTAGTGGGGGATGTCTCGAAACCCCCTTCTCCGCGTACGACCGTGCGTACGTGGATCCGCACTCCCGGATGCGATCTAAGGAGCCGATGTCCCATGGCCGAGACGACCGCCCGCCGAGTCCGCCATTCCGTCCGCCCCAGCGAGTCCGAGCGCAAGAACGCCGCCGCCGCCCTCCAGCGGGCCCTCGACCGCAGGGACAACGGCGGCGAGACGGGGCACTGAGCCCCGCCCGCCCCTTCTCCGCTGCCGCTGCCGCTGCCCAAAGGGGGCGCGCTACTTGCCGCGCCTGATCTCGAAGTGGTCCACGCGCTCGCCGCTCTCCGCGAGCGCCGAGACCGTGAGCTTCGGGTCGGCCCCGGCCGTCACCTCCACCGCGAGGAACGAGAAGCCGGTGTAGCGCACCCGTGACCACCGCACCGTGTCCGGATCGGGCAGGCGCAGCTTGGTCCAGTGGAAGGTGAGGATCGTGCCCTCGTCCTTCTCGTGGCCCTCGTAGCTGTCGTCGACCCCGACCGGGAAGCTGTACAGGTCCTTGCCGGCGCCGCCCGCGGTGACGTACACGATGCCGTCGCGCGTCGGATCGGTCGACGCGCCGACCGGCACCGGCTTGCCGACCTCGCCGCCCTTGATGGCGTCGGTCCGCTCGTAGACGTGGTTGTGGCCGTTGATCACCAGGTCCACCTGGTGCTTGGTGAACAGCGGCAGCCACGCGTCGCGCACCCCGCCGTCGGAGCCGTGCGTCGCCGTGGAGTACGCGCAGTGGTGGAAGAACACCACGATGAAGTCGATGTCCTCGTCGGCGCGCAACTGCCCGAGCCGCCTGTCGAGCCAGGCGGTCTGTTTGCCGTCCGTGTAGCCCTTGTTGGCGGGGATCTCGTACGAGACGTCGTTCGCGTCCAGGGCGACGACGCCGACGTTGCCGTAGCGGAACGAGTAGACGCCCGGCGCGTTCTTCGCGTCGAAGCCGTTCTCGGGCAGCGACCAGCGGGCCGACTGGCCGCCGTAGCCGTTCGGCGAGTACCACGCCTCCATGTCGTGGTTGCCGGTCGTCACCATCCACGGCACGGACTTCGCCACCGACTCGGTCTGCGCGAGGAACTGGTCCCACACGCGTGCGTCGTAGGTGTCGCCCTCCTTGCCGTGGCCCGTGGTGTCCGCGTAGCAGATGTCACCCGCGTGCAGATGGAACGACGGGTTCTGGCCCAGGATCAACTGGTCGTTGGCCAGCGCCTCGTAGCTCACGCCCTGGTCGCCGAAGGCCGTGAAGACGAACTTCTCCGGCCGTGCGGGCGCCGTGCGGAACGAGCCGAGCGTGGCCATCCGCTCCGGCGACGCAGGGTCGAAGCCGTCGTGGCCGACGCCGTAGTAGTACGTGGTGCCCGGCTTCAGGCCGTCGAGCGCCACGTGCAGGTAGTACTGCTCGACCTTCGGGAGCTTCTTCGACAGGGACGGCGTGTGCAGGTCGCGCACCTCCGCCTCGATCTTCCGGCTCAGCTCCCAGGGCTTCAGACCCACCCGTACGTAAGGGGACTTGACCGCGAACGGCACCTGCCAGGAGATCCGCATCTGGGTCTTCGGGTCCGCGCCGAACGCGAGATGGCGGCCGAAGGGCGCGACCAGCTTTCCGTCGACCCGCACCGGACCGCGCGGGGCCGCGAGCGGGGACGCGGCGGTGGGGCGCTCGGCGTACGCGCTGCCCGAGCTGCCCGCGAGCAGGCCGATGCCGCCCGCGACGCCCGCCGTCGCGAAGGAACTGGCGAGCACCTTGCGGCGCGAGAACTTCCCGCGCAGGTACTCGTGCTGCTCCGGCATGCTCAGGCGGCTCGCGAGCTCGTCCGGGAGCCCGACGTTGGGGGTGTCCATGACCAGGGAACTTCCCAGGGGCGTCCAACTCAGGCCGGACGTACAGGTGAAGGATGCGTGTCCATGTGGTGGCGCACGCGCGGAAGCCGCCGTCCGCCGTCCGTCGGCCGCCCCCAGGGCTGTCCGTATGGCGGACAGGGAATGTCATTGGATGGGACGAGGAGTACGGTGCCGTCATGTCTCGCAGCATCAATCTCGCAGTGATCCCCGGAGATGGGATCGGCCAGGAAGTCGTGGCCCAGGGGCTCAAGGTCCTCAACGCCGTCCTCCCGCAGGATGTGAAGCTGGAGACCAAGGAGTACGACTTCGGGGCCCGCCGCTATCACGCCTCCGGTGAGACCCTCACCGACGCCGACCTCGCGGACCTCAAGGAGCACGACGCGATCCTGCTCGGCGCCATCGGCGACCCCTCGGTCCCCTCCGGCGTCCTGGAGCGCGGCTTCCTGCTCAAGCTCCGCTTCGCCTTCGACCACCACGTGAACCTGCGCCCGTCCCGGCTGCTTCCGGGCGTGGCCACGCCGCTCGCGGGCCAGCCCGAGATCGACTTCGTGGTCGTGCGCGAGGGCACCGAGGGCCCCTACACCGGCAACGGCGGCACCATCCGCAAGGGCACCCCGCACGAGGTCGCCACCGAGGTCTCCGTGAACACGGCCTTCGGCGTCGAGCGCGTCGTCCGGGACGCCTTCGCCCGTGCGCAGGCCCGCCCGCGCAAGAAGCTGACGCTGGTCCACAAGAACAACGTGCTCGCCTTCGCGGGCCACCTGTGGACGAACGTCTTCAACAAGGTGGCCGAGGAGTTCCCCGAGGTCACCACCGACTACATCCACGTCGACGCGGCCACGATCTACCTGGTCACCGACCCGGCCCGCTTCGACGTGATCGTCACCGACAACCTCTTCGGCGACATCATCACCGACCTCGCCGCGGCCGTCTCCGGCGGCATCGGCGTCGCGGCCTCCGGCAACATCAACCCGAGCCGCGAGTTCCCCTCGATGTTCGAGCCCGTGCACGGCTCGGCGCCCGACATCGCGGGCCAGGGCAAGGCCGACCCGACCGCCACCGTGCTGTCCGTCGCCCTGCTGCTTCGCCACCTCGGGTACGACAACGAGGCGAACCGCGTCGAGGAGGCCGTCTCCGCCGACCTCGGCGGACGCGGTGACACCACTCGTACCACCGACGAGATCGGCGACGCGCTCGCCGTACGCGTAGCGGGCTGATCCGCCGGCTACCAGCTCCGTCACAGCAAGCCGCCGGGTCGCACCAGCACCCGGCGGCTTCTCGTTTGCGGCCACCGGGTGTCACCATCGAACCCAGGGCCGCCCCAGGCCGCCGTTTCGTCCAGGTCGTCCCGCGAGCGATAATCGAACGTGGGGCCGCGAAACGGCGCACGCCCGGACGCCGCGAGGAACGCGCGCGTACGGGTCTCGGCGCGGTCCGTCACACACAAACCGGTGAAGGACACGCAACCATGACGACGCCCACGATCGAGCTCAAGCCCTCCTCGACCCCGGTCTCCGCCAAGGAGCGCGAGGCGGTCCTGGCCAGCCCCGGGTTCGGCCGCCACTTCACCGACCACATGGTGACCATCCGCTGGACGGAGGGCCGCGGCTGGCACGACGGCCAGCTCGTGCCCTACGGCCCGCTCTCCCTGGACCCGGCGACGACCGTCCTGCACTACGCCCAGGAGATCTTCGAGGGCCTGAAGGCCTACCGCCAGCCCGACGGCTCCGTCGCCCTGTTCCGCCCCGAGGCCAACGCCCGGCGCTTCCAGGCCTCCGCCCGTCGCATGGCCATGCCTGAGCTGCCCGTCGAGACCTTCCTCGACGCCTGCGACGCCCTGGTCCGCCAGGACATCGACTGGGTGCCCGCGCACGGCGGCGAGGAGTCGCTGTACCTGCGCCCGTTCATGATCGCGACGGAGGCCGGGCTCGGCGTGAAGCCCGCCAACGAATACCTCTTCGTCGTCATCGCCTCGCCCGCCGGCGCCTACTTCCCCGGCGGCGTCAAGCCCGTCTCCATCTGGCTCTCCGAGGACCGCGTGCGCGCCGTCCCCGGCGGCATGGGCGACGCCAAGACCGGCGGCAACTACGCCGCGTCCCTGCTCGCCCAGGCCGAGGCCGCCGAGAAGGGCTGCGACCAGGTGGCCTACCTCGACGCCGTCGAGCACAAGTGGGTCGAGGAACTGGGCGGCATGAACCTGTACTTCGTGTACGGCGCTGCGTCCAATGAGAAGCCGGTGATCGTCACCCCCGAGCTGACCGGCTCCCTGCTCGCCGGGATCACCCGCGACTCCCTGCTCTCCGTCGCCCGCGACCTCGGCTACGCCTCCGAGGAGGGCCGCGTCTCCATCGACCAGTGGCAGGCCGACACCGCGAACGGCACCCTCACCGAGGTCTTCGCCTGCGGCACCGCCGCCGTCATCACGCCCGTCGGCACGGTCAAGTCCGCCCGCGGCGAGTGGACGCAGAGCGGTGGCGCGCCCGGGGAGGTCACCATGAAGCTGCGGGACGCGCTGCTCGACGTGCAGCGGGGCGTCGCGGCCGACCCGCACGGGTGGATGCACCGCCTGGGCTGAGCCCTTCCTCGATCGTCCTTCCCTGATCGTCTTTCCTCGATCGTCCGGCCACGGAGGCCGGGTCCGGCAGTCCGCCTGCCGGACCCGGCCTCCGTGCCGTTCCGGGGTCGTTTCAGGCCGGTCCGGTCAGGCGGGTCCGGTTCGGTGAGGCCGGTCCGGTCAGGCCGGTCCGGGGTGCGCGGTGAGCGCCAGGCTCTCCGGCACGGCCGCGCTCGCGCGGCGGAACGCGGCGGCGAGAGCGGCCCGTTCGGGTGCGGGCACACCGGTCGTCCACGCGTCCAGGCCGCGGTGCCAGGCTGCCACGAGCAGGTCGACGGCCAGGTGCGCGCGAAGGTGGTCCGGGTCGTCCGGGGTGCCGCCGAGGTCGAAGCGGCGCACGACGATGTCCAGGGCGGCACGGCCGGTGCGGTCGCAGAACGCGAGGCCGTGCGCGTCCATCGACGGGTTGCGCGCGGCGAGGCGGCGGCTGAGCAGTACCCGGTGCGCCCACTCCTCGCCGGGCATCCGGTCGAGCGTCGTGAGCAGGGTGTCACGCAGCAACTCGTGCAGCGGGCCGCCCTCCGGCCGCGCCTGCTCCAACTCTTCGAGGAACGCCGTCCACAGGTCGTGCAGCGGCGCGCAGGCCACATCCTCCTTGCTGGTGAACGTGCGGAAGAAGGTCCGCTTGGACACCTCCACGGAGTCGCAGAGCTCGTCGAGCGTGACGCCGTCGAAGCCGCGCTCCGTGAACAGCTCCAGGGCGGTGTCGACCAGGGCCTGGCGGGTGCGGAGCTTCTTGCGTTCGCGCAGGGGGAGCTGGGGGGTGGGGCGGGCGGTGTCCATGCGGGGAGTGTAGCCCGGTAGCCAATGCCGCTTGATGGCTTGTGCCACTGAGTGGCACTATTGGCTGCGTCCCGGTCCGGGGCGACGACGGTGCCGTGCCCTGCCCGGCTGCGCCTTGGCCTGCTCTGCGGTACCTCGCTCGGTCGTGCCCCGCTTTGTCTTGCCCCGCTTTGTCTTGCCTGTGAAAGGTGACTTCGTCATGCGTGCTCTTCTCGTCGACCCCGCCGCCCCCGCCGGACTCCGCCTCGGCTCCGCGCCCGACCCCGAACCCGGCCCGCACCAGGCGCTCGTCCGGGTCGCCGCGACCTCCCTCAACTACGGTGAGGTCGCGAGCGTCGTGCCCGGCGCCGCGCCCGGCACCGTCCTCGGCTGGGACGCCGCCGGACACGTCGAGCGGGCCGCCGCCGACGGCTCCGGGCCCCCGGTCGGCACCCCCGTGGTGACCCTCGGCGGCGACGGCGGCTGGGCCGAACTCCGCGCCGTGGACACGCGGTTCATGGGCGTGGTGCCGGACGGGGCCGACCTCGGTGCCATCAGTACGATCCCCGTCGCCGGGGCGAGCGCGCTGCGGGCCCTGCATCGGGTGGGGCCCCTGCTCGGGCGTCGGGTCCTGGTCACCGGGGCCACGGGTGGGGTCGGGCGGTACGCCGTGCAGTTGGCTCGGCGGGGTGGCGCGTACGTGGTCGCCTCGACCGGGGATCCGGGTGCGCGGGGGGAGTTGCTTCGGGGGCTCGGCGCGCACGCCGTCGTGGGTGACCCCGGGGAGGTCGAGGTGCCCCTGGACGGGGTCGTGGATCTTGTGGGTGGGCGGCAACTGGTCGCCGCGTACGAGAAGTTGGCGGCTGGTGGGGTGTTGGTCTCGGTGGGGCACTCGGGTGGGGATGACGAGCACTTCGCGCACGGGGTGCTGTACGGGGACCAGGGGCGGCACGATCGGGCGGTCGTGAGCTTCTTCCTGCTGGGGTGTGAGGGGCTCGGGCGGGATCTGGAGTGGCTGGCCGGGGAGGTTGCCGGGGGGCGGCTTGACGCGGGGGAGGCATGGCGGGGGGCCTGGGGAGATGTGGGGGTGGCGGTGGAGGCGCTGCGGGGGCGGAGGCTGCATGGCAAGGCCGTGCTGACGCTGCGCTGAGCTGTCCCCAACCCCGCCCCTTCCCTGCTGTGTCAATGTGCGACTCCGCCGCGCGGGGGGCTCCGCCCCTGGACCCCGGGGGTGGGTGTCCCCTTCGGGTGGGACGGGGGCACCGCCGATCGGCGCTTCGCGCCTCGTCCTCAATCGCCGGACGGGCTGAAACTTCGCCGGGACAGGCCGGAAGGTGTCCGTGGGGCGGGGCCGTGGGTGCCGGGCTGTTGGTCAGTCCGTGGACAGGTGGGGCGGGTGGGTGGGCGACAGCCCCTCCGGCGTTTGAGGAGCGGGGTCTGGGGCGGAGCCCCGGGATCGGGAAGGGGCGGGGTTGGGGTACATCGCGTAAGCGGCACCCCCCACCACCCCCGACAACAGGAAACTGCAGTCCACCCCGCCCGTGAGGGGCAGCAGCGGCCCTTCCCAGGAGGGGAGGGACACCGCGAGGAGCCCGACGCAGGCACCGAGGGCCCACGCGCCGGTGGCCCCGGGATGCCAGCCGGACCGGAACCAGTAACGCCCACCCCGGGCGCGGCGGTTGAAGACCTGGAGGGCGTCGGGGTCGTACACGCCGCGACAGCGCACGAAACCGATGAGGGTGATCACGGCCCACGGCGTCCCGACGGCCGTGAGGAGCAGCACGAAGGAGGTCATCGCGTCCTGCGCGGACCAGGCGAAGTGCCCGACGAAGACGCACCCCGCGGCCACCACCGCCACGGTGTACGTGGCCCGCGCCCGCGAGGCCCGCGGCACGATCGCGTCGAGGTCGAGCCCCATGGAGTACAGCATCAGCCCGGCGTTGCCGACGGACCCGGCGGACGCGGCGAGCAGGAGCGGGACGAGGTACCAGCCGGGCGCGGCCGAGACCAGCGGCTCGGCGTAGTCGAGGGCCGCGCCGACGGCGTAGGCGGTGAAGGTGCCGAAGAGCTGGGGGACGAGGAGCCCGGCGGTCAGCCCGAGACAGGTGGCGCGCAGGACGGAGCGGGGGCTGTGCCGGGCGGGTGAGACGTAGCGGGTGTAGTCGCCGAGCAGGGTGATGAAGGCGATGGGTCCGGAGAGCCCCGCGGCGACGAGCGCGAGGAGCCACGTCGGCCAGAACGAGCCGAGCGCGTACCCGCCCGCGCCGGGCAGCGCCGAGGCGCTGAAGTCGGGGGCGTACGCGAAGACGCCGAGGACGAGCAGGGCGGTCATGCCGACGGCGAGGATGCGGGAGAGGCGCAGCAGGACCCCGTAGCCGTACACCGCCCCGGCCACCGTCGCCGCCGTGAGCAGCGCGTACACCAGGCTGTAGGAGAGGCCGCCCGTGGGCAGGCCGGTCAGGCGGTGCAGGGTGCCGACCATGACGTCGCCGCCGATCCAGATGGTCAGCGCGGTGTAGCCGAGGGACAGGAGCAGTCCGACGACCGAGCCGACGAGGCGGCCGCGGACGCCGAACTGCGCGCCCGACGACGTCGACAGGTTCGTCGCGGTCCGCAGGGACACGAGTGCGAGCGGCGCCGTGAGCGCCGTGCCGATCAGCGTGCCCGCCACCACCGCGCTCGCCGACTGCCAGAAGCCGAGCCCGAAGGAGACCGGCAGCCAGCCGAAGACGATCACTCCGAGGCAGAGGTTGGAGCCGAGGAGGATCGAGACCACGTCCCGCGGCCCGCTGGTGCGTTCGTCCTCGGGGATGGTGTCGACTCCGCGCTGTTCTCTCGGCATGGGCTGCCCCTGACGCTCGCTCGAATCGGACTTCGGTTTTTGAGTGCCGTTCAATGTGGAGGATGGGCTGCGCCCACGTCAATGCTTTCGATCCGGGAGATTGCCGTTTAGAGTGATGTTCTAAGTGGTCGATCCGGAGTGTCCGGGTCCGGACCCGGTGACCCACGGATGCGAGGAGTGGCGGCGTGCGCCTTACCCCCACGGAACGCGACCGGCTGCTGCTCTTCGGCGCCGCCGAACTGGCCAGGGCCCGCAGGGCGCGCGGCCTCAGGCTCAACGTGCCCGAGGCGACCGCCCTCATCGCCGACACCGTCTGCGAGGCCGCCCGCGACGGGGCCCGGCTCGCTGAGGCCATCGAGCGGGCGCGGTCCGTCCTCGGCCCCGACGACGTGCTGCCCGGCGTCGCGGACGTCGTCACCGAAGTGCACGTGGAGGCCGTCTACGACGACGGGTCGCGCCTCGCCGTGGTCGCCGACCCGATCGGCGGCGGCTCGCTGGGCCCGGACGCCCCCGGCGCGCTGCGGCCCGCCCCGCCCACACCGGACCGCGAGCCCGTCGTCACCCTCACCGTCCACAACACCGCGACCGTGCCCGTCAGCGTGACCTCCCACTTCCACTTCTTCGAGGCCAACCCGCGCCTGGACTTCGACCGCGCCGCCGCCTACGGCATGCGGCTCGCCGTCCCGGCGGGCTCCTCCCTGCGCTTCGGCCCCGGCGAACGCGTCGAGGCCGGGCTCGTGCCCATCGGCGGCGCGCGCGTCGCCATCGGCTTCGCCGGGCTCGTCGACGGCCCGCTCGACGCGTCCGGCGCGAAGGAGGAGGCCCTGCGGAGGGCGGCGGCCTGCGGCTATCTCGGAGCGAGCGCTCCTGAGGCCGCGGTCGGCCGTCCCGAGGCCGCGGCGAGCACCCCTGAGGAGGGCGAGTGATGGACCCCTACGAGTACGCCTCCGTGCATGGGCCGCGTGCCGGGGACCGTGTCGTCCTCGGTGACTCCGGGCTTGTGGTGCGGGTGGAGTCCGACGCGCAGTCGGCGGGGGACGAGTTCCTGGCCGGGTTCGGCAAGACCGCCCGTGACGGGCTGCACCTCAAAGCCGCCGCCGTCCGTGAGACCTGTGATGTCGTGATCAGCAATGTGCTCGTCATCGACGCCGTGCTGGGGATCCGGAAGGTGTCGATCGGGATCCGGGAGGGGCGGATCCACGCCATCGGGCGGGCCGGGAATCCCGACACCCTGGACGGGGTGGATGTGGCCGTGGGGACGGGGACTTCCATCGTGTCCGGTGAGGGGCTGATCGCCACCGCCGGTGCCGTGGACACCCATGTGCATCTGCTGTCGCCACGGATCATGGAGGCGTCGCTGGCCTCGGGCGTCACCACGGTCATCGGTCAGGAGTTCGGGCCGGTGTGGGGGGTGGGGGTGAACTCGCCGTGGGCGCTGCGGCACGCGTTCAGTGCTTTCGATGCCTGGCCGGTCAACATCGGGTTCCTCGGGCGCGGCTCGTCCTCCGACCAGGCCCCGTTGGTCGAGGCGCTGGCGGAGGGCGGGGCGTGTGGCTTCAAGGTGCATGAGGACATGGGCGCGCACACGCGGGCGTTGGACACCGCGTTGCGGGTCGCCGAGGAGTACGACGTCCAAGTCGCCCTGCACAGCGACGGGTTGAACGAGTGCCTGTCGGTCGAGGACACCCTGAGCGTGCTCGACGGGCGGACCATCCACGCCTTCCACATCGAGGGGTGCGGCGGCGGGCACGTGCCGAACGTGCTGAAGATGGCGGGCGTGCCGAACGTCATCGGCTCCTCGACCAATCCGACGCTGCCCTTCGGGCGGGACGCCGTCGCCGAGCACTACGGCATGATCGTGTCCGTCCACGATCTGAAGACCGACCTGCCCGGTGACGCGGCCATGGCCCGTGACCGCATCCGCGCCGGGACCATGGGTGCCGAGGACGTCCTGCACGACCTCGGCGCCATCGGGATCACGTCCTCGGACGCGCAAGGGATGGGGCGCGCGGGGGAGACCGTCCGCAGGACCTTCGCCATGGCCGGGAAGATGAAGGCCGAGCTGGGGCCGATGGAGGGCGACGGGCCGCACGACGACAACGGACGCGTGCTGCGCTACGTCGCCAAGCTGACCATCAACCCCGCCCTCGCCCACGGCCTCGCGCACGAGGTCGGCTCCATCGAGGTCGGCAAGATGGCCGACATCGTGCTGTGGCGCCCGGAGTTCTTCGGCGCGAAGCCACAGCTGGTGCTGAAGTCAGGGTTCCCGGCGTACGGCGTCGTCGGCGACCCCAACGCCGCCACCGACACCTGCGAGCCCCTCGTCCTCGGCCCGCAGTTCGGCGCGTACGGCGCGACCCCCGCCGACATCTCCGTCGCGTTCGTCGCCGGAGCCGCCGTCGAGCAGGGCAACGACCTGATGCCCACCCGGCGCCGCCGCGTCGCCGTCCGCGGCACCCGCGGCATCGGCCCCGCCGACCTGCGCCTGAACTCCCGCACCGGCGCCGTCGACGTCGACCAGCGCACCGGCCTGGTCAGCCTCGACGGCGACCCGCTCCGCTCGGCGCCCGCCGACTCCGTCTCCCTCAACCGCCTGTACTTCCTGTGAGGACCGCAGCCATGACCTTCCGCATGCCCGCCGAGTGGGAGCCGCACGAGCGCACCTGGATGGCCTGGCCGGGGCCGAACGTGACCTTCGACGACCCCGGGGCGCTCGCGGAGTCCCGCCGCGCCTGGGCCGCGGTGGCCCGCGCCGTGCGCCGCTTCGAGCCGGTCACCGTCGTCTGCGGGCCCGGACAGTCCGCCGGGGCCGGGGAACTCCTCGGCCCGGACGTCGAGTTGGTGGAGCGCGAGCTGGACGACGCCTGGATGCGGGACATCGGCCCCACCTTCGTGACCGACGACGCAGGCCGGCTCGGCGCCGTTGACTGGACGTTCAACGGCTGGGGCGCGCAGGAGTGGGCCAGCTGGGAGCACGACGCGAAGATCGCCCGCCATGTCGCGGACCTCGCGGGCGCCGAGCCGCACTCCTCGCCGCTGGTCAACGAGGGCGGCGGCATCCACGTCGACGGCGAGGGCACCGTGCTCCTCACCGACACCGTGCAACTCGGCCCCGAACGCAACCCCGGCTGGACCAGGGAGCAGGTCGAGGCGGAGGTGCACGCCCGCATCGGCACCCGCAAGGCCCTGTGGCTGCCGCGCGGCCTCACCGCCGACTACCCCGGCCACGGCTTCGGCACCCTCGGCCACGTCGACATCGTCGCCGCGTTCGCCGCCCCCGGCGTCGTCCTCGTGCACTCCCAACAGGACCCGGCCCACCCGGACTTCGAGGTCAGCCGCGAGGTCGTCGGCGTACTGAGGGGACAGACGGACGCGCGCGGCCGTGCCCTGGAGATCGTCGAGGTGCCCGCGCCGACCGCGCTCGCCGACGACGACGGCTGGGTCGACCACTCGTACATCAACCACTATCTGTGCAACGGCGGCGTCGTCCTGTGCGCCTTCGACGACCCGCACGACGAGCTGGCCGCGGGCATCTTCCGGCGGCTGTTCCCGCGCCGGACCGTGACGCTCGTCGACGCCCGTACGATCTTTGCCGGGGGTGGTGGCATCCACTGCGTCACCCAGCAGCAGCCAAGGATCTAGCAGCCGGAGTACCACGTGGCCGAAGCGAGCGCCCCGCGCAGCGCACGCAGGAACGCGCCCCCGCGGGAGGACGTCCTCGCGACGGCCATGGAGATGATCGCCGACCGCGGCCTGGAACAGCTCACCATGGCCGCGCTCGGCCGCGAGGTCGGCATGAGCAGCGGCCACCTCCTCTACTACTTCGGTTCCAAGGACGAGCTGCTCCTGCGCACCCTGGAGTGGAGCGAGGGGCGGCTCGGCGCCGAGCGCGGACGGCTGCTCGCCCGCCAGGAACCGGCCCGCGCCCGCCTCGACGCGTACGTCGACCTCTACGTCCCCGTCGGGCACCGCGACCCGCACTGGACCCTCTGGCTCGAAGTGTGGAACCGGTCCCTGAACGCGGACGAGAAGGGGCGCGACCGGCAGGCCGCCATCGAGGGCTCCTGGCACCGCGACCTGGTCGCGCTGCTCGCCGAGGGCGTCTCGCGCGGGGAGTTCCGTGCCGTCGACGCCGACCGGTACGCGGCCCGCCTGCGGGCACTGCTCGACGGCTTCTCCATCCATGTGGCGATCGGCCTGCGCGGCACCGGACGGGACCAAGTCCTCGCCCACGCAAGGGAGTTCCTGGACGAAACGCTCGCCCCGCAGGGGTAGCTTCCTCGCCCACGGACGCGCGAGGGGCCGTCCAGGTTGTACGCACTCCTGCGGATTGCGGGGCGTGGGAGAAAGCGCTTGTATCCCGGTGGGTCCTCGGCGCCGGGCCGGGGGAGGCGCGCCCGGAGGCACCGCGGGCGTGCCGAGGGGATTCCGGGGGGAATCATGCGCAGAGCAGTACGTACCCTGTCCGCGGCCGCGCTCACCACCGCACTCGCCGCCGTCGCGTTACCGTCGGCCGCGCTCGCGGCCGACCCGTCCGCCCCATCAGCCTCGTCGGAGCGGTCCGCGCCCCGCGTGCAGCGCGTCAGCGTCGCCGCCGACGGCACCGAGGCCAACGGCTCCTCGGGGGCCGCCACCGTCACGACGAACGGCGGGCACGTCGCCTTCGGCAGCGCGGCCACCAACCTCACGCCCGACACCTACCCGCGGCCCCAGAGCTCCGCGCACGTCCGCGACCAGGACTCCCGCAAGGTCAGCAGGATCCGGGACAGCCTGACCGCGCCGAGCGTCAGCGACGACGGCCGGTTCGCCACGTACCTCGACTGGGGCTCGCACACCACCAACGCGTTCGTGGTGGACCTGACGACGGGGGAGAAGCGCCGCGTCGACGCCAAGGGCTTCAAGGAGGGCTCCGGCGAGTCCGAGATCAGCGCCGACGGCCGCCACGTCGCGTACGTCCTGCGCCCCCAGCACCCCGCCGACCCGTACCGGATCGAGGTCTACGACTGGACCACCGATACCCGCGAGGTCGTCAGCGACGGCCCGCCCGACGCCGCCCGCGACATGGTGAACCCGTCCATCAGCGACACCGGCCGCTACGTGGCCTACGAGGACTCCGGCACCAAGCAGGTCTGGGTCCGCGACCGCGGGACCGGCGGCCTCAAGCGCGTCGACGACGGCACCGCGTCCACCCTCGTCGAGATCAGCGGCAACGGCCGCACGGTGGTGCTGAACTCCGCGAACGGCGCCTACGTACGCGATCTGCGCACCGGCAAGGCCAGGCACTTCTCCGGCACCAGGGCCAAGGCCGTCGGCCCCGAGGGCCGCCACCTCCTCTACTCCGACGACGCGTCGACGCTGCGCCTGCGCGACCTGCGCACCGGCCGCGTGCACGTCGTCGGCACCGGCACGGCCGTCCCCGGCGCGGTCGGCGCCAAGGGCCGCACCGTCGTCTACACCTCGGCGGAGACCGACGTCGTGCCCGGCGACACCAACGGCCTGAACGACGTCTTCAAGTGGACGCGCGGGTGAGCACGGCCCGGCGGGGCGGCGGCAGACGCGCGAGAACGCTGTCGACCGCCGCCCTCGCCCTCGCCCTGAGCGGCGCGGTCCTCTCGGCCGCCGCGGCGGACGCGCCGCCGCGCGAGCCGCGCACCGAGCGGGTGAGCACCGGGGGCGACGGGGCGCAGCTCGACGGGCGCTCCCTCGAAGCGGGGATCAGCGCCGACGGCCGGTACGTCGCCTTCGCCACCAAGGCGGAGCGGCTGCGCTGCCACCAGCAGACGTACACCTGCCTCGTCCTGAAGAACCGGGTCACGGGCGAGCTGACCCGGATCCCGAACGACGGCGACTCCTCCTGGGGCACGCCGCTGCTCAGCCGCGACGGCCGCCGCGTCGGTCACACGGCGGGCACCAAGTCCCCGGCGCCCATGCTGTACGACCGGGAGACGGGCCGGAACGTGAACGTGGGGGCGCCGGGCAACGGCACCGGCCTGCTCCGCGCCGTCTCGCCCGACGGCGGCACGGTCGCGTACACCTCGGGCGACCGCTTCCGCCCGGCCCAGAACCTGCGCGTGCGCGACCTGGCCACCGGAGCCGACGAACTGGTCGGCGGCGACAGCTGGTTCGGGGCCGCGTCCCTGAGCGCCGACGGCGGGCTCCTCGCGTATGTGACCCGGGGCGCGGGCGGCGCGGACCTCTTCGTCCGCGACCGGAGGACCGGGGCGACGACGCGGCTCGACGAGGGCCTCGGTGAGGCGGGGTTCGTCCAGCTCGCCGAGAACGGCCGCAGCGCGCTCTTCGTCGCCGGGGGCCGGACGTACGCGTACGACGTGCGCAAGGGCGCGGCCCGCGAGGTCGCCGACAGGCCCGCCGAGTCCGCGAGCCCGGACGCGCGGCACGCCGTCCTGGCCGAGGGCGCGGACGGCACCGCGCTCACCCTGCTCGACGTCCGCACCGGCAGGCGCACGCCCGTCGGCCCCGGCGCCGTCGTGCCCGGAGCCGTCACCGCCAAGGGCCGCGCGGTCGCCTTCACCTCGGCCGCCACCGACCTGGTGCCGGACGACACGAACGGCAGCACGGACATCTTCCTGCGCCACACCCGCTGAACCCACCCACGGGGGACCTTCATGAGCGAGGCAAGCACGGCGAGTACACGCACGGCCGCGAGAACCGCGGCTTTCCTGGCGGCCGCGGTTCTCGCGGCGACGGCCGCCGGACCGGCCCAGGCCGCCCCGGATCCCGCCGTGCCCACGACGGTGCGGGCCAGCGTGGACAGGAACGGCGCCCAGCTCCAAGTGCCGTCGTACGGACAGGACGTGTCCGCCGGGTACGACGCCAGGCCCACCTTCACCACGGCCGGGCCGGTGTGGGAGGGCGACACCAACGGCCTGACCGACGTGTACTTCGGCGACTCCGCCATCAGCTCCGGGTACCCGCGCGGCATGGGCAACGGCCCGTCCCGCGGCGGCTCGCCGTGCGTGAACGGCCGGATGACCGCGTTCGTCTCCGAGGCCACGAACATCACGTCCACACCGGCCCCGGACGCCCGCCCGACGGTCTACGTCCGCAACCGCGCCGTGGGCAAGGTCTCCCGCGCCAGCCAGTCCTTCGAGGGCACGCCCTTCGCGTGGGCGGCCCGGCCCAAGGTGAGCGACGACTGCATGTGGGTGTCGTTCACGGCCGCCCTCGAAGGCCCCGACGGCACCGCGGGGCAGCCGCGCGTGTACCGCTACCGCATCTACGACGGCACGGTCCGCCTCGTCAGCGAGCCGTCGGCGCGGGCCGACCGCTCCTCGATCAGCTACGACGGCCGGTACGTGGCGTACGAGTCCGGGGGGAACGTCCACGTACGCGACCTGGACACCGGCACCCTGGAGAAGGCATCCACGGCCCGGGACGGCGGCCCGGCCAACGGCCGCTCGTCCGGCGCCTCGTTGAGCGGCGACGGCCGCCACATCGCCTTCGACTCGACCGCCTCCAACCTCACAGCGGGCGACCGCAACGGCGGCGTCAACGTCTTCGTGCGCGACCTCGACGCGGGCACGACCCGGCTGGTGCGCGGCGAGTCGAAGCGCGCGACGACCTACGACGCGGCGCTCGGCGCGGACGGCACGCACCTCGCGTACGTCTCGGCGGTGAGGGGCAAGGGCAAGGCCGCCCGGGTGCCCGCCGTGTTCCTGCGCGAACTGGCCACGGGTGAGACGCAGTTGGTCAGCGCGGACGTCGACGGCGGGCGCAACGACCTGGCGGCCCGGCGTCCGTCGGTCAACGACGACGGCAGCGTCGTCGCCTTCGACTCCGCGTCGCCCGATCTGGTGACAGGAGACACGAACAGGTTGTCGGACGTGTTCCTGCGGACAGTGAAGGACGGACAGTCCGGCTAGCAACCAGAAGCGCCCATGCGGCACTCCCTACAGGCACGGGAGCCAAGCAACACGCACCGGAACCCGGAAACAGACACGAGAACCAAGCAACAGACACGAGAACCAAGCACCAAGCACGAGAACCGAGCACTCATCTCACGGGGGAACCACCCATGCGTCTCACCACCCGCGCGGCGCTCGCCGCCGCGCTCGTCGCCGCCGTCACGGGCGCGGTCCTGCCGGCCGCGGCCGCCGCGGACACCCGCGCCCCCGCTCCCCGCACCGAGCGGGTGAGCGTGGCGGCGAACGGCACCCAGGCCAACGGGCCTTCCGACGCCACGGACATCAGCGCCGACGGCCGCTACGTCGTGTTCGCGTCCGAGGCCACCAACCTGGTGCGGGGCGACACCAACGGCATGACCGACATCTACCTGCGCGACCTGAGCACCAAGAAGGTCGAGCGGATCAGCCTCCAGGCCTCCGGCGCGCAGTACACCTCGCACGCCGGTGACCCGTCGATCAGTGCGAACGGCCGGTACGTCACCTACTCCGCCCAGGTGGACCGGGCGGGAGGCCTGTACAGCGGCACGTTCCTGAAGGACCGCAAGACCGGGCGCACCGAGATCGTCAGCCTCTCCGACGACGACAAGCCCGTCTTCGGGGACTACGTGATCGGCGCCCGGGTCAGCGCCGACGGCCGGTACGTCGCCTTCGTGTCCGCCCTGAAGGACCACGGCGACGGCGGCGGCGACGGCATGTGGACCGGCGTCTACCTCCGCGACCGCGAGGAGGGCACGACGCGCCGGGTGAGCGAGATCGTCACCGGCCAGCCCACCTGGACCATCGGCGGGATGAGCCTGAGCGCCGACGGCCGCCACGTCGGCTACACCCTGGGCCAGGTCCGTCCCGGCCTCGGCGGCAGGACGTACACGTACGACGCGAACACCGGCACCACCAAGCGCCTCGACCTGTCCGCCACCGGCCAGGACCTCAAGGTCGGACTGCCCTCGCTGAGCAGGAACGGCCGGTACGCGGCGTTCGAGACGGCCGAGCCGATGGTGTCCGGCGACACCAACGGCAAGAGCGACGTCTACCGCCTCGACACCCGCACCGGCGCCCTCAAGAAGGTCACCAGGAAGGCGGGCGGCGGCCAGACCGACGCCGACTCCCACCAGGCCCGCGTCAGCCCCGACGGCCGCCACGTCGCCTTCATCTCCTCGGCGTCCGGCCTCACCGCGGGTGACCCGGCGAAGGGGCCGCTGTACGTACGGGACCTGAAGGACGGCGTGACCCGGCGCGTCAACGTGCCCCGGGGCGGCGGCCAGAGCGAGGACCAGGGCTGGCCCGCCTACGCCCTGAGCGCCGACGCCAAGAGGTTCGCGTTCACCTCGGACGCGGCGAACATGGTCCCGGGCGACACGAACGCGGCACGCGACGTCTTCGTACGCCGGAACGTGCGCTGACGCGTACGCCGTAGGGCGCGCCGACCGGCGCGCCGAACCGATCCGGCCAGTCGTGAACCGGAGCGATCCATGAGCCGGACCGCATAGTGAGACAGCGAGGCGGGTGCCACAGGACCTGTGGCACTCTGCCGGACATGCTCATGTTCGCCATGATTATTGGCAGCAAGCGCGCCGGTCCGCAGTGACCGCCCCGTACACATCACGTACAGAGCGGACACCGTCGTCCTCGACCCGCGCGCAGACCTCTCGCACCCGCGAGGGGTCTTTTCGTTTTCCGGCCCACCCGCAGTCGGCAAACGGGGCGCGAGGGATCATGGAGGTGGTGGAGCCGGTCCTTCCGGTAGACCGACATCCGACACAGGAGCCAGACAGCATGACGGAAACCAGCAAGCCCGACGATTCCTCACCTGTGCCCGACGATTCCTTCCACGTGTTCGACACCACGCTGCGCGACGGAGCGCAGCGCGAAGGCATCAACCTGACCGTCGCGGACAAGCTGACCATCGCCCGGCATCTGGACGACTTCGGCGTGGGCTTCATCGAAGGCGGCTGGCCCGGCGCCAACCCGCGCGACACCGAGTTCTTCGCCCGCGCGCAGGCAGAGATCACGTTCAAGAACGCCCAGCTCGTCGCGTTCGGCGCCACCCGCCGCCCCGGCGCCAAGGCCGCCGACGACCCGCAGGTCAAGGCGCTCCTCGCGTCCGGCGCCCCGGTCGTGACGCTGGTCGCCAAGGCCCATGACCGGCATGTCGAGCTGGCCCTGCGCACCACGCTCGACGAGAACGTGGAGATGATCCGCGACACCGTCTCGCACCTGCGCGCCGAGGGCCGCCGCGTCTTCGTCGACTGCGAGCACTTCTTCGACGGCTACCGCGCGAACCCCGAGTACGCGAAGGCGGTCGTCCGCGCGGCGGCCGAGGCGGGCGCGGACGTCGTCGTGCTGTGCGACACCAACGGCGGCATGCTCCCCGCCCAGGTCCAGGCCGTCGTGGCCACCGTCGCCGCCGACACCGGCGCCCGGCTCGGCATCCACGCCCAGGACGACACGGGCTGCGCGGTCGCCAACACCCTGGCGGCCGTCGACGCGGGCGCGACGCACGTGCAGTGCACGGCCAACGGCTACGGCGAGCGGGTCGGCAACGCCAATCTGTTCCCGGTCGTCGCCGCGCTGGAGCTGAAGTACGGCAAGCGGGTGCTTCCCGAGGGCGCGCTGCGCGAGACGACCAGGGTCTCGCACGCCATCGCCGAGGTCGTGAACCTCACCCCGTCCACCCACCAGCCCTACGTCGGCGTCTCCGCGTTCGCCCACAAGGCGGGCCTGCACGCCTCCGCGATCAAGGTCGACCCGGACCTGTACCAGCACATCGACCCCGAACTCGTCGGCAACCGCATCCGGATGCTGGTCTCCGACATGGCAGGGCGCGCCTCCATCGAGCTCAAGGGCAAGGAACTGGGCGTCGACCTCGGCGGCGACCGCGAGCTGATCGGCCGGGTCGTGGACCGCGTCAAGGAGCGCGAACTCGCGGGCTACACCTACGAGGCCGCCGACGCGTCCTTCGAACTGCTCCTTCGCGAGGAGGCCGAGGGCCGCTCCCGGCGCTACTTCCGCACGGAGTCCTGGCGCGCCATCACCGAGGACCGCCCCGACGGCACGCACGCCAACGAGGCCACCGTGAAGGTGTGGGCCAAGGGCGAGCGGATCGTCGCCACGGCGGAGGGCAACGGCCCGGTCAACGCCCTGGACCGGGCGCTGCGCGTGGGCCTGGAGCGGATCTACCCGCAGCTGGCCAAGCTGGAGCTGGTGGACTACAAGGTCCGCATCCTGGAGGGCAAGCACGGCACGTCCTCCACGACCCGGGTGCTGATCTCCACGACCGACGGCGACGGCGAGTGGTCCACGGTCGGCGTCGCGGAGAACGTCATCGCCGCGTCGTGGCAGGCCCTGGAGGACGCGGTCACCTACGGCCTGCTGCGGGCCGGGGTCGAGCCGACCGAGTAGTCCGGCGCGGCCCGGCCCCGGCCCCGGCACCCCGCCCGGCCGGCGGGGTGCCGTCAGCTCTTCCAGGTGAACGTCGCCGACGTCTTGCCCGGCGGCGAGCAGGTCGCGTGCTGCCCGCCCCAGTAGACGGTGACCGTCCTCGCCGACGTGGAGTCGTCGTAGGCGATCAGGGCCTTCGTGCCGTCCGTGTTCCGCCAGGCCCCGCCTTCCAGCCCGGCACGGGCGGCGGCGGCACGAACATCACCGTCGACGAGAGCACCCGCTATCAGGGGTCTGCGGCTGCGGGCCCGGGGTGACGTGGTGGCCGCCGCTGCCGTCCGTCGTGGTCAGCCAGCTGGAGACCTGTTCGCCCGCCGCCTCGGCGGAGGAGACACCGAGACCGGTGAGCCCGGCGGTGGTGAGGAGTCCGGCGGTCAGCAAGCGGGCGAGGCGGCGGGGTGTGGAGGGTCTGCGCATGGGACGTTCCGCCCTTCGTGGGGGGCGGGCCGGGAGCCACGGCGGATGTCATGGCTACGCCATGCCTTGGTTCAAGGTGCGAGTCAACTGCTGCCCCAAGGGCCCGTCAGGACTTCGGGAGCCGAACGCGGTGGGCCCTTTCCGTGCCGAACGGAGGGAACGTTCCGGCCGGGGAGGAGTTAGCGTGAAGTATGAGGCCCACCAGGCAGACGGCGTCGCGGCTGACCCTGATCCTGTCCGGACTGCTCCTGGCCCTCGGCGCCACGCTCACGGTGGCGCCCGGAGCCCAGGCCGCGACGGACGTCCAGGCGGTGGCCGACGCCTTGAAGAAGAACCCGGTGTACGTCGACGAGGCCGCCGCCTCGCAGCTCTCCGCCGCCGACGCGGCCGCCCTCGCCGACAAGATCAAGAAGGCCGACAAGCCGGTGTTCGTCGCGGTGCTCCCCGCCTCGTTCCCCGGCCGCGACGACCTCTTCCGCGACCTGCGCACCGCCACCGGCGTCACCGGCGTGTACGCCGTCCGCCTGGGCGACCGCTTCGACGCGAAGGCCGACGGCTCCGTGCTCTCGAGGAACGCCGTCGGCAACCTGTCCGCCCTGGTCCAGGGCGAGGACGCGAAGTCCCAGCTCAACGACTTCGTCGACCAGGCCCTCCCGCAGGTGTCGGGCTCGGCCCCCGCGTCCTGGGGCAGCGCGTCGGGCGACGACGACGGGGTGCCCGTCGGCGCGTTGATCGGCGTCGGCGCGGTGGTGGTCGCGGGCGGCGCGGGCGCCTACGCCATCGCCCGCCGCAAGCGCCGCGTCCGCGAGGACGAGCAGCGCGCGGCCCTCGACAAGCTGCGCGTCGTCGTCGACGAGGACATCACCGCCTTCGGCGAGGAGCTGGACCGGCTCGACTTCCACCCGGCGGAGGCGGGCGCGGACGACGCCATGCGCGCGGACTACGAACGCTCCCTGGACGCCTACGAGAAGGCCAAGTCGTTCATGGCGTCGGCGGAGCGCCCCGAGCAGGTGCGGGCCGTCACCCAGGCCCTGGAGGACGGCCGGTTCTCGCTGGCGCTGCTCGCGGCCCGGCGGGAGGGCCGCCCGCTGCCCGAGCGCCGGGCCCCCTGCTTCTTCGACCCCCGGCACGGGCCCTCCGTGAAGGACGCCGAGTGGACCCCCGACGGGGGCGCGACCCGCGAGGTGCCGGTGTGCGCGGCCGACGCGGTGCGCCTGGCCGACGGGGACGACCCGATGGCACGCACCGTGACCACCGACTCCGGCGAACGACGGCCCTACTGGGAGGCCGGACCCGCCTACGGCCCCTGGGCGGGCGGCTACTTCGGCGGCGGCCTGCTCCCGGGCCTCCTCGTCGGCACGATGCTCGGCTCGATGATGGCGAGCCCCGCGTACGCGGCGAGCTACGGCGCCGGATACGGCGACTTCGGCGGAGGCGGCTACGAGGGCGGCGACGTGTCCGGCGCCGACTTCTCGTCCGGGGACTTCGGGGGCGGGGACTTCGGCGGGGGCGGGGACTTCGGGGGCGGGTTCTAGGGCCGACCCGTCGGCCGGGCCCCTAGGCCGGGGTCGCGCCCGCCGCCACGAGGAGGGCGGCCGTCTCGGGGTGGGGGCCGTGGTGCGCCCAGCGCAGCGGGGGCGAGCCGGTGCCCTGGTTTTCGCGGAGGTTCGGGTCGGCGCCGTGCGCGAGGAGTGCCCGTACGGTCTCGGTGTGCCCCCAGCAGGCGGCCGCGCACAACGGCGTGCCGTCCGCACCGATGCCGAAGCTCTCGGTGTCGGGGGCGGCCCCGGCGGCCAGGAGCAGGCGGGCGATCGCGGCTCGACCGCCCACGGAGGCCTCGTACAGCGGAGTGACCCCCTCGCGGTCACGGCGCTCCGGGTCGGCTCCGGTCCGCAGCAGGGCCCGCACGACGGTGGGGGTGTCCTGCCAGATGGCCTCGAAGAGCTGCCGGGAGAGCTTCTTCTGCCGTCGCTGTTTCATCGGGGCCGAGGCTAACGCCCGGGTACGTGGCGGGACCACTCATTTCCTCCGAGGCCGGTGTCGGTGCCCGGGCCCACGGTGGCCCCGCACACGTCCGGCTTGACGTGAGGCCCAGTTGAACGAGACGATACGTATCGTCAAGAAGTGGTCGACGTGGCGGCACCCCATGCCCGCGGCCCCGCACCACCGATTCCGGGAGGCCCCGATGCACCACCCCGCCACCGAGCAGTACGTCGACGCGGCCCCCGGAGTGCGCCTGTGGACCGAGCGCCGCGGCTCGCCCGACACCCCGCCCCTGCTCCTGGTCATGGGTGCCGCGGCCGCCGGCGTCGGCTGGCCGGAGGAGATGGTGGACGCCCTGGCCGAGCGCCACCACGTGATCCGCTACGACCACCGCGACACGGGCCGCTCGACGACGGCGTACGACGAACATCCGTACCGCATAGTGGACTTGGCGCAGGACGCGGTCGCCGTCCTGGACGCCCTTGAGGTCCCGCGGGCGCACGTGGTCGGGCTCTCCCTCGGCGGCATGCTGACCCAGCTGGTCCTCGCCGACCACCCCGACCGCGTCCTGAGCGCGACGCTCATGGGCACGTGCGCCCTGAGCACCGAGCCGTACGTCGCCCCGGACGGCACGTCCACACCGGCGGACGAGCTGCCCCCGATCTTCCCCGAGGTCCTCGAGATGTGGGCGCGCCCCGTCGAGGACAAGGGCCTGGAGGCCGAGCTGGACCGCCGCGTGGAGCACTGGCGGGTGCTCGGCGGCGATCAACTCCCCTTCGACGAGGGGTACTTCCGCGATCTGGAGCGGCGCGTCGTGGTGCACGCGGGCACGTACAAGGCGTCGATGGCGCACGGTCTCGCGGACGACTCGGGGATGCTGCGGACGGCGCGCCTCGCGTGCAACGAGGTCCCGGTCCTGGTGACCGTGGCCCCCGCCGAGCCGGTCTTCCCGCCGCCGCACCCGCAGCACCTCGCCCAGGTCGTGGCCAACGCCCACCTGGTGGAGATCCCGGGCATGGGCCACGCGCTGCCCCCGGCCGTGCAGGGCCCACTGGTGACGGCGATCCTGGAGCACACGTCGGCCGCGGCGGCGCGCCGGGCCGGGTGAGGGCGGGCCGGGGGGGACGGCCATGTCGCGTGCGGGGCGCAGCACGGACGCGCGCCGCGCCGCGTGCGGGTCAGCCGACCGGCGGCCTGAGTCCGGGCAGTTCCCACCGGCCCGAGTGGCCGGGCGGCAGCCCCAAGTCCTCCCGCACCGCGGCGTAGTAGCCCTCGCGGGCCGTCCGCTGGCGGGCGAGGAGGTCCTGCCAGGCCTCCGGGTCATGGGCGCCCGCGCGCAGGAACCGCTCCATCTCGATCACGACGATCACCCACACCCGGGCCCGCTCCACCACCCGCGCCGAGCCGAGCAGAAGCAGCGCCTCGCCCGCCGGGTCGCGCGCGTCGGCCGCCTCGGCGAGGTGCGGCTCGCCCTCCTCCGCGGACAGGGGGTGCGGGTGCGGGTCGTTGCCCTGGTGGGCGGCGATCCGGTAGGTGAGCGTCACGGTCTGCTTCAGTACGCGGGCGTACTCGGTGTAGACCGCGAGGCGCCGCTCTTCCCAGCGGGCCTCGCGCTCGCGCCGGAAACGGACCCGCTCGCCGCGCATCACCGCGACGTACGACCCCATGGCGCCGATCACCACGCCTATGAGGGCGGGCAGTTGGGACAGGAACTCGGACACCGCCGCACGGTACCGCGCCGCCGCGTCCGGCGGCCGGGCGTTACGCGGCGTTCTTGATCGCCGAGATGTCGAAGTTGAGCTTGATCTTGTCGGAGACGAGCACACCGCCGGTCTCCAGGGCCGCGTTCCAGGTCAGACCCCACTCCGAGCGCAGGATCTCCGCCTTGCCCTCGAAGCCGACGCGCTCGTTGCCGAACGGGTCCTTCGCGGCGCCGTTGAACTCCAGGTCGATGGTCAGCGGCCTGGTGGTGCCGAGGATCGTGAGGTCGCCGGTGATGCGGTAGTCGTCGCCGCCGAGGGCCTCCGCCTTGGTGGAGCGGAAGGTCATCTGCGGGAACTCGTCGGTCTTGAAGAAGTCGGCGCTCTTCAGGTGGCCGTCGCGGTCCGCGTTGCCGGTGTCGATGCTGTCCATCGTCACGTCGAGGGCGGCCGTCGACGCGGCCGGGTCGGCGCCGTCCAGGTGCAGCGTGCCGCTGAACTCCTTGAAGGAGCCCTTGACGTTGGTGACCATCGCGTGCCGGGCGACGAAGCCGATCGACGTGTGCGCCGGGTCGAGCGTGTACTCACCCGTCAGCGCGCCGAGCTCCGGGGCGGTCTCGGCGGTCGCGGGGGCGGCGCTGTCGTCCTTGCGGCTGAAGATTCCCATGACGTGCTCCTCGGGGGACGGGCCGGGCTCCGGGCCTTCGGAGGGTGCTGAACCACGGCCGTGAGTAGTTGAGTGTTCAACGAGATTGACTGTAACGCTACTCGGTTCAATATTCAACATCAAGCGGAGTGTGTCGAGGTGATTACGCGCCGAGTGTGAAGAAGTGGGGCCGAATGGCGGAGTTCCGGCCGGGTGGATGGCGATGCGGGGCGGGCGCTAGGTCGGCGCGGGGTCGCCGCGGGCCGGGCGGTGGGCGGCATGGGTGGGCGCGGGTGGCGCCCTGGGTGGCGCCGTCGCGGGCCGGGGAAGATGGCGGTTTTGAGACGTTAAGAACTTGCCATGGCGCCATTGTGGTGCCAGAATGGTGCCATGAATCTCACGCCGTATGTCGACCAACTCCGGCAGGAGCTCGCGGTCGCCGCAGAGGCCGGTGGTGAGGACGCTCGCGCGATCGCCGAGCGTCTGATCGCGCCGCTGGAGTCGGCCACCCGGCTCACCATGCTGAACGTGCTGTCCGCGGCCATGGACGAGATTACCCGAGACCTGGCCCCGGGCTCGGTCGACGTGCGTCTGCGTGGGGGCGATCCGGACTTCGTGGTGACGCCCGCCCCGGCGGGCGAGGGCTTCGACGCGGCACCCATGGACCTGCGCGCGCCCCGGCCCGCCGCCCCGGCTCCCGTGCCCGTGCCCGAGCCGGAGGAGGGCGGCACGGCCCGCATCAACCTCCGGCTGCCGATGCACCTCAAGGCCCAGGCCGAGGAGGCCGCGGCCGCCGAGAGCCTGTCGGTCAACGCCTGGCTGGTCCGCACCGTCGCCGACGCGCTCAAGCAGGGCGACCCGGCCCACCAGCCCACGCCCCGCGGCTCCCAGGGCGCGGGCAACAGCTATACGGGATGGGCGCGTTAGCGGCTCCGCCCCGCCGGCCCGGCCCGCGCGACGCGTCCGGACGCAAGGCCGGACGACCCATCAGGATCAGGATGAGGACAGCCCCATGCCAACCTTCGACACCGCCAAGCCCGTCTACGCCTCGGTGATCCTGGAGGTCGGGACGGTGCGGATCACCGCCTCGGACCGCGCCGACACCGTCGTCGACGTGCGCCCCAGCACCGAGTCGCGCCCGGCCGACGTGCGCGCCGCCGAGCGCACCCGGGTCGAGTACGCGAACGGACGGCTCCTGGTGAAGGGCCCCAAGGAGCGCTCGCTGTTCGGCCGGGGCTCGTCCGTCGACGTGGAGATCGCGCTCCCGGAGGGCTCGCATCTGGACGTCACCACGTCCATGGCCGACTTCGGCGCGACCGGGCGGCTCGGGGAGTGCGAGGTGAAGACCTCGGCCGGGGACGTCCGGGTCGAGTGGGCGGGCTCGGCGCGGCTCCACACCGGGTACGGCCAGGTCGTGGTCGACCGAGCGGAAGGTCCCGTCGACGTCACCACCGCGTCCGGCGGGGTCCGGCTCGGCGAGATCGGCGGCGCCGCCGTCATCAAGAACTCCAACGGCCCGACGGAGGTCGGCGAGGTCGTCGGTGACCTGCGCGTGAAGGCGGCCAACGGCACCATCACCGTCGGCCACGCGCTCTCCGACGTCACCATCAGGACGGCCAACGGCGCCATCGCGGTCGGCGAGGTCGTGCGCGGCGGTGTCGTCGTGGAGACCGGCATGGGCCGCATCGACATCGGCGTCCGCGAGGGCACCGCCGCCTGGCTCGATGTCCGCACCAAGGCCGGGACCGTGCGGCAGGCCCTCGGCTCCTCCGAGGGGCCCGGCGAATCCGGGGAGACGGTCCAGGTGCGGGGGCGTACGGGGACCGGGGACATCGTGATCCACCGGGCCTGACCGAGCCTGAGCGGGGTGCCGGCCAGGGGTGCGGAGGGCCCTCCGGCGGCCTCCGCGCGGGCCGCGCTCGACCGCCCGCCGGTTGTCGGGCCCCGCCAATTCAGTGAGCGGTCAGCCCGGTCCGTCGTCCTCCGTCGGCCGCGGGTGTGCCGCGCGCCCGCGCGGGCCTTCCCGTCGACGTCCTGCGGTGACCGTCACGGGCCGTGACCCGCGACTGCGCAGCGCGTCCGGAGCGGCCCGCTCCGACCCTGGGTGTGACCTGAGTCTCACTCCCTGCGGTTGTGGAATCCCTACAGCCGAATGGGCCTCTGAGCAGTCACTTCGGCTGCACCCCGGCACGCTTCTGTTCGGGGGTGCCAGGAAAACGGTCCGGAGACTGTGCAGAGTCGACGGTCCGTTTTCCCTCGTGTCCTTCGTAAGGTCGAGAGCATGACCGTTTTGGACGAAGCTGGATCTTCGGCGGGGGAGCCCACCGACGCGCGGGGCCGAGTGGCCGAATTGGCCGAGATCCGCGCGCAGGCGCTGGCGGGACCCAGTGACAAGGCGACCGAGGCGCAGCATGCCAAGGGCAAGCTGACCGCACGGGAGCGGATCGCGCTCCTCCTCGACGAGGGGTCGTTCCAGGAGGTCGAGCAGCTGCGGCGGCACCGGGCCCAGGGCTTCGGCCTGGAGGCCAAGAAGCCGTACACCGACGGTGTCATCACCGGCTGGGGCACGGTCGAGGGCCGCACGGTCTTCGTGTACGCCCACGACTTCCGGATCTTCGGCGGTGCCCTCGGCGAGGCGCACGCCACCAAGATCCACAAAATCATGGACATGGCCATCGCGGCCGGCGCGCCCCTGGTCTCCCTGAACGACGGCGCGGGCGCCCGCATCCAGGAGGGCGTCTCCGCCCTCGCCGGATACGGCGGCATCTTCCAGCGCAACACCAAGGCCTCGGGCGTCATCCCGCAGATCTCGGTGATGCTCGGCCCGTGCGCGGGCGGCGCGGCCTACAGCCCCGCCCTGACCGACTTCGTGTTCATGGTCCGCGACACCTCGCAGATGTTCATCACCGGACCCGACGTGGTCCGCGCGGTGACCGGCGAGGAGATCTCCCAGAACGGCCTGGGCGGCGCGGACGTGCACGCCGAGACCTCGGGCGTCTGCCACTTCGCGTACGACGACGAGGAGACCTGCCTCGCCGAGGTCCGCTACCTGATCGCGATGCTCCCGCAGAACAACCGCGAGAACCCGCCGGTGGCGCACTCCGACGACCCCGTCGAGCGCCGCAGCGACGTGCTGCTCGACCTGGTCCCCGCCGACGGCAACCGGCCGTACGACATGACGAAGGTCATCGAGGAACTCGTCGACGACGGCGACTACTTGGAGGTCCACGAGCGCTGGGCGCGCAACATCATCTGCGCCCTGGCCCGCCTGGACGGCCAGGTCGTCGGCATCGTCGCCAACCAGCCGCAGTCCCTCGCGGGCGTCCTGGACATCGAGGCCTCCGAGAAGGCGGCCCGCTTCGTCCAGATGTGCGACGCCTTCAACATCCCGATCGTCACGCTCCTCGACGTCCCCGGCTTCCTGCCCGGCGTCGACCAGGAGCACGGCGGCATCATCCGCCACGGCGCCAAGCTGCTGTACGCGTACTGCAACGCGACCGTGCCCCGGATCTCCCTGATCCTGCGCAAGGCCTACGGCGGCGCGTACATCGTCATGGACAGCCAGTCCATCGGCGCCGACCTGACCTACGCCTGGCCCACCAACGAGATCGCCGTCATGGGCGCCGAGGGCGCGGCCAACGTCATCTTCCGCCGCCAGATCGCCGCCGCCGAGGACCCCGAGGCCATGCGCGCCCGCATGGTCAAGGAGTACAAGGCCGAGCTGATGCACCCGTACTACGCCGCCGAGCGCGGACTCGTCGACGACGTGATCGACCCGGCCGAGACCCGCGCCGTGCTGATCAACTCCCTCGCGATGCTCCGCAACAAGCACGCCGACCTGCCCTCGCGCAAGCACGGCAACCCGCCGCAGTAGCGGCGCACCCCAGACCTTTTCCGTCCGCCGCAGTTCCCACAAGGAGCACACTGCAATGAGCACTCCCGACATCCGTGTCGAGAAGGGCCACGCCGAGCCCGAGGAGGTCGCGGCCCTCACCGCGATCCTGCTCGCCCGCGCCGCCGCGCAGCCCACCGACGCCCCCGTCCACCGCGGCCGCGACAAGGCCGGCTGGCGCCGCCTCGAGCGCACCCCGGGCTTCCGGGCGCCGCACAGCTGGCAGGGCTGAGCGACACCGACGTACGGCGGGCCCCGTTCCTCCTTCCCGGAGGGCGGGGCTCAGCCGTGTCCGGGTGCGGGCGGCAGGGTGCAGTCGGGGAAGGCCGTCTTGCACCGCGGGGGGATGGTGGAGTCGAGCAAGGGCGGCCACGCGGTGAGGTCGAAGCCGATGAGGTTCAGCTCCTTGAGGCCCGGTGGCAGCGAGTCGAGACCTCGTGGGCGACCGCTGCCGGACAAGGTGAGCCTCGACAGGGGGAAGCCGGTCAGCGGACTCAGGTCGGCGTCGGGAGCGAGCCGACCCAGCTCCAGATTGTCCAGCTTCAGATGTGCGGGGAGCTCAGCCAACGGTGGCAGCGACGCCCAGCCGTTGAGAACCAGAATGGTCAGCTTGGCCAACCCGCCGAGTGCGTCCAGATTCCGCAGGTGGCCCGTCCCGGCCAGATACAGGATGCGCAGCTGTGTCCGGGACCGCAGTGGAGCCAGGTCGACATCTCCGCGCAGCTCGTACAGCCACAGTCCCCGAGGCGCAGGCAGCTCATCAAGGCAGTCGAGGCTCCAGGGGAAGGAGTAGTGGACGGTGATCCACCGGTCCTCGCCCAGTCGGGTCGCTGCCGAGAACTGCCCGGGGTGGGTCAGGGGCAGGATGACGTCGCCCAGGGGCATGCGCCGCAGTACTTCCTCGGCGAAGGCGTCGGCGTCGAAGTACCCCCAGTAGTTCACCAGGTGCCGCCGGACAGCCGCCCGCGCATCCGCGGCGTACGCCGTCAGCCGTGTCAGCGCGGCCTCGCCGCCGATCCGCGCGACGGTGGTGACGGTGGCCAGAGCGACTGTCTCGCTCAGGCCGTCCAATGACGGCGGCAGACGTGACAGGAGCGGCGGACCCACCGCCGCCAACGACGCCACCTCCGACTGCCGCCGCGGCGGCACCAGGCGCGCCACGGCCTCGTCGAGGCGTACCGCCAGGGTGTCCGGCACCGACGGCATCGTCTCCTGGCAGGAGGCCGCGACGAGGCGCAGCGCCCGCGAATGCCGGGGCTCGCACTCGGCGCGCTCCAGGACACCGCCCAGTAACTCCTCCTGCTGGGTGCGGTTGGCGTGGCCCGCCGCCATGACCACGGTCTCGCGCCACAGGTCCAGGTGCGCCCGCCCCACCAGATTCCCGATCCGGTCCTCCACGGCCGCCTCGTACGCCGCCAGATACTCCTGGAACGTACGGTGCACGAAGTCCAGACGGCCCTCGGCGGGGGAGCGGAGCACCCCGGAGCGGTGCAGCAGATGGTCCAGGACTGCGGGCCCGTCGAGGCCGTCCAGATGCCGCATCGCGGCGAGCTTCGCGGTGACGTGGCCCGCGGCCCGCTCCGCCGCGATCTCGGTGCGGCTGTTGTCCGACAGGCGCCAGGCCAGATCGCGCAGCAGGCACAGCTTGTCGGTCAGCGTCAGGGGCACCGGCAGCTCGCTGAGCACGCCCCGGTCGTTGTCCCGCTGCTGCACGAGGACTTCGAGGGTCATGCGGTACAGCTCCATGCGGTTGCGGGGGAGCTGGCCCCGGCGCGCCAGGTGCAGCGCGCAGAGCAGCGCCGCGAGCAGCGGGTTCGTCGCCAGGGACTGCAGGTGCGGGCGGTCCTGGAGGTTGGTCACCAGGGAGCGTTCGTAGCGCGGCAGGTCCTCCTCGGCGCAGGAAAGGCCGGAGCCGTCCCGCACCGCCTGGTGCCACTGGCGGATGAAGGAGGTCAGGTCGGCCGGGGTCATCCGGGCCAGGTGCAGCGCGGTGAACTCCTCGGCGCGCAGCCAGTCGCTGCGCGCCGCCGCGGGACGGGACGTCACGACGACGCGGGAGTCCGGATACTGGTGCAGCAGCCCGCGCAGCCACTCCCGCACGCCCCGCCGCTCGCCCGCGAGCAGTTCGTCGACGCCGTCCACCAGGAGCAGCACCCGCCCGTCCGCGAACGCCCTGTGCATCCACCCGGCCGGCATCAGCCCCGTCAGCGGCCCCGCCACCCGGTCCAGCATCGCCTCCGGGGCGGGCGGCCGGCTCCCCGCGTACTGCCGCAGCTTGACCAGGACCGGGATCAGGCCGTTCCACCCGGCGAGGTCCCCGGTGAAGGCGCCGCGCGCCGCCGTCACCGCGAGCCACTGCAGGAGCGTCGTCTTGCCGGACCCGGCCTCGCCGCGCAGCAGCACCCGGGGCGCGTCCCGCAGCGCCGCCTCCACCCGCATGCTGGGGGACCGCTCGGCCTCCCGCGGCTCCCAGTCCTGGGCGCCGGACCGCAGCGCGGGACGCGGCCGGTCCCGGCGACGGGACCCGCCGTCCTCCGAAGTGCGCAGGCTGACGTACGCCACCGACAGCTTGGTGCGCGGCGCGCGGTCGGACGGGCCGAGGCCGAACAGCTCGATCTCGTCCAGGGACTTGCTCACCAGGCTCAGGTACTGATTGCGGAACGCCTCGTCCTCGCCGGTGCCCTGCGGCGCGTACAGGGAGCGGGCCGGGAGGCGTTCGAGGACCTTCTGGAGCTCGTCGGCGAGCGAGGTCGACCGGGCGAGGAGGTCGGTGACGGCGCGCTCGGTGAACACCGGCAGCCTGCGCAGCACCCGGACGTAGCAGTCGCAGCACTCGGCGAGCACGATCTCGTGGAACCGGGTCTCCACCTCGGAGAAGCCGTCGGGCACCGGCACCGCCGCGCGCACCCGCCGGGTCAGCTCGGCCGGGTCCGCGTCCGACCCGAGCACGGCCTCGTCGGAGAGGTCCGCGCGTACGAAGGCGTCGGTGACCGCCGTGAGCACCGCCTCGCGGCCGTTGTCGGTGAGCCCGCGGAACTCGTGCTCCAGGAGGGGCTGCACGCGCCCGGCGACGGCGTCCGCGATCTGCTCGAACTGCCGCTCCACACCGCGCCGCGCCCGCAGGCCGGGCACCCGCACCCGGATCAGCTCGCTCATGGACGACCGGGCCTGCTGCTCGCGCTCCCTGGGGGCGAACCACAGCCGCACCGCCCTCGTCGCCACCGTGCTGCCCAGCCGTACCGCCGCCGCCTCCGCGCTCATGCACGCAATTGTGGGCGAACACACACACCGGCGGGGCCCGTTCCGGCGAGATCCGGCAAACGGGCCCCGCCCGGCGAGGTTTTCGGCGTGCTACCGCAGGCGGGCCATCAGCGCGTGCTCGACCAGCGTGATCAGAGCGGACTTCGCGTCGGCGCGGTGGCGGGCGTCCGTCGTGATGATCGGGGTGTCCGGGCCGATCTGCAGGGCCTCGCGGACCTCGTCGGGGGTGTACGGCTGGTGGCCGTCGAAGCCGTTGAGGGCGATGACGAACGGCAGCCCGGAGTTCTCGAAGTAGTCGACGGCGGGGAAGCAGTCGGCGAGCCGCCTCGTGTCGACCAGGACGACCGCGCCGATGGCGCCACGGACCAAGTCGTCCCACATGAACCAGAAGCGGTCCTGGCCGGGCGTGCCGAACAGGTACAGGATCAGGTCCTGGTCCAGGGTGATACGACCGAAGTCCATGGCGACGGTGGTCGTCGTCTTGTCCCCGGTGTGGGTGAGGTCGTCGATGCCCGCGGACGCGGACGTCATCACGGCCTCGGTGCGCAGCGGGTTGATCTCAGAGACCGCCCCGACGAACGTGGTCTTGCCCACGCCGAAGCCGCCCGCCACCACGATTTTCGCGCTGGTGGTGGAGCGGGCTGTTGCTCCGCCGCTAGAGCTTGCGAAGTCCACTGAGCACCCTTTCGAGCAGTGTCACGTCTGGCTGGCCGCCGGCGGTCTCGTCGCCGCCGGGCTGATGGATGGCGACAAGTCCGGCCTCCGCCAGGTCGGCGACGAGGATCCGGGCAACGCCGAGGGGGATGGAGAGCAGGGCCGAGATCTCGGCCACTGATTTGATCTCGCGGCACAGGGTGCAGATGCGCTGGTGTTCCGGCAACTGCCCCTGCAGCTGATGCGGTTGTGCAGTGGTGTGCACCAGCGCCTCGATGGCGAGCTGGTACCGGGGCCTGGTGCGGCCGCCCGTCATGGCGTACGGGCGCACCAGGGGGTTGGACGCGGCCGGTGCCGGTGCCGGTGTCGGTGCCGGCTCCGGGGAGCGGCGCTGCGGCTGCACCGGCTGGATCCGGGGTGCGTACGGCTGGTCGTACGGGCTGGGGCCGGGCGCCTGGGGGCCCGGCTGCCGGTACGGCGGCTGGCGTCGGTGGCTGGGCGCGGAGGGGAAGTTGTACCGGTTCTGCGAACCGTCACCCTGGCCCTGGCCGTGGCCGGAAGGCCAGTTGGCCGAAGACGAACCGTCTGGGGGTGTTGCAGCCACGTACTCCTCCTCCGAAACTGTGCTCGGCGCCATCACTGTGGAGCCGCGTCCCGAAACCTTACGACCCCGGGACGCGAATACGCACCGTCTGTCTGTCAGTTGAGCAGGCTCCCCTGAAGCTCCGCGCGCAGGTCCGGCGTGAGGACGGTGCCCGCACGGTCGACGAGAAGTGCCATCTCGTACCCAATGAGACCGATGTCCGCCTCTGGGTGGGCGAGTACGGCAAGGGAGGAACCGTCGGAGATGGACATGATGAAGAGAAATCCTCGCTCCATCTCCACAACGGTCTGGGTCACAGAGCCGCCCTCGAAGATCCGGGAGGCCCCGGCCGTGAGGGAGGTCAGGCCCGACGCGACCGCCGCGAGCTGATCGGCTCGGTCGCGCGGGAAACCTTCGGACATCGCCAGAAGGAGTCCGTCGGCGGAGACCACCACGGTGTGGGACACCCCGGGGGTGTTGTCCACGAAGTTGGTGATCAACCAGTTCAGGTTCTGCGCCGCCTGGCTCATCGGGCTCACACTAACGCTCCTGGTTGTAGGTGCTATCAGGGCTGAAGCCCTGGCCATTCGTGTCACTGCCCGCGCTGCGGCCCCGCTGGACGCCGCGGCGCAGGTTGCTCAGCCTGCCCCGTACTTCCTCGGGGTCGCGGGAGACCTGGGGGCCGCCCTGCGGGGTCTGCTCCGCGGTGCCCTCGACCAGGTTGGCCTTGGGCACCCGCCGCGGGAGACCGGACGAGGTGACCCCGCCCGCCTTGGGCTCCCGCAATTGCTCGGCGCGCTGCCAGCGGTCGTCGTTGGACGAACGCCAGCCGGGGCTCTGCTGCTCGTCCTGCTGGGCCTCGCCCCGCAGGTCGCCGTCGTGGCTGTCGCCGCTGCGGCTCTCGGGGGGCTGCGCGGCGGGGGCGGCACCGTTGCCGTTCGCCGCCGTGCTGCCGCGGCGCGGAAGGCCCGCGTCGGTCAGCTCGTGGGCGGCGGACGGAGCCGGCGGCGTCGACGCGGCAGGTCCCGGACGGTCGAAGCCTACGCGCTCCTGCTCGCCCGCGTCAGTCGTCGATGCGGGTTCCGCTTCGGGAGCGTAGCCGTCCTGGTACTCGTCCTGGTAACCGTCTCGCAACGGCCAGTCGTCCTGGTGGGCACGCTCCGGGTAGGTGGCGAACGGCTCCTGGAGACCGCCCGTACGAGCGTCTTGACCGCCCTGGCCGGACTCCGTATAGGCGGCGTCCTGATAGCCGTCCTGGGTCGTGTAGTACGACTCGTCGTACGCCTGCGCACCCTGGTCGTAGCTCTGCCGCGCGTCGTAGCCGGACTGGTCCTGGTCGTATCCGGGCGTCTGCTGCCCGTCGTACGAGGTACCCGCGGGGTCGTACGCGGCGTGCTGGTCGTCGTACGCCGGGTGCGGCACCGCCCCGTCCGCGAATCCGCCCTGCTGGTCCGGGTAGTCGTAGCCGGACGGCTGCTCGTACGTCTCCTGGCCGCCCTGGACCTCGTCGCGGAACAGCGGGCGCTCGGCGGCGGGCTGGGCGGGCTGACCCGAGTGGGCCTGCGCCTCCAGTGCGGCACGGCGCTCCTCGCGCATCAACGAGCGGCCCACGGGGTCGAGTTGACCGCCGCTCTCGGCGCCGTCGGCCTGGTAGCGGCTGTCGTCGAAGCCCAGCTCAGCGGCCGTGCGCAGCGGCTCGACCTCGGGGACCTGCTGCTCCGGGATGATCGAGGAGACGGTGAACTCGGAGTCGTTCCCCTGCAGTTCGCCACCGCCACCGTGGGTGATGTTGTCCGGCAGCATGACGAGGGAGGTGGTGCCCGCCTGCTCGCCCGAGGGGCGCAGCTGGACCCGGATGCCGTGCCGGTCGGACAGGCGGCCGACCACGAACAGGCCCATGCGCTGGGAGATCGCGGCGTCCACGGTCGGCGGGTTGGCGAGGCGGTGGTTGATGTCCGCGAAGTCCTCGGCGGTCAGGCCGATGCCCTTGTCGTGGATCTCGACCATCACCCGGCCGTCCGGGAGGCGGGTCGCGGTGACCTTGACCTTGGTCTGCGGCGAGGAGAACGCGGTGGCGTTCTCGAGGAGCTCGGCGAGCAGGTGCACGAGGTCGGTCACGGCCAGGCCGTGGATCTCGGCCTCGGGGACGCCCGACAGCTCGATGCGCTCGTACTGCTCCACCTCGGAGGAGGCGGCGCGGAGCACGTCGACGAGCGGCACCGGCTGGTCCCAGCGGCGGCCGGGCTCCTCGCCGGAGAGGACCAGGAGGTTCTCGCCGTTGCGGCGCATGCGGGTCGCGAGGTGGTCCAGGCGGAAGAGGTTCTCCAGCTGGTCCGGGTCGGCCTCGTTGTTCTCCAGGTCGGTGATGAGGGTCAGCTGGCCCTCGATCAGCGACTGGTTGCGGCGCGACAGGTTGGTGAAGATCGCGTTGATGTTGCCGCGGAGCAGGGCCTGCTCGGCGGCGAGCCGGACGGCCTCGCGGTGCACCTGGTCGAAGGCGCGGGCGACCTCGCCGATCTCGTCGGTGGTGGTGATCGGGATGGGCTGCACGCGGGTGTCGACGCGGCCCGGGTCGGTGCGCGAGAGCTGGTCGACGAGCATCGGCAGGCGCTGCTCGGCGATGCCGAAGGCGGCGGTGCGCAGGCTGCGCATCGAGCGGCTCATCTGGCGGGCCATGAGGCCGGCCAGGATGAAGGCGGCGAGCAGCGCGACCACGACGGCGGCGCCGGTGATGAAGGCGTCGGTCTTGGCGTTGTCGGCGATGTCGGACGCCTCGCTCACGGCCTTGTCCGCGAGGTCCGCCTCGATGGCGCGGTAGGCGTCGAACTTCAGGCTGGTGGCGTTCCACAGGGCGGGGGCGGTGACGCCCTTGCCCGCGAGCGCGACGAGCGCGCTCGGCTGGGTGGAGGGCAGGCCCGCGATGAGGGCGACGGACTTCTCGCCGCTCGGCATCGGGACGTACTTCTTGCCCTGGGCGCGGGCGGCGGCCGCGGCCTCCTCGGACTGCTTCTCGCCCGCGGCGGTCAGCTTCTTCTTCGCCTCGTCGAGCTTGCGCACGTCCTGGGGCGTGCCACCGCCGGTGTACTCCTGGATGGCGATGTTCTCCAGGTACACGTACGAGGAGAAGGCGATCTTCTGCCGGGACAGGTCGGACTGGGTCGGACCCGGCTTCGTGAGGATGTGGGTGCCGATGGAGCGCTGCAGCGAAAGGGCCGCCTTGGCCAGCGACACCGCGTAGACGGTGCGGCCGTAGGAGGTGATGTTTCCGGTGCCGAGGCCGAGCTCGTTGGCGAACTCCATCAGCGGGTGCTGGATGCCGACGTAGGCCTCTTCGGTCTGGACGCCGGGGAGCTTGCTGGTGTACGCGGCCTCGCGCAGGCCCGCCAGCTTCGGCTCCACCTTGCGGAAGCCCTCCAGGCGGCGCTCGAGGCCCTCCTTCTGCGGCATGTCCTTCGCGGCGTCGTCGAACGCGGCGGCGGCGGCGTCGGTGGCCTTGCGGGCCTTGACCACGGCCGGGCTGTTCTTCTTGCCCTTGAGCAGCGGCGCGGCGGAGACGTCGCGCTCCTCGATGAGACGGTTGCCGTAGTCCAGGGAGGCGCGCACCAGCCGGGCGGTGGCCTCGGCGTCGCGGGCCTCGTCCCAGGTGTCGATGGCGCCCTTGACCTGGAAGCCGCCCATGACCAGGCCGACGAGCACGGGTATGAGCAGGATCGCGTTCAGGCGGGTCGGCACGCGCCAGTTCCTGGGCGACATCCGACCGCCGGAGGCGGCCCCCGGCTCGTTGCCGGGCGCGTCCGCGGCGGGTGCAGCGGCGCGCGGCGGCGGGGTGAAGTTGCCCCGCGTGTCCCGGTCCGGGGATGCGGGGCTCGTCTTGCTTCGCCTCACTCGACCAACAACCTCTCGGCGGCGGCTCCCGCGCTGGTGCCGCTGTCGTCTCCAAAGGCCCGTGCTACTGGGCAGTTCAGCGCATTCCAGCACGTCAGGCAGTGCTCTTCCAAACAGTAGGAAAGAACAGTTCCGAGTGGTGTAAGCCTCAGATAAATCGGTCATAAAGAGCGAGCCCCGCCAAAAGGCGGGGCCCATGTGAGCACAGCGAGACCAGCCGACCGCGATGTGTGGCGGGGTCGGCGCAATTCTCTGTCGAAACGTTATGAACACGGCAGCCGTCCGTGTCAAAGGACACAGATCGTTCCGTGTGCTCTACGGCAACTTCCGTATGCCCCCGCCTACTTGAGACGTGCCATCAGTGCGTGCTCAACCAGTGTGATCAGGCCACTCTTTGCGTCCGCACGGTGCCGGGCATCGGTGGTGATGATGGGAGTGCCCGGTCCGATCTGCAGTGCTTCGCGCACTTCGTCGGGGGTGTACGGCTGGTGGCCGTCGAAGCCGTTGAGGGCGATGACGAACGGCAGCCCGGAGTTCTCGAAGTAGTCGACGGCGGGGAAGCAGTCGGCGAGCCGCCTCGTGTCGACCAGGACGACGGCACCGATCGCGCCGCGCACCAGGTCGTCCCACATGAACCAGAAGCGGTCCTGGCCGGGCGTGCCGAACAGGTAGAGGATCAGGTCCTGGTCGAGCGTGATGCGGCCGAAATCCATCGCCACCGTCGTGGTGGTCTTGTCCCCGGTGTGGGTGAGGTCGTCGATGCCCGCGGACGCGGACGTCATCACGGCCTCGGTGCGCAGCGGGTTGATCTCCGAGACCGCGCCCACGAACGTGGTCTTGCCGACGCCGAAGCCGCCCGCCACCACGATCTTGGCGGACGTGGTGGACCGGCCGGCACCGGCGTCGGAGCCCGCGAAGCCGCCCCCGTTAGAGCTTGCGAAGTCCACTGAGCACCCTTTCGAGCAGTGTCACGTCGGGCTGGCCGCCGGCGTTCTCGTCGCCGCCGGGCTGGTGGATGGCGACGAGCCCGGCCTCGGCCAGGTCGGCGACGAGGATGCGGGCCACACCGAGCGGCATCGAGAGCAGCGCGGAGACCTCGGCCACCGACTTGACCTCACGGCACAGGTGGCAGATCCGCTGGTGCTCGGGGAGCAGCCCCATCAGCTGGGCCGGGTCGGCCGTGGTGCTCACCAGCGCCTCTATCGCGAGCTGGTAGCGGGGCCGGGTCCGGCCGCCGGTCATCGCGTACGGACGCACCAGCGGCTGGTCGCCCTCGCCGTACCCGGCATGGGCTGCGCCGTACGGGTCGTGAGAGGCGGTGGGCGGGTTCATGGATCCTCCGGGCGGGACAGCAGTTGTCTGCGTTCCGTCTGACAGAGCCGGGTGGGGGCATGACTGGCGGCCGGACGGTGGTCGGTACGTTCGGTCGGCTCGCTCGGACGGTGGGGCGGCCGGGCGAGGGCGGGCGGGCCGTGGGGGCGGCCTAGTGGAGCAGGCTGCCCTGGAGTTCGGCGCGCAGGTCCGGGGTGAGGACGGTGCCCGCACGGTCGACGAGGAGGGCCATCTCGTAGCCGACGAGGCCGATGTCGCACTCGGGGTGCGCGAGAACGGCGAGTGACGAACCGTCGGAGACGGACATGATGAACAGGAAGCCGCGCTCCATCTCCACCACGGTCTGCGTGACCGCGCCGCCCTCGAAGATCCGGGAGGCCCCGGCGGTGAGGGAGGTCAGGCCGGAGGCGACGGCCGCGAGCTGGTCGGCGCGGTCGCGCGGAAAGCCCTCGGACATCGCGAGAAGCAGGCCGTCGGCGGAGACCACGACCGTGTGGGACACCCCGGGGGTGTTGTCCACGAAGTTGGTGATCAACCAGTTCAGGTTCTGTGCCGCCTGGCTCATCGGACTCAACTAACGCTCCTGCTGGTGAGTGGGGAAACTGCCGGTCTGGCCGGTACCGGCCTGGCGACCCTGCTGGATGCCCCTACGGAGATTGGTCAGCCGGCCGCGCACGTCGTCGGGCGCACGGGAGACCTGCGGTCCCGCGCCTTCCTGAGCCTGCTGTGCGGTGCCTGCCACGAGGTTCGCCCGTGGCACCCGGCGCGGCAGCCCGGAAGTGGTGACGCCGCCCGCGGAGGGCTGCCGGACGCGCTCGGCCTGGCGGCCGAGTTCGTCGTTCGGCGATGTACGCCAAGCGGTGTTGCTGGTGTTGCCGGTGGTGCTGCTCGTGTTGCCGTTGCCCGCGGTCGGAGCCGTGGTCGGGGAGCCGCCCGGACGCTGGGGCAGCGGGGGAGTGCCGAGGCCACCCGCGCGGCCCTGGTCGGGCGCCGGGCGCTGCGGCAACTGCTGCTCGCGCTGCGGAAGCGGCTGCTGGGCGGCACCGGCGTCGGGACGGCGGACCGGCTCCGGGCGGTGTCCGGGCTCGGAGCCGTTGCCGCGCTGCGGGGCCTGCGGCTGCTGGGAGCGGCGCGGCTGCGGGCGCTGCGGGAGCCCCGGGTGGCGCTGCTCGGCCTGGCGGTTCTGCTCGGCCTGCTGCTGAGCCTGGGCCTGGCGCTCTTCCTGAGCCTGGCGCTCCTGCTCGGCCTGCTCCTGGGCCTGCTGGGAGAACCAGTTGGTCTCCAGCGTGTCGTACAGCGGCGTACGGCCGTCCAGCGGTCCGGACGCGGGCGGCAGGGCCTCCGGCTCGGACTGCTGCGGGGCCTGCTGCTGTGGAGCCGACTGCTGCGGAGCCTGCGGCAACTGGGCCTGCGGGCGCTGCGGGGCGGGCGGCTGCTGACCCTGGGGCTGCTGCGGGGCGTCCTGGCGATCGCCGCGCTGGCCCTCGCCCGGACCCTGGCCGCGGCGCGGCGCGGGCGGACGCGGCACGGAGAACTCACCGGTGCCGTGCGGGGTCTGGCCGCCCTGCGGGGCACCCTGGGCGGGGCCGCCGAAGACGTCGGAGCGCATGAACTCGCCGGTGCCCTGCCCGTCCGGGGCCTGGGCGGCGCCGTTCTGCCCTGACGTGCCCGGGGGCGGGCCGTCGAAGTCGGGGCGGTCGAACTGCGCGGTGGAGCCGGGGCCCTGGCGGTCGTCGAGGCCCGCGGGGACCGCGAACTGACCGGTGGACTCGGGCTCCTCGTGGCCGCGGGGGGCGTCGAACGGCTCCCGGGAGACCTGCGGCTGCGCGTTCTCGTCGCTCCAACTGGGCGTACGGGGCTGCGGGTTGCCGCCCGGCAGCTCAGCGCGCGGGGCGTTGCCGCGCTGACCGGAGCCCGGCCGCGGCGGCAGCTGCGGCCGACGGCCCTGCTCGCCGCCCGCGTCGTTCGTACGCTGCTGGGGCACCGGAGGCTGGGCCATGCCCGCACCACCGGGGCGGCTGCCCTGGGAGAAGCCGCTCCGGCCGCCCTGCGGGGTCTGCGGCAGCTGCGGTGCCTGTGGACGCTGCGCGCCGGAGGGGCCGTTCGGCGCCGAAGGACCGGCGAGCCCCGCGGGACCACCCGGACCGGCACCCCCGCCGGGCCCGGACGCACCGGCCCCCGCGAGACCGCCCGGGGCCACCGGGGACCCGGCCGACGGACCCTGGTTGCCGCCGCGTGCGGGCAGTGCCGCGCGCGGTCCCGGGCCGGAGGACACCTGGCCGCGCTGCGCACTCGCGCCGGGGCCGACCTGGCCGCCACGGGCGCGTGCGGCGCCGCCGAGACCGGCCGCCACGCCACCGCCGCGCCGGGCGGCGGCGGCACCCGCGGCCGCCTGGGCCGCGGCCGGACCGCCGGTCGGGGCGGGCGCGCCCGCCTTGCTCGGGACCTTCTTGCCGCCCTGGGCGACATCGACGGGCAGCATGACCAGCGCGGTCGTACCACCGGAGTCGGAGGGGCGCAGCTGGATGCGGATGCCGTGGCGCTGCGAGAGGCGGCCGACCACGAACAGACCCATGCGGCGGGAGACGGAGACGTCCACGGTGGGCGGCGAGGCGAGCCGCTCGTTGATCGCGGCGAGGTCCTCGGGGGAGAGGCCGATGCCGGTGTCGTGGATCTCGATGAGCACGCGGCCGTCGGGCAGCGCGTGACCGGTCACCTTGACCTTGGTCTGAGGCGAGGAGAACGAGGTGGCGTTCTCGAGCAGCTCGGCGAGCAGGTGCACGAGGTCGTTGACGACGCGTCCCGCGACCTCGGTCGAGGGCACGGCGGACAGCTCGATGCGCTCGTACTGCTCCACCTCGGAGGCGGCGGCGCGGAGCACGTCGACGAGGGGCACGGGCCGGGTCCAGCGGCGGCCCGGCTCCTCACCGGCGAGGACGAGGAGGTTCTCGCCGTTACGGCGCATGCGGGTCGCGAGGTGGTCGAGCTTGAACAGCGAGGACAGCTGGTCCGGGTCGGCCTCGCGGGACTCCAGCTCGGAGATGAGCGAGAGCTGGCGCTGGATGAGGCCCTGGGAGCGGCGCGAGAGGTTGGTGAACATCGCGTTGACGTTGCCCCGCAGGAGGGCCTGCTCGGCGGCGAGGCGGACGGCCTCGCGGTGCACGTCGTCGAAGGCCGCGGCCACCTGGCCGATCTCGTCCCGGGAGTGCACACCGACCGACTCCACGGACGTGTCGACGTCCTGCGGGTCGGACTCGGAGAGCTGCTTGACCAGCTCGGGCAGGCGGTCCTGGGCGACCTTGGTGGCGGTGTCCTGGAGCCGGCGAAGAGAGCGGATCATGGACCGGGCCACGACGAAGGCGCCGACGAGCGAGACGCCGAGCACGAGCAGGATGAGGGCACCGTTGAGGATGGCCTGCTGCTCGGACTCGTTCCTGAGCGACCGGGCCTTCTGCTCCATCTCGTCGAGCAGCGTCAGCTCGATCTTCGACATCTCCGAGATCTTGGTGGAGTCTGCGTCCACCCAGTCCTTGTAGGAGCGCTTGCCGCGGAGCTTGATGCCGCCCTCCTGCTCAAGCACGCGCTTGGCGTAGGAGTTGGCGGCCTGGATGGCGGAGTTGCCCTCGCTGATGGGCTTGAGGAGCTTCTCGCGGTCACCGGTGTAGATCCGGTTGAAGGACTGGAGCTCCGAGCCCTCCTTGTCCAGGGCGGAGAAGGCGTAGCGGCGGTCGGTCTCGGAGAGCTTGCCGAACTCGCGGTTGTTCGCGGGCAGCGCGGCCGCGATGATGGCGCGCTGCACGGAGGCGTACTCCTTGGCGGAGGAGAACGCGGACAGCGCACGGGTGCGCTGGATCATGTCCGGGTTGCTGGTCGCCTGCGCCATGTCCTGGGAGAGCTTCAGGAGCTGCTCGATGAGCTGGCTGTAGGCGTCGACCGTCTGCGAGAAGGACTTGTCGTCGGAGTACGCGTTGCGGCGCACTTCGTTGATCTTCTGCAGCTGCCGGGTGATCTGGATGGTGCTCTGGCGGACGCCGAGCAGACCCTTGTCGTTGTCGCTGTCTTCCAGCTGCTGGGTGCCGCGCAGGAAGGTGCGGTAGGCGCGGTCCGTCTTGACCCGGGTGCCCTTGACGGCGAAGTCCGAGTCCTTCGCGCCGTGCGCGAGGGGGCCCGCCGACTGGTCGCGCTCCTCCTGGAGAGCCACGGCCAGGTCGGTGGCCTGCTTGGTCATGTCGGTCAGCAGCTTCATGTTGTCGAGCTGCTCGATCTCGTCGAGGGACGAGTTGATACGCAGCGCGCCCAGCGAGGTCGCGGCGATGACGGGGAGCGCGAGGAGCGAGACCAGACGTGTGGAGATGCGCCAGTTGCGCAGGGCTATTCGCGGGCCGGGACCCGGGGGTGTCTTGGATCCCTTCGGCAGCGCTCCGCCCGCGGCCGGGCCGGAAGCGCCCGCACCGCCGTCACCGGACTGCACCTGTCCGAGGTTCTGGGCGTGCTGGGCCGAGGAGCCGCGGTCACTTCCGCCGCGCTCCGGCTCCGCCGAAGCATCCCCTCGGCCGCGACCGGCCTGGGGAGACCCCTTGCCATCCCTCTTGAAACGTCCCTGCACTAGCGTCGCAACCTCTGGACCAGGCGTCCTGCCGCGTGGACGGCGGGACGGTGTCGGCGTCTCGGGGCGCCAGGCACCCCTTGGTGGTCGTGAGACCGGCGCTGCTCTCCCCCTTCCCGCCGCCACTCGGCGCTGCGTTGCGCCCCTGTGCGCCGGTTCGATCCCGCGGCGGTCCCGGGAATTCCAGCACAGTGCAGGATCTCCAACAAGGCCCGTGGGTCAGCCAGCGAACTCCGTGACACCACGTGATTGGCGCGTTACGAGACGTAGAAAGTGAAGTCGCCCATAACGGACTTTCCAGTACAAGAACGTCGGGCGCGACGGGTGTCCCAGTCTTCATGATCAGGAGCGGAATGGGCGCTTCAGGCGGGCAATGTCCGTTTTCAATGGTTGGACCGCGAGCCGGAATTGCCCCTTTTGCCCACTACTAAGTGAGCAAACTCACATGAAGATCATGGCCTCTTCTGGACTTTGGTCGGGAATTGCATGTTTAGCCTGACGCTTTACAGGGATGGCGAAACCGACAACCGGCGTCCACCGAGCGGCGCCCCAACCGACAGGGTCGAAACGGCAGATGAAGTCCACGTTGATGTTCCGCAACATAGCCAACCCGCGCCGCACCACCCTCGCGCACCTCAAGGACGCCGACGAGGTGCAGGCCGCGACGGAGCAGCCGGAACACACCACGGAACTGCCGGCCCAGACGGCCAACCCGAAGCGCACCACCCTCATGGACGTGCCGCAGTAGCCGACCGCTCGGCGCCCCGGGTGGCGAGCCGCACGGCGGTGGATAAAGAGGACAGCGGCGAAGCCCCATAGACTCGACGCGTCACACTCCACCCAGACGCAAGGGGCCCCGTTGCGCATCGCCAGGTTCTCCATCGACGGCAATGTCGCCTTCGGCGCGGTCGAGGGCGACGCCCCCGACGAGCTCGTCCTCGACATCATCAAGGGCATCCCGTTCGCCGACTTCGAGCTCTCCGGCACGAAGGTCCCGCTGAACAAGGTCCGCCTGCTCCCGCCGGTACTGCCCAACAAGATCGTGGGCATCGGCCGCAACTACGCGGACCACGCCCGGGAACTCGGCAACGAGATCCCGGACACCCCGGTCGCCTTCTTCAAGCCGTCCACCTCCGTGTGCGGCCCCGGCGACCCCGTCGAGTACCCCTCGTTCTCGCAGGAAGTGCACTACGAGGCCGAGCTGGCCGTGGTCATCGGCCGGATGTGCCGCGAGGTGCCGCGCGAGCGCGTCGCCGACGTCATCCTCGGCTACACCTGCGCCAACGACGTCACCGCGCGGGACGTGCAGAAGCGCGAGAACCAGTGGTCGCGCGCCAAGGGCTTCGACACCTCCTGCCCGCTCGGCCCCTGGGTGGAGACCGACATCGACCTGGCCCGCGCCGCCGACCTGACCGTGCAGTGCACGGTCAACGGCGAGCAGCGCCAGCTGGGCCGCACCGCGGACATGATCCGTCCCATCGAGGACCTCATCGTCCACATCACCGAGGCCATGACGCTGCTCCCCGGCGACGTCGTCCTCACGGGCACCCCGGCAGGGGTCGGCCCCCTCAACGTCGGCGACGAGGTCGCCGTCACCATCGAAGGCATCGGCACTCTCACCAACAAGGTGATCAAGCGTGGCTAACGCGACGAATGTACGCGTACGTTTCTGTCCCTCCCCGACCGGCAACCCGCACGTGGGTCTGGTCCGCACCGCCCTGTTCAACTGGGCCTACGCCCGGCACAACGAGGGCACCCTGGTCTTCCGCATCGAGGACACGGACGCCGCCCGGGACTCCGAGGAGTCGTACGAGCAGCTCCTGGACTCCATGCGCTGGCTGGGCTTCGACTGGGACGAGGGCCCCGAGATCGGCGGCCCGCACGCGCCGTACCGGCAGTCGCAGCGCATGGACATCTACCGGGACGTCGCGGCCAAGCTCCTCGACGGCGGCTACGCCTACCCCTGCTACTGCACCACCGAGGAGCTGGACGCCCGCCGCGAGGCCGCCCGCGCCGCCGGCAAGCCGTCGGGCTACGACGGCCACTGCCGCGACCTCACCGACGCGCAGAAGCAGGCGTACGAGGCCGAGGGCCGCAGCCACATCGTGCGCTTCCGGATGCCCGACGAGGCCACCACCTTCACCGACCTGGTGCGCGGCGAGATCACCGTCCAGGCCGAGAACGTCACCGACTACGGCATCGTGCGCGCCAACGGCGCTCCGCTGTACACGCTGGTCAACCCGGTCGACGACGCCCTGATGGAGATCACCCACGTGCTGCGCGGCGAGGACCTGCTGTCCTCGACCCCGCGCCAGATCGCCCTCTACAAGGCGCTGATCGAGCTGGGCATCGCCCAGGGCATCCCCGAGTTCGGCCACCTGCCGTACGTGATGGGCGAGGGCAACAAGAAGCTCTCCAAGCGCGACCCGCAGGCGTCCCTGAACCTGTACCGCGAGCGCGGCTTCCTGCCCGAGGGCCTGCTGAACTACCTGTCCCTCCTCGGCTGGTCGTTCTCCGCCGACCAGGACGTCTTCACGATCCCCGACATGGTCGCGAAGTTCGACCTCGCGGACGTGAACGCCAACCCGGCCCGCTTCGACCTGAAGAAGGCCGAGGCGATCAACGCCGACCACATCCGGATGCTCGACGTGAAGGCCTTCGCCGAGGCCTGCGCCCCCTGGCTCAAGGCCCCCTTCGCCCCCTGGGCGCCGGACGCCTTCGACCAGGAGAAGTGGGACGCGATCGCCCCGCACGCCCAGACCCGCATCAAGGTCCTCTCCGAGATCACGGACAACGTCGACTTCCTGTTCCTGCCGGAGCCGGTCTTCGACGAGGCGTCCTGGACGAAGGCGATGAAGGAGGGCAGCGACGCCCTGCTCCGTACGGCCCGCGAGAAGCTGGACGCGGCCGACTGGACCTCGGCGGAGTCCCTCAAGGAGGCCGTCCTCGCCGCCGGCGAGGCGCACGGCCTGAAGCTCGGCAAGGCGCAGGCCCCGGTCCGCGTCGCCGTCACCGGCCGCACGATCGGCCTGCCGCTCTTCGAGTCCCTGGAGATCCTGGGCAAGGAGACGGCACTGGCCCGCGTCGACGCGGCCCTGGCCAAGCTCACCGCGTAACCGCGCAGGTACGTCCCGTACGAAGGGCCCGGAAGCCACCATGGCTCCCGGGCCCTTCGCGTACGTTCGGAGCATGACGATCAACGCTGTGCCGATCAAAGCCATTGTCTGGGACATCGACACTGCGTTCTTCGGGGGATAACCCCCGAACCCCCAGCCGAAAGAGCCCGCGCGGCTTACCGTCGGCCTCATGACGATCAAAGCCATTGTCTGGGACATCGACGACACGATCTTCGACTACGCGCACGCCGACACCGAGGGCATACGCGCCCACCTCGTCGCCGAGGGCCTCCTGTCCGGATACGGGACCGCCGAGGACGCTCTCGCGCTGTGGAAGGAGACCACCGAGCGCCACTGGGCCCGCTTCGGGGCCGGTGAGGTCGACTTCGAGACGCAGCGCCGCGACCGCGTGCGCGACTTCGTGGGCGCCGCGCTCGACGACACCGAGGCCGACGCCTGGTTCGCTCGCTACCGCGCGCACTACGAAGCCGCCTGGACCCTCTTCCCGGACGCCCTGCCGACCCTGGACGCCCTCGCCGACCGTTACCGGCACGCGGTCCTGTCCAACTCCGCCCACTTCGTGCAGGACCACAAGCTCCGCACCCTCGGCGTGCGCGACCGCTTCGAGGCCCTGCTGTGCGCCGCTGACCTGGGCGTTTCCAAGCCCGCGGCGGAGGCGTTCCACGCCGTGTGCGCGGAGCTCGACCTCGCGCCCGCGGACATCGCCTACGTCGGCGACCAGCCGGAGATCGACGCCCGCGGCGCCCGTGACGCGGGCCTGCTCGGGATCTGGCTCGACCGCAACGGCTCGGCCCAGGAAGGCCCGTCGGGCATCCACCGCATCGGCGGCCTCGCCGAGCTGCCCGCGCTGTTGCTGGCCGATACCCGTTTTGGAGCGCCGTCCACCTTCGGGTAATGTTCTTCCTGCGCCGCCCGAGAGGGCCGAGAGGTCCGGCCGGGAAGCGCAAGTCAAACAAAGCCCCCGCAGGGGGTTGCGCTTTGATGGCCTATGGTGTAATTGGCAGCACGACGGTTTCTGGTTCCGTTAGTCTAGGTTCGAGTCCTGGTAGGCCAGCTCGCAGAGCTCATCTGCAACCGCGGATCACGATCCGCAAAGCCCCCGTTGTGTAGCGGCCTAGCACGCTGCCCTCTCAAGGCAGTAGCGCCGGTTCGAATCCGGTCGGGGGTACAGATCCTTCCCGTGAGGACAGTTCGGGTCGCACCCACTGACTTCAATGCAGGATCGCTAGGGCCCCCGTTGTGTAGCGGCCTAGCACGCCGCCCTCTCAAGGCGGTAGCGCCGGTTCGAATCCGGTCGGGGGTACTGTGGTCTGGTTTAGACCACTAGTGGGCTATGGTGTAATTGGCAACACGAAGGTTTCTGGTTCCTTTGTTCTAGGTTCGAGTCCTGGTAGCCCAGCGCAGTATCAGCAGTACGAGCAAGCCCCCGTTGTGTAGCGGCCTAGCACGCCGCCCTCTCAAGGCGGTAGCGCCGGTTCGAATCCGGTCGGGGGTACGCGAAGAGGAAGCCCTCCCCGGTCGGGGAGGGCTTCTTCGTGTTTCGTGTGGGGATGTACGACACCCCCCAACTCCCGCCCGCCGCTGCGGCGTTGGAGCCGCGGGCCGGAGATGAGGGGTGGCTGCGTCAGCTGGTGCGGCGCAGTGCCTCGGAGAGACGGCCGGCCGCGTCGATGACGGCCTGGGCGTGCATCCGGCCCGGGTGCCGCGTCAGCCGCTCGATCGGCCCGGAGACCGAGACGGCCGCCACCACCCGGTTCGAAGGCCCGCGCACCGGCGCCGACACCGACGCCACCCCCGGCTCCCGCTCACCGATCGACTGCGCCCAGCCCCGGCGGCGCACACCCGACAAGGCCGTCGCCGTGAACCGCGCTCCCTGCAGGCCCCGGTGCAGCCGCTCCGGCTCCTCCCAGGCCATCAGGATCTGCGCCGACGAGCCCGCCTTCATCGTGAGCGTCGAACCGACCGGCACCGTGTCCCGAAGGCCCGAGAGGCGCTCGGCGGCGGCCACGCAGATCCGCATGTCGCCCTGGCGGCGATACAACTGCGCGCTCTCGCCCGTCACGTCCCGCAGATGCGTGAGCACCGGACCGGCCGTCGCGAGCAGCCGGTCCTCGCCCGCCGCCGCGGCCAGCTCGGCCAGGCGCGGGCCCAGAATGAAACGGCCCTGCATGTCTCGCGCCACCATCCGGTGGTGTTCCAGGGCCACGGCCAGACGATGGGCCGTGGGTCGTGCGAGCCCGGTGGCCGCGACCAACCCGGCAAGGGTGGCGGGACCGGACTCCAGGGCGCTCAGGACAAGGGCAGCCTTGTCGAGAACGCCTACGCCGCTAGAGTTGTCCATGCAACGATACTCGCGTCTCACTCTGTGAAACGCAAGTTCAAAAAATCCGGGAACCCGCCACTCTGTAGGAGCGGTCCGCAGACCAACGGATTCGCGGCCGGCGTCCGGCACGCAGTCACGAGGGGTACGGCGTCGGCGAACCGATTCTCTAGTTGGGCCGGCGCACGACGCCGGTCGGAGGGAAAGCGATGGGTAGGACTCTCGCGGAGAAGGTCTGGGACGACCACGTCGTCCGGCGCGCCGAAGGCGAGCCCGACCTCCTCTTCATCGATCTGCACCTGCTGCACGAGGTGACAAGCCCGCAGGCGTTCGACGGCCTCCGGCAGGCCGGGCGCCAGGTGCGGCGCCTCGATCTCACCATCGCCACCGAGGACCACAACACCCCGACCCTCGACATCGACAAGCCCATCGCCGACCCCGTCTCCCGCGCCCAACTGGAGACGCTGCGCAAGAACTGCGCCGAGTTCGGCGTCCGGCTGCACCCGCTGGGCGACGTCGAGCAGGGTGTCGTCCACGTAGTGGGACCGCAGCTGGGACTGACCCAGCCCGGCACCACGGTGGTCTGCGGCGACTCCCACACCTCCACGCACGGCGCTTTCGGCGCGCTGGCCTTCGGCATCGGCACCTCCCAGGTCGAGCACGTGCTCGCGACCCAGACGCTGCCGCTGGCCCGCCCGAAGACCATGGCCATCACCATCGACGGCGAACTGCCCGACGGCGTCACCGCCAAGGACCTGATCCTCGCCATCATCGCCCGGATCGGCACCGGCGGCGGCCAGGGCTACATCCTGGAGTACCGCGGCGCGGCCATCGAGAAGCTCTCGATGGAGGCCCGCATGACCATCTGCAACATGTCCATCGAGGCCGGCGCCCGCGCGGGCATGATCGCCCCCGACGAGACGACCTTCGCGTACATCAAGGACCGCCCCCACGCCCCGCAGGGCGCCGACTGGGACGAGGCCGTCGCGTACTGGCGGACGCTGCGCACCGACGACGACGCCGTCTTCGACGCCGAGGTCTACATCGACGCCGCCGAGCTGTCGCCGTTCGTCACCTGGGGCACCAACCCGGGCCAGGGCCTGCCCCTGTCGGGACACGTCCCCGACCCGGCTTCGTACGAAGACGCCTCGGAGCGGCTCGCCGCCGAAAAGGCCCTGGAGTACATGGGGTTGAGCGCCGGGCAGCGGCTGCGGGACATCAAGGTGGACACCGTCTTCGTAGGCTCCTGCACCAACGGCCGTATCGAAGACCTCCGATCGGCCGCCGCCGTCCTCGACGGGCGCAAAGTCGCCGACGGCGTACGGATGCTGGTCGTGCCCGGCTCGGTGCGGGTCGCCCTGCAGGCCGTCGAGGAGGGCCTCGACAAGGTGTTCACGGCGGCGGGCGCCGAATGGCGGCACGCGGGCTGCTCGATGTGCCTGGGCATGAACCCCGACCAACTCGCCCCCGGCGAGCGCTCCGCGTCCACGTCCAACCGCAACTTCGAGGGCCGCCAGGGCAAGGGTGGACGCACCCATCTGGTGTCGCCGCAGGTCGCCGCCGCCACCGCGGTCACCGGCCACCTGGCCTCGCCCGCCGACCTCGCCGACGCCCCCACGACCGCCGGAGTCTGATCAGCCATGGAAGCCTTCACCACACACACCGGCCGGGCCGTGCCGCTGCGCCGCAGCAACGTCGACACCGACCAGATCATCCCCGCCCACTGGCTGAAGAAGGTCACCAGGGACGGGTTCGAGGACGGGCTCTTCGAGGCCTGGCGCAAGGACGCCGACTTCGTGCTCAACAAACCGGAGCGGCGGGGCGCCACGGTCCTGGTCGCCGGACCCGACTTCGGCACCGGATCCTCCCGCGAGCACGCCGTCTGGGCGCTGCAGAACTACGGCTTCAAGGCCGTCATCTCGTCCCGCTTCGCCGACATCTTCCGTGGGAACTCGCTCAAGAACGGCCTGCTCACGGTGGTTCTGGAGCAGTCGGCCGTGGACGAGCTGTGGGCCCTGACGGAGGCGGACCCGACCGTCGAGATCACCGTCGACCTGCACGAACGCCAAGTCCGCGCCCCCGGCGTCAGCGCCTCCTTCGAGCTGGACGAGAACGCCCGCTGGCGGCTCCTGAACGGCCTGGACGACATCAGCATCACCCTCCAGAACGAGCAGGACATCGCGGTCTACGAGTCCCGCCGCCCCGCGCACAAGCCGCGCACCGTGCAGGCCGTCTGACGCGCGTCCCCCGGGCGGCCCAGCGCGCCTTCGCGAGTTGCCCGACGGTGCCCCGGCACCCGATGTACCCCCAATCGTGGACGGTTGGGGGTACATCTGTGTCCGGCCCCCGTATGCCCCCCGATGACCTGAACGGGTGGTCTCAACTGCCTTGATCTGAAGGGCAGAAGAGGCCGGAAATCCACTTGCACCCCAGGGATGCGGTTATCCTCAGATGGGCGCCGGAGGAGGGTAGTTACCCCCTGCGGAGGCGACAACTCGCCCCAGATGGCACAATCGGTGCATGGGACGCGACGACCAACTCGAGCTCTACGGACTCGTGGCGGACCAGTTGAAGGAAGCGCACTCCCGAGTGCGCGCACTGCAAGTCCCGGAGGGCGTACGGATGGCGCTGACCCGGAAGCTGCTGGTCATTACGGCCGCGGCCAAACACGATCTCGCCGATGCGGCAAGGCGTCTGGAGCGGTTGATGGCGTACCTCGACGACGGCGACGAGGGCCGAATCCCTGAAGACGACTGAGCGGCAGGCCTCAACGGGCCTGCTGGGTCCCGACGGGCCTCAACGGGCCTTCGAGGAACTCCTCGAGAGCCCAGGTCGTTGCGGCACAAGGGTGATTAGCCCGTTTCGTGTTTGATTTGCGGTATATATCTGCCTAACGTGCGAAAAAGCCTGGCGCATTCGCTCAGGCAATGTCTCCGAAGGGGAAGACGTGAACAAGGCGCAGCTCGTAGAAGCGATTGCCGACAAGGTTGGTGGCCGTCAGCAGGCCGCCGACGCCGTGGACGCGGTTCTGGACGCCATCGTCCGTGCCGTTGTCAGTGGAGACCGTGTTTCGGTCACCGGCTTCGGCTCGTTCGAGAAGGTCGACCGCCCGGCCCGGTACGCCCGCAACCCGCAGACCGGGGAGCGCGTTCGGGTCAAGAAGACCTCGGTGCCCCGCTTCCGTGCGGGCCAGGGCTTCAAGGACCTGGTGAGCGGCTCGAAGAAGCTCCCGAAGAACGACGTGGCGGTCAAGAAGGCGCCCAAGGGCAGCCTTTCGGGCGGCACCAAGACCACCGCCAAGGCGGCCACCAAGAAGGCCACCGCCAAGAAGGCCACGGCCAAGAAGACGACGGCGAAGAAGACCACCGCCGCCAAGAAGGCCACCACCGCCAAGAAGACGGCGACGGCCAAGAAGGCCACCACCGCCAAGAAGGCGGCGAAGACGGCCACGGCCAAGAAGACCACGGCCAAGAAGACGGCCAAGGCCGCCACGGCGAAGAAGACCACCGCCAAGAAGGCCGCCGCCAAGAAGGCGCCCGCCAAGAAGGCCACGGCGAAGAAGGCGCCCGCCAAGAAGTCCACGGCGCGCAAGACCACCGCCAAGAAGGCCACCGCCCGCAAGAAGTAAGGGCAGAGGGCACTCACGCGCCGGGCCGGGCTCCCTAGGGGGAGCCCGGCCCGCGGCGTGTTCGGGGGCGTGTTCAGGGGCTTGGGGGAGTGGCGTGCCCGGGGGTTCCGGGGACGGGGGCGCCGCCGAGACCGGTCGGCCCGCGGGCGGCGGCCCGCTCGGCCCCCTCAGAACGTCTGCAGCGTCACCAGCGTGATCCGGCGCCCCTCGCCCTCTCCGGTCACCTCGATGCGTACGCGCTGGCCGGGCCGGAGCAGCCGCAGGCCGCCGGCGTCGAACGCCGGGGCGTCGAAGGGCACCGGGGTGCCGTCGTCGAGGAGCACGCTGCCGGTGCGGGTGTCGGAGTCGTACGTGTACGCGGTGGCCTGCATGGGGGCAGCGTACTCAGTCCGGGATCAGCAGCCCGGCGGCGGCCGCCGCCGTGTGCGGGCCCACGCCCAGGGCGAGCGCGGCCCGCAGGTCGTCGCCGGTGTCCACGTCCTGGCGCACGGAACCGGCGTACCCGATGTCGTCGACGGCTCCGGCGGTGACCGCGGGCTCCGTGGCCCCGGTGCGCCCGCCGAGTTCCACCGCGCCCGAGTCCCGGTGGCGCGCCCGTGACGGCCCGCCGAATTGGGGGTGCAATTCCGTGCCGGGGCCCGCGGTGAGCAGTGTCGTGCCGATTCCCGCGGCGTCCGGGAGGAAAGCGCGGGGGAATGGGGCGGCGGCGTCGAGCACGCGGGCCAATTCGCGGGGGCGCAGCGCGGGCAGATCGGCGTTGAGGGCCGCCACCGGTGCTTCGGGGCGCCGGGAGCGGACCTGGCGGGCCGCGTGCGCCAGCGCGGCGTTGAGGCCGTCCCCCGGGGCGTCGGGGACGACGTGGGCGCCGAGCGCGGCCAGTTCACGGCCCGCGCGGACGTCGTCCGTGACGACCACCACATCCCGCACCGACGGGCAGGCCACCGTCGCGGCCACCGTGTCCTGCGCGAACGCGAGGGCGAGCGCGGGCCGCAGACCGTCCCCGGCGGCGGGCGCGAGACGGCTCTTGGCCCGCTCCAGGGGCTTGAGCGGTATCACCACGGTCCACTGCACGCCCGGCTCCGTCCTTCGCGTGAGCCCATTGTGACCTGGGAGAAGGGGGCGGACGGGAGGTGGGGTGCGGGGGCGGCCGCCGGTGCGGCGGGCCGGTGCCCGGCGCGCACGGGCCAGGCGGGGCGTGACGGGGAGAGGGCGGACGGGTGGGCGTACGGTGTTCTCGACAGGACGGCAGCCTGGGGCGACACTTGTGCGGCCGACCAGGCTCATGGAGGAAGGTGTCCGAGTGTCCCGCCGCAGAATCGGCTTCTGGTACCGCTTGGCGGCGGTCATCGCTAAACCGCCGCTGTTGGTTCTGATCAAGCGGGACTGGCGGGGAATGGAGAACATTCCGGCCGACGGCGGTTTTATCACCGCCGTGAACCACAATTCCCATCTCGACCCGTTCGCGTACGCCCACTTTCAGTACAACACCGGGCGGGTCCCGCGTTTCCTCGCCAAGCACGGGCTCTTCAAGAAGGGCTTCGTCGGGGCGTTCATGCGGGGCACCGGGCAGATCCCGGTCTATCGCGAGACCACCAACGCGCTGAGCGCCTTCCGGGCCGCCATCGAGGCCGTCGAGCGCGGCGAATGCGTGGCGTTCTACCCCGAGGGCACCCTCACCCGCGACCCCGACCTGTGGCCCATGACGGCCAAGACGGGCGTCGCGCGCGTGGCCCTGCAGACCAAGTGCCCGGTCATCCCGGTGGCCCAGTGGGGCGCCAACGAGGTGCTGCCGCCGTACGCGAAGAAGCCCGACGTGCTGCCCCGCAAGACGCACCACGTGCTCGCCGGCGAGCCGGTGGACCTGGCGCGCTTCTACGACAAGGAGATGACACCGGACCTTCTGAAGGAGGCCACCGAGGCCATCATGGCGGCCATCACCGAGCTCCTGGAGGAGCTGCGCGGCGAGCGGGCCCCGCAGAAGCGTTACGACCCGCGTGAGGTTCGTCTCGCGCAGCGCCGCAAGGCCAAGGAGATCTCCGCCGACGGGAGCTCCACCGCCAGCGGCCGTACAGAGCAAGGCAGTTCGGAGGAGAGCAAGTGACCCGATCCCTGAAGGCCGCCGTCTTCGGAACCGGCTCGTGGGGGACGGCCTTCGGGATGGTCCTGGCCGACGCCGGCTGCGACGTCACCCTGTGGGCCCGCCGCGCCGAACTCGCCGAGGCGGTCAACTCCACCCACACCAACCCGGACTACCTGCCGGGCGTCGAGCTGCCGCGGAACCTGACCGCCACCACCGACCCGGCCGCCGCCGCGGCCGACGCCGACTTCACCGTGCTCGCCGTGCCCTCGCAGACGCTGCGCGGCAACCTCGCCGCCTGGACCCCGCTGCTCGCCCCCGACACGGTGCTCGTCTCGCTGATGAAGGGCGTCGAGCTGGGCTCCGCCATGCGCATGAGCGAGGTCATCGAGGACGTCACCAAGGCACCCGCCGAGCGGATCGCCGTCGTCACCGGGCCCAACCTGGCCCGTGAGATCGCCGCCCGCCAGCCCGCCGCGTCCGTGGTCGCCTGCACCGACGAAACGGTCGCGCAGCGCCTCCAGGCCGCCTGCCACACCCCGTACTTCCGGCCGTACACGAACACCGACGTCGTCGGCTGCGAGCTGGGCGGCGCCGTGAAGAACGTCATCGGGCTCGCCGTCGGCATCGCGGACGGCATGGGGCTCGGCGACAACACCAAGGGCTCGCTCATCACGCGCGGGCTCGCCGAGACCACCCGGCTCGGCCTCGCCATGGGCGCCGACCCGCTGACGTTCTCGGGGCTCGCGGGCCTCGGCGACCTGGTGGCCACCTGCTCCTCGCCGCTCTCGCGCAACCACACCTTCGGCACCAACCTCGGCAAGGGCATGACCCTGCAGGAGACCATCGCGGTCACCAAGCAGACCGCGGAGGGCGTCAAGTCCTGCGAGTCCGTGCTCGATCTGGCCCGCAGGCACGGCGTCGACATGCCGATCACCGAGACGGTCGTCGGCATCGTGCACGAGGGCACGCCGCCGCTGGTCGCCCTCAAGGAGCTGATGTCGCGCAGCGCCAAGCCCGAGCGTCGCTGACCCCCTGCTCACGGGCGGCACACTGACTCCGCCGGGGCCAGCGGGTACGCTCAACGCGATATGAGCAGCGAGAACCTCCCCCAGAGCCCCCGCAAGCCGCGTGTGGCCGTCGTGTTCGGCGGCCGCAGCTCGGAGCACGGCATCTCCGTCGTCACCGCCGGTGCCGTCCTGCGCGCCATCGACCGGACCAAGTACGACGTGCTGCCGATCGGCATCACGACGGACGGGCGCTGGGCGCTGACCGCGGACGACCCCGACCGGATGGCCATCGCCGACCGCAAGGTCCCCAGCGTCGCCGAGCTCGCCGAGTCCGACGGCGGCGGCGTGATCCTGCCCGTCGACCCGGGCAACCGCGAGGTCGTCTACAGCGAGCCCGGCGCGGTGCCCAAGGCGCTCGGCGAGGTCGACGTGGTCTTCCCGATGCTGCACGGCCCGTACGGCGAGGACGGCACCCTCCAGGGGCTCCTGGAGCTGTCCGGTGTGCCGTACGTGGGCGCGGGCGTGCTCGCCTCGGCCGTCGGTCAGGACAAGGAGTACATGAAGCGGGTCTTCACCTCCTTCGGGCTGGCCGTCGGCCCGTACCTGGTGATCCGGCCCCGCGAGTGGGAGCGCGAGGAGAAGAACGCCCGGCAGCGCGTCGCGGACTTCGCGGGCGAGCACGGCTGGCCGCTGTTCATCAAGCCCGCGCGCGCGGGCTCCTCGATCGGCATCACCAAGGTCGACTCCTTCGAAGGCCTCGACGAGGCCATCGCGGAGGCCCAGCGGCACGACCCGAAGATCATCGTGGAGTCGCTGCTGCGCGGCCGCGAGATCGAGTGCGGCGTCCTGGAGTTCGAGGACGGACCGCGCGCCAGCGTGCCCGCCGAGATCCCGCCGGTGCAGGCGCACGACTACTACGACTTCGAGGCGAAGTACATCGACTCGACGCCCGGCCTCGTGCCCGCCCCGCTGACGCCCGAGGAGACCGCCGAGGTCCAGCGGCTCGCGGTCGAGGCCTTCGAGGCGACGTCCTGCGAGGGCCTGGTGCGCGCGGACTTCTTCCTCACCGAGGACGGCCGGTTCGTCATCAACGAGATCAACACGATGCCGGGCTTCACGCCGATCTCCATGTACCCGCAGATGTGGGAGAAGAGCGGCGTCGGCTACGCGGAGCTGGTGGACCGCCTCATCCAGGCGGCGCTGAACCGCTCCACCGGGCTGCGCTAGCGCCCGGCCGGGCGTGGCTAGGCCACGCCCTTGGGGATCGTCTTCTTGATGGGGGCGGCGAAGTCCGTGAGCGGACCGAGGCCGCCCCCTGTCCGCTCCTTGGGCAGCGTCACCTCGACGTAGGCGAGGCGCAGCGCGGTGGTGAAGACGTACGAGCCGTCGTCGCGCTTCTGCAGGAGCCAGGCCACGCCGTTGACCTTCACGCCGTCCGACTTGGCCACCTCGGGATCGGACATCTCGGGGGGCCGCTCCACACCGCAGCGCAGTATGATCGCCGGGTCTCCCCACCCGGCGGTCAACTCCGACTTCGGTCCGGGGTCGGTGCGCTCGAGACCGTCGACCTTCTTCGGGAGCTGCGCGCGCAGATCCCGGCAGAGCCCCGCGGCCTTCGCCGCCGGGGACGGAACCACCACCGACGCTGTGTCGTCCGTTGATGAGCAGGCCGTTGACGCGATCAGCGTTGCGCAAGCGGCCACGCCCATGAGGCAGCGGCGCCGGAGACGGGGGATGTTCACCGGGCCAGGGTAGACGGGGGCTACAAGTGCACGACCGGGCAGGTCAGGGTTCTGGTGATGCCGTCCACCTGCTGGACCTTGGCGACCACCATGCGGCCGAGTTCGTCGACCGTGTCCGCCTGCGCGCGCACGATGACATCGTAGGGACCGGTCACGTCCTCGGCCTGGATCACTCCCGGGATCTTGCCGATCAGCTCGGCGACGGTCGACGCCTTGCCGACCTCGGTCTGGATCAGGATGTACGCCTGTACCACGGAACCTCCAGGGCGGCCACGAGGATCATGTGGGGAGAAGGGACGCCACGGTACCGCGTCGCCGCTCGCCACGGGGAGACCCGGGGGAGCTGTGGCGCGCACATCGCGGCGGACGGACAACACAGGTTGACGGCTCCGTCGACCGTACCGACGACAGGGACGGCTCGCGACCGCAAGCGGACCGCGGCGACCGTGGCAGAAGGAGCAGCACGCGCATGAAGGGCACCGTCGGCGAGTTGGGCGAGTTCGGGCTCATCAAGGAGCTCACCTCGCGGCTCACCTCCACCCCGGCCGTACGCCTCGGCCCCGGCGACGACGCCGCGGTCGTGGCCGCCCCGGACCGCAGGGTCGTGGCCAGCACCGACATCCTCCTGGAGGGCCGGCACTTCCGCCGCGACTGGTCCACGGCCTACGACGTCGGCCGCAAGGCCGCCGCCCAGAACCTCGCCGACATCGCGGCCATGGGGGCCGTGCCCACGGCGATCCTGCTCGGCCTCGTGGTGCCCGCCGAACTCCCCGCGAGCTGGCCCATCGAGCTCATGGACGGCCTGCGCGACGAGTGCCAGGTCGCGGGCGCGGCCGTGGTCGGCGGCGATGTCGTGCGCGGCGACACGATCACCGTCTCGATCACCGCGCTCGGCGACCTGCGCAACCACGAACCCGTCACGCGCGCGGGCGCCCAGCCCGGCGACGCCGTCGCCGTCACCGGCTGGCTCGGCTGGTCCGCCGCCGGGCACGCGGTGCTCTCCCGAGGTTTCCGCTCGCCGCGCGCCTTCGTGGAGGCCCACCGCAGGCCCGAGCCGCCCTACCACGCGGGCCCCGCGGCCGCCGGGCTCGGCGCGACCGCCATGACGGACGTGAGCGACGGCCTGATCGCCGACCTCGGCCACATCGCCGAGGCCAGCAAGGTGCGCATCGACATCCGGTCCGGCGACGTCGACGTGCCCTCGCAGATGAACGACATCGGGCAGGCCGTCGGCGTCGACCCGCTGCAGTGGGTGCTCAACGGCGGCGAGGACCACGCGATCGTGGCGACGTTCCCGTCCGACGTGAAGCTGCCCGCCCGCTGGAAGGTCATCGGCGAGGTCCTCAACCCCTCCGCGCAGCCGCAGGTCACGGTCGACGGCGCGCCCTGGACCAGCAAGGGCTGGGACCACTTCGGGGAGAACGGCGGCGACTCGTGAGCGCGGCGGGCCTACCGCACACGCCCCGTACGGCCCGTACGGCGCCGCCCCGGGTGCTCACCGTCGCGGGCTCCGACTCCGGGGGCGGGGCCGGGATCCAGGCCGACCTGAAGACGATGCTCGCGCTCGGCACGCACGGCATGAGCGTCGTCACGGCCGTCACGGCGCAGAACTCCCTGGGTGTCCAGGGCGCTTGGGAGCTGCCCGTGGAGGCGGTGCGGGCGCAGTACCGCAGCGTCGTCGACGACATCGGCGTCCAGGCCGTCAAGACGGGGATGCTGGCCTCCGCCGAACTGGTCGAGGCGGTCGCCGAGTTGATCTCCGCCACGGACGCCCCCGCCGTCGTCGACCCGGTCGGCGTCTCCAAGCACGGGGACGCGCTGCTCGCCGCCTCCGCGCTCGACTCCGTCCGTACGAAGCTCCTCCCGGCCGCCGCCGTCGCCACCCCCAATCTCGACGAGGTCGCCCAACTGACCGGCGTGCGCGTCGGGTCCGAGGGCGACATGCGGCGCGCCGCCGCGGCCGTCCTGGCGTACGGCCCCGCGTGGGTCGTCATCAAGGGCGGCCATCTCGCCGGGGACGCCGTCGACCTCCTGACGGACGGCTCCGAGGAGCACTGGCTGCGCTCCCCGCGCCACGACAACCGCCACACGCACGGCACCGGCTGCACCCTCGCCAGCGCCATCGCCGCGCACCTGGCCCGCGGGCGGTCCGTGCCGGATGCCGTCACGGCCGCCAAGGAGTACGTCACCGGGGCCATCGCGGCCGGGTTCGCGCTCGGGGGCGGGATCGGCCCGGTGGATCACGCCTGGCGGCTTGGGGAGGGCGCGGGGCTTTCGTCGTGGACGGGGTCTCGGACCGAGTCTCCGTAGAGTGCGTTTCCGGGGTGGACCTCCGCCTCGTACGGCCCTCTGGGGGGCCGCCCGCACGCGGGCATACGAAAAGCCGGTCCTCCCGAAGGGGGACCGGCTTTCAGCAACCGGCTAGGTGGCCGCGCAGATGCGTCAGCGCGAGACCTTGCCGGCCTTGATGCACGAGGTGCAGGCGTTGAGGCGCTTCGGCGTCCCGCCGACCACGGCACGCACGCGCTGGATGTTCGGGTTCCAGCGACGGGGCGTACGGCGGTGCGAGTGCGAGATGTTGTTGCCGAAGCCCGGCCCCTTGCCGCAGACGTCGCAGTTGGCAGCCACGGGTCACTCCAAAGACTTCAGATGCACTTACGGTTAAACCCGGCATGCCGGGATCAGTGCAATGATCGTAGTGGCGTTGCCAGGAGGAATGGCCCGATGCGTATCGGGCAACCGGAGCAGCATACAACGACTGCTTCGGTACAACGAAACTACCATGTCTCGCCCCCGGCCCCACCCCCCGGACCTCCTCCGGCCCAGGTCTACGCTGCGTCCCACCATCCCGTGACGCACGACGGAGGCGTCCCGCGACGCTCCTAGGAGGCGACCGTTGCCGCAGAACCTCGACGCTGTCGCAGTCCGCGCGTGGAGCGTGCTCGCTCTGGACGCGCTGGGACAGGCCCGCGAGGAGATCGACGCGATCAACGTCTATCCGGTCGCGGACGCGGACACCGGGACCAACCTCTACTTGACGATGGAATCGGCCTCCCAGGCCGTCGACGCGGTCTTCACGGGCCTGGAACCGGCCAGGCCCCAGCTCGCCGAGGTGGTCCGCGCGATGGCCCACGGCGCGCTGATCGGGGCCCGGGGCAACTCCGGGACGATCCTGGCCCAGCTGCTGCGCGGGATGGCGCAGGTCCTCGCGGAGTCGGCACGGGGTCCGGAGCGGCCGGGTGACGGCGAAGCCGGCGGCATCGCGCATGGTCGGCGTGAGAGCAGTGACGCACGCGACAGGCATGACGCACGTGACAGCCGAGACATAAGTGACCTTCGTGGCGCCCGGGGCGGGGACAGGCGAGGCGGCGACGAGCGTCGACGTGACGCTCATCACGCCGACGCGACGCGCCTCGCCCTCGCGCTGGAGCGCGCGGCCCGGTCCGCGTACCAGGCGGTGGCACACCCCGTGGAGGGCACGGTCCTGACGGTCGCGGGGGCGGCAGCGGCGGCCGCGGCGCAGGCCGCGCGCTCACCGGCCGACTGCGCGGTGGTGGCCCGCGCGGCCTACGACGGCGCCTGCGCGGCGCTGGACGCGACGCCCGGACAACTGGCGGTACTCGGCCGGGCGGGAGTCGTGGACGCCGGCGGACGCGGCCTGGTCGCGGTCCTGGGGGCGCTGGTGGGGGCGCTGTCGGGGGAGACGGTGCGGCCTTGGTCGGGCGGCAGCGCGCTGGTGTCCGGTCTGGGGCCGGAGGCCGGCGGGGGCGGCGTGCGGGGTGGCGCGGAGGGCTCCAGGGGGTCCGCCGACCCGCGTGGAGGTGCCGCGGCCTCGGCGGGAGTGACGGCTGGCGGGCCTGGCGGCGGGACCGAGTCGTCTCGTGGGGTCGGCGGGCTGCCCGGAGGGGCCGCTGGCTCGCGTGGAGGTGCTGCTGGCGGAGTCGGCGGTGCGGCTGAACGGCCTCATGGGACCACTGACCTGCCGGGAGGTGCCGCGGGCTCATGTGGGGGCGCTGTCGGCGGGGGCGGAGGTGTGGTGGGGGCGTCTCGTGGGGGTGCCGGCCTGTCTGGAGGTGCCCCGGGCTCACACGGAGGTGCTGTCGGCGGAGCCGGTGGTGCGGCTGGCTCGCCCCGTGGGTCCGCCCATCCGCCCGGGAGCGCCGTCGGCGCGGCCGGAGGGCACGGCGCCACACCCGGAGGCACCGCGGATGCCGCCGGACTGCCCGCCACCCCACCCGCAGGAGCCGTAGACCCACCCGGACGCCCAGCGGACGCCCCCGGAAGCCCCGCCCCCGCACCGGCCGAGAGGGCTGCCCCCGCCGCCGAGTGCGGGCCTCCGGCCACCGGGTGCGCGGCTCCCGCCGCCGACCGCTCCGTTCCCGCCGCCGGCCACTCCCTCCCGGCCGCCGGTCGCGCCGATCTCACCACCGAAGGCCAGGGACCCGCCTTCGAGGTGATCTATCTCCTGGAGGCCGATGACGCCGCCGTGGACCGGTTGCGGGTCCGGCTCGACGGGCTCGGGGACTCGCTCGTGGTCGTCGGAGGCGACGGCCTGTGGAACGTCCACGTCCACGTGGACGACGCGGGCGCGGCTGTCGAGGCGGGCGTGGAGGCGGGCCGCCCGTACCGCATCCGGATCACGCACTTCGGCGTCGGTGACGCCCACACCGTACGGACGCAGCCGCCCAGGGAGCGCGTGCAGCGCGGCATCGTCGCCGTCGTACCGGGGGACGGCCTCGCCGCCCTGTACGCCGAGGCCGGGGCGACCACGGTGCCCGCGCGCGCGGGGGAGCCGCCCGCCAGCGGGGAACTCGTGGAGGCGATCCGGCGCGCCCACGCGCGCGAGGTGGTGGTGCTGCCCAACGATGCCGGGCTGCGCCACACCGCGGCGGCGGCCGCCGAACAGGCCCGCTCCGAAGGCGTACGCGTCGCCCTCATCCCCACCCGCTCGGCCGTCCAGGGCATCGCGGCGCTCGCCGTGCACGAGCCGGACCGCCGGTTCGACGAGGACGTCGTCGCGATGACCTCGGCGGCCGGGGCGACCCGGTACGCCGAACTGGCCGTCGCCGAGCGGCAGTCCTGGACGACGGCGGGCATCTGCCAGGCCGGGGACGTGCTCGGCCTCATCGACGGCGACGTGGCGGTGATCGGCCCGGAGGTCGCGCGCACCGCGGCGGCCGTGCTCGACCGGATGCTGGCGGCGGGCGGTGAGATGGTGACGCTCGTTCTCGGGGACGCGGTGTCCGACGCGGTCGCCGAGTACCTGGAGAAGCACGTACGCGACGGCCACCTGGCCGTAGACACGGTGTTGTACCGGGGCGGGCCCCAGGCGCCCCTGCTCCTCATCGGCGTGGAGTGACCCCAAGGCCGGTGGCGCCCCCGATCGCGCTGCGCGCTCGTCCTCAAACGCCGGACGGGCTCTCTCCCACCCACCCGCCTTTTCTCCGAGGTTGACCAACAGCCCGGCACCCTCAGGCCCGCCCGGCGAGTATTCAGCCCGTCCGGCGTTTGAGGACGAGGCGCGAGGCGCCGATGAGCGGGGGCCCGGGGGCGCAGCCCCCGGGTCCGGGAAGGGGCGGGACTGGGGAAAGCCCCACAGGGCCCCGGCCCCCTTCACCCGCCCCCTGCCCCCAATTGTCAGTCCCGTGGTGTGCAATGGATCTCGTGCACGCGCTCCAGGAACCATTGAAGAACGCGCTCGGCCAGGCCACCGCGAAGGTGATGGCCGAGCACCTCGGCCTGCACACGGTCGGCGACCTCCTGCACCACTACCCACGGAGGTACGCGGAGCGGGGCGAGCTGACCCGCCTCTCCGACCTCCCGCTGGACGAGCACGTCACGGTCGTCGCCCAGGTGGCGACCGCCCGCGTGCTGCGGTTCAACGGCGGCAGCGGCCAGCGCCTGGAGGTGACCATCACGGACGGCAGCGGCCAGCTCCAGCTGGTCTTCTTCGGCCGAGGCATCCACAAGCCGCACAAGGACCTGCTGCCGGGCACGCGCGCGATGTTCGCGGGCAAGGTGTCCGTGTTCAACCGCAAGATGCAGCTGGCCCACCCGGCGTACGAACTGCTGCGGGGCGACGGCGACTCGGCCGCGGACGCGGTGGACTCCTGGGCCGGGGCGCTCATTCCGATCTACCCGGCCACCGCCAAGCTGGAGTCCTGGAAGATCGCCAAGTCCGTCGACGCGGTCCTGCCCAGCGCCCAGGAGGCCCTGGACCCGCTGCCGCCCGCCCTGCGTGAGGGCCGGGGCCTGATCCCGCTCCCCGAAGCCCTCCTGAAGATCCACCGGCCGCACGCGAAGGCGGACATCGCCACCGCCAGGGACCGGCTGAAGTGGGACGAGGCGTTCGTGCTCCAGGTCGCCCTGGCCCGGCGCCGGTTCGCGGACGCCCAGCTCCCCGCGGTGGCCCGCAGACCGAGCCAGGACGGCCTCCTCGACGCCTTCGACGCGAAGCTGCCCTTCACCCTCACCGACGGCCAGCGCACGGTCTCCAAGGAGATCTTCGACGACCTCGCCACCGAGCACCCGATGCACCGCCTCCTCCAGGGGGAAGTCGGATCGGGCAAGGCGCAGCCCCTCGACTCTTCGGTGCTGACCCCTGAGGGCTACAAGCGTATGGGCGACATTCGCCTGAGGGACCAGGTAGTGGTTCCCACGGGCGAAATCGCTCTTGTGGACGGTGTCTTCCCGCAGGGCGAGCGGGACGTATGGCGCATTACCCTTTCGGACGACTCCGTCGTGGAATGCGACGACGAGCATCTGTGGATCGTCGGAACCAGCAGTGCCTGGGATCGAGGGCAGGCACCGAAGGTGCTGACCACCCGTGAGATCAGAGGGGACATCCACAAGGCCAACGGCTCGCCGAAGTGGTACATCCCGTCAGCCACACCGGTTGATTTGAGCGACGGCACTTCGCTGCCCCTCGACCCCTACTTCTTCGGGCTTCTGCTGGGGGATGGCTCATTCCGTCACAACCTTCGCCTGTCGACGATCGACGAAGAGATCCTGGCGGCTGCGCGCTCCGCTGTGGCCCCGGACTGTGAACTCGTTCCGGTGTCCGGCTCCCGTTGCGACTACACGATCCAGATGGCGGTTCCGAAGGGCGGTGCACGGAGAAATCCGGTGATCAGCGCGCTGCGCGGGCTGGGGCTCTGGGGGATGTCGTCGCACGACAAGTTCCTTCCGCCTGCTTTCAAGGACACGTCGATCAAGAACCGCCTCGCGGTACTGCAAGGGCTCATGGACACGGACGGGACCGTGGACGCTCAAGGTCTGAGTGTTTCGTTCTGTTCGGTGTCCCGACGGCTGGCCGATGATGTGGCCTGGCTGGTCCGATCGCTGGGTGGCCGAGCTCGAGTGCTGACGAAGAAGACCGCCTTCAACGTGTCGATCGCCATGCCCGACGAATACGGCCCCTTCCGGCTCACGCGGAAGGCGGCCCGCATGCGGCCCCGTCCGAAGTACAAGACGTTCCGGCGTGGGATCCGGTCGGTTGAATATGTGGGGCGAAAGCCGGTCCAATGCATCAGCGTCGCCCACTCGAGTCACGCCTACATCACGGATCACTTCACCGTCACGCACAACACCATGGTGGCCCTGCGCGCCATGCTCGCCGTCGTCGACTCGGGCGGTCAGGCCGCGATGCTCGCGCCCACCGAGGTCCTGGCCCAGCAGCACCACCGCTCGATCACCGAGATGATGGGCGAGCTGGCGGAAGGCGGCATGCTCGGGGGATCGGAGCACGCCACGAAGGTCACGCTGCTGACCGGCTCCATGGGCATGGCCGCCCGCCGTCAGGCCCTGCTCGACCTGGCCACGGGCGAGGCGGGCGTCGTCATCGGGACGCACGCCCTGATCGAGGACAAGGTGCAGTTCCACGACCTCGGCCTGGTCGTGGTCGACGAGCAGCACCGCTTCGGTGTCGAGCAGCGCGACGCCCTGCGCGGCAAGGGCAAGCAGCCGCCCCACCTCCTGGTCATGACGGCGACCCCCATTCCGCGCACGGTCGCGATGACGGTCTTCGGCGACCTGGAGACCTCCGTCCTGGACCAGCTGCCCGCGGGCCGCTCACCGATCTCCACCCACGTCGTCCCGTCCCAGGACAAGCCACACTTCCTCGCCCGCGCGTGGGAGCGCGTGCGCGAGGAAGTGGAGAACGGCCACCAGGCGTACGTGGTCTGTCCCCGCATCGGCGACCTGGACGATGAGGGCCCGGACGAGCCCAAGAAGGGCAAGCAGGGCAACAAGCAGGGCAAGACGGCCAAGAAGGAGTCCAAGGAGTCCCCGGCGGACGACGCCGAGAAGCGCCCCCCGCTCGCCGTTCTCGACGTCGCCGAGGAACTGGCCCACGGCCCCCTGCGCGGCCTCGGGGTCGAGGTCCTGCACGGTCGCATGCAGCCCGACGACAAGGACGCCGTGATGCGCCGCTTCGCCGCGGGCGAGACCCACGTCCTGGTCGCCACGACGGTGATCGAGGTCGGGGTGAACGTCCCGAACGCCACCGCCATGGTGATCATGGACGCCGACCGCTTCGGCGTCTCGCAGCTGCACCAGCTCCGCGGCCGCGTCGGCCGAGGCTCCGCGCCCGGCCTGTGCCTCCTGGTCACCGACATGCCGGAGGCGAGCCCCGCCCGCGCCCGCCTCAACGCCGTGGCGGCCACCCTCGACGGCTTCGAGCTCTCCCGCGTCGACCTGGAGCAGCGCCGCGAGGGCGATGTGCTCGGCCAGGCCCAGTCCGGCGTCCGCTCCTCGCTGCGCATGCTCGCCGTCATCGACGACGAGGAGATCATCGCCGCGGCCCGCGAGGAGGCGACCGCCGTGGTCTCCCGCGACCCCGACCTGGAGCACCTGCCCGAGCTGCGCACCGCCCTGGACGCGCTCCTGGACGCGGAACGCGAGCAGTACTTGGACAAGGGCTGACAAGGCCTGACAAGGGCTGACGCGCCCGCACGGCATATCGTGAGGGCAGGCCCCACCCCAAGGACAAGCCCCCACTCCCAGCCGAAGGACGCAGAGACCCAATGACCCGCGTGATCGCCGGCGTGGCCGGCGGACGCCGCCTCGCCGTCCCGCCGGGGAACGGCACCCGGCCCACATCGGACCGCGCCCGCGAGGGCCTGTTCTCCACCTGGCAGGCCTTCCAGGGCACCCTCGACGGCGCCCGCGTCCTCGACCTGTACGCGGGCTCCGGCGCCGTCGGCCTGGAGGCCCTGTCCCGCGGTGCCGCGCACGCGCTGCTCGTCGAGGCCGACGCCCGCGCCGCGCGCACCATCCGCGAGAACATCAAGGCGCTGGGCCTGCCGGGAGCCGAGGCCAGGGCGGGCAAGGCCGCCCAGGTCATCCGTGAGTCAACCCCTGCCACCCCCTATGACCTGGTGTTTCTCGACCCCCCTTACGCCGTCGGAGACGACGATCTTCGGGAGATCCTGCTCACACTCCGCTCGGGAGGCTGGCTCACGGACGACGCGCTCGTCACCGTTGAACGCAGTACGAGGGGCGGAGAATTCGGCTGGCCGGACGGCTTCGAGGCACTGAGGTCCCGTCGCTACGGCGAGGGAACGTTTTGGTACGGTCGCGCCGCCTCTTCGTACCAAGAGCCAGAGATCGCGCCATGACCCGACCGGAGAGCGAGGGACTTCCGTTGCGCCGCGCCGTCTGTCCGGGGTCGTTCGACCCCATCACCAATGGACACCTCGACATCATCGCCCGCGCCTCCAAGCTGTATGACGTCGTGCACGTCGCGGTGATGATCAACAAGTCCAAGAAGGGCCTGTTCGAGATCGACGAGCGGATCGAGCTGATCCGCCAGGTCACCGCCGAGTTCGGCAACGTGGAAGTCGAGTCGTTCCAGGGCCTGTTGGTCGACTTCTGCAAGGAACGCGACATTCCGGCCATCGTCAAGGGCCTGCGCGCGGTCAGCGACTTCGACTACGAACTCCAGATGGCCCAGATGAACAACGGCCTCACCGGCGTCGAGACCCTGTTCGTGCCCACCAACCCCGCCTACAGCTTCCTGTCCTCCTCGCTGGTCAAGGAGGTCGCGTCCTGGGGTGGCGACATCGCGCACCTCGTTCCCCCGGTCGTGCTCGAAGGCCTCAACAAGCGCCTCGCCAAGGGCTGATCAGGGGCTACAGTCGTCCCGTCCGTCTCCCAACCAGCTGTAGAGAGTGGCGAGCCCGCGGTGGACGTGCAGAAGAAGATCGACCAGATCGTCGAGACGGTCGGCAGCGCCAAGTCCATGCCGATGTCCGCCTCGTGCGTGGTCAACCGCGCCGAGCTCCTGGCGCTGCTCGAAGAGGTGCGCCAGGCCCTGCCCGGCTCCCTCGCCCAGGCCCAGGAGCTGATCGGCGGCCGGGAGCAACTGGTCGAGCAGGCCCGCCAGGAGGCCGAGCGGATCATCGAGGGCGCGCACGCCGAGCGAGGTTCGCTGATCTCCGACACGGAGGTCGCGCGCCGCTCCCGGGCGGAGGCCGACCGCATCCTCGACGAGGCCCGGCAGGAGGCCACCGAGGTCCGCCAGGAAGCGGACGACTACGTGGACAGCAAGCTCGCCAACTTCGAGGTCGTCCTCACCAAGACCCTCGGCTCCGTCGGCCGCGGCCGCGAGAAGCTCCTCGGCACCGGCCCCGGCGTCGACGAGCAGGGCTACGAGGACGAGGACGCCCCCGAGCGCAGCCACGACCCGGAGACCCTGCGCCGCAACGCCGACGTGTACGTGGACGTGAAGCTCGGCGCCTTCGAGGCGGTCCTCGCCAAGACCCTGGAGGCCGTCGGCCGCGGCCGCCAGACCCTGCACGGCCGCGCCCCCGCCGACGAGCTGAGCGAGCTGGGCGAGGCCACGGCCAAGAAGCACAGCTCCGACGCGGACTATCTGGCGGACCTGGCCGAGACCCCCGACCGCCCCGCGCGCCAGTCCGCCCCGCAGGCCCCGCCCGTCACCCCGCCGATCCCGGCACAGCAGCCGTACGCCCCCGCGCCGCCCCAGCACGAGCCGGACCCGTACGCGTACCAGCAGGACCCGTACGGACAGCCCGCCCAGGACCAGTACGCGCAGGCCGCCCAGGACCCCTACGCCCAGGGCGGGGACCAGTACGGAGGCCAGGCGCCGTACGGGGGACAGGATCCGTACGCGTACCAGCAGGGGTACGGCCAGCAGGATCCGTACGCGTACCAGCAGGACCCCTACGCGTACCAGCGGCAGGGCTACGACCCGAACCAGCAGCAGGCCCCGCAGCCGCAGGGCTACGGCCAGCAGAGCCCCGCGCCCGCCGTGCTCGACGAGACCAGCCTCTTCGACACCACCATGATCAGCGCGGAGCAGCTGCGCCAGTACGAGCAGGGGCGCTAGGCGGGACCGGGCGCGGGCACCGGGGCCGGGCACCGGCCGATTGGGCCGAGAGCGAAAGGTCCAGTATCCTTGCTCTTCGGTCGCGTGTATGTCCGCGGTCCGAGCTGCCCGCTCACACCGCGTTCTCGCGGCCTCGGCGCGGTGGCCTCCTTGCCACACTCCCAGGATTCGAAAGCAGGAAAAGCCCTGAGCACGCGCCTCGACCACCGAAACCCGCTTGTGTTCGACACACACGAGCTGGGTCGGCGTCCGGGTGCCATGCAGAGGGTGACCCGCACCATCGACGCCCCCGGTTCGCCGGCTCCGTTCGGCGTCGAAGGGGTCATCGGAGTGCCGGACGGCGCCCCGGTCGAGCTGGACATCCGCCTGGAGTCGGTCATGGAAGGGGTGCTTGTCACAGGCACCGCCCGTGCATCGGCCAAGGGGGAGTGCGTAAGGTGTCTGGAGCCGGTCGAGCTCGCGCTCGAAGCGGACTTCCAGGAGATGTTCTCGTACCCTGACGCCGACGACCGGGGCCGCACCGCGGAACCGGCCGACGACGCCGAGGACGACGAGGACAGGCTTCTTCTCGAGGACGGCATGTTCGACCTCGAGCCCGTGCTGCGGGACGCGGTGGTGCTCGCACTGCCGATGCAGCCGGTGTGCCAGGACGACTGTGAGGGACTGTGCTCCGAATGCGGAGTGCGGCTCGCGGACGACCCGGACCACCACCATGACGCCGTCGACATCCGTTGGGCGGCTTTGCAAGGACTCGCTGGCACCATCCAGGACGGCGAGAAGGACGAGATGAGCGGCGACGCGCCTCGAACGGCGCACGTCGACGAGAAGCAGGAGAAGTAGCCGTGGCTGTTCCGAAGCGGAAGATGTCGCGCAGCAACACGCGCCACCGCCGGTCGCAGTGGAAGGCTGCGGTCCCCACCCTGGTTTCGTGTGAGCGTTGCCAGGAGCCCAAGCTGCAGCACATCGCGTGCCCCGCTTGTGGCACCTACAACAAGCGCCAGGTCCTCGAGGTCTGAGCGGCTGGTGAGAGGCGCTGTGTCTAGCCCAAAGAAGGCGGATGACGCCAAGATGCAGGCAGACAGCAACAACGCAGCCTCGTCCCACACGCTTCTGGAAGGGCGGCTCGGGTATCAGCTCGAGTCCGCCCTTCTGGTGCGTGCGCTCACCCACCGTTCGTACGCGTACGAGAACGGCGGTCTGCCCACCAACGAGCGCCTGGAGTTCCTCGGGGACTCCGTGCTCGGCCTGGTGGTCACGGACACGCTGTATCGCACCCACCCCGACCTGCCCGAAGGCCAGTTGGCCAAACTGCGGGCCGCGGTGGTCAACTCGCGTGCGCTGGCGGAGGTGGGCCGCGGGCTCGAACTCGGCTCCTTCATCCGGCTCGGCCGGGGCGAAGAGGGCACGGGGGGCCGGGACAAGGCGTCCATCCTCGCCGACACCCTGGAAGCGGTGATCGGCGCGGTCTATCTGGACCGGGGTCTGGAAGCGGCGAGCGAGCTGGTGCACCGGCTCTTCGACCCGCTGATCGAGAAGTCCTCGAACCTCGGCGCGGGCCTGGACTGGAAGACCAGCCTCCAGGAGCTCACCGCGACGGAGAACCTCGGCGTGCCCGAGTACCTCGTCTCGGAGAGCGGCCCGGACCACGAGAAGACCTTTACTGCTGCCGCCCGCGTCGGAGGCGTCTCGTACGGCACCGGCACCGGCCGCAGCAAAAAGGAAGCGGAGCAGCAGGCCGCGGAGTCCGCCTGGCGCGCCATTCGCGCGGCGGCGGACGAGCGGGCCAAGGCGGCGGAAGCCGATGCCACGCCGCCGGATTCGCCGTTCGGCGAAGCTGAATCCGCTTGAGCCGTACGGCAACTGTCCTCAGGGGCCGGACGGGCTGAACCCAGCCCGTCCGGCCCTTGAGGTACCCCCACCCCGCACCCGTCCGGAGGACCCCCGTGCCCGAACTGCCCGAGGTCGAGGTCGTACGGCGCGGTCTTGAGCGCTGGGTCGCCGGGCGGACCGTCGCCGACGTGGAGGTCCTGCACCCGCGCGCCGTCCGGCGGCACCTCGCGGGCGCCGAGGACTTCGCACTCGGCCTCAAGGGCCACCGCTTCGGCGCCCCCATGCGGCGCGGCAAGTACCTGTGGCTGCCGCTCGCGGACAGCGGCAGCTCCGTCCTCGCGCACCTGGGCATGAGCGGCCAGCTCCTGGTCAAGACCGAACAGGCCCCGGACGAGAAGCACTTGCGGATCCGGATGCGCTTCACGGACGAGATCGGCGGCGCCGCACCGGAGGCGGCCGGCACCGAGCTGCGCTTCGTCGACCAGCGGACCTTCGGCGGGCTCTCCCTGCACGAGAACACCCCGGACGGCCTGCCCGACGTCATCGCGCACATCGCCCGTGACCCGCTCGACCCGCTCTTCGACGACGAGGCCTTCCACCAGGGCCTGCGCCGCAGCCGCAGCACCATCAAGCGCGCGCTGCTCAACCAGTCCCTGATCAGCGGCGTCGGCAACATCTACGCCGACGAGGCGCTCTGGCGCACCCGGCTGCACTACGAACGCCCGACGGCCACCTTCACCCGGCCCCGCACCGCCGAACTCCTCGGCCACGTACGGGACGTGATGAACGAGGCCCTCGCCGTCGGCGGCACCAGCTTCGACAGCCTCTACGTCAACGTGAACGGCGAGTCGGGCTACTTCGACCGCTCCCTGGACGCGTACGGCCGCGAGGACGAGCCCTGCCGACGCTGCGGGACGCCCGTGCGGCGGCGGCCCTGGATGAACAGGTCCAGCTACTTCTGCCCGCGCTGCCAGCGCCCGCCGAGGCTTTCGTAACGACTCAGCGCCCGGTCTGGCTGTCGTAGCGCCGCTGGGCCGCCAGCACGTCGTCCTGGTTGCCCTCCACGAAGCGGATCAGGGTCAGCAGGCGCTCGGCGATCTGCTCGCCCAGCGGGGTGAGGCGGTAGTCCACGCGCGGCGGGTTCGTCGGCTGCGCGTCACGGTGCACCAGGCCGTCGCGCTCCAGCGCGTGCAGCGTCTGCGACAGCATCTTCTCGCTCACGCCGTCGACGCGGCGGCGCAGCTCGTTGAACCGGAACGTCCCGTCGTGCAGCGCGCCCAGCGTGAGCGCGCCCCAGCGACCCGTGACGTGCTCCAGCGTGGTCCGCGACGGGCAGGCGCGGGCGAACACGTTGTAGGCAAGGCCCGCGTCGGCGTCGGCGGCGCTCTCGGGGCGTGCGAGGGAGTCCATACCCACAGCGTACTCTCCCGCAGCGCTCACTGATGGGTTGCGCTAACTAGAAGTTAGTGCTTTCCTTTCGTTTGTCGGCCGGTCGGCCTTGTGCCCGGTGCCGCCGTCTCCCCACCCCGTCCCCATCGAGGAGTACTCCGTCATGTCCAGCCCCGTTGTCGCCATCGCCTACCACTCCGGATTCGGCCACACCGCCGTCGTCGCGGAGGCCGTCCGCGCCGGTGCCGAGGACGCCGGTGCCACCACGCAGCTGATCAAGGTCGACGAGATCACCGAGGCCCAGTGGGAGCTCCTGGACGCGGCGGACGCCATCGTCTTCGGCTCGCCCACCTACATGGGCACCGCGTCGGGCGCCTTCCACGTCTTCGCGGAGGCCTCGTCGAAGCGCTGGTTCACCCGCGCCTGGCAGGACAAGCTCGCCGCGGGCTTCACCAACTCCGCGTCCAAGAGCGGCGACAAGCTGCACACCCTGCAGTACTTCCAGACGCTCGCCGCCCAGCAGGGCATGCACTGGGTGAACCTCGGCCTGCTCCCCGGCTGGAACTCCACCGAGGGCTCCGAGAACGACCTCAACCGCCTCGGCTTCTTCGCCGGCGCCGCCGCCCAGACCAACTCCGACGAGGGCCCGGAGGCCGTCCACAAGGCGGACATCGCCACGGCCGAGCACCTCGGCCGCCGGGTCACCGAGACCGCGCGCGTCGTCGCCGCGGGCCGCGCGGCCGTGGCGGCCTGACGCCGGGAGCGCCGAGGTCGGCGGGGCGTCGAGGGGGCCAGGGCCCCGGCGGAGCTGTGGCCCGGCAGCAGGACCGCGGGCTCATGGACCGAGCTGTGTGCTCAGAGGCCGAGCCGTGCGCTCTCAGGGGCCGAGCCGTGCGCTCGGGGCCCGAGCCGTCTGCTCAGAAGCCGAAGTCCTGCGTCCACCACGGCCCGCCCGGACCGAAGTGCGCGCCGACGCCCAGGGTCTTGTAGTCGCAGTTGAGGATGTTGGCCCGGTGGCCGGGGCTGTTCATCCAGGCGTCCATGACGGACTGGGCGTTGGCCTGGCCGCGGGCGATGTTCTCGCCGCCCAGGTCCTGGATGCCGGCCTTCTCGGCGCGGTCCCACGGGGTCGCGCCGTCCGGGTCGGTGTGCGCGAAGAAGCCCCGTTCGGCCATGTCGGCGCTGAAGTTCCCGGCCAGCGTGGCGAGGCCGGAGTCGGCGGTCACCGGGCGGCAGCCCACGTTGGCCCGCTCCTGGTTGACCAGGGCGAGCACCTCGGCCTCGGCCGCGGTCTCGTCGGCCGACGGCTTCGCGGGCGCGGGCGGGCCCTTCGGCTTCTCCGGCGTCGTACGGCTCGGGGACGGGGTCGGGTCCTGGGTGCCCGCGCCGGAACCCTTGCCGGGGTCCTTGCGGTCCTTGTCGGTCCCCTTGTCCTTCTCGGCCTTGTCTCTCCCGTCGCCCTTGTCGCCGGTGTCGTCCCGCGGCTTGGACGGGGTGGCCGATGGCTTCCCTGACGGCTTCTTCGACGGCTCGGCGCTCGACTCCGACGGGGTCGGGGCCGAGGTGTCGGAGCCGGGGCCCGGGGTGGTCCGGCCGCCCTCGGCGGCGCCGTCGGCACCGCCCTGGGGGTCGAGTCCGGAGGGGGAACCGGTGGTCCGGACCGCGCCGGGGGTGTCGCCACCGCCCAGCGAGTAGGTGTCGCCGCCGGGCACCAGACCGGACGCCACCGCGACGGCGCCCATCGCGACGGCGGCGGAGACGCCGAGCAGTCCGGTGCGCACGGGCGTGGAGGCGCGACGCCTGCGCCGGTGCGACGTCCCGCGCCCGCGACCCTCCCCGCCGGGAAGGGCGCTCGCGGCTGTCTCGGCGGCGGTCGAGGCGCCGAAGAGATAGGCGTCGGAGGAGGACGCGTCGAATCCCCCGGATCCCGCGTATCCCCCGTATTCCGCGCGCCCCCGGTAAAAGCCGTACGCGCCGGAAGGGTTCTCATAAGAGCCGGAACCGGCGGCACCCGAAGCGTCCGCGGAACCCGTGAGGCCGGCGGATCGATCGGAATGATCGGGAAGTTCGGGGTGATCGGAATAGGGGGAATGATCGGCGCGGCCGGTGGCGGCGCGGCCGGCGGCGGAGCGTCGGTGGCGTCCCATCTCCTGGCCTTTCGTCCTGACTCCCGGCGCTTGCCCCGGGCGTCGTTCTGACCGTCGACGTGACTCACCCATACGGGTGAGGCTCGTCGAGTCGCGACTGTACGCGATGGCGCAAGGGGGCGAAGTGCTCACTGAGCAATTGGCCGGTTAGCGTGCACCTTATGAACGAAGAAGTCCGGCTCACCGCCTGGGTGCGCGGCCGTGTACAGGGAGTGGGTTTCCGCTGGTTCACGCGGGCCAAGGCGCTGGAGATCGGAGCCGTGAGTGGCTTTGCTCTCAATCTCGACGACGGCCGCGTGCAAGTGGTCGCCGAGGGTTCACGCGAGCGTTGCCAACGGCTCCTCGACTGGCTGCGCGCGGGCGACACTCCCGGCCGCGTCGACGGTGTGACTGAGATCTGGGACACGCCCCGGGGCGGCTACGAGTCGTTCGCCATTCGCTGACGCGGGTCCGGCCGACGGGGCTCCGGCGGGTGTGGCCGGGGCACCTGCCTGAGGCAGGAAAGACCTGGTGATTGCCAAGAAGGGCTTGCCGTGGCAGGCTCCGCGGGTAAGGATGATCTCGACGCCCCCAGGGCCCCGCCGCAGAGGCAGCGCCGTAGTTCCACGGCCGCGCGCCCCCGGGTTGCCCGTCAATACGGGGCGTGATCGTGTTGACCGTCAAACTTTTTGGTGAGACTCTGGAAGCCCCGCGCACCTTAGCTGTTTGGCATGTGAGAACGGCAGCAAGAACAGAAGAGTGCCAGGCACCGCGGGTGCGATTCCCTCACGACCCACACCGATTCGGTCGGTCACTCAGTGTGGAGGACCACTCATCATGGCAAAGGCGCTTCTCGGTTACGTCGGCGGCAGCGACCCGCGACTCCTCGCCGAGATGCGACGGCTCCAGCAGCGCGTCCAGGACCTGGAATCCGAGCTCGTCAGGATCCAGGCGGAGAACGACACGCTGGCGGCTGCCGCTTCTCACGACGCGCTCCTCGAGAGTCTCGACGTACCCCAGGCGGAGCCTGCGCTCACCTGACCCACGCCACCTCGAGCCCACGGCAACGGACTTTCCTGCCACGCGTGGTCAGGTCGCCCGTCATAAGCCGCTGAACAAGAGAGATCTGCCTGATCGAATAGATCCAGGAGATCCGCGATAGATCCGAGAGATCTGCAAGGGACGCTTCGGCGTCCCTTCTTTCTTTGTCGCTCCCGCCCCCGGGCTCTTTGCCTGCTCCGGCTCTTTGCCTGCTCCCGCTGCCCGGGCCTTGCCCGTCGCCATGCCCCCGTGGGGCCTTACACCTGATGTGCCCTGCACCTTCCGCCGTGAAACTGCTCGCACGTTCCTCGGTGAACTCATCGAGAAAGGTAGAGTCACGCGGCGTGCACCTCAAGGCCATGACACTGCGCGGTTTCAAGTCCTTCGCGTCGGCGACGACGCTGAAATTCGAACCGGGCATCACCTGCGTCGTCGGACCGAACGGATCCGGCAAGTCCAACGTTGTGGACGCGCTGAGCTGGGTCATGGGCGAACAGGGCGCCAAATCGCTGCGCGGCGGCAAGATGGAGGACGTCATCTTCGCCGGGACCACCGGCAGGCCGCCACTCGGCCGCGCCGAGGTGTCCCTCACCATCGACAACTCCGACGGCGCCCTGCCGATCGAGTACGCCGAGGTCACCATCACGCGGATCATGTTCCGCAACGGCGGCAGCGAGTACCAGATCAACGGCGACACCTGCCGTCTGCTCGACATCCAGGAACTGCTCTCCGACTCCGGCATCGGCCGCGAGATGCACGTCATCGTCGGCCAGGGCCAGCTCGACTCCGTCCTGCACGCCGACCCCATGGGCCGCCGCGCCTTCATCGAGGAGGCCGCCGGCGTCCTCAAGCACCGCAAGCGCAAGGAGAAGGCGCTGCGGAAGCTGGACGCGATGCAGGCCAACCTCGCGCGCGTACAGGACCTCACCGACGAACTGCGGCGCCAGCTCAAGCCCCTGGGGCGGCAGGCCGCCGTCGCACGGCGCGCCGCCGTCATCCAGGCCGACCTGCGCGACGCCCGGCTGCGGCTGCTCGCCGACGACCTGGTGGGCATGCGACAGGCCCTGAACGCGGAGGTCGCCGACGAGGCCGCGCTGAAGGCCCGCAAGGACGCCGCCGAGGCCGAGCTGAAGACCGCGCTCCAGCGCGAGGCGGTCCTGGAGGACGAGGTGCGGCGGCTCAGCCCGCGGCTGCGGCGGGCCCAGCAGACCTGGTACGAACTGTCGCAGCTGGCCGAGCGGGTGCGCGGCACGATCTCGCTCGCCGACGCCCGGATCACCAGCGCGCGCTCGGCGCCCGCCGAGGAGCGGCGCGGACGCGAGCCCGAGGACATGGAGCGCGAGGCCGCCCGCATCCGCGAACAGGAGGCGGAGCTCGAAGCCGCCCTCGAGGCCGCGCAGTACGCCCTCGACGACACCGTCACCCACCGCGCCGGCCTGGAGCGCGAACTGGCCGCCGAGGAGCGGCGCCTGAAGGACGTGGCGCGGGCCATCGCCGACCGGCGCGAAGGGCTCGCGCGGCTCGGCGGCCAGGTCAACGCGGCCCGGTCGCGGGCGGCGTCCGCGCAGGCCGAGATCGACCGGCTCGCGCTCGCCCGCGACGAGGCACGGGAGCGGGCGGTCGCCGCGCAGGAGGAGTACGAACAGCTCAAGGCCGAGGTCGACGGCCTGGACGCGGGCGACGTCGAGCTGGGGGAGCGGCACGAGGAGGCCCGCCGCGCCCTCGCCGACGCCGAGGCCCAGGCGACCGCGGCCCGCGAGGCGGTCACCGCGGCCGAGCGGAAGCGGGCCGCCGTCGCCGCCCGGCACGACGCCCTCGCCCTCGGCCTGCGCCGCAAGGACGGCTCGGGCGCGCTGCTCGCCGCCCAGGACCGCCTCACCGGGCTCCTCGGCCCCGCCGCCGAACTCCTGAGCGTGGCACCGGGCTTCGAGGTGCCGGTGGCGGCGGCCTTCGGCGCGGCGGCGGACGCCATCGCCGTGTCGACGCCCGCATCGGCTGCAGAAGCGATCCGCCTGCTGCGCAAGCAGGACGCGGGGCGGGCGGCGCTGTTGCTGGCGGGGGCGCCTGACGGGGGTGGGGATGCCGCGGCAGGGGGCGCGGCCGCGCGTGCGGGAGGCGAGGGGCCCGGTGGCGGGACGGCCGACGGGGCGGCGGGCTCTGTCTTCGGCGGTTCGGCTGTCGGCGCCTCGTCGGAGGCCGTGGACGGTACCCCCGGTGCACGCGCCGCGCGCGGGTCCTTCGGTGCCGGTCGGACGGACGGTGCCCCCGGCGACGTACCACCGCAGTCGTCGCCCGGCGGACCCCCGCGTGCCGCCGAACTCGTGCGCGGACCCGCGGAGTTGATGCCGGCCGTGCGGTGGCTGCTGCGTGATGTCGTCGTGGTCGGGACGCTGGAGGACGCCGAGGACCTGGTGTACGCGCACCCGGAGCTGACGGCGGTCACCGCCGAGGGGGATGTGCTCGGGGCGCACTTCGCGCAGGGCGGGTCCGCGGGTGCGCCGAGCCTCCTCGAGGTGCAGGCGTCCGTCGACGAGGCCGCGGCCGAGCTCGCCGAACTGGACGTGCGGTGCGAGGAGTTGGCCGGGGCGCAGCAGGGGGCCGGGGAGCGGCGCGCCAAGTGCGCCGCGCTCGTCGAGGAGTTGGGGGAGCGGCGGCGCGCCGCCGACCGGGAGAAGTCGGCCGTCGCGCAGCGGCTCGGGTCCCTCGCCGGACAGGCGCGCGGTGCCGCCGGTGAGGCGGAGCGGTCGGCCGCCGCGGCCACCAAGGCCCAGGAGGCCCTGGAGCGGGCCACGGCCGAGGTCGAGGAGCTGGCCGAGCGGCTCGCCGTCGCCGAGGAGGCGCCGGCCGACGAGGAGCCCGACACCGCCGTGCGCGACCGGCTCGCCGCCGATGGTGCCAACGCCCGCCAGACGGAGATGGAGGCCCGGCTCCAGGTGCGCACGCACGAGGAGCGGGTCAAGGGCCTCGCCGGGCGTGCCGACGGCCTCGACCGCGCCGCCCGCGCCGAACGCGAGGCACGCGCGCGTGCCGAGCAGCGCAGGGCGCGGCTGCGCCACGAGGCCGCCGTCGCCGGGGCCGTCGCCTCCGGTGCCCGCCAGCTGCTCGCCCACGTCGAGGTCTCCCTGGTCCGCGCGGAGCAGGAGCGGGCCGCCGCCGAGCGCGCCAAGGAGGTGCGGGAGCGGGACCTTGTCGCCGAGCGGAATCAGGGGCGCGAGCTGAAGGACGAGCTGGACAAGCTGACGGACTCGGTGCACCGGGGCGAGGTGCTCGGCGCGGAGAAGCGGCTGCGGATCGAGCAGCTGGAGACCAAGGCGCTGGAGGAGCTGGGTGTGGAACCCGCGGGGCTCGTCTCCGAGTACGGGCCCGACCAGCTCGTGCCGCCCTCGCCCGCCGCCGAGGGCGAGGAGCTGCCCGAGGACCCGGAGCACCCGCGCAACAAGCCGGTGCGCTACGTCCGTGCCGAGCAGGAGAAGCGCCTCAGGTCAGCCGAACGGGCGTACCAGCAGCTCGGAAAGGTCAACCCGCTGGCCCTTGAGGAGTTCGCGGCCCTGGAGGAACGCCACAAGTTCCTCAGTGAGCAGCTGGAGGACCTCAAGAAGACCCGCGCCGACCTCCTCCAGGTGGTGAAGGAGGTCGACGAGCGCGTCGAGCAGGTCTTCACCGAGGCATACCGGGACACCGCGCGGGAGTTCGAGGGGGTCTTCAGCAGGCTCTTCCCGGGCGGCGAGGGACGGCTGATCCTGACCGATCCCGACAACATGCTCACCACCGGTGTCGACGTCGAGGCCCGGCCGCCCGGCAAGAAGGTCAAGCGGCTCTCGCTGCTCTCCGGCGGCGAGCGGTCCCTGACCGCCGTGGCGCTGCTCGTGTCGATCTTCAAGGCGCGGCCCAGCCCGTTCTACGTGATGGACGAGGTCGAGGCGGCCCTGGACGACACCAACCTGCAGCGGCTCATCCGGATCATGCAGGAGCTGCAGGAGGCCTCGCAGCTCATCGTGATCACGCACCAGAAGCGGACGATGGAGGTCGCGGACGCGCTGTACGGCGTGTCCATGCAGGGCGACGGCGTCTCCAAGGTGATCAGCCAGCGACTCCGCTAGCCGCCGCCCGGTTCACTCCACCGGCCCACCCCGTGTTCAGAACTTGAACACGGGGTGTCGTCTTCTGTGACTCAGATTCACTGTTAACGAACTATTGACTTCGCAACTTGAAGGAATAGTCTCTGCAACGTTGCTTTTACCTTCAGGTGGTGGGCGGCGTGAAGTTGTGCGCCACTTGAAGGGCTCTCACCCCCACCCCCGGCAACGCAGCCGGTGGCCCGAGGAGTACACGTGACCAGCACAGCGCAGCCGCCGCAGTCAGGGGCCAGGGACGCCCACCCGGACCATCTGGGCCATGTCATCTTCATCACGGCGGCAGCCGCGATGGGCGGATTCCTCTTCGGCTACGACAGTTCCGTGATCAACGGCGCGACCGTCGCGATCCAGGACCGGTTCGACGTCAACGCGGACATGCTGGGCTGGATCATCGCCACCGCCCTGCTCGGCTGTGCCGTCGGTGCCGCCGTCGCGGGTCGCATCGCCGACCGCATCGGCCGCATCCGCTGTATGCAGATCGCCTCGGTGCTCTTCGCGGCCAGCGCCATCGGCTCCGCGCTGCCGTTCGCCGCGTGGGACCTCACCGTGTGGCGCTTCATCGGCGGCATCGGCATCGGCATGGCCTCCGTGATCGGCCCGGCCTACATCGCCGAGGTCGCGCCGCCCGCCTACCGCGGCCGCCTGGCCTCGTTCCAGCAGGCCGCCATCGTCGTCGGCATCGCCGTCTCCCAGCTCGTCAACTGGGGCATCCTGAACATGGCGGACGGCGACCAGCGCGGCAAGCTGGCCGGCCTCGAGGCCTGGCAGTGGATGCTCGGCGTCATGGTCGTCCCGGCCGTCCTCTACGGCCTGCTGTCCTTCGTGATCCCCGAGTCGCCGCGCTTCCTGCTCTCCGTCGGCCGCCAGGACGAGGCCAAGAAGGTGCTCGCCGAGGTCGAGGGCACCTCGGTGGACGTGGACGCGCGCGCCGCCGAGATCGAGCTGGCCATGCACCGCGAGGACAAGTCGACGTTCAAGGACCTGCTCGGCGGCAAGTTCGGCTTCCTGCCGATCGTCTGGATCGGCATCTTCCTGTCGATCTTCCAGCAGCTCGTCGGCATCAACGTGATCTTCTACTACTCGAACCAGCTCTGGCAGTCGATCGGCCACGACCCGAGCAGCTCGTTCCTGTACTCCTTCGAGACGTCGATCGTGAACATCGTCGGCACGGTCATCGCGATGATCTTCGTCGACCGGATCGGCCGCAAGCCGCTCGCCCTCATCGGCTCGGCCGGCATGGCCATCGCCCTGTTCACCATGGCCTGGGCGTTCTCCTACCGGACCGGCTCCGGCGACGACGTCTCGCTGCCGCAGGGTCAGGGCCTGACCGCGATCATCGCCGCCAACGCCTTCGTGCTCTTCTTCGCGCTGTCCTGGGGCGTGGTGGTCTGGGTGCTGCTCGGCGAGATCTTCCCGAACAAGATCCGCGCCGCGGCGCTCGGTGTGGCGGCCTCCGCGCAGTGGCTCGCCAACTTCGCGATCACCAAGACCTTCCCGAGCATGTCGGAGTGGAGCCTGACCGGCTCGTACATCATCTACGGCGCGTTCGCCGCGCTCTCGATCCCCTTCGTCGCGAAGTTCGTGAAGGAGACGAAGGGCAAGACCCTGGAGGAGATGGGCTAAACCCCGCTGCCCCGCTCCTCTTGAGGAAGCTGCCCCGGCCCGAGGACCGCAAGGTCAGTCCTTGAGCCGGGGCAGTACGTCTTCGCCGAGCAGACGCAGGCTCCGCCACCCCTCGCCCACCGGCATCCCGCCGACGAGCGGATGCAGGACGAGATTCGCCCCGGACTCCGCGAGCGCCACGCACGCGTCGGGCGTGAGCACCCGGTACACGCCCTCGGCGCGCAGGTCGTCGACCGTCGTCGCCGCCGAGCGCACCGCCGAGCGGATGTCGTCGGACTGCCAGGAGGCATAGGTGCGGGCCTCGTGCAGGAAGTGCTCGCCGTACGCGGCCCAGGTGCGGTCGGGGTCCTCGCTGAGGTGCAGCAGCGGGGTCTCGGCCGCGGGCATCATCGTCCAGCCCTCGGTGCCGTACTCGGCGCGCTTCTCGTCGTAGTACGCCTCCAGCTCCGGCAGATGCGCGCTCGGGAAGAACGGCAGGCCGAACCGGGCGGCGCGGCGGGCCGCCGCCCGCGACGAGCCGCCGACCAGGAGCAGCGGGTGCGGCCGGCTGTGCGGGCGCGGGGTGACGCGCACGGTGCGGCCGCGATGGCTGAACTCCTCGCCGGTCCACGCCTTGAGCAGGGTCTCCAGAAGCTCGTCCTGGAGCTTGCCACGCCGGGCCCACTCGACGCCGAAGGCCGCGTACTCCTCGGGCCGGTAGCCGATCCCCGCGACCGTGACGAGACGGCCGCCGCTCAACAGGTCGAGCACGGCGATGTCCTCGGCGAGGCGCAGCGGATCGTGCAGCGGCCCGATGACCGCCGAGACGGTCACCGCGATGCGCCGCGTCGCCCCGAACACCGCGCCCGCGAAGGCGAACGGCGACGGCAGCCAGTTGTTGGCGACGCCGTGGTGCTCCTCGGTCTGGATCGTGGAGACGCCGCGGTCGTCGGCGTACGCGGACATCTCCAGGGCGGCGCGGTAGCGGGCGCTGAGCGTGTCGGGGGTGGCCGCGGGATCGACGAGGTTGAAACGTACGACTGTGACGGGCATGCGGAACGTCCCCCTTCACCGGGTGCGGCGAAGGGGGACGGTAGCTGACGCTGCGTCAGATGGCCAGGGGCGGGCGGGGGTTCAGGGTGCTCATGCCTTGGCGGCGGCCTTGGTCGGCTCGGTCGCCTTGGCCGTGGTGGCCGGCTCGGGGAGCGGCTGGCGCGGCAGCAGGGCGTAGAGCGCGGCCGCGACCAGGATCGTGACGAGCCAGCCGAGGCCGTTGCGCCCGATCCAGGACGTGGCGAGCGGGCCGCTGAACCAGTCGACCTTGGTGAAGAGCAGGCCCACGACGAGCGCGACGCCCCAGGCGGTCATGGCCTGCCAGGCGAAGCCTGCCTTGTACCAGTACGCACTGGTGCGCTTGGTGTCCATCAGCGCTTCGCCGTCGTACGTCTTCCTGCGCAGCATGTCGATGCCGAACACGCCGATCCAGGCGGAGAAGGCGACCGCGAGCAGCGTCAGGAAGGAGATGAAGGAGCCCATGAAGCTGGTGGCGACGTTCATCAGGAGGTAGCCGAAGATCAGGCTGATGATGGCGTTCACGCTGACCGCCCACGCGCGCGGGACCTTGATGCCGAGTGTCATGGCGGTGAAGCCCGCCGAGTACATCGACATCGAGTTGATCAGCAGCATGCCGATCAGGGCCATGATCAGATACGGCACCGCGATCCACGTCGGCAGCAGGTCCCCGAGGAAGGCCACCGGGTCCTGCGCCGAGGACAGCTTCGGCTGCGAGACGGCCATGACCGCGCCCATCAGGACCATCGGGACCACGACGATGGCCGCGCCGCCGACGGCGTGCCCGACCAGCGGCCTGTTCGAGGCCGTGCGCGGCAGATAGCGGGTGAAGTCCGGGCCCGTGGGCACCCAGCTGATGCCGCCCGCGGCGATCGTGCCGATACCCGCGATCATCATCGCCGTGGAGCCCGCGGGCTTGTCGAAGACCTGGCCCCAGTCGGTGTCCGTGAGGAGATAGACGAGCACCAGGACGCTGAACGCGCCGAAGAGGTACGTCGACCAGGTGCTGCACACGTGCAGGACCTTGCGGCCGAGGCCGGAGATGAGGAACGTGGCGGCGACGAAGGCGAGCAGAGTGATGACCTTCAGGGCGGTGTTCGCCCGCACGCCGAAGCAGATGTCGAGCACGGTGAGGATCGCGTACGCACCCGTGACCGCGTTGATCGTCTCCCAGCCCCAGCGCGCGACCCAGATCAGTGCGCCGGGGAAGAGGTTGCCGCGCTGGCCGAAGACCGCGCGCGAGAGCGTCATGCCCGGGGAGCCGCCGCGCTTGCCCGCGATGGAGACGAGGCCCACCAGGCCGTAGCTCAGGACGGGGGAGACCAGGGCGACGACCAGGACCTGCCAGAAGTTCAGGCCGTTCGAGACGATCAGGCCCGCGCCCATCGTCAGGAGCAGAACGCTGATGTTGGCGGCGACCCAGGTGGGGAACAACTCGCGGGTCCTGCCGTGGCGCTCGGAGTCCGGGACGGGCTCAAGGCCTCGGGTCTCCAGGGCGCCTTCGTGTTCGGCCGTTTCGGCGGTGGTGCTCATGAGGGGTGGTTCCGTGCCTCTCGCTCGGCTTGCGTCGACGTCGTCGCCGGCCGGTGGGGGTGAGCTGGGTGAATCAGCAGATGGGACTCTACGCGCGTTGACGCAGCCTCTTCCATCGTACTTTAGTCCGAGTAATGGCGGCTAGTGGCCTATGTCCATTGGAGGAAAGCACTAGGGACCTGCCCGAAGGGCCCATGACTGATACTGGGTGAGTTATGGAAATCGTCATCCTTGCTGTAGTCATCGCCGTGGTCGTGGTCGGTGCGATCGGCGGGCTCGTCGTCGGCAGCCGCAAGAAGAAGCAGCTGCCCCAGGCGAAGGCCCCCTCCGCGACGCCCACCATCACCACCCCTCCGGCCGAGCCGCACGTCGGCGACGAGGCCGAGACGCCGCGCGACGAAGCGCGCCGCACGATCGAGGAGGTGGACCTGCCGGTCGCCGAGCCCTCGGCGTCCGCACCCGTCACGACGGAGGAGCCCGCGGCCCCGCCGGCTCCCGAGATCGAGACCCCCGAGCCCACCGCGGGCCGCCTGGTGCGCCTGCGCACGCGCCTCTCGCGCTCCCAGAACGCACTCGGCAAGGGCCTGCTCACGCTCCTCTCGCGCGAGCACCTGGACGAGGACACCTGGGAGGAGATCGAGGACACCCTCCTGACCGCCGACGTCGGCGTCGCCCCCACCCAGGAGTTGGTCGAGCGGCTGCGCGAGCGCGTCCGGGTCCTCGGCACGCGCACCCCCGAGGACCTGCGCGCCCTGCTCCGCGAGGAACTCCTCACCCTGGTCGGCACGGACTTCGACCGCACCGTGAAGACCGAGTCCGGCCTGGAGACCCCGGCCATCGTGATGGTCGTCGGCGTCAACGGCACCGGCAAGACCACCACCACCGGCAAGCTCGCCCGCGTCCTGGTCGCCGACGGCCGCTCGGTCGTCCTCGGCGCCGCCGACACCTTCCGTGCCGCCGCCGCCGACCAGCTCCAGACCTGGGGCGAGCGCGTCGGCGCCCGCACGGTCCGCGGACCCGAGGGCGGCGACCCGGCGTCGATCGCCTTCGACGCGGTCAAGGAGGGCATCGCCGAGGGCGCCGACGTCGTGCTCATCGACACCGCGGGCCGACTGCACACCAAGACCGGCCTGATGGACGAGCTGGGCAAGGTCAAGCGCGTCGTCGAGAAGCACGCGCCGCTGGACGAGGTGCTGCTCGTCCTCGACGCCACCACCGGCCAGAACGGCCTGGTGCAGGCCCGCGTCTTCGCCGAGGTCGTCGACATCACCGGCATCGTCCTCACCAAGCTCGACGGCACCGCCAAGGGCGGCATCGTGGTCGCGGTCCAGCGCGAGCTGGGCGTGCCCGTGAAGCTCATCGGCCTCGGCGAGGGCGCGGACGACCTGGCGCCGTTCGAGCCGGAGGCGTTCGTCGACGCGCTGATCGGAGACTGAGGCGGCGGGCGTCGTGGTGCGCTTGGGCGTGGTGCGCTCAGGTCTGGCGCGCTTACGTGCGCGGCGCTTACGTGTGGTGCGCCTACGTGTGGTGCGCCTACGTGTAGTGCGCTCTGTCAGCGAAGAAGTGCCCCGCCCCCGGGTGCAGCCGGGAGTGGGGCACTTCGTCATGTGGTCGCCGCGTGCGGTGCGTGGTCGCCGCGCGGAGCGAGCGTCACGCGGGCGACCGGTGGGCGACGTACGCCAGCGTGCCGAGGAGGAGCCGGGCGTGCGGCGGACCCGTGACCGACTCGGGGTCGGGGGAGCGCAGCCAGCGGACCGGCCCGAGGCCCGCGCGGTCGGACGGCGGGGCGGTGATGTGCGCGCCGGGGCCCAGACCGTGCAGGTCGAGCCCGGTGTCGTCCCAGCCCATGCGGTAGAGCAGCTGCGGCAGTTCGGCGGCGGCGCCTGGGGCCACGAAGAAGTGCGTGCGGCCGTCCGGAGTGGCCGTCACGGGGCCGAGCGGCAGGCCCATCCGCTCCAGGCGCACCAGGGCGCGGCGCCCCGCCGACTCGGCCACCTCGATCACGTCGAACGCGCGGCCCACGGGCAGCATCACCGCCGCGCCGGGGAACTGCGACCAGGCCTCGGTCACCTCGTCGAGGGTGGCCCCCGCGGCGATCTCCGGGGCGAAGTCCAGCGGGTGGGCGCCGGGGGCGGCGCAGTCGGCGCGGCCGCAGGAGCAGCGGCCGTCCTGGGCGCGCGCGCCGGGCACCACGGCCCAGCCCCACAGGCCCGTGTACTCGGCGACGGCCGTGCACTCCTCGGAGGCCGAGCGACAGCGCCGACGGGACCCGGAGCGCGGCTCCCTCGTCTCCTTGGCGGCGCGCGGCTCTTTTGCAGCGCGCGTCTCCTTGGCCGCGCGCGGCACACGCGCCTCCGCGCCCGCTTCCGCCGCGCCTCTCGCGCCCGTCTCGCCTGTCTGCTCGGTCCCCCGGACGTCCTTCGTTCCCCGAACACCGAACCGGGGCTCTTTGGTCCCCCGGATGCCGCCGATCGTGAAGCCCATGCCCCCTCCAACGGGTCGCGTGTGCGGTGGTTACGTGTGCGCGGTGGTGACGTGACGGATCCCGACCGTGACTCGCCGTGCCTGGACGCGTTGTGCACGTCTCAAGCCGACTCTCGCCGACTTTCGCCGCGTTCCGCCGTCAGCTGGTGCCCGCGCTCAGAGGCATTACAGGTGGTGCACTCCGTTGCCCGCGCCCCTGCGTGCTCCGCTCCGCCCACTTTGGGTTGTCCGGTGTCAAGTGAATCGCGTGCGGCGGGCAGGTAGTTCATTCGAAGGGGTGGCGAATGGTGGCGTTTCCGCGTTCGCCCTCGCCGGAGCGGTGATCGTAGGATTACTTTCGGTGCATGGCTCAGGGGCTTGCGCACTTGTGGGTATGCCGGAGGCAAGTCGGTTTCCCGTTCGAAGGGTGACATTCTCCGGACGGGCCGCCGCAACACGCGGCATTCTGTTAGGGCTTGACGTGGACCTCGGACAAGTGGCTTGAGGGATGGGGGCGTTCCAGTGGGCGGCAATGGCGGTAGCGGTGCGAACGCTGAGAAGCGCCCCAACGAGATGCTCGGTTCCTGGTTCGTGCGCAGCGGCTGGTCGAAGGGCGAGCTGGCCCGCCAGGTGAACCGCAGAGCACGCCAGTTGGGCGCGCACCACATCTCCACGGACACCTCACGGGTGCGCCGCTGGCTGGACGGCGAGAACCCCCGCGAGCCCATCCCGCGCATCCTCTCCGAGCTGTTCTCCGAGCGCTTCGGCTGCGTCGTCGCCGTCGAGGACCTCGGCCTGCGCGCCGCCCACCAGTCCCCGTCCGTGTCCGGCATCGACCTGCCCTGGACCGGCCCCCAGACCGTCGCGCTGATCAGCGAGTTCAGCCGCAGCGACCTGATGCTGGCGCGGCGCGGCTTCCTCGGCACCTCGCTCGCCCTGTCCGCCGGACCCGCCCTGATCGAGCCCATGCAGCGCTGGCTCGTGCCCGGCCCCTCCGCCCCGGTGGCCGAGCCCGAGCCGCAGCTCACCTCGCGCCGCCCCGGCCGCCTCTCCCGGCCCGAGCTGGACCTGCTCGAGTCCACCACGGTGATGTTCCGCCAGTGGGACGCCCAGTGCGGCGGCGGCCTGCGCCGAAAAGCCGTCGTCGGTCAGCTGCACGAGGTGACCGACCTGCTCCAGGAGCCCCAGCCCGAGGACACCTCCAAGCGCCTGTTCAAGGTCGCCGGTGAACTGGCCGAACTGGCGGGCTGGATGAGCTACGACGTAGGGCTCCAGCCCACCGCCCAGAAGTACTTCGTGCTCGCCCTGCACGCCGCCAAGGAAGCCGGCGAGAAGTCCCTCGGGTCGTACATCCTCTCCAGCATGAGCCGCCAGATGATCCACCTCGGCCGGCCCGACGACGCCCTCGAACTGATCCACCTCGCGCAGTACGGCAGCCGCGACTGCGCGAGCCCGCGCACCCAGTCGATGCTGTATGCGATGGAGGCCCGCGCCTACGCCGGAATGGGCCAGCCAGGGCGCTGCAAACGGGCGGTCCGGATGGCCGAGGACACCTTCGCCGACGCGGACGACTGGGACGAGCCCGAGCCCGACTGGATCCGCTTCTTCTCCGAGGCCGAGCTCAACGGCGAGAACGCCCACTCCTTCCGCGACCTGGCCTACGTGGCCGGGCGCAGCCCCACGTACGCCTCGCTGGCCGAGCCCGTCATGGCCCGCGCCGTCGAGCTCTTCGGCAGCGACCCCGAGCACCAGCGGTCGTACGCACTGAACCTGATCGGCATGGCCACCGTCCACCTGCTCCAGAAGGAGCCCGAGCAGAGCACGGTGCTCGCGGGCGAGGCCCTGGCCATCGCCAAGAAGGTGCGCTCCGAGCGGGTCAACACCCGGCTGCGCAAGACCGTCGACAACGCCCTCAGGGACTTCGGGGACGTGGCGGACGTGGTCCGGCTCACCGACCAGCTCGCCGTCGACATGCCGGAATCCGCGGAGGCCGTCTGACATGCCCGCGCACCCGGCCGCCTGACCGGCGAGCCCCGCACACTCCGGCCGCGGCCGGCCCATCCCGACAGCCCGACTCGGCTCCCCCATGCCAGGTCATCTGGATAGGCCGCCGCGGCCGGTTCCGTGAGGGTAGGACCGCCCCGCCCCGCGCGCCCCGCTGTTCATCCACGCGTAACACGCACGACCTCTTCGTCACTGGCGCGAAACATCGAGCGGCACTGACCGAAACCGCGCTGCGCCAACCTCATGCGGCATAACCGGCCCACCGTCCTCGCACCGCAGAGGGTGAAGCCCGCACGGGCCGTATCCGACGACGAGGAGACGCCGATGCCCCCAGGCATCACGCTTGCCGCAGACGCCCCGCAGCTGTCTGCCGCCAACACCGGGTTCATGTTGATCTGCTCCGCCCTGGTGATGCTCATGACGCCGGGGCTCGCCTTCTTCTACGGAGGCATGGTCCGCGTCAAGAGCACCCTGAACATGCTGATGATGAGCTTCATCAGCCTCGGGATCGTCACCGTCCTGTGGGTGCTCTACGGCTTCTCCGTCGCCTTCGGCACCGACCACGGCAGCCTCTTCGGCTGGAACGGCGACTACGTGGGCCTCGGCGGGATCGGCCTCAACGAGCTGTGGGACGGGTACACCATCCCGGTCTACGTCTTCGCCGTGTTCCAGCTGATGTTCGCCGTCATCACGCCCGCCCTGATCAGCGGCGCGCTCGCGGACCGCGTGAAGTTCACCGCGTGGGCGCTGTTCGTGGCCCTGTGGGCGACGATCGTGTACTTCCCGGTCGCGCACTGGGTGTGGGGCACCGGCGGCTGGGCCTTCGAGCTGGGCGTCATCGACTTCGCCGGCGGTACGGCCGTGCACATCAACGCCGGTGCCGCCGCCCTCGGCGTGATCCTCGTCATCGGCAAGCGCGTCGGCTTCAAGAAGGACCCGATGCGCCCGCACAGCCTGCCCCTGGTGATGCTCGGCGCCGGTCTCCTCTGGTTCGGGTGGTTCGGGTTCAACGCCGGGTCCTGGCTCGGCAACGACGACGGCGTCGGCGCGCTGATGTTCATCAACACACAGATCGCCACGGCCGCCGCCATGCTCGCCTGGCTCGCCTACGAGAAGATCCGCCACGGCGCGTTCACCACCCTCGGCGCCGCCTCCGGCGCGGTCGCGGGACTCGTCGCCATCACCCCCTCCGGCGGCTCCTGCTCGCCGCTCGGCGCGATCGCCATCGGCGCCGTCGCCGGTCTGCTGTGCGCCCTGGCCGTCGGCCTGAAGTTCAAGTTCGGCTACGACGACTCCCTCGACGTCGTCGGCGTCCACCTGGTCGGCGGCATCGCGGGATCGCTCCTCGTCGGTCTCTTCGCCACCGGCGGCGGCCAGTCCAAGGCGCAGGGTCTCTTCTACGGTGGTGGCCTCGAACAGCTCGGCAAGCAGGCCGCCGGTGTCGGCGCCGTCCTCGGCTACTCCCTCGTCGCCTCCGCCGTCCTCGCCTTCCTGATCGACAAGACGATCGGCATGCGGGTCGACGAGGACGAGGAGGTCGGCGGCATCGACCAGGTCCAGCACGCCGAGACCGCGTACGACTTCAGCGGCGCGGGCGGCGGCTCCGCGCCCCGCACGACCGCCGTGCCGGGCCCGGTCCAGGGGGCCGCGCAGCCGGCGGCCCAGAAGAACAAGAAGGTGGACGCATGAAGCTCATCACCGCGGTCGTCAAGCCGCACCGCCTCGACGAGATCAAGGAGGCCCTGCAGGCCTTCGGGGTCCAGGGCCTGACCGTCACCGAGGCCAGCGGCTACGGACGGCAGCGCGGCCACACCGAGGTCTACCGCGGCGCCGAGTACACCGTCGACCTCGTACCGAAGATCCGCATCGAGGTCCTCGTCGAGGACGAGGACGCCGAACAGCTCGTCGAGGTCGTCGTCAAGGCGGCCCGCACCGGCAAGATCGGCGACGGCAAGGTGTGGAGCGTCCCCGTCGACACGGCGGTCCGGGTGCGGACCGGCGAGCGCGGACCCGACGCGCTGTGACGCGCACGGCGTGCGCGCTGTAGTCCCACAGAGAACAGGAGCCGCTGGGTGACGAGCGTGGAAGTACCGAAGGAATCAGCAGACTCAGCAGACACGGAAGACTCCGGACCCAGCGGCTATGCGGCGGCCCGGCTGCGCCTCCTCCAAGAGGAGGCGCGGTCCGGGCCGCCGCGCCGTTCCGCCCTCGCCGAGCTGACCGACGGATGGCTGAACGGGCTCTTCGCCGCGGGCGCCGCCGACACCGGACCCGGCGCGTCGCGAGGCATCGCCCTGGTCGCCGTCGGCGGCTACGGCCGCGGCGAACTGTCGCCGCGCAGCGACCTCGACCTGCTGCTCCTCCACGACGGCACCGCGGACCCGGGCGCGGTCGCCGCCCTCGCCGACCGCATCTGGTACCCCGTCTGGGACCTCGGCCTCGCCCTCGACCACTCCGTGCGCACCCCCGCCGAGGCCCGCAAGACGGCGGCCGACGACCTGAAGGTCCACCTCGGCCTGCTCGACGCCCGGCACGTCGCCGGTGACCTGGGGCTCACCACCGGGATGCGCAGCGCCGTCCTCGCCGACTGGCGCAACCAGGCCCCCAAACGGCTGCCCGAGCTGCGTGAACTGTGCGCGGACCGGGCCGCGCGCCACGGCGAGCTCAGCCATCTCCTCGAACCCGACCTGAAGGAGGCGCGCGGCGGACTCCGCGACGCCACCGCGCTGCGGGCCGTCGCTGCCTCCTGGCTCGCGGACGCGCCCCGCGAGGGCCTCGCCGAGGCCCGCCGCACCCTGCTCGACGTACGCGACGTCCTGCACCTGACGACCGGCCGCGCCACCGACCGGCTCGCCCTCCAGGAACAGGACCAGGTCGCCGCCGAACTCGGCCTGCTCGACGCCGACACCCTGCTGCGGCAGGTCTACGAGGCGGCGCGCACCGTCGCCTACGCCAGTGACGTGACCTGGCGCGAGGTCGGGCGCGTGCTGCGGTCCCGGAAGGCGAGGCCGCGGCTGCGCGGACTCCTCGGCGGCGGGAAGGGGGCCGCGGCCGAGCGGTCGCCGCTGGCCGAGGGCGTCGTGGAGCAGGACGGCGAGGTCGTGCTCGCGCGCGCCGCCCGGCCGGAGCGGGACCCCGTGCTGCTGCTGCGGGCCGCCGCGGCCGCCGCGCAGGCCGGGCTGCCCCTGTCCCTGCACGCCGTGCGCCGGATCGCGGCCGCCGCCCGGCCGCTGCCGACGCCCTGGCCCGCCGAGGCCCGCGAGCAACTGGTGACGCTGCTCGGTGCCGGGCGGCCGACCGTCCAGGTCTGGGAGGCGCTGGAGGCCGAGGGCCTGATCACCCGGCTGCTGCCCGACTGGGAGCGGGTCTGGTGCCGCCCCCAGCGCAACGCCGTCCACACCTGGACCGTCGACCGGCACCTCGTCGAGACCGCCGTCCGCGCCGCCGACCTCACCCGCCGCGTCGGACGGCCCGACCTGCTGCTCGTCGCCGCCCTGCTGCACGACATCGGCAAGGGCTGGCCCGGCGACCACTCCGTCGCCGGGGAGATCATCGCCCGCGACGTGGCCGCCCGGATCGGCTTCGACCGCGCCGACGTCGCCGTACTCGCCTGTCTCGTACGCCACCACCTCCTCCTCATCGAGACCGCGACCCGGCGCGACCTCGACGACCCCGCGACCGTGCGGTCCGTCGCCGAGGCCGTCGGCTCGCCCGGCACCCTGGAGCTGCTGCACGCCCTCACGGAGGCGGACGCGCTCGCCACCGGGCCCGCGGCATGGTCGTCGTGGCGCGGCTCGCTGGTCGCGGACCTGGTGAAACGGGTCGCGGCGGTGCTCGCGGGGGACGAGGTCGAGGACCCGTACGCGGCCGGGGACGGCGCGCTCGCCACGGCGGAGGAGGAACGGCTCGCGGTGGAGGCGGTGCGGACGGGGGCGCCGGTGGTGGCGTTGCGGGCGGACGCGGGCGGGGGTGCTTTGGGGGAGGCGGGGGCCTCGGGGGCTTCGGTGGGCCGCGAGGGGGCCGCCGGTTCTGCTGGTTCCGCCGGTTCTGCTGGTTCCGTCGGTTCCGGCGCGGAGCAGGCCGAGCCGCTCGGTGTGGAGCTGTTGGTCGCCGTGCCCGAGCAGGGCGGGGTGCTGCCCGCCGTCGCCGGGGTGCTCGCCATGCACCGGCTGACCGTGCGCACCGCGGAGCTGCGGGCGGTCGGGCTGCCCGAGGAGATGCCCGGCTCGGTGCTGATGCTCCAGTGGCGGGTGGCGGCCGAGTACGGCTCGCTGCCCCAGGCCGCGCGGCTGCGGGCCGACCTGGTGCGGGCGCTCGACGGGTCCCTCGACATCGCGGCCCGGCTCGCCGAGCGGGACGCCGCGTATCCACGACGCCGGGGCACGGTGGCGCCGCCGCCCCGGGTCACCGTGGCGTCGGCGGGGTCGCGGCGGGCGACGGTGATCGAGGTGCGCGCCCAGGACGCTCCGGGGTTGCTGCACCGGATCGGGCGGGCGCTCGAGGCGGCAGAGGTGCGGGTGCGCAGTGCGCATGTGTCGACGCTGGGGTCCAACGCGGTGGACGCCTTCTATGTGACGGGGGCGGACGGGGCACCACTGGCGGGGGAGCGGGCCGCGGGAGTGGCGCGGGGGGTGGAGGAGGTGTTGCGGGGGTAGGGGGACGGTCGCTCGCGGGTGCCCGTCGTACGAGGTGCACGGGTGCCGTCGTACGAGGCGTGTGAGTGCTGTCGGACCGGGCCCGTGGGCCTCGCCCGGGGCCCGGCCGAGGTCAGGTGGGGACGGAGGGCACCCGCCCCGGCGAGAGGCAGATACCCTGGAGGGCGACTCGCCCGCCCGCCCCCGATCCCGAGGATTCGCGACCGCCGTGTTCGACACTCTTTCCGATCGCCTCGCAGCGACATTCAAGAACCTCCGCGGCAAAGGCAGGCTCTCCGAGGCTGACATCGACGCCACGGCGCGCGAGATCCGTATCGCCCTGCTCGAAGCGGACGTCGCCCTGCCGGTGGTCCGCGCCTTCATCAAGCAGGTCAAGGAGCGGGCGACCGGCGTCGAGGTCTCCGCGGCGCTCAACCCTGCCCAGCAGGTCATCAAGATCGTCAACGAGGAGCTCATCGGCATCCTCGGCGGCGAGACCCGGCGCCTGCGCTTCGCCAAGCAGCCGCCCACGGTCATCATGCTCGCGGGCCTCCAGGGCGCCGGTAAGACCACGCTGGCCGGAAAGCTCGGCCGCTGGCTGAAGGCCCAGGGCCACTCCCCGCTGCTCGTGGCCTGCGACCTCCAGCGCCCGAACGCCGTGAACCAGCTGTCGGTCGTCGCCGAGCGCGCGGGCGTCGGGGTCTACGCCCCGCAGCCGGGCAACGGCGTGGGCGACCCGGTGCAGGTCGCCAAGGACTCGATCGAGTACGCGCGTACGAAGCAGTTCGACGTGGTCGTCGTCGACACCGCGGGACGCCTCGGCATCGACCAGGAGCTGATGCAGCAGGCCGCGGACATCCGCGACGCCGTCAGCCCCGACGAGGTCCTGTTCGTCGTCGACGCGATGATCGGTCAGGACGCCGTCAACACGGCGGAGGCCTTCCGGGACGGCGTCGGCTTCGACGGTGTCGTGCTCTCGAAGCTCGACGGCGACGCCCGCGGTGGTGCCGCGCTCTCGATCGCGCACGTCACCGGCCGCCAGATCATGTTCGCCTCCAACGGCGAGAAGCTGGACGACTTCGACGCGTTCCACCCGGACCGCATGGCGTCCCGCATCCTCGGCATGGGCGACATGCTCACGCTCATCGAGAAGGCCGAGCAGACCTTCTCGCAGCAAGAGGCCGAGAAGATGGCCTCCAAGCTGGCGAGCAGCAAGGGCGGCAAGGACTTCACGCTCGACGACTTCCTGGCCCAGATGGAGCAGGTCAGGAAGATGGGCAGCATCAGCAAGCTGCTCGGGATGCTGCCGGGCATGGGGCAGATCAAGGACCAGATCAACAACCTCGACGAGCGCGACGTCGACCGCACCGCGGCCATCATCAAGTCGATGACCCCCGGTGAGCGGCAGGAGCCGACGATCATCAACGGCTCGCGGCGGGCCCGTATCGCCAAGGGTTCCGGTGTCGAGGTCAGCGCCGTGAAGAACCTGGTCGAGCGGTTCTTCGAGGCCCGCAAGATGATGTCCCGCATGGCGCAGGGCGGCGGTATGCCGGGGATGCCCGGGATGCCGGGCATGGGCGGCGGTCCCGGCAAGCAGAAGAAGAAGCAGAAGCAGGCCAAGGGCAAGCAGCGCTCCGGCAACCCGATGAAGCGCAAGCAGCAGGAGGACGAGGCCGCCGCGCGGCGCGCCGCGGCCGAGGAAGCCGCCGCGAGTGGGGCGTTCGGGCTCCCGGCCGCCGGCCAGGGCGGCAAGGACTTCGAGCTGCCGGACGAGTTCAAGAAGTTCATGGGCTAGTTCATGAGCTGACGGACGGCACGCCCGTCTCGTACGTCGTACGTCGCCTGGGGCGCCGCACCGATCGGTGCGGCGCCCCAGGCGTGTGCGGAGTGGGCTGACGGCGGGCACCGGGAGTCCTTGCCGCGGGTGCCGGTGGGCATTTTGTGTCGTAGCGTCCGCATATGAGTAACCCCGTGCCGCCGCGTCAGAAGCCCGAGCAGCCGTGGCGCTCCGAGGGTGCTCCGGAACCCGCGCCCACGCCGCCGCCGAAGCGGAAGCTGCCCGGCGGCTGGGGCGGGCTGATCCTCGCGGCCCTGATCGTCTACCTCGTCGCCAACCTCGTTCTCTCCTTCTTCGGCGACGGCGACGAGCCGACCATCTCGTACACGGAGTTCAGCAAGCAGGTCGACTCCGGAAACGTCTCGAAGATCTACTCCAAGGGCGACGCGATCCAGGGGCAGCTCAAGAAGGAGCAGAAGGATCCGGACGGGGGTGACGAATACACCAAGTTCAAGACGCAGCGGCCCGAATTCGCGGACGACAAGCTGTGGGGCGATCTGACGAAGAACAAGGTCACGGTCACCGCCGAGCCGGTGGTGCAGCAGCGCAGCTTCCTGTCCAACCTGCTGATCTCGCTCGCCCCGATGCTGCTGCTCGTGGTGCTGTGGATCTTCATCGCGCGGCGGATGGCGTCCGGGATGGGCGGCGCGGGCGGCATGCTCGGGCGCAAGCAGCCGCCGAAGCCCGTCGAGCTGGAGCCGGGCAAGAAGCGGACCACCTTCGAGGACGTCGCGGGCATCGACGAGGTCGAGGGCGAGCTGAACGACGTCGTCGACTTCCTGAAGAACCCCGACGCCTACCGGAAGATGGGTGCGCGGATGCCCGGCGGTGTGCTGCTCGCCGGGCCGCCCGGGACCGGCAAGACCCTGCTGGCGCGGGCCGTCGCCGGTGAGGCCGGGGTGCCGTTCTTCTCGGCGTCCGCGTCGGAGTTCATCGAGATGATCGTGGGGGTGGGGGCCTCGCGGGTGCGTGAGCTGTTCGCCGAGGCCCGCAAGGTCGCGCCGGCCATCATCTTCATCGACGAGATCGACACCATCGGGCGGGCCCGCGGCGGCGGCAGTGGCATGGGCGGGCACGACGAGCGCGAACAGACGCTCAACCAGATCCTCACCGAGATGGATGGTTTCTCCGGCTCCGAGGGCGTCATCGTCATCGCCGCCACCAACCGCGCCGACATCCTCGACCCGGCCCTGACCCGTCCCGGCCGCTTCGACCGCGTCGTCAACGTGTCACCGCCCGACCGCGGCGGCCGCGAGGCCATCCTCGGCATCCACACCCGGGCGATCCCCCTCGCCGAGGACGTGGACCTGGCCCAGATCGCCCGCACGACCCCGGGCATGACGGGCGCGGACCTGGCCAACCTCGCGAACGAGGCCGCCTTGCTCGCCGTGAAGCGGGGGCAGGAACTGGTCACGCAGTCCGACCTCTCCGAAGCCCTGGAGAAGGTGCAACTGGGCGCCGAGCGGCCGCTGGTGATGCCCGACGAGGAGCGCCGCCGGACCGCGTACCACGAGAGCGGGCACGCCCTGCTCGGGATGCTGCAGCCGGGCGCCGACCCCGTCCGCAAGATCACCATCGTGCCGCGCGGACGCGCCCTCGGCGTCACCCTGTCGACCCCGGACGCCGACAAGTACGCGTACACGGAGGAGTATCTGCGCGGCCGGATCATCGGCGCCCTGGGCGGCATGGCAGCCGAACACGTCGTCTACGGAGTCATCACCACCGGCGCCGAGAACGACCTGGAGCAGGTCACCAACATCGCCCGCGGCATGGTCGCCCGCTGGGGCATGAGCGAGCGCGTGGGCCGCCTCTCGGCTCTCCCGAACGACGCCCAGCAGGCCTACGGCCTGGCCGCAGCCCCGGGAACCCTCGACACCATCGACGGCGAGATGCGCCGCATCGTCGACGAGTGCTACGAGAGCGCCTGCCGCCAACTCCGCGACCACCGCGGCCAACTGGACGCCCTGGCCGCGTCCCTCCTGGAGAACGAGACCCTGGAGGAGGCCGACGCCTACAGGGTGGCCGGTATTACACGGCTCACCAAGGAAACGTGAGGCACGCGCGCCACCGGGCTGGCCAACGTGCCGCCATGGACAGCAGCGACGTCAGGGAAGCCGCCGCCGGACTGCTGCATACGCACGACATCACCCAGGGCCTCGCCATCGCGTGGCTGCCGCCCCGGGCGCTGTGCGAGCGCGTGCTGGCCCGGCTCTTCCCGGACGCCCCGGACGGCGACCCTGCCGCCGTGCTGCTCTGGTGCACGGGGCGCGGCGACCTCGACGGGCGTGAGCGTCGGACGGTCTGGACGTGGCAGGCGGCGCTCAAGGAGTGAGGCGCGTCGGCGCCGGGTCGTGTGCGGGGTCTGCGTAGAGGACGGTTCTCGGCGCCCCGTCCCCTGTAATGCGTGCTCAGCCGTGCGTACGAAGCAGTGGTTGTTCGTCAGCAGTGCGTACGTAGCAGTGACTGTTCATCAGCAGTGCGTACGTAGCAGTGGCTGTTAAGGCGTGCGCGCGATCAAGTAGCGGAATACGTTCGGCATCCATACCGTGCCGTCGCGGCGCTGATGCGGATGCAGTGCCTCGGTCAGTTCCTTGTCGACCTGTACCTCGTCCGTCGCGCCTACCGCCGCGTCGAACAGGCCGGTGGACAGCAGGCCGCGGACGGCGCTGTCCATGTCCGCGTAGCCGAAGGGGCATGCCACGCGGCCCGAGCCGTCCGGCTTGAGGCCCGCGCGGTGCGCCACCTCCTCCAGGTCGTCCCGGCACGCCGGGCGCCAGCTGTGCGCGCTGCGCAGCGGGTCGGCGAGCTTCGTGGCCACCCGGAGCACGGAGGACGTGGTGCAGCGCTCCGGAGGGCCCCAGCCCGCGAGGACCACGGCGGCGCCTCGCTCGGCGAGCGGGGACGCCGACTCCAGGAGTGCCGAAAGGCCCTCGGAGTCGCCGGCCACGCAGCCGATCGGCTGGAACGCGGTCACCAGGGTGTACGGCGGGACGTCCGGGGACGCGGCGTCCTCGGGGGAGCCCTCCACCAAGCGGGTCCCGGCCCCTGGGCGTGCGCCCGCGGACGCGTCCGGCGCGAGGCGTTCGCGGGCGAGCGCCAGGCGTTCGGGCGCCGACGGTTCCACGCCGGTCACCGAGGCGCCCCGCGAGGCCGCCATCAGCAGGGCGAGCCCGGACCCGCAGCCCAGGTCGAGAAGGCGCGTGCCGCGGCCCACTTCCAGTCGTTCGTACACCGCTTCATAGAGCGGGACCAGCATCCTCTCCTGGATCTCCGCCCAGTCACGCGCGCGTGCGCACCGGTCCGCACGTGGGGTCGCACCCGCGCGCGGGCGGTGGGAGTGCACGAGCGTAGGTGTCATCGAAAGCGCCCCAATCCGCCGAGAGTTGTCGTGCCGATTTCTGCGATTCGTCCGCCCCCACGACGTGCGTTCACGCTCCCCCCGTATGCCAGGGAACTCCGCATCCGTCGTGGCGTCCAGGGGTTGTGGGGCAATGCTTGTGTGCCACCGTCGTGCGCCCCCTGAGACCGTAAATTTCCGGCCCTTCAGACGGCTCGGACGTACCATGCGCGCCATGGCAAAGGCACCCGTACTCACGCCCCGCGCGGACGACTTCCCCCGCTGGTACCAGGAGCTGATCACCAAGGCCGAGCTGGCCGACAACGGGCCGGTGCGCGGCACCATGGTGATCCGACCGTACGGCTACGGGCTGTGGGAGCGGATGCAGCACGACATGGACGTGCGCATCAAGGAGACGGGTACCCAGAACGCGTACTTTCCCCTCCTGATCCCGCAGTCGTACCTCACGCGCGAGGCGGAGCACGTCGAGGGCTTCGCTCCGGAGCTGGCTGTCGTCACGCACGGCGGCGGCAAGGAGCTGGAGGAGCCGGTCGTCATCCGGCCCACTTCGGAGACCATCGTCAACGAGTACTTCTCCAAGTGGGTGCAGAGCTACCGCGATCTGCCGCTACTCATCAACCAGTGGGCCAACGTGGTCCGCTGGGAGCTGCGGCCGCGCCTGTTCCTGCGCACCTCGGAGTTCCTGTGGCAGGAGGGCCACACGGCCCACGCGACGTACGAGGAGGCCCGCGACTTCGCCGCCCGTATCCACCGGCACGTCTACGGAGCGTTCCTGCGGGACCTCCTCGCGATGGACTTCGTGCTCGGCCGCAAGACGGCCGACGAGCGCTTCGCGGGCGCCATCAACACGCTCACGCTCGAAGGCATGATGGGCGACGGCAAGGCCCTCCAGCTCGGCACCAGCCACGAACTCGGCCAGAACTTCGCCAGGGCCTTCGGCACCCGGTACCTGTCGAAGGACGGCGAGCAGGAACTGGTCTGGCAGACCTCCTGGGGCTCCACGACCCGCATGATCGGCGCTCTGGTGATGATGCACGGCGACGACAACGGCCTGCGTCTGCCGCCGCGCCTCGCGCCCGTCCAGGCCGTCGTCCTCGCCGTGAAGGACGACGACGCCGTGCTCGCCAAGGCGCGCGAGATCGGTGAGCGGCTGACGGCGGCGGGCGTGCGCGTCCAGGTCGACGACCGCACGGAGACCCCCTTCGGGCGGCGCGCCGTGGACTGGGAGCTCAAGGGCGTGCCGGTGCGCGTCGAGATCGGGCCGCGCGACCTGGAGAACGGCACCGCGATGCTCGTACGCCGGATCGCGGGCGGCAAGCAGCCCGTGGCCCTCGACGCCCTCACGACGCTCCTGCCCACCGTCCTCGAAGAGGACCAGGAGCTGCTGCTCACCCAGGCCCGCGCCCGCCGGGAATCCCGTACGAGCGAGGTGGCCGACGCCGGCGAGGCCGTCGAGGCCGCCGCGGCGGGCGGCTGGGCGCGCCTGCCGTGGGCGGCGCTCGGCCCGGCGGGCGAGGCGCGGCTGGCCGAGCACGGTGTGACCGTACGGTGTCTGGTCACGGAGGACGGGGCGGTGCCGGACGCCGATGACGCACCCGGTAACGTCGCCGTCGTGGCACGCGCGTATTGAGACCCCGGATTCCGGCTGGGGTGCCTTCAGGAGGCGTCGGCCGGTCCTCTTCGCAACAGGGGCCCCGGCGCACGGAGTTGACCTACGCGCCGGGGCGTACGCGCCACTACGTACCGCCTTGTTGTGAGCTGCGAGGCTTCTCCGCAGATCAGCGCACCCGCCCTCGTCCGGACGCATCAACGGCAACTGACGGGTAAGTGCAAATTATTTGAGATGCCCCGGAATGGAACCCGGAGGCACCCCGGCTCGTTGTCACGACGTGAGCACGACACCACCTGTTCTCGCCGCAGAGCTGGCACAGGCGTGGGCCGACATTCAGCGGCACCACTCCGAGCTGCCGGACCTAGCCGCGCCCGAATCCCTGATCGGAGAGTCGTCGTCCGCCTGTGGCGCCGAGCTCTCCTTCGAACGACTGCTCCACGAGGCAGTCCACGGCATCGCCGCGGCCCGCGGCGTACGCGACACCTCACGCGCGGGCCGCTACCACAACCGCAGATTCCTCTCGATCGCCGAGGAGTTGGGCCTGGACCACCCGGAGGAGCCGCATCCGAGCAGCGGCTTCTCCCTGGTCACGCTCAACCCCGAGGCCAAGAAGCGCTATCGCCCGACCATCGAGCGGCTGCAACGCGCCCTGCGCGCGCACACGGTCGCCACCACGGCCGACACCTCACGCACCTTCCGCGGCCCGGCCGCCCGGCACGGGTCCTCCGGAGGCGGCGTGCGCGTGAAGGCCGTCTGCGACTGCGGGCGCAACGTCCGCGTCGTGCCGTCCGTCCTCGCCCAGGCGCCGATCATGTGCGGCGGCTGCGGCAAGCCCTTCCGGATCCCGGAAGTGGTGGGCGTCGGCGCGGGAGCGGGGTGAGCCGGGTCCACCCGCGATGAGCTGGTGCGGGGCGGTCGGCCGGATTCGGCCGCCCCGGTGGCATGTGGCACAATGGCTAGCTGTACTCGACAGTCGCACAGGACCCCTCTCTCCTCCGGCTGACGCGTCCATCGGGCACCTCGAGTACCGCAACCCCACGCGGCATCCCGTTGTGCCCAACCACGTCAAGACCAGGAGACACCACTCCCGTGGCAGTCAAGATCAAGCTGAAGCGTCTGGGCAAGATCCGTTCGCCTCACTACCGCATCGTCGTCGCCGACTCCCGTACCCGCCGTGACGGCCGGGCCATCGAGGAGATCGGTCTGTACCACCCGGTGCAGAACCCCTCGCGCATCGAGGTCAACTCGGAGCGCGCGCAGTACTGGCTGTCCGTCGGCGCCCAGCCGACCGAGCCGGTTCTCGCGATCCTGAAGCTCACCGGTGACTGGCAGAAGCACAAGGGCCTGCCGGCCCCCGCTCCGCTGCTGCAGCCGGAGCCCAAGGCCGACCACCGCGCCCTCTTCGAGGCCGTGGCCAAGGACGCCGACGGCGAGCCCAAGGGTGACGCCATCACCCAGAAGAAGAAGGCCGAGAAGAAGGACGAGGCCCCGGCCGAGTCCGCGGCCGAGTCGACCGAGGCCTGAGCATGCTCGAGGAGGCTCTCGAGCACCTCGTGAAGGGCATCGTCGACAACCCCGACGACGTGCAGGTCGCCTCGCGCAACCTGCGCCGCGGACGCGTCCTGGAAGTCCGGGTCCACCCGGACGACCTGGGCAAGGTGATCGGCCGCAACGGCCGCACCGCACGCGCTCTGCGTACCGTCGTGGGCGCCATCGGCGGCCGCGGTGTCCGCGTCGACCTCGTCGACGTGGACCAGGTTCACTGAACCACACGTAGCACCGGCTCGGGCCGGGGAGGGCTCCAGGGCCGTCCCCGGCCCGCAGTCGTATTCAGCAAGGGAGAGACAGCACAGTGCAGCTCGTAGTCGCGCGGATCGGCCGCGCCCACGGCATCAAGGGCGAGGTCACCGTCGAGGTGCGCACCGACGAGCCGGAGCTGAGGCTCGGCCCCGGCGCCGTGCTCGCCACCGACCCCGCCGGAGTGGGGCCGCTGACCATCGAGACCGGCCGGGTGCACAGCGGCAGGCTGCTGCTCCGCTTCGCGGGCGTACGCGACCGCTCGGGCGCCGAGGCGCTGCGCAACACCCTGCTGATCGCCGAGGTCGACCCGGAGGAGCTCCCGGAGGACCCGGAGGAGTTCTACGACCACCAGCTGATGGACCTCGACGTGGTCACCAAGGACGGCGTCGAGATCGGCCGGATCACGGAGATCTCCCACCTGCCCTCGCAGGACCTGTTCATCGTGGAGCGGCCCGACGGCAGCGAGGTGATGATCCCGTTCGTCGAGCAGATCGTCACCGAGATCGACCTGGAGGAGCAGCGGGCCGTCATCGACCCGCCGCCCGGCCTGATCGACGACCGCGCGGAGGTCGCGTCCGCGCGTGACGCCGAGGCGGCCCCGGAGGACCAGGCGTAATGCGGCTCGACGTCGTCACGATCTTTCCCGAGTACCTGGAACCCCTGAACGTCTCCCTCGTCGGCAAGGCCCGCGCGCGCGGGCAGCTCGACGTCAACGTGCACGACCTCAGGGAGTGGACGTACGACCGGCACAACACGGTCGACGACACGCCCTACGGCGGCGGCCCGGGCATGGTCATGAAGACCGACCCCTGGGGTGCCGCCCTCGACGACGTGCTCGCCGAGGGGTACGAGGCGGGGGCGCACGGGCCCGTCCTCGTCGTCCCCACGCCCAGCGGGCGCCCCTTCACCCAGGAACTCGCCGTCGAGCTCTCCGGGCGGCCCTGGCTGGTCTTCACGCCCGCGCGCTACGAGGGCATCGACCGCCGCGTCATCGACGAGTACGCGACCCGGATGCCCGTCTACGAGGTCTCCATCGGCGACTACGTCCTCGCGGGCGGAGAGGCCGCCGTACTGGTCGTCACGGAGGCCGTGGCCCGGCTCCTGCCCGGTGTCCTCGGCAACGCCGAGTCCCACCGCGACGACTCCTTCGCGCCCGGAGCCATGGCCAACCTCCTCGAAGGCCCGGTCTACACCAAGCCCCCGGAGTGGCGCGGTCACGGCATCCCGGACGTCCTGCTCAGCGGCCACCACGGCAAGATCGCCCGCTGGCGGCGGGACGAGGCGCTGCGGCGCACCACCCGCAACAGGCCCGATCTCATCGAGCGTTGCGACCCCGCGGCCTTCGACAAGAAGGACCGCGAGATGCTCTCGATCCTGGGGTGGCGCCCGGGGCCCGACGGCCGATTTGGGCGAGACCCCGAGGCCGTGGAAGAATAGGCCGCTGCTGTACGTCCAGCCTGCGCCCCTGCCACAGGGGGAACGACGCCGGCCCGACGTGATCAGCTACCGAAACCTCATCACCACGTACCGCTGATGACCTGTGGCATCAGCGAAGAAAGCAGACGATCATGTCTCACCTGCTCGACTCCGTCGACTCCGCGTCGCTGCGCAGCGACATCCCGGCCTTCCGCCCGGGTGACACCGTCAACGTCCACGTCCGCGTCATCGAGGGCAACCGCTCCCGTGTGCAGCAGTTCAAGGGCGTAGTCATCCGCCGCCAGGGCGCCGGTGTCCGCGAGACCTTCACGGTCCGCAAGGTCTCGTTCTCCGTGGGCGTCGAGCGCACCTTCCCGGTGCACACCCCGATCGTCGAGAAGATCGAGCTCGTCACGAAGGGCGACGTCCGTCGCGCCAAGCTGTACTACCTGCGTGACCTGCGCGGCAAGGCCGCGAAGATCAAGGAGAAGCGCGAGAACTGATCTCGCGCCCGGCCCCCGGGCCGAGCTCCCACGCGGGTCCACAGCCGGGCCGGATAGCATCTGGCCCCGATGGACACCGAAGCACAGCACACGGAGCGCGACCGTTCCTCCCCCTCCTCCGAGTCCGACACCGCATCCGCGGACGCACCGGACTCCGAGGGCACGGAGGAGCGGTCGCGTTCCGTTTTCGCGTCCGTCATGGACTGGCTCCCGGGCGGCAGGCTCACCCTGACCGCCCTCCTCACCCTGGGCGCCCTGCTCGTCCTCAGCACCTTCGTGGTGCAGCCGTTCGCGATCCCCAGCGGCTCCATGCAGCCCGCGTTCCAGCCCGGTGACCGCGTACTCGTCAACAAGTTGGCGTACCGTTTCGGTTCCGGCCCCCAGCGCGGAGACGCCGTCGTCTTCGACGGCAGCGGCTACTTCGGAGACTCCGACTACGTCAAGCGGGTCGCGGGAGTCGGCGGGGACCGCGTGGTCTGCTGCGACAACCGGGGGAGGATCAAGGTGAACGGCGAGCCCGTCAACGAGCCCTACCTCTTCCCCGGGGACGCCCCCTCCAAGGTGCCCTTCGACGTCGTCGTGCCCGACGGCACCCTCTTCCTGCTCGGCGACCACCGCGGCGACTCCAGCGACTCCCGCGACCACCTGGGCTCTCCCGGCGGCGGCATGATCCCCGTCGACGCGGTCATCGGCAGGGCCGACTGGATCGTCTGGCCGCTCAGCCGCTGGACCTCCCTGAAGCGTCCCGACGCCTACGCGCGCGTGCCGGCACCAGGCGGCGCGCATGGGTAACCGCGGCCGCGCGAAGGCCACCCACGCGGCCGACACCCGGCTGCCCACCGGCACCCGCCCGACCAGCGGCCCCGTGCTACCCGGCCGGGCCGAGCGCCGCAAGCTCGCGAAGAAGGTCAAGCGCCGCAGGCGCCGCTCCGCGATCAAGGAGATACCGCTCCTCATAGTCGTCGCCCTGCTGATAGCCCTCGTCCTGAAGACCTTCCTGGTGCAGGCCTTCGTGATCCCCTCGGGCTCCATGGAGCAGACGATCCGCATCGGCGACCGCGTCCTGGTCGACAAGCTCACCCCGTGGTTCGGCGGCAAGCCCTCGCGCGGGGACGTCGTCGTCTTCAAGGACCCCGGCAACTGGCTGGAGGAGGAGCGCGGCAAGAAGAAGGACGACCCCGTCGTCATCAAGCAGATCAAACAGGGCCTGACCTTCATCGGACTGCTCCCGTCCGACGGCGAGCGCGACCTGATCAAGCGCGTCGTCGGCGTCGGCGGCGACACCGTGCAGTGCTGTGACAAGAACGACAAGGTCACCGTCAACGGCGTGGCGATCAACGAGCCGTACCTCTTCCCCGGGGACAAGCCCTCCCTCTTCGAGTTCAAGGTGAAGGTGCCGAAGGGGCGGCTGTTCATGATGGGCGACCACCGGTCGGACTCCGCCGACTCCCGCTTCCACCGGAACGAAAAGTTCAGCGGCACCGTCTCGGAGGATGAGGTCGTGGGCCGCGCGCTCGTCATCGCCTGGCCGTTCGGTCACTGGCGTGAGCTGGACGAACCCGATGCGTACGCGTCCGTGCCCGACGCGCCCGCCGGGTCGGCCACGGCCACAGGAGCGTCGCATAGGGTGGCTCCCGGCGATCGCAACGGAATTACCGGCCTCCCGACCCCTGCGGAACTCCCGCTCGTTATGGGAGTGGTGGGCCTGCATCGCGTACGGGGCAGGCGGCGGTACGGACTGAGGAGTGGATGTGGGGGATGTGGCGGTCGGCGCACGATCCGGACACGAGGGGCCCGAGGAGCAGCCTGGGCACTCCGCAGGGCCGGTACCCGCACCCGCGGGGGACGGGATGAGCACCGGCCCTGACACCGCGCCCCCCGGCTCCGCGGCTCCCGGCGAGACCGGCGCCCCCGGCCCTGAGGGCACGGAGCCGCCCAGGCCGGCGAAGGGCAAGAAGCCCAAGTCCTTCTGGAAGGAGCTGCCGCTCCTCATCGGCATCGCGCTGATCCTCGCCCTGGTCATCAAGACCTTCCTGGTCCAGGCGTTCTCGATCCCCTCGGACTCCATGCAGAACACGCTGCAGCAGGGCGACCGGGTGCTCGTCGACAAGCTGACGCCGTGGTTCGGCTCCGAGCCCGAGCGCGGCGAGGTCGTGGTCTTCAAGGACCCGGGCCACTGGCTGGACGGCGAGCCCACCCCCGACCCGAACGCGGTGCAGAAGGTCCTCGGCTGGATCGGCCTGATGCCGTCCGCCGACGAGAAGGACCTGATCAAGCGCGTCATCGCGGTCGGCGGCGACACCGTCGAGTGCAAGGGCACCGGACCGGTGAAGGTCAACGGCAAGGCGCTGAACGAGAAGAACTACGTCTTCGAGGGCAACACCCCCTGCACGGTCGACGACCAGGGCGGCCAGTTCAAGGTCACGGTCCCCAAGGGCAAAATCTGGGTCATGGGCGACCACCGGCAGAACTCCCTGGACTCCCGCTACCACCAGAACCAGCCCGGCGGCGGCGCCGTCCCCGTCGACAACGTCGTGGGCCGCGCCTTCGTGATCGCCTGGCCCCCCACCCGCTGGGGAACGCTGCCGGTCCCGGACACCTTCGACCAGCCCGGCATCAGCCAGGCGCTGAGCGCGGCCCCGGCCGCCCTCGGCCTCGCGGGCGCCGTGCCGCTCGTGCTCTGGCGCCGTCGGCGGGTGGCCGCGCGCCTGGATTCCGGGCGCGCCACCAGGGTTTCTGGCGGGGGTACCGCCGGGTAGTCTGCCGTCCCAGATCACCGATCTTCCACGGCCCTCGTCCACCGCAGCACGTCGTTGTCGTACGTCGCTCGCATAGGCGGTACGAAGGGCCGCGGGGTCGTCTCCGAGCCGGGGGAGCACTGGGATGAGCACGACACGTCGTACGGATGAGGGCCACGGACGGCTCGGCAGCACGCTGTCGGGAGTCGCCGTGGCCCTCGGCTGTGTCCTCTTCCTGGGCGGCTTCGTCTGGGGCGCCTTCGTCTATCAGCCCTACACGGTCCCCACCGGCTCGATGACCCCGACCATCGGCGCGGGCGACCGCGTCCTCGCGGAGCGCATCGACGGCGACGACGTCCGCCGCGGTGACGTCGTCGTCTTCCGGCAGCAGGCGTGGGGCGACCTGCCCATGGTCAAGCGGGTCGTCGGCGTCGGCGGCGACCGGATCGCCTGCTGCACGGACGGCAAGCTGACGGTCAACGGCAAGCAGATCGACGAACCGTATCTCCCCAAGGGAATGGGCGCCGCGGCGACCGGAATCCCCGCGACCACCGTGCCCAAGGGCCATCTGTTCCTGCTCGGCGACGAGCGCAGTGGCTCGATGGACTCCAGCGTGCACCTGGAGGACGCCGACAAGGGCTCCGTGCCGCGCAGCGCGGTCAAGGCCCGTGTGGACGCCGTGGCCTGGCCTCTGGACGGCATGCTCGACCGCGCCACCGGCTTCGACGGCCTGCCGGGCGGCGGCACGTCCGAGCCGGGGCCGCTGCGGCTGATCCTCGCCTCGGTGGTGGTGGGTGCGGTGCTGGTTCTCGGCGGGGCGGCGTACGGGCCGATCGCCAAGCGGGCGGGGCGGGGTGGCCGTGAGCGGGGCGGGTCCGGTGGCTCTGGTGGGTCCGGTGGGACGGCGGAGGCCGCTGGTGTCGGCTGAGGACGTGGAGGACGTGACGGGGCCGGTCGGCGCCGAGGCGGTGGCGGGGCGCCCGCTGCGCAAGGTGGCGCGGGTCGTGCTCCTGGACCCCGAGGACCGGATCCTGCTGCTGCACGGGTACGAGCCGGGCGACAGGGCCGACGACTGGTGGTTCACGCCGGGCGGCGGCCTGGAGGGCGACGAGACGCGCGCGGAGGCCGCGCTGCGCGAGCTGGCCGAGGAGACCGGAATCACAGACGTCGAACTCGGCCCCGTGCTGTGGCGGCGGGTGTGCTCCTTCCCCTTCGCGGGACGGCGCTGGGACCAGGACGAGTGGTACTACCTGGCGCGAACCGCGCAGACGGTGACGCGCGCGGAGGGCCTGACCGAGTTGGAGCGGCGCAGTGTCGCCGGAGCGCGCTGGTGGACGTGCCAGGAACTGGCCCGGGCCCATGAGACGGTGTATCCGACCAGGCTCGCCGAGTTGCTGCGCAAGCTGCTCGACGAGGGTCCTCCGAGCACGCCCGAGACCCTTGGCACGGAAATCGTGTAGGGCTTCCCGGGGCTGGCGCACAATAGGGGGACGCACGGCTGAAGGGGAACATGCCATGAGCGCCGAGGACCTCGAGAAGTACGAGACCGAGATGGAGCTGAAGCTCTACCGGGAGTACCGAGACGTCGTCGGACTGTTCAAATACGTGATCGAGACCGAGCGGCGCTTCTACCTCACGAACGACTACGAGATGCAGGTGCACTCGGTCCAGGGTGAGGTGTTCTTCGAGGTGTCGATGGCGGACGCCTGGGTGTGGGACATGTACCGGCCGGCTCGGTTCGTCAAGCAGGTCCGTGTACTCACGTTCAAGGACGTGAATATCGAGGAGCTCAACAAGAGCGACCTCGAACTGCCGGGCGGCTGAGCGCCCGCCTCCGACACGACCGGGTGACGGAGTTGTCCACAACCCGTCGGTAACGCACCAAGATCCAATAGTGCGGGCCCGCCGCGTGACCGTGGGTGTCGGAGGTGGTGCCGACATGAACGCACGAGGCGCACTCGGCAAGTACGGCGAAGAGCTGGCCGCGCGGCGGCTGGCCGAGGCCGGGATGACGGTCCTTGACCGCAATTGGCGCGGCGGCAGGACGGGCGAGATCGACATTGTCGCCCGCGACGGCGACGCCCTGGTCGTCTGCGAGGTGAAGACCCGCAGAGAGGCTTCCTTCCAGCACCCGATGGCGGCGGTGACGCCCGCCAAGGCCCGGCGATTGCGCGGCCTGGCCGAGCGCTGGCTGCAGGAACACGGCGGGGCGCCACCGGGCGGTGTCCGCATCGACCTGGTGGGCGTCGTCGTGCCGGAGCGCGGTGCCCCCGTGGTCGAGCACGCGCGGGGGGTGGCCTGATGGGATTCGCACGCACCTGCTCGGTGGCCCTCGTCGGCGTCGAGGGCGTCGTCGTCGAGGTGCAGGCCGACCTGGAGCCGGGCGTCGCGGCGTTCACGCTGGTGGGCCTTCCCGACAAGAGCCTCACGGAGAGCCGGGACCGGGTCAGGGCGGCAGTCGTCAACTCCGGGGGTGAGTGGCCGCAGAAGAAGCTCACGGTCGGCCTGAGCCCGGCGTCCGTGCCGAAGGGCGGCAGCGGCTTCGACCTGGCCGTCGCCTGCGCTGTCCTCGGCGCCTCGGAGCGTATCGACCCCCGCGTCCTCGCCGACATCGTGATGATCGGCGAGCTGGGGCTCGACGGCCGGGTGCGCCCGGTGCGCGGGGTGCTCCCTGCGGTCCTCGCGGCGGCGGAAGCGGGCTATGAGCAAGTGGTCGTGCCGGAGTGCACGGCGTCGGAGGCCGCACTGGTGCCCGGGGTGTCCGTCCTCGGAGTGCGCAGCCTGCGGCAACTGATCGCGGTCCTCACCGACGAGCCCGTCCCGGAGGAGGACCCCGCCGACTCGGGGCGCCCGGACCCGCTGATGGCCGGCCTGAGCCTGCCCGGCGAGGGTCTGGGCACCGGAGTGAGCGGCGTCGGCACCTCGGAGCACGACCGGCGGCACGACCTCGCGGACGTGGTCGGGCAGTTGTCGGCGCGGACGGCGATCGAGGTGGCCGCGGCCGGTGGCCACCACACGTTCCTGCAAGGGCCGCCGGGCGCGGGCAAGACCATGCTCGCCGAGCGGATGCCGACGATCATGCCTCGGCTGTCCAGGGCCGAGTCCCTGGAGGTGACCGCTGTCCACTCGATCGCGGGCATGCTGCCGCCCGGCAGGCCGTTGGTGGACATCCCGCCGTTCTGCGCGCCCCACCACTCCGCGACCATGCAGTCGCTCGTGGGCGGAGGCAAGGGGCTCGCCCGCCCCGGAGCGGTCTCGCTCGCCCATCGCGGAGTGCTGTTCCTGGACGAGGCCCCCGAGTTCAGCGGCCACGCCCTGGACGCGCTCCGCCAACCCCTGGAGTCCGGGTACGTCGTGATCGCACGCAGCGCCGGCGTGGTGCGGCTGCCCTCGCGGTTCCTCATGCTCCTCGCGGCCAACCCCTGCCCGTGCGGCCGCTTCAGCCTGACCGGCGACAACTGCGACTGCTCCCCGAGCAGCATCCGGCGCTACCAGGCCAGGCTCTCCGGCCCCCTCCTCGACCGGGTCGACCTACGCGTCGACGTTGAGCCCGTCACCCGCTCCGAACTGACCGCGCAGGGGGCGCGAGGCGAGTCCACCCAGGTCGTGGCCGACCGCGTGCGCGCCGCCCGGGAGCGCACGGCCGCCCGCCTCAAGGGCACACCCTGGCGCACCAACGCCGACGTCCCCGGCCACGAACTGCGCAGTCGATGGCACGCGGTCCCCGGCGCCATGGCCGACGCCGAACGCGGCCTGGAGCGCGGCTTCCTCACCGCCCGCGGCCTCGACCGCGTCCTACGGGTCGCCTGGACCGTGGCCGACCTCGCGGGCCACGACCGCCCCGACGCGGGCGATGTGGCGCTGGCGCTGCAACTGCGGACGGGGGTGCCACGGGGGGTACCGATGGTGGTTGGGGCACGGCCGTGAGGGGGCAGGTGGGGCTGGGGGCGCCGGGCGGCGCATCCCTGGAACACCCCGGGGAGAGGTCTCCGGTCGGCTCGGGCCGGGCGGGGCCGGGTTTGCCGGGCGGGAGACCGCCGGTGCCAGCGGACTCGGCACCTCCGGGTTCTGCGGGCGAGAGTCCTCCAGCCGGCTCGGGCGAGGTGCTGCCGAACGTGCCGGGCGGGAGATCCCCTGCGCTCCCGGACACGGCCCCGCTGGGTCGTCCGGGAGAGAGGCCCCCGGACGACCCGGACATGGCCCACCCGGGTTCGCCGAGGGAGGGTTTCCCGGGCCGTCCGGACATGGCCCACCCGGGTTCGCCGAGGGAGAGTTCCCCCGCCTGTCCGGACAAGGCCGACGTGTGCTCGCGGGGCGGAGGGTCCTCAGCCCGTCCGGACAAGGCTCACCCGGGTTCACCGAGCAAGTCACCCCCGGCCCTCCCCGACGACGAGCGTCTGGCCCGGGCCGCCCTGACCCGGGTGCTGGAGCCCGGGGACGCCGTGGGTGGGCGGTGGCTGCGGGAGTGGGGAGCCGTCGCGGTGCTGCGGTGCCTGGTCGAGGGGGCTGACGCCCTTGCGGGGATCGATCGCATGGATGGGGGCGACGGGAGCGGGGGCGGCGGAATCGAGGGCGGAGCCGTTCTCGAAGGCCTGGAGGATGTGGGGCGCACGGCGAGGCTGCCGGGGGTTACTGCCAAGCGGTGGGAGGGGTTGAGGGCTCGGGCCCGGCGGGTGCGGGCGGTGCGGGATCTGGAGACCGCCGCCGGGGCCGGGGCGCGGTTCGTGATGCCGGGGGACGCCGAGTGGCCCGCTCAGCTGGACGACCTGGGGGACGCGCGGCCGGTCGGGCTGTGGGTGCGGGGGCGGCCGTCCCTGCGGATCTGGGCGCTGCGGTCGGTGGCGGTCGTGGGGGCGCGCGCCTGTACGGAGTACGGGGCGCACATGGCGGCAGGTCTCGGCGCGGGGCTGGCCGAGCGCGGATGGGTGGTGGTGTCCGGTGGTGCGTACGGCGTGGACGGCGCCGCGCACCGGGGTGCTCTCGGCGCGGGCGGCGCCACCGTGGCGGTCCTCGCGTGCGGGGTCGACCGGCCCTATCCCCGGGGGCACGCGCAGTTGATCGGGCGGATCGCGGAACAGGGGCTCGTCGTGGGGGAGTTGCCGCCCGGCGACCACCCGACGCCGAGCAGATTCATCCTCAGGAACAGGGTGATCGCGGCACTCACCCGGGGCACGGTCGTCGTGGAGGCCGCCTACCGCAGCGGCGCGCTGGTCACGGCACGCTGCGCGCGGGACCTCGGGAGACACACCATGGGCGTGCCGGGGCCGGTCACCAGCGGTCTGTCGGCGGGGGTGCACGAACTCCTGCGCGGGGACGCGGTCCTTGTCGGGGATGCCGCCGAAGTCGTGGAGCTGGTCGGGGACATGGGTGACCTCGCGCCCAGGCGGCGCGGGCCGGTGGTGCCGCGCGATCTGCTCGACCCCGGGGCTGCCCGGGTCCTTGCCGCGCTGCCCGCGCGGGGGAGCGCCGGGGCCCGGGACATCGCGCGAGAAGCGGGCACCAGTGCGGATGACGCGGTCGTCCGGCTGTACGAACTTCGCTCGCTCGGGTTCGTCGAACGGCACGGGGATGGCTGGCAGTTGACACGCCAGGCGTTTCTCTCGGTCTTTCCGGAAGGGGGTGATGTGTGACGGTGCGTGTTGCGCCGGACGGATGAACCCCCGACGACCTTGGGAAATCGCGCAGTTGGCGGGTCGGTTCGGTTACGGAGTGCGACGGAGGTGATCCCTCAGGGAGTCAAGCGGAACGTATCTGCGTACGTGCGATCCCATACTCTTCGCTCACTGCGACACTTCAGTCACGCTACGCTCACGACGAATCCGGTGCAGACAGGCAATCAGACGGACAACCTCATTCACTTCACGCAAAACCACAACCTCACACAATCCGGCAACTTTTCCAGTTCACGGCAGAACGGCTCAAGGCGACGCATGCCCCAGCACACGTCAGGGTCCGACCGGGCGGCAGTTCCCCCAGCCGCCCGAAGCGGCGAGCGGGAGCGGCCACCCGCTCCCACGTCGCTGGACGAGCTGTGGCGGTCGTACAAGACGACGGGCGACGGGCGGCTGCGCGAGCAGCTGATCCTGCACTACTCACCGCTCGTGAAGTACGTCGCGGGCCGCGTGAGCGTCGGCCTGCCGCCCAACGTCGAGCAGGCGGACTTCGTGTCGTCGGGGGTCTTCGGGCTCATCGACGCGATCGAGAAGTTCGACATCGACCGGGCGATCAAGTTCGAGACGTACGCGATCACGCGGATCCGGGGCGCGATGATCGACGAGCTGCGGGCGCTCGACTGGATCCCCCGTTCCGTGCGGCAGAAGGCGCGCAACGTGGAGCGGGCCTACGCCACCCTGGAGGCACGGCTGCGGCGCACCCCGTCCGAGGGCGAGGTCGCCGCCGAGATGGGCATCCAGGTGGAGGAACTGCACGCGGTCTTCAGCCAGTTGTCCCTGGCGAACGTCGTCGCCCTGGAGGAGCTGCTGCACGTCGGCGGCGAGGGCGACCGGCTGAGCCTGATGGACACGCTGGAGGACACCGCCGCCGACAACCCCGTCGAGGTCGCCGAGGACCGCGAGCTGCGACGGCTCCTGGCGCGGGCGATCAACACGCTGCCCGAGCGGGAGAAGACCGTCGTGACGCTGTACTACTACGAAGGGCTCACGCTCGCCGAGATCGGCAATGTGCTCGGTGTGACGGAGAGCAGGGTCAGCCAGATCCACACGAAGTCGGTGCTCCAGCTGCGGGCGAAGCTGGCCAGTTTCGGTCGGTGAGGGCGGTGGTGGGCGCGCTGAATCGTCCCTGCCCGCGCCCTGCCTGGGCCTTGTCCGCGCCTTCCTCGCGCCCCCGCGCCGTCGCTGCCAGGAGGAATGGCTGCCTGGCGGGCTCCCGTGGCGGGCGTCGCGTCCGTAAAGTGGGGGCGTGCCAAGGATTCGAGCGGCCTCTGTGGCCGAGCACCGGTCGATGCAGCGAGGCGCCCTGCTGGACGCCGCGCGATCCCTGCTGTCCGAAGGCGGTACGGAGGCGCTGACGTTCCCGGCGCTCGCCGAGCGCACGGGCCTCGCGCGCTCGTCCGTCTACGAGTACTTCCGCTCGCGCGCCGCCGTCGTCGAAGAGCTCTGCGAGGTCGACTTCCCCGTGTGGGCGGCGGAGGTCTCGGCGGCCATGGAGGCGGCCGACTCGCCCGAGGCGCAGGTCGAGGCGTATGTGCGGCGGCAGCTCGCGCTGGTCGGGGACCGGCGGCACCGGGCCGTGGTGGCGATCTCGGCGAGTGAGCTGGACGCCGGGGCGCGGGAGAAGATCCGGGCCGCGCACGGTGGGCTTGTGGCGATGATCGTGGAGGCGTTGGCCGCGCTGGGGCATCAGGAGCCGAGGATGGCCGCGATGCTCCTGCAGGGGATCGTGGACGCCGCGGTGCGGCGGATCGAGCTGGGGGTGGCCGAGGAGCCCGGTGCCATTACGGAGGCTGCTGTGGCCATGGCTCTGCGGGGCGTTCGGGGCTGATTCTTCTGGCCGGGGGCCTTGGGCTGGGCGAAGGGCGACTGCCCACAGCTGCTACGCCGCCAGCCGTTACGCCGCCAGTGGGAGCAGGCGGGACGGGGCCAGGCCCAGTAGCCAGGGAGGAAGCAGGCTCAGGGGGTTCAGATAGGTGTCCGCTCTGAGCAGGCCCCAGTGGACGCAGGGTGTGGGGCAGTGGAAGCGGGACGCGGGCTCGACCGTGCCCAAGGGCTCGCCCGGGGTCACCCTGTCGCCCTTCTTCACCGTGGCCCGCACCGGTTCGTAGGTCGTGCGCAGGGGCGGGCTGCCCGTCCCCGACAGCTCCACGGAGATCACCCCGCGGCCGCCCACCCGGCCCGCGAAGGACACCCGGCCGGGGGCCACCGCGCGGACCGGTGAGCCCGGCGCCGCGGCCAGGTCCACGCCCCGGTGCCCCGCCCCGTACTCCGTCGCCGGCGGCTCCCACCCCCGTACCACCAATGGGCGAACCCCCACCGGCCAGGCGCGACCCACGGCCGGAACCCGGCCCTGAGCCGCCCCCGGCGGCGGCTCGGGCCCCGACGGAAGGGCCGCGGCCCGGCGCTCCGGCGGCGCCGGCCCCGCCCCGGCCGCCCCCACGGACGAGCAGGCCAGCACAACCAGCACCGTCGCCCACACCGCTGCACTCGTCACGCCCCGCAGTCGAGGCAGTCGTTCACACGTCATACGAGAACGGTCCCGTCCCGGACGGATTCGCAGGGATCATGGCCGGGAACTGTGGACTACCAGCCGGTTGTGGACAGCGGCGTCACCCGCGGCCTCGCGGGTCCCGTACACTTCATGTGGCGATCCGGGTCACCGGGTCGACTTCGCACGCCCCGACATCAGGCTCTCGCAGCCGACGGTGTCAGCGCCTTTCGGTCCCGTACGCGAGTACGTGGCACGGCGCGCGCCGGGCGTCAGGACATAACCGAGAACACCAAGGAGTACGGCCATGGCCGTCGTCACGATGCGGGAGCTGCTGGAAAGCGGCGTCCACTTCGGTCACCAGACCCGCCGTTGGAACCCGAAGATGAAGCGCTTCATCTTCACGGAGCGCAACGGCATCTACATCATCGACCTTCTCCAGTCGCTGTCGTACATCGACCGCGCCTACGAGTTCGTCAAGGAGACCGTCGCCCACGGCGGCACGGTCATGTTCGTCGGCACGAAGAAGCAGGCGCAGGAGGCCATCGCCGAGCAGGCCACCCGCGTCGGCATGCCCTACGTCAACCAGCGCTGGCTGGGCGGCATGCTCACCAACTTCTCGACCGTCTACAAGCGTCTGCAGCGCCTCAAGGAGCTCGAGCAGATCGACTTCGAGGATGTGGCCGCCTCCGGCCTCACCAAGAAGGAGCTGCTCGTCCTCTCCCGCGAGAAGGCCAAGCTGGAGAAGACCCTCGGCGGTATCCGCGAGATGCAGAAGGTGCCCAGCGCCGTCTGGATCGTGGACACCAAGAAGGAGCACATCGCTGTCGGCGAGGCCCGGAAGCTCAACATCCCGGTCGTCGCGATCCTCGACACGAACTGTGACCCCGACGAGGTCGACTACAAGATCCCGGGCAACGACGACGCGATCCGCTCCGTCACCCTGCTCACCCGCGTGATCGCCGACGCCGTCGCCGAGGGCCTCATCGCCCGCTCCGGCGTCGCCACCGGTGACTCCAAGCCGGGCGAGAAGGCCGCGGGCGAGCCGCTCGCCGAGTGGGAGCGCGACCTGCTCGAGGGCGAGAAGAAGGCCGACGACGCCGAGGCCCCCAAGGCCGACGAGGCGCCGAAGGCCGACGCCGCCGAGGCCGTCGAGGCCCCGAAGGCCGACGAGAAGCCGGCCGAGGCCGTCGAGGCCCCCGCCGCGGAGGCCGAGCAGGCCTGACTTCGGCGCCGGCCGCTCGACCGCGCGGCCACACCGGCCGCGAGCAGCGGCGGCTGCTGAAGCATCGGCTGCTGACGGCGGGGGTCCGTGCCACGAGCGCGGCCCCCGCCGTTCACCCGTAGATCTTCGACTTCGAGAAAGATTTCCGAGAATCATGGCGAACTACACCGCCGCTGACGTCAAGAAGCTCCGTGAGCTCACGGGCGCCGGCATGATGGACTGCAAGAAGGCGCTCGACGAGGCCGACGGCAACGTCGACAAGGCCGTCGAGGCCCTGCGCATCAAGGGCCAGAAGGGCGTCGCCAAGCGCGAGGGCCGCTCCGCCGAGAACGGCGCCGTGGTCTCCCTCATCGCCGACGACAACTCCACCGGCGTCATCGTCGAGCTCAAGTGCGAGACCGACTTCGTCGCCAAGGGTGAGAAGTTCCAGTCCGTGGCCAACGCCCTGGCCGCCCACGTCGCCAAGACCACCCCGGCCGACCTCGAGGCGCTGCTCGCGTCCGAGATCGAGCCCGGCAAGACGGTCCAGGCGTACGTCGACGAGGCCAACGCCAACCTCGGCGAGAAGATCGTCCTGGACCGCTTCGCGCAGTTCAACGACGGCTTCGTCTTCGCGTACATGCACCGCACCATGCCCGACCTGCCCCCGCAGATCGGTGTTCTGGTCGAGCTGGACAAGGCCGACGCCGAGACCGCCAAGGGCATCGCCCAGCACATCGCCGCCTTCGCGCCGAAGTACCTCACCCGTGAGGACGTTCCGGCCGAGGTCGTCGAGACCGAGCGTCGCGTCGCCGAGGAGACCACCCGCGCCGAGGGCAAGCCCGAGGCCGCGCTCCCGAAGATCGTCGAGGGTCGCGTCAACGGCTTCTTCAAGGACGCCACTCTCCTGGGTCAGCCCTACGCCCTCGACAACAAGAAGTCCGTCGAGAAGGTCCTGCAGGAGGCCGGTGTCACCCTGAAGCGCTTCTCGCGCATCAAGGTCGGCATCTGAGTCCGACCCACGATCGGCGGTGGACCCCGCTAAGGTCTACCGCGGTCGCCCGCGTGCGCGGCGGCGTACGCGACGGGAGTGACGCCGTACGCGAAGGCACCGGGAACAACCGGCCTTCGCACGCGACGGACGACCGCAAGATCTGACGAGGAGGCCATTGCCGCAGATGGGATGTACACCACCCCACCGGCAATGGCCTCTTCGTATGTGCACCACAAGGAGAACTCCATGACCAAGGCCGACACCAAGAGTGACGACGGCAAAGTAGCCGGGCGCTTCCTGCTGAAGCTGTCCGGCGAGGCGTTCGCCGGAGGCGGCGGACTCGGCGTCGACCCCGATGTGGTGCACAAGATCGCCCGTGAGATCGCGGCCGTCGTGCGGGACGGCGCGGAGATCGCCATCGTCATCGGCGGTGGCAACTTCTTCCGCGGAGCCGAACTCCAGCAGCGCGGCATGGACCGGGCCCGCTCCGACTACATGGGCATGCTCGGCACGGTCATGAACTGCCTGGCCCTCCAGGACTTCCTGGAGAAGGAAGGCATCGACTGCCGCGTGCAGACCGCCATCACCATGGGGCAGGTCGCCGAGCCGTACATCCCGCTGCGCGCCGTGCGCCACCTGGAGAAGGGCCGCGTCGTCATCTTCGGCGCGGGCATGGGCATGCCGTACTTCTCCACCGACACCACGGCCGCCCAGCGGGCCCTGGAGATCGACGCCGAGGCCCTGCTCATGGGCAAGAACGGCGTCGACGGCGTCTACGACTCCGACCCCAAGACCAACCCGGACGCGGTGAAGTTCGACGCCCTCGGGTACGGCGAGGTCATCACCCGCGACCTGAAGGTCGCCGACGCCACCGCGGTCACGCTGTGCCGGGACAACAAGCTGCCCATCCTGGTCTTCGAACTGCTCGCCGAGGGCAATATCGCGCGGGCCGTCAAGGGTGAGAAGATCGGCACTCTCGTGGGCGACCAGGACTCCCGGGCCTGAGCCACGTCCGTCCCCCGAGGGGATGGACGACCCCTTCGAGGGGATGGACAAAGCCCTGCCGGTCGGACACCGTGCAGGAAAGAGACGCGACGCAGCCGGCCGATCCTTGGAAGCCGGGCCTACTCAAGACACGCAGGAGCAAGTGGTGATCGAAGAGACCCTCCTCGAGGCCGAGGAGAAGATGGAGAAGGCCGTCGTGGTCGCCAAGGAGGACTTCGCCGCGATCCGTACGGGCCGTGCCCACCCGGCGATGTTCAACAAGATCGTGGCCGACTACTACGGCGCGCTGACGCCGATCAACCAGCTGGCCTCGTTCTCGGTGCCCGAGCCGCGCATGGCCGTGGTGACCCCGTTCGACAAGACCGCCCTGCGCAACATCGAGCAGGCGATCCGCGACTCGGACCTGGGCGTCAACCCGAGCAACGACGGCAACATCATCCGAGTGACGTTCCCCGAGCTCACCCAGGACCGTCGCAAGGAGTACATCAAGGTCGCCAAGACCAAGGCCGAGGACTCCAAGATCTCGATCCGTTCGATCCGCCGCAAGGCCAAGGAGGCCTTCGACAAGGCGATCAAGGACGGCGACATCGGCGAGGACGAGGGGCGTCGCGCCGAGAAGGAGCTCGACGACACCACGTCCAAGTACGTCGCCCAGGTGGACGAGCTCCTCAAGCACAAGGAATCCGAGCTGCTCGAGGTCTGATCGAGTCCGACTCGACGTCCGATCTAGGTCTGAGGAATCCGAATTCCGTGAACGACACTTCCTGGGGGGCGCCGCCCAGAGCCGGGTACTGGGGGGCGCCCGACCAGGGACCGGTCCAGGGTGCTGCCCCGGCGGGTCCCGCATACGATGCGCAGGATGCACTGACTCCTTCGGAGACTCAGCCCATGCCCATCGTTCCCGACGTAGCCGCGAGCGGCGGACACCAGGACGACGACCGGGGGGCTGCTCAGCCGAGCGGCCCCCTGTTCCGTGACGGGATGCCGCCCGCGCCCTCAGCGCACCCCGCGCAGAAGCCGCAGGAGCCCATGACCGGCGCAGCACAGCCCGCCCCAGCCCCGCCGAAGAAGAAGAGCGCGGGCCGTGACCTCGGGGCGGCCATAGGTGTCGGCGTGGGTCTCGGCGCGGTCATCGTCGCCTCGCTGTTCATCGTGAAGGCCGTCTTCGTCGGTGTCATAGCGGTCGCCGTGGTCGTCGGCCTCTGGGAGCTGACGTCACGCCTCGAAGAGCGCAAGGGCATCAAGGCGCCGCTCGTACCGCTCGCGGTGGGCGGCGCCGCGATGGTTGTCGCCGGGTACGTCCGCGGGGCCGAGGGCGCCTGGGTGGCGATGGCGCTGACCGCCCTCGCGGTACTCGTCTGGCGTATGACCGAGCCGCCCGAGGGCTATCTGAAGGACGTCACGGCCGGTGTCTTCGCGGCCTTCTACGTCCCGTTCCTCGCGACGTTCGTCGCGCTGATGCTCAAGGCGGACGACGGTCCGCAGCGGGTGCTCACCTTCCTTGTCCTCACGGTGGTCAGCGACACCGGCGCGTACGCGATCGGCTGGCGCTTCGGCAAGCACAAGCTCGCTCCGCGCATCAGCCCCGGCAAGACCCGCGAGGGTCTGCTGGGCGCGGTGACCTTCGCGATGGCGGCGGGCGCGCTGTGCATGCACTTCCTGATCGACGACGGGACCTGGTGGCAGGGCCTGCTCATCGGCCTCGCGGTGGCGGCGAGCGCGACGCTCGGGGACCTTGGCGAGTCCATGATCAAGCGCGACCTCGGCATCAAGGACATGGGCACGCTGCTGCCGGGCCACGGCGGCATCATGGACCGCCTGGACTCGCTGCTGCCGACGGCGCCGGTGGTGTGGCTGCTCCTGGTGGCGTTCGTCGGCACCGGCTGATCCTCGCCGCTCGTCGACGCCGCTGACCTGCGGTTTCGTGCGAAGGGGTCCGTTATCCACAGGGTGCGGGCCTCTCGTCGTATCTCTGGGACAATGGACTCACCATGCCTAAGCCCGGAGAACTCACTTTCGTCGCGCCCCGTGGAGCCAAGAAGCCGCCGCGGCACCTCGCCGACCTCACGCCCGCCGAGCGGAAGGAAGCCGTCGCCGCGACCGGCGAGAAGCCGTTCCGCGCCAAGCAGCTCTCGCAGCACTACTTCGCCCGGTACGCCCACGACCCCGAGCAGTGGACGGACATCCCGGCCGGTGCGCGCGGCAAGCTCCAGGAGGCGCTGCTTCCGGAGCTGATGTCCGTGGTGCGGCACATCAGCTGCGACGACGACACCACCCGCAAGACGCTGTGGCGCCTGTTCGACGGCACGCTGGTGGAGTCGGTGCTCATGCGCTACCCCGACCGGGTCACCATGTGCATCAGCTCGCAGGCGGGCTGCGGGATGAACTGCCCGTTCTGCGCGACGGGCCAGGCCGGTCTCGACCGGAACCTGTCGACCGCCGAGATCGTGCACCAGATCGTCGACGGCATGCGGGCCCTGCGCGACGGCGAGATCCCGGGCGGCCCGGCCCGCCTGTCGAACATCGTCTTCATGGGCATGGGCGAGCCGCTGGCGAACTACAACCGCGTGACCGGCGCGATCCGCCGCCTCACCGACCCCGAGCCGGACGGCGTGGGCCTCTCGCAGCGCGGCATCACGGTGTCCACGGTCGGCCTGGTGCCCGCCATCCACCGGTTCGCGGACGAGGGCTTCAAGTGCCGCCTCGCCATCTCGCTGCACGCGCCAGACGACGAGCTGCGCGACACCCTGGTCCCGGTCAACACGCGCTGGAAGGTGCGCGAGGTCCTGGACGCGGGCTGGGAGTACGCGGCCAAGTCGGGCCGCCGCCTGTCCATCGAGTACGCCCTGATCCGGGACATCAACGACCAGGCATGGCGTGGTGACCGGCTCGGACGGCTGCTCAAGGGCAAGCCGGTGCACGTCAACCTGATTCCGCTGAACCCCACGCCCGGCTCGAAGTGGACGGCGTCGCGGCCCGAGGACGAGAAGGCCTTCGTCGAGGCCATCGCGGCCCATGGAGTGCCGGTCACCGTCCGTGACACCCGCGGCCAGGAGATCGACGGGGCGTGCGGGCAGCTCGCGGCGGCCGAAAGGTAGTCCCGCGCGGCCGAAAGGAGCCCCGCGGCGACCGAGAGGTAGTCTGGCGGGCGTCAGTACATCTTCATATTCCGACAGGGGAGCGCCACAGCGCTGAGAGTGCGGTAATCGGCCGCAGACCCTCTGAACCTCGCCCAGGTCATTCTGGGTAGGAAGTTCGGTCGCTACTCAAGCTGTTGCGCCCTGCCCGGGACACCGATCCGTCGGTCCCGGGCGGGGCCGCGTCTCTTCCTGGTCAACTCCAGGAGGAATGTTTTCGTGAGCACCATCAAGAAGGCCTCGGTCACGGCGGTCGCCGTGGGGCTCGGGCTCGTCGCGGTCACCGCGTGCAGCTCCGACAGCGGCTCCAAGGCGTCGGACTCCAAGTCCGTGACCCTGGTGACGCACGACTCCTTCAACGTCTCCAAGGGCGTCCTGAAGGAGTTCGAGAAGACCTCCGGCTACAAGGTCCGCGTCCTGGAGGACGGCGACGCCGGGCAGGCCGTGAACAAGGCGATCCTGTCCAAGGGCAATCCCCAGGGCGACGTCTTCTTCGGCGTCGACAACACCCTGCTCTCCCGGGCGCTCGACAACGACGTCTTCGAGCCGTACGAAGCCAAGGGCGCGGACCAGATCCTGCCGCAGTACCGGCTCGCCGGGGGCGAGAAGGGCGTCACGCCCATCGACTCCGGCGACATCTGCGTGAACTACGACAAGAAGTACTTCACCGACAAGAAGCTGGCGCCGCCGAAGACGCTCGACGACCTGATCAAGCCCGAGTACAAGAACCTCCTGGTCACCGAGAACGCCTCGACCTCCTCGCCCGGCCTCGGCTTCGTGCTCGGCACGGCCGCGAAGTACGGCGACGACGGCTGGCAGTCGTACTGGAAGAAGCTGAAGGCCAACGGCGTCAAGGTCGTCGACGGCTGGGAGCAGGCCTACAACGAGGAGTTCTCCGGCTCGGCCGGCGGCAAGAAGGCCAAGGGCGACCGGCCGCTCGTCGTGTCGTACGCCTCGTCGCCGCCCGTCGAGGTCCTCTACGCCAAGCCGCAGCCCAAGGTGGCCCCGACGGGTGTCGCCACCGGCACCTGCTTCCGCCAGATCGAGTACGCGGGCCTGCTCAAGGGCGCGAAGAACGAGAAGGGCGGCAAGGCGCTCCTCGACTTCATGATCAGCAAGAAGTTCCAGGCAGATCTGCCGCTCCAGATGTTCGTGAACCCCGCCGTCAAGGACGTGCCCCTGCCGAAGCTGTTCACCCAGCACGGCGTGACGGTCGACAAGCCGCAGACGATGGCCCCCAAGAAGATCGCCGACAACCGTGAGCAGTGGGTCAAGTCGTGGACCTCGCTCGTTCTGAAGTAGCCGAGCCCCGTTCCGGCAAGGTCCGTCGGGGTCTTCCCGGGGGGCGGCGCGGGAGCGCGGCTCGGCTCGGCCTCATGGCCCTGCCCGTCGCGTTCTTCGGCGTCTTCTTCGCCTATCCGGTCGCCGCGATCGTCGCGCGCGGCCTGAAGCCGGACGGGAGCTGGCGGTTCGGGCGGATCACCGAGGTTCTCGGGCAGTCCGACATCCAGCAGGTGCTGTGGTTCACCACCTGGCAGGCGCTCGCGTCGACCGCGCTCACGCTCCTCGTCGCGCTCCCCGGCGCGTATGTCTTCGCGCGCTTCGACTTCCCCGGAAAACAACTGCTCCGAGCCGTCGTCACCGTGCCGTTCGTGCTCCCGACGGTCGTCGTCGGCACGGCCTTCCTCGCGCTGATCGGGCGCGGCGGCCTCTTCGACGAGCTGTTCGGGATGCGCCTGGACACGACGGTGTGGGCGATCCTGCTCGCGCACGTCTTCTTCAACTACGCCGTCGTCGTCCGCACGGTCGGCGGGCTCTGGGCACAGCTCGACCCGCGTCAGGAGGAGGCCGCGCGGATGCTCGGCGCCTCCCGCGCGCGGGCCTGGCGGACGGTGACGCTGCCCGCGCTCGCACCCGCCGTCGCGGCGGCCGCGCTGATGGTCTTCCTGTTCACGTTCACGTCGTTCGGCGTCGTCCAGATCCTCGGCGGACCGGCGTACTCGACCCTCGAAGTCGAGATCTACCGGCAGACCGCGCAGCTCCTGGACCTGCCGACCGCCGCCGTCCTCACGCTCGTGCAGTTCGCGGCGGTCGGCGCGGTCCTCGCCGTGCACGCCTGGACGGTGCGTCGGCGCGAGAGCGCGCTGAAGCTGGTGGACGCCTCGGCGACGGTGCGGCGGCCGCGCGGCGCCGGGCAGTGGAGCCTGCTCGGCTTTGTGCTCCTGACCGTCGCGCTGCTGATCCTGCTGCCGCTCGGCGTCCTGGTGCAGCGGTCGTTCGACGGGCCCGACGGCTACGGATTCCTGTACTACGAGACGCTGCGGTCGGCCGACGGCGGGGCGTTCCTCGTCCCGGCCATCGACGCGATCGGGAACTCACTGCGGTACGCGGTCGTGGCCACGGCCATCGCGGTGGTCATCGGCGGGCTCGCGGCGGCCGCGCTCACCCTCCCCCGGCCTCGAACAGGCTCGGCCGGGGGGACCCCCGGCGCGGGGCGGCTCGTGCGCGGGTTCGACGCGCTCCTGATGCTGCCGCTCGGCGTGTCCGCGGTGACCGTCGGCTTCGGCTTCCTGATCACGCTCGACAAGCCGCCCCTCGACCTGCGGGCGTCCTGGATCCTGGTGCCGCTTGCGCAGGCGCTGGTGGGCGTGCCGTTCGTCGTCCGCACCATGCTGCCCGTCCTGCGCGCGGTGGACGGACGGCTGCGGGAGGCGGCGGCCGTGCTCGGGGCCTCGCCGCTGCGGGCCTGGCGGGAGGTCGACTTCCCGCTGGTCAGGCGCGCGCTGCTGATCGCGGCGGGCTTCGCCTTCGCGGTGTCGCTCGGCGAGTTCGGCGCGACGGTGTTCATCGCCCGGCCGGACAACCCGACGCTGCCGGTCGCGGTGGCGCGGCTGCTCGGACGCGCCGGGGACCTCAACTACGGGCAGGCGATGGCCCTGTCGACGATTCTGATGCTGGTGTGCGCGGTGTCGCTGCTGCTCCTGGAGCGGTTGCGTACGGAACGTACGACGGGAGAGTTCTGATGACGGCCACGCAGGCGAAGCCCGACGCGACCGGCGCCGCCTCCGACGCGCTGCTGCGCCTTGAGGACGTGACGGTACGGTTCGGGGCCCGCGCCGCCCTGGACGGGGTCGGCCTCGACGTCGCCGAGCACGAGATCGTGTGCGTGCTCGGGCCGAGCGGCAGCGGCAAGTCGACGCTGCTGCGGGTCGTGGCCGGGCTCCAGGGCCCGGACGCCGGACGGGTCGTGCTCGGCGGGCGGGACCAGGGCGGGGTGCCCGCGCACAAGCGGGGCGTCGGCCTGATGTTCCAGGACCACCAGCTCTTCCCGCAGCGGGACGTGGCGGGGAACGTCGCCTTCGGGCTGCGCATGCACGGCGTCCCGCGCGCGGAACAGGCCCTGCGGGTCGCGGAGTTGCTCGACCTGGTGGGGCTGCCGGGCGCGCAGAAGCGGGCCGTGTCCGCGCTGTCGGGCGGCGAGCAGCAGCGCGTGGCGCTCGCCCGCGCGCTCGCGCCGCGCCCCCGCCTGCTCATGCTCGACGAACCCCTCGGTCAGCTCGACCACTCGCTGCGCGAACGCCTCGTCGTCGAACTGCGGGAACTCTTCGGCGAGTTGGGCACCACCGTGCTCGCCGTCACGCACGACCAGGGCGAGGCGTTCGCGCTCGCCGACCGGGTCGTGGTGATGCGGGACGGGCGGATCGCCCAGTCCGGCACGCCCCTGGAGGTGTGGCGGAACCCCGCCGACGAGTTCGTGGCGCGCTTCCTCGGCTTCGACAACGTGGTCGACGCGACCGTCACCGGTGAGGCCGCGGACACGGTGTGGGGGAAGGTTCCGGTGCCCGACGGGACCCGGCAGGGGGAGTGCCGACTGCTCGTACGACCCGCCGGGGTGCGGCTCGTGGGCGCGCGGGACGGGCTCGCGTGCGCGGTCGCGGCGCGTACGTTCCGGGGCACCCATGTCGCCCTCCAGTTGGAGCCCCCGGGTGGGCCGAGGCTCGAAGCGGCGTGCGCGCTGCGGGACGCGCCGGCCGTGGGGGAGACGGTGGGGGTCACGTTCGACTCGGGTGATGTCGTGGTGCTCGGCTGAGGGTCGCCGCCGGGCCGCGGTGGCGGAAACCCGGCTGCCGGGGCGCGGAAGGCCGACCTATGGTTCGGCCATGACGAGACTTGGATACGACCGGTACCGCGAAGAAGTAAGCCGACAGCTCGCGCTGTTCCGGCAGACGCTGGCCGGGGCCGATCTGACGGTCACCGTGCCGACCTGCCCCGAGTGGACCCTCGGGCAGTTGGCCCGGCACACCGGCGGTGCCGTGCGGTGGGTCGAGGCGCATGTGCGGACCCGGGCCGAGAAGCACGTCCCCGAGTCGGACGTCCCGGACTTCGAGGGCCCCGGCGACGACGACCCCGCCGCGCTCGACGCGTGGCTCGCCGAGACCGTGGAGCTGATCGACGCGGCCTTCGCGGGGGCCACGGGGGAGACCGCCGTGTGGACGTGGGCGGGGGAGCACACCGCCGAGTTCTGGGCGCGGCGGATGACGCACGAGGTGGCCGTGCACCGGGCCGACGCGGCGATCGCCGCGGGGGTCGAGTACGTCGTCGCGCCCGAGGTCGCCGCCGACGCGATCGACGAGTGGCTGGAGATCGTGCAGTACGTCCAGCGGACCCAACTGTCGGACAACGCGGTGGAGTTGCGTGGGGGTGGGCGGACCATACATCTCCACGCGGTGGACGCGGACGCCTCGCTCGACGCGGAGTGGGTGGTGGAGCTCACCGAGGAAGGGGTGGTGTGGCGGCGGGCCCACGAGAAGGCCGATGTCGCCGTTCGGGGGCCGTTGACCGAGGTCCTGCTCGCCTTCTACCGGCGGCGGGGGCTGGACTCCGGGCGGGTCGAGGTGCTGGGGGACCGGGAGCTGCTGGAGTTCTGGCTGGAACGGGCCTCGTTCGGATGAGCGTCGCCGTGACGACGCCGTCGGCCTGGGCTGTGCCCACCCGGGCCTAGCCCCCGCCGATGGACGCCAGCGTCGTCGCCGCCTCCCCCACATCCGCCACCAACGCGATCCGGGACTCCATCTCCCGGCCCGCCGCCAGGGACTGGAGGAGGGGCCAGGCCGGGAGGTGGTGGGTCCAGTGGTGGGTGTCGACCAGGACCATCGGGGTCGGGCCGCCGCGGGACTCGTAGTAGTTGGGGGCCGCGTTGTCGAAGATCTCCTGGACGGTGCCCGCGGCACCCGGCAGGAAGACGACGCCCGCGTTGGACCGGGCGAGCAGACCGTCCTCGCGGGTGGCGTTGGCGAAGTACTTGGCCAGGTGCGAGGCGAAGGCGTTCGGCGGCTCGTGGCCGTAGAACCACGTCGGGATGCCGACGGAAGGGCCGCCGGAGGGCCACAGCTCGCGCACCTGGAAAGCGGCCCGCGCCCAGTGCGTGATCGACGGCGTGAACGACGGCTCCTTGGCGAGGATGGCGAGCGCCTCGTCGAGCATCGCGTCGTCGTGCGGCGCCGCGTACGCCCCGAGGTTCGCCGCCTCCATGGCCCCGGGCCCGCCGCCGGTGGCCACCGTGAACCCGTCCCGCGCGAGTTGCCGCCCGAGCCGGGCGGCCCCCGCGTACTCCTCGGTGCCCCGGGCCATCGCGTGGCCGCCCATGACGCCCACCACCCGCTGCCCGTGCAGGAGTTCGTCGAGGGCGTCGGAGATGGAGTCGTCGTGCACGGCGCGCAGCATCGAGGCGAAGACGTTCCCGTCGGCCTTGGACCGCTGGAACCAGGCGTACGCGCGAGAGTCCGGCGTCGCCTCGTACCCCCCGTCGGCGAGCCCCGCGAACAGTTCGTCCGGTGTGTAGAGGAGCCCTCGGTACGGGTCGAACGGCAGCCCCGGGACGGGCGGGAAGACCAGAGCCCCAGAGGCCCGGACGCGCGCGGCGGCGTCCTCCTCCATGGGGCAGCCGAGGAAGACGGCACCCGTGGTGTCCGCGGTGAGCAGCGCGGCCGTACGGCCCGTCAGGTCGACGGCCTGGACGCGGTGTCCGGCGAGCGAACCGCCCGCCGCGACGATCTCGTCGAACTCGGTGAGTGTCTCGATCTCACGGTCGCCGGGGTGCGGGGCGGATGCTTCGGAGGGCGGCATCCGCCCATGCTATGCACCCCTGGGACACAGGCTCGGATCAGCCCTCGACCTGCGTCGGGTCCATCCAGATGACCTCCCAGGTGTGGCCGTCCAGGTCGTCGAACGCCCGGCCGTACATGAAGCCGTGGTCCTGGGTCTTGCCGTCCGTGGCGCCCGCCGCGACCGCCTTGTCGACGAGCGTGTCCACGGCCTCGCGGCTCTCGGCGCTCAGCCCCACCAGGACCTCGCTGGTCTTCGTGGCGTCCGCGATCTCCTTCGTCGTGAACTGCGCGTAGTGCGACTTGCTGAGCATCATCGCGACGATCGTGTCGCTGATCTGCACACAGGCGCTGTCGTCCGTCGAGAACTGGGCGTTGAGCTCGTAGCCGAGGCTGGTGAAGAACTTCTTGGAGGCCTCGACGTCGTTGACGGCCAGGTTCACGAAGATCATCTGCTGGTACATGTGCGTCTCCCGTGGGGTGCGTGCCTTGTGCAAGCGCCTGTGTGCGTCTTACGCAGGATTAGACGGCCCTCCGGCGCGGAACTCATCGCCCTTCGCGAAATTTCTTGTACGAGTTTTCGAGAGCGCCGGAACCCGGGGCACGCCGGGCGGGGGAGCGGCCCCGCTCAGCGCACGAGCGGCATCGCCGACAGCTCCGCCACCAGCCACGTCACCGGCCCGAACACCGCGAGCAGCGCCCCCGCCCGCAGTGCCGCGCACCCCCGCAGGAGCGCGGCGGGCGCCCCGAGCCGCAGCAGCGCCGCCGTGGTGTCGGCGCGGGCGTGCCGCGCCTCGACCGCGGCCGTGGCCAGCGTCAGGACGGCGCAGCCCGCGACGACCACGGCGCCGAGCGTGGTGAGCGGGCCGATGTCCGAGCCGCCGCCCGCCGTGTCGGCGTACAGGGTGCGGGCCGCGTACGCGCCCGACGCCACCGCGCACACCACGCCCAGCGGCCGCCCGATCCGCCGCGCCTCCTGCTGGAGCACGCGCCCCGCGAGCAGCCGCAGCGCCCCGGGCCGCACGGCCTGGAGGATCCGCCCGCACAGATGGGTCAGGGCGGGCCCGGCGAGGGCGAGGCCGAGGGCGGTGAGCCCCCACCCGGCGAGCGCGCCGACGGGGCTGCCGGCGAGCCCGCCGGGCAGGCGCGGGCCCGAGCCGTCGTCGGCGCTGCTCGCGTACGTCTCGGCGGCGAGCCCGGCGGCGAAAAGGGCGACGCCCCAGGGCAGCCCGCCGGGGGCGGCGGTCGGCGGCGCCAGGTCGTAGGGACCGGCGTCGGGCTCGGTGTCGGGCGCCGCGTCGGATCCGGGCCGGGCCCGGCGCGGGCGCAGCACGAGGGCGCTGGCCACGGACGCGGCGAGCGGCACGAGCGCGAGCAGGGTCAGGGCGGCAGCGAGCGGCAACGGCCGGTCGGCGGCGAGGAGTTCGGCCGCGGCGCCGTCGAACGGCAGGCCCGTCAGGTCGCCGCGCAGATGCAGGAAGAACAGCAGCGCGAGCATGGAGCCGAGCGTGCAGGCCACGGCCGTGGTCATGGCGGAGATGACCATGAGTCGGCCGGGCCCGAGCCCGATGGAGGCGAGCCCGGGGCGCGGTCTGGTGCCGGGGTCGGTACGGGCCACGGCGACGGCGAAGTAGACGGTGGCGGCGAGCGGGGCGGCGCACCAGGCGAGCCGGAGCACGGCGCCGGTCGACCCGGCGTGACCCATCGCGTATCCGAGGGCGCACAGGAGCAGGAAGCCGGTTCCGGCCGCCGCGGCGGCGACCAGGAGCCTGCGCAACTGGACCAGGGGGTGGGAGCCGCGGGCTAGGCGGAGAGCGAGCACGCGGCCCGGCCTTCCGTGTCGGAGTCGGTGGGGGTGGCCGCGGCGGCGCGAGCGGCGGCGCGGGAGCTCTTCGCGGCCCCGGCCCGCCCGCCGGGCCCGGCCTCGTCCCCCGGCAGATGCACCGTGTGCACGCGCCGCCCGTCGAGCAGCGTCACCGTGCGGTCGGCGAGGGACGCGACCTCGGCGTCGTGGGTGGCGAGGACGACGGTGATGCCGTGCGAGCGGGCCGCCGTCGTCAGGGTGCGCAGGACGTGCGCGCGGTCGGCGCGGTGCAGCGGCGCGGTGGGCTCGTCGGCGAAGAGCACGGACGGCGCGCAGGCCAGGGCGCGGGCCACACAGACGCGTTGGCGCTCGGCCTGGGTGAGGGCGTACGGGCGTTTGCGGGCGCAGTCGCCGATGTCGAGGCGCTCGAGCCACTCGTGGGCGGCGGTGCGGGCGCCGCGCCGGGCGCCGCCGCGCAGCATCAGGCCGAGGGCGGCGTTCTCCCAGGCGTTGAGTTCGGGGACGAGCCGGGGCTCGGGGTCGATCCAGCCGAACTTGTCGCGGCGCAGCCGTTCGCGGGCGAGCGGGCCCATGGTGTGCACGGGCGCGGAGTTGAACCACACCTCGCCCTGGCGGGCCAGGAGCTGGCCGGACAGACAGCGCAGGAGCGTGGTCTTGCCGCTGCCGCGCGGGCCCCCGACGGCCAGGATCTCGCCCTCGCGGACACCGAGCGAGACGCCGGTGAGCGCGGCGGATCCGTTGAGTGTGACGTGCAGGGCTCGTGCCCACAGCACGTCGTTGTCCGGCGGGGCCACCATGGCGTACACCTCGGTTCAGATCAGATTGCCTCCCCCGTACGGGGGAACGAAGGCTGGGCCGATCGGTCACTGGGCACGCTAAGGATTCGGCGCCGGGGGCCGGACAAGGACGCGGCCCGGGTGCGCCCATCTCACTCGGATGGGTGCACCCGGGCCGGTCGCGGCGCTCGGGGCGGGGCGGCCCCGGAAGGGGCCGCGGTGGCTCAGATCTTGGTCCAGGCCTCCGTCAGGACCTGCCGCACGATGCCCTCGATCTCGTCGAACGTCGACTGGTCGGAGATCAGCGGCGGCGACAGCTGGATGACCGGGTCACCGCGGTCGTCGGCGCGGCAGTACAGGCCGTACTCGAAGAGCTTCTTGGAGACGAAGCCGTAGAGCACGCGCTCCGACTCCTCGTCCGTGAAGGACTCCTTGGTGGCCTTGTCCTTGACCAGCTCGATGCCGTAGAAGAAGCCGTTGCCGCGGACGTCGCCGACGATCGGCAGGTCGTGCAGCTTCTGCAGCGTCGTCAGGAAGTTGGCCTCGTTGTCGAGCACGTGCTGGTTGAGGCCCTCGCGCTCGAACAGGTCGAGGTTGGCGAGGCCGACGGCTGCGGAGACCGGGTGGCCGCCGAAGGTGTAGCCGTGCAGGAAGGTGTTGTCGCCCTTGTAGAACGGCTCGGCGATGCGGTCCGAGACGATCGCGGCGCCGATCGGGGAGTAGCCCGAGGTCATGCCCTTGGCGCAGGTGATGATGTCGGGGACGTAGCCGAACTTGTCGCAGGCGAACATCGTGCCGAGGCGGCCGAAGGCGCAGATGACCTCATCGGAGACGAGCAGCACGTCGTACTGGTCGCAGATCTCGCGTACGCGCTGGAAGTACCCGGGCGGCGGCGGGAAGCAGCCGCCCGCGTTCTGCACCGGCTCCAGGAAGACCGCGGCGACGGTCTCGGGGCCCTCGAAGAGGATCTCCTGCTCGATCTGGTCGGCGGCCCAGCGGCCGAAGGCCTCGGGGTCGTCGCCGTGGATCGGGGCGCGGTAGATGTTGGTGTTCGGGACCTTGTGGGCGCCGGGCACGAGGGGCTCGAAGGGGGCCTTCAGAGCGGGCAGACCGGTGATGGACAGGGCGCCCTGCGGGGTGCCGTGGTAGGCGACCGCGCGCGAGATGACCTTGTACTTCGTGTGGTTGCCGGTGAGCTTGTGGTACTGCTTCGCCAGCTTCCAGGCGGTCTCGACGGCCTCGCCGCCACCGGTGGTGAAGAAGACCTTGTTCAGGTCGCCGGGGGCGTGGTGGGCGAGGCGCTCCGCCAGCTCCACGGCCTTGGGGTGGGCGTACGACCAGATGGGGAAGAAGGCGAGGTCGGCGGCCTGCTTGGCGGCGACCTCGGCCAGCTCGCGGCGGCCGTGGCCCGCCTGGACCACGAACAGGCCCGCGAGGCCGTCGAGGTACTTCTTGCCCTTGTCGTCGTAGATGTAGGTCCCTTCGCCACGCACGATGGTGGGAACGGGCGCGTTCTCGTACGACGACATGCGGGTGAAGTGCATCCACAGGTGGTCGTACGCGGTCCGGCTGAGGTCCTTGGTGCTCACGGCTATCGGGTTCCCCACATGTAGGTCTGCTTCTTGAGCTTGAGGTAGACGAAGCTCTCGGTGGAGCGCACGCCGGGGAGCGCGCGGATCCGCTTGTTGATGACTTCGAGCAGGTGGTCGTCGTCCTCGCAGACGATCTCGACCAGGAGGTCGTGCGAGCCCGCGGTCATCACCACGTACTCCGCCTCCGGCATGGCGGCCAGGGCGTCCGCGACCGGGTCCACGTCACCCTCGACGTCGATCCCGACCATCGCTTGGCGCCGGAAGCCCACGGTGAGCGGGTCCGTCACGGCCACGATCTGCATCACACCCTGGTCGAGCAACTTCTGCACCCGCTGGCGCACGGCCGCCTCGGAGAGGCCGACGGCCTTGCCGATGGCGGCGTACGGACGGCGGCCGTCCTCCTGGAGCTGTTCGATGATCGCCAGGGAGACGGCGTCGATCGACGGGCCGCTGCCACCGCGGGAGCTGCTGGGGTCTGCGCTTCGACTTGCCACGACTTCACTGTGCACGACGTCTCGTCTGTTCCGCAAGCCCGGAGCGATGAAATTCGTTGTTCGGAAACTCCATGGGCACGGATTTCGCAGATATGGGCGGCTGGGTATGTTGAAAGCGTCGGTACACCGACTAGGGTGGGTGTCTCATCCACTGGACAGGAGGGCTTGGCAGTGACCACCGAGCTGCGCCGTCTGCGCAACTACATCAACGGCGAATTCCGGGACGCGGCCGACGGGCGCACCACCGAGGTGATCAACCCGGCGACCGGCGAGGCGTACGCGGTGGCACCGCTGTCGGGTCAGGCCGACGTCGACGCCGCCATGAAGGCCGCCGCCGACGCGTTCCCGGCCTGGCGCGACCTGGTGCCCGCCGAGCGCCAGAAGGCCCTGCTGAAGATCGCCGACGCGTTCGAGGAGCGCGCCGAGGAGCTGATCGCGGCCGAGGTGGAGAACACGGGCAAGCCGATCGGACTCACGCGGTCCGAGGAGATCCCGCCCATGGTCGACCAGATCCGCTTCTTCGCGGGCGCGGCCCGGATGCTCGAAGGGCGCGCCGCCGGCGAGTACATGGAGGGTCTGACCTCCATCATCCGGCGCGAGCCGATCGGCGTCTGCGCGCAGGTCGCGCCGTGGAACTACCCCATGATGATGGGCGTGTGGAAGTTCGCCCCGGCGCTCGCCGCGGGCAACACGGTCGTCCTCAAGCCGTCCGACACGACCCCCGCGTCGACGGTCCTGATGGCCGAGATCATCGGTTCGATCGTGCCGCCCGGCGTCTTCAACGTCATCTGCGGCGACCGCGACACGGGCCGCGCGATGGTCGAGCACCGGACGCCCGCCATGGCCTCCATCACCGGCTCCGTGCGCGCCGGCATGCAGGTCGCCGAGTCCGCGTCCAAGGACCTCAAGCGGGTCCACCTGGAGCTCGGCGGCAAGGCTCCCGTCGTGGTCTTCGAGGACACCGACATCGCCAAGGCCGTCGAGGACATCTCGGTCGCGGGCTTCTTCAACGCGGGCCAGGACTGTACGGCCGCCACCCGTGTGCTCGTCCACGAGTCCATCCACGACGAGTTCGTGACCGCCCTCGCGAAGGCGGCCGCCGACACCAAGACCGGCCAGCCGGACGACGAGGACGTGCTCTACGGCCCCCTCAACAACGCCAACCAGCTGAAGCAGGTCACCGGCTTCATCGACCGGCTGCCCGCGCACGCCAAGGTCGAGGCGGGCGGCCAGCGGGTCGGCGAGAAGGGCTACTTCTTCGCGCCGACCGTCGTCTCCGGCCTCAAGCAGGACGACGAGATCATCCAGAACGAGGTCTTCGGCCCCGTCATCACCGTCCAGTCCTTCACGGACGAGGCCCAGGCCGTCGAGTACGCGAACGGCGTCGACTACGCCCTCGCCTCCTCGGTGTGGACCAAGGACCACGCCCGCGCGATGCGCCTGTCCAAGGCCCTCGACTTCGGCTGCGTGTGGATCAACACCCACATCCCGCTGGTCGCGGAGATGCCGCACGGCGGCTTCAAGAAGTCCGGCTACGGCAAGGACCTGTCGGCGTACGGCTTCGACGACTACACGCGCATCAAGCACGTGATGACGTCGATCGAAGGCTGAGTGTTCCGCGGGGCGCCTGATTCGGGCGCTCCAATTCGGGTGCTCTGATCGCCGCCCCCGCGTACCGTTGCGTACGCGGGGGCGGCTCCCGTTGTGTGCTTCCTTCTCCCTTCTTCTGCAAAAAGATCCGTAGCGCACACACTCTCCGCCCTCGCTTCTTCTTGTACGACGGGGGTGTGACCTGATGACGACGACCGACGATCTCGCCGCGCTGCTGCTGCGCCGACGGCAGAGCGTGTACGTTCCCTCCGGCGCCGGACGGTCCCCGGAGACCGACGCCGCCGTGGTCGTCCTCGAAGCCGAACTCGCCGACCGCGGGCACCTGTTGACCGTCCCGCTGCGGCGCGCGCTCGTGGCTCTGCCCGCCGCCGAACTCGCCGTGACCGGCATGCGGCTGCTCGCGGACGTCGACGCCCTGATGGGCTCCGACCGCCACCACGCCCCGCTGTTCGCGCGGTTCCCCGACGAGATCCCCTACCAGCACGCGTACGACCGCTACACCTCCCTCGTCATCACCTACCTCGCGGCCCAGCCGAACCAGCCCTGCATGAACTGCGCGGGCACGAAGGCGCGGGTCCGCGCGCTCGCGCCCTGCGCGCACCTGGTGTGCGACAACTGCCACGGCGTGGCGTGGGACACGGGCTGCTGCGACGACTGCTGCGTCTGGTACGCCTGCCCGATCTGCGAGCGGCGCTACGAGACGGACGGGCCCACCGACCCCTGGATCGACACCGGGGCCGAGCACAGCGGCGTCGGCGGCGACGTCCTGCGCGCCCTGCGCCTGGGCGCGCCCGACGACGCGGCGGCGGAACTCGCGGCGCTCCTCGCCCGCCGGACCCCGCTGAACCCGCAGGACCACGACGATCTGGTGCTGCTGCTCGCGCGGGCCCACGCCGACGACCGGGCGCATGGCGACTTCGGCTGGCTGCCGGACGAGATACCCCTGCGGGAGAGCAAGGCCCTGGCCCTCGCCCCGCTCCTGGACGACCCGGCCGCGCGGCCGCTCCTCGCCCGGTACGCGAACACGGCCACGGACGTGCTGCGGCTGCTCGTCGTGCGCTCCGGCGGCGACCCCGACCTGCTCGAACTGCCGCGCCTGCGGCGGGTGTCCCGGGCGGTGCGGCGGGAACTGCTCGGCCTGCTCGGCACGTTCGACCTGCGGCACCTCTGTGAGGACTTCGCCCGGCACCCCGGGGCCTGGAAGCGCGTCGGCGAGATCCTGCACCCCTTCGAGCGGGCCGAGCGGCATCCCCGTGCCGCGCTCGCCTTCGCCGTCCTGCGCGGTACCCGGCTCGACGACCCGGCGCTCACCGAGGTGCTGCTCGGCGAGGCCGCCCGGCACGACGACATCCGCCTTGACGGCGACCGGCTGCGCCACACCGGCTGGCAGGGCCGCGTCGAGGCGGCGCTCGCCCGGTGGGACACCACGGCCGCCGCCGCGCTGCTGCGCGCCCGGCCCGGTGAACTGCTGCGCCGTCTCGACGTGTTGCTGGCCCGCTCCGGTGAGACCACGCTGCCCGAGCCGGTGGCCGAGGCGCTGGCCCACGCTCTGCCGCGGGCGGGGGCGGGGCCGCTGCTCGGGGCGTATGGCCGGATGAAGGTGCGCGGGGCGCCCGGGGGGCGGCGCGTCTTCTTTCCGCGCGGGCGTGTGACGAAGGGCTACGCCGTCGACGATCAGCGCCCGCCGCTGCCCTCCCGGGTGGCGTCACGGGCCGCGGAGCTCATCGAGGCGGAGGCTGTGCGGCGGCTTGCGGTGGGGGTGGGCCCTCGCGGGGTGCGCCCCAGTCCCGCCCCTTCCCGCAGCATCGATCAGCGGCTCCGCCGCGGGCAGGGGCTGCCGCACCTGGCCCCCGCTGACCGCCGCTCCGCGGCTCGTCCTCGAACGCAGGACGGGCTGGAAACCGACTGCGTCGGTGCGGGCGTGCCGTACGACGTCGCCGTGCTCGACGCCGGCCTCGACGATCTGCCCGTGCCGTTCGCCGAGCGGGCCTCCGCGGTGTCGCTCGTGTCCGTGCCGCGCGGCAGCTCGCTGCCCATGCCCGCGGACAGCGAGCGGGTGCGGCTCTTCCTGCACTGGCAGCAGCCCAAAGGCGTGCGGGTCGACCTCGACCTGTCCGTCGCGATGTTCGACGACGCGTGGCGGTTCGTCGGGCTGTGCGACTACACCCAGCTGGAGTACGCGGGCGGCGCCGCGGTGCACTCGGGAGACCTGACCTCGGCGCCCGCCCCGCACGGCGCCACCGAGTATCTGGACCTGGACCTGCCGCGGCTCGTCAAGGCGGGAGTGCGGTACGTCGTGCCTGCCGTCCTGTCGTACAACAACGTGCCCTTCGACCAACTCCCGGACGCCTTCGCCGGGTTCATGGCCGTCGACACGGCGCGGCAGGAGCGCGTCCGCTACGATCCGCGCACCGTGCGGCAGCGGTTCGACCTCGCGGGTGACGCGGCGCTGCGGGTCCCGATGGTCGTGGACCTGAGTGCGCGCCGCGCCTGGTGGGCCGACCTCACGCTGGCCACGGGCGACGGCAACCACAGCGTCTGGCGCCACCGCGCCGCCATCGCCCGCGCCGGGCACGACCTGGTCGACACCTTCGCGGCCGGGGGTCGGGCCACGCTGTGGGACCTGGCCTGCTGGACGGCGGCGGCGCGCACCGACGGCGACGTCCTGGTGCGCGGACGCGGCCACGTCCTGTGGGGCTACCGCCGGGAGCCGGACGAGCCGCGCGCCTACTTCGCGGTGCGTGTCCGGGACGCGTGGGAGCCCGATGTGCTGTGCGCGGAGCCGGAGTTGGCGGACCGGCACGCGCTGGTCGCCCTCGTGCACGGTGACCTGGCCGGGGCGGAGCGCGCCGCGTCCGGCACGGCGTACCGGCTCTTCCCCGGGCCGCTCGACGAGGCGCCCCTGACCCGGGTGACGGCGTCGGACCTGGCGGGGTGGCTGGGCCCGGCCGGCTGACGGCTCGCACCGGTCCCGCGCCTCTGCCCTTGTGCCGGGGTCTGGTTCGGGGGCTGTGTCTCTGGCCTTGTGCCGGGGTCTGGTCCGGGGGCTGTGCCTCTGCCCCCGCGCCGGCGTCTGCTCCGGGTCCACGCCCCTGCCCCCGCGCCGGGGCCCCTCCGCCCCCGCCCCCGCCCCGGGGCCCCTCCGACCCCCGCCCCCGCCCCTGCGCGGCCCGACAGCCTGTCGGGCCGCGCCGCCCCCGCCCCGACGCACCGTCCATTGCCGGGCCCCCGCGCGCCCGTGCATGCTGCCGAGGTGCGAGCGATCCCGAAAGACCCCGTGTCCCGCCGGTCCCTGCTGCGTGTTCTGGGCGGCGGTGCGACCGCCGCCGGGGTGGTCGCGCTCGCCACCGGCTGCGGGGTCCCGGCCGCGTACATCGCGCCCGACGAGCGCGGCGCCGCCGACCGCTCGCGCACGGACCGTAAGGTGACCTTCGCCAACTGGCCGCTCTACATCGACACCGACGACAAGGACAAGTCGAAGCGGCCCACGCTGGAGGCCTTCGAGAAGCGCACCGGGATCGACGTGCGCTACACGGAGGAGATCAACGACAACGACGAGTTCTTCGGCAAGATCAGCCCGTCCCTGATGAACCATCAGGAGACCGGCCGCGACCTCATCGTCATCAGCGACTGGATGTGCGCCCGCTTCGTGCGCCTCGGCTGGGTGCAGGAGCTGGACCGGGCCCGGCAGCCCAATGTCACCAAGTACCTCGACCCGCTGCTGCGCTCGCCCAGCTTCGACCGGGGCCGCAAGTTCACGGTGCCGTGGCAGTCGGGGATCACCGGCATCGCGTACAACAAGAAGCGGCTCGGGCGGGAGATCCGGCACGTGTCGGACCTGTGGGCGGGTGATCTGAAGGGGCGGGTCACGCTGCTCTCCGGGCTCGACGAGGCGTTCGCGCTGCTCATGCAGGGGGACGGGGTCGACGTCACGAAGTGGACGGCGGACGACTTCCACCGGATGTGCGACCGGGTCGAGAAGCTCGTGGACAGCCACCACATCCGCCGCTTCACCGGCAACGACTACATCAAGGACCTCTCCAGCGGCGACGTCCTCGCCTGCCAGGCCTACAGCGGCGACGTCATCCAGCTCCGCGCCGACGACCCCGACATCGAGTTCGTCGTCCCCGAAGAGGGCGCGGAGCTGTGGGCCGAGTCCCTGATGGTCCCGAACCTCGCCCGGCACAAGGCCAACGCGGAGCGTCTCATCGACCACTACTACGAGCCCGAGGTCGCCGCCGAACTGGCCGCCTGGGTCAACTACGTCTGCCCCGTGCCCGCGGCCCGCGACGTCCTCGCCTCGTCCAAGGACAAGGAACTGGCGGCGCTCGCCGACGACCCGCTGATCTTCCCGGACGACGACATGCGCAAGCGGCTCGCCATCGCGCGGGACATCACCGCGGGGGAGCGGACGGAGTTCGCGAAGCGCTGGAACGCGCTGGCAGGTCTGTAGCGGGCGCGGCCACCACGTCCCAGGCCGCCATCGCCCGGTCCGCCGTCTTGGCGAGATCGGCGCCGGTGGCCCCGTCGCGGGCCTGGACCGACATGCCCTGGATGACCGTGGTGTAGAAGGCGGCCATGGCCTCGGTGTCCGTGTCGGCGGGGAGTTCGCCCTCCCGTACGCCCTGGTCAAGGCGGCGGGCCAGCATCTCCGCGCCCGCCTTCCGCCAGCTCGACAGGTGTTCCTGCACGGGGGCGTTGGCCGCCGAGCAGTTGGTCGCGGCGAGCACGATCATGCAGCCGCTGGGGCTGCTCTCGTCGGCGTACAGGCGCGCGTTCTCGCGCAGCACGGCCTCCACCGCAGCCCGCGCCGTGGGGAGTTCGGTCATCGCCCGGGCCATGGCCGAGCCCTCCGTGGCGCCGTACAGCGTGACCGCCTCCCGGAACAGCGCCTCCTTGGAGCCGAAGGCGGCGTACAGGCTGGGCGAGGCGATGCCCATCGCGGAGGTGAGGTCCGTCATCGACGTGGCCTCGTACCCCTGCCGCCAGAACACCTCCATGGCCCGGCGCAGGGCCGTCTGCCGGTCGAACGCCCGGGGTCGTCCGCGTCCCGCCACGGCTGTCGCCTCCCTCGTCCCAGTGGCCGTCGAAATTCTGTAGTGACTGACAAATATAGGCCTTGACGTGCTGGTGCGCCCGTGTGAAAGTTTTCTGTGCCGATCGACACAGAAATATGGTCCGGGGTCGGCGCACGGATATGTACAAGATCGAGACTTGGAGTCGGGATGACTGAGCTGCTGGGCAAGGCCGCACTGGTGACGGGTGGCAGCCGGGGGATCGGGGCGGCCATCGTGCGGCGTCTCGCACGGGACGGGGCCGATGTGGCGTTCACCTATGTGAGCGCGGCCGGGAAGGCGAAGGCCGAGGCCGTCGTCGCCGATGTGGAGGCGGCGGGGCGGCGGGCCGTCGCCATCCAGGCCGACGCGGCGGACGCGGACGCCGTGCGGGAGGCCGTGGAGCGGGCGGCGCGGGAGCTGGGCCGCCTTGACATCCTGGTCAACAACGCGGGCGTGTATCCGTACGGGCCGTTCGAGGACGTCAGCCTGGCCGAGCTCGACCGCACCCTCGCGATCCACGCCCGCGCCGCGTTCGTCGCCGGGCAGGCCGCCGTCGCCCATCTCCCGCGGGGCGGGCGCATCGTGAGCATCGGCAGCAACCTCGTGCACCGGGTGCCGTTTGGCGGCATCGTCCTGTACTCCATGAGCAAGTCCGCCCTCAGCGGCTTCACCAAGGCCCTCGCCCGTGAACTCGGCCCCCGCGGCATCACCGTCAACGCCGTGCACCCCGGCTCGACGGACACGGACATGAACCCGGCCGACGGCGACAGCTCCGACTTCCAGCGCGGCATGTCCGCCCTCGGCCACTACTCCGACGCCGATGACATCGCGGCGACGGTCGCCCACCTGGTGGGTCCGGGCGGGCGCACCATCACGGGCGCGGAGCTCACGGTGGACGGCGGGACGAACGCGTAGGTCCGGCCCGCGGGCGGGGGTCAGCCGCGGGCGGGCCTGAGCGCCGCCTCGATGATGCGCTGGGCGACCGGGTTCATGTCCTGGCCCTTGGCGTCGGTGGAGTTGACCGAGTAGACGAGGACGGTGTCCAGGTTCCGGGTGGCGGCGACGATCGAGTTGTAGCCGTGCCGCCCGCCGGTCTTCAGCCAGACGACCCGCCCGTCGGGCGCCTCGTACCGCATCAGGCCCGCGCTCATCGTGGCGCCCGCGATGTCCGACGGCACCGTGAACATCTCCTCCAGCTGCGGCTTCGGCACGATCCTGCCCTTGAACAGCGCGACGGTCAGCCGCTCCAGGTCGGCCGTCGTGGAGATCATGTCGCCGCCCGCCATCCGGTCCCGTTGGTTCCACTCGGTGACGTCGACGAGGCGCGTCCCGCCGTCCGGCGTCTTCACGGCCTGGTAGCCGCGGTTGTGCGGGCCGTGGATGCGCGGGTCGGTGCCGGGGAAGGAGGAGTGCCGCATGCCCGCGCGCTTGAGGACGCGCCGGGTGGCCTCGTGCTCGTACGACCGCCCCGTGACCTTCTCGATGAGAAGCCCGAGCAGCGTGTAGTTGATGCCCAGGTACTCCTGCTTGACCCCCGGGTCGTACGCGGGCCCCTTCGCGATCGACGTGACGGCGACCTCCCGCGGGGTGAGCGTCTCGAAGCGGTGCGCGTACAACTCCTCGAAGGTCTTGCCCAGTGAGCGGCCCGGCTGCAACCCGCTGCTGTGGTTGAGGAGTTGGCGTACAGAGATGGGCTTGCGGAAGGCGTCGGCGTTCGCGGCGAAGAGGTCGGGCAGATAGCGCTGCACGGGCGCGTTCAGGTCGACTCTGCCCTCGGCGGCGAGCTGAAGCACCACGGCCGCCGTCACCACCTTCGTGGTGGACCCGGCCCGGAACCGCCCCTCCGGGAGGGCCTCCCGCCCCGATTTCAGGTCCCGCACCCCCGAACTCCCGTGCCACGACGTCTTCTTCCCCCGCACCCGCACCAGCGCGGCCGTCGCGTCGGCGTCGGGAAGCCCGGCGATGGCCGCGCGCAGCGCCTCGGCGTCGGGCCCCGATCGGGTGTCCGCGGCGACGGCGGCGGGCGTCGGTGCGCTGTTCGCGAGGGCGGGCGCGGCGGCGGCCGTGAGGCCGAGAACGACGGCGGTGGCGATCGTGGCCGAGAGACCGGCACGTACACGCATGAGCTGCTCCAGGTGAGTGGCTGCGGGGTCCCTCTCATCCTGCGCGGCGGGCGGGTGGGGGCGGATCGTCTCTGGGGAGGGCTGGGGACCCTGAGGCGGGTCCGGGGCAACTGGTGGGTTGCTAGGGGGAGTTGTAAGGGAGATCCCCTCAGGGCTCCTCGGCTCTGTCCTGGGCCGCGAGGACCTCGTCGCCGTGTTCGTGGGCCCAGGCGCCGAACGCCTCGATCGGGGGGAGGAGGGTGCGGCCGAGGTCGGTGAGGGCGTACTCGACGCGGGGTGGGGACTCGGCGTAGGCGCGGCGGGTCAGCAGGCCGTTGTGCTCCAGGCGGCGGAGGGTCTCCGTGAGGATCTTGGGGCTGATGCCGCCGATGCGGTCGCGCAGTTCGCGCGGGCGCAGGGGGCCGTGCCGCAGGGCCCAGAGCGTCACCGCGTTCCAGGTGTTGGCGAGCAGGTCGAAGGCGAGGCGGGCGCGGCAGTCGGCGAGAAGGTCGGTGGGTTCGTGGGGCGGGGTGCGGGTCGGATTGTGGGGCGCGGTGCAGGGCGCGTTGGGAGGCATCACCCTTCGCATGGTGCCCGAGGGGGCGGGAGACGGTGAAGGCGGGCCGAGACTTACCGATCGGTGCCCGAGCGGCTTTCTAGTGTCGTCCTCGTGCCGGTCAGCGGGCCGGGGCACGGGATGTGCGAGGGAGAGTCACGCGTATGCGGATCGGGATTCTTGGGACCGGGAACATGGCCGACGCGCTGGGGGCGCAGTGGGCCCGGGCCGGGCACGAGGTGTTCGTGGGCGGGCGCGACGAGGGCCGGGCGGCCGCGCTCGCGGGGCGGATCGGCGCGGTGGGGCACGGCTCGCCGCGGGCCGCCGTCGAGTTCGGGGACGGCGCCGTGCTGCACGCGCTGCCGTACGCGGCCGGGGCCGACGTCGCCGCGGGGCTCGCCGACGCCCTGCGCGGCCGGGTCCTGATCGACTGCGGCAACCCCGTGGGCGAGGGCTTCGCGCTGCTCACGCGGGGCGCCGAGTCCGCCGCCGAACGGCTGGCCGCCGCCGCGCCCGGGGCCCGCGTGGTGAAGGCGTTCAACCTGTGCCACGACAGCGTGTGGCGGCTCGCGCCGCCCGTGTTCGACGGGCGGCGCCTCGCGGTGCCTGTGTGCGGTGACGACGGGGACGCGCTGCGCGTCGTACGCGCACTGGTGCGGGACATCGGCTGCGAGCCCTACGACGCGGGCGGCCTCGACCGCGCCGGGCTCGTCGAGGCGACGGCCGCGCTCCTGATCGGCCTCTGGGTCGGCGAGGGCGTGGACGCGCAGGCCATCGTGCCGCCGGTCGGTCTGGTGGCGGGGGAGCCGGGCTAGGGCCTGTCCGACGGCTCGGCGCTACGGTTTGCGGCCCACCGCGCCGAACTGCGGCACCGGCTCCGCCTCCGGGAACCGCCAGCGCGCGCACGAGTCGACGCCCGGGTCGAGCAGGTCGAGGCCCTCCATGAACGACAGGAACTCCGCGCGGGTGCGGCCCGTGATCGGCGGCGTCGCGTTGGCGTTCCAGAAGTCCATGGCCGGCTGGTTGTCCGCGCCGCCGACGTCGGCGTCCAGCGTGGGACGGGTCATGACCAGGTAACTGCCGGACGGCACCGCGTCCATGAGGGTCCGTACGATCCCGCGTGCCACGTCGGTGTCGGGGATGAAGTTGAGGATGCCGAGCAGCATCACGGCCACCGGCTGCGCGAAGTCGAGGGTGTCGGCGGCGGCCCGCAGGATGCGCTCCGTGTCCCGGGCGTCCGCGTCGATGTACGCGGTCGCGCCCTCGGGGGAACTGGTGAGCAGGGCGTTGGCGTGGGTGAGGACGATCGGGTCGTTGTCCACGTACACGATGCGGGCGTCGGGTGCGAGGCGCTGCGCGACCTCGTGCGTGTTGTCGCCCGTGGGCAGGCCCGTGCCGATGTCCAACAACTGGCGGATGCCCGCGTCGCCCACGAGATGCGCCACCGCGCGGCCGAGGAACGCCCGGTCCGCGCGGGCCACTTCGCCGATGCCGGGGAACATCTCGACGACCTGCTCGCCCACCGCGCGGTCCACCGAGTAGTTGTCCTTGCCGCCCAGCCAGTAGTTCCAGACGCGGGCGTTGTGCGCCATGTCGGTGCGGATCCGGTCGGTGGTGTCTGTGGGCTCCGGGTGCTCCGCGGGCACCGCGGGCTCAGAGTTCTGCGGGCTCTGCGGGCTCTGCGGGTTCTCCGCGTTCGCTAAGTTCGCCGCGCCGTCCGCTGCGTGCTCTGTGCTCACTCGTGAAGTTCCTTCCCCGTCTGCTGGCGATGCCGCCGGGGCCCTCGGGACAGCTCGGCGGCGAGTGCGTCCACGCGGTTGGTGGTGATCGAGTCCACCCCGTGGGAGATGAGCTTACGCATGGAGCGCCGGGTGTCGGGAGTCCACGCGGCGACCAGCAGACCGCTCGCGTGCACACGGTCGACGAGGCCCCGACTCACCAGGCCGAAGCGGTAGTTGAGCCAGCGCGGGGTGACCGCGGCGAGCACGGCGGGCCGGGGCGGGGCGAGCGACTTCCAGGTGAGGGCGATCTCCGCGGCCGGGTCCGCGGCCCGCACCGCGAGCATCGCGTCGGGGCCCGCGCAGTAGTACGCCCGCTCTGCGGCACCGCAGTCGGCGATGACGCCGACGATCGTGCGCACCGCCTCGGGGGTCGCGCCGGGCAGGTCGACGAGGACGCGGTGGCCGTCCGTCTCCTTCAGGGCCTCTTCGAGGGTGGGTACGCCGCCGTCGGTCAGCCCGCGCACCTCGTCGGCGGACAGGGTGGACAGCGGCCGGTCGTGTTCCCAGAGGCGGGCGAGGGTCGCGTCGTGCAGCAGGACGGGGACGCCGTCGCGGGTCAGGCGGACGTCGATCTCCACGGCGTCCGCGCCCCGTTCGAGCGCGGAGCGCAGCGAGGGGAGGGTGTTCTCGCGGACGCGGTAGGGGTCGCCTCGGTGGGCCACGGCAGTCACGGTGCGCATGGCACCCATTGTGACGGGGGACGGGCCCCGGGGCTCGTCGGCCCGGGGCCCGTCCGCGCCGCGCTCACGCGGGCGTCAGGAGGCCGGTCCCAGCGTGCCGTGGGGCCGGTCCCTGTGCGTCAAGCCAGTTCGCCGTGCGTCAGGAGGCCAGCCAGTTCTCCGTGTACGCGTCGATCTCGGCGGCGATCCTGTCCTTGCCCGCCCGGTCGAGGAACGACGCCTCCACGCCGTTCTTCGCGAGGTCGGCGATGCCGCGCTCGTCGAGGCCGAGGAGGCGGGCGGCGACCGCGTACTCGTTGTTGAGGTCGGTGCCGAACATCGGCGGGTCGTCGGAGTTGATGGTGACGATGACGCCCGCGTCCACGAACTGCTTGAGCGGGTGCTCGTCGAGGGTGGCGACGGCGCGCGTGGCGATGTTCGAGGTCGGGCAGACCTCCAGCGGGACGCGGTGCTCGGCGAGGTGCGCGAGGAGCTTCGGGTCCTTGGCGGAGCTGGTGCCGTGGCCGATGCGCTCGGCGCGCAGGTACGTGAGCGCGTCCCAGACGGTGTCCGGGCCCGTGGTCTCGCCCGCGTGCGGCACCGAGTGCAGGCCGGCGGCGATGGCGCGGTCGAAGTACGGCTTGAACTGCGGGCGCGGTACGCCGATCTCGGGGCCGCCGAGGCCGAAGGAGACCAGGCCCTCGGGGCGGACGCCGTCGGTGGTGGCGAGCCGCACGGTCTCCTCTGCCGACTCCAGGCCCGCCTCGCCGGGGATGTCGAAGCACCAGCGCAGGACGACGTTCAGCTCCGCCTCGGCCGTCTTGCGGGCGTCCTCGATGGCGGCCATGAAGGCGCGCTCGTCGATGCCGCGGCGGGTGGAGGAGAAGGGGGTGACGGTCAGCTCGGCGTACCGCACGTTCTGCCGGGACAGCTCGCGGGCCACCTCGAAGGTGAGGAGGTGGACGTCGTCGGGGGTGCGGATCAGGTCCACGACGGACAGGTACACCTGGACGAAGTGGGCGAAGTCCGTGAACGTGAAGTAGTCCGCGAGGGCCTCGATGTCCGTGGGCACCTTCGAGTCGGGGTGCCGGGCGGCGAGGGCGGAGACGATCCGGGGGGAGGCGGAGCCGACGTGGTGGACGTGGAGTTCGGCCTTGGGCAGTCCGGCGATGAAGGCGTGTGTCTGCGCGGTGGGCTGAGTCTGGTGGTCGGACATGGGTTCCTCCCCGGAACACGGTGTGATCGGCTGATCGGTCGACCCGTGGGTCGGGGATCATCGTAGGACGCGGGCCCTGGCCGGAACCGGGCGGCCGCCCAACCCCGCTCCCGGCCACGACGGCGGCCGCTCCCCGGCCGGACCGGGCGGCCACCGCAGGCCGCTACCCGGGCGCGACAGGGCCGCAGCCGCAGCCGCCCCCAGACTCGACAGGACCGCTACCGCAGCCGCTCCCGCGCCTCCATCAGCGCGAACCCCAGCAGATTCAGCCCCAGCCACCCGGCCGGATCCCCGATCCGCGGATCGTCGGCGGCGAGCCCGACGCCCCACACCCGGTCCACCGGGCTCGCCTCGACCAGGACCCGCTCCCCGGTGCCCACGAGATACGCCCGTAGCGCCTCGTCCGAGGAGAACTTCCGCACCGACCCCTCGACGACGATCCCGAAGCGCTCCCGCTCCCAGACCTGGTCGTCGAACCCCCGCACCAGCCGTCCGGCCCGCTTGGCCTCGGCGGGCGTGCGCGCCGTGAGCGCCGCCCGCTCGGCGTCGGCGTCGCCGAAGAGGCGGGCCTTCGCGGCCATCATCCAGTGCTCCGCCGTCGCGTACTCCACGCCGTCGGCCGTGAACGGCGAGGGCCACCACTGGCTGAAACAGCTGTGCCCCAGCGCGCCGTCACGGCGCGGTGCGTGCCCCCAGAAGTACAGGTACTCGGCCCTGTTCCTCTCCATACCTTCCCCCGTGTCCACGCCCGTGTCCTCCCCCGAGAAATGGCTCATGCACGCCACTCTGGCAGGCACCACTGACACTCCGTCCCACAATTTCCAAGCCGACTCGACACCTGGTCGACAGATTCCGTCGCGTAACCAAAAGGCAACAACGGAATCACTTGCTGGACCATCGACCCCCTGTCAGGATCGGCACTCAAATCGATCTGGAACTACGCCGACCCTCTCGGGACGGGGCGGCCGGCGGAGGAGAGCGTCATGCACACATTCCAGGCGCGGGACCGTTTCGCGGACGGCGCCCAGTACATCGCCGGACGCCTCACCCAGGGCACTTCGGGACGCACCCACGCGGTGGTCGATCCGGCCACGGGCGACGAGGTCCTCACGTACGAGCTGGCGGGCCCCAAGGACGTGGACACCGCCGTCGCCGCCGCCGCGGACGCCTACGTCGGCTGGTCGGCCGCGAGCCCCGGCGAGCGCTCCGACGCCATGCACCGCTTCGCCGCGGAGCTGTCCGCGCGCGCCGAGGAGCTGGCGCAGGCCGAGTCCCTGCAGTGCGGCAAGCCGATCAAGCTGAGCCGGGAGTTCGACGTACCGGGGACCATCGACAACACCGCCTTCTTCGCGGGCGCCGCCCGCCACCTCCAGGGCCAGTCGGCGGGGGAGTACGACGGCGGCGACCACACCTCGTACGTCCGCCGCGAACCGATCGGTGTCGTCGGCTCCATCGCGCCCTGGAACTATCCGCTCCAGATGGCCGCCTGGAAGGTCCTCCCGGCGATCGCGGCGGGCAACACCATCGTCCTGAAGCCGTCCGAGCTCACGCCGTTCACCTCGCTGATGTTCGCGCAGGCCGCCACCGCCGCCGGGATCCCCGACGGTGTCGTCAACATCGTCACCGGGGCCGGGCGGGAGGCGGGTGAGCACCTGGTCGGGCACCCCGACGTCGTCATGACGTCCTTCACCGGCTCGACCGGCGTGGGCAAGCGCGTCGCGGAGGTCGCCACCGCCACCGTCAAGCGGCTGCACCTGGAGCTCGGCGGCAAGGCGCCCTTCGTGGTGTTCGACGACGCCGACCTGGAGGCCGCCGTGCACGGGGCCGTCGCGGGCGCCCTCATCAACAGCGGCCAGGACTGCACGGCCGCCACGCGCGCGTACGTACAGCGCCCCCTCTACGACGCGTTCGTGGCGGGCGTCGCCGACCTGATGGCGACCGTGCGGCTCGGCGACCCCTTCGACCCGGCCACCGACCTCGGCCCGCTCATCTCGCACACGCACCGCGACCGCGTCGCCGCCTTCGTCGACCGGGCCCGCTCCTACGCGCGCGTGGTGACCGGGGGCGAGGCCCTCGACCACCCGGGCGCGTACTACAAGCCCACCCTCATCGCCGACGCCGCGCAGGACAGCGAGGCGGTGCAGGCGGAGATCTTCGGACCGGTGCTCGTCGTGCTGCCCTTCGACTCCGACGCCGACGGCATCCGCCTCGCCAACGACACCCCCTACGGCCTCGCCGCCTCCGCCTGGACGCGGGACGTCTTCCGCGCCAACCGCGCGACCCGCGAGATCAAGGCGGGTTGCGTGTGGGTCAACGACCACATCCCGATCCTCAGCGAGATGCCGCACGGCGGCTACAAGGCGTCCGGCTACGGCAAGGACATGTCCGCCTACTCCTTCGAGGAGTACACGCAGATCAAGCACGTCATGTTCGACAACACCGCGGTGGCGAGGAAGGACTGGCACCGCACGATCTTCGGGGACCGATAGCCGGAACGCGAAGGCGGGCGCCGCGCGACCGGCGGCGCCCGCCCGCTCACCTCCCGAAAGGGCGATCAGCACATGGAGCAGTACGAGCCCGACCCGCTCTCCCCGGCCCAGGTGGCCGCCATGCACCGCAGCCTGAGGAACGGCAGGGCCGCGCTCACCCGCCGGTCGCTGCTGCGCGCCTCCGGCGGCGGCCTGCTCGCCGCGGGCGGGCTCGGCGCCCTGAGCGCGTGCGGCATCCCCGCGGCCGGCAAGGGCGAGGGCGGCATCGCCGCGAACGACCGCTCGGACAAGGAGAAGCGCGTCAACTTCTCCAACTGGACCGAGTACATGGACGTCGACAAGGACGAGCGGCGCCCCACCCTCGACGCGTTCACGAAACGCACCGGGATCAAGGTCAAGTACACCGAGGACATCAACGACAACAACGAGTTCTTCGGGAAGATCAAGCCGCAGCTCGCCGCCGGGCAGGACACCGGGCGCGACCTGATCTGCGTCACGGACTGGCTCGCCGCCCGCCTGATCCGCTTCGGCTGGGTACAGAAGCTCGACCCGGCCCAGCTGCCGCACGCCTACGCCAACCTGTCCGCCCAGTTCCGCTCGCCCGACTGGGACCCCGGGCGCGCCTACTCGTACCCTTGGACCGGCATCTCCACGGTCATCGCGTACAACAAGAAGGCCACCGACGGGGAGAAGATCACCTCGGTGTCGCAGCTCCTCGACGAGCCGAAGCTCAAGGGGCGCGTGGGCTTCCTGTCGGAGATGCGCGACTCCATGGGCATGGTGCTGCTCGACCTCGGCAAGGACCCGGCGAAGTTCACCGACGACGACTTCGACGCGGCCGTCGCGCGCCTTCAGAAGGCCGTCGACAAGAAGCAGATCCGCCGCTTCACCGGCAACGACTACACCGCCGACCTCGACAAGGGCGACCTCGCCGCGTGCGTGGCCTGGGCCGGGGACGTCGTCCAGCTCAAACTCTCCAACCCCGACATCGAGTTCGCCATCCCGGACAGCGGCTACCTGACCTCGACGGACAACCTCCTGGTCCCCAACAAGGCGCGCCACAAGCGCAACGCCGAACGGCTCATCGACTACTACTACGAGCCCGGCCCAGCGGCCCGCCTCGCCGCCTACATCAACTACGTGTGCCCGGTCGACGGCGTCCGCGACGCGCTCGCGAAGATCGACCCCAAGGCCGCGGCGAACCCGCTGATCATCCCCGACAAGGCCATGGCCGCGAAGTCGCACGCCTTCCGTTCGCTCACCCCCAAGGAAGAGGCCGCGTACGAGGGGAAGTTCGCGAAGCTCACCGGTTCTTGACGTAATTCTCCTCGCCCTCCTCTGGAACTTCCTCTGGAACCTCCTCGACCTCCTCTGGACGCCAACATGACGAATGCCACAGAACCCAAAGAGCACAGTGGCGACGTACGCCTCAGCGGCATCAGCAAGACCTACGGCTCCTTCACGGCCGTCCACCCGCTCGATCTCACCGTGCCCCAGGGCTCCTTCTTCGCGCTGCTCGGCGCCTCCGGCTGCGGCAAGACCACCACCCTGCGCATGATCGCGGGCCTGGAGGAGCCCAGCAGCGGCACCGTCCGCCTCGGCGAGCAGGACGTCACCGCGCTGCCGCCCTACAAGCGGCCCGTGAACACGGTCTTCCAGTCGTACGCCCTCTTCCCGCACCTCGACATCTTCGAGAACGTCGCCTTCGGCCTGCGCCGACGCGGCATCAAGTCGGTGAAGAAGCAGGTCGGCGAGATGCTCGACCTGGTCCAGCTCGGCGAGCAGGCCCGCAAGAAGCCGCACCAGCTCTCCGGCGGCCAGCAGCAGCGCGTCGCCGTGGCCCGCGCGCTCATCAACCACCCCAAGGTGCTGCTCCTCGACGAGCCCCTCGGCGCCCTCGACCTGAAGCTGCGCCGCCAGATGCAGCTCGAACTCAAGCGCATCCAGACCGAGGTCGGCATCACCTTCGTGCACGTCACGCACGACCAGGAGGAGGCCATGACGATGGCCGACACCGTGGCCGTGATGAACGGCGGCCGCGTCGAGCAGCAGGGCGCCCCCGCCGACCTGTACGAGAACCCGCGCACCACGTTCGTCGCCAACTTCCTCGGCACCTCCAACTTCATCGAGGCCGAGGTGGCCGAGGTCAGCGGCGAGGACGTGTTCCTCAAGGCGGGCGGCGGGAAGCTGACGCTGCCCAAGGCGCGATGTACGGCGGCCGCCACCACCGGCGGCACGGTCCTGGTGGGCGTACGCCCGGAGAAGATCTCGATCGCGCACGCCGACGACGCGGGCGCGATCCCCGACGGCCGCAACCGCATCAGCGGCCGCATCGCCGACTCCAGCTTCATCGGCGTCTCCACGCAGTACGTCGTCGACAGCCCCGTCTGCGACGCCTTCGAGGTGTACGCGCAGAACATCGAGCGCGACACCCGGCTCGTCCCGGGCGCCGAGGTCGTCCTGCACTGGAACCCGGCGCACACCTTCGGGCTCGACGCGGACCAGGACGCCGAGGCGGGCGTGGAGAAGGTCGAGGAGGACGCGTGACGGCCCCCGTCCAGGCGCCCGTCGAGGACGCCGCGCCTCCGGCCGCCAAGCCCCGCAAACGCGGCCGCCTCGTCCCCTACTGGCTGCTGCTCCCCGGCATCCTCTGGCTGCTCGTCTTCTTCGCGCTGCCGCTCGTCTACCAGGCGTCGACGTCCGTGCAGACCGGCTCCCTCGAAGAGGGCTACAAGGTCACCTGGCACTTCGCCACCTACTGGGACGCCCTCGGCGACTACTGGCCGCAGTTCCTGCGCTCGGTGATCTACGCGGGCGCCGCGACGATCCTGTGCCTGCTGCTCGGATACCCGCTGGCGTACCTCATCGCGTTCCGCGCGGGCCGCTGGCGCAATCTGATCCTGGTCCTGGTGATTGCGCCGTTCTTCACCAGCTTCCTCATCCGCACGCTCGCGTGGAAGACGATCCTCGCCGACGGCGGGCCGGTCGTGGGCGCCCTGAACAACCTGCACCTCCTCGACGTCACCAACTGGCTCGGCGCCACCGACGGCGACCGCGTCCTCGCCACCCCGCTCGCGGTGGTCTGCGGACTCACGTACAACTTCCTGCCGTTCATGATCCTGCCGCTCTACACCTCCCTGGAGCGCATCGACGGCAGGCTGCACGAGGCCGCGGGCGACCTCTACGCCCGGCCGTCCACCACCTTCCGCAAGGTGACGTTCCCGCTGTCCATGCCGGGCGTCGTCTCCGGGACCCTGCTCACCTTCATCCCGGCGGCGGGCGACTACGTGAACGCCGACCTCCTCGGGTCCACCGACACCCGCATGGTCGGCAACGTCATCCAGACGCAGTTCCTGCGCATTCTGGATTACCCGACGGCCGCGGCGCTCTCCTTCATCCTGATGGCCGCGATCCTTTTCATGGTGACCTTCTACATCCGCAAGTCGGGGACGGAGGATCTCGTCTGATGTCTTTCTTCTCCGCGCTTTTCCGCTGGCTGCGCCGGAATCTCGTCGTCATCGCCGGACTCGTCACGCTCGGCTATCTGCTGCTGCCCAATGTCGTCGTCACGGTCTTCTCCTTCAACAAACCGAAGGGCCGCTTCAATTACTCCTGGCAGGAATTCTCGACGGACGCCTGGAAGGACCCCTGCGGCGTCGCCGACATGTGCGGCTCGCTGTCGCTGAGCCTGCAGATCGCGTTCTGGGCGACGCTCGGCGCGACGGTGCTCGGCACGATGATCGCCTTCGCGCTGGTGCGCTACCGCTTCCGGGCGCGCGGCGCCGTGAACTCGCTGATCTTCCTGCCGATGGCGATGCCCGAGGTCGTCATGGCCGCCTCGCTGCTCACGCTGTTCCTCAACATGGGCGCTCAGCTGGGCTTCTGGACCGTCCTCATCGCGCACATCATGTTCTGCCTGAGCTTCGTCGTGACGGCAGTGAAGGCGCGCGTGATGTCCATGGACCCGCGTCTGGAACAGGCCGCGCAGGACCTCTACGCCGGGCCCGTGCAGACCTTCCTGCGGGTCACCCTGCCGATCGCCGCCCCCGGCATCGCGGCGGGCGCGCTGCTCGCCTTCGCGCTCTCCTTCGACGACTTCATCATCACGAACTTCAACGCCGGATCGACTGTGACGTTCCCCATGTTCGTCTGGGGATCCGCGCAGCGGGGTACGCCCGTTCAGATCAATGTGATCGGCACGGCCATGTTCCTGATTGCCGTCCTTCTCGTGGTGGCAGGAATGCTCGTCGGAAAGCGCCGCGCCAAGAAATCCCTGTAAGAGCCCTGAAGGAGTTGGAAAACATGGCCCCAAGCGCCATGCTGCCCACTTTTGGGGGCAGCGCCCCCAAACCCCACGGCTGGACCACGTCTCTCGCCGAGGCCAAGCCGGTCTCGTTCTGGCTGGACGACCCCAACAAGCCCGACCCCGAACCGGCCCTGGTCGGCGACGAGCGCTGCGACCTGCTCGTCGTCGGCGGCGGCTACAGCGGCCTGTGGACCGCCCTGATCGCCAAGGAGCGCGACCCCGGTCGTGACGTCGTCCTCGTCGAGGGCCGCGAGATCGGCTGGGCCGCCTCCGGCCGTAACGGCGGCTTCTGCGCCGCGTCCCTCACCCACGGCCTCCCCAACGGCCTGGCCCGCTGGCCGGACGAGATCGCGAAGCTGGAGGAACTCGGCGCCCGCAACCTCGACGAGATCGAGGCCGCCGTCGCCCGCTACGGCATCGACTGCGACTTCGAGCGCACCGGCGAGATCGACGTGGCGACCCAGCCGCACCAACTCGCCGAACTGCACGAGGTGTACGAGGAGATGGCCGGGCTCGGCCTCGCCGGCGGCGCCGAGATGCTCGACGCGGACGCGCTGCGCGCGCAGGTGGACTCGCCCACGTTCCTCGGCGGCCTCTGGGACCGCGACGGTGTCGCCATGCTGCACCCGGCGAAGCTCGCCTGGGGTCTCAAACGCGCCTGCCTCGACCTCGGCGTGCGCGTCCACGAACACACCCCGGCCCTCCAACTCGCCTCGCCCGGCGCGGGCATGGCGATCCGCACGCCCTACGGCCGGGTCTACGCCCGCCAGGTCGCCCTCGGCACGAACGTCTTCCCGTCCCTGGTCAAGCGCGTCCGTTCGTACACCGTCCCGGTGTACGACTACGCCCTGATGACCGAGCCCCTGACCCCCGACCAGCTCGCCGCGATCGGCTGGCGGGGCCGCCAGGGCCTCGGTGACGCCGCCAACCAGTTCCACTACTTCCGGCTCTCCGCCGACAACCGCATCCTGTGGGGCGGGTACGACGCCATCTACCCGTACGGCGGCAAGGTCCGCGCCGAGTACGACCACCGCCCCGAGACGTACGCGAAGCTCGCCGGGCACTTCTTCACCTGCTTCCCGCAGTTGGAGGGGGTGCGCTTCACGCACGCGTGGGGCGGCGCGATCGACACGTGCTCGCGCTTCTCGGCGTTCTTCGGCACGGCGTACGGGGAGCGGGTCGCGTACGCCGCCGGATACACCGGACTCGGGGTGGGGGCCACACGGTTCGGCGCGGAGGTGATGCTCGACCTGCTCGCGGGCGAGCGCACGGAGCGCACGCGCCTGGAGATGGTCCGCTCCAAGCCGCTGCCGTTCCCGCCGGAGCCGTTCGCCTGGACCGGCGTGGCGCTGACCAAGTGGTCCCTGGCGCGGGCCGACGAGAACGCCGGGCGCCGCAATGTATGGCTCCGCGCGATGGACAAGATGGGACTCGGCTTCGACAGCTGACCCGGACCCGCACCGGCGTACGCCGCGCCGCTCCGTGACGCGCTTCACTACCACTCAGTAGCGGAAGCTGCGTAATGGCCGCCCCCAGGGCCGCTCTTCCTCGTGACACGCGTATGCGTGACCGACGAGAGGAAGGTTCGCCATGACGGTTTCCGGGAGCAAGTCGGCGGTCGAGTGGCTGGTGTCGGTGGCACCGGATCCGGACGCCTGCCGCTGGGAGTGGGAACGCAACCCCCTGGGGGTCGTCCTGCTCCCGGCCGGCCGGCTCTGGGACGTGCTCATCCTGCCCGGCGATCTGGGCTACCCCACGCTGGACGTGCTGGCACGGGTCGTGGACCAGCCGGGCCCGGTGCTCGCCGACTTCGGCGACGCCCGGATGGGCTTCTTCGTGCCCGCGGGCACGGTCGCGCGCTGGCTGGGCACGGGGGTGCGGGGCGCGGGGCGCGGCACCTGGATCGTCGTGCCCTACCCAGGCCGGTCCACCGGCGGGGTGCGCTGGCTGATCCCACCGGACGGCTCCGGCACGCTGGTCGATCCGGCGCTGCTGGAACTGGCGATGCACGAGGCGGCGGCGTCGCTGGCGCGGGCGGAGCGGGCCGGGGGCGGCGGGGCCGGGGAGGGTGCTGAGGACGGGGGTGCCTCTGAGGGCGGGGGTGCCCTGGAGGGCGGAGGCACCCCCGAGGGCGGGGAGGGCGGGGAGCGGTGAGCGGCCCGCCACTCCGCCGGTCGTAGCCCGGCCTCAGGACATCCGGACTTCCCCTCAGCACCGCTGGACACCCCCTGCGCACGGCGGGGGCGGTGCTGTACGAAGACGGGACAACAGCCCTGTCGCGCTCCTGACAGCAGTCCTGACGACACTCTTGACAACAGCATTGGTCTGGACCATCTTGAGCGCGTCCTGCTCTCCAATCCCCCCACCTCCGGAGGCAGTTGTGGACCGCTCTCGCTCACCCCTGCGCAGACCTGGACTCCTCACCGCGGCGGCGGCACTCGCGCTCGCGGCGTCCGGCCTGCTCGCCGCGCCGAGCACGGCGGACTCGGCGCCCCCGACGAATTCGGCGCGCGCCGACACCAAGGCCCCGTCCGCCGACACCAAGGCCCCGTCCGCCGACGCCAAGGCCCTCCCCGCCCACGCCCTCGTCGGCTATCTGCACACGAGCTTCGCCAACGGCTCCGGCTACACGCGCCTCGCGGACACCCCGGCGAGCTGGGACATCATCGACCTGGCCTTCGGCGAGCCCACCTCGGCCACGTCCGGCGACATCCGCTTCAGCCTCTGCCCAAAGACGGAGTGCCCGAACGTCGAGACGAAGGACGAGTTCAAGGCGGCCATCAAGGCCAAGCAGGCCCAGGGCAAGAAGGTCCAGATCTCCATCGGCGGCCAGAACGGCCAGGTGCAGCTGACCACCACCCAGGCCAGGGACAAGTTCGTCTCGTCCGTCTCCGCGATCATCGACGAGTACGGCCTCGACGGCCTGGACATCGACTTCGAGGGCCACTCGCTGTCGCTGAACGCCAACGACACGGACTTCAAGAACCCCACGACTCCGGTGATCGTGAACCTGATCTCGGCGGTGAAGACCCTCAAGGCCAAGTACGGCTCCGGCTTCACCCTCACGATGGCCCCGGAGACGTTCTTCGTACAGCTGGGCTACCAGCACTACGGCCCCGGTCAGTGGGGCGCCGACCCGCGCGCGGGCGCCTACCTCCCGGTCATCCACGCCCTGCGCGACGACCTCACCCTGCTGCACGTCCAGGACTACAACTCGGGCCCGATCATGGGCCTCGATAACCAGTACCACCAGATGGGCGGCGCGGACTTCCACATCGCCATGACCGACATGCTCCTCACCGGCTTCCCGGTCAAGGGCAACACCGCCAACGTCTTCCCGCCCCTGCCCCCGGAGAAGATAGCCATAGGCATGCCCGCCTCGGTGAACGCGGGCAACGGCCACGTCTCCACCACCGAGGTCAACAAGTCCCTGGACTGCCTGACCAAGAACACCAACTGCGGCCCCTACAAGCCCCACGGCAAGTGGCCCACCCTGCGCGGCCTGATGACGTGGTCCATCAACTGGGACCGCTTCAACAACTGGGAGTTCTCACGGAACTTCGACAGCTACTTCGGCTGAGGGACGGCCACGTCGGCTCACCGGGCTCACGCGGCACCGCTGGACGTGCGGGGTCAGGCCAGCACCTGACCCCACACCCGCGCCAACGCCCCCGTCCGCCCGGACCCGGCCAACTCCCGCAGCACCCACGGCAGATCCAGCGGCAGCGACCGCACCCGGGCCGCCGTCCCGCCGCCGTCCCCCCGGCGCACGGCGACGCTCTCGCGGGGCGCGGAAGAGCCGCCGGGGTGGACGAGGACGCAGGTCGGCATCCGGCCCTCCGGCTGCCGGGCGAGCGCGTGGGCGTACAGGAACGCCTGGTACAGATCGGCGGTGCTCAGCTTTCCGCCGCGGGCGCCGGCGTCGTACAGCTTGTACTTCACGTCCACCGGCAGGCGCAGGTCCGCGCCGGTGATCACCGCGTCCGGCCGGACCTCGCTGTACGGCCGGTCGAGGCGCTCGTCGTGCAGGACGTCCCGCTGCCGGGACTGGCCCTGGACGGTGTACTCGCCGCCCGCCGCGTCCGTGAGGAGGCGGGTCACGAAGGCCTCGAAGAGAGTGTTCATGTCGACGAGGAACGCGCGTGAGGCCAGCGGTCCGGTGGCGAACAGGTCCGCGATGCCGCCGCCTCCGAGGAGCAGCGCGGACCAGCGGTGCGGGGCGCGGTAGTGCTCGTTGTGCCGGTGGTAGTCGAGCCCGGCGAGCGCCGTCCGCAGGTCCCCGAGCGGCCCCGGCGCCAGCGCGGCGAACCGCGCCGCCGCCCGTCGGGCCCTGGCCCGCACAGCCGGGTCGCGCGTCGTGCGGGCGGCGAGGTCGGTGGCCGCCGCGCACAGGCGGTTGTCGAGGACGTCCGCGTCGTGGTCGTCGAAGCGGCAGGCGAGCCGGTCGAGGCGGCCGTGCAGGCGCAGCACCTGACGGTCCACCAGGAGCCGCCCGCGGACGGCGGGCAGGTCGTCGTCGGACGTCACGTAGTCGTGCCGCACGCCGTGGCCGAGCAGCCGTTCGGCGTGCTCGGTGACGAGCAGCGCCACCAGGTCCCGCAGGTTCGGGGCGCCGTCGGCGGCCGTGCGACGGGCGTCCAGGGGCGGGCAGGTGCCGTCCGCGGCGTACGCGAGCATCCGCAGGACGTCGAGGTCCTCGCCCAGGTACTTGGGCCGGACACGGATCTCGCAGGCGTCGAGGCGCACCACGCCGACGTGCTGGTACGCCGTCACCTCCAGCCGTCCGCGCGCGAGTTCGCGCACCGTGAGGCGGCCCGCGAGGCCCTGCCCGGCGCACAGGCGGCGGTCGGCGGCGCTCAGCGTGACGCCCTCGACGACGGCCGTCCCGTACTCCCGTACCTCCACCACCGGCGTGCGGGCCCCGCTCACGGGTGTCGGCACGCTACTCCGACCCGCCCTTGACCTGGAGCTCCGTGTACAGCGCGGTGACCAGGTCCTCGTCACTGAGGTCCCGCAGGGTGTGCGTGCCGGTGTCGACGAGGTCGTCGCCGAGGAAGGCGGCGAGGAGCGTGTAGTCGTCGTACGCGTACTCCTGAAGGAGCGGCAGGATCTCGCTGCGGACGATCGCGGCGAGTTCGGCGGCGGAGTCCACGGGGGCGCCGCCCGGCAGGAAGAAGGCGTGCCCGATCTGCTTCTCGCGGTCCAGATGGGTGCGGATCCGCTGGTTGAGGGTGTCGAGGAGGTCGGCCAGGTGCAACTGGTCGACGTGGCAGCCCTGGAGCGGCGCGGAGTCAGGGAGGAGTTCGAGGAAGGCGAAGCGGCGGCGGACGGCCGCGTCCAGGGCGCGGATGGAGCGGTCGGCGGTGTTCATGGTGCCGATGACGTACACGTTCGGCGGGATCGTGAACGGGGCCTGGCTGAGCGGCAGCGTGACCGAGCGGCCCCGCTTGTCCTTCTCCAGGAGCGTCACGGCCTCACCGAGGATCTTGGGCAGATGCCCGCGGTTCAGCTCGTCCACGACCACCAGGTAGGGGTGGCCGGGGTCGGCCGCGGCGGCCGCGCACACCCGTTTGAACACGCCGTCGCTGAGGCCGAGGGATATGCCGCCCGCCCCCGCGCCGTCGGCGCCGCCCGCCCGGACCGGCCGGTAGCCCTCGATGAAGTCCTCGTACCCGTAGCTCGGGTGGAACGTCACGGTCGTCAGGCGCCCGGCGGCCGTGAGCGCGTCGAGCGCCGCGCCGAAGGCCGACGTGCCCGGCTCGGCGTACGGATCGACGCCCGGCAGCCCGGACAGCTCGCCGAGGCGGCGCACCGCGAACCGCAGCGCGGTGTACGTCTTGCCGGTGCCGGGCGGGCCGAACAGGACGGCCTGGCCGCGCCGTTCGAGGGCGTCCGCGAGCGTGCGCAGCTCCGCGTCCAGGGGCTGCGCGACCGCCGCCGCGACCTCCGGCAGCGCGTCCGCCGACGCCTCGTCGTCGCGGCCCGTCCGCGCGCCGTCCGACTTGGCGCGGCGGATCTTCGTCCACAGGGCGGCCGGTACGTCCTTGACGGTCACCGTGGCCCAGGACCGCTCGGGCTCCTCGAGGCGCGTGGCGTATCGGTCGTCCCAGTCCACGCCGACCGTGTGCCGGTGGTCGTCACGGTCCGCGCGCCACGCGTAGCCCTCGTCCGTCACCCGGCCCGCGCTCAGGACCTGGCTCGCGCCGGTGTTGGCGACGACGATGTCACCGGGGCGCAGACTCAGGAGTTTCCACAGCTCGTTGGCCTTCGCGGAGATCTTCGGCTGGTGGCCGTGGTATTCCTCGGAGTACGCGGCCTTGAACGCCGCCGCGTACTCGTCCTTGTCCGCGTACGCCCGCAGGTCGCCGACCTCGTCCCAGCCGACGGCGATGTACCCGCCCGCGCGGCACGCCTCCCACACGCTGCCGTCCCGGCCTGCCGCGATCTTCACGATCTGCTCGGTGCGCTGCGGGTCGGCCCACCAGAACAGGAACGTCACGACCTCGTCGTACGACCAGCCGGCGAAGCGCGCGTCGGCGTCGATGACGTCCTTGAGCCGCGCCTGGAGCGCGAACCGCTCCAGCTTCGGCACGGGCTCACCGGTCAGCCGCTGGACGAAGTGCGCCACCCAGGGGTGCGCATACAGGCTGAGGGCGGAGTCCGGCGCGTACACGCGCAGCGTCTTGGCGACCAGCGCGGGGCCCGAGCGGATCGCGTCGATGGCGTCGATGTCGGCCGTGCGTCCCTCGCGGGCGGCCGTGACGGCCTCGACGAGACCGGCGCGCACCTGCTCCCAGGCCTCCTCGGCGCTCGCGTAGCGCGAGTCGTGCCACCAACTGCCGTCCTGGGCGCGGAAGTAGATCAGGTGCTTGCGCGCGGAGCCGCCCGCGATGGACCCGAGCGCGCTGCTGGCGAACTCCAGGAGATAGCAGTACGGCCTGGTCTGCGCGCTGTCGCCGAGACCGAGCGCGAATCGGTCGAGCGGCAGCGTCGGCCAGTCCTCCCACGGGAAGGCCCGCCGGATCTCCTCGGCCCGCGCGGCCATCTCGGCCAGCGGGGCCGCGCTCCGCTTCCGGTCGAACGCGGCGAGCGCCTCGGCCAGCGGCCAGGGCGGCAGCGTCTCGGCCACGGCGGCGGACACGGGCGCGAGCACACAGCCGCACACCCCCGTGATGGGCTGCCCCTTGCCGCCGGTGAGGCCGATGGACTTGGTGAACTCGGCGCGACCAGCGGTGTCCTGGGACGGCGCGGAGTCGATGAGACGGCGCCACAGCAGGCCGTCGGGGTCGGGAAAGCGGGGCAGCGTGCCGGAGTCGGTGAGGTGCGGGCAGGCCGGGTTGTGGTGGATCAACCGGCCGTGCAGCGGCAGGAGCACATGGCCGGGGGAGCGCGTGAGCGCGTAGTCCCCGCGTTCGTACGTGACGGCGACCGGCTCCGGCCGTCCTGTCCGATCCGGCTCGTCGGCCATGTGCTCCCTCTCGGCGTCCGCGGTGGGCCGCGGAGAGCGCTAGCCCGCGGTCGACCCCCGACCGTACCGTCCCGTGCTCGTCGCCATGACGAGCAGCAGGATTCCGCTCAGGCACCAGCTCGCGAGGACGTCGAGGGGCCAGTGGTAGCCCCTGTGGACCAGGCCGTAGCCGACGGCGAGGTTCAGGAGGGCGCAGGTGAGGGTCAGGGTGCGGCGGGTGGTGGGGTGGCGGAGGTGGGGGAGCAGGAGGAGGGTGGCGGCGCCGTAGGCGACGGTGGCTGTGGCGGTGTGGCCCGAGGGGTAGTAGCCGCTGCCGTCCATGCCGGGCGGGCCGGTGCGGCTGACGGCCAGTTTCAGGGGGATCACGAGGAGGGGGACCGCCATCATCGTGAGGACGGCGGTGAGGGGTGGTGGCCACCAGGGGGTGGTGGCGGTCCTGTGGGTCCGCCAGGCGGTGTACGCGGCGACCAGGGCGAGGACCGGCACGGCGACCGTCATGTTGCCCAGGTCCGCGAGGAGTTCGGCGAAGCTCTGGGGCAGCGGACCGTCAGCGAGGGCGCGGCCCGCGCGTTCGTCGAGGCGGCGCAGCGGTCCTTCGGCTGCCACCTGCCAGGTGAACAGGGCGAAGAGGAGGCCGAGGGCGAGGCCCAGGAGGAGGCAAGTGGTCGGCCGCCCCGGAACAGGGGGGGTAGTTCCGAGGCGGCCGAGCTGACCGGGCTGCCGCACGCCCCGGGGGGTTTGGGGCGGGCGGCCATCCGATCGGTGAGGAGTTCCGGAGCCGTAGGCTCCAGGTGTGCGCGCGAAGGCACGCCCAGGGCGGGGCTGGGGAGGCTCCGACCTGGTCTCGCCCGCGGTTTCCCGTGGGCGGGGTGTTTCTCTCATCTGCAGAAACCGTACGTCAGGAGGAAGGGGGCCAACAGGCGGAACGGTATCCCGACATGGGGCTCCCACACGTTCTTCACAGGCCCTGACCGTCACCCCTGGTCACAGCTTCCACACGGCGTGAGGTCGGCACATGTCAGGGGTGCTCCTGCGCCAGCCGGGGCGGCTCCCGAGACGGTCTCCGAGGCGGCTTCCGATGCCGTGTTCGGCCGGGTACGTCGGTTGCGTACCCGGCCGAAGCCGATCAGATCTCGGCGAACGCGGCCTCGATGATGTCCATGCCCTCGTTCAGGAGCTCCTCGCCGATCACCAGCGGCGGCAGGAAGCGCAGCACGTTGCCGTAGGTGCCGCAGGTCAGGACCAGCAGGCCCTGGGCGTGGCAGGCCTTGGCGAGCGCGCCGGCCGCCTCGGGGTTCGGCTCCTTGGTCGCGCGGTCCTTGACCAGCTCGATCGCGATCATGGCGCCGCGGCCGCGGATGTCGCCGACGACGTCGTACTTCTCCGCCATCGCGGTCAGGCGGGCCTTCATGGCGGACTCGATCTTCTTCGCCTTGGCGTTGAGGTCGAGCTCCTTCATCGTCTCGATGGCGCCGAGCGCGGCGGCGCAGGCCACCGGGTTGCCGCCGTAGGTGCCGCCGAGGCCGCCCGCGTGCGCGGCGTCCATGATCTCGGCGCGGCCGGTGACGGCGGCGAGCGGCAGGCCGCCCGCGATGCCCTTGGCCGTCGTGATCAGGTCCGGGACGACGCCCTCGTGCTCGCACGCGAACCACTGGCCGGTGCGGCAGAAGCCCGACTGGATCTCGTCCGCGACGAACACGATGCCGTTGTCGGTGGCGAACTTGCTGATCGCGGGCAGGAAGCCGGTCGCGGGCTCGATGAAGCCGCCCTCGCCGAGCACCGGCTCGATGATGATCGCGGCGACGTTCTCCGCGCCGACCTGCTTGGAGATCTGGTCGATGGCCTGGGCGGCGGCCTCGGGGCCCGCGTTCTCGGCGCCGGTCGGCCAGCGGTAGCCGTACGCCACCGGGACGCGGTAGACCTCGGGCGCGAACGGGCCGAAGCCGTTCTTGTACGGCATGTTCTTCGCCGTCAGCGCCATCGTGAGGTTGGTGCGGCCGTGGTAGCCGTGGTCGAAGACGACGACGGCCTGGCGCTTGGTGTACGCGCGGGCGATCTTGACGGCGTTCTCGACGGCCTCGGCGCCCGAGTTGAACAGCGCGGACTTCTTGGCGTGGTCACCCGGCGTCAGCTCGGCCAGGGCCTCGGCCACGGCCACGTAGCTCTCGTACGGCGTGACCATGAAACAGGTGTGGGTGAAGTCCTGCAGCTGGGCGGAGGCGCGGCGTACGACGGCCTCGGCGGAGGCGCCGACGCTCGTCACGGCGATGCCGGAACCGAAGTCGATCAGACGGTTGCCGTCGACGTCCTCGATGATGCCGCCGCCGGCGCGGGCGGCGAAGACGGGCAGCACGGAGCCCACGCCGCCCGCGACCGCGGCGGTACGGCGGGCCTGCAGCTCCTGGGACTTCGGCCCGGGGATGGCGGTGACGACGCGGCGCTCCTGGGGAAGGTCGGTCATGAGGGCTCCTGGGGGTGGGTCGTACGGACGCGTGCGACGCGCGCCTTCTCCGACGCTCGTCTTTCGGACGCTTCTGGCTTTTCTCCGCAGGTTAGGGGCGGGGAAGGGGGGCGGGCATGCTCCACGGGGGAGATGTTGGGCGTGGCGGTTGTCCGTAGTGGACATACCGGTGAACAGGGGCGTGTCGCAGCCGATGGCGCCGATATGTCCCGTGCCTGTCCGCCGCGGACACCCGGACCCGATGGCGTGTTCGGCGCGCACGCCGCCTAACTGCGGGGCGCGGGCACTAGATTGAGCCGCGAACCACCGTGAACCACTGGACAGGGCAGGTCAGGGGGCAAGGGCCATGACTTCCGACGGCACGCACGACGCTCGCGGTACGCACGCCACGCCGGTGCCGCGTCCGGCGCCGCGGCCCGTGTCGCCGCAAGGCGGCGGGAGCGACGTTGAGCGCGCCATGAGCGAGGCCGGGCGGCCCGTGGGTGAGGCCGGGCGCGCCAACGGCGACGCCGGGCGCGCCGGGAACGGCGTGGCACCGCGTGCGGGGAAGGGCGGTGGGCGCGCCGGTGGTGCGCACGCCGGGAGTGGTGGCGGGCACGCCGGGCACAGCGCCGCGCCCTCCGGGAGCGGCGGCGCCGCGCATGTCCTTCCGCCCCGGCCCACCCGCGCCCCGGGCGCGCCCGCGCTCACCGAGGGCGAGGAGTTCCTCGCCTGGCTGCGTACGCCCCGCCCCGCGACGGTCCCCGGAGTCTGGCGCTTCGGGCACCGGCCGCGGCCCGAGCAGGAGCCGGAGGTCGTCCCGACCCGGCAGCTCCTCAGCGGCGCGGTCATCGCCTTCCTGGTGGGCTGGCTCGTCTGGTCGCTGCTGTGGAACGGCTATCTGGGCGGCTGGTGGGTCGTACCGCTGGAGCTGTTCCTGCCCGACGCCTGGATCTACACCGGCGACAAGCTGGGCAACGCCGTCGTATGGAACACGTACTACACCGTCATCGCCCTCGGCATCATGATCGCCGTCGGCCGGGTCGGCCGCTGGGGCGAGGTGTGGCGCCGCTTCGTCGCCCCCCGCCTCAAGCGCCCCGCGCCCGCCGCCCCGCCGCCTCCGCCCGAGGAGGACCCCGCCGAGTGGCCCAAGCTCCGCGCCGGAGGCGCCGGCGCCGCCGCCGACCGGCTCGCCGCCGATGCCCGCGCGGGCCGGATGCGGGACATCGACGTCGCCCGCATCGCCCGCGCCTGGCGCTCCGTGCGCTCCGGCAACAGCCCCCTGGCCACCTTCACCGAAGCCGTCGTCCGCGACGGCGCCGCCGCCTGCCCGCACCCCTCCGGCGACCGCGACCTGCCCGCACGGGCCGCCCGGCACGACCTCGCCACCGCGCAGGTGCGCATCGGCACGACGGTGGACGACCCCCGCAACCCGTACGCCTACCGGGGCACCGGCCTCGCGCTCGGGCCCGACCTGATCGGCACCTCCCTGCTCGCGGTCGGGCCCGCCGGGTCCGGCAAGACCGGCACCGTCGTGTGGCCGCTCGCCGAGGCGCTGTGCCTGCAGGCTCTCGCCGGGCGCGCCGCGGTCGTCGTCGTGGGCGCGGCGGGCGCGGGGCTCGGACCCGGCGACGACTACGACGTGGTGGTCCGGATCGGCCACCCGGACTCCGTGTACGACCTCGACCTGTACGGCGGTACGGCCGACCCCGACGAGGCCGCCGCCGTGCTCGCCGAGGCGCTGGTCGGCGACCTCGTCGACCCGCACCCCGGGGCCGACAGCCGCCGCTCGACCACCGTCCTCGCCCAGCTCCTCGGCCCGTTCCACGCGGTCCACGGCCGGTTCCCCGCCGTACCGGAACTGCGCGCCCTGCTCGACGGCGTGCCCGGCCCCCTCGAAGCACTCCGCAAGGCCCTCCAGAACGCCGGACAGGAGGTCATGCTGCGCGAACTCGACGCCCGCGAGCGGCAGCTGGGGCACCCCGGCGACCCCGGCGCGATCCTCGCCGACCGGATCGCGCTGCTCGACCGGCCCGCGTTCGCCGCGTTCTTCGACACCTCCGGCCAGACCACGCCCTTCTCGCTGCGCGCCCTCGACCATCCGGTGCGGGTCCGCATCGACCTGCCCGAGCGCGGGCACGCGGACGCCTCCCGGATCCTGGCGCGGCTCGTGCTCGCGCAGTTCACCGCGTCCGCGGCGGTACGCGAGGACCGCTCACTGTTCGCCTGCCTGGTCCTCGACGACGCCACCGGCACGGTGACTCCGGAGGCGGTGCGCCGCGTCCAGCGGCTGCGGTCCGCGAACGCGGGGGTCGTGATGACACTGCGCACGTTGGACGACGCCCCGCGGCCGCTGCGTACGCCCCTCCTCGGCGCCGTCGGCTGCCGCATGGCCCTGTCCGGGCTCACGCCCTGGGACGGGCAGGACTTCGCGGAGGTCTGGGGCAAGGAGTGGACAGAGGCGCGGGACGTCACCGACCGCCAGATCATCGCCGAGGAGCCCCTCGGCAAGGTCGTGCACGCCCTGCGCCGGGTGATCACCGGCCGGGCACCCACCGCCCGCGCGGTCACCGTCCGCCAGGTCGAGAGGGAGCGCTGGTCTGCCTCCGAACTGGCGCACGCGGTGCCGCCGGGGCACGCGGTGCTGTCGCTGACGGATGTGCGGGGGGAGCACGCGCCGCCGTTGCTGGTGGATCTGCGGGGGTGACCCTCGTGCGTCCGCGGGGGGCCTGATTCCCGTGGGTCTGTACGGCGTATGGGTGGGCCTGGGGGGTTGAGTTCGGGGGGCGTGCGCCGCTGTTTCCGGTTGGTCGATCGAACCGCCCACCCCGGCGCGGCCCCGGCGTGAGGCGGGGGCGCGCAGAGGTGCGGGCGCGCCCCCGGCGTGCGCAGAAGGGCGCTTCCTATACCCCGCAAGCCGCCCGGGGCGACCATACGGTGAGGCAGAATCGACAGCAGCCGTCATACGCGACGGCCAAAAGATCAACTGGTGAGCCCTCGGCGGCCCGGCCCGGCGTACGGCTCACCGGCACCCGCCCGCACCACACCCGCACCACACCCGCACCCGCCCGCAGGACCCGCCTCCGCATCCGCCCGCAGCACCCGCCGCCCCCGCACCGCACCCGCCCGCGGTCCCGCCGACCGGACTCCGCCGCCGTACGACCTGAAGGTCCCATGCCGCCCACGCTCGCCTCGCTCGTCCACCACTCCGCGCTCAAGCTCACCGTGCGCGCGGGCGAGGACCGCCTGGACACCCCCGTGCGCTGGGCCCACGTCAGCGAGCTCGCCGACCCCGTGCCGTACATGGAGGGCGGCGAGCTGCTCCTGATCACCGCGCTCCAACTGGACGCGGAGGACCCGGAGACGATGCGGCGCTATGTGAAGCGGCTCGTCGGCGCGGGTGTCGTCGGGCTCGGCTTCGCGGTGGGCGTGAACTACCCCGACATCCCCGAGGCACTCGTCGAGGCCGCACGGGCGGAGGAGCTGCCGCTCATCGAGGTGCCGCGCCGCACCCCCTTCCTCGCCATCAGCAAGGCCGTCTCCGCCGCCATCGCCGCCGACCAGTACCGCGCCGTCACCGCGGGCTTCGCCGCCCAGCGCGAGCTGACCAAGATGGCCCTCGGCGACGGCGCGCAGGGGCTGCTCGGCGCGCTCGCCGGACAGGTCGACGGCTGGGCCGCGCTGTACGACGCCTCGGGCGCCGTCGTCGCCACCGCGCCCGAGTGGGCCGCCCGGCGCGCCGCCCGGCTCACCTCCGACGTCGAGCGGCTGCGGGAGCGGCCCGCGCCCGCCAGCCTCGTCGTGGCCGGGGCCGACGACCGGGTCGAGCTGCACACCCTCGGCACCGGGCGGCGGCCGCGGGCCGCGCTGGCCGTCGGCACGGCCTCCACCCTCGGGACCGCCGAACGGTACGCCGTGCACTCCGCCATCGCCCTCCTCACCCTCACCACCGAGCGGTCCCGCTCCCTCCAGGCCGCGGAGGCCAGGATCGGCTCCGCCGTGCTGCGGATGCTGCTCGCCGGGGAGCCGGATCACGCCCGCGCGGTCGCCGGTGATCTGTACGGCGGGCTGCTCGACGCGCCGTTCCGGCTGGTCGTCGCCGAGGCGGCCGGGCCCGCGGAGGCGGCGGGCGAGGGGGCCGGGGCGGCCGAGGGGGCCTGGTCGACGGAGCTGGTCGACGCCGTCGAGTCGGCTGCGGCGCGGTTCGGCGAGGCGCTGCTCGTCGTGCCCTACGGCGAGCGGCTCGTGCTCCTCGTCGCCGACGGCGGGGCGGCGCAGCTCGCCACCGTCGAGTACGCGGGGCTCGTTGACGCCGGCCGGGCCGAGGGGAGGGATCCCGCCGAGGAGCCCGGGCCGCTCATGGGGCTCTCGGCGCCCGCCGGGCCCATTGCCGCCGCGCCCGCCTACAAGCAGGCCGAGCAGGCGCTGTCCGTCGCCCGGCGGCGCGGGCGGTGTCTCGTGGAACACGAGGAGCTGGCCGCGGGGTCGGTGCTGCCGTTGCTCGCGGATGACGCGGTGCGGGCGTTCGCGGACGGGTTGCTGCGGGCGCTGCGCGAGCATGACGCCACCGGGCGGGGGGATCTGGTCGCCTCGCTGCGGGCGTGGTTGTCGCGGCACGGGCAGTGGGATGCCGCTGCCGCTGACCTCGGGGTGCATCGGCATACGCTGCGGTACCGCATGCGGCGGGTGGAGGAGATCCTCGGGCGCTCCCTGGACGACCCGGACGTCCGGATGGAGCTGTGGCTGTCCCTGAAGGCGACGTCGACGTCGGGCGAATGAGGCCCGGGCGCGGGGCGGTGCCCTCGCGGGGGCGCCCAGTCCCACCCCTTCTCCGAAACCGGGGGCTGCGCCCCCGGACCCCCGCTTGTCGCCGCGGAGCGGCGATCGGCGGGAAGGCGGGCGTGCCCGAACCTTCCGTCCGGCCCGGGCCCCGCCGAGCCGGCTCTGCCAGAACGGTGCGCCGAGGAACCCCACTACGCCGACTCGGACAACCCCCCGCAGAAACCTCCACCCCTACGGTGGACCCCGTACCCCCGAAGACGAACGAACCTCCGCGGAAGGGCCGGGATTCTCATGACTTCCATCCACGCCTTCTGGCTCGCCGGTCGCCAGACCACCGGTGAGACCACGCTCGACGTCACCTCGCCCTGGGACGGGCGCCTCGTCGGCAAGGCGGCCGTGCCCACCGACGCGCAGGTGGAGGAGGCCGTCGCGGCCGCCTACGCCGTGCGCGACGAGTTCGCCGCGACCCCGGCGCACGTCCGCGCCGCCGCCCTCGACCACGTGAGCCGCCGCCTCGTCGAGCGCACCGAGGAGATCGCGCAGCTGATCTCCGCCGAGAACGGCAAGCCGATCAAGTGGGCGCGCGGCGAGGTCGGCCGCGCCGTCTCCGTGTTCCGCTTCGCCGCCGAGGAGGCCCGCCGCTTCAACGGCGGCGAGGCCCAGCGTCTGGACACGGACGCCGGCGGCCAGGGCCGCCTCGCCTTCACCCGCCGCTTCTCCAAGGGCGTCGTCCTCGGTATCGCGCCGTTCAACTTCCCGCTGAACCTGTGCGCCCACAAGGTCGCCCCGGCCATCGCCGTCGGCACGCCGATCATCCTGAAGCCCGCCCCCGCGACCCCGCTGTCGGGCCTGCTGATCGGCGAGCTGCTCGCCGAGACCGAGCTGCCCGCGGGCTCGTGGTCGGTGCTTCCGGTCGCGAACGACAAGATGCCCGCGCTCGTGCAGGACGAGCGGCTTCCGGTCGTCTCCTTCACCGGCTCCGAGAAGGTCGGCTACGCGATCATGGACTCGGTGCCGCGCAAGCACTGCACCCTGGAGCTCGGCGGCAACGGCGCCGCGGTCGTCCTCGGCGACTTCTCCTCCGAGGCCGACCTGGACTGGGTCGCCGCGCGCGTCGCGACCTTCTCCAACTACCAGGGCGGCCAGTCCTGCATCTCCGTGCAGCGGGTGATCGCGGACGCATCGGTGTACGACCGGCTGCTCCCGAAGATCGTGAAGGCGGTCGAGGGCCAGGTCACCGGCGACCCGTCCGACCCGAAGACCGACGTCGGCCCGCTGGTCAACGAGGACGCGGCCAAGCGCGTGGAGTCCTGGGTCGACGAGGCCGTGCGGGCCGGCGCCCAGCTCCTGACCGGCGGCAAGCGCGACGGCGCCACGTACGCGCCGACCGTCCTCGTCGACGTACCGGCCGATGTCACGATCGCCTGCGAGGAGGTCTTCGGCCCCGTCATGACGGTGACGAAGGTCGACGGCGAGCAGGCCGCGTACGACGCCGTCAACGACTCCAAGTACGGCCTCCAGGCGGGCGTGTTCACCCACGACCTGCAGGCCGCCTTCCGCGCCCACCGCGCCCTGGAGGTCGGCGGCGTCGTCATCGGCGACGCGCCCTCCTACCGCGCGGACCAGATGCCCTACGGCGGTGTGAAGCAGTCCGGCGTCGGCCGCGAGGGCGTCCGCTTCGCCATGGACGACTACACGTACGAGCGCGTGATGGTCCTGACGGGCATCGAGCTGTAGGCACCCCTCCCGCCCGGAGAACGGCCGGAGCCCGCTGTGCGGGGGCTCCGGCCGTTCTGGCGCGTTCGCTGCGCGAGGGCTGGTGGGAATGCCGGGAATCGGGTACGAACGATCGAGTAGCACCGGTGAGTAACCATGATCCGGTTCTGTCCGGTCCAAGATCGGTCCCGACCCCGACTCGCGGCGAGGTGAGCCTCTTGTCCGCACCACACTCCACAGAGCCCAAGGTTTCCGAACGTGAGGCCAGGCAGGTCGCCGAGGCCGCCCGCGAGCAGGACTGGCGCAAGCCCAGCTTCGCCAAGGAACTGTTCCTGGGCCGTTTCCGGCTCGACCTGGTCCACCCGCACCCGCTGCCCACCGACGAGGCGGCCCAGCGCGGCGAGGAGTTCCTGGCCAAGCTGCGCGACTTCTGCGAGACGAAGATCGACTCGGCCCGCATCGAGCGCGAGGCGCTGATCCCGGACGAGGTGGTCAACGGCCTCAAGGAGCTCGGCGCGCTCGGCATGAAGATCGACACCAAGTACGGCGGGCTCGGCCTCACGCAGGTGTACTACAACAAGGCGCTCGCGCTCGTCGGTTCCGCCAACCCCGCGATCGGCGCGCTGCTCTCCGCCCATCAGTCGATCGGCGTACCGCAGCCCCTGAAGCTGTTCGGCACCCAGGAGCAGCGGGACGCGTTCCTGCCGCGCTGCGCCCGCACGGACATCTCCGCGTTCCTGCTCACCGAGCCGGACGTGGGCTCCGACCCGGCCCGTCTCGCCACCTCCGCCGTCCCCGACGGCGACGACTACGTCCTGGACGGCGTGAAGCTCTGGACCACCAACGGCGTGGTCGCCGACCTGCTCGTCGTGATGGCGCGGGTGCCCGAGTCCGAGGGCCACAAGGGCGGGATCACGGCCTTCGTCGTCGAGGCCGCGTCCGAAGGCGTCACCGTCGAGAACCGCAACGCGTTCATGGGCCTGCGCGGCCTGGAGAACGGCGTCACCCGCTTCCACCGGGTGCGCGTCCCCGCCGCCAACCGCATCGGCCCCGAGGGCGCGGGCCTGAAGATCGCCCTCACCACCCTCAACACCGGCCGCCTCTCGCTGCCCGCGATGTGCGTCGGCGCGGGCAAGTGGTGCCTGAAGATCGCCCGCGAGTGGTCGGCCGCGCGCGAACAGTGGGGCAAGCCCGTCGCGTACCACGAGGCCGTCGGCTCGAAGATCTCCTTCATCGCCGCGACCACCTTCGCCCTGGAGGCCGTCCTCGACCTGTCCTCGCAGATGGCCGACGAGGACCGCAACGACATCCGCATCGAGGCCGCCCTCGCCAAGCTGTACGGCTCCGAGATGGCCTGTCTGATGGCCGACGAGCTGGTGCAGATCCGCGGCGGCCGAGGCTTCGAGACCGCCGCGTCCCTCGCCGCGCGCGGCGAGCGGGCCGTGCCCGCCGAGCAGATCCTGCGCGACCTGCGCATCAACCGCATCTTCGAGGGCTCCACGGAGATCATGCACCTGCTGATCGCCCGCGAGGCCGTCGACGCCCATCTGAAGGTCGCGGGGGATCTGATCGACCCCGAGAAGACCCTCTCCGACAAGGCCCGCGCCGGGGCCGCGGCCGGCGTCTTCTACGCCCGCTGGCTGCCCAAGCTCGTCGCCGGGCCCGGTCAACTCCCGCGTACGTACGCCGACTTCCACCCGGCCGGGCACGCGGACCTCGCGGCCCATCTGCGGTACGTCGAGCGCTCGGCCCGCAAGCTGGCCCGCTCCACGTTCTACGCCATGTCCCGCTGGCAGGGCCGGATGGAGACCAAGCAGGGCTTCCTCGGCCGGATCGTCGACATCGGCGCGGAGCTGTTCGCGATGAGCGCGGCCTGCGTGCGCGCCGAACTCCTGCGCACCACCGAGGCCCACGGCCGTGAGGCCTACCAGCTCGCCGATGCCTTCTGCCGCCAGTCCCGCATCCGCGTCGACGAACTCTTCGGCCGTCTGTGGACCAACACCGACGACCTGGACCGCCGGGTGGTCAAGGGCGTCCTCTCGGGTACGTACACCTGGCTGGAGCAGGGCGTCATCGACCCCAGCGGGGACGGCCCGTGGATCGCGGACGCGACGCCGGGCGCGAGCACACGGGAGAACGTCCACCGCCCCATCCGCTGAGACGCCCCAGGCCCAAACGCCGGAGGGGCTGGAAGATGTGCCGGTGAGTTTCAGCCCGTCCGGCGTTTGAGGACGAGGCGCGGAGCGCCGATAGCTGGGGTCCAGGGGGCGGCAGCCCCCGGTTTCGGAGAAGGGGCGGGACCGGGGCGCCCCCGCGAGGGCGCGGCGCGAGCCGAGAGGCGCTGTCGGATCCCGGCCCCGCTACGGCCACAATGGGGGCATGAGCGAAAGCCCTGCCCCCCTCGCCGACCCGCACCTCGTCTTCGACCCCGTCGGGACCGAAGAACCGCGGGACATCGTCATCCTCGGCTCCACGGGTTCGATCGGCACCCAGGCCATCGACCTGGTGCTGCGCAACCCCGGCCGCTTCCGCGTCACGGCCCTGTCCGCCGCGGGCGGCCGCGTCGCGCTCCTCGCCGAGCAGGCCAGGAAGCTGCGCGTGCGGACCGTCGCGGTCGCCCGCGAGGACGTCGTACCGGCACTGCGCGAGGCACTGCGCGAGGAGTACGGCGCCGGAGAGCCGCTGCCCGAGATCGTCGCGGGCCCGGACGCGGCCACGCAGCTCGCCGCGACCGACTCGGCCCACTGCCACACGGTCCTCAACGGCATCACCGGCTCCATCGGCCTCGCCCCCACCCTCGCCGCCCTGGAGGCGGGCCACACGCTCGCGCTGGCCAACAAGGAGTCGCTGATCGTCGGCGGCCCCCTGGTCAAGGCGCTCGCCAAGCCCGGCCAGATCATCCCGGTCGACTCCGAGCACGCCGCGCTGTTCCAGGGGCTCGCCGCGGGCACCCGCGCCGACGTCCGCAAGCTCGTCGTGACCGCGTCCGGCGGGCCCTTCCGGGGCCGGAGCAAGGCCGATCTGGCGCACGTCACCCCCGAGGAGGCGCTCGCGCACCCCACGTGGGCCATGGGCCCGGTCATCACCGTGAACTCCGCGACGCTGGTCAACAAGGGCCTTGAGGTCATCGAGGCGCACCTCCTGTACGACATCCCCTTCGACCGCATCGAGGTCGTCGTGCACCCCCAGTCGTACGTGCACTCCATGGTCGAGTACGTCGACGGCTCGACGATCGTGCAGGCGACGCCGCCCGACATGGGCGGCCCCATCGCGATCGGGCTCGGCTGGCCCGAGCGGGTCCCGGACGCGGCCCCCGCCTTCGACTGGTCCAAGGCCTCGACCTGGGAGTTCTTCCCGCTCGACACCGAGGCGTTCCCGTCGGTCGGGCTCGCCCGGCACGTCGGGGAGCTCGCGGGCACGGCCCCGGCGGTGTTCAATGCCGCCAACGAGGAGTGCGTGGACGCCTTCCTGGCGGGCGCGCTGCCCTTCAACGGCATCATGGAGACCGTGACCCAGGTCGTCGCCGAACACGGCACACCGCGCGCGGGAACCTCGCTTACCGTGGCGGACGTCCTCGAAGCGGAGACCTGGGCGCGCGCCCGGGCCCGTGAACTGACGGCCACGACCACCTCGTCGACGACGGGGAACCAGACGACCGCGGAGGCTCGTGCATGACGACCTTGATGATGATCCTCGGCATAGTCGTCTTCGTGATCGGGCTGCTGTTCTCGATCGCCTGGCACGAGCTGGGCCACCTGTCGACCGCGAAGATGTTCGGCATCCGGGTGCCCCAGTACATGGTCGGCTTCGGCCCGACGCTGTTCTCGCGCAAGAAGGGCGACACCGAGTACGGCATCAAGGCCATCCCGCTCGGCGGCTACATCCGCATGATCGGCATGTTCCCGCCGGGACCGGACGGGAAGATAGAGGCACGCTCCACCTCGCCCTGGCGCGGCATGATCGAGGACGCCCGCTCCGCGGCCTTCGAGGAGCTCAAGCCGGGCGACGAGAGCCGCCTGTTCTACACGCGCAAGCCCTGGAAGCGCGTGATCGTGATGTTCGCCGGGCCTTTCATGAACCTCATCCTGGCCGTCGTGATCTTCCTCGGCGTGATGATGACCTTCGGCATCAGTACGCAGACGACGTCGGTCGGCAAGGTCTCCGACTGCGTCATCGAGGCCAGCCAGAACCGCAACACCTGCGCGAAGGGCGACAAGCCCGCCCCCGCCAAGGCCGCGGGCCTCAAGGCCGGTGACAAGATCGTCGCCTTCCAGGGCAAGGACGTGGGCGACTGGTCCGCGCTCCAGTCGAAGATCCGCGAGACCGTCGGCCCCGCGACGCTCACCGTCGAGCGCGACGGCAAGCGCCTCGACCTGCACGCCAACCTGATCAAGAACCAGGTCAGCAAGACCGACGGCGACGGCGGCTACGTCGAGGGCAAGTACGTCTACGCCGGGTTCCTCGGCTTCACGCCCGCCTCCGGCATCGTCCAGCAGTCCTTCGGCCAGTCCGTGGACCGCATGGGCAACATGATGGAGAACGGCGTCGAGTCCATCGTGGCGCTGCCCTCGAAGATCCCCGACCTGTGGGACGCGGCCTTCGGCGACGGCGACCGCAAGCAGGACTCGCCCATGGGCGTCGTCGGCGCGGCCCGCGTCGGCGGTGAGGTGTTCACCCTGGACATCCCGCCGGAGAACCAGATCGCGATGATGCTGTTCCTGCTCGCCGGGTTCAACCTGTCGCTGTTCCTGTTCAACATGCTGCCGCTGCTGCCGCTGGACGGCGGGCACATCGCGGGTGCACTGTGGGAGTCGCTGCGCCGCAACGTGGCGAAGGTGTTCCGGCGGCCGGACCCCGGCCCCTTCGACGTGGCGAAGCTGATGCCCGTCGCCTACGTCGTCGCAGGGATCTTCATCTGCTTCACCATTCTGGTGCTCATCGCGGATGTGGTTAACCCGGTGAGAATTTCCTAGACACGTGATGTTTGCGGCGGTCGGGCACCATGTGTGGCCGGCCGCCGCTGTGTGTGCGAGGCCGCCCGCCAATGGGTGGACATCGGGGCGGGATGTGCTCGAGCCCTGCGGGGTGCCGTAACCTCGAACCCGCGAATGAGCGATGTAGCAGCGAAGCCGCGATCGGGTGGCGACGCCGCGAAGACCGGTGCCCGCCGAACTCGGGACCTTGATCCACACCTTGGGGATGCACGCCAGATGACTGCCGTTTCTCTCGGAATCCCGTCCGTACCGACCAAGCTCGCCGACCGCCGGGTCAGCCGCAAGATCCAGGTCGGTTCGGTGGCTGTCGGCGGGGACGCGCCGGTGTCGGTGCAGTCGATGACGACGACGCGTACGTCGGACATCGGGGCGACGTTGCAGCAGATCGCCGAGCTGACGGCGTCCGGGTGCCAGATCGTACGGGTGGCGTGCCCCACGCAGGACGACGCCGACGCGCTCGCGACGATCGCTCGCAAGTCGCAGATCCCCGTGATCGCCGACATCCACTTCCAGCCGAAGTACGTGTTCGCGGCGATCGACGCCGGGTGTGCGGCGGTGCGCGTGAACCCCGGCAACATCAAGCAGTTCGACGACAAGGTCAAGGAGATCGCGCGGGCCGCGGGCGACGCGGGCACCCCGATCCGCATCGGCGTCAACGCGGGATCCCTGGACGCCCGCCTCCTGAAGAAGTACGGCAAGGCGACGCCCGAGGCGCTGGTCGAGTCGGCGCTGTGGGAGGCGTCCCTCTTCGAGGAGCACGGCTTCCGGGACATCAAGATCTCGGTCAAGCACAACGACCCCGTCGTCATGGTCAACGCCTACCGTCAGCTCGCCGCCGCCTGCGACTACCCCCTGCACCTCGGTGTGACCGAGGCCGGGCCCGCCTTCCAGGGCACGATCAAGTCGGCCGTCGCCTTCGGCGCGCTGCTCTCCGAGGGCATCGGCGACACGATCCGCGTCTCCCTCTCCGCGCCCCCCGCGGAGGAGGTCAAGGTCGGCATGCAGATCCTGGAGTCCCTGAACCTCAAGCAGCGCCGCCTGGAGATCGTGTCCTGCCCGTCCTGCGGGCGCGCCCAGGTCGACGTCTACAAGCTCGCCGAAGAGGTCACCGCGGGCTTGGACGGCATGGAGGTCCCGCTCCGCGTCGCCGTCATGGGCTGCGTCGTGAACGGCCCCGGCGAGGCCCGCGAGGCCGACCTCGGTGTCGCCTCCGGCAACGGCAAGGGCCAGATCTTCGTCAAGGGCGAGGTCATCAAGACCGTCCCCGAGTCCAAGATCGTCGAGACCCTCATCGAAGAGGCCCTCAAGATCGCCGAACAGATGGAGAAGGACGGCGTGATGTCGGGCGAGCCCGAGGTCTCGGTCAGCTAGTTCTGGCCCCTGGGCCTTGTGCGGGGTGCCCTGCCGGGCGGGTGGCCCGGGCACGTCGGCGGCTGACCCGCCGTGGGGGTGCCCGCCGCTGGCGCGGCGGGATTTCGCCCGCCCACCCGTGGCTGTGGGACGTGCGGCCGGGGGCGAGTGTGGTGCCCCGGGGCCGGTGGCTCGGGTGGGTTGTGTGGCCCGGGGCCTGCGGGTGATTTGGCGGCTGTCCGGCTGTGGTGGTGATGCCGATGGCACGCCGGTTTTCCCGCTCGCCCGTGACGTCTCCACCGGGTCTGACGGCTCCTGGGCGGGGCTGCATCGGCTTTTCCTGAGGTTCCCCGGACCCCACGGCCCCTGGCCGCCGGCCCCCACAGCTCCCTGGCCGGGAGCCGCCGCGGGTTTCCAGGGGTTCCCCCGGGTCCAACCTTCACGGGTGGGCGGGTGGGAGGAAGTCGCCGCGCAGCGGCGGCACAGTTGCCGCACGGTGCCCGGCCAAGCGCGCGGACGCGGGCAGGACTCCCCGGGCCGGGGGAGCGCGGGACCTGGACCCGGCCGCCGAGGTCGAGGGCGGGTCCGACGCCCTCCCTGTTGAACTGCACGTTCGCGGTTCCACCAGTGCACCGTCTTGACAGCTCCGATGTATGGCAGGACCTTGTTCGGGCACCTGGATCGAGGAAGCGCTACCTCGCGGCGGCCTCGTCCCTGCCGATGTCCGAGGGAGCCCCCGTGTTCCGTAAGACTCGCAAGGTTGGGCCACCTCAGAGCCATGGCCTGCGGCCTGCCTTCACCGTCAAGGCGTCCGGCTCCGCCGTCTTCGACTGCCGCGTCCCTGACGGTGATTCATCCGATGACCAGAGCGTCAAGGAGATCGAAGGCGCCCCCCAGCTCACGCTCCGCAAGGTCTTCGTCAACGGAACCGAGGTCCACCACCCATGACACCCGCCACGAAGCGCCGCACCCGCACCAGATCCCTGCCCCTGTGGGCCGCCGTCCTCGCCCTCCTCGGCGGACTGCTCCTCGCCGGCACCGGCACCTCCACGGCGCAGCCCCACAAGCCCGCCCCCGACCCGCCCCGCCAGTCCACGCTCAGAAACGCCACCGCCGGGCTGTTCCTGCACTGGGGCATGTTCACCAGCCCCAAGCACTACGACTGCCGGGCCTGGGAGAAGGCCGTCACCGACGGCGGCTGGACGCCCGACTACTGGGTCGACGAGGCCAAGAAGCTCGACGCGAGCTACATCGTCCTCGCCACCTTCCACTCCCGCCTCGGCTACGCCCGCCCCTGGCCCTCGGACATCCCCGGCACCTGCTCCACCGAGCGCGACTTCCTCGGCGAACTGATCGAGGCGGGCGAGGCCAAGGGCGTCAAGACGATCCTCTACATGACCGACGACCCCAAGTGGCACGACGAGCAGGGCGTCGAGACCCTCGACTCGGCCGCCTACTCCGCCCACAAGGGCCGCGACATCGACCTCACCCAGCGCCCTGGCTTCGGCGAGTTCAGCTACGACAACTTCTTCGAAGTCATGGACAACTACCCCGAGCTGTCCGGCTTCTGGATCGACAACGACAACGAGTACTGGGAGCAGCACAAGCTCTACGAGCGGATCCGCGAGCAGCGCCCCGACATGACGCTGAGCAACAACAACGAGGACACCGCGGCCATGGACATGGTGTCCCACGAGCAGAAGACCGGCATGACCCCGGCCTACGACCAGCCCTCGGCGATCTGGACGCCCATGCCGCGCCTGACCGAGTCCTGCTACAAGGTGCCGAGCACCGGCGCCTGGTGGTACGACGGCCAGGACCGCCCGGTCGACACCGGCCTCAACGTCGGCCGCTACGTGGCCAATTCGGGCACGTCCATCAAGTCCCTCATGGACCTCCAGGCCATGGTCGACGGGAGATTCCCGCCCCAGCAGCAGAAGTTCACCGACTTCATGAAGGACTACCTGCCGCCCGTCCGGGAGTCCCTGCACGGCGTCGACGGCGGCGGCTACCTGCACGGCGGCATGCAGCCGGGCACGTGGAACGACGGCGCGTACGGCTACGTCACCCTCAGCCGCGCCAGGCCCACCACGCAGTACGTCCACGTCACCACCCGCCCCACCACCGGCGACCGGATCCGCCTGCGCGACAACGGCCACCGCGTCAAACGCGTCACCGACCTGCGCACCGGCGAGACGCTGCCGTTCGCCCAGAGCGACGGCCGCCTCACCATCCGGTCGATCGAGGACTGGGACGCGTACGACACCGTCTTCAAGGTCGAGACCGAACGCGGCCGCGAGGGCTACTACCCCACCGGCTCCGTCAAGGCCGACGACCCCGCCCTGACCGACGGCGACTTCACCACGTACTCGGACAACAAGGGCACCCTCCCCGTCTCCGTCACGCTCGACCTCGGCCAGCGGAAGAAGGCCGCGTTCCTCGGCATCAACCAGCGCGAGTGGTCACCCACCCACAACCGCTCGACCTTCGGCAGGCCGGAGGACTCCGCCCGCATCAAGGACTACACCGTGTCCGTCAGCGACGACGGCAGACGGTGGAAGCAGATCAAGACGGGCGTCCTGGAGAGCGCCCGCGGCATCCGCTTCATCGACCTCGGCGACGGCGTCCGGACCCGGCTGCTCAGGCTCGACATCAGCACCACCTGGGCCGCGGCCACCGCCCCCAACTTCCACCGCCAGCTCAAGATCGACGAGATCCAGGTCGGCCACGGCCACGTGCGGCGCCGCTGACCGCGCAGGTCGCCGCCCGGCCGCCGGGCGGCGACCTGCGCGGTAACCGGGCGGCGTCGCGGAACCTCGCCAGGTACAGTGCGGAGATCAGCAGACCGTATGGTGAGGCCCCCGCACGTGTTGACCCAGACCACCACCAGGGTCCTCGATCCGAGTGACCTGGACGCCGCGCTCGCCGTGCTCGACCGCGAGCCGGTCGCGAACGCCTTCGTCACGGCCCGGGTGCGCGTCGCGGGCCTCGACCCGTGGCGCCTCGGCGGCGAGATGTGGGGCTGGTACGAGGACGGCATGCTGGAGTCCCTGTGCTACGCGGGCGCCAACCTCGTCCCGATCTGCGCCACCCCGCGCGCCGTCCGCGGCTTCGCCGACCGCGCCCGCAGGGCCGGACGCCGCTGCTCCTCCATCGTCGGCCCCGCCGAGCCCACCGCCCGCCTGTGGCGCCTGCTCGAACCGTCCTGGGGACCCGCCCGCGAGGTCCGCTCCCAGCAGCCCCTGATGGTCACCGACCGGCTGCCCGACGACATCACGCCCGATCCGTACGTCCGCCGCGTCCGCAAGGACGAGATGGAGACGATCATGCCGGCGTGCGTGGCGATGTTCACCGAGGAGGTCGGCATCTCCCCGCTCGCAGGCGACGGCGGCCTGCTCTACCAGGCCCGGGTCGCCGAACTCGTCGGCTCAGGCCGCTCCTTCGCCCGCATCGACGCCGACGGCCGCGTCGTCTTCAAGGCCGAGATCGGCGCCGCCACGGACCGCGCCTGCCAGGTGCAGGGCGTCTGGGTCGCGCCCGAGTACCGGGGGCAGGGGCTCGCCGCCCCCGGCATGGCGGCCGTCCTGAAGTACGCCCTCGCGGACGTCTCCCCGGTCGTCAGCCTCTACGTCAACGACTTCAACACGGCCGCACGGGCGACCTACCGGCGGGTGGGGTTCAAGGAAGTCGGGGCGTTCATGAGCGTGCTTTTCTGAGCTGTTCCGAGCTGTTCCGAGCTGTTCCGAGCTGTTCCGAGCTGTTCCGAGCTGTTCTGAGCTGTTCTGGGCCCGCGACGCCGCCGATCGCACGGCGGCTCCCGGGAGCCCGACCGCCCTCTCGGCCACCCCCGCGCACGTCTTGATCCAGTCGCTCGCGCCCGGCCGCCGCGCCCGCTCCGTACTGCCACGACGTGCCGCGAAGTAGGGTTCGCGCATGACTGACGACGTCGTGATCGGGCCGGTCGACCTGGCCGCGCGGGTGGACGACGCACTGCGCGTGCAGGCCGTCGCCTTCGGGCTCAGCGACGACGAGATCGCGGTGCGCCGCCAGATCGTCCTGCGGCACCTCACCCACCCCGGCGCCCGGGCGCTCGGCGCGACCACCCGCGACGGACGGCTCGTCGGCTTCGTCTACGGCATGCCCAACGACCGCGCGCACTGGTGGTCCACCGTCGTCGAGCCCTATCTGCGCGGCTGGGGCCTCGAGGGCTGGCTCGACGACTCCTTCGTGATCACCGAGCTGCACGTGCGCCCCGGCTACCAGAACCGCGGCCTCGGCCGCGCCCTCATCACCACCATCACCGACGCCGCCGCCGAACCCCGCTCCATCCTCTCCGCCATCGACACCGAGAGCCCCGCCCGCGCCCTGTACCGCTCCCTCGGCTACACCGACCTGGCCCGCAACGTGCTCTTCCCGAGCGCCCCCAAGCCGTACGCCGTGATGGGCGCGCCACTGCCGCTCCGGCGCCCCGGCGGCTGAATCGATTTCCGCGTGCGCGCGTGCCCCGGCTAACCTGCGGCCATCACCCGCCCCCAAGCTCTCGGCTTCGCTCGAGCAGGGGGACCCCTTTGCAGCAGGAGATCACCATGGCCCAGGTCCAGCGCATGTCCCGTTTGATGGTCAAGACACTGCGCGACGACCCGGCGGACGCGGAGACGCTCAACCACAAGCTGCTCGTGCGCGCCGGATACGTTCGCAGGACCGCCGCGGGCATCTGGACCTGGCTGCCGCTCGGCAAGAAGGTCTACGAGAATGTAGCCCGCGTCGTCCGCGAGGAGATGGACGCCATCGGTGGCCAGGAGGTCCTGCTCCCCGCCCTGCTGCCCAAGGAGCCCTACGAGGCCAGCGGGCGCTACGAGGAGTACGGCGACCTGCTGTTCCGCCTCAAGGACCGCAAGGGCTCCGAGTACCTCCTCGGCCCCACCCACGAGGAGATCTTCACCCAGGTCGTCAAGGACCAGTGCTCGTCCTACAAGGACCTGCCGGTGATCCTCTACCAGATCCAGACCAAGTACCGCGACGAGGCCCGTCCGCGCGCGGGCGTCCTGCGCGGCCGCGAGTTCCAGATGAAGGACTCGTACTCCTTCGACACCTCCGACGAGGGCCTCGCCGAGGCGTACGCGCTGCACCGCGCCGCCTACCAGCGCATCTTCGAGCGCCTCGGCCTGGACTACCGCATCGTGTCCGCTGTGTCCGGCGCCATGGGCGGCTCCGCCTCCGAGGAGTTCCTGGCCCCGGCCCCCGCAGGTGAGGACACCTTCGTCGACTGCCCCGAGTGCGACTACGCGGCCAACACCGAGGCCGTCACCTTCGCCCTCAAGCCGGTGTCCACCGACGGCCACCCCGCCGTCGAGGAACTCGACACCCCCGACACCCCCACCATCGAGACCCTCGCCGAGCACCTGGGCGTCCCGGCCTCCGCCACCCTCAAGAACCTCCTCGTCAAGGTCGACGGCGAGATCGTCGCCGTCGGCGTGCCCGGCGACCGCGAGGTCGACCTCGGCAAGCTCGGCGAGCACCTCGCGCCCGCCGAGGTCGAGCTCGTCACCGCCGAGGACTTCGAGGGCCGCGACGACCTCGTCCGCGGCTACGTCGGCCCCCAGGGCCTGGAGAAGGTCCGCTACATCGCCGACCCCCGCGTCGCGCCCGGCACCTCCTGGATCACCGGCGCCAACAAGGCCGACACGCACGCCCGCAACGTCGTCTGCGGCCGTGACTTCGAGGTCGACGACTACCTGGACGTCGTCGTGGTCGAGGCCGGCGACCCCTGCCCCGCCTGCGGCGCCGGTCTGAAGCTCGACCGCGCGATCGAGATCGGTCACATCTTCCAGCTCGGCCGCAAGTACGCCGACACCTTCCAGCTCGACGTCCTCGGCCAGAACGGCAAGCCCGTCCGCGTCACCATGGGCTCCTACGGCATCGGCGTCTCCCGCGCCGTCGCCGCGCTCGTCGAGCAGACCGCCGACGAGCAGGGCCTGTGCTGGTCCAAGGAGATCGCCCCGGCCGACGTCCACATCGTCGCCGCCGGCAAGGCCGTCCAGACCGAGCTGGCCCTCGACGTCGCCGAGCAGCTGAACGCCGCGGGCGTACGCGTCCTCGTCGACGACCGCGCCGGCGTCTCGCCCGGCGTCAAGTTCACCGACGCCGAGCTCATCGGCGTCCCCACGATCCTGGTCGCCGGCCGCAGGTCCGCCGACGGCGTGGTCGAGCTGAAGGACCGCCGGACGGGGGAGCGGGAGGAACTGTCGGTCGCCGACGCGATCGCTCGCCTCACGGCGTAAGGGGACGGGGGCTCCCGGCACCGGGGCTCGCCACACCCGCCTCTTCCGGTGGGCCGGGCCCCCAGATCTCGGGTGGTCCGGACACCCACGTCCTGGGGTGGCGCGGACACCCAGGCCCTGGGGTAGGGCCGGGCACCTACTTCCTGGGGTGGGCCGGGCATCTATGCCCTCGGGTGGACCGGGCCCGCGCCCTCGGGTGGGCTGGCCCCGCGCCCTCGGGTGGGCTGGCCCCACGTCCGCAGGTGGCCTGGGCCCATGTCCTCGGGCGGGCCGGTGCACCGCCGATCGCGCTCCGCGCTCGTCCTCAAACGCCGGACGGGCTGGTTCTCCCCGCCCACCCGCCCCATCCCGCCCGGAGGGCGCCGGAGCGACGGCTGGGACGGGCCTGCGCCGATCGCGCTCCGCGCTCGTCCTCAAGCGCCGGACGGGCTGGTTCTCCCCGCCCACCCACCCCATCCCGCCCGGAGGGCGCCGGAGCGACGGCTGGGACGGGCCTGCGCCGATCGCGCTCCGCGCTCGTCCTCAAGCGCCGGACGGGCTGGATTGCCAGTCCGCCCGGTCGATCCGATGAGCTGGGATTCCCCGCCCGCCCCACTCCACCGGGGTGGGCTGAGGGGGGGCGGGTTGAAGCTTTGGCGCGCCGGTGAGCACTCAGCCCGTCCGGCGATTGAGGACGAGGCCGGAGGCCGATCGGCGGGAGCGTGGCCGACCTGCCGGTGACGTCTGCCGGTCCTTTGGAGCCCGTCCGGCGTTTGAGGACGAGGCGCGAAGCGTCGATACGGCGGAGGCCTGTCCCGCCCACCCGGGACTCCCCACTCCTCCAGCCCGTCCGGCGCTTGAGGGCGAGGCCGAAGGGTGATTCGGCGAGGTTTGTCCCACGCGCCCGGGACTCCCACTCCTCCACCCCGTCCGGCGTTTGAGGACGAGGCGCGGAGCGCCGATCAGCGGGGGGGCCGGGGGCGCGGCCCCCGGTTTCGGGAAGGGGCGGGGTTGGGGAGAGCCCCCGGCAGGGCTACACCCACCCCGCGAACTCCAGCAGCAACTCCGCGTCCTGCTCCCGCCCCACGCGAAGTGCCCGCACACCGGACTCGACAGCCCGGAACAACGTCCACCCCCGCAACCGCTCGGCATCGACGTCCAACGACTCGGCGAGCCGCTTCACACGCCGCCGCGTAACCGCCGCCCCCGACGGCGAAGCGATCAGATCCTCCACCCGGTCCCGCACAAGCCGAGCCAGGTCGAACGCGGCCTCCCCGACGACCGGATCGGGCCCCACGGCCAGCCACGGCACCCGCTCGGCAGCGAGCACCTTGCTCTGCCGGAAGGTCCCGTGCAGCAGCAGCCCGCCCCCCTCCGAGGGCACGGAGCCGAGCAGTTCGTCGCGCGCGGCGAGAGCGGCGGCGACGAGCGGCCGGGCGTCCGGATCGGGGCAGGCGGCCATCGCCTCGGCCTGCCGTCCCGTCCGCTCGGCGACGGTCTCGAACCGGTGCCCGGCGGGCGGCGCCACCCACAGCCGCCGCAAGGTCCCGGCCGCCTCCAGCATGGACTTGGCCTCGGGCAGGGACCGTACGGACACGTCCCGCTGCAGCCGTTCGACGAGCAGCGCCCCGTCGGCGGCGTCGAGCAGCCGCGCGGCCCCCATCCCGCCCCAGTGGGCGAGCGCAGCCCGCTCGCTGTCGGGCCGCGATCGGGGCGGCACCAGCTTGAGCACGGCGGGCGTACCCTCGCGAGTCTGGACGAGTACGACGAGGCTGCTGCGGCCACCGGGCACCTGCACCCGCTCCACGGTCAGCCCGTGCCGTGCGACGGCCTCCTCGGCGAGTTCGGGCAGGCGGTGCAGCCAGTTGTCGGTGGCGGCGTCGCGCGTCGCCTCACCGAGCGCACGGACGAGGCGCGGCGGCGGTTCGAAAGCCATGCGCGAGGTGTTCCCTTCCCGGTCGCCCGAAGGCGTTCGTGTTCCGACTGCCCGAGGGCGGACGTACGTGGTGGCGCGCTCACGCCGAACGCGAGCTCACACCGACGGCGCACTCACGCCGCCAGCGTGCTCACGCCCGAGACCCGCTCACCCCGACAGCGCCCTCACGCCCCCGGTGACGCGCCCCCAGCGCCGTCCCCCGACGCCCCGGACCGTTCCGCGAGCCCAGGGAAGGCTACGCTCCCGCCGCGCCAGCGTGCCGCCCGCACCGCCGCCTCCCGGAGGGACTCGGCCGCGGTGCCGCGCCGGGCGCTCTCGGCCGCCCGGACCAGGTCGGAGTAGACCGCGGCGACCCGCTCCTCCAACTCGGCCGCGAGGCGTACGGCGGCTGCCGAGTCGGGGACCGGGAACGGCAGGGCGTACGCGGCGGCGGAGGGCTCGGGGTCGGCGCCGAGGCCGCGTACCGTCCGCCGGAGTTCGTCACGGCGTGCGCGATGCGCGTCGTACGCCGTGCGCGCCTCCGCCCGCCGCTCGTCGCCGATGCGACCGCCCACGACGCCGTAGCCGTACACGGCCGCGTGCTCGGCCCGCAGGGCCGCCTGCAGGGCCTTCAGCTCGGGCTCTCTGCCCGCTTTTCTGTCCGCGTCCGCGCGGCTCTCTCGGCTCACTTGTCGTCCTCCGTCAGCAGGTACGCGTGCGCGGCGCCCGCCGCCGCGACCGACGCGAGCAGCCGGGCCAGTTCGGCGGGCGCGTCCAGGAGTTGCTTGCCGCGCCGCCGGGACAGTTCCCGCTCCGCGGAGGCCAGGAACCGCAGGGCGTCCCGCTCGCCGTCGGGGACGGACACCGGGGCGGGGGCGGAAGCCTTGGGGGCCTTGGGGGACTTGGCGGGCGCGGGCTCGGGGTCCGCGTCGAACGCCTTCTCGTGCCGCGCCACCTCCGCCCGCAGCGGCCGCAGCCGCCCCGCCAGGGGAGCGTGCGCCGCGAGCACGGCGTCGTACTGCCGCAGCAGCCCGGCGCTGTCCCGCGCCGCACGCGCGCGCAGCCGGTCGTCGGCGGACGGGCGTCCGTCGCCGGGGGAGTCGCCGGAGCCGGAGCACCCGGCGAGCAGCGTGGTGCCGGCCGCGGCGGCGGCCCCGGTCAGCAGGCTCCTTCGGCGCGGGCCCGGGCGGGTCCACGAAGGGGTGAGATACGACGGCACGGCAGACGTCCTCGGAAAGGTTGGCCGCTAGGGCAGGGAGGGCGGGGGTGAGGGTGGGGCGGGCAGGAGCGCGGGGTGTGTGCGGGGGAGGGCGGTGCCCTCGGGTGACGGCAGGGGCGGGCGCGGGCCCGGTGATCACCGTACCTGCGCCCTGTCCTCGTACGCGCGATCGGCTCGTACCGGGGTGTGCGGAGCCCCGGCGGTGGACGGCAACACCCTCCGCGACCGGATACCCTTTGACCTGACACGCGACGATCCCACAACAGCACACGCGGCCGAGGAGTCACCCGGATGAGCACCACCCAGAGCGAGAGGCTGCGAGAACTGCTGGAACCGCTCGTCAGCTCGAAGGACCTGGATCTCGAAGAGATCGAAGTGGCCTCGGTCGGACGCAAGCGGGTGCTGCGAGTCGTCGTCGACTCCGACGACGGCGTGGATCTGGACCGCATCGCCGAGCTGAGCCGCGAGTTCTCCGCGAAGCTCGACGAGTCGGACGCGATGGGCGACGGCGAGTACACGCTCGAGGTCGGCTCCCCGGGCGCCGAGCGCCCCCTGAAGGAACAGCGCCACTACGTACGCGCCATCGGACGCCTCGCGAAGTTCCAGCTCACCGAGGGTGGCGAGCTGACCGCGCGGATCCTGAAGGTCGACGACGAGGGCGTGGACCTCGAAGTGCCCGGAGTCAAGGGCCGCAAGCCCACCGCCCGCAGGCTCGCCTTCGCGGAGATCGCCAAGGCGCGCGTCGAGGTGGAGTTCAACCGCAAGTCCGCAGACGGCGCAGACGGCGCTGTCGGCGGCAGCGACAACGACGACGAGAAGAACGTGAAGGAAGAGGAGGAGGCGTAGCCGTGGACATCGACATGAGTGCCCTGCGAGGTCTGGTGCGGGAGAAGGAGATCTCCTTCGACCTGCTGGTCGAGGCGATCGAGTCGGCCCTCCTCATCGCCTACCACCGCACCGAGGGAAGCCGCCGCCACGCGCGCGTGAAGCTCGACCGTGACAGCGGTCACGTGACGGTCTGGGCGAAGGAGGACCCCGAAGACCTCGAGGAGGGTCAGGAGCCCCGCGAGTTCGACGACACCCCGTCCGATTTCGGCCGCATCGCCGCCACCACCGCCAAGCAGGTCATCCTGCAGCGGCTGCGCGACGCGGAGGACGACGCGACCCTCGGCGAGTACGCGGGCCGCGAGGGCGACATCGTCACCGGTGTCGTCCAGCAGGGCCGCGACCCGAAGAACGTCCTTGTCGACATCGGCAAGCTGGAGGCCATCCTGCCGGTGCAGGAGCAGGTGCCGGGCGAGGAGTACCGGCACGGCATGCGCCTGCGCAGCTACGTGGTGCGGGTCGCCAAGGGCGTGCGCGGCCCGTCCGTGACGCTGTCGCGCACCCACCCGAACCTGGTCAAGAAGCTGTTCGCGCTCGAGGTCCCGGAGATCGCCGACGGGTCCGTGGAGATCGCCGCCATCGCGCGCGAGGCCGGGCACCGCACCAAGATCGCGGTCCGCTCGACCCGCTCGGGCCTGAACGCCAAGGGCGCCTGCATCGGCCCCATGGGCAGCCGGGTGCGCAATGTCATGGCCGAGCTCAACGGCGAGAAGATCGACATCGTGGACTGGTCGGACGACCCGGGCGACATGGTGGCGCACGCGCTGTCCCCGGCCCGCGTCAGCAAGGTCGAGATCGTCGATCTGGCCGGCCGCTCCGCCCGCGTGACGGTGCCGGACTACCAGCTCTCGCTGGCGATCGGCAAGGAGGGCCAGAACGCCCGCCTCGCCGCCCGCCTCACCGGCTGGCGCATCGACATCCGGCCGGACACCGAGCTGCCCGAGCACGCGGCGCGGGACTCCGAGGGCTGATCACCCCGGGTTCCCGGGTTTGCCGAACTGATCAAGACAACATCCGTTCGATTCTTGCCCCAAAGGGGTGAGGTCGGTGCGGGGAGGTAGACTTAAGCGTGTCTGGCCGGACGCATGCCCGAGCATGCCCTGAGCGCACCTGTGTGGGGTGCCGGGAGCGAGCGGCCAAGAGTGAGCTGCTGCGCATCGTGGCGATCGAGGGCGTTTGCGTCCCCGATCCAAGCGGTACGCTGCCCGGCCGGGGTGCGTATGTACACCCCGCCCTGGTCTGTTTCGAGCTGGCGCTCCGCCGCCGGGCGTTCCCGCGGGCCTTCCGGGCCCAGGGACCGCTCGACACCGCGGAACTGCGCCGGAATGTCGAGACAGCCGAGACCGTTGCCCAGCAGGCAACACCGTAAGAAGCGCCGCGCGGATCCCCGTGCGGCCCTGGTACCTCGCGAGTTGGAAGTAGGTCGAGATTGCGATGAGCACTCGATGAGTACGCGATGAGTACGCCCATGAAGTAGCGACGGTCCGGCGTAACCCGGACCTAAAAGGAGCGAAGTGGCTAAGGTCCGGGTATACGAACTCGCCAAGGAGTTCGGCGTGGAGAGCAAGGTCGTCATGGCCAAGCTCCAAGAACTCGGTGAATTCGTACGTTCGGCGTCCTCGACGATCGAGGCGCCCGTAGTACGCAAACTGACTGACGCATTGCAGCAGGGTGGCGGCAACGGCAAGTCCGCCGCCAAGCCCGGCGCGCCCCGCAAGGCGGCCGCCCCCAAGCCGGCGACCCCGTCGGCACCCTCTCCCGCGCAGGCCGCCAAGCCGGCCGCGCCCAAGCCGCCGGCGCCCAAGCCGGCCGCTGCCGACAAGCCCGCCGCGGCGCCCGCTCCGGGCCCCCGCCCGGGTCCGGTCGCGCCCAAGCCCGTGACGCCGAAGCCCGCTCCGGCGGCTCCGGCTCCGGCCGCGCCCGAGTTCACCGCGCCGCCGGCCGCTCCGGCGGCCCCGGCTCCGGCTGCCTCCTCGGGGTCCTCGGCCCCGGCGGGCCCGCGTCCCGGCGCCCGTCCCGGCGCCCCGAAGCCCGGTGGCCGTCCGGCCCCCGGCCAGGGCCAGGGCCAGGGTCAGGGCCAGCGCGGCGGCGACCGCGGCGACCGTCAGGGTGCCCCGCGCCCCGGCGGCCAGGGTGGCGCCCCGCGTCCGGGCGGCCGTCCGGCCGGTCCGCGCCCGGGCAACAACCCCTTCACCTCTGGCGGCTCCACCGGCATGGCGCGCCCGCAGGCGCCCCGTCCGGGCGGCGCCCCGCGCCCCGGCGGCCAGGGTGCCCCCGGCGGCCCGCGCCCGCAGGGCCAGGGCCAGGGCGGCGGCCAGGGTGGTCCCCGTCCGCAGGGTCAGGGCGGCGCTCGTCCGTCCCCGGCCGGAATGCCGCGCCCGCAGGCGCCGCGTCCGGGCGGAGCCCCCGGCGGAAACCGTCCGAACCCGGGCATGATGCCGCAGCGTCCCGCCGCGGGCCCGCGTCCCGGTGGTGGCCCCGGCGGTGGCCGTGGTCCCGGTGGCGGCGGTCGTCCCGGTGGCGGCGGCGGTGGCCGTCCCGGCTTCGCCGGTCGTCCCGGTGGTCCGGGCGGTGGCGGCGGTGGCTTCGCCGGTCGTCCGGGTGGTCCCGGTGGCGGCGGCGGTGCCGGTCGTCCCGGTGGTGGCGGCGGCTTCGGCGGTCGTCCCGGCTTCGGTGGCCGTCCCGGTGGTCCGGGTGGCCGTGGTGGCACGCAGGGCGCCTTCGGCCGTCCCGGCGGTCCCGCGCGTCGCGGTCGCAAGTCGAAGCGGCAGAGGCGCCAGGAGTACGAGGCCATGCAGGCCCCGTCGGTCGGCGGCGTGATGCTGCCGCGCGGCAACGGCGAGACCGTTCGCCTGTCGCGTGGTGCCTCCCTCACCGACTTCGCCGAGAAGATCAACGCCAACCCGGCGTCGCTCGTCGCGGTGATGATGAACCTCGGCGAGATGGTCACGGCCACGCAGTCCGTCTCCGACGAGACGCTGCAGCTCCTCGGCGACGAGATGAACTACACCGTTCAGATCGTCAGCCCCGAGGAGGAGGACCGCGAGCTGCTCGAGTCGTTCTCCATCGAGTTCGGCGAGGACGAGGGCGGCGAAGAGGCGCTCATGTCCCGCCCGCCGGTCGTGACCGTCATGGGTCACGTCGACCACGGTAAGACCCGACTGCTCGACGCCATCCGCAAGACGAACGTCATCGCGGGCGAGGCCGGCGGCATCACGCAGCACATCGGTGCGTACCAGGTCGCCACCGAGGTCAACGGCGAGGACCGCGCGATCACCTTCATCGACACCCCGGGTCACGAGGCGTTCACCGCCATGCGTGCCCGTGGTGCCAAGTCGACCGACATCGCGATCCTCGTGGTGGCGGCCAACGACGGTGTGATGCCCCAGACGATCGAGGCGCTGAACCACGCCAAGGCGGCCGACGTGCCGATCGTGGTCGCGGTCAACAAGATCGACGTCGAGGGCGCGGACCCGACCAAGGTGCGCGGTCAGCTCACCGAGTTCGGTCTGGTGGCCGAGGAGTACGGCGGCGACACCATGTTCGTCGACATCTCCGCCAAGCAGGGCCTCAACATCGACTCCCTGCTCGAGGCCGTCGTCCTCACCGCCGACGCCTCGCTCGACCTGCGGGCCAACCCGGAGCAGGACGCGCAGGGCATCGCGATCGAGGCGCACCTGGACAAGGGCCGCGGCGCCGTCGCGACCGTCCTGGTCCAGCGCGGCACGCTGCGCGTCGGTGACACGATGGTCGCCGGCGACGCGTACGGCCGAGTCCGCGCGATGCTCGACGACAAGGGCGAGACCGTGGAAGAGGCGGGTCCCTCGACCCCGGTCCTCGTCCTGGGCCTCACCAACGTCCCGGGCGCGGGCGACAACTTCCTGGTCGTCGACGAGGACCGTACGGCCCGTCAGATCGCCGAGAAGCGCGCCGCCCGCGAGCGCAACGCCGCGTTCGCCAAGCGCGTCCGCCGTGTCTCGCTCGAGGACCTGGACAAGGTGCTCAAGGCCGGCGAGATCCAGCAGCTCAACCTCATCATCAAGGGTGACGCTTCTGGTTCCGTCGAGGCCCTGGAGTCCTCCCTGCTCCAGCTGGACGTCGGCGAGGAGGTCGACATCCGCGTGCTGCACCGCGGCGTGGGTGCGGTCACCGAGTCGGACATCGACCTGGCCATGGGCTCCGACGCCATCGTCATCGGCTTCAACGTCCGCGCGGCAGGCCGTGCCGCGCAGATGGCGGAGCGCGAGGGCGTCGACGTCCGCTACTACTCGGTGATCTACCAGGCCATCGAGGAGATCGAGGCGGCCCTCAAGGGCATGCTCAAGCCGGAGTACGAAGAGGTCGAGCTCGGCACGGCGGAGATCCGCGAGGTCTTCCGCTCGTCCAAGCTGGGCAACATCGCGGGTGTTCTCATCCGCTCCGGCGAGGTCAAGCGCAACACCAAGGCCCGACTGCTTCGCGACGGCAAGGTCATCGCGGAGAGCCTCAACATCGAGGGCCTGCGTCGCTTCAAGGACGACGTCACCGAGATCCGCGAAGGGTTCGAGGGCGGTATCAACCTCGGCAACTTCAACGACATCAAGGTCGATGACGTCATCGCGACGTACGAGATGCGCGAGAAGCCGCGGGCTTAGCGGTTGTGGACGGGGGTTGCCCGGGGAGTTTTCCCCGGGCAACCCCCGCCCCTTTTATGGGGGCTGCGCCCCCGTTCCCCCCGCTTTTCGGCGCTTCGCGCCTCGTCCTCAAACGCCGGACGGGCTATGGACAGCCCCTCCGGCGTTTCAGGAGCGGGGTCTGGGGCGAAACTCCGTCGAGCCGGACCCGCCCCGCGTTGTACGGTTCTGGTGACCCTGCCAACCGTGCGCGGGGCGCGATCCCGCACCGGCGGGTTATCCGGGACACATATGTATGTGGGGACTCTGTCCTTCGACCTGCTCCTCGGCGACGTACATTCGTTGAAGGAGAAGCGCTCCCTCGTTCGCCCGATCGTGGCGGAACTCCAGCGGAAGTACGCGGTGAGCGCGGCGGAGGTCGGCCACCAGGACCTGCACCGCAGGAGCGAGATCGGCCTGGCGCTGGTCTCGGGGGACGCGGGGCACATCACGGACGTACTGGACCGGTGCGAACGGCTCGTCGCCGCCCGGCCCGAAGTGGAGCTGTTGTCCGTACGGCGGCGCTTCCACGGTGACGACGACGCTTGAACGATCTGAACGACCAGCGACGAGCACAGCACAGAAGGAGACGGAGCAGTGGCCGACAACGCGCGGGCGAAGAGGCTGGCGGACCTCATCCGAGAGGTGGTGGCCCAGAAGCTGCAGCGCGGGATCAAGGACCCGCGGCTCGGCACGCATGTCACCATCACGGACACCCGGGTCACCGGTGACCTGCGGGAGGCGACCGTCTTCTACACGGTCTACGGGGACGACGAGGAGCGCGCGGCCGCGGCCGCGGGCCTGGAGAGCGCCAAGGGCGTGCTCCGCTCCGAGGTCGGCCGGGCGGCGGGCGTGAAGTTCACGCCGACGCTGACCTTCGTGGCGGACGCCCTCCCGGACAACGCCCGGGCCATCGAGGACCTCCTCGACCGGGCGCGCGCCTCGGACGCGAAGGTCCGTGAGGCCTCCGCGGGAGCCGAGTTCGCGGGCGGCGCCGACCCGTACCGCAAGCCCGAGGACGAAGACGACGTCGACGCCGACGCCGCGGGCGGCACCGCCGACAAGGACGGCGACGCCTCGTAATGACCAAGCGCAGCACCACGCCGGACGGCCTTGTCATCGTCGACAAGCCGTCCGGCTTCACTTCGCACGACGTGGTCGCCAAGATGCGGGGCATCGCGAAGACCCGCCGCGTCGGGCACGCCGGCACCCTCGACCCGATGGCGACGGGTGTCCTGGTGCTCGGCGTCGAGCGGGCCACGAAGCTCCTCGGCCACCTGGCGCTCACCGAGAAGGAGTATCTCGGCACGATCCGCCTCGGCCAGGCCACCGTCACGGACGACGCGGAGGGCGAGATCACCTCGTCCGCGGACGCCTCCGGCGTCAAGCGCGACGCCGTCGACGCGGGCATCGCCAAGCTGTCCGGCGCCATCATGCAGGTCCCGTCGAAGGTCAGCGCCATCAAGATCGACGGCAAGCGGTCGTACGCGCGCGCCCGCCAGGGCGAGGACTTCGAGATCCCGGCCCGGCCGGTCACGGTCTCCTCCTTCCAGGTGTACGACATCCGGGACGCGGTCGCCGAAGACGGCACCCCCGTCCTGGACCTGGTCGTGTCCGTCGTCTGCTCCTCCGGTACGTACATCCGCGCCCTCGCCCGTGACCTCGGCGCCGACCTGGGCGTCGGCGGCCACCTCACGGCGCTGCGCCGCACCCGTGTCGGGCCGTACAAGCTGGACTCGGCCAAGACCCTCGACCAGCTCCAGGAGGAGCTGACGGTGATGCCGGTCGCCGACGCGGCCACCGCGGCGTTCCCCCGCTGGGACGTCGACGAGAAGCGGGCGCGGCTGCTCGCCAACGGCGTGCGGATCGACATGCCGGACGAGTACGCGGGCGCCGGGCCCGTCGCCGTCTTCGGGCCCGAGGGCCGGTTCCTGGTGCTCGCGGAGGAGTCCAAGGGCAAGGCGAAGAGTCTCGCCGTCTTCTCCTGACCCGCACTCAGTTCGCCTGTGCGGTGCGGGAGTTGGCGCTCCCGTGGCGGCCTCTTCGGCGGCCCGCGCGGCGTGGGACTTGTTGTGGAGCGGCGGACGGTGGTCCGCCGCTCCACAGGTCCCCCCTTCAGAAGGTGTATCCACCTCCACCCGCCGATTCACCCCTACGGGCAGGCGCTCGGAGTGAACCGAGGGAGCGGAAGGGGGCGCGTTCGGCTCGCGTTCTGTCCGGCTGATCATCGCCGACCTACGGTCGAAGGTACGGGGTGCGGCTGGGAGGTTCGAGCATGGCGGGACGGGGCCCGCGCGCCCGGGGCGGCGCGGAGCGGGACCGGGGCCGGAGCGCGTGGACGGCGGGCCGCGACGCGTGGCGCGAACCCGAGCGGTCCCTGGTGCGGATCTGCGACCTGGCCGGGCGGCCGCGCGGCCACGGCTTCGCCGCCGACGACCACGGCACCGTCATCACCAGCCACGAGGCGGTCGACGGCCTCGCCCGGATAGTCCTGCACGCGCCCGGCGAGCGCACCTGCGTCGTGACCGCCGACGCCGTCACCGCGCTCCCGGAGGCCGACCTCGCCCTCGTCCGCACCGACGGCCTCGCCCTGCGCCCGCTGCCCGTCGCCGCGCGCGACGGCGTGGACGTCGGCTCGTACGTCCGCATCGCCACGGGTGGCTGGCGCCAGGCCCGGGTTCTCGACTCGGCCGCCGTCACGTACACCGCCACGGACCGCTTCCACCTCCTCGACGCCGCCATGGAGCTGGCCATCGGCACCGACGGGGCGGACGCGCTGCGGCTCGGCGGCGGCGCCGCGGGCGGGCCCGTCGTCGACGCCGCGTCCGGCGCCGTCCTCGCCGTCCTCGCCACCGCGCTGCAGGCACCGCACCGCGCCGCCGGGTTCGCCGTGCCGCTGCGGGCCGCGGCCGCCGCGGACCCCGGCGGGCCGCTCGCCGCCCTGCTCGCGCGCAACGCGGCGACCGTGCCCGGCTTCGGCCGCGACCTGAACCTCGCGGGCGCGCTGCACCTCACGGCCACGTCACTCGGCTCCGACGGGCCGCGCGCGCTCGACCCCGCACCGGTCGAACGCCCCTCCACCTGCCGGGAGTTCACCCACTTCACCGCCGGACCCGCGCGGGTGCTCGGCCTCGTCGGCGACCCCGGCACCGGCCGCACCACGGAACTCGCCGCCCTCGCCCGCCGCCGCGCCCGGGGCGCCGAACCCGCCCCCACCCTGTGGCTGCGCGGCGCCGACCTGAGGGACGCGGACACCTCCGTGGCCGACGCGGTGGGCCGCGCCCTGGAGCGGGCCGGGCGCATCCTCGCCGCGTCCGACGCGGCGGTCGGCGGGGACGAGGGGCTCGGCGACATCTCGGCGGGGCGGGTCGCCCGGCTCGTGCGGGACGCCGGACGGCCGCTGCTGCTCCTGCTCGACGGGCCCGAGGAGATGCCGCCCGTGCTCGCCCACCGTCTCGCCGGGTGGAGCGCGGGGACGGCCGGATGGCTGCGGGACACCGGGGCGCGGCTCGTCGTGGCCTGCCGCGCGGAGTACTGGGAGCAGGCCGGGGCCCACTTCCCGCCGGAGCTGCTGCACGTCCCGGACGGCGACGCGGTGGCGTACCGCTCCCGGGCCGCCCTGCCCGGCTGCGTACGCCTCGGCGAGTTGCCGCAGGTGCAGGCGCGCCGGGCCCGCGAGCGGTACGGCATCGCGGACGGCGCGCTCGCCGAGGCCGACGCCGGACACCCCCTGACGCTGCGGCTCCTGTCCGAGGTCACGGCGGCGCTGCCGGACGCCGCCCCCGCCGGGCGGCCCTGCCGCGAGGAGGTGTTCGCCGCCCACCTCGACCTCCTCTGCCTGCGCGTCGCCGTGCGGCTCGCCGCCGACAGCGGGCTGCGCGGGACGGCCGTACGACGCCTCGCGGCGAAGGTGTCCGGGCAGGTCCACGAGGCCGCCCGGCGCTGCCTCGGCCCCGGCCAGGGACAGCTCGACCGCCCCGCCTTCGAGACGGTCTTTCCCTGGGGAGCCTTGCCTGGCAAGGGCGCCGACAGTTGTACGGGCTGGGCCTCGGCCGTCCTCACCGAAGGCCTCCTCGTCCCCGCAGGAACCGGCTACCGCTTCGCCCACGAGGAGCTGGGCGACTGGCTCCAGGGCCTCCACCTCGACATCGACGCGGCCCTGACCTCCCTGACCCTGCGCTACGCCCGCCCCCACACCCCGCCCTCACCCCGCTCCCTACCGGTGCCACGCCACCGGGCCGGCCCGGTCCTCCAAGCCCTGCTGGGACTCGAGCGCCAGCGGGGCGCCGAGGAACTCGCTGTGAGGTTGGGGGAGTTGGTGGGGGCGCTTGAGGTGTTCGGGGGCACGGAGGACGCGGCGGTCGTGGGGGAGGTGGCGGTCGCGGGGGAGGCGAGCGCCTTGGGGGAGGCTGTGGCTGGCGGGGATGTGACGGTGTGGGGTGAGGGTGTCTGCCTGGGGCGCACTGATGTCCCACAGCCACGGGTGGGCGGGTGGGACGGCCGCCGCGGAGCGGCGGTGGGGGGCGGTGGCCCCGGTGCCGGGGCGGTGGGGGGCGCGCCAGGCACGGTGACGGCACCCGGGGCGGCATCCGGCGGGCCCGGGGCTTCCGGCGTACCGGAGGCTTCCGGCGTGCCGGAGGGGCCTGGCGGGCCCGGGGCTTCCGGCGTGCCGGAGGGGCCCGGCGCCCCCGAGAGCCCCGGTGCCGGGCGTGGGGCGGGGGACGGTCTGGGGGCTCGGGTCGGCGCCGGGGCGGGGGGCGACGTGGAGAGCGCGCGGTGGTGGGCGCGGCATCTCGTGCGGGAGACGCTGCTCCGCGTCGCCGACGCCACCCCGTACACCCCCGTGCTCCAACGCCTCGCCGCCCAGCGCCAGTTCGGCCCTGACTTCTGGCTGGCCCTGCCCCTCTCGGAGGCGGCCAGGTTCGAGCTGCTGCGGGCCGTCGTGGTGCACGACGGCCCGCCGGGCACCGGGCGCCGCTGCCTGGACGCCGTCGCGGAGCGCCTCGCCGCCGACCCCGCCGCCGTACAGCATCATCTGACCCGGTGGTTCGCCGACGAGAGGCCGCTGCGCGCCGCCCCCGAGGCGACCGTCGCCTCCGCCGCCCAGGCCCTCCTCCACACGCACCGCCACCGCGCCGTCGACGACCTCACCGAGGCCCTCGTCGACTGCGCCCACCCGCGCGCCGACGAACTCCTCGGCGCCCTCGCCGAGGACGAGCCGTCCGCGCTCTGCCGCGCCGTCGACCGCTGGGCCCACGACGCCCGCCCCGCCCGCCGCGTCGCCGCCGCCACCCACGCCCCGCGTGCCGCCCGGCACACCACCGGCGAGGCCGACCGCCGCCTGCTGCGGTACGCGGCCCAGACGCTCCTCGACCACCCCGGCGACGAGTCCCTGCACGGCGCGGCCCTCGGCCTCCTCGTCCGCGACCCGCACACCCGCGCCCGCCACCTCCCGTACGCCCTGCGCCGCTTCGCCACCGGCGACCCGGGCCTGCCCGCGAGCGCCCTGGCCACCGCCCTCGGCACCCACCCGGAGCCGGTGCTCGCCGCCTTCCGGGACCGCCTGCGCGCCCGTGACACGGGCACCGCCGAGGTCCTGCGCGGCCTCCCCGACGTGCCCTCACCCGCCCTCGCCCGGCGCGTGGCGGACCTCGTACGCGAGCGGGTGGAGCAGTGCCCGCGCGCCGCGGCCGACGCGGCGGCGTATGTGGACCTGCGCCTCGAGCGGGGACCGGAGGCGCGAGCCGAGCTGTTCCCGCTGGTCGTCGCCCTGCTGAAGGGCCGCGGCGTGGACGTGCGCGTCGCCCTCGCCCCCGTGCTGGCCGCCCCCGGCACCCCCGTCTCGCGGCCCCTGCGCGCCGAACTGCTCGACCTGCTGCTCGCCGCCGAGCGGGAGCACGTCGTCTTCGAGGCCGTGCTGCGCGCCGTCGGCGGCCGGGGCGGCGGCGCCGAGCGCGACCGCGATCTCGTCCGCCGCACCGCCCTCCTCGCCGGCCGCACCCCGGAAGGCGCAACGGCCTTCGACCGCGCCCTGGTCGACGTGGCCCGGCGCGTCCCCGGCTTCGCCACCCGGCTCATGGGCTGGCTCACCGACGCCCCGCAGGACTGGGCCGCGCTGGTCGGGCCGAGCGCCCGGCGCACCATCGAGCACCTGACCGGCGAGGTGCCCGTGTCGGCGTGAGCTCCGCCACCCCGGCCGATGCGGGCGACAAACTGTCGGCATGGCAGTCTTAGACCTGCGCAATCGGCAAGGGAACGTACAGACGTACGGGCGTACGGATACACACACGGGTTCGGCGAGGAGCGAAGACAGTGCAGCGCTGGCGTGGCTTGGAGGACATTCCCCAGGACTGGGGGCGCAGCGTCGTCACCATTGGTTCCTACGACGGCGTGCACCGCGGTCACCAGCTGATCATCGGCCGCGCGGTGGCCCGCGCCCGTGAACTGGGCGTGCCCGCCGTGGTCGTCACCTTCGACCCGCACCCGAGCGAGGTCGTGCGCCCCGGCAGCCACCCGCCGCTGCTCGCCCCGCACCACCGGCGCGCCGAGCTGATGGCCGACCTCGGCGTGGACGCCGTCCTCATCCTCCCCTTCACCACCGAGTTCTCGAAGCTGTCGCCCGCCGAGTTCGTGGCGAAGGTCCTCGTCGACAAGCTGCACGCCAAGGCCGTCGTCGAGGGCCCCAACTTCCGCTTCGGCCACCGTGCCGCGGGCAACGTCGAGGTCCTCGCCGACCTCGGCCGGACCTACGACTACGAGGTCGAGGTCATCGACCTGTACGTGAGCGGCACGGCGGGCGGCGGCCAGCCCTTCTCGTCCACGCTCACCCGCCGCCTCATCGCCGAGGGCGACGTCGCGGGCGCCCATGAGATCCTGGGCCGCCCGCACCGCGTGGAGGGCGTCGTCGTCCGCGGCGCCCAGCGCGGCCGCGAGCTGGGCTTCCCCACGGCCAACGTTGAGACCCTGCCGCACACCGCGATCCCCGCCGACGGCGTCTACGCCGGGTGGCTGCACGCCGACGGCGAGGCGATGCCCGCGGCCATCTCGGTGGGCACCAACCCCACGTTCGACGGCACCGAGCGCACCGTCGAGGCCTACGCCATCGACCGCGTCGGCCTGGACCTGTACGGCCTGCACGTCGCCGTCGACTTCCTCGCCTTCGTGCGCGGCATGGCGAAGTTCGACTCGATCGACGACCTCCTGGTCGCGATGGCGGACGACGTGAAGAAGTCCCGGGACTTGGTCGCGGCAGCCGACCAGTAGGGGGACGGCGCCGGACGAGCAGGTCTCAGCCCGCCCGGCGAGTGAGGGCGAGCCCGAAGGGCGATCGGCGGCAACTCGACCGGACGGTCACCTTCGGGCGTGCGCCCAGTGACAGGCAACCTGCGTCCCCCCGGCACCCGACAACACGGGCAAGTCCTTCGTACGGCAGTCCTGTGCCACCCCGGCCCGCTCCGCCTCACCGCCCGCGAGGATCTGGCACCGCGCGTGGAACCGGCACCCGCCCGGCACCCGGGACGGGTCCGGCGGCTCACCCGTGAGCACCACCGGCTCCCCCTCCGCTTCCGGCAGGACGGACAGCAGGGCCTGGGTGTACGGGTGCTGAGGTGCCGTCAGGACCTGCTCGACCTCGCCGGTCTCCACGATCCGGCCCAGGTACATGACGGCCACCCGGTCGGCGATGTTCCAGGCGAGCCCCAGGTCGTGGGTCACCACGAGCGCGGACAGGCCGAGTTCCTCGCGCAGCCGGAGCAGCAGCGCCAGGATCTCGCCGCGCACGGACGCGTCCAGGGAGGCCACCGGCTCGTCCGCGACGATCAGCTCCGGCTCCAGGACCAGCGCGCCCGCGATGACCACGCGCTGGCGCTGCCCACCGGACAGCTCGTGCGGGTACCGCAGGAAGAACCGCTCCGGCGGCCGCAGCCCCGCCCGGGACAGGGCCGCACCGACGGCGGCCCGCTCGTCGCCCCCGTACCCGTGGATGCGCAGCCCCTCCGCCACGGCCTCGTACACCGTGTGCCGGGGGTTGAGGGAGCCGCTGGGGTCCTGCAGGACGAGCTGGACGCGCTTGCGGTACGCCTTCAGGGCACGGCCGCGGTAGTCCAGCGGCTTCCCGTCGAAGGTGACGCGGCCGGACGTGGGCGGGACGAGCCCCAGCAGGGAGCGGGCGAGCGTCGTCTTGCCGCAGCCCGACTCGCCCACGAGCGCGACGATCTCGCCACGCCGGATGTCGAGGTCCACGCCGTCCACCGCGCGCGCCGGGTCGGCGCCCCGGCGCCCGGGAAAGGAAATGCGCAGGTCGGAGGCGGTGAGAAGCGGTGCGGAACCGGTCGGGGGCTCGGTCGGACCGAGGGTGGCTTCGGTGGTCATGCGCTTCTCCTCGCGGCCGGGCGCCCGGGTGGGCGGTTCATGGCGTACGCCGGGTGGTGCGCGGCGTGGGGCGGTGGCGGGGCGGCGTACGCGGGGCGCGCTTCCCGGCGCCCCCTCCGGCCCGCCCCGGGGGGCGGCGCCGCCCGAGGCCCCGTCACGGCGCCCCCTCCGCCACCGGAGCCGACGGCCGAGCGGCATCCCCGGCCTCCGGGGCGCCCACGTGCACGCACGCCGCCCGCCGCGCCGGTCCCGCCGCGCGCAGCGCCTGGTCGTCCGTCGAGCAGGACTCGATCGCCTCCGGGCAGCGCGGGTGGAACGTGCAGCCGGACGGCAGCGCCGAGGGGTCCGGCGGGTCGCCGGGCAGGCCCCGGGGCGCGAACCGCGACGACAGGTCCCCGATGCGCGGGAACGCCGCCGACAGGGCCTTGCCGTACGGGTGCCGCGCCTGCTCGTACACCTCCCGCGCCGGACCCTCCTCCACCACCCGCCCCGCGTACATCACCGCGAGCCGGTCGCAGGTGTCGGACAGGACCGCCAGGTCATGGCTGATCATGATCAGGCCCAGGTCCTCCTCGGCCACGAGCTGCTCGATGAGGCGCAGGATCTGCGCCTGGATCATCACGTCGAGCGCGGTCGTCGGCTCGTCGGCGATGATCAGGCGCGGGTCGCAGGCGAGGGCCATCGCGATCATCACGCGCTGGCGCTGGCCGCCGGACAGCTCGTGCGGGTAGGCGTCCGCGCGTGCGCCCGGGAGCCCCACGTGTTCCAGGAGCTCGCGGGCCTTCTTCTTCGCGCCGGCCGGGGTCGCCTTCTTGTGCAGCAGGACGGGCTCGGCGATCTGGTCGCCGATGCGGTGCACCGCGTTCAGGGAGTGCATCGCGCCCTGGAAGACGATGGACGCGCCCGCCCAGCGGACCGCGCGCACCCGGCCCCACTTCATGGTGAGCACGTCCTCGCCGTCGAGCAGGATCTCGCCGGTCACCCTCGTGCCCGCGGGCAGCAGCCGCAGCAGCGCCAGCGCCAGCGTGGACTTGCCGCAGCCCGACTCCCCGGCCACGCCCAGCTTCTGCCCGGCGGCCACGGAGAGGTCGACGCCGCGGACGGCGGCGGCCCCGGACGCGTACGTCACCGTGAGGTCCCGTACGTCGAGCAGGGTCCGCCCGGCGCCCGCGTCGCCCGTCGTGGTCTCGGTCGTCTCGGTGGTCAACGGGACACTCCCAGCCTGGGGTTGAGCACGGACTCCACGGCCCGCCCGCACAGCGTGAACGCGAGCGCGACGACGGCGATCGCGATGCCGGGCGGCGCCAGGTACCACCAGTCGCCCGCGCTGACCGCGCCCGCCTCGCGCGCGTCCTGGAGCAGACCGCCCCAGGAGACGACCGTCGGGTCGCCGAGGCCGAGGAACGCGAGCGTCGCCTCGGTGAGGATCGCGCTGGAGATGACGAGGGTGGTCTGCGCGAGGACCAGCGGCATGACGTTGGGCAGCACGTGCCTGGCCATGATGTGGCCGTGGCCGCCGCCGAGCGCCTGGGCCCGCTCGATGTAGGGCCGGGACTCCACGGCGAGGGTCTGGGCGCGCACCAGACGGGCCGTGGTCGGCCACGTCGTCACGCCGATCGCGAGGATGACGGTCCACACGGAGCGGTCCATCACGGACGCGAGCGCGATGGCGAGGACGAGCGTCGGCATCACCAGGAACCAGTCCGTGACCCGCATGATGACGGTCGCGTACCAGCCCCGGAAGTGGCCCGCGGTGATCCCCACGACCGTCCCGATGGCCACCGACAGGAACGCCGCGAGCAGCCCGACCGTCAGCGAGATGCGCGCGCCCCACACGAGCAGCGCGAGCAGATCGCGGCCGAACTGGTCGGTGCCGAGCGGGAACTCACCGCTCGGCGACTGCATGGCCTCGCCCGGCGCCTCCGTCACGCTCTGCGCGTCCGAGCCGACGAGCAGCGGCGCGAACACCGCGGCGAGGGCGATGAGGACCAGCGCGACCAGGCCGAAGACCCCGGCCCGGTGGGTGCGGTACTCCCGCCAGAAGCGGGCCGCGGAGTGCCGCCTGCGCGTCCAGGCGAGGGCGCGCGGGCTCTTCGCCTCCCGCGGGGCGCCCGTCTTCTCGGGCTCCTGCGGCGCGGGGACGGAGGAGGCTGTCTCGGTCGTCATCGGCCCACCCTGGGATCGAGCAGCGGATAGATCACGTCGGCCACCGTGTTCATCAGGATCACCGCCGTCGCGAAGACGAAGAAGAGCCCCTGCACCAGCGGCAGGTCCGGCACGCTGAGCGCCTGGTAGAACAGGCCGCCGAGGCCGGGCCAGGAGAACACCGTCTCGACCAGGATCGCCCCCGCGACCACCGTGCCCAGGTTCACGAACATCAGGGTGACGGTGGGCAGCAGCGCGTTCGGCACGGCGTGCCGCCGCCGCACCAGGTCGTCCCGCAGCCCCTTGGCCCGCGCCGTCGTCAGATAGTCGCTGCCCATCTCGTCGAGCAGCGACGAGCGCATGACGAGCAGCGTCTGCGCGTACCCGACGGCGACCAGTGTGACCACCGGCAGGACCATGTGGTGCGCGACGTCCAGGACGTACCCGAACCCGCTCTCGTCACCGCTCTCCATGCCGCCCGTCGGGAACATCCCGGGCAGCGGCCCGACCCCCACGGAGAACGTGATGATGAGCAGGAGCCCGAGCCAGAACGACGGCACCGAGTACAGCGTCAGCGCGAGCCCGGTGTGGAAGCGGTCGCCGAAGCGGCCGTTGCGCCAGGCCGTGCGCGTCCCCAGCCAGATGCCGATGAGCGTGTAGAGGACGTACGCCGTGCCGGTGAGCCACAGCGTCGGGCCGAGCGCCTCCGTGATCTTGTCCATGACGGGCGTGTGGAACTGGTACGACGTGCCGAAGTCCCCGGTGAGGACATTGCCGCAGTAGTCCGTGAACTGCTTCCACACCGGCTGGTCGAGCCCGAACTCCGTGCGCATGGCGGCCAGTTGCTCACTGGAGACCCGCCGTCCGCCCGTCATCTGCTTCACCGGGTCGCCCGGGATGAGCCGGAACAGGAAGAAGCTGGTGACGAGGACGGCGAACATCGAGACGAGGGCGCCGCCGAGCTTGCCCGCGACGTACTGGAGATAGGCGGCTGTGCTGCCCGCCCGGGGGCCGCGGCCCCGGGGACCGGCCTGCTCGGCCGGTCCGCCGGAAGCCGCGTCCTTGGCTTCGGCCTCGGCGGCGAGGATCGCCGCCGGATTCCGTTCGCTTGCGGTCATACGTCACTCGCGGTGTGGGGGGACGTCCGCTTGGCTGTCATCCGCTGGCGTCTCATGCGTTACTCGCGGTCCTCTGCGGTCGAGCGGCGGCGCAGGGCGATCAGGACTCCGCCGCCCGCGAGCACCACCGCGGCGACGGCGATACCGATGATGACACCGGTCGAGCCGCCACCATCGGAAGAACTCTTCCCACTCGCCGGGACCGCCGACCACCAACTCCAATAGCCGTCCTGGCCGTAGATGTTCCCCGCCGCCGACGGCATGGTGGTGATGGACTTGATCTGGTCCGTGCGGTAGGCCTCCACGGCGTTCGGGTACGCCATGACGTTCATGTAGCCCGAGTCGTACAGCCGCGACTGCATCTGCTTGACGAGATCGACCCGCTTGGCCGGGTCGTACTCGGCGAGCTGCTTGTCGTACAGTTCGTCGAACTTCTTGTCGCAGATGAAGTTGTCCGTCGCCGCGCTCTCCTTGGCCTTCTCCGGCAGCGCGGCGCAGGTGTGGATGCCGAGGACGAAGTCGGGGTCGGGGTTCACCGACCAGCCGTCGAAGGCGAGGTCGTACTCGCCCGCGTACCAGGGCACGGACACGTCGTCGAGGCAGTTCACCTTCAGGCCGATGCCGAGGTCGCCCCACCACTCCTTGAGGTACTTGCCGACCGCCTTGTCGTTCGGGTCGGTGGCGTGGCACAGGATCCGGAAGTCGAGCGGCTTGCCGTCCTTGCCGACGCGCTTGCCGCCCTTCTTCTTGTACCCGGCCTCGTCGAGGAGCGCCGCCGCCCGCTTCGGGTCGTAGCGCAGTTCCTGGTCGGGGGAGGGCTTCCAGGCGTAGTCGGAGAAGCGCGGCGGGATGTACCCGGCGCCCTCGACGGCGTTGCCCTGGAACACCTTGTCGACGATCGTCTTGCGGTCCACGGAGAGGAAGAGCGCCTGCCGGACCCGCTTGTCGAGCAGTGCGGGGTGGCCGTCGCCGAACTTCTTGCCGTCGAGCGTGCGCGCGCCGGGGTTCGTGGCCAGGGCGAAGAAGCGGCGGCCCGGGCCGTTGTTCACCTTGATGTCCGACTCGCCCTTGAGGCCGTTCGCCTGAGCGGGCGTCAGCGCGGGCTGGCCCGCGACGAACGACACCTCGCCCTTCTTCAGCGCCGCCACGGCGGCGTCCTGGTCCTTGTACGTCTTGAAGACCAGCTCGTCGAACTTCGGCGCGCCGCGCCAGAAGTTCTTGTTGGCCTTCAGCTTCACGTACTGGTCGACCTTGAAGTCCGTGAGGATGAAAGGACCGTTCCCGACGACCGGGAAGTCCTTGTCGTTGTTGAACTTGGAGATGTCGTCGACCTTCTCCCAGACGTGCTTGGGAACGATCGGGACGTCGAGCGCCGCCATGGTCGACTGCGGCTTCTTGAGTTCGACGACCAGTTTCGTCGGACTCGGCGCCGTCACCTTCTTGAAATTGGTGACGAAGTTGGAGTTCGCGGTGGCTGTGCCTTCCTTGGACATGATTTTGTTGAACGTCCAGGCGGCGTCCTCCGCCGTCGCCTTCTTCCCGTCCGACCACTTGGAATTCGACCGGATGGTGTACGTCCAGGTGAGCTTGTCCGCCGACGGCTCCCACTTCTCGGCGAAGGCCGGGATCGCGTGGTTGTCCTTGACGTCGTAGTTCGTGAGGTACTCGTACGTCAGCCGGTGGATGCTGGTGCTGAGCAGGCGCTGCGCGAGGAACGGGCTGAGCGAGTCGACGCTCTGCGCCACCGCGATGGTGAGGGTTTTCTTGCCGTCGTCCTTGGCCTCTGCCTGCTGGGGCGCCGGGTTGAGGGGGGTCGCCAGGCCCGCGGTGAGTGTGAAGGCCGCGGCCGCGCCGGCGGCGAGGAGCAGGCGGGGGCGGCGGCGCTTTCGTGCGGTGGCCGCCGTGGGCGTGGTGACCGCTCGGGCCGCTGATGATGACCGTGTTCTGCCGTGCTGATCTTTAGTGTCCATGGATCGGTGACCTCGCGTCATCGCTTGCGCAGAGATGGCTGGTTACGGCTACGTGATCAAGGAACGTCAGGTGGTTGATGTGTGTGTATCAGCGCCGGTCATCGCGCGTCAACGGCCGGTGAACCCCATGTGGCCTGCGGAAATAACGAGTTGACCGGGAATTCATCCGCATTGGTCAAGACCACTGACGCCGTGCTGGCCAGAGGGTGGCACGCAAAAGCGCCCCGCCTTTTCGCTGGCGGGGCGCTTGCGCGGTTCCGGTGTGTTTCCTGGGGTTTCCGGGAGGGGGTGGTTATTGCTGCTGGGGCGGCAGCGGCTGCTGGTGGGGCTGGCCCGGAGCGGACGGCTGCCAGCCCTGCGGGGTGGCCGGGGGCTGCGGCTGCTGCGCGCCCTCCTGCGGGGCGGTCCCGTACGGCTGCTGCGTGCCTTGCTGCGGGGCGGTCCCGTACGGCTGCTGTGCGCCTTGCTGCGGGGCGGTCCCGTACGGCTGCTGTGCGCCTTGCTGCGGGGCGGTCTCGTACGGCTGCTGCCCGCCCCCGGGATACCCCTGCCCCGGCAGCGGCGGGGCGACCCGCGGCGGCGGGTTGCCGTCCGACGTCCAGAGCCCCTGCGCCTGCTGCGCCCGGACGAAGTCCTCGGCCACCATCGCCGAGAGGTTGAAGTACGCCTCCCGCACCTTCGGCCGCATCATGTCCAGATTGACCTCGGCCCCGGCGGCCAGGTGCTCGTCGAAGGGCACGACGACGACGCCCCGGCAGCGCGTCTCGAAGTGGGACACGATGTCCTCCACCTTGATCATCTTCCCGGTCTCGCGGACCCCGGAGATGACGGTGATGGACCGCGAGACGAGGTCGGCGTACCCGTGCGCGGACAGCCAGTCCAGCGTCGTGGACGCGCTGCTCGCCCCGTCCACGGACGGCGTGGAGATGATGATCAGCTGGTCGGCGAGGTCGAGCACCCCGCGCATCGCGCTGTAGAGCAGCCCGGTGCCGGAGTCCGTCAGGATGATCGGGTACTGCTTGCCGAGTACGTCGATCGCCCGCCGGTAGTCCTCGTCGTTGAACGTCGTGGACACGGCCGGGTCGACGTCGTTGGCGATGATCTCCAGGCCGGACGGCGCCTGCGAGGTGAAGCGCCGGATGTCCATGTACGAGTTGAGGTACGGGATCGCCTGGACCAGGTCGCGGATGGTCGCCCCGGTCTCGCGCCGCACGCGCCGCCCGAGCGTACCGGCGTCCGGGTTGGCGTCGATGGCGAGGATCTTGTCCTGCCGCTCACTGGCGAGCGTCGAGCCGAGCGCGGTCGTCGTGGTCGTCTTGCCGACGCCGCCCTTGAGGGAGATGACCGCGATGCGGTAGCACGAGAGGACGGGGGTGCGGATCAGCTCCAGCTTGCGCTGGCGCTCGGCCTCCTCCTTCTTCCCGCCGAACTTGAACCGCGACCCGCCGCCCGCGGGACGGCTGCTCTTGGCCTTCTGCTTCTTGTTGTTGAGCAGCCGGTCGGAGGACAGCTCGACGGCGGCCGTGTACCCGAGGGGCGCGCCGGGGTTGGTCCGCTCCCGCTGATCGTGCTGCACGGGCTGCGGCCAGGCGGCACCGGCGCGGGGGTCGGCGGGGGCCTGGGGCACCTGAGGCGCTTGGGATGCTTGGGGCATCTGGGGTGCTTGGGGCTGCGCCTGCGGTTGTGCCTGTGGTTGGGGCTGGGCCTGCGGCTGCGGCTGGGGTGCTTGGGGTTGCGGGGCCTGGGGCTGCGCGGGCTGCGGCTGCTCCGGTGCGGGAGGAGTGGGCTGCTGGCCGAGCGGGCTCGGGAACTGGCCCTGCTGGAAGGGGGGTTGGGCCTGGGTCTGGGGCTGCGCGGGCTGCTGGTAGGGGCCGCCACCCGGCAGCTGCCCCGGGAAGTGCGGCTGCTGCCCCTGGGCGGCCTGCGTGTCCTGAGGGGGCTGGGCCTGCGGCTGGGCGGCTTGGAACGGTGCCGTCTGCTGCGGGGGTACGGGAGCCGGGGGCGCGGCTTGCGGCTGCGGCTGGGGCGGGGTGGCCGAGGGCAGGGGCTGGGCCGCCTGCGGTGCTTGGGGCTCGGGTGCGTGGGGAGCCTGAGGTGCGGCCGTCTGGGGCGGCTGGGGGAAGCCGTAACTGCCCTGAGGTGCGGGGGAGTTGACTCCGGGCGCGGGGGTCGGGGCCGGCGTCGGGAAGCCGTAGCCGCTCTGTGGGGGCGCGGAGGTCTCGGCGTGCTGCGTGGGGGCCGGGAACCCGTACCCGCTCGGCGGGGGAGTGGGCGTCTCGGGGGCCGGGGCGGGCGCCTGCGCGGTGGGGACGGCCGGGGCCGTGGGCGCGGGCCAGGCCTGCGGGGCCGGCGGCTGGGGCTGCGGCTGGTCGGGCTGCTGGTCCTGGGCGACGGGGGCCGGGGCTTGGGCCGGGGCGGGCGTCGGGGCCTGGGTCGGCGCGGGCCACTGCGGGGCGGAGGTGGGCGCCGCGGGCTGGAACGCGGGCGGCAGCGGCGGAAGTCCGGCCTCGGGGGCGGGCGGCGGGGTCCAGGCGGGCGGAGCGGAGTCCTGTACGCCGTGGAGGTCGGCGGGGGACTTGGGGGCGGGCTCGGTCGTGGGTTGGGGGTGGGGCTCGGCCGTGGGTTCGGCCGCAGGGTCGGGCTTGGGCTCGGCCGTGGGTTCGGCCGCAGGGTCGGGCTTGGGCTCGGCCTCGGGGGTCGGCGTCACGTCGGCCTCGGGGGCGGTGTCGGCGTCGGCTTCGGGGGCGGTGTCGGCGTCGGCTTCGGCCGGGGTGCCGGACTTGGGCTCGGCGCCCTGGTCGTCGCCGCTGCTGGATCGCGGGTCGGCGCCGAAGGAACCGGCGACGAGTGCTGCGGCGAGAGAGTCGAAGTCGGAACCCGGGTCGGCGCTGGCGCCTGTGCCGGAGCTGGTGCTGGAGTCGACGTCGGAGCCAGAGTCGGAGACAGGGCCGGAGCCGATGCCGGAGACAGAGCTGGCGTCGGCGTCGGATTCCGCGTCGGAGACGGCCTCGGCGGACTGCCTCGCGGCCTCACGCCCGTCCTCGTCCCCGGCACTCTCGACCACGGCACCGGAAGCCGACCCACCGACAAGGTCCTCAGCGGAGCCGGCAACCGCAGCGTCGACAACCGCGCCGTCGGCACCCGCACCCGCAGCACCGGAACTCTCGCTGACCGCACCGGAGTCGACCGCACCGGAGTCGACCGCACCGGAGTCGACCGCCCCCGAGTCAGTCAGCCCCGAGTCAGCCGATCCATCCCCCACCTCGACCTTCTCCTCATCACCCGGTGATGAGGAGTGAGCATCGCCCGACGCGCGGGCAGCGTCCCGCTCGGCCATCTCACGCCGCAGGGCGGCAGGGGAGAACCGCATGGTGGCACCGCTCTCCAGGTCGCCACCGCCCAGGTCATCACCCCCGAGGCTCTCGGCGACGGGAGCGGCGGCCTGGTCCTTGTCGGAGGCCCCGGCGCCCGAAGCGTCCCCGCTCCCGGCGCCCACACCACGTACCGGAACGGAGGAGGAGACGCCTGCCACGGCGCCGCCCCAGTCCGCCACGCCCCCGGAGGCCGGAGGCGTCACGGGCGGGGCGGGCGGAACGGCAGGAGCCGTGGGCGGCGCGGGCGGAGCGGGCGGGGTGATCGGCTGTCCCGTGGGCGGCGCGAGCTGGAACCCGCTGCCGACCGGGAGCTTCGGTACGGCGCCGGCGGGAACACTGGAAGGAGTCCCGGGCCCACCGGAACCCGTACCCCAGGATCCAGCCGGGACCTCGGAGGAGCCCCCGGTGGCACCGGACTCGGCAGGAGCGGCCGCATCCGGAACGGAGCCGGCCGAAGGCGAAGAGGAGGCGGACGCGGCGGACGCCTCGCCGGAGCCAGTGGTGGCGGCGGGCGACACGGACGGCGTCTCCCCCGCGCTGCCGGACGCGTTCTGCGTGTACCAGGCGGGCGGCGCATAGTCGATGGTGAACTCGCCCGTTGTCTCGGCAGCGGACTCCGCGTCGGACTGATCGTCGACGGGTGTGTCCCAGCCGCCGCGGATCTTGTCCCGATCGCTGTTCACAATGCCTCCTGGTGTGGTCGAGCACGTTCGTGCCGTGGTGGGAGGCGACCGTTCCTGTCGTCCGATCCGCCTGGCTCTCCCCGTGTGAGGGACGCGCGCACCCCGCGTACGGGTTCTGGCGTCGCCCTTGTCCCAGCCTAATCACCAAAAGCACCAGCACGGCAGGCCAGTCCGCCCCCCCCAGTCGGCGACCGTTACGTCACGCCTCACTCAAGTCCGGTCAACTCCCGCCAAACCACACGGACAAACCACCCAACCACCCCCGAACCCCGCAAACCTCACGACCATCGCCGGACCGCCCGTCACCCTGAAACCCCTCTGCCTCCTCCACGCTCCCCGATCCCTCAATCCATCCGCCGAGCCGCCCCCAGCAGTCCGATCTCCGCGTCGGTGCCCTGAGTCATCACGTACTGCCGGTCCCGCTCGGCGCACCACAGCGTCACGCCGTCGGCGAGCGTCGGCAGCGAGTCCACGTCCCCGCGCGGCAGCCCGAGCGAGCGCCCGATCTGCGTGGCCTCGTCGGGCGAGACCCGCTGCACCCCCACGAGCCGCGCCTGCCGGATCAACCGGGGTGCCACGGGGCTGAGGTAGGGCAGCAGCGTCAGCACGGACTGCCAGGGCCCGGACACCACCCGTCCCCGAGGCGGCCGCATCCCGCAGTCCCGCACCACGAGCACCGGACTCCCGGCCGTCGCCCCCTGCGGCGGCACCCGCCCCACGTCGTGCACGGACATCCCGGCCTGCCCGACCCCCAGGGCCTGCACCAACTGCGCCCAGGCCTGCGCACGCCCGGTCTCGACCGCCACCCGCGCCCCCGTGGCGGCGGCCCGCAGGGCGATCACCTGGGCGGTCCAGAGGCCGCCGATGAGCAGGACGTCGTACGGAGTGGGGCGGTTCACGCCGAGCACGGCCGGCTGCCCGGCGGCGTCCGCGCCTATCACCACGCCGTCGTCCCCGATGGGCAGTGCGAGCAGGTCCACTTCCTCGGCGGAGAGCGCGTGCCGCCGGTGCCGGGGGCCGAGCAGCCCGAACCCTGTCCGCAGGGCCGCGCGGAGACCGTCCGGAGAGGGAGGGGGAGGCGGGGCTGGAGACGGGCCCGGTGCGGGAGTCGGGGTCGGCATCGGTCCCGGCGTCGGACCTAGGGCTGGCGCGGCGGGGCCGTGGGGCGCCGGGGGAGACGACGGAACGCTCATCAGCGCGTACCTCCGAGCGGCAACGTGGCGAGCATGGCGGGCAGTTGCTCCCGGTCGAGACGCAGCAGGCCCGTCCCGGTGTGGCGCGCCGCGTGCTCCAACGCGCGCCGCGCCGCGACCAGTTCGGCGTCACTCCGGCCCGTCACCCGCATGTGGGCGCGCAGCGACACCGCCTGCCGCTCGTCGCGCGCCAGAGTGAGGCTGAACGTCGTGGCCAGCGTGGGTACCGCCGTGAGCAGGGACACCAGCTGCGGCAGCGAGGGACCGCCGCCCGGGCCGCTCAGCCGCGGCCAGCGTCGCACCCAGTACGTCGTGTGCCGCCGGTTGTCGCAGCGCCAGGCGCGTTGGGACTCCTCGGTCCTGCGCGCGGGCGGCGCGTCCCCACCGGCCTGCGCCATCGCCAGCGGGTTGGCGCAGGCGGACGTGGCGACGGCGGCCGTCAGCTCGTCCTCGGTCAGCAGCGTCGCCCGGAATCCCGCCCCCGTCAGACGGCTCGCCAAGTGGTCCGCCGCCCGCACCGCGCACTTCTGCGCCCCGACGAGCCCGCCGTCCCGGGCGGCCACGGCCTCCAAACATCGCTCCGGGTCGAGCTTCAGGGCTATCCAGGTGATGCGCACCGCGGGGGCGCCGGTCTGCGCCTGCAGGGGCGCGTAGTTGCTGACGGCCACCGACTGCTGCGGCAGATGCAGCGCGGGCGCGGGCTGCGTGTGCAGTACGACCTGAGCCGACTCCAGGTGGATCCCGTCGACTTCCAGGGTGTCGCGCACCAGGCCGATGGGCAGCGGCTGCCGCGTCCGCTCCGCCCGCAGGGCCGTCGCGTCCGACTCCACCTGCAGGACGACGGTCAGGAAGCTGCCGTCGCCGATCATGCCGATGGGCCGCCGGTCCTGGTCCTTGCCGCGGCTGTACGCGTACGTCCGCAGCGAGGGGTCGCACTCCACGGCCGGCGCGAGCCCCGGCTCCGTGCCGGGCGGCACCGGGGTGGCGGCCGCGCGGCGTCTGCGGGCACGCAAGGCCCAGGCGGCCGCGAGCAGTTCGGGCAACGAGCGGCCCCGTCGCCGTACCACCGCGAGCAGGAGGAGCAACGCCGCGACCGCTCCCGCCGGAACGAGTGCCATGGGCGACACCACCCAGGCGGCGAGCAGCAGCGCCGCCGATAACTCCACCAGTGCCAGTTGTCGCAGCCGCAATGAACCGGCGTGCCCGGAACGGAACTTCAGGTGGTGCACCACCGTTCCGCCGTCCGGCGCCTGGCCGGAGGTCGTCGGCGGCCTCGCCCGCGTAGCGGAAGCCGTCATTCCAAACCCCCCGAATCTCCCGAAATGCGGTGCACGGCAAGCCTCTTGAGGCTCCAGAACCTTACCCGCCCCACACGTGTGATTACTGCAACAGGCATAGTAGGAGCTCGGTCTGACAACGAGCGAGGGGGAACGCCGACCCCCCGGCGCTGCACAGGGGGGACGCGGACAGCCATGGCATCACGGCGCGACGAACTCAACGCCTACACGTTTGCGAAGCGTCGTACGCTCGCTGCCTTCATCCAGCCGACACCCTCCGGCTCGGAGGAAAGCGCCCCGCGACCGCTGCGCGGCGTGCTTCCCGGGATCGTCGTCGGGGTGATCGTTCTGGCCGTTTTCGGCGCGTGGGGGATGCTCAAGCCCGCGGCCAAGCCCGGCTGGGACACGCCGAAGGAACACGTGATCATCGCGAGCAAGTCCACGACCCGGTACGTGATCCTCAAGACCGACGGCAAGCGGCAATTGCACCCCGTCCTCAACATGGCGTCGGCGAAGCTCCTCCTTGACGCCGACAAGGGCGAGGTCATCAAGGTCTCCGAGTCCGTCCTCGACAAGGGCAGGATCCCGCGGGGCGCGACCATCGGCATCCCGTACGCCCCGGACCGGCTGCCCGACCCCTCCGAGGCCGGATCCGCCAAGCGCTGGGCCGTGTGCGAGCGTCCGGCGGACGGCGAGCGCGCCATCCAGAAGGCCGCGTTCGTCCTGGCGGCGCGCGACCAGGACAGGACCGAGGGCGGCGAACGGCTGCGCGGCGGCGAGCTGTTGTACGTCGTCGGCCCCGACAAGGTGCGCTACGTCGTCGACGCGCGGGGCACCGCGTACCGCGTCCCCTCCAAGAACGAGAAGCTGCTGCGCGCCCTCGTACGCTTCGCCCGGGAACCGCAGCGGGTGTCCCGGCAGTGGCTGGCGACCCTGCACCGCGGCCACCTGATCTACTTCCCGAAGGTGGAGGGCACCCCCGGAGCCGACGCCGGGGTGGCCGACCTCCAGGAGCCGGGGGTCAACAAGGTCGGCATGGTCCTCAGGGCCCCCAACGGGGACAAGAAGCAGTACTACGTGGTGCTGCCCGGACGCGTCGCCCCGGTCTCCGACTTCACGGCGCACCTCCTGCTCGCGAGCCCCGACCTGGTCCGCCTCGGACAGGAGGCCAAGGCCCGGGACGTCAGCCCCGGAGCGATCAGCCCCGTCAAGGAGGAGTTCGGCGCCCACCGCGAATGGCCCCGCTACGCGCCGTCCCCCGCCAACGAGGCCTCCACCGCGCGCGGCAGCCGCAACACCGTCTGCAACGTCCTGCGCCACGTCGACGGCGACAGCGGCAGGACCACGCTGAGCACCTGGGCGGGCACGGACTTCCCGGCCACCCTCCCCGCCGGTTCGTCGAGCGCGTACGTCACGCCCGGCTCGGGCCAGCTCTACCGGCAGTTCCTCGGCCGGGGCACGAAGACGGGCGGCGACTTCCTGGTCACCGACACGGGTCTGCGGTACGCGATGCAGTCCAACAGCGACAGCGCGACCGACGACGCGGGCATCGGCACCAGCGCCAAGGAACGCGAGGAGCGCAAGGAGCGCGAGGAGCAGCAACAGGAGGCGGAACAGGCCCGCACCCGCCTCGGCTACGCCGACGTGGACGTGGCCCCGGTGCCCGTGGCCTGGTCCAGGTTCCTGCCGACGGGTCCGCGCCTGTCCACGGCCGCGGCGCGGCAGCCACAGGGTTCGTAGGGGGAGTCCCGTGATGCCCACAGCGCCCTCGGCACGCCTGTCCTCGCTCTCGTTGCCGCCGCGTGTGCGCAGGGCTGGGGCCGCCGTGGCCGCGGCCCTGGCCGTCGCGGCGACGACGGCCGCCCCCGTGGCGGCGGCACCGCCGACCAAGTCCCCGTCCTCGGACCGGTGCGAGTTCCCCAACAAGCCGTACGCGGGCCGCCCATGGGCGCTCCAGCGGGTCCTCCTCGACGAACTGTGGCGCCAGTCCACGGGCAAGGGGGTGAAGGTCGCGGTGATCGACACCGGCGTCGACGTCAAGAACCGCCAGCTCAAGCCCGCCGTCGACGTGTCCAAGGGCCGCAACTACCTCCCCAGGAATCTCAAGGACGAAGACGGCAACAAGATCAAACGGGGCAAGGAGAACGGCACGTCGGACCTGGTCGGCCACGGCACCCGCGTGGCCGGCATCATCGCGGCCCGCCCGGCGAAGGACACCGGCTTCGTGGGCCTCGCGCCCGACGCGACGATCATCCCGATCCAGCAGAACGACGCGGAGGGCCACGGCGACACCGCATCCCTCGCCCGCGCCATCGACTACGCGGTGGACGCAGGAGCGGAGATCATCAACATCTCCCAGGACACGGCGAACGCGGTGCGCCCCGCGCAGCACCTTGAGGACGCGGTGAAGCGAGCCGTCGCGAAGGGCCACCTGATCGTCGCCTCAGCGGGCAACGACGGCTTGGGCGGCAACGTCAAGAGGACGTACCCGGCGTGGTACGAGGGCGTGCTCGCGGTGGCGTCATCGGACCGCAACAACGAACGCGCCCCCTTCTCCCAGTCGGGCGACTTCGTGGACGTCGCGGCGCCGGGCGTCGACATGATCTCCACGGTCCCGCTGGGCGGCCACTGCTCCGACAACGGCACGAGCTTCTCCGCCCCGTACGTCACCGGCGTGGCAGCCCTCATCAAGTCCAAGCACATGGACTGGACCCCCCGCCAGATCACCGCCCAGATCCAACAAACAGCCGAACGCTCGACGTCCGGCCACGACCGCCTGGTCGGCTGGGGCGTCGTCGACCCGGTCCGCGCCCTCACCGAGGACGACCACCCGATCGAACGCCCGGTCGCCCACGAGGGCGTGAAGCGGGGCAAGGCCCCGAGCGCCGCGAAACTCCACCTCGGCGAAACGGAGGAGGAACGCACGGCCCGCATCGCCACGTACGTGGCCGTGGGGGCGGTCGTGGTGGTGGCGGGGCTTGGTGGGGCGGGGGTGGCTTTGCGGGATGGGAGGCGGAGGCGGAGGAGGGGAACGTGAGGCTGAGGGAGGGGAACCCGGGTGCCCCTTACGGCTTGGAGGACCTGGATGGCCTGGGGTGGCAGGCCTTCGATTTTTCAACCATCTTTGTGTAGGTCTTGATGAGTTTCCCCATGGAGCGGGAGTCTTCGCGGTCGCGAGTAAACGACTGAATTGTGGTGAACAAGCGCTGCTCGGGATGCGCTGGATCAGCACAGTTCTTGGTTTTACCGGTTGCCCCTGCGCCTGCGTACAGGTATTTGTCGTTCTCTGTCACCTGGTCGGGACTCCTCCGGACAGACGATGGGGCTGCGAAACGCAGATTCTCTCTTTCTGGCAGCCACTCCTGGTCGGCGAATAGCGCTACTTTGCTCTTATCTACGATTACGGTGCATCGCTCGGTCCCTCCGTCGGGAAATGTTCGCTGCATGGATACCCGGTCTCCCGGCGGCAAGAACGGTGACAGTAGGTCGGAGTTGACGGCCACGCCGCACAAGGAGTTCGGTGCCGCGTAGTTCCTTTCCTGACGGTCGCCTTCTTTTGAACATCCTGCAAGCGCAGCTCCCAGCAGCATCACGACTCCTCCAATGGTGACTCGCTGGAGTTGGCGTGAAAATGCAACCCGATTGCGATGGAGATCCAAGAGAAGGTTCCTCCTTTTATGTGAATGCCCTAAATGTCCGTCTTGAGGTCTGATGCCATTGCGTTCACGCTCGACTCTGAAAATGTGAATCCACGTCTCGCCGCACCTCGGGCCCATTCCCCTACATCGGGGAGATCGGTCCTCCGATGTTCTTTTGCTGCCCTTTCTGCAGCAGTCTCGGTGTACTGGGTGTTCTCCTGCATACCGGCATCCCAGGTCTCGCCCATGATGAGCCCGGCTTCCCCCTTAGCTTTTCCTTCCGCGTTCTTGAACAGATCCTGTAGAACTGCGCTGGTCACCGTCTCGGCCACTCCTCCGACTACTGCCCCGCCCACCGGGCTGGCGATGTAGGAGGTTCCCACGCCGATGCCAGTCCCGATGCCTCCAGAGATTCCGTCCTTCCATCGGGCAACGGATTCCTCGTAGGCTTGGTCCTTTTCTGCGGCTTCTCCTGCGACCGCCTCCGCCCGCCCTTGGGCCAGGGTTCCCGCCACTTCGCCAGATCCATTGGCCACGTTCTCGACAACAAACTGCGGATCCTTGGCGTAGCGCTGATCCGCAGGAAGGGATGGGTCCAGGTGGTGGGCCATCAGTTGTCCCATGTACGACTTCTGCCCGACTTCCACCGCCGCGTAGCCCTCGGGGTGCTGACCCACGGTGAAGAGGAAGCGAGTCACATCGCGGTGCTGGAACTCCGCCGGCTCGCCGACGATCGGGAAGAGGCGGTTCGTATCCCCGTCCGAATCGTTGGTCATCGCTCGGTTCATGTCGTGCAGGTACTCGGAAGCCATCTGCCCGAAGCTGTCTGCCATGTATGGATGCTCAGTGAGTAGCGTGTTCTCCTTGGAGACCGCGGAGACGACGCTTTCCATGAGCTTGGCTTGTTCCGCAGTGTGGGGTGGAATGTCGGTCGTGGGAAGCTCGCCCGCTGGATGTCCAGTTGTCGCCGCCTCGAGTGCCAGCGCCAGATTGTTCCGCCCGGTGCTGCTGGTCTGCCCGTCGGAGCCTTCCTCAACAGGCCAGTCCCGCTTCTCGAAGAGGTACTGAAAGTTCGAGACCTCTGCGTCCTGCCCGCCTCCCTTCGACATGAAAGTGTCGTTGAGGAATGGGGTTGCCGCACCAGGGCTGTTCGACAAGCCCTTCAGGAACCCCGTCATGGGATCCCAGCCCGTGTCACTTCCGGTGCGGTTGAGGTACGGAGAATTGGGGGTGCGCTGCCACGCGTCTCTCTTGCCGTTGTCGGTCAGCCGCTTCTCGGTCTCCATGAGCGCGGTGCCGTAGCTGTGTAGAAAGCTGTCGTCGTAGTTGCCCCAGCGCATGAGATTGCTCATGACCTGGAAGCCAAGGGGACCACTGTTTGTACGCACGGGCTGGCTGCCCTGGTCCACCACCTGGCGCGTCCAGTCCACCATCCCCGCGGAGTCACTTTGCGTGGCTGACGCGAGGGTGAGGCTCAGATACTTCTGGAATTCTCCGAACTTGCCCTGACGGCTGTCGTTCAGGTCGGGATTGACCCCGGGTTCATTGATCCCGGCCCAGAACTCCAGCGTTCCCTTCGCACCGAGCTTCGTGGCGAAGCGTTCCGAGAAGAGCGGATCGTGTGCGTACTTCTTCAGCCCTGAGTGGAGCGTGTCGAACTCCCTGACCGTGAGGTCCTGAGGATCCTTCTTGGCGAGTTTCGACAGTTCGTCAGCCTTCTCGACCGCGGCGACCGCGCTGTCCCGGTCCTTGTACCTCGCGTCGGTGAAGCCGTGCGTGCTCTGGTCGGCGAGCGCCTTGAGGACCTTGCTCGCCGAGCTGTCGCTCTCGGTGGCGTCATCGAGGATCCGCTGGATCTCGTCGCGCAGCGCGGTGACGTCACCCTCGCTGTGGTCAGGGAGGTCGGTTCCCTTCCCGGCCCGGTCGGGATGGATGTTCATCCGTACGGTGAAACCGCCGTCGCCGGTCGGGGCGACCGTCAGGTTCTTCTTTCCCCCGCGCTCGATGGCGTCGTTGAGCCGACCGTGATGGCGCTTCAGCTCGTCCCGGGTGTCCAGCAGAATCCGGTGGATGGACTTGGCCTGCGTGTGGGCGTCCTGAAACTCCTCGGCGGTCTTGCCGATGAACTCTTTCGAGACGGTGGCGTTGACGCCCGCCCACTGAGCCCTGTTCGCGGCGGATCGAAGGCCTTTGTCTGCGTCACTCTTCAGTCTCTCCAGGGTGCCCACCAGGGTCGACCAGTCGTCGACAGCGTCGTTCAGGGCCGCGAAGTTGGCGAAGCGGAGTGCGTCGAGGTCCATCGGTTGTCCTTCAGTCGTCCTTCTGCTTCTTCGGCGGCAGGTACACCGGGTTCTTGTCGCCGGGCTTGCCGACCCGTTCGTCGAAGCCCGCGTCGAGTACGTCGATGCGGCTCAACTGTCGTCCGATGTGCTGCTCGTCGCCCTGGTGCAACTTCTTCGTCACTCGCATGTGGTTCGAGATGTGGGCGCAGGCGTCACGGAGCGAGTTGAGCTGCTCCTCCCAGCGCTTGGCGACGTGCTGGAGCCCACCTCCGAGTGCGAAGCCCTGCCGCGTCAGGTCTCCCGCGGCCTGCTGACTGCTGGGCACCGCCACCCGCCCCTTGCTGCTGAGCCGATCGAAGAGGTCGAAGGCGTGCTCACCGATCTTCGCCAGATCGGCCTGGTGGACCCTCAAATCTCCGTACGAGCCCGGCGCCACCCCCGGGGAGCCACCCATGCCGGGCTCAACTTGGTTGAGTTGCATCTGCGTTGACTGGCGCTCCGCAGCCTGCGCCTTGAGTTGCTCCCACTCTTCCCACGCCATGGGCGGGTTCCTTCCCCCGGTGCGAACGGTGAGGACTGTACGGACAGTGGCTCACTGTGGACGGCAGCCTTCCGCGTCAACGTACCAACTCGCCGGATCAACCCATGAGTTGTCCGGATTTCGATGCCCGCAAGAGTGAATTTGACCGGTGCGGAGACCGCTTGCAGCGTGCCTTCGGGTGCGGAGCGCATACGGGGATCTTCTGCTGGCTGATTTGCAACTGCTCTGACGCAAAGCCCAGTTGGATGTCACTCACCGTGTGGCTAAAGTGACGATGGTGGGGTGTGCAATCACCGGCCGTCGGCAATCTCATGACCGTCAAGGCCTGCTGCAACCGCACGCTGAGGCCAACGGGGATTCGGGGATGGGGGCATCGTGCTCGAGGACGGGTACAGGGGGGCACCGCCGCCGGGTGGCGCTGACATCAAGCGCGGCCTGGAGGCGTTGAAGAAGTTCCGGCGGCGCATCGACACACTGCTCATGGAGTTCGAGGGGTCGGACGGAGGTTCGTCCAAAGTCGGCCACCAGAAGGTCGCCCGCGCCTCCTTCAGCGGCCAGGCGGCCCCCTTCCCCGAGGCGGACGGCCTCTACGCACAGTACGACCGGGTGCACGAGCGGCTCACCTCGCTCTCGAAGATGCTCGGCCACCAGATCGAGGCCATGGGGATCGCCGTGCACGGCGCGGACGTCGGCTTCGACAACCTTGAGGACGACCTGCGCCAGCGCTTCTGGTCGATCCAGACGTCGGTCCAGCGCGAGCAGGAACCGACCGGGCGCGAGCGAGTCGGCAAGCCCGACGAGCAAGGCGGCTACGGCAGCGACAAGTCCGACTCGGGGTGGAAGCTGTGAGCTTCGAAAGCCACAAACTCAACGACATGATCGACCTCGTCGAGCACGCGAATCCGGCCGACCTGGAGAGCGCGGGCGAAGCCCTCAAGAAGGCACGCGACGCGATCGCCGTGGCTGCCCGGGAACTCGGCGACCACATCGACCGGGTCGACTGGGAGGGCGAGGCGGGCCAGGCCTTCCGCAAGTGGGGCAAGAAGCTCGTCAAGGAGACGCACCAGCTCTCCGACTTCGCCGACACCGCGAGCGTCCAGATCGCCTCGGCGGGGGCGGGGCTGGCATCCGTACGCAGCTCCATGCCGCCGCGGGACACGCGCGCCGACCCGAAGGCCGTGGAGGACATCCCCTCTCCGAAGAGGGTGGACGGCAACGCGGCCTACGAGGCCGCGGTCACGTCGGAGAAGCATCGGCAAGAGGCGATCAACCAGATGAATCGGTTGGCGTCGTTCTATCGGGTGTCCCAGCACGAGATGGCGGGGCAGGAGGCGCCTACGTTTTCGGTTATGCCGGATGTGGGGGTGCCGCGGCCTGGGCCGGATGACAGGGATCCTCGCGAGGCGCCGAGGCCGGTGGTGCCCTCTGGAGTTGCTCCTGGTGATGGAGCCCCGTCGACGCCTCAGCCTGTAGCCGATCCCGTGTCACCGGAGGCTTCGGGTTCGGGTAACACCTTGCCGTCAGGCAACGACGTACGCGGCCCCCTCGTCCTCCCGGACCGGCCTGGTGGTCCGGGGCTCGCGGGCACGGAGACCAACAGCGTCGACACGCTGCCTCCTCAGAAGACCATCAGCCCTCCGCCCGCTTCGCCGCCCCCTGCACCTGGCCCAACCCCAACAGGTATCGACGGCGGACCTCCTCCGCTGCCTGGTGGTGGCCCTGTGAGGCGACCGCAAGACGGCCCCGACACTCGGGCGTCCCGTCGCGGGGGGAGTGGGAAGTCATTGTTGCCTGAGCAGGGGCGAACAGGCGTTGGACGCCCGAAAGAGCCGCTGGGACTTCCTGGGCGCGGCCCTACCGGCCCAGGCCCGACAGGGCGTACCGGGCCGGTGCCTCCGGCCAGGGGTCCCAATGGTCCGACGACGTCTGTGCCTTCGCCAATGGGGCGAGGCATCTCAGGGGGTACACCGCAGCCTCGTGGCATGCCGGGTCCGCGTCCCGCAATTCCGGGCATCACCGGCACACCACGGTCCGACGGCGTCGTGGGCGGTCGGCCTGCTGCACCTGTGGCAGGAGGCCCTACTGGATCGAGGACGCCTCCAGGGGCTGGCAATGCCGGGCAGCGTGGCGTTGTGGGAGCTTCGCCCCAAGTCCCAGGAGGTCGGGGCCAGATGCCGCGCCGTGCCGTCGGCAACCCTGACGGCGTGGTCGGCACCCCCAAGGGGCGTGCGCCTGCTGGCGGAGGCCGCGGAAAGGGATTCACCGCCGGTGGCACGGGCCTGGTGCGTGGCCCTGCGGGCAGGGGCCGAGGCTCTGCACCTGGAGCGAACGAGGTCGCGCAGCGGCCCGACTACGTGGTCGAGGAAGAAGAGACACATCTGCCCGGTGAACGGCGGCACGTGCCGCCAGTCATCGGTTAGTGATGAGTGAGGGCGTGCAGGGCGTGGAGTCAGGAATGGGCCGACACGGTGGCGGGGCTGAGCTGTTCGCGGGGTGCGCGAGGCGCTGGATCGTCTCGACGGGCTCGGCGGCCGGCGTGCTCGCCCTGCTGTCTGTGGGGCTGGCGCCGAGTGCGGTCGCCGATGACGTTCAGTCGAAGCAGTGGTACTTGGACGCGATGGGTGCCGAGGAGCTATGGGATGTCAGCACCGGCGAGGGCATCAAAGTCGCAGTTGTCGACAGCGGCGTTTCAGAAACGCCTTCTCTCAAGGGCCATGTGCTTGACGGCAAGGATGCGACTGGCCTGAAGGGCGGATCGCTGGACGACTATCTCAGCCACGGAACCACAATGGCAGAGCTGATTGTCGGGTCCGGGCGAGGAGGAGGTCTGAAGGGGCTGGCGCCTGGTGCCAAGGTCATCTCCTTTCGCGTCAGTCTGAAAGGCGCCACGGGGAAGCGCGAGAAGGCCGAGAGTGACACCGCTGAAGCCATTCGGGCTGCTGCGGACAGCGACGCGAAGATCATCAGCATGTCCTTCGGCGGTGACCTCCTGTACTCGGCTGAGGCAGAGGCGGTGAAGTACGCCGCTTCAAAGGGAAAGCTGATGTTCGCCAGTGTGGGAAACGATGCGAGGCGGAAGAACCTCATCGACTATCCGGCGGCATACCCCAATGTCACCGGTGTCTCCGCCGCTGACAAATCCGGCAAGGTCGCCAAGTTCTCGGAGTTCGGCGAGCACGTGGATCTGGCGGCGCCCGGCCTGAACCTTCCCCATTGGTGTGACGCGACATTCCGTTCGTACTGTGACGGCGGAGGCGGCACCAGCGCCGGCACCGCCATCGCCTCCGCCTCAGCCGCCCTCATCTGGTCCAAGCACCCCACCTGGACCGCGAACCAGGTCCTCCGCGTCCTCATCGACACCGCGGGCCGCAGCTGGCCGAAGGACAAGCCCAGTGACTACCTCGGCTACGGCCTGGTGCGCCCCGCGCCGAACCTCCTGAAGAACAGGGGAAATCCCGGCCCGCCGGACATCGACCCCCTCACCAACAAGAAGACCCCAGGCGTGCAGGCATCACCCTCCGCACCTCAGGAGGAGTCCTCGAAGTCCGCGTCGCGGCCCACGAAGGACGCTGTCGCCGACAAGCCCGCAGAGCAAGCAGCGAACTCGAAGTCCGACGACAACGACCAGCTGTGGATGGTCGGCGGTGGGGTCGCCGCCGCAGCGGTCATCGGTGGTGGGGCCCTTGCCGCGGCGCGAAAGCGGCGCAATACCTGAGTGCTTCAGGCGCCAGCAACTCAGTCTCAATGATTGCCCGACAGCTCACGTAAGGAGATCCCGTTCATGGCCGATGGCCGGAAGCTAAATGACCAGGAAGTCGTGCTCCTCGAGAAGGAGATCGTCGACAAGTACGACTCGGTGCAGAGGCAGCTCAGGCGCCTGCAGGGGACGCTCGACACGATGGAGGGCAACTGGCGCGGTATCGGCGCGCACGCCTTCGACGCGAAGCAGACCGAGATCAACCAGCACATGCAGGCGATCGGCCGCATCCTGGTCGACTTCCTGGAAGGCATCAACGCCAACCGCAAGGACAAGGACAGGCTCGAGGACGAGGTCCGCTCGACCATGAACAGCATTGATGTGCAGTACGGCGGACAGCAGTCGGCGATCAGCAGCTACTGAGCTGAGCCGTTTCCCGGGCCGGCGTCGCCGCCCGAACCGGACCATCAGGAGATGAGGCACACATGGCCAGCGTCAACAGGGATGAACTCGCAGTCAAGTATGGCGGCCTTGACGCCATCACGACCGAACTCGGCATTCAGGCCAAGCAGTTGGAGTCCGACCTCGGCGACATCAAGCGGGCCGTGGCCAGGGTCGCCGAAGGGTGGGAGGGCGAGGCCCACACCGCGTACACCCTGAAGCAGAAGGAGTGGGACAAGCACGCCTCGGCCATCCATCAGGCCCTCATGCAGATCGGCCAGAAGGTCAGCCAGGCCGGCGGTGACTATCGGGGTGGCGACCTGAAGGGCGCCAGCTACTTCCAGTGAGTCGCCGCCGCTGAGCAGCGCGGAACGCGGGGTGGGCATGCGCGGGAGATGCCCACCCCGTTCTGCTGGGCGACGAGGCTTCCGCGCGTGGCTGTTCATCACGCAGCAGTCGGGGTCGCAGTACGCGGACTGCCGTCCTCAGCCGCCTGACTGAAAGGGGACGTTGAGCCACGAGCGGAGGTGACATACCGGTTCTCGTCGAGGATGCCGTCGGCGGGCATGCGGGCCTTGTAGAGGGTGATCCGTCCGATGAGGCGCTGTACGCCATCGACGTGTGCGTCGCTCAGCTGTCCAGGAGATCTGAGATGTACTCCTGAAGTGTGCTCGGGAGTTCGCCGCGGTCATTCTCACGCGTCAGGGTGATCCCCTGAGCGATCAGGTCCAGGCCGCCCGCCCGGAGGTCCTTGGCGTCGCCGCTCATCCCCGTGTCTCCCCGTTCGTGTCGGTGTCCACGGCCGCGGCGTCGGGGACGATCCCCGTGACGGGCGGGAACAGTGCCTCGTGTCGTTCGCTGCCTACGTCCAGCGCCACTCCGCACGGCACTCCGAGCGCCGGGACGACTCCGTCCAGGAGGCGGGCGCCCAGCAGGTGTGGGCAGTCCCAGGGGCGGTCCGACTCGCCGCGCAGGACCGCGAACCGGGCCAGGGCCGCCTCGTCGGCGAAGGCGTAGATCCAGCGGACGCCGTTGAAGCCCGCGGTGAGCGGATACGCGTCGTGCTCCCCGAGGGGCAACAGGACGGGCGTGCGCCGGAACTCACCGAGGAGGGCGGCGAACTCGCGGCGTCCGCGGCGTATTCAGGCGGTGGCGGTGGCGGTGGCGGTGGCGGTTGTGGTGGCGGGGCCGGAGTCCGAGTCGGGGCCGGTGCGCGAGTCGGTGGCGTCGGCCTGGGCCTCCGCCGCGGCGTCGACGGCGGGAGGTCCCGGCGTCGCCGGAATCGTCGCGTCCGCCAGCTCGGCCGGCCGCGACCGTCGCACGGGCTTTCGCGGCGGGCGGGGTATGCCGCCCGCGTCCCCGCCCCCACCCGCGTCCGTCCTCATGACCGGAACCTCACCTGCCCCTCCACCACCCGCGAACCCCGCCCGAGCCGCGCACTACTCCGCCACCACCCCACCGTTGTGCGGCGCGGGCTCCAGGTCGAACTCCCCGTCCCGCGCCCCCAGGACGAACGCCTGCCACTCCGCCTCGGTGTAGCGGAGGACGGTCTCGGGGTCGAGGGAGGAGCGCATGGCCACGGCGCCCTCGGGAAGGTAGGCGATCTCGACGCGCTCCTCGTGGGTCTCGGTGCCCGGCGCGCTGTGCCATTCGACGTCGGAGATGTCGAGGCCGTAGAGCTCGTTCTTCTCCCGCTCCTTGCGCGCCTTGATCTCTTCCTCGGACTCCTGGCCCCGTGCCCGGCCCGCTGCCTGCTCCTGTGCCTCGGCCATGTGAAGCGACCCCTTCCCGACTTCCGGACTTCCCGACGTACGGACGTACGCATGAACTGTGCGCTCAGACTACTTGTCACCGCGTGTGTGCCGGGGGCACACAGCAAGCGACAACCCGGCAGGTCCCGCCCGTTCGGCCCGGCCGACCCGGCATCTCACTGGTTCCCCTCCACCAACCCCGTCTGTACCAACGGCTTCCCCCGCTTCCGCGAGACGAAGATCCCCCGCCCGGCGGGCATCGGCCGCGGCCGCACCCCGCCCAGCAGGTCGCCCTCGGACGGGTCGCCGGCGAGCAGGACGCCCTGGGCGCCGAGTTCCTTCATGCGCTGGAGGAACGGCTCGTACGAGGCGCGCCCGGCGCCCGCCGTGGAGCGGGCGAGGATGAAGCGGACGCCCACGTCGCGGGCGAAGGGGAGGAGGTCGGTGAGGGGCGCGAGGGGGTTGCCGCTGGACGTGGACACCAGGTCGTAGTCGTCGACGACGACGTACACCGTCGGGCCCTGCCACCAACTGCGTTCGCGGAGTTGCTGGGCGGTGACGTCGTCCGCGGGGGCGCGCCGCCGCATGAGGTCGACCAGGGCGTTGATGTGGTGGTCCATGGCGTTGGACATGGGGATGTACTCGGCCAGGTGGGAGGCCGGGGTGACGTCGAGGAGGGAGCGGCGGTTGTCGACGACGAAGAGCTTGCAGGCGTCGCCGCTGTAGCGCTCGGTGAGGCGTCGGATGAGCAGGCGCAGCAGGTTGGACTTGCCGGACTCGCTCTCGCCGAGGACGAGGAAGAAGGGGTCCTGCTCGAAGTCCACGAAGACGGGTTCGAGGTTGTCCTCGTCGAGGGCGAAGGACACTCCGCGGTCCGGGAAGAGGTGGCCGGGCGGAAGCTGCGCGACGGGCAGCTCGCGCGGCAGCAGCCGTACGGCGGGCGCGGCCGGATCCGTCCAGTGCCGGGAGACCTCGGTGGCGAGCGCGGCCGTCGCCTCGGCGAGATCGGTGTCGGACGAGAGGCCGTCGACGCGCGGCACGGCCGCCATGAAGTGCTGCTTCTGCGGGGTCTGGCCGCGGCCGGGCACACCGGCCGGGACGTTGGCGGCGACCTTGCGGTCGAGCTCGGAGTCCATGGTGTCGCCGAGGCGCAGTTCGAGGCGGTTCATCAGGTGGTCCTTGAGGTTCGCCCGGACCTCCATCGACCGTGACGCGGTGAGGATCAGGTGGATGCCGTAGCCGAGGCCGCGCGCGGCGATGTCGAGGACGGCGGGCTCCAGGTTCTCGTAGTCCGTGCGGAAGTTGCCCCAGCCGTCGATGACGAGGAAGACGTCACCCCACGGCTGGTCCGTGACGGAGATGTCGCCGCGCGCCCGGCGTGCCCGGAAGTCGGCGATCGAGGCGATGCCGGCCGACCTGAAGTACTCCTCGCGGCGCGTCATGACGGAGAAGGCCTCGGCGAGCGTGCGCCGCACCCGCTCCGGGTCGAGGCGCGACGCGACCCCGCCCACGTGCGGAAGCCCGGCGATCGCCGACAGGCCGCCACCGCCGAAGTCGAGGCAGTAGAACTGCACTTCCCGCGGGGTGTGGGTGAGCGCGAACGACGCGATCAGCGAGCGCAGGAGCGTCGACTTGCCCGACTGCGGACCACCCAGGACCTGCATATGGCCGGCCGCGCCCGAGAAGTCGCACCAGAGCGGGTCGCGGCGCTGCTCGTACGGCTTGTCGACCAGGCCGAGCGGCACGACGAGGCGGCCCGCCCCCTCGTACCCGGGCTGCGTGAGCCCCCGTCCGGGCACGGCGGTGAGCCCCGGAAGCAGCGAGTCCAGCGACGGCGGGCTGTCCAGCGGCGGCAGCCACACCTGGTGCGCGGCCGGGCCCTGCGCCTCCAGGCGGCGCACGATGACGTCGAGGACGGTGTCGGCGAGCGCGTCGTCCGTTTCGGGGGTCGGCCGCGGTCCTGGCCGGGGAGTGGCCGCGTACCGCACCGGCACCTCGGCGGCCGTGAACAGCACGGGCCGCCGGTCCACCGGCAGGGGCCCGCCGAGGGCCGCGGCCTGCGCCGATCCCGTGCGGTACACCCCGGAGACGTACGCGGCCTTGAAGCGCACCATCTCGTCCGTGCCGAACTTCAGATAGCCCGAACCGGGCACGTTCGGCAGTTGGTAGGCGTCCGGCACGCCGAGGGCCGCCCGGGACTCGGCGGCGGAGAACGTGCGCAGACCCACGCGGTACGAGAGGTAGGTCTCCAGGCCGCGCAGGCGGCCCTCCTCCAGGCGCTGCGAGGCGAGCAGCAGATGCACGCCGAGGGACCGGCCGATGCGGCCGATCTGCACGAACATGTCGATGAAGTCGGGCTTCGCGGTGAGCAGTTCGCTGAACTCGTCGATGACGAGGACCAGGGACGGGACGGGCTGGAGCGCGGCTCCGGCGGCGCGTGCCTTCTCGTAGTCGTGGATGTTCGCGTAGTTGCCGGCGTCGCGCAGGAGTTCCTGGCGGCGGTTGAGCTCGCCGCGGATGGAGTCGCCCATGCGGTCGACCAGCGTCAGATCGTCCGCGAGGTTGGTGATCACGGCGGCGACGTGCGGCAGTTGCGCCATGCCCGCGAAGGTCGCGCCGCCCTTGAAGTCGGCGAGCACGAAGTTCAGGCTCTCGGAGGAGTGGGTGACGGCGAGGCCGAGGACCAGGGTGCGCAGCAGCTCCGACTTGCCGGAACCGGTGGCTCCCACGCACAGGCCGTGCGGCCCCATGCCCTCCTGCGCCGCCTCCTTGAGGTCCAGCATCACGGGCCTGCCGTCCTCGCCGACGCCGATCGGGACGCGCAGTCGCTCGGCCTGCGCGCGCGGGCGCCAGGTCCGGTTCGTGTCCACCGAGTCGGCGTCGCCGAGCCCGAGCAGTTCCGTGAACTCCAGGTTGGCGAGCAGCGGCTGGCCGTCGTCGCCGCGCGACGCCATCCGCAGCGGCGCCAGCTGCCGGGCGAGCGCCTCGGCGGCCTCGTACGACAGGAGGTCGGGCGTGCCGTCGTAGACCAGGCCGTGCCCCGACTCCAGGCGCAGCGACTTCGGCTGTACGACGACGGAGAGCCCGCCGCGCCCGCCGCCGAGCTCGCCCGGCACGACCTCCACGATGGTGACGCCCTGCAGTCCCTCGACGGACGCGAGGACGGACGTCGGGTCCAGGGACAGGCCGTCGAGTACGACGACGATGTGCGGCTCCTCCGGCAGCGGGGTCCCGCCGGGGTGGAAGCGGGGGCGGCCCTGGAGCCGGGCGGACAGCATCGCCTCCAGCTCCACCGGGTCGCCGGTGATCAGGCGGCGGCTGCCCGCCCCGTCCGCGGCGCCCGGCGCCTGGCAGTGCGGGAGCCACTTGGTCCACTCCCAGTGCGGCGCCTCCTCCCGGCCCGCCGCGACGGCGACGAGCACGTCGTCGGGGGAGTGCAGGGAGGCCAGCGAGGCGGTCAGCGCGCGGGCTGTGCCGCGTACCGCGTCCGGTTCGCCGCTCACCGTCACGTGGTAGAAGGCGCGCAGGGACACCGCCATCGGCAGCGACTCCACGGTGCCGTGCGTGGCGAGGAAGCGCTGCATCGCACCCGCGGTCAGCGGCTCCAACTCGTCCACCGGCGCGGTCTCGGGGGCGACGAGCGGAGCGGCCAGGGCCTGCGAGCCGAGGCCGACGCGCACCTGCCCGAAGTCCGCGTCGCCCGTGCGCCGCTCCCAGACCCGGCTGCCCTCGGCGACCAGGGCCCACAGCTGCTCGGGGGAGGGGTGGAGGTAGTACTGGGCGTCGCGCTGCGCCTTCGCGGTGGTCAGGGCGGAGCGGCGGGTCTGCTTCAGGTACCGGAGGTAGTCGCGCCGCATGTCCGCGAGCTGGCCCTGGGTGCCGCGGCGGTGCCGGATCACCATCGCGATGGTCATCGCCAGCGTCGCGGTGACCATCACCATGCCCATGATCTTCATAAACGGATGCGAATTCGGCATGAAGAAGAACACCACCGAGCCACCCATGCCCAGCATCGGCAGGAGCTGCATCATCGCGCCCTCCTGCTGGCCGCGCGGCAGCTCCGGCGGGGGTTGCAGGACGATCTCCGCGGTGGGCACCTCGGACGGAAGAACCCGAGGCGGGCGCCTCACGATGATGTGGCTCACTACGCACCAATCCCCTTGCCAGGCCTGGGTGTTCCGCCCGCCGTCCCCGTTTCGGGCGGACGAGGAACAGCGGCCGATCCTACTGACATCGGCCATCGCGAGCGGCGGTAAGGTGCCGATCGTGTGTGTGAACACACGCGAATCAAGCCGAAGCGAGGTCCGGGCAACAGCCCGAAGAATCAGGGCATTTCGTGCCACAGGGAGTTACGGGGGAGGCGTGCGGGCTCAAGATCCAGCCATGCGTGCCGATTTGCGCCGTGCTGGCGCGCGGGATGCGGCACAGTCGGCGAGGGCGGCGCGGTGCGCGCGGTTCCGGGAGGGCTCTCCCGGCTGAGGTGGTACCGGTGTTGACGCGGCGTCAGCGCGAGTGCCGGACCAGCAGCGCGAGTGCGGGACCATCAGCACGAGTACGGGACCAGCAGCACCAGTAGGGGACCAGCAACACCAGCACCGAGCAGGCACACGCAGCACCAGCGCAACCGAGCAGTCACCAGAACGGAACCGAGCAGTCACCAGCACAGAGGGGGAAACAGCAGGTGAGCACCACGGCCTCCGCGACGGCCACCACCACCGGTCGGCCCGGCCACGTGGCCACGACCGGGACCGGCGCCGGGCTCGGCTTCTGCCGCGTCACCATCGTCGCGCCCGACAGCCGGATCGACGTGGCGCTGCCCGACGACATCCCGGTCGCCGACATCTACCCGGAGATCCTGCGACTGTCCCGGCAGAGCCCGGCCGAAGGCGCCCCCGTGGGCTATCACCTCGTCCGCAGGGACGGCGCCGTCCTCGACAGCGCCCGCTCCTTCGCCGCCCAGCGCATCCTCGACGGCGAGCTGCTGACCCTGCGCCCCTTCTCGGCGTCGCTGCCGCCCGCCGTCTACGACGACGTGTCCGACGCCGTGGCCTCCGCCGTGACGAGCGACCGCACCCTGTGGAACGGCGACCTCACCCGCGCCGCGGGCCTGATCGGCGGCGCCGTCCTGCCGCTCCTGCTTGCCTTCGTGACCTGGACCGCCGAGCCCCGCCACGACATGCACAGCTTCCCCGGCGTCCTCGCCGCCGTCGCGGGCCTGCTGCTGCTCACCTTCGCCTGCGTACGGGCCCGGGTGTACGACGACCGGGCCGCCGGCGTCGCACTCGGCCTCGGCGCGCTGCCGAACCTGGCGGTGGCGGGCTCCGGGCTGCTGCCCCTCACCGACGGTGACGGCATCGGCAGGCTCCAGTTCCTGCTGGCCTGCGCGGCCGTGCTCGTCGCCTCCGTGGTCCTGACGCTGGTGTCGCCGCGCGGGGACGGCCCGTTCGTGGCGTTCGTCTGCGCGTCCGCGATCGGCCTGTTCACGGTGTTCGCTGCGACCATCTGGCGCATGGAGGCGGTCGAGACCGCCGCGCTGTGCGCCCCGCTGGCCGTGGGGGCCCTCGCCTTCCTGCCGGGCCTCGCCATGCGGTTCGCCCGCCTCCCCATCGGCTTCGCGTCGCCGCACGCCGCACGCCCCACCTACGGCGCCGACCTCGACCCCGACTCCGACCGCGCCCCCCAGGACCCCGTCGACGCCGACCGCATCGCCGCCCAGGCCCGCCGCGGCCACGAACTGCTCATCGGCCTCGTCGGCGGCTGCGCCCTGGTCTCCGTGGGCGCGGCGGCCGTCCTCGGGTTCGCCGACGACGGCTGGGGGCAGCTCCTGGCCCTCGCCACCGGCGTCGCGATGCTGATGCGCGCCCAGCTCTTCCGCTACACGGCCCAGGTCGCCGCCACCCTGGCCGCGGGCCTGGCGTGCCTGCTCCTGCTCGGCGTCGGCCTGTGCCTCAACCCCTCCGACAGCCTGATGCGCGACGCCCTGAGCGGCGACACCGCGGCGCTCGACCTGCGTACGATCTGGCTGGTCGCCGCCATCGCGGCCGCCGCCGTGCTCTGCACCGCCGTCGGCCTGATCACCTCCCGCAGCGGCGTGACCCCCTTCTGGGGCCGCTTCGTGGAGATCGCCGAGGTCTTCGTCCTCCTGACCCTCGTACCACTGGCGCTCGCCGTCTTCGACGTGTACGCCTCCGCACGCGCGATGACCAGCTGACACCGACGCCGATACCGGATGACCGGCTGAAACCGGCACCGGCACCGACACTGGCGACCGGCTGAAGACGATCACCCGCCGACGGCGCCCGCTAGGCGTCGCCGCGGCCCCCGGCGAACCGGCCACCCCCACCCTGGTACTCTGTGTAACGCCCGCATGTCTGCGCACGCCCCAGGCCCCCGGCCAGAGGCCCGCGCCCAGCGGACCCGCCTTCCAAGGCGACCCACCCTCCAGGGTGGACCCCCCGCCTCCCGAGGCGGACCCAGCCTTCAGAGTTCCGAAAGCTCCCCTGAGACGAAGACCAGGGGCACTCGAAGGCGAAACGAAGACATCACAAGGAGTACGCGTGTCGCTCGACGCCGCTACGAAGAAGCAGATCATGACCGAGTTCGGCCAGAAGGAGGGCGACACCGGCTCCCCCGAGGTCCAGGTCGCACTGCTCTCGCGTCGCATCTCGGACCTGACCGAGCACCTCAAGACGCACAAGCACGACCACCACTCCCGTCGTGGTCTGCTGATCCTCGTCGGCCAGCGCCGCCGTCTGCTGCAGTACCTGGCCAAGAAGGACATCCAGCGCTTCCGTGCCCTGGTTGACCGGCTCGGCATCCGCCGCGGTGCGGCGGGCGCCAAGTAAGACGCCGTGAAGGGAGCGGTTCCCACTCGAAGCACTCGAAGGGGGCCGCTCCCTTTGCTGTACGTGCGCGATGTCACCGCCCGTTTGTAGTCTGGTGACGTCCGGCACAGTACGGACACCGGGCACGAGCCCGGACAGGACGCGACCGCCAGGAGCGTCCGGCAGGACAAATCCATAGGAGAGCGCACCCAGCCGCCGCCGGTCCTCGGTAGTGGCCCCCGGGATACGAAGAGAACGAACCCCGGGTGCTTCGATCGAAGACCGGCCCGCACCCACGGCGCGCTCCTCCGCCCCACCGCACGGCCACACGGGCCCGCGGTGGACCCTCCCCGGCCATACGGGCGGGGGAAACTCCCCGGCCACACGGGCCCGGGAGCGAAGACGAAAAGTAGGAGAACCGCTAGTGGAGAACGAGACCCACTACGCCGAGGCCGTCATCGACAACGGCTCCTTCGGCACCCGCACCATCCGCTTCGAGACGGGCCGCCTGGCCCGTCAGGCCGCCGGCTCCGCCGTGGCCTACCTGGACGACGACACGATGGTCCTCTCGGCCACCACCGCGTCCAAGAAGCCCAAGGACCAGCTCGACTTCTTCCCCCTGACGGTGGACGTCGAGGAGCGGATGTACGCCGCCGGCAAGATCCCCGGCAGCTTCTTCCGCCGTGAGGGCCGGCCCTCCGAGGACGCGATCCTCACCTGCCGCCTCATCGACCGCCCGCTGCGCCCGTCCTTCAAGAAGGGCCTGCGCAACGAGATCCAGGTCGTCGAGACGATCATGGCGCTCAACCCCGACCACCTGTACGACGTGGTCGCCATCAACGCCGCCTCCTGCTCCACGCAGCTGGCCGGCCTGCCCTTCTCGGGCCCGATCGGCGGCACGCGCGTGGCGCTCATCAACGGCCAGTGGGTCGCCTTCCCGACGCACACCGAGCTCGAGGACGCCGTCTTCGACATGGTCGTCGCCGGTCGCGTCCTCGAGGACGGCGACGTCGCGATCATGATGGTCGAGGCCGAGGCCACCGAGAAGACCATCCAGCTGGTCAAGGGCGGCGCCGACGCCCCGACCGAGGAGGTCGTCGCCGCCGGTCTCGAGGCCGCGAAGCCCTTCATCAAGGTCCTCTGCAAGGCCCAGTCGGACCTCGCCGCCAAGGCCGCCAAGCCGGTCGGCGAGTTCCCGATCTTCCTCGACTACGAGGACGACGTGCTCGAGGCCCTCACGGCCGCCGTCAAGCCCGAGCTGGCCCAGGCGCTCACCATCGCCGGCAAGCAGGAGCGCGAGACGGAGCTCGACCGCGTCAAGGCGCTGGCCGGCGAGAAGCTGCTCCCGGAGTTCGAGGGCCGCGAGAAGGAGATCTCCGCCGCGTACCGCTCGCTGACCAAGGCCCTGGTCCGTGAGCGCGTCATCAAGGAGAAGAAGCGGATCGACGGTCGCGGTGTCACCGACATCCGCACCCTCGCCGCCGAGGTCGAGGCCATCCCGCGCGTGCACGGCTCCGCCCTGTTCGAGCGCGGCGAGACCCAGATCCTGGGTGTCACCACGCTGAACATGCTCCGCATGGAGCAGCAGCTCGACACGCTGTCCCCGGTGACGCGCAAGCGCTACATGCACAACTACAACTTCCCGCCGTACTCCACCGGCGAGACCGGCCGCGTCGGCTCCCCCAAGCGCCGCGAGATCGGCCACGGCGCCCTGGCCGAGCGCGCCCTCGTGCCCGTGCTGCCGACCCGCGAGGAGTTCCCCTACGCGATCCGTCAGGTGTCCGAGGCCCTCGGCTCCAACGGCTCGACGTCCATGGGCTCCGTCTGCGCCTCCACCATGTCGCTGCTGAACGCCGGTGTGCCCCTCAAGGCCGCCGTCGCCGGTATCGCCATGGGCCTGATCTCCCAGGAGATCGACGGCGAGACGCACTACGTCACCCTCACCGACATCCTCGGTGCGGAGGACGCCTTCGGCGACATGGACTTCAAGGTCGCCGGCACCAAGGAGTTCGTGACCGCCCTCCAGCTCGACACCAAGCTGGACGGCATCCCGGCCTCCGTCCTGGCCGCCGCCCTGAAGCAGGCTCGCGACGCCCGCCTGCACATCCTCGACGTGATGATGGAAGCGATCGACGTTCCGGACGAGATGTCCCCGAACGCCCCGCGGATCATCACCGTCAAGATCCCGGTGGACAAGATCGGTGAGGTCATCGGCCCGAAGGGCAAGATGATCAACCAGATCCAGGAGGACACCGGCGCCGACATCACGATCGAGGACGACGGCACCATCTACATCGGTGCCGCCGACGGCCCGGCCGCCGAGGCCGCCCGCGCCACGATCAACGGCATCGCCAACCCGACCATGCCGGAGGTCGGCGAGCGCTACCTGGGCACGGTCGTCAAGACGACCACCTTCGGCGCGTTCGTCTCGCTGCTCCCGGGCAAGGACGGTCTGCTGCACATCTCGCAGATCCGCAAGCTCGCCGGCGGCAAGCGCGTGGAGAACGTCGAGGACGTCCTCGGTGTGGGCCAGAAGGTCCAGGTCGAGATCGCCGAGATCGACTCCCGCGGCAAGCTCTCCCTCATCCCCGTCATCGAGGGCGAAGAGGGCGACGAGGCCAGCGCCGACAGCGGCTCCGCCGCGGGCTCCGACAAGTAAGGACGACACCCACAAGTGACGTCGCGTAGCACCACGACGACGGCCCGCACCTCCTCGGAGGCGCGGGCCGTCGCCCGTACCCAAACCTTGATCAAGGGCGAGAACGGCATCGGCACGGTCCGCAAGACCACCCTCCCCGGCGGCCTGCGCATCGTCACCGAGACCCTGCCGTCCGTCCGCTCGGCCACCTTCGGCATCTGGGCCCACGTGGGGTCACGGGACGAGACCCCGTCCCTGAACGGCGCCACGCACTACCTGGAGCACCTGCTCTTCAAGGGCACCAGGAAGCGCAGCGCCCTGGACATCTCCTCGGCGATCGACGCGGTCGGCGGCGAGATGAACGCGTTCACGGCCAAGGAGTACACGTGCTACTACGCACGCGTGCTCGACACGGACCTGCCGCTGGCCATCGACGTCGTCTGCGACATGCTGACCGGCTCGCTCATCGAGCAGGAGGACGTCGACGCCGAGCGCGGCGTCATCCTCGAAGAGATCGCCATGACCGAGGACGACCCGGGCGACTGCGTGCACGACCTGTTCGCGCACACGATGCTCGGCGACACCCCCCTCGGCCGCCCGGTCCTCGGCACCGTCGACACCATCAACGCGCTGACGGCCGACCGCATCCGCCGCTTCTACAAGAAGCACTACGACCCGACGCACCTGGTCGTCGCAGCCGCGGGCAACGTCGACCACCAGAAGGTCGTCCGCCAGGTCCGCGCCGCCTTCGAGAAGGCCGACGCGCTGCACCGCACGGACGCCACGCCCCTCGCCCCGCGGTCGGGCGCCCGCCGCCTGACCACCGCGGGCCGCGTCGAGCTGGTCGACCGCAAGACGGAGCAGGCCCACGTCATCCTCGGCATGCCGGGCCTGGCCCGCACCGACGAGCGCCGCTGGGCCCTCGGCGTCCTGAACACGGCGCTCGGCGGCGGCATGTCCTCACGCCTCTTCCAGGAGGTCCGCGAGAAGCGCGGCCTGGCCTACAGCGTGTACTCGTACACCTCGGGCTTCGCCGACACCGGCCTCTTCGGTGTGTACGCGGGCTGCCGTCCGAACCAGGTGCACGACGTCCTGAAGATCTGCCGCGACGAGCTGGACCAGGTCGCGCAGCACGGCCTCACGGACGACGAGATCGCCCGTGCCATCGGCCAGCTCGCGGGCTCCACCGTCCTCGGCCTCGAGGACACCGGCGCGCTGATGAACCGTATCGGCAAGAGCGAGCTGTGCTGGGGCGAACAGATGTCGGTCGACGACATGCTCGCGAGGATCACCGCGGTCACGCCCGACGAGGTGCGCGAGGTGGCCCGGGACGTCCTGGGCCGGCGCCCCTCGCTGTCGGCGATAGGCCCGCTCCGTGGCAAGCAGGCGGAGCGCCTGCACGAAGCGGTCGCGTAGGTTCGTGCGTGCGGGGCCGCGCGGCGCGCGGCCCCGGTACGTACGTCCCGTACGTCTCGTCACTCCCGTAAGGAATGAAGGACATGAGCAAGCTGCGCGTGGCGGTCGTCGGCGCCAAGGGCCGGATCGGCTCCGAGGCCGTGCGGGCCGTCGAGGCCGCCGAGGACATGGATCTTGTCGCCGCCCTCGGGCGCGGCGACCGCCTGGACACGCTGGTCGAGACCGGCGCCCAGGTCGCGGTGGAACTGACCACCCCGGCCTCGGTGATGGGCAACCTCGACTTCTGCGTACGGCACGGCATCCACGCCGTCGTCGGTACGACGGGCTGGACCGACGAGCGCCTCGCGCAACTGCGGACGTCCCTGGCCGCGTCCCCGGAGACGGGCGTCCTCATCGCCCCGAACTTCTCCATCGGCGCGGTCCTGACCATGAAGTTCGCGCAGATCGCCGCGCCCTACTTCGAGTCGGTCGAGGTCGTCGAGCTGCACCACCCGAACAAGGTCGACGCCCCCAGCGGCACCGCGACCCGCACCGCCCAGCTCATCGCCGCCGCCCGCGAGCAGGCGGGCAGCGCCCCGCAGCCGGACGCGACGGCGACGGCGCTCGACGGGGCCCGGGGTGCGAACGTCGACGGTGTGCCCGTGCACGCCGTGCGCCTGCGCGGCCTCCTCGCCCACCAGGAGGTGCTGCTCGGCGCCGAGGGCGAGACCCTGACGGTCCGCCACGACTCGCTGCACCACAGCAGCTTCATGCCGGGCATCCTGCTCGGCGCCCGCCGGGTCGTGGCCACACCGGGCCTGACCTTCGGCCTGGAACACTTCCTGGACCTGAACTGACGTCATGCGCGCAAAGATCACCTACGCCGTCACGGCCGCCGTCCTGGTCGTCTACTTCGTCCTGGTCGGCAGCCGCGGCGTGCTCCTGATAAAGCACGGCACCGTCCTCACCGTCACCTTCGGTGTCGCGGTGCTGATCCTGCCGGTCATCGGCGTCTGGTTCCTGTGGCAGAACACGCGGTTCGTGCAGCGCGCGAACCGGCTCGCCGCCGAACTGGAGGCCGAGGGCGGGCTGCCCGTGGACGAGTTGAAGCGCACTCCCGGCGGCCGCATCGACCGGGACTCCGCCGACGAGGTCTTCGCCAAGCGCAAGGCCGAGACGGAGGACACCCCCGACGACTGGCGCTGCTGGTTCCGCCTCGCCGTGGCCTACCACGACGCCCGCGACACGCCTCGCGCGCGCAAGGCCATGCAGCGGGCTATCGCCCTGCGCGAGGGCAGGCCGGTCGGCGCCTAGCGGGTGGCCGACGGGGCCGGGCCGGTGGTGAGGTCCCTCGATACGCCGCCAGTGGTGGCGGTCCCGCGCGGACGCCTAGGCCGTGCGCCGGTACTCGTCGGCCCAGACCTCGACCGTGTCGGCGGCCCGGTCGAAGGCCGCGCGCCGCGCCAGGAAGTCCGCGTTCCGGTCGGTCAGGAGCAGCCGCCGCTCACCGGCCGTCCGGTCACGTCGTACGAGCACGAGGGCCTGCCCCTGCACCGTGCGCGGCAGCCCCAGCCAGCGCACCGGCTGCTGCGCCGTGCGCACCGACGCCACCTGGGCCCAGGGCACCGTCTGGGTGCTGAGGAAGCCCACGCGGCGCAGCCCCTGCGCGCTCACCCAGGTGCCCATGCGCAGGAGCCGCAGGGCGGCGGCGATGATGAGGACGGACAGGCCCACGCAGATCGCGGCACCCGAAAGGGCCCCGGCGGCGGCGATGATCACGGCGGCCACGAGGACGAACGAGGCGAGCAGGAGCAGCACGGCGGCGGCGCCCACGCGCCAGGGGCCCGGGCGGTACGGCCGGCGCCAGCGGTCGCGGTCGTCGAAGGGGAGCGCGGCGTCGTGCGCGGCCTCGTCGAAAGCGCGGTCCGCGGTCAGGAAAGGCAGGGGCACGGCTGATCCTCACTCAATCCACGCATGGGCTGTGCCCGGTGAGGTTATCGAGCCGTGCTCCCTGCTACCACCCTTGGGGGGCCAAGGGGGTACCTCCCGCGCCACTCGGACGGCGGGGTGCGGGGTTTCTCCCGCTGCCGCTGGTCAGCGCTGGTCAGCGGCGGGCGGTGCGGTCAGCGCCCGTCCGAGGCCTCGGACTGCTGGGTCTTGGCGGGCGACTGGTCGGCCGACATCGCGGGCATGCCGAAGAGCACGGAACCCACCAGACCGGCGACCACGGTGAGACCGATGAGCGTGCGGCCCACGATCTGACCGGCCGTGGCGCGCTCACGGGGTGGGGGAGTGACGTTGCTGCGGAACTTGTCGGCTTCGGCGATGAAGGCGAAGGGTACGGGCTCTCGCCGACGGAACATGGGGCGCGCCTCTCCTCACGGGACTCGAACTGAACTCTGTCAACAAGACAGACGCTCGAAACGCCCAAAAGGTGCCCTGTATCGGCAAATTCGCCGAAGATTGTCGGGACGGGGCAGCTGACGGCTGTTTGCCAGTGCCGGGCCCTACAGTGGGCGCCGCCCGAAGACGCACCCGGGCGGCACCACGACGCGCCTGGAAGGACCCTGCCGGTGAGCGAGGCCCCGGCCGAAGACCCCAAGCCCACGTTCCGCAGCGATGTCACGGTCGAGTTGGTCAGGCACGCCGCGACCGACCAGGACGTGTTGTGGGCCGCGCGAGTCTCGACCGCGGGCGAGCAGCCCCTGGACGAGCTCGGCAAGGACCCGGAGCGCTCCAGGGGACTGATCAACTACCTGATGCGGGACGTCCACGGCAGCCCCTTCGAGCACAACTCGATGACGTTCTTCATCAGCGCCCCGATCTTCGTGTTCCGCGAGTTCGTGCGCCACCGCGTCGGCTGGTCGTACAACGAGGAGTCGGGCAGGTACCGCGAGCTCCAGCCCGTCTTCTACGTCCCCGTACGCGACCTGCAACGCGCGCTCCCTGATGCACCTCCTCGGCCTGCGCACGCAGCACGAGCCGGCCAAGGTCCCGTCCTTCCCGCAGCGGGTGATCGAGATGGTCGGCGAGAGGATGGAGCGGGAGTGGGCCGCGCTCATGCCGCTCACGCACGCGGCGTTCAACACCAACGGCCGAGTCGCTCCCTGAGCGGGGGCGCGCGACCGCGCGCGGCGCCGGTGACCGGCGCCGCGAGGCGCGGACATATGGCGTCTTGAGGCACGTATGTGCGGATGGGCCGAGCGAAGTGTCCGTATTGCGGCATTTCTAGAAGTTCATCTAGCCTGATCAAACGGACCCGGCACTGCTTGAACCCCCGAGCAGGCAGTGCCGGGCTCCTCACGTGTCAGGCCCTGTGCGTCACCCGAGGGGCGACCCCGTGCTGAGCAGCGAGTAGCGTGTTACCCATGGCTCCGACCTCCACTCCGCAGACCCCCTTCGGGAGGGTCCTCACCGCCATGGTCACGCCCTTCACGGCGGACGGCGCACTCGACCTCGACGGCGCGCGCCAGCTCGCCGCCCACCTGGTGGACGCAGGCAACGACGGCCTGATCGTCAACGGCACCACGGGCGAGTCCCCGACCACCACCGACGCGGAGAAAGCAGAGCTGGTACGAGCGGTGGTGGACGCCGTCGGGGGCCGCGCCCACATCGTCGCCGGAGTCGGCACGAACGACACTCGGCACAGCATCGACCTGGCCCGCGCGGCCGAGAGCGCCGGCGCACACGGCCTGCTCACCGTCACGCCGTACTACAACAAGCCCCCGCAGGAGGGCCTCTTCCGACACTTCACGGCGATCGCCGACGCCACCGAGCTGCCGGTGATGCTGTACGACATCCCGGGCCGCAGCGGCGTACCGATCAACACCGAAACGATCGTGCGCCTCGCCGAGCACCCGCGTATCGTCGCCAACAAGGACGCCAAGGGCGACCTCGGCCGTGCCAGCTGGGCCATCGCCCGCTCCGGCCTCGCCTGGTACTCCGGCGACGACATGCTCAACCTGCCGCTGCTCTCGGTCGGCGCCTGCGGCTTCGTCTCCGTGGTCAGCCATGTCGTCACCCCCGAACTGCGCGCGATGATCGACGCGTACACCAACGGCGACGTCCAGAAGGCCACCGAGATCCACCAGAAGCTGCTCCCGGTCTTCACGGGCATGTTCCGTACGCAGGGTGTGATCACCACCAAGGCGGCGCTCGCCCTGCAGGGCCGCCCCGGCGGACCGCTGCGCCTGCCGCTGGTCGAGCTCTCACCCGAGGAGACGGCCCAGCTCAAGATCGATCTTGCCGCCGGTGGGGTACAGCTTTAACCACAGACTTCACAACTGAATAGGCAACACCGCAGGCCACATGCCTGCACCCACACAACTGCTACTGCACGAACGTCATGCGCGCCACGTGCCCCGGAGGTACGTGGCGTGTGTGGTGAGGAGAGTCTTTTGAGTCATCCGCATCCTGAACTCGGCGCCCCGCCGAAGCTCCCGAAGGGCGGCCTGCGGGTCACCCCGCTGGGCGGCCTCGGCGAGATCGGCCGCAACATGACCGTCTTCGAGTACGACGGGCGTCTCCTGATCGTCGACTGCGGAGTGCTCTTCCCCGAGGAGGAGCAGCCCGGAATCGACCTGATCCTGCCGGACTTCACGTCCATCCGGGATCGCCTCGACGACATCGAGGGCATCGTCCTCACGCACGGCCACGAGGACCACATCGGCGGTGTCCCCTATCTCCTGCGCGAGAAGCCGGACATCCCGCTGATCGGCTCCAAGCTGACCCTCGCCCTGATCGAGGCCAAGCTCCAGGAGCACCGCATCCGGCCCTACACGCTCGAGGTCGCCGAGGGGCACCGCGAGCGCGTCGGTCCCTTCGACTGCGAGTTCGTCGCGGTCAACCACTCCATCCCGGACGCGCTCGCGGTCGCCATCCGCACGCCCGCGGGCATGGTGGTGCACACCGGCGACTTCAAGATGGACCAGCTCCCGCTGGACCGTCGCCTCACCGACCTGCACGCTTTCGCGCGTCTGAGCGAGGAGGGCATCGACCTTCTTCTCTCCGACTCGACGAACGCCGAGGTCCCGGGCTTCGTCCCGCCGGAGCGCGACATCTCCAACGTGCTCCGTCAGGTCTTCGCGGGCGCCCGCAAGCGGATCATCGTGGCCAGCTTCGCCAGCCATGTGCACCGCATCCAGCAGATCCTCGACGCGGCCCACGAGTACGGCCGCCGGGTCGCCTTCGTCGGCCGCTCCATGGTCCGCAACATGGGCATCGCCCGCGACCTCGGCTATCTGAAGGTCCCGCCGGGCCTGGTCGTCGACGTCAAGACCCTCGACGACCTGCCGGACCACGAGGTCGTCCTGGTCTGCACGGGTTCCCAGGGCGAGCCGATGGCCGCGCTGTCCCGCATGGCCAACCGGGACCACCAGATCCGCCAGATCCGCATCGTCTCGGGCGACACGGTGATCCTGGCGTCGTCGCTCATCCCGGGCAACGAGAACGCGGTCTACCGCGTCATCAACGGCCTGACCCGCTGGGGCGCCAACGTCGTCCACAAGGGCAACGCCAAGGTGCACGTCTCGGGCCACGCCTCGGCCGGCGAGCTGCTGTACTTCTACAACATCTGCAAGCCGAAGAACCTGATGCCGGTCCACGGCGAATGGCGCCACCTGCGCGCCAACGCCGAGCTGGGCGCCCTCACCGGCGTCCCGCACGACCGCATCGTCATCGCCGAGGACGGCGTCGTGGTCGACCTCGTCGCGGGCAAGGCCAAGATCGTCGGCAAGGTCCAGGCGGGGTACGTGTACGTCGACGGGCTCTCCGTCGGCGATGTGGGCGAGCCCGCCCTCAAGGACCGCAAGATCCTCGGGGACGAGGGCATCATCTCGGTCTTCGTGGTGGTGGACTCCTCGACCGGGAAGATCACCGGCGGCCCGCACGTCCAGGCCCGGGGTTCCGGCATCGAGGACTCGGCGTTCAACGCCGTCATCCCGAAGGTCCAGGAAGTCCTGGAGAAGTCGGCCCAGGACGGCGTCGTCGAACCCCACCAACTGCAGCAGCTCATCCGCCGCACGCTGGGCAAGTGGGTGTCGGACAACTACCGCCGCCGCCCGATGATCCTGCCGGTCGTCGTCGAGGTCTGACGGTCACTCGACCGGTCCGACCAGCGGCCTCCCGGAGCGGGGCGCCTCGATTTGCATCGGGGCGCCCCGCTCCAGTACGTTTACGGCTCCGCCAGAGGGGGAAGCGCCGCGCACGGTTGTGCCGGAGGCCGACTCGGACGGGGCGGAAATTCCGACTCAGAATCTCTGATAAAGTCGGAGCCGCCGGAAAGGGAAACGCGAAAGCGAATACCTGGAAAGCACCGAGGAAATCGGGTCGGAACGGGAAGCCGGAAAGATCTGATAGAGTCGGAAACGCAAGAACAAAAGAAATACCGAAGGGAAGCGCCCGGAGGAAAGCCCCAGAGAATGTTCTGCGGGTGAGTACAAAGGAAGCGTCCGTTCCTTGAGAACTCAACAGCGTGCCAA